>NZ_JQLL01000001.1:0-1452500 GCF_000744185.1 Carnobacterium funditum DSM 5970 | reverse complement strand
GGGAATAGCCCAAACCAGAAAGCTTGCTTTCTGGGGTTGTAGGACTGAACACATAGAGTCATAAATGAACGAAGTAGGAGAAGCGACCTGGAAAGGTCCGCCAAAGAGGGTAAAAGCCCCGTAACTGAAACTTCGTTCACTCTGATCAGTATCCTGAGTACGGCGGAACACGAGAAATTCCGTCGGAATCCGGGAGGACCATCTCCCAAGGCTAAATACTCCCTAGTGACCGATAGTGAACCAGTACCGTGAGGGAAAGGTGAAAAGAACCCCGAAAGGGGAGTGAAACAGCACCTGAAACCGTGTGCTTACAAGTAGTTAGAGCCCGTTAATGGGTGATAGCGTGCCTTTTGTAGAATGAACCGGCGAGTTACGATCCCATGCGAGGTTAAGTTGATGAGACGGAGCCGTAGCGAAAGCGAGTCTGAATAGGGCGAATGAGTATGTGGTCGTAGACCCGAAACCAAGTGATCTACCCATGTCCAGGTTGAAGGTGCGGTAATACGCACTGGAGGACCGAACCCACGTATGTTGAAAAATGCGGGGATGAGGTGTGGGTAGCGGAGAAATTCCAATCGAACTTGGAGATAGCTGGTTCTCTCCGAAATAGCTTTAGGGCTAGCCTCGGAATTAGAATCATGGAGGTAGAGCAACTGTTTGGACTAGGGGCCCTTCTCGGGTTACCGAATTCAGATAAACTCCGAATGCCATTGATTTATATCCGGGAGTCAGACTACGAGTGATAAGATCCGTAGTCGAGAGGGAAACAGCCCAGACCACCAGCTAAGGTCCCAAAGTTTATGTTAAGTGGAAAAGGATGTGGGGTTGCTTAGACAACTAGGATGTTGGCTCAGAAGCAGCCATCATTTAAAGAGTGCGTAATAGCTCACTAGTCGAGTGACCCTGCGCCGAAAATTTACCGGGGCTAAACATAACACCGAAGCTGTGGATAGAACTTAGGTTCTATGGTAGGAGAGCGTTCTAAGGGCGTCGAAGCTAGACCGTGAGGACTAGTGGAGCGCTTAGAAGTGAGAATGCCGGTATGAGTAGCGAAAGACGGGTGAGAATCCCGTCCACCGAATGACTAAGGTTTCCTGGGGAAGGCTCGTCCTCCCAGGGTTAGTCGGGACCTAAGTCGAGGCCGATAGGCGTAGACGATGGACAACAGGTTGAGATTCCTGTACCAGTTTGTTTTGTTTGAACAATGGAGGGACACAGTAGGCTAAGGAATACGCACTGTTGGATATGTGCGTCCAAGCAACAAGTCTTGAGGTGAGTCAAATGCTTGCCTCTATTAAGGACAAGTTGTGATGGGGAGGGAAATTAAGTACCGAAGTTCCTGATGTCACACTGTCAAGAAAAGCTTCTAGTTAGAAACAATCTGCCCGTACCGCAAACCGACACAGGTAGTCGAGGAGAGAATCCTAAGGTGTGCGAGCGAACTCTCGTTAAGGAACTCGGCAAAATGACCCCGTAACTTCGGGAGAAGGGGTGCTGACCAATTGGTCAGCCGCAGTGAATAGGCCCAAGCAACTGTTTATCAAAAACACAGGTCTCTGCTAAATCGAAAGATGACGTATAGGGGCTGACGCCTGCCCGGTGCTGGAAGGTTAAGAGGATGGGTTAGCTTTCGAGCGAAGCTCAGAATTGAAGCCCCAGTAAACGGCGGCCGTAACTATAACGGTCCTAAGGTAGCGAAATTCCTTGTCGGGTAAGTTCCGACCCGCACGAAAGGCGTAATGATTTGGGCACTGTCTCAACGAGAGACTCGGTGAAATTATAGTACCTGTGAAGATGCAGGTTACCCGCGACAGGACGGAAAGACCCCATGGAGCTTTACTGCAGTTTGATATTGAGTGTTTGTACAGCTTGTACAGGATAGGTAGGAGCCTATGAAGCCAGGACGCTAGTCTTGGTGGAGGCAATGGTGGGATACTACCCTTGCTGTATGACCACTCTAACCCACAGCCATAATCTGGCTGGGAGACAGTGTCTGACGGGCAGTTTGACTGGGGCGGTCGCCTCCTAAAGTGTAACGGAGGCGCCCAAAGGTTCCCTCAGAATGGTTGGAAATCATTCGTAGAGTGTAAAGGCAGAAGGGAGCTTGACTGCGAGACCTACAAGTCGAGCAGGGACGAAAGTCGGGCTTAGTGATCCGGTGGTTCCGTATGGAAGGGCCATCGCTCAACGGATAAAAGCTACCCTGGGGATAACAGGCTTATCTCCCCCAAGAGTCCACATCGACGGGGAGGTTTGGCACCTCGATGTCGGCTCATCGCATCCTGGGGCTGTAGTCGGTCCCAAGGGTTGGGCTGTTCGCCCATTAAAGCGGTACGCGAGCTGGGTTCAGAACGTCGTGAGACAGTTCGGTCCCTATCCGTCGCGGGCGCAGGAAATTTGAGAGGAGCTGTCCTTAGTACGAGAGGACCGGGATGGACACACCGCTGGTGTACCAGTTGTTCTGCCAAGAGCATCGCTGGGTAGCTATGTGTGGACGGGATAAACGCTGAAAGCATCTAAGCGTGAAGCCCCCCTCAAGATGAGATTTCCCATCACGTAAGTGAGTAAGACCCCTGAGAGATGATCAGGTAGATAGGTTGGAAGTGGAAGTACAGCGATGTATGGAGCGGACCAATACTAATCGGTCGAGGACTTAACCAATTTTTAAACGATGAAGAAACGGTTTTAAGCCCTTACAGTTAAACACTATCCAGTTTTGAGAGAACAACGTTCTCTTATATGTAAGATGTGTGGTGGCGATGGCAAGAAGGTCACACCTGTTCCCATGCCGAACACAGCAGTTAAGCTTCTTAGCGCCGATGGTAGTGAAGGGTTTCCCTTTGTGAGAGTAGGACGCTGCCGCGCATCGAACATTTATTTTTCTCATATGGAGGTTTAGCTCAGCTGGGAGAGCATCTGCCTTACAAGCAGAGGGTCGGCGGTTCGATCCCGTCAACCTCCACCATGAGTCATTAGCTCAGTTGGTAGAGCATCTGACTTTTAATCAGAGGGTCGCAGGTTCGAATCCTGCATGACTCATAACTATTCATTCAGATGACTAGTTATAGCCATATTTTAGCGGGTGTGGCGGAATTGGCAGACGCACTAGATTTAGGATCTAGCGTCGAAAGACGTGGGGGTTCAAGTCCCTTCACCCGCACCATATTTTTAAGCCGGCTTAGCTCAGTTGGTAGAGCATCTGATTTGTAATCAGAGGGTCGAGGGTTCAACTCCTTTAGCCGGCACCATTAGCGGAAGTAGTTCAGTGGTAGAACGCCACCTTGCCAAGGTGGAGGTCGCGGGTTCGAACCCCGTCTTCCGCTTACTAGTTAAGCTAGTAAGTGATGCAACAATCATAACTTGTTCAAAATGCCGGGGTGGCGGAACAGGTAGACGCACAGGACTTAAAATCCTGCGGTGAGTGATCACCGTGCCGGTTCGATTCCGGCCCTCGGCACCATATATAGCACCCATAGCTCAATTGGATAGAGTACCTGACTACGAATCAGGCGGTTAGAGGTTCGACTCCTCTTGGGTGCATTTTTTCAAGAATTACTAAAAATTACGGGAAGTAGCTCAGCTTGGTAGAGCACTTGGTTTGGGACCAAGGGGTCGCAGGTTCGAATCCTGTCTTCCCGATAAATAAAAAAACCACTTATTCTAAGTGGTTTTTTTTATTATCGATGAATTGTAATATTAAGTGCAACACCCAGGTGAAATAAAAGAAACCCATGGCGGTCTCGTGTAGAATGAAGTTACTACACTAAACATTCGACTGGAGGACTCACCATGAGCTACACTCATTTTACCATAGCTGAACGTTCAAAAATAGAAACACTTCTTGAATTAGGATTCTCAATCCGTGGGATTGCCCAAAAACTAGGTCGTGCTCCTTCTTCTGTGTCTCGGGAACTTAAGCGAAACCCTGATTATCAATGTGAGAAAGCACAAAAGCAATCTGAACAAAATAAAGCCAATTGTGGAGCGAAGCCAAAACTGACCCCCGAAAACAAAGAGAAAATTCAGGAAAAATTGAATCAAACGTGGTCTCCTGAACAAATTGTAGGTCGGTTGTTTCAAGGTAAACTTTCCTTTAAAACAATTTATCGTTGGATTTATTCTGGACTCTTACAGGTTCCATTGTCAGTATTAAGACAAAAAGGAAAACGACAAAAACCAAAAGAAACTCGCGGTAGATTCAATGTGGGCACTTCCATTTCTAAACGACCAAAGGAAGTAAAGAAACGCACGACCTTCGGCCATTGGGAATTAGATACCGTGGTATCAGGGCGAGGACAGGCAAAAGGTTGCGTGGCGACCTTTCTAGAAAGGAAAAGTCGTTGGTACCTCGCAATCAAAATGCCCAATCGATCCGCTTCCTCTATGGAAGCAGCCCTCCGAAAACTAAATACTCTCTTGCCCGAAGCAGCTTTTCAGAGCTTCACAACGGATAGAGGAAAAGAATTCAGTTGTTACCCCATTATTGAAGAGGAATTAAAGATCCCTGTTTATTTCGCAGATCCTTATTCTTCTTGGCAACGAGGAAGCAATGAAAATAGTAATGGACTCCTAAGGGAGTTCTTTCCGAAGAGAACCAACTTTGATCATGTAGAACAGGAAGAACTTCAAAAAGCTTTATATCTGATCAATAATAGACCCAGAAAATGTCTTGGCTATCAAACATCTCAAGAGATCTTCATGGGAGAGGTGTTGCACTTAATTTGACAAACTATCTATCTAAAAAATTTAAAACCAAAAAAGATGAGAATTTAAGTGCCCTTGCTTATACGTATACTAGAAAAATGATGTGTTTAAATAAAAATGAGTAGAGTTGCTTTTCAAATTCATTATTTTCTCGTATAATTAAAGTCAGTATTAGTCAAAATTTGATGGATACTTTAAAAGTTAGTTTTTAATGAAAGAATGAATAATCAAGTCTGGTGTTGAGACGAAAAGAAAAGGAGTGTTACTGAAAGAACACCGTTGCAATGTATGGTAAAAATAGGTAATATGTATACCATACAAACTCATTGTTTCAGTAACAAGTCACACATGAACAATCAGAATATGTCGGATATCATTGAAGCTTATTTAAAAAAGGTACTTGGAACGGATGAGCGAGTCGAAATTAGACGTAGTGAAATGGCAGACCGATTTAATTGTGTTCCTTCTCAAATTAATTATGTGATTAATACACGATTTACAGTTCAACAAGGATATTTAGTTGAAAGCAAACGTGGTGGTGGCGGGTATATAAGAATAATTAAAGTTAAATTGCTAGATGAAGTAGAGATGTTAGATATGATGATTGATGTAATTGATAGTGAGATATCACAAAGAAACGCTTATTCAATTGTAGAAACACTTTATGGAGATAATATGATTGCTAAACGAGAAGCTAGCCTAATGCTTTCAGCTATGGAAAAGTCAGTTTTGTCTATAGAAGATTCTAAAAAAGAAAACGAATTGCGGGCAAGGATATTGATTGCTTTTCTAAATAACTTAAGATACGAACAGTCGTAAAGAATGGAGGTAATATTATGGATGAATTATTCTCAGAAAAAGCAAAAGCGGTCTTAATGTTAGCTCAAGAGCAAGCTAAAGAGTTTCGTCATCGTTCGATTGGTACGGAACATATTTTGTTAGCTCTTGTAGTTGAACAAGAGGGAATAGCGGGCAAAACGCTTCGTGAGTTTTCAATAACTGAAAAAGAGATAAGAGAAGAAGCAGAACATTTTACTGGTTACGGAACGATGAAGTACGATTCCAAAGATACCATTCTTCCTTATTCACCACGAGCGAAAGAAGCTATTACATTAGCAACAGATGAAGCTAGACGCATGGGAGCTTCTTTAGTAGGCACTGAACATTTGTTGCTTGGTTTACTACGCGAAGAGGATGTATTGTCTTCTAAGATTTTAACGAACTTAGATATTAATTTAAATAAAATACGTCAAATATTATTGAAAAAAATAGGGATTACTGATGCAAACAATGGTAAAGCTAAGCGTTCTAAATCAGCTATTAAGCAAACAACCGGAACTCCAACACTTGATGCTTTAGCAAGAGATTTAACAGCTAGTGCTAGAGCTGAAAAGATTGATCCAATTGTTGGACGTCATACAGAAATAAAACGTGTTATCCAGGTTTTAAGTCGTCGGACTAAGAACAACCCAGTTTTAATAGGTGAAGCAGGAGTGGGTAAGACAGCCATAGCGGAAGGATTAGCACAAAAAATTGCTGCTAGAGAAGTTCCACATACATTAATTGGCAAACGTTTGATGATGCTTGATATGGGTTCACTGGTTGCGGGAACAAAGTATCGCGGAGAATTTGAAGAACGTATGAAAAAAATTATAGATGAAATTTATCAAGATGGAAATGTCATACTATTTATTGATGAGTTGCATACATTAATCGGTGCAGGCGGTGCTGAAGGAGCAATAGACGCTTCGAATATATTGAAACCAGCATTAGCTCGTGGAGAATTACAAACTATAGGTGCTACGACATTGGATGAATATCAAAAATATATTGAAAAAGATGCAGCTTTAGAAAGACGTTTCTCACCTATCCGTGTTGATCAGCCTACACTAGAAGAGACAGAAGATATTTTATTAGGCTTACGTTCACGTTATGAAAATCATCATGGTGTTGAGATTACTGATGCAGCAATTCATGCAGCTGTTCAATTATCTTCTCGTTATATAACATCTAGACAACTTCCAGATAAAGCAATCGATTTAATAGATGAATCAGCTTCAAAAGTACGACTAGATTCTTCTAGTAAACCATCACCAATGGTAGCAGCACTCAAACAGTTAGAAACGTTAATTGAAGAAAAGGAAGTGGCTATTCAATTACAAGATTTTGAAAAAGCGGCTAAAATTCGTTCAAGTGAAATGAAGCAACGAATAGAAATTGAAGGCATATTAGAAAAAATTAAACACCCTGCTCCAAATTCAATGAATTTAAAAGTAGAAGAAACAGATATTGCGGAAGTGGTCTCTTTATGGACAGGTATCCCAGTGAAACAAATGGATCAAAAAGAATCAGAGCGTTTGTTAAAATTGGAAAAAGTATTGCATAATCGTGTAATAGGACAAGAAGAAGCAGTTAGTGCAGTAGCTAGAGCTATCAGAAGATCTAGAAGCGGATTGAAAGATCCTAATAGACCTATCGGCTCATTTATGTTTTTGGGTCCAACAGGAGTAGGGAAAACAGAATTAGCTAAAACATTAGCTAATGCTATGTTTGGTAGTGAAGAAGCATTAATTAGAGTTGACATGTCTGAATTTATGGAAAAATACAGTACAAGTCGCTTGATTGGTTCCCCTCCAGGTTATGTAGGATATGATGAAGGTGGACAATTAACTGAAAAAGTACGACAAAAACCCTATTCTGTTATTTTATTGGATGAGGTTGAAAAAGCTCATCCAGATGTCTTTAATATTTTATTGCAAGTATTAGATGATGGTCATTTAACAGATTCGAAAGGACGTAAAGTAGATTTTAAGAATACAGTTATGATTATGACTTCCAATCTAGGAGCAACATCCTTGAGAGATGAAAAACTAGTTGGATTTAGTACAAAAGATAAGAAAAAAGATCATAATACGATGGAAAAAAGAATTAAAGAAGAGTTGAAAACAACGTTTAGACCGGAATTTATTAACCGGTTAGATGAAATCATTGTATTCCATGCGCTTGAAAAACCTGAATTGAATAAAATTGTTAAGCTATTGGTACAAATGGTTACTAAGCGTTTAGAAGAAATGGATATTCATGTTAAAATGACCCAAGCTGCTATAGATGTCATTTCTAAAGCAGGATTTGATCCAGAGTACGGAGCACGGCCTTTACGCCGTGCGATTCAAAAAGAAATTGAAGACCGCTTAAGTGAAGAGCTATTGAGTGGGGCAATTAAAGTGGGAGATCATGTAACTATCGGAGCTTCAAAAGGGAAAATTAGAGTTACTGTGAAGGATAATACTAAAAAGAGTGAAAATTCTACTCCATCTGACCCAGTAAAAGCTTAATAATACTTTTATAAAATCATCGGTTCAGTAAATAACACCTGACATTGCTCAATGATGTCAGGTGTTTTTATTCGTATCTTTTTTTTTTTTCTGTTATGATTAAGGTACAGATAGAATAAAGGGAGATGTGAATATTTATGAAAAGAAGTACACGTAACTTACTAGTAGGTTTAGGCGCTACAATGGCGGTAGGGGCTGTTATTTTATCCGCATCTGATAGAACTATGCTTAAGATAGAAGCCTACATGAATCGCCAAAAAGCGAAAAATTTTGTTAAAGATAAACTAAAAGGTAATGAAAAAGCTTTAGATGTTGTTGGAAATTTATCTGACGAAGAGGTTGTAAACTTATTAAAAGTTGTTGATAAAGTCAGCGATTTAAAAGGACAAGTTGGAGCTTATACGGGTCATTTGAAAGATGCAACGAATGAATTTAAAGATATGTTCATGGATAAGAAGGAAAGAGCAACTGGAAAAGCAGAAGATTTTGTAGGCGAAGTTAAAGATAAAGTAAAACGATAAAAAGTTGAATTAAAAATAACGGAGTGGGACATAAAGTGTTTAGACCAAAATTACTTCACGAAAATCGCTCGTTGATTGCAGACCATCGAGCATTTTTCGTGAAGTGGATGTTGGGTTTGCTTTTTGAAGCACGCTCTAGAATAAAAATTCGGATATGCAAGAAAGAGACTGGGACACATTTGTCCCAGTCTCTTATTTTTATAGTACTTTTTATAAACCTGTAAAGATAATTTTTAAAAAATTAATAAATAGCAAAGCAATAAATCATTCATATTACGTAAAGACAAGCCACTTATATCGTGAAATCGATCTATTCGATACTGCAATGTATTTCGATGAACATATAATGACTTAGCCGCCAAACTGATATTTCCTTGACTGTGCCACATAGCTAAGATCAATTCTTTTAACTCAGGTTGACTAGTATATTTTTGTTTTAATATATGCATGAGCGCACTTTTTTCTAAGGCTTCAGAGGTGTAATAACTTAAGGCAACGATAGGTAATGAAAGCAGAGATTTACCTTTATTTTTTTGTTTTTCAAAAATAAACTGTTCTTCTTTAAAAATTGTTTTAAACTCTTTGTCAATCGGCCAAAATTGACCAATATAGCAAATGGTCTTAATTGAAAAGTCATCATCAAGCGTTTGGATGATACCTGAAAGTTCATCTAAAGTTAATTGGTCATCAGATTTTTTTTGAATCAATAACCCAGAATTTTCATCTATAAAAAAGGCTTCTTCACTGTTGCTAAAGATACTTTTGAAAGCATTAAGCCAAGTTTTTTTTTCAAAATAGGAATCTTTTTTTAAAAGAGCGAATTGGATAATACGGAAATCGTTATTAAAAGTTAAGGATGGAAGTTCTAGTCCATTAATTAAATAATTTTGCCATTTTGAGGCCATTGAAGCAACTTTAGTTTTTTTTGAAGCAAACAAAAGCTGCAATAATTTAATTTCAGATGGAGATTTATTTTCTTGTTTGAATTGAATCCATTGGTTTTTAAAAGGGAAAGAAATAAGATCAGAGTTTTCTACAGATAAGTTTGTTAATTGAGCATCAGGATAAATAAGTTTGATTTCATTAAATTCCAAGACAACACCTCGTTTCACTAAATAGTAAGTTCCTCTTTTATTGCTATATTTCTTTGTAGTCTAACATTTCCCCTCAAGTTTGTAGATGAGTTATGATATGATAACAGTAATAAATTAAGAAAGGCTGGACTTATGCTGACATTACAAGAAAAAGAATACTTTATGAGTGAAGCGATTAAAGAAGCTAAAAAGGCTAGAAAAAAATTAGAAGTACCTATTGGAGCAATCATCGTTCTAAATGGTCGGATCATAGGACGAGGGCATAACGATCGGGAAGAAAGTCATGATGCAACAGCACACGCTGAAATGTTTGCCATTAGAGAAGCAAACAAAACACTTGGAAATTGGCGTTTAGAAGATGCTCAGTTATTTGTTACATTAGAACCCTGTTCAATGTGTAGTGGCGCAATGATTTTATCACGTGTTAAAGAATTGTATTATGGAGCAGCAGATCCCAAAGGCGGAACAGCAGGCACATTAATGAATTTGTTAACAGATAGTCGTTTTAATCATCAAGTAGAAATAGAGCAGGGTATTCTTGAGTCTGAGTGTAGCGCGCTATTAACAAATTTTTTTAGAGAATTACGCAAACGTAAAAAAATAGAAAAAGCTGAACTAAAAGGGTTAAACGAAATGCAAAAAGACTAAATTAACTTTAAGGAAGATACTAATCGTTCATTAGTTCTTGATCTTTTGCAATAGTAGCATCGACACCTTTAATAACTGTCGAAATAAATTTTTCATCTTCTAAAGCGACAATTCCTGCAACGGTTGTACCACCAGGTGAAGAAACTTGATCGATTAGGTTCCAAGGAGATTGATCACTTTCCAAGACTAACTTTGCACTGCCTAATACAGCTTGGGCAGCAATTTTTGTAGCTAGTTCTTTAGGCATACCATTTTTAACAGCTCCACGGGCTAAGGAATCAATAAAGAGAAAGGTATAGGCTGGTGAACTACCTGCAATAGCAATAAAAGTACTAAAATCTTTTTCTGCTAGCTCGATACTTTCACCTATCGATTTAAACATACCTAATATATACTGGACTTGTTCGGGAGAAGAAAAACTATTTCCACAAACAGCAGTCATACCTTCACCTATAACCGAATTCAGATTTGGCATCACTCGAATGATAGAATTTGTAGATTTTACTCCAATTAAATTAGTTAATTTTTGAAGGGATGTCCCGGCAGCTATGGAGACTAATAGAGGATGGTGTTTTTCAATAGCTGAACTTAAGTTAGGTAGTATTTCAGCAAGCACATTAGGTTTAACAGCCAGCACAACAATGTCTACGTTAGCAATCAACTCTTCATTTGAGGAGCAGATAGTCGTTTTTGTTTCGGCTGCGAAAACAACTAATTTTTCTTTTGTTCTACTATATAGATATATGTCTTCACTATTCATGTAATTTTTTTCAATGATTCCTTTGATAATGGCACTAGCCATATTTCCTATTCCGATAAATCCAACTTTCATAAGTAACACTCCATTCTTTAGAACATAGTAAACTGCTATTATTTTAACATAAAAACCAGGCCGCTGTTTATGTGTATCATCTTTTAATTCGTTTATATAAATCATTAGTCAAAATTAAACATATCCTGTACCAAAAGAAATAAAGTGATAAAATACAATTCATGTTTCAAAAATAGGTGTTTACATATTTAAGTTGAAAGAATGATTCTATTATCTTTCTTTTATAAAGAGCATAAAATAAAATGAAATAAATTAAAAAATAACTATCAAATAAGTTAAAGAGGGGCAAATTGGGATGCAAGAACGTTATGAAGAATTAAAAAGAGCTGAAAAAGGAGCGATAGTAAGTATTGTAGCGTACATTGTTCTCTCTTTGACTAAAATATTTGTTGGTATTACGTATCAATCTGTCGCCTTGAGAGCAGACGGGTTAAATAATTTAACAGATGTTTTCTCTTCTGTAGCTGTTTTAGTTGGACTAAAGTTAGCTAGAAGGCCAGCAGATGATGACCACCCTTATGGACATTGGAAAGCAGAAACAATTGCAAGTTTGGTTACTTCTTTTGTTATGTTATTAGTAGGGATTCAAGTTTTTTATTCTAGCTTTAATCGCATTATTGAAGGAGAAAATGTCGCGCCTGAAAAAATTACTGGGCTGATAGGATTTATAGGTGCCATTATTATGCTGGGAGTTTATTTTTATAACGTAACTCTTGCAAAAAAAATTAATAGTGATGGATTAAAAGCGGTTGCAAAAGATAATTTCAGTGATGCGCTGACAAGTTTAGGAACAACGATAGCTATTATCGGTTCAATGCTAGGTTACGTTTGGATGGACGGCGCGATGGCCATTATTGTAGCGGTTATTATTATCAAAACGGGTGTAGAGATTTTTCGAGATAGTGTGTTCTCTCTTTCTGATGGGTTTAATACAGAAGACTTGAAAAGATATAAAACCAGTATTTTAAGTATACCAAATGTCCTTTCAGTTGAAGATATTAAGGCACGAAAGTACGGAGCGAATATTTATGTGGATGTGACGATTTTGGTTGATGCTACTTTGACCGTGCTTCAAGGTCATCAAATTACAGAAAATGTAGAACGAGTTCTAAAAGACTCCTATGGTATAATCGATATTGACGTTCACGTAGAACCTGATCGAATTAATGGGACTGATAAGTAAATGTGTCTTTTTTATGAAGGGATAATCAGTCTAAACGTGTACATTTGGTAGCGTTTTAGTTGAAAACAGCTAAAATAACAAGCATAATAAGGTTAATTGAAAGCTAAGACATTTTTTAAACCGATGGATGATAAGTAACGGAATAAAAAGGAGGTAGAAGATGGCTAAAAAATTTAGGCATCAATTGCTAGGTTTGTTCTTTTTAATAACTGTTTCATTAGTGAAAATAAGGAACATTTCAAGAAAAGTAACTAAGTTATCCCCGAATGTCCGAGATAAATTGATCATTATTCATGACGACATTACACCGTCAAAGATGATGAAGCCAATAATCTCTCTTACTGCAAGTTTAAGTTTTGTTGCTTTATCTCTAATAAGCCTATCAAAACTAGTTAAGAAAGCTACGAAGCATCCTCTCCCAAAACGCATCAAACTCAATGACAATTTTCCTGAATCAAATTCAAAAACATTTCTAACAATCCCTACACCTTATAATGATGGAACAAACTGGACTGGCAGAACGAATCAAACAACACATCCATCAGTTATTCAATTTAAGGATAAATGGAAGGGCTATAAGTATTGGATGACATTTACCCCATATCCATACGGAAATAATAAAAAAGAGAACCCTAGTTTAGTTGCTAGTCATGATGGTATTAATTGGATGGTACCTCCTAATGTATCAAATCCTATCGTTTCTAATAAGACTATACCTGCATATCTTTTTGATACGTATCTTTCTGATAGCCACTTATTATACAACAATGACACTGACGAATTAGAATTATGGTATCGCTATGTGAACAATAGGCAAAAAAAAGAAATTCTTTATCGTGTTAGATCAAGTGATACCATCCAGTGGACAGCTCCAGAAAAACTGATAGTCGATTCAAAAAATTTATTGCAGTATGTTTCTCCTTCTATTATTTATGAAGAAAAAAAATACAAAATGTGGATCATGCGTGATTGGTATATCTATTACTTAGAAAGCTCAGATGGAAAAAAATGGAGTGATCCCATCCCAGTCGATAGTGAAAATAATCCTATTCACTCATGGCATCCGCATGTTTGTAAAATAGATGAGACTTATTACTTATTAAATAATGACAATAATACGAATACAGGTGCTGGTGGAAAAATATATTATAGTACGTCCAATGATGGTATCCACTTCACTAAAGAACAATTCATTTTGGGTTTTACTGCAAATGGCTTGAGTTATGATTCAACTGGGGTATATAGAGCAAGTATGACTATTGGAGAACAAGGGGTGTATTTATATTATGGTCAAGTTTCTAGTGCTTATCAGTGGACAATCGGTCTTTCTATTGGTCCAGATTTAAATAATTTGGTAGGAGTAGATGAAGCGAATTTAAATTTATACCAAACGATTTCTAATGAAAATTTAAATTGACATTTTATTAGTAGAGGAGGGCTGAGGTTAAGATGCTGATTAGAAAGATTAAGTTAAAGATTTAAAATCCGTTGTTTTTTAATGATTTTTTGATAATTAAGAAAGAAGGCGAAACTATGATTAAACGAGCAATTTGGATTTTTCCGTTAGTTGGTATTATGCTAGTGAATATAGATATATCTGAAGTATCAGCTGAAGAGACAGAAGAGCCAAAAGAATTTTTATTAGAAGAGATAAGAAAAGATGATCAACTTTCAGTAATACCACAAGACACATCACAAGAAATACCACAAGACACATCACAAGAAATACCACAAGACACATCACAAGAAATAGCACAAAAAACATCACAAGAAATAGCACAAAAAACATCACAAGAAATAGCACAAAAAACATCACAAGAAATACCACAAGACACATCACAAGAAATACCACAAGACACATCACAAGAAATACCACAAGACACATCACAAGAAATACCACAAGACACATCACAAGAAATAGCACAAAAAACACCACAAGAAATACCACAAGACACATCACAAGAAATAGCACAAAAAACACCACAAGAAATACCACAAGACACATCACAAGAAATACCACAAGACACATCACAAGAAATACCACAAAAAACACCACAAGAAATACCACAAGACACATCACAAGAAATACCACAAGACACATCACAAGAAATACCACAAGACACATCACAAGAAATACCACAAGACACATCACAAGAAATACCACAAGACACATCACAAGAAATACCACAAGGCACACCACAAGAAATAGCACAAAAAACACCACAAGACACACTCACAGTAGGTACCCCCGAAACTATTATATTAGATTCCATCAGTGTTACGCCACCGACAACTGCTTCATCTATTGGTGAAACGATAGGTCGCTTAGAGGTAGTTTATAATCCAGGTAATGCACTAATACCTAAATGGGAATATTGGTGGTCCACAAATCCGAATATCGCTACAGTTGATGCAGGAACAGGTATGATTACAACCTATCGAGCAGGAACGACAATGATTATGGTTGAAGTCGATACAGGACAAGAAGCAGGAGCACTGCTGGCGGTAAGTGATTCATCAACTCCAGCGGAGGAACTTCTTGAATCCATCAGTGTTACGCCACCGACAACTGCCTCATCTATTGGTGAAACGATAGACCGCTTAGAGGTAGTTTATAATCCAGGTAATGCACTAATACCTAAATGGGAATATTGGTGGTCCACAAATCCGGATATCGCAACAGTTGATGCAGGAACAGGTATGATTACAACCTATCGAGCAGGAACGACAATGATTATGGTTGAAGTCGATACAGGACAAGAAGCAGGAGCACTGCTGGCGGTAAGTGATTCATCAACTCCAGCGGAGGAACTTCTTGAATCTATTAGTGTTACGCCACCGACAACTGCCTCATCTATTGGTGAAACGATAGACCGCTTAGAGGTAGTTTATAATCCAGGTAATGCACTAATACCTAAATGGGAATATTGGTGGTCCACAAATCCGGATATCGCAACAGTTGATGCAGGAACAGGTATGATTACAACGTATCGAGCAGGAACGACAATGATTATGGTTGAAGTCGATACAGGACAAGAAGCAGGAGCACTGCTGGCGGTAAGTGATTCATCAACTCCAGCGGAGGAACCTCTTGAATCTATTAGCATTGATTCTTCTAGAACAAATTTGGAAGTTGGTGAAACGATAGACCGCTTAGAGGTAGTTTATAATCCAGGTAATGCACTAAAACCGAAATGGGAATACTGGTGGTCTCAGAATCCGGACATCGCAATGGTTGATCCAGCTACAGGAGTAATTACAACAATCAGAGATGGAAGAGTGACTATTATGGTTGAAGTCGACACAGGTCAAGTAGCAGCTGTAAAATTCATCGTAGGAGTAATAGCCGAAAATGGACCCAATTCTCAAATATTCTTACCTCTTCCGACTGTTTATGATGATGGAAGTGATTGGGCGGGACGCACAAATCAAGCAACACACCCTTCAGTTATTCAATTTGAAAACAATTGGAATGGCTATAAATATTGGATGGGTTTTACGCCTTATCCATATGGAGATGATCAGAAAGAAAACCCAAGTGTTGTGGCTAGTCACGATGGAATTAATTGGGTAGTTCCTGAAAATATTTTAAATCCATTAGTACCGATTGAAATTGAAAATGCCTATAATTCAGATACACATCTGGTTTACAATAATACAACAAATGAATTAGAGCTTTGGTATCGCCAAGTTCAAAATGCTACTATTACAGAAACGTTATACCGTATCAAAACAACAGATGCATTAAATTGGACGATGCCTGAACTAATGATTTCGGCCTCCTCTAATAACTTCTTACAGTATATCTCACCTTCCGTTATCTATGAAGAGGGCAAATATAAAATGTGGTTCAATCGTGATTGGGAAGTTCACTATGCAGAAAGTTTAGACGGCAAGAATTGGAGTGAAGTTGTTAAAATTAATACTGCTGGACAGAATGTTCATACTTGGCACCCAAGTGTTCAAAAGTTTGATGATACGTATTACTTATTGAACAATGATAATGATACAAATATAGGTGTACGAGGTGCAATTAGATACAGTACGTCTAGTGACGGTATCAACTTCACTGAAGAGAAATTTATTTTATCCTATAGGGATGATGGAGAAAGTTATGACTCTGCAGGCGTTTATCGAGCTAGCATGGCGGTCGGAGAACATGGCGTTTATCTCTATTATGGTCAAATTTCAGAATCGTACCAATGGACAATCGGTATGTCTATCGGAGCTAATTTAGATAGTTTGGTTGGTTTAGATGAGGAAACATTAGCCGGTTTTACGAGAGTTTAATAGTTTGCTTATGAAAAAAATCAAGTGTTTAGTATAGAAAGGTTCTGCTATTTTCGGTTGAATGTCACTGAGAGTAGGGGAGCTTTTTTTTTGATTAAAAAACGTATCTTTTATACTTGGGCAAACATATTATTCGTGTTTAAAAGATAAGAATGGTGTTTTTCCTATAAAACATGTTTTAAAAAACGCGGAAAAGTAGAATAGACTTTGACAAATAAAAAGAAATGCGGTAAATTGGTTAGTGAGCGAACTATTTTCGAAGAGAATTAAGCTAATGTTCGTTTGTGGGTATAAAAATCACTGATAATATAGAATAAGCAGACAATAAAGAAGAGAAAGAGGTTTTCAAGCTAATGAAAGTTTTTGATTATGAAGACATCCAACTGATTCCGAATAAAAGTATTGTGCAGAGTAGAACAGAATGTGACACAAGTGTGAAATTGGGTAATCGCACGTTTAAATTACCAGTTGTTGCGGCTAACATGCAGACAGTAATTGATGAAGAATTAGCTATCTGGTTCGCTGAGAATGATTATTTTTATGTGATGCATCGGTTTGAAGAAGAAAAACGTCGCCCATTTATAATCGATATGCATAAAAAAGAATTGTACGCTTCTATCAGTGTCGGGGTAAAAGCAACAGAGTATGACTTCATTAAGGCGTTAGCTGAAGAAAATGTAATCCCTGAATACATCACGATTGATATCGCACATGGTCACTCTGATTTAGTAATTAATATGATTCAACACATCAAAAAACATTTGCCAAATACCTTTCTAATTGCTGGAAATGTTGGAACACCAGAAGCTGTGCGTGAATTAGAAAATGCAGGAGCGGATGCTACAAAAGTGGGTATCGGTCCAGGGAAAGTTTGCATTACTAAGTTGAAAACAGGCTTTGGAACAGGTGGATGGCAGTTAGCTGCACTTCGCTGGTGTTCAACAGCTGCTCGTAAACCGATAATTGCTGATGGCGGAATTCGAGATAACGGTGATATTGCTAAATCTATTCGTTTTGGGGCGACAATGGTGATGATAGGTTCTGTTTTTTCAGGGCATGATCAGTCTCCAGGTGAAGCACTTGAAATAGATGGGAAAATGTACAAAGAATATTATGGAAGTGCTTCTGAGTTTCAAAAAGGGGAACATAAAAATGTTGAAGGCAAAAAGATAATGGTGGCACCTAAAGGGGATATTTCAAACACATTGTTAGAGATGAAACAAGACTTACAATCTTCTATTTCTTATGCAGGCGGTAAGGATATTGAAGCACTTCGTAAAGTAAACTATGTAATTGTAAAAAACTCTATTTTTAATGGAGACCGTTAACTAAATAAAAAAAGAAGCCCAACGGCTTCTTTTTTTTTATTCCATTAAACCATAATTAATAATTAAGCCATTTTTCTTAGTTTGAGTATTATTAGAAATAGGTTCAATGGAACCTTCGTAAATTAATTTTTCGTTAACTATATCATAAATTAAGAGTTGTTTTTTAAGTGGAGATTGCTTAGTTGCAGAAACTAAATAAAGGTTATCATTTTTTATGCTGTGCCATTCTATCGAGTCTTGAGAAACGGATAAATCTATTGGTTTTTTAGACGAATCACCTAAATTGCTTAAAGATGTCGTATATAAATTGATTTTATCATCTGTAAAGCGATAAGAATAAACGAATTAGGAAATAAAACAATTAAAAATTGTGAAGAAGAAATAATCGTTTGGGTTGAAAGATTGTATCTCAAATAGTCAGGTAAAAGTTGAGTGAACAGAGCAGATTCAATTGGAAGTAAAATTAATTGAGTAGCTACTAAGCCTAACACCGTTAAAAGAATAAGGGTCAACTTAGAAAAAAACAGATAGATACGATTGGTTGGTAACGTTAAAAGGCGATAGATAAAAGCATTTTTCCCAAACCAATCACGATACCAAATAAGAAAACTATAAAAAATTAAAGCAGCAATACTGAAGACAATAAAAAGTATGAACCAGCCACTGTTTGTCATGTCAATCATTGTAAATGGAGAATGATCAACAAAATATTGTTCTATGGATATAGAACCCTCTTGAAGCGTCCGCTTGACAGTAGATACATAATTTTGAGATCGTAAAATGATTCCTGTAAATTGAGAAATAAGGATTATAACGGTTAACGCCACATATATGTTTATAAATCGATTCAGTTCAAAATGAACTAGTTTTAGATAGTTTTTCATTTTATATAAACCTCCCGCATGACATCGATAATTGATTTCTGTTTTTGTTCACGCATATCTTCAGCTTTAAAATCTTTCACAACGATACCGTCATCGATTAAAATAACTTTATCAATCAGGTGCTCGATATCATTTATTTCATGGGTTGTGATCAGTACACCACGGTCTTCGATAAGGTGGCTGGTAAAAATATTGGTGATTTGTTCACGGCTAAAAATATCAATTCCTGAAAAAGGCTCGTCCATTAATAAGTAGTCAACATCTAAAGCTAAACCAAGCAATAAATTAATTTCAGCAGTATTCCCTTTTGAAAGATTAGCAATTTTTTCTTCTTTGGCTAACTGAAAGAACTCTAATAATTCATCTGCTCGTTTTTGGTTCCAAGTTAGATAAAAATTTTTCATGAAATTCACGGCCTGTTTAATGGTCATCTGTGAAAGCATTGCAATGGTATCAGGAATAAACGCAATGGTTTGATAACTTTCTTTAGTCAATTGTCTACCATCTATTAATATTTCACCGCTATTGAGAGGAGTTAGATTCATAATCGCATTTAAAATGGTTGTTTTACCAGCACCATTAATTCCAATCAAACAAGTAATTTGCCCTTTTTCAGCGGTAAAGGATAGGCCTTTTAAATTTTTTTCTTGCCGAATGTTTTAATGACATTTTTCACTTCAATCATTTGTATCCTCCTTGTCTTTTTGATTTTCAGTATATTTTTTTTGACTAAACCAACAATTTCATCTAGTGGAACGTTAATGGGTTTAATGGCTGTGATGAAATTATCTGTGGCTTCATCAATCAATTCCTCACGAACCTTTTTCAACACAATAGTATTTTCAGTGATTTTACCAGGTGAATTGCCTTCAGTGTAAATCAATCCAAGGTTTTCCATTTCTTTATAAGCTTTTTGAGCAGTATTAGGTTTGATGTTTAATTGACTTGTAAGTTCTCGTCTTGAAGGAATTTTTTGACCTGGTTTTAAGTGAGCAACAGCAATTTCTTGTTTAAAGTATCGGACAACTTGTAAATAAATTGGGTCTCGCTTGTTAAAATGAATATTCATAGCAACCTCCTACATCTTGTTGTACTACTCGATTAATACACTAGCGTTAAAAAAAGTCGCTCAAGGAGACTTCGTGTCTGTATTACACGAGTAGTACACTTAACTTGTCAATAAAACAGATATATTGTATTCCATATTTCTAACAGTATCTTATCGTACGACATAAAATACAGATAAAAAAATTAGATGGGAAATCTTAATAGAATTAAGATAAAAAGAAAGAAAGAAGCACTCAATTTGAAATTGGTTAAAAAGGACTAGCTTTTATTTACACTTTGCGTTATAATAAGAGATGCCGCAAGGCCGTATGGCAATGGAGAACTTACGAATCGTGTCAGATCCGGAAGGAAGCAGCACTAAGTTTGCTTGTCCATGTGCTGTACGTACATAGTAGAATAAAAAAAGTTTTTGATTTTTAAAATCAAAAACTTTTTTTGTTGCCTGAAAGAAATAAACATTAATTAGTAAACTAAAGTTTACTAGCTAACGAAGTTCGTTGACAAAGAAGATCGAGGTTTAATTTTCTAGTCAAATAACGTATAATACAAAGTAGCAACTACAGGGTTAAGAAGGGGAGAGAAGCATTGACTTATCAAGCACTTTATCGCGTATGGCGCCCTCAAAGGTTCCAAGATATTGCCGGGCAAAAAGCCATCACACAAACATTGAGAAATGCCTTGATGCAAGAAAAAACAAGCCATGCCTATCTCTTTACGGGCCCTCGTGGAACAGGAAAAACAAGTGGAGCTAAGATATTTGCTAAAGCCATTAACTGTCATTTTTTAAAAGATGGAGAACCCTGTAATGAGTGTGAGACCTGTATAGCCATCACAAATGGTCAATTAAATGACGTCATTGAAATTGATGCAGCTAGTAATAATGGTGTCGAAGAAATTCGTGATATCCGTGATAAAGCGAAATATGCAGCTACTAGTGCGGATTACAAAATTTATATTATTGATGAAGTCCACATGCTTTCAAGTGGAGCGTTTAATGCATTATTGAAAACGTTGGAAGAGCCGCCAAAAAATGTTGTCTTTATCTTAGCAACGACAGAGCCGCACAAGATTCCTTTAACCATCATATCTAGAACACAACGATTTGATTTTAAACGAATTAATACGCGAGATATCTGTGACCGGATGCGTTATATTTTAAATCAAGAAAAGCTTGAGTTTGAAGAAGCTGCTTTGCCCATTGTTGCACGATCAGCAGGAGGTGGAATGCGTGATGCTTTAAGCATTTTGGACCAAGCCATTTCTTATGGAGATGATAAGGTAACGGTTGAAGATGTAATGAGTGTTACCGGGAGCTTAACTCAAGAATTAATGTTGGACTATTTTGAAGCAATTGTAACCCATGATACAAAAAAAGGACTTTCCTTACTACAAGAAATCTTAGCTGATGGAAAAGATGCTGCGCGTTTTGTGGAAGACTTGATTCTATTCAGTCGCGACCTACTAGTTTATCAACAAGCTCCTCAAATGAATGAACTACTAGATGGCGCTAAAGTTGATACGGCATTTAAGGCATTAAGTGACACTATTTCAGCCGATTCACTGTATCAAATGATTGTGATTCTGAATGGAACACAAACAGAACTACGTTTCACTAATCACCCCGATGTATATTTAGAAGTAGCTACGGTCAGGTTGACTCAGTTGGAAGCTATTCATTCAAACTTTACAGTTTCATCAAAACAACAAGAATCCAAACAAGAAGAAATACCGACAACATTCGATAACCCAAAAATAACTGAGTTAGAAAATGAACTCTTACAAATGAAAAAACAAATGCAATCTTTAATGGTAAATGGTAGCTCGAAAACAGGTACTAAAAAAACGAAACCAGCATCTAAAAAGGCTGGTAATAATCAATTTACGCCGAACACAACTGCTATCTATAGTGTCTTAAAAGAAGCAACTAGGGAAAATTTGACACAGTTGAAAAATGTTTGGCCTGATTTGTTAAATATGCTATCTGTTACTCAGCGAGCGATGTTAAAAGCTTCAACACCGGTTGCTGCGGGTCCGAGCGGATTAATTGTTTCATTTGATTACGATATCTTATGTCAAAAAGCAACGAATGACAGTGAGTTAATGGAAGCCGTTAAACAGTTTTTGGGAAAACTTGTAGGATATGGACCGCAAGTGATATGTGTGCCAGGTGAACAGTGGCCAATTATTAGGGGACAATATGTTAAACAACTTAAAAGTCAGCCTTCAAATGAGAAACTAGTAGAGCATGAAACAGTTGGACAAGTTACAAAGCCCGATCAAACCATTGAACAGAAGGAGAAAGCATTTGCACCTGTTAAAAAGCAACTAGAGGCTGTGGATACTTCTGAATGGGATAGTTTAGAGGATTTTGTGCCACCTTCTGAAGAGGATGATAAGATAGTCACTGAGGCCATGACTCTATTTGGAGAAAAGATGGTTGAAGTAAAAAATGATTAAATAAATAATAGGAATGGAAAGGGAGAGATAACATGCGTGGAATGGGCGATATGCAAGGTATGATGAAACAAATGCAAAAAATGCAAAAAGAAATGGGGGAAACGCAAGAAGCTTTGAATGAAAAAGAATTCATAGGAACAGCCAGTGGAGACTTAGTTAGTGTAATATTAACTGGAGACCGTAAAATGAAAGGAATTTCAATCAAACCAGAAGCAGTAGACTCAGAAGATATTGAAATTCTAGAAGATTTAATTGTTTTAGCTACCAATGATGCGTTGGCAAAAATAGAAGCTGAAACAGAAGCAACAATGGGGAAATATACTAAAAATATCCCAGGTATGTAAAACGTAATGAAGGGATAATTTGACTAATACCTGTAATTAAACACTAAAAATGGGATTCCAAGATGGGTCCCGTTTTTTTCACTCTTTTTATTTTAATTATCTGCTATTTTTTAAAGAAAGGAATGGAGTTTATTTGTATCCTGAACCGATAACTAAATTAATGGACAGTTATATGAAACTTCCCGGAATTGGTGCTAAGACAGCAGCTCGATTAGCTTTTTTCACCATCAATATGAAAGAAGATGATGTGACAGATTTTGCTAAGGCATTAATTAGTGCCAAACGTGACTTAAACTATTGTTCCATTTGTGGGCACATTACACAAGAAGACCCTTGTCCTATCTGTCAAGATAAGTCCCGTGACAGAAGTATTGTATTAGTGGTTGAAGATCCTAAAGACGTTATATCTTTAGAAAGAATGCGAGAATATCATGGGTTGTACCATGTTTTGCATGGAGTATTATCACCGATTGAAGGAACTGGACCGGAAGACATTAATATCCCAAGTCTAATTAGACGATTACAATCTGAAGAAGTTAATGAGGTTATTATTGCAACGAATGCAACAGCTGAGGGCGAAGCAACAGCGATGTATTTGTCACGATTAATACGGCCGGCTGGAATAAAAGTAACTCGTTTGGCTCATGGACTTTCAGTAGGTAGTGATATTGAATATGCGGATGAAATTACATTGCTTAAAGCTGTTGAAGGACGTCGTGAAATAGAATGAAATAAGTAAAGTAAAAACATCTGATAAAAAAAGGAGTATGCTCGTGCTGTTCAAAAAAAAAATTAGTTTGCGCAATCAATACGATAAAGAGTTATTTAATCTGATGAAACAAACAAAGCAGGACTGGGAATATGCAAAAAAAATTGAACAATCTGTATATGAAAAAGATGGATTGCTCTTTGCTCAAACCAAATTAGCTGAAATTAAATATTTCTACTTATTTAAAGAAGCACGCAAACGAAAGATAAAGGGAGATACAACAAAGAGTTAAATCGTCTGATAGGAAAGAATGAACAAGCGAACCCATTTATTTGATTTCAGATGATTGATTCTGAAATTTAATAAATGGGTTTTAAAGTAAAAGGATTGTAATTAATCGTTTAATCAAATGTAACGTAATTTCTTTGGGTAGTAATTTGGGTAGCAAATAGAGTAGTTGAATTTATTATTTCATAAAAAGAGTGGATGTAAATGGTATTAGACTGTTTCTTCTATATGCAGTATAATAATAGATAAGGATTAAAAGTAAGAATTAAAGGAGTTTTGTGCATTGAAGGGAATATTTATTACAATCGAAGGCCCAGATGGTTCAGGAAAAACAAGTGTCATCCATTCTTTATTGCCTAAGTTAGAAGAAAGCTTAGCTCAAGCAATAGTGGCTACAAGAGAGCCTGGAGGTAGTAAAATCGCCGAAAAAATTCGGGAATTAATATTAAATCCTGAACATACTGAAATGGATGTACGAACAGAGGCTTTACTATATGCGGCAGCTAGAAGGCAACATTTGGTTGAAAAAATTATTCCTGCTTTAAACGAAGAAAAAATAGTGGTTTGTGATCGCTTTGTTGATAGTTCTTTGGCTTATCAAGGGGTTGCTAGAGGAATTGGTATAGAGCAGATTGCTGCCATCAATCAATTCGCAACAGAAGGTCTTTCGCCGGATATAACCCTTTATTTAGATGTAGAAGCACATATAGGACTAGAACGTATCAATAAGAATAAAGATATTCGTCAATTTGACCGATTAGATCAAGAAGATTTAACATTTCATCAATCTGTTCGCTCAGCCTATTTGGACTTAGTGGAAAAAAATCCAACTCGAATGGTGCTTGTAAATGCGAATCAAGAACTAGAAAAAGTGATATCAGATTGTTATGTGATTGTGTTAGAGTATTTCAGACAACTATAAAAAATGAAAGAGGTCGACCAATATGAAATTAATTATAGCTATCATTCAAGACAAAGACAGCAATCGTTTATCCAATGAATTTGTTGATTCTGGAATACCAGCGACAAAATCTTCTACTACTGGTGGCTTTTTAAGAGCTGGGAATACAACGTTTATCATTGGCGTTGCGGATGAGCGTGTGGATGAAGTGTTAACTATTATTCGCGAAACTTGTCAGTCAAGAGAGCAATTCATGACACCACCTGTTAGTTTAGATGTTTCGATGGAAACGAATATGCCTTACCCTGTAGAAGTTCAAGTAGGTGGTGCAACTGTATTCGTGATGCCTGTTGAACGTTTTGAACAATTTTAATTATAGGTCGTGATAAAAATAGAAAATAATTTGAGAAGTATTCAACCTATTATTTATAAACAGCTACAAAAAACGATGGAAAAAAACCAATTGACTCATGCCTACCTTTTTGAAGGTGTTTCTGGAACTGGGAAAAAAGATATGGCATTATGGGTGGCAGCCTCGCTTTTTTGTCAAAATCTAGTTGATGGTTTACCTTGCCAAGAGTGCACTTCTTGCTTGCGTGTGTTGAAACAGGTTCATCCAGATGTGATAGAAATTGCTCCTGATGGTTTATCGATCAAAGTAGAACAGGTTAGACAATTAAAAGCAGAGTTTTCAAAAAGTGGAGTTGAAGGTCAGCAAAAAGTATTTATTATAGAAGATGCTGAGAAAATGACTGCTGGAGCGGCTAATAGCTTATTAAAATTTTTAGAAGAACCTAATGGTAAAGCGGTAGCTTTCTTATTGACGACAGCTAAGCAACGACTTTTACCAACAATCTTATCTCGTTGCCAACTAATTCATTTTCGTAATTTATCTAAACAACAATTATTAACTGAGTTAGATAAAAAAGAAACCAAAAATCATCAATCTGCTTTACTCGTACAGTTAACGAATAGTTTAGAGACGGCTATTTTGATGAATCAGGATGAATGGTTTAACGAAGCTGCAAAAATAGGGTTTAAATGGTTTGTTCAAATCACAAATAAGAAAGATGAAAGTTTTGTTTTTGTCCAAACGGATATCATGTCTCATTTTAAAGAGAGAAATCAGTATTTACTTTTAATTGATTTGCTGTTATTGGCCTATCGTGATGTGCTAAAGACACATTATAAAGTAATAGATATCTTAGCTTATCCACAGCATGAAGAGCAAATAGGGGAATTAGCAACACAATTTAACGGTAAAGATTTGTCCCGAGCGATTGAAATTATTTTGCAAAGCCGAAAAAAATTAGAAAGTAATGTAAATGCACAAGGTGTTTTTGAACAATTAACCTTGTTATTGGCAAAAGATTAAAAAATAAAAAATGGGACAAATATCATAGTAAAGAGTGGGTGATAAGGAATGGATAAAAAAACTTTATATGATAGCTTTACGAAGTTGGAAAAAGATACGGATGCTACTTTACATCAAATTTCTGATTTAAGAAGTGAGGTTGAAGCACTCGTCGAAGAAAATGCCACTCTGCAAATCGAAAATCAGCATCTAAGAGATCGATTAAATGATCTTGAAAAGTTGCAACGTTCAAATGAGGAAATTGTGGAGCCGGAGATGAGCAAATCACGTTTGAATTTAGAAAAGTTGTATGAAGATGGTTTTCACGTCTGCAATGTTTTTTATGGTTCGCGTCGGATGAACGATGAGCCATGTGCTTTTTGTTTAGATGTCATCTATGGTGAAAGAAGATAAAGATGAGTGTAACGGTTGAATGGACTACAGATAAATAAAATACTATTTATTTATAAAGATGATTTCGGTTCAGTTAATCGAAATTATCTTTTTTTATTTTCAAAAATATCTAATAACAACCGAAGGGAAAAAATAATAACTAGTTGAACAGTTAGCCATAGACTAAAAAGAACTATCTTCATTTTCAACTAGTTCCTTTAATCGTTTTATTTATAGCTGTCATCTCGTTGCATATTGCAGGTACAATATTGGAAAACCTAGAGCATTAGTTTTATTCAAAGCATTTTATGTAGTAGCGGATATTGTATTGAGTGTATCTGTATTTATTGGTGTTTATTCAAAAACGGTTCTATTAGTCCTGTTAGCCATTCCATTAACAAAGAAAAATACAGATAAATTTATGACTGTTTAATTAAAAGCGCAAACTTTTACCTGCGCAGTTCAAAATTCAGTTAGTATTCCAGTCTTTATACTAGTGAATTTTATACTAGAAATTATTTGGCATGTTCAAATAAATCAAATTCTGTTGGAGTGTATTATTAGAAATCTTTTACTTTGAATGGTATATTGAAATTAATAAAGAACTTAAATTTAAGAAAGGTGGAATTCGTCATGCATCAATTTAATAAAATGACAAGTATTGAGTTACAAGAATTTTTGACCCGGCAAAAAAATTCCACAAGTTTTATTTTTACAATGATTCATTCAGATGAAACGATAGAGGAAATTACTCTTAAGAATGATTCTGAATCTGACACGTTCCTTAAAGCTCATTCAGAAGCAACATTCGAATTGAAAGAAGCAAGCGAACTAATTTAATTTGTAAGATAGTTAAATAAAAGGTGGTAAAAAGAAGCTCTTTCTTTTTACCACCTTTTATTCAAGAAAGGAAGGGTTAATCATGATGAAAGCAGTCAGCATCGTGCGTCCTGGAGACTCATCTCAATTAATCATCGAACAAAGAGAAAAGCCTATTCCAAAGTCTACTGAATTACTGATAGAGGTTAGAGCAGCAGCGTTAAACCGTACAGATTTACTGACACGAGCCAATACGTTATTAAAGGCTCCTTATCCAATATTAGGTGTTGAAGTTTCTGGGATAGTTGTGGAAAATCCAGGAACAGATAAGCGATTTAAACCAGGAACTAGAGTAGCAGGATTAGTTAATCAAGGCGGTTACGCCCAATATGCTGTTTTACCGGTAGATCGTGCAATACTGTTACCTGAAAATATTGGTTTCGATTGTGGTGCTGCCATTCCTGAAGTATTTTTGACGGCTTACCAAACGTTGTGTTGGCTAGGAGAACTTAAGCCAGAAGAAACAGTTTTAATTCATGCAGGTGCTAGTGGTGTAGGGACTGCTGCTATTCAAATAGCCAAGCATATTATTGGAGCTCGTGTTATTACAACAGCTGGATCGAAAGAGAAATTAACGGTTTGTGAAAACCTAGGAGCAAGTGAAACGATTAATTATAAAGAAGAAGATTTTTCAGAAAAAGTTTTAGCTTGTACCAACCAAGAAGGAGTAGATTTGATTCTTGATTTTGTCGGTGCTTCGTATTGGGAGAAAAATATAGAAAGTTTAAAAAAAGACAGCCGTTTGATTTTGATTGGTACCTTAGGTGGATCAATTGTAAAAGAAGTAAATCTATTGGAACTATTAACTAAACGAGTGACGTTGAAAGGAACATTATTGACGCCTCGTAGCGATGCTTATAAAGCTAAACTTACTCAAGAGTTTATAAAGGTGGTTATGCCTTATCTAGAATTGGGTACGATAAAACCCGTTATTGATACTATATTTTCTTTAGAAGAAGTTGAAAAAGCTCACCGTTACATGGAATCTAATGAAAATATTGGTAAAATCATAGTAACCATTTAACTTATATCTATAGTATAAAATAAGCCAATAGCTCAGCTGTTGGTTTATTTTATGCTATAATGGAGGATGATTAACATCAATAAAGGAGTGTCATGCATGGAAGAATGGTTACAAGAAGACGAGCGAATAGATCAACTCATCCGTCATGAATTAAAAATTATTCAAAGCCCATCTGTTTTTTCGTTTTCTTTGGATGCTGTATTACTAGGAGAATTTGCTCAAGTACCCAAACATAACAGAGCAAAAATTGTAGACCTGTGTGCAGGAAACGGAGTTGTCGGTCTATTATTGAGTAAGAAAACCAAAAGCTCTATTGTGGGGATTGAGCTTCAGCCACGTTTGGTGAATATGGCAGAACGCAGTATTCAAATGAATTATCTGGAAGACCAGTTGTCAGTTGTTGAAGGAAATATAAATGAAGCGCTAAAGTGGGTAAAGAAGGATTCCATTGATATTGTTACATGTAACCCGCCTTATTTTGCTAACGAAGGCACGAGTATTAAAAATCCTAATTCTCATTTGGCGATTGCTAGACATGAATTGCATACAAATTTAGATGAACTAATGAAAGTAACGAGTGGAATGTTGAAGATGAATGGGAAAGCTTACTTTGTGCATCGTCCTGACCGACTACTTGAGATACTGGATGCAATGAAAAGACATCGATTAGCACCTAAAAAAATAAGATTTGTTTACCCTAAAGAGAATAAAGAAGCGAATACATTGTTGATTGAAGGGATCAAAGATGGAAAGGATAATGGCTTTCGTATTTTGCCACCTTTAATTGTCTACAGTCAAGACAATCAATATTTGCCTGAAGTGGAAGAGATGCTATATGGGAAAAATAGTTAGTTATTTTTATGTTTTATATTGTAAAGACGAAAGTTTCTATGGCGGGTACACAACTGATTTAGTTCGAAGAGAAAAAGAACACAATACCGGTGAAGGGGCTAAATACACGAAGCCAATCACGCGTCGTCCGGTTAAAATGATTTATGCAGAAGAGTTTAAAACACGCAGCGAAGCCACTAAAGCAGAATATGCTTTTAAAAAACAGTCTCGCAAAAAAAAAGAACAATTTTTACGAGTAAAGGGAATTAAATTCCCGGTAGATTTAAGTCAATCTTGTATAATAAACAACAACTTAATAAACGTAAAGGAGGCGGAACCAATTGAAAAGCCAAAAGAGTTTTGAAAAAGAAGTTAGAGGAATACTGTATCTCATTCCAACACCTATTGGTAATCTAGAAGATATGACTATTCGTGGCATTAGATTACTCAAAGAAGTTGATTTAATCGCTTCAGAAGATACACGAAACACCCAGAAATTATTAAATCATTTTGAAATAAAGACGCCTCAACTCAGTTTTCACGAACACAATACAAAAGAACGAATCCATCAATTGATTGAAAAATTATTAGCAGGAGATGCAGTCGCTCAAGTTAGTGATGCAGGTATGCCGTCTATTAGTGATCCTGGACATGAGTTAGTTCTTGCTTGTATCGAAGCTGATATTCCAGTTGTTCCGTTACCAGGAGCAAATGCTGGATTAACAGCTTTGATTGCATCAGGAATTGCACCACAGCCTTTTTACTTTTATGGTTTCTTGCCGCGGAAGAAAAAAGAGCAACTAAATGAGTTGGAAGAGTTAAATTGCAGACCCGAAACACTAATTTTGTATGAATCGCCCCACAGGTTAAAAGAAGTGTTAAAAAACATGTTAACTGTATTTGGACCAGAACGGAAGATGGTTTGTTGTCGCGAATTAACTAAGCGTTACGAAGAATTTATCCGTGGAACGATAGAAGAGATGGTCGAGTGGGCCGCGAATTCAGAAATCAGGGGAGAATTTTGCTTAATTATCGAAGGAAATAGTGAAGGTTCTTTAATGGCGAAACCAGATACTTCGTGGGAAAGTTTATCGGTAATAGAACACGTAAATCTTTTAATGGAAGAAAAAGAAATTACGAGTAAGGAAGCCATTAAACTGGTAGCTAAAGTGAGAGAGAGTAAAAAGCAAGAAATTTATGCTATTTTTCATAGTATCTAATAAAGAATGAAACATCGTGGCTTTTGTCATGGTGTTTTTTTAAAACAATGACACAAAAAGGGTTGCTCAAAAATAGAATAGTCCGTATACTACTATTAATACCATAAAATAATGAATGACAGAGATCATTCGTTTTAGGAGGAAAATAAAATATGGAACAACAAACGGCAACTGGTAATCAAACCATGTCAGGCTACCAAAAGAAAGTTTTAGCTTCATCAGCAGTAGGATACGGATTAGAGAATATGGATATTATGTTTCTTTCCTTTTCACTATCTTCTATTACTGCTCAATTGCAGCTAACGAGTGCGGCAGCAGGACTGATCTCTACGATAACAAATCTAGGGATGTTATTAGGGGGCGTTTTATTTGGGGTGTTGGCAGATAAACATGGCCGAGTTAAGATGTTTAGTTATACAGTGTATATTTTTGCGTTTGCCACTGCAGCGATGTACTTTGCAAATGACATCTATTTAATCTATATTTTCCGGTTTTTAGCGGGTATAGGGGCTGGTGGGGAATATGGAATAGGGATGGCGTTGGTTGCTGAAGTTTTCTCTAGGAAGAAAATGGGCGCTATGACTTCTATTGTAACAATTTCTGGTCAAATGGGTTCAATCTTAGCAGCCATTCTAGCAGCATTAATTATTCCGACATTGGGCTGGAATACCTTGTTTTTATTTGGATTGTTTCCTGTCGTTATGGCCATCTTAGTACGTAAACATCTAGATGAAACAGATGAATGGAAACAAACAAAACTAGAAAAAAATGGACCTTCTATCTCAATTAAAGAGTTATTTAAAACAGCAAAATTGGCAAAACTGACTATATCGCTAATGTTGATGGCTACTGTTCAAATTGCAGGCTACTTTGGACTAATGAACTGGCTGCCATCTATTTTACAAAAAAGTTTAGGTTTATCCGTATCTGGTTCATCTATCTGGATGATTTCTACGATTATTGGAATGAGTATTGGGATGCTGTTGTTTGGTAGACTTTTAGATAAATTAGGTGCTAGAACAGCATACGGGTTATTCCTATTAGCTTCTGCTGCCTCAGTTTTTCTTTTTGTAACAGCAACGAGTGAGTGGACCTTATTGTTAGGCGGAGCCGTTGTAGGATTCTTTGCTAACGGGATGTTTGCGGGTTATGGGGCGATTGTTGGAAGACTTTACCCAACCCATATTCGTTCGACAGCTAATAATGTTATTTTGAACGTTGGGCGAGCAGTTGGAGGCTTTTCCTCTGTAATAATTGGGGTTATTTTAGATAATTACAATTTACTAGCCGTTATGTTATTTTTATCAGCACTGTACCTGTTTAGTTTTGTCATTATGATGAGTATTAAAGGCTTGAAGAAAGAAAACTATCAAAACCCTGATTATCAAGTAGAATAAAGTGACCAAAAAAACTCTGAAGGAGTTTTCCTTCAGAGTTTTTTTGTGTTTAAGGTAAATCAGTAGGAATTCTTTCCTTAGCTAACAAATTACGTATATCTTTCAAATATTGTTCAGCGGCCGGAATTTTAACTTCTGTTTTTTCAATTCCTTCTTCTTGTTTAAACTTAGCAACAGCGGTATTAATCATTTTTATAAATATAAAAACAACAAGTACAGTAATTAAAAAGTCATAATTAAAAAGTTAATAATAGCTTGTAAAAAAATCCATATGCTAGCTTAGCGGATCCTATGGTAACGGATAATGCTGAAATATCATGACCGCCAGTTAGTATACCAACTACTAGTATACTAATGTTTTCTACCAAAGAAGTAATAATTGTTGTAAAAGCAGCACCATTAACAATGCCGGCTGCTAGGTCAAGAACATTTCCTCTGAAGGCAAACTCTTTAAACTCAGTTAGGAAGTTTTTTATGAGGATCATCCCTTCATATAGTTATTGTAGGTAAGTATAGTTGAAACAAAGAGGTTATACAAATATTTAATAAAGCAGTAGGAAGATGCAGAATTTAAGGTATAATGAAGAAGAGAAATGTTTAAAGGAGGAATTAAAAGATGACTAAAAAATTAACGATTTTTTTTATAGCGACAACTAGTCTATTTGTATTAAGTGCCTGCGGTGAAACGACAAATAATACATCAATGGAATCATCAACGAGTTCCAGTGTAATAGAAGTAGATTCATCTAACCAAACACAACCTGCTGAAGATGGCTACCGTACAGTGTACAAAGCTAGCTTAGCACAATTTGAAAATGATAAATTAGATGAAGCAGCCGGCACTATTGAAAATGTGTTAGCAAATGAGTTATCTGACTACCCTGAGTTAAAAAGCCAAGCAACTGAATTGAAAACAAAGATTAATACTGCACAAGCCGAGAAAGCTAAATCTGATAAAACAGCGACACTTCTTGAAAACTCAGAATATAAAACGGAAAGAGTTTCTGAATTAGCAGCAACTGATTTCAGAGATGCAACGGGCCAAGACATTAAAAAGGCTAGTGATGATGATATTAAAACATGGTTAGCTAAAAAAGAAACAACTGAAAATATCGCAATGGAAACTGTAGAAACAGTTTCGCCAGAACCATCAGAGGTTTCATCAGAAAGCTCAAGCAACAGTTCAGAACCATCAAACGAAGTACCCGTAATGTCAGTCGAAGAAGAACGAATCATGGTATTAGAAAAAATTGTAACTATGACGGGTATTTCTGCAAAAGACAATCAATTTTATAGCTCAAAAGAGGATGAAAAAACCTATCAAGTAGAAGTTCGCTATGCTCATGAGGTGGATGGGGTAGAAATATCGAATATGGTTGGTATGTTTAAGTATGATCTATTAACAGAAACATTAATGAAGATGGATCCATTGACCGGAGAATATAACGTCTACACAAAATAAGATAAACGATGACGATAAGAACGGAACACTCTAAAGAATTAGAGAGTGTTCTTTTTTTATCTTTAACGATTTTAAAAATAATTTCCTCATACACAGTTATCTGTCCAAAACTACTTTGTGCTAAATAGTGCTTTTTTTCTTATAAAATAATAACAAAAAGTAATAATTGCAACGATTTAGACATAAATGTGGCTGATTTGTCATTTTATATTGAAATTAAAAAGAACTTCCTGTAAATTGAACTATGTAGGATAGTAAATTTGATTCAACTTAAAAATAATGAATGTAAATGACAGTATAAAATAATTTTTTGTTTGAGAGCTGAAGGAATGAGGGAAATTAGAATGTGTGGATTTGTTGGATATGTATCGAATGAAAAAGAACAATTAGTTAGAAATCAAAAAAAGCTTGTTCAAAAGATGAACCAATCTATTGTGCATAGAGGTCCAGATGAAGAAGGCTACTACGTTGATGAATCTATTTCACTAGGGTTTCGGCGTTTAAGTATCATTGATATTGAAAATGGCCATCAACCATTATCTTATGAAGAAGAACGGTATTGGATTATTTTCAACGGTGAGGTATATAATTACATAGAGTTAAGAGATGAATTAGTTATTAAAGGCTATACCTTCCAGACAGATAGTGATACAGAAGTCATATTAGCTACTTATGCAGAGTACAAAGAAAAGATAACAGCTAAACTACGTGGCATGTTTGCTTTTGTTATCTGGGATAAACAAGAAAAAACATTTTTTGGAGCACGTGATCAATTTGGTATTAAACCCTTCTATTACGCAATTGAAGATGAAGGACTTTATGTATCTTCTGAAAAAAAAGCTATTTTAAGCGTGATTGGTAATAAGGAACTAGACCAAGTTGCTCTACAAAATTATTTAACCTTTCAGTATGTACCTAGTTCAAACACCTTGCATAAAACAATTAAAGAATTACCACCAGGACACTATATCACTAAAAAAGAAAATGAAGAAATGATTATTACAAAGTACTGGCAGGCTGATTTTAGACCAGTAAAGAATACTGAAACGATATTTGCTGAAAAAATAAAAAATAGTCTATATGATTCGATTGAAAAGCATATGCGTTCAGATGTGACGGTAGGCTCTTTTCTATCAGGTGGGATTGACTCATCCATTATTGTTGCGATAGCTAAGGAGTTTAATCCAAAATTAAAAACCTTATCCGTTGGCTTTGAACGAGAAGGGTATAATGAAATAAACTTAGCCGAAGAAACGGCAGAAGAATTGAAAGTAGAAAATTTTAGTTACACCATTACCGCCCAAGAGTTTATGGATGAATTCCCTAAATTTGTATGGCATATGGATGACCCTTTAGCTGATCCAGCAGCTGTACCTCAATTCTTTCTATCAAAGTTAGCTCGAAAACATGTGAAAGTTGCTTTATCAGGCGAAGGTGCAGATGAACTATTTGGTGGGTACGGCATTTATAATGAACCACATTCTTTAAGACTATTTGCTAATACAGGTCGTGTAACGAATTACGCGATCAACTACTTAGCTAGATTAATGCCAGAAGGGGTGAAGGGTAAAAGTTTTCTTTTAAGAGGAACAACCTCTTTAGAAAAACGTTACGTAGGCAATGCTAAGATATTTGATGAAGTAGAAAAGAAAAAAATCTTAACAAATTATAATCTCAACTATCCTTATAAAGCAGTAACAGAGACCTTGTATCAGCAGACAATTGGATACAGCCCTATAGATAGAATGCAGTTGATTGACATCAATACATGGTTAAGCGGTGATCTATTATCGAACGCAGATAGAACAACGATGGCTCATGCTTTGGAATTAAGAACACCTTTCCTGGATAAAGAAGTATTTAAGGTTGCTCAGCAAATCCCAGCTAATCTGAGGATTGCCAATGGGACGACAAAATATATTTTAAGAAAAGCTGTTGAAGGGATAGTCCCAGATAACGTTTTATATCGTAAAAAACTTGGGTTCCCAGTTCCTATTCGTCATTGGTTAAAAGATGAAATGTATGACTGGGCTTTGAAGATTATTAATGATTCTCAAACAGACCATTTATTGAATAAAAAATACGTAGTAGATTTATTAAACAAACATCGAGTGGGTAAAATTGATCATTCCCGTAAAATATGGGTGATGCTGACGTTTATGGTTTGGCACCGTGTCTATGTCGAAGACAAAGAAGAATTTTTAATCGAACCTTTAAGTTACGCAGTAAAACAATAATTTACTGCTAAGATTAAATAAACGAATAGGAAAAAATAAAAGGAGCTGAGACAGTATTGTCCCAGCTTCTTTTATAAGGTAGTAATTGTTAGCTGTTTCGGGCGATTTTTTTAATGTAGCGAGCTACAGGATAATCAGATATTGGCAGATCGGTGGGCTTGTCCATGATTAATTGAGTCAACATACGAGCAATAATTGGCCCTGAAGTTAAGCCAGAAGAACCTAAACCGCTGGCTACGTAAAGCTTAGGAGATTGTGGAACTTCACCAAAAAATGGAGCAAAGTCAGAAGTAAACGCACGAGTACCAACGCGTGCTTCTTTAATTTTTGCTTTCGCTAAGCTAGGGGCAAAATTAGAAGCCTCGTTTAACATCGCAGTTAGTTTTTCTTCAGTGAGCGTTAAGTCATAACCTTCATCGTTTTCGTGGGTAGCGCCTACCACGATGCGTCCGTTTGGAAAAGGAATAATATCTTTTTCGCCATCTGGCATAACGACTGGCCAATCTTTTGTTTCTTTTGCTACTTCTAAATAAACTAATTGGCCTTTTTGTGGACGGATATCAACAGAAAAGCCTAAAGGTTCTAAAATTTCTGGCAGCCAAGCACCTACAGCTAAAATAACAGCAGAAAATGGTTGGGTCTCTTTAGTTGTGGAGATAGAATAAGTTCCATTATTGGAAGATATTAGCTGAGCTTTTTCGTTCAAATACTCTGCACCATTTAAAATAGCCGTATCTAACAGCTTTCTAGTCAGTAATGACCCATCAACTCGAGCTCCACCGGAGGCAAATAAAGCGGATTGATTTGTTTCTATCAAAGGAAGCTTGGTTTTAATTTCAGCAGGTGAAAGGATAGCGAGTTCACCAATCTCAGGTGCTAGTTCTCTTCTTTTTAAAGCTATTTTTTCAAGTTTGGTTAATAATTCAGGAGATTTTTTAAAAACCAGTGTCCCGACTTGACGATAAATGTCAGAGTCAGCCGCATCTTCGTTCAAGTCATGGAGCAACGTTGGGTAAAAAGCTGCACCAGCAGCGGCTAATTGATACCATTTTTTATTGCGGCGTTGTGACAGCCAAGGGCAGATAATTCCAGCAGCGGCCGATGTTGCTTGCCCTGTTCCCTCATCATAAATGGTGACATCGTAGCCTTCAGAACTCAGATAAAATGCAGTTGTTGCTCCTACGATGCCAGCACCGACAATAGCAATGGATTCTTTTTTATTCATAATGAGTCACCTTTTCTCTTTAGATTCTCTCTTAGTGTAGCATAAACACAAAAAATAAAAGTAGATTAATTTTTTATTAAATGGAGTTAAAATAGATATTCAAGGGTATCTGATTCAAATGACTTAAGTAGAATCTGAAACAAATAAAAAACCAAGCTTAACGACACCTTGGTTTAAATTATAGATGATGAAATTTTCAATAAAATAGAAATTAACGAATCTGTCCTTCTCCAAAGACGATATATTTGGAAGAGGTTAATTCAGCGAGACCCATTGGTCCTCTAGCATGTAGTTTTTGAGTACTAATGCCGATTTCAGCACCAAAGCCAAATTCAAAACCGTCTGTAAAACGTGTCGAGGCGTTGATATAAACGGTTGAAGAATCGACTTCGCGATGGAATTGTTGTCCTGAAAAATAATTATCTGTCACGATGGCTTCAGAATGACCAGTGCTATATTGATTGATATGCGTGATGGCCTCATCTAATGAAGAAACAACTTTTACGGCTAAAATAAAGTCAAGAAACTCTGTTTCCCAATCTTCTTTTGTTGCTAGGATAGATTTTTCTAACAATTGAAAAGCTTTTTTATCTGCTCTTAATTCAACAGTGTATTCAGCTAAAGCTTTTTCAATAATAGGCAAAAATTCAACAGCAACGTCTTCATGAATCAACAAAGTCTCTGCAGCATTACAAACGGAAGGGCGAGAACATTTTGCATTAACGATAATATCTGTTGCCATTTTTAATTGTGCATCTTTATCGATATAAACATGGCAATTGCCTGTTCCGGTTTCGATAACAGGAACAGTGGCCGTTTCCATTACGGTTTGAATTAAGCGTGCTCCTCCACGAGGAATCAAAACATCCAGATAACGATTTAAACGCATCATCTCACGAGCCGTTTCTCTAGAAGTATCTTCGACTAATTGAAGACAAGCTGTGGGGAAGCCAGTAGTTGCTAAAGTAGATTGAAGAATTTTAATCAACGCTTTATTAGAGTAGATAGCTTCTTTTCCGCCTCTTAAGATAACCGCGTTACCTGATTTAAAGCATAAACCTCCTGCATCTGTAGTCACATTTGGGCGAGATTCATAAATGATACCGATTACTCCAAGAGGAACACTTTGTTTTCCGATAGTTAAACCGGCTTCGTTTTTCCACATACCATCAACTACTCCAATAGGATCCGGTAAATCAGCAATTTGATTCAGACCGTCTGCCATTTCTTGAAGACGATCTACATTCAAAATTAATCGATCTAAAAGCGTTTCTGGAATATTATTTTTTTTAGCGGCGGCTAAGTCTTTTTGATTGGCTGATAGAATCTCGTCAATATTATTTAAGATTGCTAGGCTCATCATTCTTAAGGCATTATTTTTTTCTTTTGTTGAAGCTAGTGCTAGATAGCGACTAGCTTTTTTAGCATCTTCGCCAAATTTTATTAATGTTTTCATATAAATTAAGATTCCTCTCTATGGGTTAGTCGTGTGCAGGGGTAAAAAGTGTACCAATTTCTTCACCGGCAATAATTTTAAAAATATCTGTTGGATTTGCACCGTTCGCTAGAACCATTTTACTGGATTGTTTTAAAACATGTTCAGCTGCTTTTAATTTTGAAACCATACCACCTGTTCCGAATTTCGAACCTACACCGCCTGCAAGTGAGTATAATTCTGGAGTGATACAATTAACTTCATGGAACAAATTAGCCTGATCATCTTCATTAGGATTACGATCATAAAACCCATCTATGTCTGATAACATAATCAATAAATCAGCTTGAGTGATTTCTGCTACGATAGCTGATAATTGGTCATTATCGCCAAATTTAGTAGCATGATCTAATTCATCAACAGCAACGGTATCATTTTCATTCACAATAGGAATAACTTTTTGTTTGAGTAGTTGTTCAAAAGTATTAATAGCGTTCAAACGACTTTCTGGAAAAATAATAATATCTCTAGTCATTAGGACTTGTCCAATAATTTGACCATAGTTGAAGAAAAAAGTACTATATAAACTCATTAGCTCACTTTGTCCAACTGAGGCAACAGCTTGTTGTTCAGGAATAGATCTAGGAGATTGTTGTAATTTTAATCGGTGAAGCCCAACGCCAACGGCTCCTGAGGAAACTAATATCACTTCTTTACCTTGATTTCTTAAATCACTTAGAACAAAAGATAATTTATCTAGTTTTTGTAAATTAACCGTTCCATTAGGATACATAATCGTGCTAGTGCCAACTTTTATGACAACGCGTTCACATGTTGCTAAAGTTTGTCTTGCTGTTTTATTCATTACACCCATCCATTCTTTCTTTCAGAATATAGTCATTTTAAAAAAATTAACTAAACTTCAATTGCCTACAATTCTAACAGTTTTCGATTGAAAAAACTATCCTCTCATTATGCATGTAAAGGAATAGTAGAAAATAACGACGCTGACTGGTAGTTATTCTATTATTAAGTAATTTTTATTTGCTTCAAACAAAAAGGCTCTCACAGATTTTTTTCCTGTAAGAGCCTTTTGATGATTAACTTGTCTTCAATAACTTTAATTGAATAGTTTAAGATAAAGCTTCTAAAATGGCTTTGTTAAAAGCAGGTAAGTCTTCAGGAGTTCTACTCGTGATCAGACCACTATCGTCCTTAACGACTTCGCTGTCTTCATACAAAGCTCCGGCATTTTTTAAATCTACACCGACTTGTTTAACAGAAGTCATTTTTTTGCCTTTAACAACTTCGGCATTAATTAGAAGTTGAGGGCCGTGACAAATAGCAAAGATTGGTTTATTAACCTGTACAAACCCTTTAACAAAAGTCAGGAATCGCTCATCTGCACGTAGTTGATCAGGAGAGAATCCACCTGGAATCAATAAAGCATCAAAATCTGCCGGAGAAACATCATCAATACTTTTGTCAATCGTAACAATGGCATGTTCTTTAGCGCCCACTACTTGAATTCCTGCTTTTTTTTCAATAGTGGTGATTTCATGACCTGCTTTTGTCAGTGCTTCTTTCGGTGAGGTAAACTCGCTATCTTCAAATAAGTTCGTTATTACTACTGCAATTTTTTTCCCCATGCTTCGATTCCCTCTTTCTATTATTTATTAATACAAGTGTATCGTAAGAAAAACAGAGGTTCAAGAATAAACACCTAATCAATCTAACGGTATCTCTTAGATTCAAATTTTTTTACTTTCAATCAGAAAATATAAAGATAAAAGATACACAACAAAAAGCCACTTGTTTTTAAAACAAGTGGCTAAAAGGAGTAGTACCTATACTTTGGAGGAGTATTAGGTAAAATGAAAATATAAAAAAGGTGGTTGTTATTGGTATGTCCTTACTATACTGACGAAGTATGAAGAATGTATGAATAAACATGACTTTTTTTGTTAAGAATTGAAAAAGAGAGGAGAAATTTAAATTTTTTATACCCTGAAGCAGTCATAGGATCTTTTACAGAACTATGTTTATCGTACTAGTTAGATTATCGGTTTTTATTCAAGAAAACAAAATTTTTTAAAAATTTCTTTCCCATTCGTCCATTTTAGTGCCGAAATGGATAAGTCTGGGATATTTCTTATTTTCACCCAGAAAAAGAATGGACAAGTTACCGATTTTTTATCGCTAACTCACTAACGTGCTTATCTGAAAGAGCGTTGCACCGAGATTCACAAGCCTCTCAATTAAGAAGGAGCTTAACTAGCTAAAGGTGGTATAAAAAGAGTGGAAATATAGTAGATTCCACAACTGAAATGAATCAAATTGTAAATGAACTTGACGATAGCGTAAAACAATTCATTGTAGAACAAAACTAAATTCATCATAGTGTGCTTACAATGCTTAAATATACTAATTGGCTCAAGCTAACTATTTATTGCTATAGTTAAATTGAGCTTACTTTTTTGTTTCTTAGTTAGGTTAGGTTAGTGTAAAATATGCGATTTCATTCTTTCCATGTTATTATTAGTGTAAGGTTAGAATGAAAAAGGAGGAATAAGATTGAATATTGCATTGATTGCTCACGATAAGAAAAAAGACGAAATGGTCAAACTAATTTCATCTTATCAAGATATTTTAAAAGAACATTCTCTTTATGCTACCGGAACAACAGGCAAAAGAATTATTGATGCGACTGATCTAGATGTCCACCGGTTTAAGTCAGGACCATTAGGTGGAGATCAACAAATTGGAGCTTATATTTCAGATGATAAAATAGATATGGTGATTTTTTTGAGAGATCCATTAACAGCACAACCTCATGAACCAGACGTCAGTGCTCTACTACGTTTAAGTGATGTTTATGAAATTCCTTTAGCTACTAATATGGGAACAGGAGAGATTTTATTACGTGGTCTAGGTGAAGGCTTAGTCGATTGGAGGAAAATACATCACCATGCTGGACGCTCAATATTAAATAGAGAATGATAAATAACATTCTCCTCCAAAGCATTATTAATGCTTTGAAGGAGAATGTTATTTCTGTAGAAGACATTAACTTAATTTAGCATTTCTACGATGTCTAGATAGTTCTCCTGAATCTTTTTGAAATCAGTAACCGTATCATTTAAAATACTTTTTTATCTTCTCTGACAAGTTCTTTATAGTGTTCGAGAGCATTTCGAGTTTTAACAGCACTTGAAATAGCAAAAGCTCTACTTTTTGAAACGTTGTAGGTAAATCAGGAGCCTGAATCAAGAAGTCACTAACTAACACTTTGGAATCATTAGCCACGTTATAAAAATTTTCTGTAGAAAATTTTTATTTTCAATAGAGGCTATTTTTTTACTATTCTATTTATAAGCCGCATTTTAATTGAGCATTACAGTTGGTGCAAGTATTACAGCCACCTAAACTTTCAATAATTCCTTGCCGACAGATAGGACAAGTGTTGCCTACTTCATTACCAATAGTGGTTTCTGATATGCTTGAGGTAGAGTGAACAGTATTTTCAGAGTAATCTGTATCAATATCCCGATTATTTTCTTCGGCATGTAGTGTCAATACTTGGGAATCACGACTACCATCAACATAAACAGTTCCTCCTTTAGCCCCGTTTTTGTATAAACGCTCATAGATACTTTGGACTTGTTCTACGCCATAACCACGAGGGGCATTAACTGTTTTAGAAATCGAACTGTCTACCCATCTTTGAATGATGCATTGAACATCAACATGCGCCTCAGGTTCTAAATCCATAGAGGATATGAATTGGCTAGGTAGATGATTTTCATCTGCTTCAGGGTGGTGCTTTAAATAATCTTGAACGATATCTGCTTTTACTTCAATAAATTTTCCTAACCGTCCGCTTCTAAAATAACTAAAAGAGAAGTAAGGCTCTAGACCGGTTGATACTCCAACCATCGTACCAGTTGACCCTGTTGGAGCAACTGTAAGCAAATGAGAGTTACGGATACCATAGGTTAAAATAGCTTGACGAATAGATTCGGGCATTTTTTTCATATAACCGGTATTAATGAAGTTTTCACGTAATTGAGCGGTTTCTTCATTTGTTTTACCAATCAAGAAGGGAAAACTTCCTTTCTCTTTGGCTAATTCAATGGACATTTCGTAAGCTGTAACAGCAATAGTTTCGAATAGTTGATTAACTAACTTATTTCCAGCAGTAGAACCGTATTCTTTGCCAGCGTAAATGAGTAAATCAGCTAATCCCATAATGCCAAGACCAACACGACGTTCGCCTAACGCTTGCTTTTCGTTCTCTTCTAAAAAATAAGGAGTAGCATCAATGACATTGTCTTGCATTCGTACACCAGTTTTAATAGTTTGTTTTAATTTATTAAAGTTGATTGCACCGCTATCTTTATTTACCATTTCAGCTAAATTAATGGCAGCTAAATTACAAACAGAATAGGGAGCCAATGGCTGTTCTCCGCATGGATTCGTTGCGACTACTTTTTGGCCATAAGCTTTTGCATTTGTCATTTCGTTAGCATTATCGATAAAGAAGATACCAGGTTCAGCAGAATAAGTTGCACAAATGTTAATCAGCTTCCAAAGTTCTCGTGCTTTGATTGTTCGATAAGTCCTAACAGCATGACCGCTAGCTTCCCACTCACGAACATCCCCAACCTCTGTCCAATGAGTATCATAATTTGCCATTTCTGTTTGATTATAAGATTCAACAGCAGGAAAGCGCAAGGCATAATCTTCATCATTATCGACCGCTTGCATGAAGTCATCTGTTAAGCAAATAGAAATATTGGCACCTGATAAAAAGTCGGGATCATGAACACCATAAGTTCCGCCAGTTTTGATTTTATTTTCAATTTCTTGTAAGGAAGCTGCATCAAAACCACCGGTACCAGGGATGTTTTTATAATTCAAGATATTTTGGTACATTGCAGATTCACGTTCAGTGAAAGGCGTAAATTTTAGTTTTTCAGAAGCCATTTTCTTGATTTGAGCATCTGTTGTATGTTCAATTAAATAACGAAGTATCCGTGGGTTTTGCATTTTAGAAATAATAAACTCAATGATATCGGGATGCCAATCGGTCAACATAATCATTTGAGCACCACGGCGGCTGCCACCTTGTTCAACTAGATGAGTCAGTTGAGCAATATCATTTAACCAAGAAACCGAACCTGAAGATTTGCCATTTACACCTCGAACCAATGTATTACGAGGGCGTAATGTAGAACCATTTGTGCCAACTCCGCCTCCGCGACTCATGATTTCCATAATTTTTTTGCGGTGATCCGAAATGCCACCACGTGAATCAGGAATAAAAGGCATAACATAACAATTAAAATAGGTTACCTCGGTATCCGAACCGGCACCATATAAAACTCGACCGGCAGGAATAAAATTTAAATTCATTAATTCATTATAAAAAAGTTGGTAAGAACTTTCTTTTTGCTTTTCTCCGGGTTCAACTGCTGATAAACCTGTTGCATTTCGTTTTGCGATTTGTTCGTAATAAATTTCTAATGGTTTTTCAATAGAGTCTAAATCGCGAGTGACTATGCCTGAATTTTGTTCAATAGCCCCACGGTATTCTTCTTCTATTGTAATTTGAGCCGTATGATTTTCATAATCAATTTCTTTTATGAATCCTGTTCCGCGAGTCGGGTAACTAGGATCATTTTTGACAGTTAAAACAACTAAGTCTCCTACAGAAAGAGTGTCTTTGGAACTATCTTTAAAAGAATAGCGATCTAACATAACAAGACGTGAGACTCCTGTATAAGTTAAAGTCATCTGCTCTGTAATTGGGTGAACTTGAGGGAAAAGGTGGATATCCTCATTTAATCGTTTTGTATTTACTTTTTCATCTTTAGAAACATTGGTCATCATTTTAATCACTCCTAGATTATTTCTGGTTAAAAACACTATATATTGCTTTTCATATGTGATTATACACTACATATAGTGTATAATCACTGTTGATGTTTCTTTTTTTTTATGATTTATTTGAAAACTGTTGAGAAAACAGATGGTTTAAGGGATTTAAGGAACAAAAAAAGATTGAAAATTATTTCTCTATTATCAATGAGATGAGTAGTTAAATTCATGAGGAAAAAAGGCCAGAAGTTATGAGCTGATAATCCAAATTGGTTTTAGAAATCTAATTTTTGATTATCGTTACAGTATTCTGTCCTTTTATAATTAGCTTTTATAATTATTTAGTGGGGTGAGATGATATTTTTTTCAAGAGTTCGTCACTTTGTTTGTTAGCATTGGTAAGTGTTACACTAGTTCCGGTTACTTTATGTTTACTGATTAATTTATCAATTGCTTCAACGGCTGTGGAATCCCATAAGGTCATTGCACTAACATCAATAATTAACTCTCCTTCATGATTAAAATCATTCATGAAAAAATCTGTAAATTTTTCAGCTGATGCAAAGTAAAGATGACCGTGAGCTTTGTAATGATAGTCGTCGTTATCCGTACCTTTTTCTATACTGATATGTGTCATTTTAAATGCAGCAAAAATAGCACTGATTAAAGTTCCTGCGACTACTCCATACGCTAGATTGTGTGTAACCAATACAATAGCGATAGTTATAATCATGACAAAACTCTCATTTTTAGGCATGATAGTTAATCGTTTAACGGATCTCCAATCAACAGTTTCGTAAGCTACAACGACCATCACAGCCGCCAAGGCAATAATCGGGATTTGGATGACTATTTTATTGAATAAGACGACAGACATCAACATAAAGAAACCAGATAAGAAAGTTGCTAAACGACCGATTCCACCATAACTAGTGTTAATAATAGTTTGACCGATCATTCCACAACCAGCAATTCCGCCAAAAAATCCCGAAGCTAGATTCCCTAAACCCTGACTTAAGGATTCGCGATTCTTATCACTTGGTGTTTTTGTTAACTCATCGACTAATTGAGCAGTTAATAAAGATTCAACTAATCCAACAATAGCAACTGAAAGAGAAGTTGGGAAAATAATTATTAGCGTTTCTAAGTTCATGGGGACTTTTGGAATTCCAAAACGAGGTAATTCGCTAGAGATTTTTCCTAGGTCACCCAACAGTTGAACATCTAAGTTTAAACTTAATACTAGTGTCGTAATGACTACGATTGAAATAATAGGTGCGGGAATCCTTTTTGTCAATTTGGGTGCTAGAAAAATAATAGCAACTCCAATAACCCCCAATAGGATTAAAACTGTCGATCCTTTAAAATGGTCTAATTGAGATAGAAACATCATAATACCTAAACCATTTACAAATCCAAGCATAACAGGTTTTGGGATATACCGCATCAAAATACCTACTTTAAATAGGCCTAAAACTACTTGTATAAGTCCAGCTAAAATTGTTGCAGCGAAAAGATAGTTAACCCCGTGTTCTGCAACCAAATTTGCGAGTACTAAAGCAACGGAACCAGCAGCTGCAGAAATCAACCCTGTTCTTCCTCCGAAGAACGCAGCAATAGCTGTAATAAAAAAGGTTGCATAGACACCAACAATTGGCTCTACACCTGCAACTAACATAAAGCCAATAACTTCAGGGAATAAAGCTAAACAGACAACAACTCCAGCTAAAATATCACCTCTGATATTACCAAACCAGTCATTTTTATAATTTTGCATAAATACCTTCCTTCTTTTAAAAAGCATATCATTATTAGTATTAGAGTTCATTTACAAAGAATCATGGTACCATAAGGAAGACTAAAGATAAATACAAAAAAATGCATCCTTTGTTATAGAAGAAAAAATAGAATATAAATTTAATTTGAATTATGATAGTATGATTGAATAAGAAATGTTCGCCAGTCAAAGAGGATAAAATAGCGATTATAAATGATTCCGATTTATTCGAAAAGTATATAGATTGATTTACATAAAACACGCACAGTTGTGTTCGCTAGTGAAAAAATAAAAAGTACGTTTTATAAAAGAGGGTTAACCATTTTATACAAACAAGAGAATCAATTATTCATAATATGAATTACCAGCGTTTTAACAGAGTTAATGGAATCACAAAATGTATTCTTATAGATAAGGGGCAAGTAAATGTTATGAATATTATTGAAGTAAACCAACTGACAGTTGATTATGGAAGTAATCGTGGAGTATTTGATTTAACTTTTGATTTGAAAAAGGGAGAAGTTTTAGGTTTCTTAGGACCAAATGGTGCTGGTAAAACAACGGCTATTCGACAACTGATGGGATTTTCTACGCCAGATAAAGGCTCTTGTAAAATACTGGGAAAAGATCCTAAGACAGAGGCGATGAGTATTCAAAAGCATATTGGGTATTTACCAGGAGAACCTGTATTTATGAATAATATGAATGGACTAGAATTCATCCGATTTATTAGCGAAATGAAAGGGTTAAAAAACATTAATCGAGCAAAAGAATTATGCTCTTATTTTGAGTTAAATCCTGATATGAAAATAAAAAAGATGTCTAAAGGAATGAAACAAAAAATTGGACTAATCTGTGCGTTTATGCAAGAAAGTGATATCTTGATTCTTGATGAGCCTACCAGTGGACTAGACCCACTTATGCAGAATAAGTTTATTAAACTTATCCAAGAAGAAAAAAAGAAGGGAACGACTATTTTAATGTCATCCCATCTTTTTGAAGAAATTGAACGAACGTGTGATCGAGTAGTTATTATAAAAAATGGTAAATTGATGGCAACACAAGACGTACAAATATTAAAAGAAAGTCAAAATAAAACCTTTATTTTAACATTTTTTAACCACGAAACGTTGAAAGCTTTTATAGCAGAATCACCTCAAGCAAAAGTTTTGAATCAAACACAAGTAAAAGTAATGGTTCAAGGAGATGTTAATCCATTGATTAGGTTATTAGCCCAATATACTATTGCAAATATGGAAATGATACATCAAACTTTAGAGAATTCTTTTATGCACTTCTATGGGGAGGATCAGCATGATTAGTTGGCCGTTATTTAAAAAAGAAATGAAATCTATAGGGGTACTTCTATTGTTATTTACACTTATCTTGACTATGTATGAAACGATTATTATTTCCATGTTTGATCCTGAACTAGGGAATATTATGGCTGATTTTGAAAAAGCCATGCCAGGAATAATGCAAGCATTTGGTATGGTTGGTGCAGCAGAAGCTAGTTTAACAGCTTATTTATCTTCCTATTTATTTGGCTTCATATTAATTGTTTTTCCGCTTATATTCTCAATTATTTTATCAAATAAATTAGTTGTTAAATATGTAGATGATGGTTCTATGGCCTATCTATTAGCCACGCCCACATCAAGAGGTAAAATAATACGAACTCAAACGACAGTAGCTATTGGTAGTTTGATTTTGTTATTAATAGCCTCCACGACTATTGGATTAATCTATTCAGAACTGACATTTCCTGGAGAATTAGACATCTCATCCTACTTATATTTAAACATTGGATTATTGGGGTTGCATTTATTTATCAATGGGTTTGGTTTTTTAATCTCTTGCCTATGTAACGAAGCACGTACCGCCTATTCTTGGAGTATTGGTGTTCCCGTTCTGGCATTTTTAATCCAAATGTTGGCTAATCAAGGCGAACAGTACAATTTCTTAAAGTATTTCACATTCTTAACTTTATTCTCTCCAGAAAATATCCTCATGGGGAAAGAAAGCAGCCTTTGGTTAACAATTCTTCTTTTCATCCTAGCTTTTGTGATGTATGGAATAGGACAAATAGCTTTTTCAAGGAGAAATCTTCCGTTATAATAAGGGAAAGGTTTTTTAGTATTTATTTGTCTGATTAAAGAAGATATTAGTTTACTTACGAAAGACTATACGGTTACAATAGTTTATGTAGATTCAAGAAACGAAATTAAGAACATAAATTTGCAATAGGAGGAGTAACGTGGAGAAAACTAAAGTTGAAATTGAAGTGAAAACAGAGTTGGAAGATTTTATTGAAGCCTATGGAGATAGCTTGGATATATTGAATGAAATAATTGAAATGCAAAAAAATATTATGCAATTTAAAAAAAGTATGCATACGCAGGAACATTTAAATTATATGAGTGCAGTTGATAAAATGGGCGAGATAAATAAAGTAGTTGAAGAAAAATTAGAAAAACTAGTTAAGGTCAATACAAGCATTAAAATGTTAGCAAAATAGTTTTCAGATAGGACAGTATTAAAAATAATTTTTAACAATTAATTAATTTATCCATCTCAAGTTAATATGTTAGATAAGATGGTTTATTTTATTTTTTAGACTTAAGTGCAAAGCTTGTACTCTCTATTACAGGTGTCTTCAGTTAAAAACAGAAAAAATGAAAAATTAAAAGAAGGAAAACAAATGATTAATTTGCAGAGATTTCAACCAGTTGTATATCTAATGCAACAAAAGATCTGACAATATAAATTCTTCCATACGTTCTTTAAAAGAAGAATATAAAATAGTAGGACGAGCTTGCACCTTAAAATACCTGTAGGAGATAACTTGGTCGCGCTAAAAGCGATTCAAGAAGCTAAGCCTGGCGATGTTTTAGTTATTGATGTAAAGGATGACTGATAAAGAAGAAGACGATAAAAAGGAAGAACGAATAACCGGTAATGCAAAAGAATCAAAAAGCCTTTCTTGAAAAAATGCTGAAAGGATTTGGTTCTTAATCACTCCCGAAAAGAAGCTGCAAAATGAAACGAGTACTGTTAGTATATATGGTGAAATGTTAGGATTAAAGTATGTTGAAAAATCACCTCTGACTGTCTGATGGTTTTTTAATGAATAAGGAAAGTAACGTGATGACACTTCAACTTCCTGACACTTAAAAAAGAGAGTCTAAGACAATTGTCTCAGACTCCGAATAAAATTCTCTAAAACATGCTCCAAAAGGCAAATGATTTCTACTCCAAAAAGTTTTAGTCATTGACAGGTCTGTGTTTATAGATGCAACTTGTAAATCTTTTCAAAGCTAAACGACTTTTGATACACTCTTTTCGATATAAAAGGAAAATTTGTTTAAAGTTCTTTCTTTTTATAGAATAAAGGGGTTCCAATCAGGAAAAGTATGCTGCTGACTACAAGAACGATTGCGCTTTGTTTCCACTCAGTATTAATTCCGCCTGCTTGGTATGTTTCTGTGAAACTTGTAACTACCTGAAGTGGACTCCATTCGGCCAGTTTGACAAATAATTCTAAAAAGAATAAAATCGCCATTGCTCCTCCTGTCCATGCGAGCGCGCCAAAGGTGGAGTCAAATAATACAGCACCGAGAAAGAGGAAGGCAAGTAACCATAACCCAAAGAGATAAACTCCAGCTAGTCCCCATAATAAACCCGCTGTTTCCCAGGTATCTGCAAAATAATAGTACGTATAGCCCGCAGTAATCGCTGCGCCAATGAGATAGCTCACTGTCCAAACGGCACTTGCCATAATATATTTGGAAAAGAAGACGACCGGACGCTTCAAACCTTTAGTTACAAGTAATACGAGTGGCCCTTTTTCCTTCACAAACGTATTACTCCACGCAATGACTAAGAAAACGTAACCTATTTGCGTAATGTTTTGGTGGAATTGTACCCAAGAATCTAATGCGGCCGGTTCAGGCAAAACCAATTCAATATTTGCTGGTAAAAATTCGGCAATTAAATCGGGCATAAATACCGCTGATACTGGGCTCAAAATACCTAAAAAAGTAAACAAAGCCAGAAATAGAAATCCTTTGTATGAACGCATCAACTCCAAGCTTTCTTTTTTCAAAAATGCACCAAAAGCAATCATTTGGTCACCTCTAAAAAAACATCTTCTAAAGTGGCTTTTCGCCATTCAATTTTTTCTGGAATCCACTGATGTTGCGGGAATAAAGTTAACCATTGTGACATTACGGTTTCTCCTCTAAGTGTTTCTACTGAAACCAATCGTTCTGATATTTTAATCTCTTCTTCATCTTCTAATTGAATAAGTGTGTCTTTAAAAGCCACTGCTTCCTCTTTAGAATGAAAAGTAACGCTAACAGTTGATTGCTCTTGGCTTTTTGTCAACTCAGCTAAGCTGCCCGTACGGGCAATTTTTCCTTCATGCAAAATAGCTACTTCGTCCGCAATCGCTTCTACATCTGCCAAAATGTGAGTCGAAAATACAACGGTGGTATTCTTACTGACTTTTTTTAAAATGGCTAGCACATCTTTTCGTCCCAGTGGATCTAATGCAGAAGTGGGTTCATCACAAATAAGCAAAAGCGGATCATGAATAAGTGCTTGAGCAATGCCTAAGCGTTGTTTCATTCCTCTTGAGTAGCCACCAATTTTTTTTTTTGCGTCTTCAAGTCCTACTAATTTTAGCAATTCTGAAGTTTTAGCTTGCCGTTCTTTTTTTGTCATGTTCGTTATTTCACCACAAAGATGTAGGTATTCATTCGCAGTTAAATAGTTATAATACTCAGGGACATCAGGTAAAAAGCCTACTAATCCTGAAGGAAGCTCTTTTCCATATTCAATCAGCCGATTATCTATGTGGACTTTTCCTGACGTATGGTTCGTCAACCCTAATATACATTTAATGGTTGTTGTTTTACCGGATCCATTTTTTCCCAAAAATCCGTAAATGGTATTTGGTTTAACAGTAAAACTAACGTCTTCTAAGACAGTTTGATTGCCGTACATTTTTTTGAGATGGGATACTTCCAATGCAGGGGTCATTCTTCACTCCTCCCGAAGAGGAAATAAGCGATTGGTCCAATGGTGTTGATTAACACAATAATGAGGATCCACATTATTTTGGATCCGCGTTTCACGTTCGGATGATTGAGTAGATGAAGGAGTGCAGTAATCATCAATACGATTTGAATGAGAACCAAAGGGATAAGCAACGGTAAATTTTCTTGAATAATAGTCATATCTGGCATACTAATTAATCCTTTCTATTGTTTAATGTATGGAGCAATTTTTGCATCTGCTTGTTTTGTATAAACGGTTGAAACGCTGGATATTTCGTGATACTTTCTTCGAATGATTTGCGCACTAAACTGGCCTCGCGAGGTGTTTGTTGTCCGAGAATTAGTGATTCTTCTAACCATTCATCTACTTGATCAAAGAAATCATTCCCAGTGAGTTTTACAGGATTCGGGTAGTTTATTGCCACTTCTACATAGCGATTGAGCGCAGTATACATGGCAGTTGAATTGGATTGTGCTGCATAATAAGCAGCTGCGGTATGGTAAATCCCTGCCACACTACTTGTCGCAACAGTATCCATTTGAAACAAGTGTATTAAGACATCAGCTTTTTGATAGGTCTGCTTAAAACGCTCAGGAGAAGAGTGCAGTTGCTGCATCGCCATCAACAATTGTGATAATAATGTTATTACCGACTGGAATGCAAATACTTGAGTGAGTTTTCCGGCACGCTCCAATTCCCCTTTCCTCATTAATGCTTGGATATATATCAAATCTGCACCTGCATACGGAACTAGCGTTTCTTCCAATAAACCCAGCGTTTCGTCTGGCTGGTTAAGTGCCATGTAGATAATGGCTTGCAGGGTGTTTGCTTGTTTCAGATGACTCAATTGTATGGCTTCATCTTGAACACGTTGCGTAAGCTGCAGGCATTCTTGAAGAATCCACTCTCTTTCTTTCTCGCTAGCTAAATCTGCATGGTTCAGCAACAGTTGAATCAATGCAAGTAAATAGGAAACATCTGCATAATATTCTTTTGCTTCAGCTTGCACATCCAAGAAAACCACCTGAAATTCCTCTTGGACAAAACGATGAGCAAATTGTTGGTAGCGTTCACGAACTCCTTGTGTCGTAAGATGCGGAGAATAGCCGAGTAACTCATCGATACTTAAATTGTAATACGTCGCTAGTTTAGGTAAAAGTGTTATATCGGGTAAACTGTTCCCTTTTTCCCACTTGGAAACGGATGCTTTGGATACGCCCATAAACTTGGCCACTTCTGCTTGTGTCACTTTCTTTTCTTTGCGTTTTTTGACTAATTGTCTGTGCATATTTATTCCATTCATATCGTTCACCTCCCTTTAAGTGTACTTCCTTGACTTCAAAAAAACAACTGATTTATAGTTGACTTCAGTTAATAAAATCAACTGATGGGTGACTTTATGTTTAGGGGAATTTAAACGGTCTTTCTAATTTCTGCGTTGACATTCTTTTCATTCTTGCTTAAAGTTAATAAATAAGAAAATTTTGAACGTATTGAAAAGGAGTAAAGGAATGTCAAGTAAATATTATGCAATCAAAAAAGGCCGCAAACCGGGAGTTTACCGGACTTGGGCTGAAGCACAAACACATATTAAAGGGTTTAGCGGTGCTCAATTCAAATCGTTTCTGACTGAAAAAGAAGCGAAAGATTTTATCAATCCACCTACGTTAAAAGTAGTGGATTGGACAGCTACTGATAGCATTGAAGCTTATGTAGATGGATCATTCGCTCGCAAAAAAAAGCAATACAGCTATGGTGTGGTGATGTTAAAAGAGGGCAAGGTTTTAGATACGTTTTACCGTGCCGGTAGTGATGAACGTTATGTGGAGAGTTTTCAAATTGCTGGCGAAGTTATTGGCGCGTTAGAAGCTATTCGGTGGGCTAAAGCACGCCACTATAAGTCAATCTTGATTCATTACGATTACTTGGGAATTGAACAATGGGCAACAGGCATGTGGAAAGCCAATAAACTCGTTTCGAAAGATTATATTCAAGAGTTTAACGTCTTGGCAAAAGATATTACAATCAGATTCAAAAAAGAAAAAGCACATACAGGCATTGAGTTCAATGAATTAGCGGATCAACTTGCAAAAAGAGCGTTACAATGATGAGCTATAACGGCACGAAAATGTAATGAACTCAAAAATGATAAAAGCTGCCTCGGGAAATGAAGGATAGTTAAAACTATCTAATGGGAGTATTTTTTGTCTAAGCTCTTTTGTCTTTAAACAGATTAAATGTTGTTTAGTTACTACTACAGATCTGCTAGTAGGTCTTTATAATAAGTTAATTGTCCGAACTAACGTACTTTTACTAGCTCCGCGATACCCAAAAAGTCTAAAAAATGGTTCTTTATTTATGGTTAGAGAAACATCATTTACTGCATAGATAACTTGTTCTTTCGTTTCGGATAGGATGCTTACTTGTTCTAATGAGATCATTTTATATCCTCCTTTAATTGATGGTAGCAAGATAACAGCTGTGCCTACTAGATACTTAGAAAAAAAGTGCTTCAGTACCTATATCAAACCAAGACCATTCTCAGCTAGGCTTCCTTAATCTATTTTAGCGTTTTGTGAGGTTCTCTAAAAAAGTGATGCCTTAACGCACTTTTCTTAGTGGTAACTCGGTTCTAAATAAACACAGATTAAATGAGTGATTCAACATTTATGTTATAAAACGATGATAAAAAGATGTGGATGACAAACGGTTATTTTATTGGCGGCTAAATGGAAATCGTGCTATAATCATGGGTGGCAACAAGGTGAATAACTTGTTAGTCAAATAATCAGAGTAGGAAATGAAGCGTTAAGTGCTGTTGGGATGGGATGTTGCCCTCAGACGAAGAATTGCTTAGGCAATTTGCGGTTTTGTTTCTGCATTCGCTGCATAGTTATTATGTGTGGAGCTCTTAAAGGGAGATCTTCAAAATGGAAAAGAATAAGTTTGATGCAAGAAGCATTTCAATCATAGGATTATTAATGGGATTAGATATTGTATTGACAAGGTTTATAGTTATTGAAACACCGATTGTCCGTATTGGTTTTGGCTTTTTACCAGTAGCCATTATTGCCATGCTTTATGGACCTTGGATTGCAGGGACAACTGCTGCGATTACAGATTTTATGGGGATTATGTTATTCCCAAAAGCAGCCCTATATTTTCCGGGATTTACTTTATCTGCTTTTTTGGGTGGGGTTATCTATGGGATCATTCTGTATAAAAAGCCTAAGAATCTTAAACGGGTTATTTTTGCGATTTTATTGGTTACTTTGTTTATTAATTTAGGGTTAAACACGTTATGGCTAACAATTATACTAGATAAAGCCATTTACGCTATTTTCCCAGTACGTGTAGTCCAGAACCTAGTGTTAGCACCTATTAATTGTATCTTGCTATATGGAGTACTTCAAAATAAAGCACTGCGTAAGGCAACACGAATTGAATGAAGTCTAAGCGCAACAGCAAAAATTGAACAAGAGGAATAAAGGAGGCTAGTTCTAGCCTCCTTTATTCCTGTATAAAATAGGATTGACTCTTTTCGTGTAAACGGTTAAAATAATGAGAATAAGATGAGACTAGCAGAGTTGAAAAATTGGGGGAATGGATATGATTGCACATACTTTTGGTAAAAGGCTGAAAACAGAACACTATCATATACGAATCGGAGTATATGGTATCTTATTAAACCGTATAACGGATAAAATAATTGTTGTTTCACCACCAAATGGATCATATTTATTACCGGGAGGAGAAAAAGAAAAGCAAGAAACAGATGAAGAGACCCTTAAAAGAGAATCTGTAGAGGAGTTAGGCTTTCAGATAGAAGTAGGCAAGTATGTAGGAGCTGGCGAAGATTACTTTTATTCTACTCATCGCGAAAAATATTACCATAACCCTGCTTACTTTTATGTTATTGATTCTTGGGAAAAGATCAGCGAACCTTTGGAAGACTTTAACGGCATAGAATGGATGACACTACCAGAAGCGTTAAAGAAATTAAAGCGAGGCAGTCATCGTTGGGCGATTGAACAGTTTATAAAAGATAAAAAAGAAAAGAATGACCTGCTAGAACTAAGAAATGAAGAGGAAAAGTGTAAAGAAAAAGAGAGTCGGATTTAAAATCCTTCTCTCTTTTATCAGTTAGTTCTTCTTATATTTCTTCTTTGTATTCTACGGCTGTTACTGTAACAGCTATGTTGCCTTTAGTTGCTTTTGAGTAAGGGCAAAATGCATGAGCTTTATCAGCCAATTCTTTAGTTTCAGCTAATTCTTTTCCTTCAATAGCTACTTCTATAGTAGCAGCTAGTTTGGAACCGTTATCGGTAGGGTCAGAAATTAACTCGATTGTTGCAGTAACCTGACTTTTCTCACTACTATTTTCTTTTTTCATAAAGTGCTCTAGTGCTGAATTAAAACACGCACTGTAACCAAGCGCGAAAAGTTGTTCAGGGTTACTTCCTTGTCCTGGGCCTCCCATTTTCTTGGGTGTAGATACGCGAACCGAGAAGGATTTATCTGGTAAATGACTTTCGCCATTTCGTCCGCCGGTATTAATAGCAGTAGTTTGGTACAAAACTTTTGATTCTGACATGTAACAAAACTCCTTTCTAGTATCTTTCGTACAATTTTAGTATACAAAAGAAATGTATGGAATTCTAATGAAACGCTTGGCTAAAAAATAAGAGATTGATTTTAAGCCAATAACCCATTACTATAAGAGCAGTTATAAGTAAAAACTTAAAAGAAAGAAGGAATAGTTATGCCAATTGTCCATATTGAATTAGTTGCAGGACGCACATTAGAACAAAAGATTAACTTAGTCAAAGAGGTAACAGAAGCTGTTGTGAAAAATACAGGGGCTCCAAGTGAAAGAGTACACGTTATTCTTAATGAAATGCAACCAGAAAATTATGCACTAAATGGCGAATTGCTCAGCCAAAAATAAATACAGAAATCCGCTTCGGGTGTCACTACACTCCAAAGCGGATTTTTTTATTGATTAAAAACTAATTTTTCAATAACTGTTGCAACACCATCCAACTCATTTGTATCAGTGATATAATCGCTGATAGCTTTAATTCCTTCAACGGCATTACCCATAGCAACTCCAACTCCAGCAAAGACTAACATGTCTCGATCATTTTCGTTATCTCCAATAGCCAAGATGTTCTCTTTAGGGATAGATAAAATATCAGATAAATCTTTTAAAGCTTGCCCTTTACTAGCAGCTTTATTTAGTACTTCTAAATAAAAAGCCTCACTTTTTAATACTGTGTATTTTTCATAAAAAGAGGAAGGGAATTGTGCAATTCCAGCATCTAACACATCAGGCTCATCAATCATCATCATTTTACTGATAACCAAATTAGGATTCATCTCTTCAACGCTTCGGTATTTAATGGGCATATTGACCAAAGAAGATTCTCGGACTGTATAAGGACTGATATCTTTATTAGAGGTGTAAATAGCTTTTTCATCTAATGTTTGACAATGAACACCAATTTTTTGGCTCATGGCTTCTACTTCTAAAAAATCATCAAAACTCATTGTATGATGGGCAATAGCATTACCGTCATAAGTTTCTTGGACAAGTGCGCCGTTGTAAGTAATTGCGTAATCCCCTACTTCCTCCAAATTTAATTCTTTTAGAAAGCTCATTACGCCTGGTAAAGGTCGGCCAGTACAAATAACGACTTTGATTCCTTTTTCTTTAGCTTTAGCTAAAGTATCTTTTACCTTTGAGCTGATTTTTTTTTCATTTGTTAATAGTGTGCCATCTAAATCAATAGCGATTAGTTCAATAGTCATCTTGTATTATTCCTCCAATATTTTTGTGGGTTGAATGATTGCATCGTTTTTGATGTAACGTTTGAATTCTTGGTAAATAGGCTCAAATAAAGTGATTTCTTTAAAGGTTTTAGGTTTTAAAAATTCTTTTGGAAAATAGAACCGTTCGTCACCGCGCATTTTCCCTGCTAAAGAAGACACGATTTCACTAGCTTTTGAAAGTTCGATAAAAGAGCCATCTGGATACATAAGCTCAATCTGCGTTCGGTTAGTGAGTTGGTTAGGACGATAAAAATCATAAGGAAGATCATAACTATTGTTGATAGCTGTATAGTACTCTGTGTCGTAACCAGCTTCTCGAATAAGAGCGGTCAATTTTTCTAGAATAGGTTGATCTTGTTTATCTATGAAATGCACTGATTTAAATGGCTTACGGTCAAGGAAACGTGTAGCTAGATCACTCAATATGGGATCTTTTTCATCTCTCCATAGTGTGAAATAAGTACCTAGAACGCCATCATCCAACTTTAAATAATCTTCCAAGGTAGAGGTTTGATTAAAAAAAGGAATTAATAAATCTGTTTGGCAATGTTCAGGCATTTCTGGATTTTGATACAATTCCTTAGCGCGTTTTAATAAGTGATCAAGAATAACTTCCATGCTTCGAGAAACGGGATGGAAATAAATTTGCATATACATCTGATAACGGCTGACAATATAGTCTTCTACTGCATGCATACCCGACATTTGGAAAGCAATTCCCTGACTATAAGGGCGGATAACACGTAAAATTCTAGTTAAATCAAACGTCCCGTAATTGACACCGGTAAAATAGGCATCTCGTAACAAATAATCCATTCGATCTGCATCAATTTGACTAGAGATCAATTGGACGACTTGTGGGTTAGGATACGTTTTTTGGATAACGCTTGCTACTTTAGCAGGAAAGTCACTGGCTACCGCTTTTAATAATTGATTGATTTCGGTCTCAGGAGACAGGATTATCTCAACGGTGATAGCTTCGTGATCGGTTTTAAAAATACGTTCAAAAGTATGAGAATACGGTCCGTGTCCGATATCATGTAGCAAGGCAGCACACAAGACAACCAGACGCTCTGAATCATCCCAACCGCCATCCCCAGGAGTTTTTTCAGGATAGTTACGAGCAAACTTGTCGCAAATTCTCCGAGCAATTTCATAAACACCTAGCGAGTGTGTAAAGCGAGAATGTTCAGCTCCATGGAAAGTGAAGGAAGATGTTCCTAGTTGTTTGATCCGACGTAGACGTTGGAACTCGCGTGTATCAATTAAATCTAAAATAAGCTGATGTTGGATATGGATGTAGTCATGAACAGGATCGCGGAAAACTTGTTCAATAGGCAATATTTTTTCAGCATTGTAATTAAGGGTCATGTTAACAACTCCTTTTGAGCATATTCTTTTAGCATCTGTAAGTTACGGTTAATCATTTTCTGTTTGTTGTCTTCATAAAGACGCAAAACTTCTGGTGTGTATTCACCAGGTTCAATTGTACAGTGACGATTACGCAATGTTTGAATGATTTTTTCTTTTACATCTTGAACAGTTAAGTGAACTCCAAGCAATTCTTCTAACGTACCCATCACATCAGGATTTATTTTTGGAAAGTGCCATTTTACCTGCTCTTCTTGTAACCCAGCTGTATAAAAATCTTGTAACATCCGAGCACGCTGCTTTTGATCTCCAGTCACGCTTAGATAGATCATAATCGCTACGCCATTTTTTAACCGTCGTTGAGCTATCCCTGCTATTTTTTTACCATTGATACTCAAATCAAAGTCTCCTGGACAATAAGAATCTGAGATTTCATAAGCTTCAATTGTCTTTTCGTGTTCTTTAAACGTGTCATTAATCAAGCGAAACATAAAGTCGTAGCCCTCATTAATCGTGATACGATTCGTTAGTTCTTCTGGGAAAATGAGTGAAAAATTTAGCACACCAGTATCACTTGCAACAGCTAACCCACCCGAATTACGGACGATGTACGGCTTTTTTTGTGCTTTAAGAACAGCTAATCCGTCTGCAAGATGAGGCAACTTGGTATCCATCATACCCAGAATAACGATATCACTCGTACTCCAAAAATGAATAGCTGCTTGTTTTTGTTGCTTTCCGATAATGGTTGTTAAACTATCTGATAAGGCAAAATGAGAAATCGTTTGATTTTTAAAAGGCATTGTAGCCGCATCATAAATAGCATAAGCTTGGTTCGTTAAAAAGTCTTTTTTTTGCAATGCAGTCATTCTATTACTTCCTTTATTAAGATTCTTATTGGTTCATGCTGTTAGTATAACAAAATTTAATAGAGACTCCTATAGAAGTAAGGCAAGTGAGGGTAAAACAAATAAATCTGATTAGAAACTATCTGGATGGATTGACCCAATTGCATCAAAAAGGCTATACTAAGACACACTAAGAACGCTAAATATAAAGAGGGAAAAGTGGTGAACGTAATGGAATCATGCTTACCTAATCAAGCGGGTTTAACAATGAATGATTTTGAAGAAATGTATCGACTGATGTGGCAAATTCGCTTTTTTGATGAACAGGTAGAAGAATTATTCGCAGCAGGGAAAATACATGGCACAACTCATCTGTCTATTGGGCAGGAAGCAACAGCGGTTGGAAGTGGTTATTTATTGCAAGCAACGGATTTTATGACGACAACCCATAGAGGACATGCAAATACGATTGCTAAAGGTGCAGATATGTCTGCAATGATGGCAGAGCTATTTGGGAAAAAAGGCGGTACAAATCACGGAAAAGGCGGTAGTATGCACATTGCTGATAGCGACACGGGAAATCTAGGATCGAATGGGATTGTTGGTGGGGGTTACCCAATTGCAGTTGGTGCTGCATTAACTGCTCAAATGAAAAAAAAATCTGCAGTTGTGATGTGCTATGCAGGTGACGGCTCTACTAACGAGGGGAGTTTTCATGAGTCTTTAAACTTAGCTTCTATTTGGAGCTTGCCGGTTATTTTCTTTATTGAAAATAACCAATACGGTATGAGCAGTCCTATCAAACAAATGGTCAATATCCCTTTTTTGTCAAAGCGAGCAGAAAGTTATGGTTTTGAAGGGAAAACAATTGACGGCAATAATTGGTTGGAAGTCGTTAACGCGACGTCTGCAGCGATTGAAAAAGCACAGAACGGAGGAGGTCCAACATTAATTGAAGCGTTAACGTATCGTTCTAAAGGTCATTCGAAATCAGATAAGCGAGAGTACCGTTCTAAAGAAGAAGAGAAACAATGGCAATTAAGAGATCCTATCTTATTAGCAGAAAAACAATTGTTAGCAACAAAGTTAGTTTCAAAAAAAGAGTTAAATCTATGGAAAGAAGAAAGTAGAAAAAAAGTTCAATTGGCTACTCTGCTTGCTGAAAAAATGGAAGATGCGACGTTAGCCGACTTGGAAACCAATGTCTATGCTGAATAAGGAGGATATAAATGCGAGAAATAACATATTTAGCAGCAATTAACGAAGCATTAGACGAAGCGTTGGCAAAAGATGAGCGGATATTTCTGATGGGCGAAGACATTGCGTTTTATGGTGGAGGCTTTGGCGCTACTAAAGGACTGATCCAAAAATACGGAGCCGAACGGATTCGGAACACACCTATTTCAGAAAGTGCATTGGCGGGAGCAGCGGTTGGATCAGCTATGACAGGCATGCGGCCAATTATTGAGATTCAATTTTCCGATTTTATCACGATTGCTTTAGATCAGCTAGTAAACCAAGCAGCAAAGATTCATTATATGTATGGGGGAAAAGTTTCTGTACCATTAGTCATGCGAACAGCAGCTGGATCGGGAACCGGGCACGCGGCTCAACATTCTCAAAGTTTGGAAAATTGGACAGCTCACATTCCTGGATTGAAAGTTGTCCAACCTTCAACTGCCTATGATGCTAAAGGATTGTTGCATGCTGCGATTGAAGACAATAATCCTATTATGTTTTATGAACACAAATTATGTTATCAAACAACTAGTGAGGTTCCTAAAGGAAAATATATTATTCCTTTAGGAGTGGCAGATATAAAATGTGAAGGTCAACATATCACGGTGGTTGCAACAGGAATCATGGTTCATAAAAGCTTAGCTGTTGCCAAGCAATTAGCATCAGAAGGAATCTTCTTAGAAGTTATAGATCCTCGCACATTGGTCCCTTTAGACACAGAAACCATTTTGAAGTCTGTCCAAAAGACCGGAAGACTTCTAATCGTTCATGAGGCTGTAAAACGAAGTGGGTTCGGTGGTGAGATAGCCAGTATTGTAGTTGAAAGTAGTGCTTTTTATGCGTTAAAAAAACCTATCAAACGACTGGGAGGGAAATCGATACCTATTCCCTATCAAAAAAATCTGGAACATGCTGCGATTCCTCAAGAAGAGGATATTTTGAAAGCAGCGTATGAATTGATGGATAAATAAAAGGACATTAAATTAACGAATGGGAAGAAAATCAATATATGAATAGAAGGGTTGATTCTAGTGACAATGGATTTAAGTAAAGGTATGCCAGCTAAAGTAGAAATAAAAACGACTGTCTCACAAGGGGGATCTACTGAAAGTTTTGTATTTAATGAAATGGGGAAAGTTGTTTACATGAACGGATCGTATTACATCCGTTACCAAGAAACATATGATGAGATAGAAATTCCGGTTACATTTAAATTGGATGCAACAGGTGCTGTCACGCTTATCCGTAGAGGAGAAACAACTACTCGGATGAGATTTGAACAAGGGGAACGTTACAAAACAAGCTATCAAACTCCACAAGGGGTCATCACGATGGAAACAGTAACGCATGAATTACAGATTAGTTATAGAGAACAACCTTTTTCAGGTGAATTACAACTAGAATACGATTTATACCTTGGACAAGAAAAACTTGGAGAACACAAATTACAATTGCTTTTTACTGTCTAAATATAGTAGTATAAAGAATAGACTGTTGAAAGGACGTGGCTTTCGTGGAATTTGAAAGATTTGAAGGACAAAATAAAAACGAATTATCAATGATAGAAGTCGCTCATGCCATTTTAGAACAAAAAGGCGAAATATCAGATTTTGAGACATTATTAAAAGAAGTCAAAGACTATTTAGGATTTAGTGCCGAAAAATTAAAACGCAATACGTCACAATTTTATACGGATTTGAATATTAACGGCAGCTTTATTTCGCTTGGAGAAAATCGTTGGGGATTACGTTCATGGTACCCGATTGACTTTATTGATGAAGAAGTTACTCAAGGAAACGAAGATGAAGCGCCAAGACGTAAAAAACGTAAAAAAGTAAGTGCGTTTGTTTCAAGTGAAGATGAAATTGACTACAGCAACGATGATCCAGAAGACGATGACGAAGAAGAGGAAGAAGAAATCCTTGTCGATAGCGAAGGCGTTGTGATTGAAGCTGAAGACAAAGAAGATATTGGGAAATATAAAAAAGACCTAACTGAAATTGGTGCAGATAAAGATGAAGATGAAGAAGACGAGTTGCCTGATGGTGTTGAAGGTGATTTGACGGTTATTGAAGATGATGAAGAAGAATCGGATGATGAGAAATAGTATTAATCCAAGCGACTTTATTAAGAATGTGTGAATGACTTGAAAGAATGCCTGGAAAAGATAAAAAAAGCTACAAAAACCTTGACGATGATTGTTTAAGGCTGTATCATGTTTATTGGGCTCCCTTGGCGTTTTTTTAAGGGACAAGGACTAAAAGTAATTTATCAGCTCCCTATTCTTAACGGAATAGGGGGCTTTGTTTTATTTGTTTGACTACCCAATTTCATTAAAAAGGAGTTCAATTAAATGACAAAGTACATTTTTGTAACAGGTGGAGTGGTTTCTTCAATAGGTAAAGGCATTGCGGCAGCTTCATTGGGAAGATTGTTGAAAAACCGTGGGTTAAAAGTAACGATTCAAAAATTTGATCCTTATATTAATGTAGATCCAGGAACAATGAGTCCTTACCAACATGGAGAAGTTTTCGTAACAGATGATGGCGCAGAAACAGATCTTGACTTAGGACACTACGAAAGATTTATTGATATTAATTTGAACCGCTATTCGAATGTGACCACTGGAAAAGTTTACTCAGAAGTTATTCGCAAAGAACGTAAGGGAGAATACCTAGGGGCAACAGTTCAAGTTATCCCACATATTACAAATGAAATCAAAGAAAAAATAATGCGTGCTGGTCAAACAACGGATTCTGATATTGTGATTACTGAAGTGGGTGGAACAGTTGGAGATATTGAATCTTTACCCTTTTTAGAAGCCTTGCGTCAAATGAAGCGAGATGTTGGAACCGATAACGTAATGTATATTCATACAACCTTAATTCCTTATCTTGGAGCCGCTGGTGAAATGAAAACAAAACCGACTCAACACAGTGTTAAAGAATTAAGAGGATTGGGTATTCAACCGAATATTCTGGTTGTGCGTAGTGAACGGCCAGTTTCACAGAGTATGAAAAATAAGCTAGCTTCTTTTTGTGATGTAGCTTCTGAAGCTGTTATTGAATCATTAGATGTGGACACGTTGTATTCAATTCCTTTGAATTTACAAAAACAAGGTATGGATCAAATTGTATGTGATCATTTGAAAATTGATGCACCTCCTGCTGATATGACAGAATGGATTAAGTTAGAAGAAAAAGTATTGAACTTATCTAAAAAAACAAAAATTGCATTAGTAGGTAAATATGTTGAATTGCCTGACGCATACTTGTCGGTAGTGGAATCTTTAAATCATGCTGGTTATGCAGAAGATTCAGAAATTGAAATAGATTGGATCAATGCAGATGAAGTAACCACTTCAAATGCTGCAGATTTGTTGAAAGATGCAGATGGCATTTTAGTTCCTGGTGGCTTTGGCGATCGTGGATTAGAAGGTAAAATTGCAGCGATTCAATATGCTCGCGAAAATACGGTCCCTTTCTTTGGTATCTGTTTAGGGATGCAATTGGCTTGCGTTGAGTTCGCTCGGAATGTAGTTGGCCTTGATAAAGCTCACTCCACTGAAACAGATCCGAAAACGCCACATAACATTATTGACTTAATGAGCGATCAAAAAGATGTAGTAGAAATGGGGGGCACATTGCGTCTTGGTTTGTACCCTTGTAAGCTAAAAACTGGTTCTGTTGCAGCTCAAAATTATGATAACGTAGAAGTTGTCCAAGAGCGTCACCGTCATCGTTATGAGTTTAACAACGAGTACCGCACAATATTGGAAGATAAGGGTATGGTATTCTCTGGAGTTTCACCTGATAATCGTTTAGTTGAGATTGTTGAATTATCTGACCACCCATTCTATGTGGCTTGTCAATTCCATCCAGAATTCCTTTCACGTCCAAATCGTCCACAAAAGTTATTTTCAGGATTTATTAAGGCATCATTAAAAAACCAACACTAAGATTACCTTGTTTTCTTACTTAATAGTGAGAATTGGTAGTTTAAGTATAGAAATTGTTCATTTTGTTTGCTATAATAAAAATGTTGGTCAAGGGAAGACCTTGACAAATAAAACCTTTCCTTAAGGAGGAAAATATATGAGTCGTTTAGTTAGTATGACAGATATGTTAAATAAGGCATTAGAAGGTAAATATGCTGTAGGTCAATTCAACATCAACAACCTTGAGTGGACACAAGCAGTTTTAGAAGCAGCACAAGCAGAAAACTCTCCAGTAATTTTAGGAGTATCTGAAGGCGCTGGAAAATACATGGGTGGCCCATCAGTTGTTGCTGCAATGACTAATGCGTTAATGGAAACAATGAACATTACTGTTCCTGTTGCATTACACTTAGACCACGGTTCTTCATTTGAAAACTGTAAAACAGCTATTGAAGCTGGTTATTCATCTGTAATGATTGATAACTCAGCGTTCCCAATTGATGAAAATATTACTGCAACTAAAAAAGTTGTTGAATATGCTCATTCAAAAGGTGCTTCTGTAGAAGCTGAAGTAGGAACAGTTGGCGGAACTGAAGATGGCGTTACTGGTGGAGTTCAATATGCTGACCCTCAAGAATGCTTGCGTATGGTTAAAGAAGCAAAAATAGATGCTTTAGCAGCAGCTTTAGGTTCTGTTCATGGTGACTACGAAGGTGAACCTGTTTTAGGATTCGACGAAATGAAAGAAATTTCTGATTTAACGCACGCTCCTTTAGTATTGCATGGCGGATCTGGAATTCCTGAATTCCAAATCAAAAAAGCTATTGCAAACGGACATTCTAAAATTAACGTGAACACTGAGCTACAACAAGTTTGGACTGCAGGTGTTCGTGAAAAATTAGCTACTGACGATAAAGTTTACGATCCTCGTAAAGTTATTGCACCAGGTAAAGAAAGAATTATTGCTACAGTTAAATCAACTATGCAACGCTTTGGTTCATCAAACAAAGCTTAATTTGAATCTTTAATAGGTCAAAAAAAAAAGCACACCAACAATCTCTAATGATTGTTGGTATGCTTTTTTTTTATGATTTCGCAATAAATGATTGTGCTTTTTAGATAGGTAGATTATTACAAAATGCAATAATAATTGTATATTAGCCAATAGTATAGTAACATGAATCAGTGTCTAAGAAAAAAGACAAAGTTGTATCTTATTAAAGTAATTTATTTTGAGAACTTGGTTATCGACATAGCGAAGCTAAATAGTGACAGTAACTGGTGCAAATCGGATATTTCGTATATGTAGCAACAGGAGTAAAATTTAGATTTAAAAATAAATCTAAATTATTTAAGAATATAAGTTAATTGTCCCTACCATAGAAAACGGTAAGAGGAGTATGCATATAAAATAAGTGCCAATTAAAATAAACTAAAATGTAGCAAATCGTTAAAATGATAAAGTGAGGGTATAATAATGAAAAAAATGGTTATTAACGGAGGAAAGAAGCTTGCTGGAACAGTTACAATCAACGGGGCTAAAAATAGTGCTGTTGCTCTAATTCCAGCTTCAATTCTAGCTGATTCTCCAGTTACTTTAGAAGGAGTGCCAGATATTCAAGATGTGCATTCACTAATTGAGATTTTAAACATCATGCATGTTAAAACTGATTTTGATGGTTCAACACTAGTTATAGACCCAACAGAAATGATTTCTATCCCAATGCCAACTGGGAAAATACAGAGTTTACGGGCATCTTATTATTTCATGGGTGCATTACTAACTAAATATGGACAAGGAGTCGTTGGCTTGCCAGGCGGTTGTTTTTTGGGGCCTCGTCCGATTGACCAACATTTAAAAGGATTTCGAGCATTAGGAGCAATCGTTGAAAATGAGTTGGGAGCCATGTATCTTAGAACGCCTACAGAAGGTTTGGAAGGTAGCCGTATTTATCTAGATGTCGTTTCTATTGGAGCAACGCTCAATGTGATGCTTGCTGCTGTTAAAGCAAAAGGAACAACTATTATTGAGAATGCAGCTCGCGAACCTGAAATTATTGATGTAGCAACATTGTTGAATAATATGGGTGCAAAGGTACGTGGAGCAGGAACAGATACTCTTCGTATCGAAGGAGTTAGCGAACTTCATGGCTGTAGACACACGGTTATACCCGATAGAATTGAAGCAGGAACTTACTTAGCTTTAGCTGGAGCGATCGGTACAGATATTACTGTCCAAAATGTTATTGTCGAACATCTAGAAGGACTAGTAGCAAAAATGGAAGAAATGGGAATTCCAATGATAATCGGAGAAGATAGCATTCGCGTGAAAGAAGCTCAGCTGCCATTAAAACCCATTAACGTAAAAACACTTCCCTACCCAGGGTTTGCTACCGACTTGCAACAACCTCTGACACCTTTGATACTGAAAACAGTAGGAGAATCAACCATATTAGATACGATTTATGCTAAACGTGTAAAACACATTCCTGAATTGGTTCGAATGGGTGCGCGGGCACGTGTAGAAGGTGATTTGATACTTCTGGAAGGACCTTGTAAGTTAAAAGGGGTAGAAGTCGAAGCAAGTGACTTAAGAGCGGGAGCATGTTTAGTGATAGCGGGGTTAATGGCTGAAGGAACAACCACAATTACAGGTGTAGAAAATATTTTGCGGGGCTATGATCATATTATTGAAAAATTGACTGATTTGGGTGCTGACGTTAAAATGATAGAAGTTGAAGAAACTATAATGTAGGGGTCGAAAATATATGAGTGAAATATTAACAGTTGAACAACTAGAAGAAAAAACGTTAAAAGAAATTTATACCTATGCTAAAGAATTGAAAATTCCTTATTATAGCCAAATGAATAAAAAAGAATTATCTTTGTCGGTCATACGAGCACAAGAAGAAAAGCAAGGCTTTTTTATGGCTGAAGGCGTATTAGATGTTATGGCACAACAAGACTTTGGATTTTTAAGGCCCATCAATTATACATCCAGTAAAGAAGATATTTATATTTCTGCTTCTCAAATTAAGCGGTTTGGATTGCGTAATGGCGATAAAGTGACGGGAAAAGCTAGGCCACCAAAGCCGTCTGAACGGTACTATGGTCTGATGCATGTAAGTAAAGTAAATGGGAGCAATCCAGAAGATGCTAAAGAGCGATCACATTTTCCTGCATTAACCCCACTTTATCCTGATCGTCAGATTAAGCTAGAAACAGAGCCAGCTAAAATTTCTACTCGTATGATTGATATTGTCGCGCCGGTTGGATTTGGACAGCGTGGTTTAATTGTTGCGCCCCCAAAAGCTGGGAAAACGACATTATTAAAAGCAATCGCGAACGGTATTGCTGAAAACTATCCGGAGGCTGAACTAATTGTTTTACTAATCGACGAACGCCCAGAAGAAGTAACGGATATAGAACGCAGTGTAAAAGGTGAAGTTGTTTCATCGACCTTTGATCAACAACCTCAAAATCATGTACGTGTTGCTGAATTGGTTTTGGAAAGAGCCATGCGTTTAGTGGAAGATAAACAAGATGTTATTATCTTGATGGATAGTATTACTCGTTTAGCTCGTGCGTATAACCTGGTTATTCCTGCAAGTGGAAGAACCTTAAGTGGTGGTATCGATCCCGCAGCTCTCTATCGTCCTAAAAAGTTTTTTGGAGCAGCAAGAAACATCGAAGAAGGCGGTAGTTTAACCATTCTGGCAACAGCTTTAGTTGAAACAGGTAGTCGTATGGATGACATTATCTATGAAGAATTTAAAGGGACAGGGAATTCAGAACTACATTTATCAAGAGAGCTATCAGAACGTCGCATATTCCCAGCTATCGATGTTAAGAAATCAAGTACACGAAAAGAAGAGCTACTCTTAAACAAGATTCATCTGGATGAGATATGGAAACTTCGTCATGCAATGATAAGTGATTCGTTAGAACTAACCGATCAATTTATTAAAGCTTTGCGTAATTCTGGAAATAACCAACAGTTCTTCGAAAGTTTTTCAGAGAAAACCTTCAACCAACCAAAAAATAATCGCAATATACGTAGATAAGAAATGGACGATTAAAAGTATCGAGAATATATTGCAATAAGGCAATAGACGTGGTAATATTCTACTGTTAAATAAAAATAAAAAGAACTCTGGTTCAGCAAATGTATCAGGGCAAAGGAGCGAGAGCACATGAAAAAAGAAATTCATCCAACTTATAAAGAAGTTGTATTTATGGATACTACTACAGGATTTAAATTCTTGTCTGGTTCTACAAAACATTCAAGTGAAACAGTTGAGTGGGAAGATGGCAACACTTATCCGTTAATCCGTGTTGAAACAACATCTGATTCACATCCATTCTATACTGGTCGTCAAAAATTTACACAAGCAGACGGACGTGTCGACCGTTTCAACAAAAAATATGGTTTGGCAGATGCAAACGCAGCCGAAGAATAAAATTATTTTCAAAAGCTCTGATTTTAGAGCTTTTTTTTTATGGAAAAGCTGCTATATTACGTGCTTTTTTGTAGTTTGTTTGATACGATGAAATAAAAGACTAGGAAGGTGTATAGCTTATGATAGGGATAACATTGGGGATAATCATAGTCATATTTTTAATTTCATATATTGCGATTTACAATAACTTGGTTAAAGCGAGAATGTGGGTTAAGGAAGCTTGGAGCCAGATAGATGTTCAATTAAAAAGACGTAATGATTTGATTCCAAACCTAGTAGAGACAGTCAAAGGATATGCTAAGCATGAACAAGAAACCTTTGAAAAAGTTATCCAAATGCGTAATCAGTTGACACAAGTGCCAACAGAAAATCGCGAAGAGCAAATGCAAATCTCTAATCAGTTATCGGACACGTTAAAGACCATATTTGCGTTAAGTGAAAGTTACCCAGATTTAAAAGCTAATCAAAATTTTATTCAGTTACAAGAAGAATTAACTTCTACAGAAAATAAAATTGCTTATGCTCGCCAATTATATAATTCCAGTGTGGCAACGTTTAATATCAAGTTGCAATCCTTCCCAAGTAATATCGTAGCCAATATGCATGGATTTAAATCAGAAGCCTTATTAGAAACGCCTGTCGAAGAGAAAAATGTGCCGAAAGTTTCTTTTTAAGATAGAGAAATGAAGATAATTTAAACAGATAAGGAAGCGATATTTAAATGATGGAGTGTGAAAAGGTAAAGGAATTCTGCAAATGAGTGCAATTTTGGTTGCAGACTGTTATTTATTTTTCTGTTTAGGCAGCTTTCTAAATTTTTTTAATTTATTGCATGGCTTATTCACTATTTTTTTAAGCCGTGCTTAGATTTAGATACAGTGAAAGAAGGTGGGTAGACAGTGCTATTTGAACAGATTGAACAGAATAAGCGTAAAACAGTCGTATTAATGCTTGGTTTTTTTCTTTTGGTATTAGTTATTGGGGGGGCAGTGGGCTATTTGAATTTTAATAGCGCTGTAAACGGGGTGATTATGGCTGCGGTTATTGCTTTAATGTATATGGCTTTGATGGTTGCTAATTCAACAAAAGTAGTAATGAAGTTGAACAAAGGAAAAGAGCTTACGCAAAAGCAAGACTATCCGCTCTTATGGAATGTAGTAGAAGAACTTTCCTTAGTTGCTAGAGTCCCGATGCCTAAAATTTATGTCATTGATGACCAAAGTCCTAATGCGTTCGCTTCAGGTAATTCCCCAGATAAGGCGTCAGTTGCCGTGACAACTGGACTGATGGAAAGATTGAACCGCGAAGAAATCGAAGGCGTAATAGCTCATGAGATATCTCATATTCGTAATTTTGATATCCGTTTATCTACTATTGCGTTAGCTTTAACAGCTGTGGTCGCATTATTGGCTAATATCGGAACCCGCATGTTATGGTTTGGTGGAGGACGACGGAGAAGTAGTAAAAATGACAATAATGGCCTTATTTTAATGGTGATTTCTATTATGCTTCTCGTACTTGCTCCACTAGCAGCGACAATGGCGCAATTAGCTTTATCAAGGAACAGAGAATACCTAGCTGATGCTTCAGCAATAGAATTGACACGGAATCCTTACGGGTTAATCTCCGCGTTAAAAAAAATATCCACTAGTCCTCCAATGGAAAAAGCAGATCCAACTAGCGCCGCATTATATATAGAAAATCCTTTTAAGAATAAAGAGAAACAGTCATTTATGTCAACACATCCCTCAACAGAATCGAGAATTGAGCGGTTAGAAAAAATGTAAAAAAACAGTTGTTACCAGAATGTAGTAATAGAACGCTTGCATGATTCTCTTGTAATGAGAATATCATTGAATTGATACAGATAAAAAATAGAAAGCATAGTACAATAGAATGTAGAGAAAATTGAGAAGGAGGGGTACCTAGTGATTTCGGATTATATTTATGTTCATCTAGATGGTGTAACAAATTCTGTTTTAAGTAAAGGCATTACGTTTAAAAACTATGATGAAATCATAAAGAAAGTACCTGAAAACATTCTATTGTTGAATGCCTCAAAAGATATAGGAGAATTTGATCCGCATACCGGTTTTCAGATGATTTGTGGGGTAGAAAAAGTTCGTGACTATTTAGAAGATAACATAGATAAAAATACTAGTCGTACTCTTAAATGGATAGATTTTGAAAGTGTTGAACTATTAAGACAAGTTACACCAGTCGAAATTTCTGAATTATTGTATGTTGCCCATGCACGTACCCACTTACATTCTCCTTTTTATTACAAATTGCAAAACAACTACATCTACTTATCCATGACTGATAATTTCAAAAAAATATATTTTCGTTATTTAGAACAGTTTTACGGTTTTTTGAGTGATAGTTTAACAAAATCATTAGAAATAAAGTGCAATGAGAAGAAAAAATTTTTTCAAAAAGAAACTAAAATTGAACCCATTCCGGATGAGGTAATTAAAGAATTGATTCCTTTCTTAAGAGAAGGTGTTTTATTTTCGTTTATTCAAATGCAAAATCAACATGATACTTGTGAAATTCCGGTTTTTCTAGTTGAAGATCGCTTGAGAGGTATGAATCAAACATTCTCAAAAAAAGATTTACTTGGCACCGTCCGTTACGACAGAAATCAGCGAGAATGGTCTTTTAAAGAAGAGGATTTACTTCAACCTTTGGAGGGATGAAAAGTCATATAAACAAGTGTTTAATGGCTTTTTTTTTTGCTAGATTTATTATTAAGGATTTTTTGGAAGAGTGGCGTTTTCTTTTAAGGTGAAGAGTGTTTTAAGATTTAAATAGGATAAAGTTAAAAGAAAGACCTATCTAAAATGTTTGCTATTTTTATCAATAAAAATATGGTACAATAGCGGTTGGATTCAAGAGAACTCATATTGGAAGAAGAGACTAAAAGTTATAACTCGGAGGAAAAGCCAAATGAAAATCTTTCTAATATACGGAGGAAAAAGTGCTGAACACGATATCTCGATATTAACAGCCTACTCCATTATCAAAGAAGTCTATTATGATTATTATGAAGTTGAACCAGTTTATATTACAAGAGATGGAGAATGGATAAAAGGCGCAGTCGTTAACCAGACAGAAACCATTCAATTTTCTGAAGCTTTACGTTTGACAAGTTCCGAAGAAACTTTTTTTTCTATTGAAGAAGGAATACCTTCTAAAGGGAAAATTATTAAACCGTCGGAATTAAAAGAAGAAGAGGCTGTCATTTTCCCTGTACTGCATGGCCCAAATGGTGAAGATGGGACAGTTCAAGGTCTGTTTGAAGTTATTGGCATGCCATATGTTGGAGCTGGAGTGTTAGCTAGCGCATGTGGAATGGATAAAATAATAAGTAAACAACTTTTCCAACAGGCAGGATTACCTCAAGTTCCTTATGTTCCTATTCACAAAGGAGATTGGTTAACAAATGCTGATGAAGTATTTAAAAAATGCGAAGGAACATTAGTTTATCCTATGTATGTAAAACCAGCTAACCTCGGTTCAAGTGTTGGAATTAGCAAAGCCGAAACACGTACGGAATTGGAAATAGCTATCAATCTAGCTTTGCAATATGATCGTCGTGTAGTTGTAGAACAAGGAATTGAAGCGCGAGAAATTGAGGTAGCTATTCTAGGAAATGATGATATTCATACATCTGTTCCAGGAGAATTAATAAAAGAGAGTGCTTTTTATGATTTTGATGCTAAGTACATCAATAACAAAGTAACATTGCAAATACCTGCTCGAGTTTCGGAGGAAGTAGAAAAACAATTGCGTTCTTATTCTATCCGGGCATTTCAAGCTATTGATGGAAGTGGGTTAAGTCGATGTGATTTCTTTGTAACTGGAAATGACGAAATTTTTATTAATGAATTGAACACTATGCCAGGATTTACCCAGTTTAGTATGTATCCCTTACTCTGGAGACACACTGGTCTAAACTACGGTGACTTAGTTGAAGAGCTCATTCAATTAGCGTTAAAAAGATTTAAAGAATCACTGAAATTTGAACAGACTGATCGGGTTTAATCCAGATTAATACAGTTTTATCTAGTGAAAAAAGCGGCAGGACAGATGTCCATGCCGCTTTTTTTGTAGGATAAAATCAAAGTTTAACTAAATGGAGGAAAAGATATGTTTGCATTAACGGCAAAAGAAATTGCAACAGCTGTGCATGCTCAGAATATAGAAGATGCATGGGAAATGATTGAAATTAACACGGTAGGATTTGATTCGAGAAAAATAAAGGCTCATTCCTTATTTGTTCCGCTGATTAGTGAGAATGATGGGCATGATTTTATTACACAAGCTATTGATAATGGGGCGTTGGCAACTTTTTGGAGCAATCCACTACAAGATGCGCCAACGAGTATCCCGGTTATCCAAGTTGAAGACACATTAAAAGCCCTTCAAGATTTAGCTGAATATTATCTGAATAAAATACACCCTAAAGTGATTGGCATTACAGGTAGCAATGGCAAGACCACAACTAAAGATATGGTAGAAGCAATAGTGTCTAGTCAGTACCGAGTCCACAAAACACAAGGGAACTTTAATAATCATATCGGATTACCAATTACTATTTTAGAGATGCCTCAAGATACAGAAGTTATTATTTTAGAAATGGGAATGAGCCATGCGGGTGAGATAAAGTTGCTCTCTGATTTAGCTAAGCCAGACATTGCTATCATTACAATGATTGGGGAGTCGCATATCGAACATCTTGGCTCCCGTGCTAGAATTGCAGACGCAAAGATGGAAATTGTTTCTGGACTAAAGGAAAATGGACTATTAATCATTCCGGGAAATGAACCACTTCTAGTAGAAAGAGCGAGTTCTCTAAAAAAAGAACAGCTTAAAACATTTGGGCCTTCACCGACAAATGATAGTTACTCGATCCAAATAACATCTGAAATGAGAGAAACGACATTTACAACTAATTTAAATCCAGCTGTTTTAATTAAATTACCTGTAACAGGAACTTACAATGTTGCTAATGCACTAGCTGCACTAAGTAGTGGATTGGCACTAGATATCCCGATTGAAAAAGCTGCTCAAAAACTAGCGACATTTCAGTTGACAGAAAATCGCACGGAATGGTTAGCTGGCATTAACAATAGTGCATTGTTGAATGATGCCTATAATGCAAATCCTACAGCAATGAAAGCTGTATTAAATAATTTTAGCCAATTGAGAAATGAAGGCAGAAAAATCGTTGTATTAGGTGATATGTTAGAATTAGGCGAGCAAACAAATGAATTGCATTTAAGTATAAAAAAAGTATTATCAGTAGATGAGATTGATCAAGTTATTTTATACGGCACACATATGAAAATTTTATATGAGGCTTTAAAATCGGACTTTGATAAGGAGCGACTGCATCATTTTGACGGAGATAAAAAGGCGATGATTGCCTTTTTAAAAGAACTCATTCAACCAAAAGATTATGTACTCGTGAAATCTAGTTTTGGGACAGATTTATTATCGGTAATTAAAGCATTACGAGTAACGACAGACTAGTAAAAATCAGACTTAAGGCTGATTTAGAGAAGCAAACTAATTGATATAGTACTATTATCTAACAGAATTAAGGGAGGAATAAACTTGAATACGCAAAGAAAAGACGTTACAAATGATTTTATTGAGCAACCTACAATGGCCAGGTTTTTTGCTTCAGTTTATGGCTATATGACTTTAGGGTTGGCTATTTCAGGTACAACCGCATTTTATGCTTCTCAAAGTCCATTTATATTAGATTTAGTTTACGGAAGTCCGTTTGGGATGATTGGTTTATTTATTGCTGAAATATTTTTAGTATCTAAACTTGCAGCAAATGGCATGAAAATGAGATCAGCTAGTGCTTCTTTAGTTGGATTTATTGCTTTCGCGTTATTAAATGGAATTACATTGGCAAGTATTTTTTTAATCTATGAATTAGGAAGTATTGGAGCAGCATTCTTAATGGCTGCTGGAACTTTCGCTGGAATGAGCTTGGTTGGTTTCTTTACTAAACGTGATATGTCGACTCTAGGCGGACAATTAAGAGGAGCCTTAATTGGTTTGATTGTTGCTACATTGGTAAATGGCTTATTTCTGCGTAGTGGTCCTGCAGATTTTGTTTTATCTATTATTACAGTTTTGATTTTTGTTGGTTTTACTGCATACGATACCCACAAATTAAAACAAATTTACATCCAATTTAACGGGGAACATTCTTTAGGAGCAGTAGCGATCAGTGGAGCATTGAGTTTATATCTAGATTTTATTAATATTTTTCTCGGTTTATTGCGTATTTTTGGAAATAGACGCGCTTAATAATAAAAGAGGGGTTGGGAATGGTCCCAATCCTCTTTTATTGTTATGAAATAATAAATGGTTTTTTTTCTTTTTGAAAGTAGTTAAGTGAGTCGTGGGGAAAATGTGTTCTGCCACATAGGAATGCACGTACAGCAAATAAGATGTTACGAGCAGAAATAGTAGAATCGAAAAGATGATTCATTTAAAAACCTGAAAAGGAAACGTGTTCATAAAAATGAAGGGGTAAATTGTTTGATAATCGTGTATAGACGTGTTAAGATTAATTAGATTAAATGAAAGATTTAATTAAAAAAGATAAAACCAATGAGTGTTTTGTGAAAATAGATAAGCAGACGAGCTTGGAATTTATCCGAGCTTTTGATATGAAATGAAGGATTCAGCTAAAGATAGTTTGTATGAGTACGCTGAGTTTTTATATGGAGTGACAGCAACAGGTGCGTCTGAATTGAAACAATGATGGTGCCTGTATTTCGCAAAAATCTCTCTTTACGGTTTTCAAAATTGGGAGGAAATATATTTGAAATTTTCAGAATTAGGTTTAGCACCAGAATTATTAAAATCAGTAGAACGTTTAGGCTTTGAGGAAGCAACTCCGATTCAAGCACAAACGATTCCATTAGCACTTGAAGGAAAAGACGTTATCGGGCAAGCACAAACAGGGACAGGTAAAACAGCAGCTTTTGGTTTACCAATGTTACAAAAAATTGATGTGAATAATCGTGCAGTTCAAGGTTTGGTTATTGCACCAACACGTGAATTGGCTATTCAAACACAAGAAGAGTTATTCCGTTTAAGCCGTGACAAAAAAGTTCGTGTCCAAGTTGTTTATGGTGGAGCTGATATTAGTCGCCAAATCCGCGCGTTAAAAGATGCACCACACATTGTTGTAGGTACACCTGGGCGTTTATTAGACCACATAAAACGTAAAACATTAAAACTAAATCATGTTGAAACATTAGTTTTAGATGAAGGCGATGAAATGCTAAATATGGGCTTTATTGATGATATCGAAACAATCATTCATGAAGTTCCAGCAGAACATCAAACATTGTTATTCTCAGCAACGATGCCAGCTCCTATCAAGCGTATCGGAGTAAGATATATGAAGACACCAGAACACGTTAGTATCAAAGCTACAACGTTATCTGATAGCTTAATTGAACAATTCTTTGTTCGTTGCAAAGATTTCGAAAAATTTGATATTATGACACGTTTGTTTGATGTTCAAACACCTGACTTAACGATTATTTTTGGACGTACCAAACGTCGTGTTGATGAGATAGCTAAAGGTTTAGAAATGCGCGGATACCGTGCTGAAGGAATTCATGGCGATCTTTCTCAACAAAAACGAATGAGCGTTTTAAAAGCTTTTAAAACAGGTAAAATAGATATTCTAGTAGCAACTGACGTAGCTGCACGTGGATTGGATATTTCAGGAGTAACGCATGTTTATAACTATGATATTCCTCAAGATCCAGAAAGCTATGTTCACCGTATCGGCCGTACTGGTCGTGCAGGTAATGAAGGAGTTTCAGTTTCTTTCATAACACCAAACGAAATGGGCTATTTACGTGTCATTGAAGACTTAACGAAAAAAGAAATGACACCTCTACGTCCACCAACAAATGCTGAAGCTTTTGAAGGGCAAATCAAAGCATCTATGGAAGAAGCAAGTTCTATCATTGATGCTAATGGATTAGAGCTTTATGGAAAAGCAGCAGCTCAATTACTAGAAACTTATACAGCTGAAGACATAGCGGCCTCTTTCTTGAAGAGTGTTTCTAAAGATGCAGCTGCAGTGCCAGTCAAGATTACACCAGAACGTCCATTACCAAGTCGTGGCGGAAGCAAAGGCGGCGGAAATAAAGGTGGTTCATCACGTGGTGGTTACAAAGGGAAATCTAGTGGCGGTGGATACCGTGGCAATCGTAGTGGTGGAAAACCAGGCGAACGTCGTGGTGGATCAGGATCTGGTTCAGGATCAGGATCAGGATCTGGTCATAGTGCAGATAAGAAACGTGGCAGTAACGACAGTCGTCGTAGCAAACCAGCTTCTGACAGACGTCAAGGCGGCGGAGACCGTAATTTTACTATCCGTAATAAAGACTAAACAAATACAACCAAGAAAAAACCATTCTCTTTATGAGGATGGTTTTTTCTGTAGGGATAATGTGTAAGAAGTGACAATTTTGCTCTGGTCTGATAATATAAACACAAGTATAAATTGATACTAGAATGGTATGAAAGTAAAATTAGACGGTCTTAGATGATAAGTACATAAAAAGAGAGGCATAAAAATGATTGTAGGAATAGGATTAGATGTAATTGAAATAGATCGGATTGAACACGCTGTTAAGAAAAGAAAAACATTTTCAAATCGAGTGTTGACTCAAGCTGAATGGGCTATATTTAATGAACTGAAAGGTTCGCGTCAAATAGAATTTCTAGCTGGGCGTTATGCAGCGAAAGAAGCTTTTTCAAAAGCATTTGGAACGGGCATCGGCAAGTTGGGATTTCATGATTTAGAGATACTGCCTAACGAAAAAGGCAAGCCTATACTAACGAAAAGTCCGTTTAATGGGAATGTGTTTCTTTCAATTACGCATACAAATACAATTGCTGCTGCCCAAGTAATTTTAGAGCAAAATGAAGAGTAAAGGAGAGGGGTGAATTAAAGTTGGTTTCCGGAATACATCGAAAAACAGTGGCTTATATTGATAAAAAAGCTATCACTGCTAATGTGCAACAAGAGATACAAAGATTAGATAAAAAAGCTGTTCTTTATGCAGTGGTTAAAGCTAATGGATATGGGCATGGTGCCATAGAAGTTGCGAGAGCTGCAAAAAAAGGTGGGGCAGCAGGTTTTTGTGTTGCTATTTTAGACGAAGCATTAGAATTAAGAGAAGCGGGATTTACTGAACCTATTTTAATTTTAGGATTAGTAGATGTAGCTTATGCAGAGTTATTAGCGCTAAACAAACTTAGTGTAACGATCAGTAGTTTAGCATGGCTTGAACAAGCTCGTGAGATAATAAAGACTAGCAAATGTAATCAGAAGTTGGCAATCCACGTCGCTTTAGATACTGGAATGGGACGTATCGGAATTAGAACAATACAAGAATTACGAGAGATGGAACAATGGCTTGATAAAAATGAACTTATTTATTTTGAAGGCATTTTTACTCATTTTGCTACTGCAGACAGTTCAGATGAAAAACAATTTGAACAACAAGCTGAAAAGTTTAATACTTTAGTAAATAGCTTGCACCGAAAACCACCGTTTGTACACACCGCTAATAGCGCAACAGCACTTTGGCATAAATCATGTTCTTCAAATCTTATACGTTTTGGTATTGCAATGTATGGTCTAAATCCATCCGGAGGAGCTTTGCCAGAACCTTACAAATTAATACCAGCTATGAAAATCAGCAGTGAAGTTAATTACATCAAACAAATGCAACAAGGAGATACTATTGGATACGGAGCAACATACTCGGCGAAAGAAGGCGAATGGGTCGGAACTGTTCCGATAGGTTATGGAGACGGTTGGCGTCGAGACTTACAAGGGCAGGATGTTCTTGTGGATGGAAAAAGATGTGAGATAATAGGAAGAATTTGTATGGATCAGTGTATGATTCGTCTTCCTTATGAGGTTGAAGAGGGAACAGAAGTTATCCTCGTGGGGCAAAGTCAAAATCAAAGCATTACTCTGCAAGATATCGCTAATCATCTACATACCATTCATTATGAAGTTGCTTGTGGCCTAGCTGCACGTATCCCCAGAAAATATGTTTAATTCTATTTTAATAAGCTATTAGTAATAGTGACAAAAAACAAACATTTTTTTAATCAATCAATAGGAGGTTCCAATGCCGGCTATTTCGTGGTACCATTACCCTAAGTACAGATGCAGTTTTCTTTGTGAGAGAAGGAAAAAGCTATTCATTGGAGGGTATGGTTCATGAGAAATAACGATGGCCGGGTATTTAAGATTTCTTTGAATCGTCATATTTCTAAAGACAGTCAAAGCTATGATGTTCAAACAAGTATAAATGAATTCAACTCAATAAATGCAGTGGTGAATCAGATTTCAGAAAAAAACTTAACTATATATGATACCTTGCGTAAAGGATATGCGGAAATGTCTCGTATCAATCTTGATATTTGTAATGAATTTGAAGTTTGTGAAAAAGAGGTCAGCGCCCATTTCTAGCCAGTTATCATAAGGAGGAACTACCTATGGTAAGACGGGGAGAAATTTATTATGCTGATTTATCGCCTGTAGTAGGATCAGAACAAGGTGGTATGCGCCCAGTGTTGATTATACAAAACAATGTGGGAAATCATTACAGTCCAACGGTAATTGTAGCAGCGATAACAGCAAAAATTCAAAAGGCAAAAATGCCTACCCATGTAGAAATTTCGGCAGAGGAATTTGCTTTAGAAAAAGACTCTGTAGTCTTGTTGGAGCAAATTCGAACTATCGATAAACAACGGCTAAAAGAAAAAGTAACACAGTTAAATCAAGAGGTAATGGAAAAAATCGATGAAGCTTTAGAAATTAGTGTAGGCTTATCTAAAACAGTTTAATCAAACGATGCATGATACATAAACCTTCCTTATTAAGCCTGCGGAAGGTTTTTTAGCTGTAATTAAAGAATACTTCAGATTGAGATTTTTTCAAAAAAATGATATGATGCTAAAGTTACTAAACATGTGGTTCGTAACCATCCCACAGAAAAAAACTAGGAGGAACACAATTTTGAAAATAAAAAGTCTTGTGACTAATGCTGTTGTCGCAGCATTATATGTAGCGGTCACGGGGATTTTAGCGCCGATTTCTTTTGGGGTGTTACAATTCCGAGTCGCCGAAATTTTTAATCACCTTATTATCTTTAACAGAAAGTATATTTTTGGAATAGTAAGTGGTGTTTTTATATCCAATTTATTCTTTTCAACAATGGTGGGCTATGATTTAATATTTGGTGTAGGTCATTCTTTCTTATCTTTATTAATTGTAAGTGGTTTGATTAAGAAAGTTCCTAATATCTGGATGAAATTCTTGATTAACTCATTAGTATTTACTATTCTTTCTTCGTTAATTGCTTGGGAATTATACTTAGCATTTTCTGTTCCTTTTTGGTTTGGTTACTTAACCGTTGGGATTGGGGAGTTTGGGGTTATGATAGTTGGTGCGCCGATTATGTTGTATGTAGATAAAAAAGTTCATTTTAATGAGCGAATAGAGTCTTAAAAAAAGAAACCGAAAACAATACGTTATAGTTAGAACTTAGTTTTAATGAAACTAACTTCTAGAAAATAACAGACTGTTTTCGGCTTTTTATTATCAATATTTATTTTTAATAAGAATGATTAATGCATGAAACTAGTTGTTTTTTAAATCTTCTACTTCTACTACGCGGAAACCTTTTTTTTCTAGGTGCTCGCTGATTTGTTTAACTGTTTCTGTAGTTACACCGGATTCAAGAGTCATCATTGTACGGCGGACCAACTCTTCGCGTTCAGCATCTAACGTAATACAACTTGAGATAGAGCAATAACGGTTGATAATTTTAGTCATATTTGTTAAATCACCTTTTTGACCCGAAGATGCAATAGTCAATACATAACTACCTGAGTCGATATTCCATGATTGTTGTAGCATGTTTAGAAGAGAGCTATGAGTTAAAATACCAAAAAAATGATTTTCTTCATCTAAAACAGATATATAAGGTAGCTCTTTAATTGTAAAGAACACTTTGAAAAAAGAAGAATCTACTGAAATGAATTTTGTTGCATTTTTCAAAAGAGTTGTGACGGGCAAGCCCATATCACCGTTGTTTGCTTGATGACGGTAAATATGCATTTTATAAATATTTCCCCTGAAAATCGTTCCACTTTCATCTAAGATTGGGATGCAACGATAACCAGATTCCTCGAGTATATCAATCGCTTCTTGAAGAGTTGCGCTTTCTTTGACAGTAGTTAAACTTTTTTTAGGAATACAGAGTGATTTAATGAGCATCATTGTATCCTCCTTTAATTATTTTATTGTGTTCTATATACTGATAATAGCATACAAAACAGCCTATTTACAATGCATTTGAAGCTATGTTACAAAAAATGACGAAACAAAACCTTGTTTGATAAGATTAAGCAATTTATAATAGGAACTAAGTAAAAAAATAGTAAGTAAGCTTTAAAGTTAAGGAAAAGAGGAGAAGAAATTACATGGAAAATAAAGAAGTTAAGGTAGCTAGGAATGAAATGATGGATCGTCCAGTTGTACAAAAAGAAGTAGTGGAATTTTTAAGAAATAAACAGAAACCATTACGAGGGAAACTAGGAGAAATTGAGAGAGAAGCAAATGAAAAACGAGTACCCATCATTCCACACGAAACGGTTGTCTTTTTAAACTTACTATTAGGACAAATTAAACCTGATAAAATATTAGAGATTGGTGCAGCTATAGGTTTCTCGTCTAGTTTAATGGCACAACATGTAGGTGAAAATGGACATGTAACCACGATCGATCGTTTTGATGTGATGATTGAAAAAGCTAAAAAAAATTATCAACTTCTAGGATTAACAGATAAAGTAACTCTTTTAGAAGGACAAGCTGCAGATATACTACCGACTTTAACAGGAGAATACGACTTTATATTTATGGATAGTGCAAAATCAAAATATTATGATTTCTTACCTGAATGTATTCGATTATTGAAAATTGGTGGCATGTTAGTTGTCGACGATGTGTTGCAAGGTGGGACAATCTTGTTGCCGGATGAAGAAATTCCAAAAAGAACTAGAGCAATTCATCGTAAATTAACTATTTTTCTAGATATAGTAATGAATCATCCGTCATTAGAATCTAGTATTGTTCCGTTAGGTGATGGTTTATTAATGATTGTTAAAAAAGAAAAGATAGAACCATCATCTTTACATGCCTTGTAGGAAGAAAAAGAAGATTTAGCCATTCGAAATAGTGAAGGTAGTTAAATGAATCTTTGTTTTTAAAAGGATTTATTTAACTGGAAAAATAGTCTTGACGAATGTATAAAAAGTTGATATATTAGTAGATGTTGTTGAAACGTATTCAGATGAAAATTTTATTTGATTACTTGAGCTTGAAAAAACAATTGACGTAAATTGATTGTTTGTGTTATTATATAAAAGTCGTAAAGATAACAAGAAGATATTATTTGAATAAATATGTAGATAGAACAAAAATTATTCAAAAAAAGATTTGACAAGCATCCTGCTAAATGTTAATATTTAGAAGTTGTCAAAACAAGAAGGATTGACCTTTGAAAACTGAACAAAGTAAAACAATAAACTGTGTACGGCGGTTCGACCAAGGGTCGAACCAAAAGAAACAAAGTGAATAATTATTCGCTAGCAAGTCATTTTAATGAGCTTCAAGCATCGTTAAAAAGCGAAGCAATCCTAACGGGTTGGTTCAACTTTTATGAGAGTTTGATCCTGGCTCAGGACGAACGCTGGCGGCATGCCTAATACATGCAAGTCGAACGCTTCTTTTCTATTGAGTGCTTGCACTCGACTGGAAAGAGGAGTGGCGGACGGGTGAGTAACACGTGGGTAACCTGCCCATAAGTGGGGGATAACATTCGGAAACGGATGCTAATACCGCATAATTCTGATTGCCGCATGGCGAACGGATGAAAGGTGGCTTCGGCTACCGCTTATGGATGGACCCGCGGCGTATTAGCTAGTTGGTGAGGTAATGGCTCACCAAGGCAATGATACGTAGCCGACCTGAGAGGGTGATCGGCCACACTGGGACTGAGACACGGCCCAGACTCCTACGGGAGGCAGCAGTAGGGAATCTTCCGCAATGGACGAAAGTCTGACGGAGCAATGCCGCGTGAGTGAAGAAGGTTTTCGGATCGTAAAACTCTGTTGTTAGAGAAGAACAAGGATGAGAGTAACTGCTCATCCCCTGACGGTATCTAACCAGAAAGCCATGGCTAACTACGTGCCAGCAGCCGCGGTAATACGTAGATGGCAAGCGTTGTCCGGATTTATTGGGCGTAAAGCGAGCGCAGGCGGTTCTTTAAGTCTGATGTGAAAGACCCCAGCTCAACTGGGGAAGGTCATTGGAAACTGGAGAACTTGAGTGCAGAAGAGGAGAGTGGAATTCCATGTGTAGCGGTGAAATGCGTAGATATATGGAGGAACACCAGTGGCGAAGGCGACTCTCTGGTCTGTAACTGACGCTGAGGCTCGAAAGCGTGGGGAGCAAACAGGATTAGATACCCTGGTAGTCCACGCCGTAAACGATGAGTGCTAAGTGTTGGGGGGTTTCCGCCCCTCAGTGCTGCAGCTAACGCATTAAGCACTCCGCCTGGGGAGTACGGCCGCAAGGCTGAAACTCAAAGGAATTGACGGGGACCCGCACAAGCGGTGGAGCATGTGGTTTAATTCGAAGCAACGCGAAGAACCTTACCAGGTCTTGACATCCTTTGACCACTCTAGAGATAGAGCTTTCCCTTCGGGGACAAAGTGACAGGTGGTGCATGGTTGTCGTCAGCTCGTGTCGTGAGATGTTGGGTTAAGTCCCGCAACGAGCGCAACCCCTATTATTAGTTGCCAGCATTCAGTTGGGCACTCTAGTGAGACTGCCGGTGATAAACCGGAGGAAGGTGGGGATGACGTCAAATCATCATGCCCCTTATGACCTGGGCTACACACGTGCTACAATGGATGGTACAACGAGTCGCAAGATCGCGAGGTCAAGCTAATCTCTTAAAGCCATTCTCAGTTCGGATTGCAGGCTGCAACTCGCCTGCATGAAGCCGGAATCGCTAGTAATCGCGGATCAGAACGCCGCGGTGAATACGTTCCCGGGTCTTGTACACACCGCCCGTCACACCACGAGAGTTTGTAACACCCGAAGTCGGTGAGGTAACCCTTTTGGGAGCCAGCCGCCTAAGGTGGGATAGATAATTGGGGTGAAGTCGTAACAAGGTAGCCGTATCGGAAGGTGCGGCTGGATCACCTCCTTTCTAAGGATATAACGGAACCGTCACAGTTGTTTTACTTTGTTCAGTTTTGAGAGGTTAATAGCCTTTTTTTTATTTGAACCCCTTTTGGGGCCTTAGCTCAGCTGGGAGAGCGCCTGCCTTGCACGCAGGAGGTCAGCGGTTCGATCCCGCTAGGCTCCATTGCGATGAAATCGCAAAAGAATAGAATTGTTCTTTGAAAACTGGATAGTGTTTAACATGTAAGAAAAGCAAGAAACCAAGAAAACATCGCGTTTTATTTTTTAATGTATTTCTTCACCATGAGGTGAATGAAATAGTTAACATGACCATAGGTTAAGTTAATAAGGGCGCACGGTGGATGCCTTGGCACTAGGAGCCGAAGAAGGACGGGACTAACGCCGATATGCTTTGGGGAGCTGTAAGTAAGCTTTGATCCAGAGATTTCCGAATGGGGAAACCCAGCACTCTTTATCGGGTGTTACTATTGACTGAATACATAGGTCAATAGAGGTAGACGCAGAGAACTGAAACATCTAAGTACCTGCAGGAAGAGAAAGAAAAATCGATTCCCTGAGTAGCGGCGAGCGAAACGGGAATAGCCCAAACCAGAAAGCTTGCTTTCTGGGGTTGTAGGACTGAACACATAGAGTCATAAATGAACGAAGTAGGAGAAGCGACCTGGAAAGGTCCGCCAAAGAGGGTAAAAGCCCCGTAACTGAAACTTCGTTCACTCTGATCAGTATCCTGAGTACGGCGGAACACGAGAAATTCCGTCGGAATCCGGGAGGACCATCTCCCAAGGCTAAATACTCCCTAGTGACCGATAGTGAACCAGTACCGTGAGGGAAAGGTGAAAAGAACCCCGAAAGGGGAGTGAAACAGCACCTGAAACCGTGTGCTTACAAGTAGTTAGAGCCCGTTAATGGGTGATAGCGTGCCTTTTGTAGAATGAACCGGCGAGTTACGATCCCATGCGAGGTTAAGTTGATGAGACGGAGCCGTAGCGAAAGCGAGTCTGAATAGGGCGAATGAGTATGTGGTCGTAGACCCGAAACCAAGTGATCTACCCATGTCCAGGTTGAAGGTGCGGTAATACGCACTGGAGGACCGAACCCACGTATGTTGAAAAATGCGGGGATGAGGTGTGGGTAGCGGAGAAATTCCAATCGAACTTGGAGATAGCTGGTTCTCTCCGAAATAGCTTTAGGGCTAGCCTCGGAATTAGAATCATGGAGGTAGAGCAACTGTTTGGACTAGGGGCCCTTCTCGGGTTACCGAATTCAGATAAACTCCGAATGCCATTGATTTATATCCGGGAGTCAGACTACGAGTGATAAGATCCGTAGTCGAGAGGGAAACAGCCCAGACCACCAGCTAAGGTCCCAAAGTTTATGTTAAGTGGAAAAGGATGTGGGGTTGCTTAGACAACTAGGATGTTGGCTCAGAAGCAGCCATCATTTAAAGAGTGCGTAATAGCTCACTAGTCGAGTGACCCTGCGCCGAAAATTTACCGGGGCTAAACATAACACCGAAGCTGTGGATAGAACTTAGGTTCTATGGTAGGAGAGCGTTCTAAGGGCGTCGAAGCTAGACCGTGAGGACTGGTGGAGCGCTTAGAAGTGAGAATGCCGGTATGAGTAGCGAAAGACGGGTGAGAATCCCGTCCACCGAATGACTAAGGTTTCCTGGGGAAGGCTCGTCCTCCCAGGGTTAGTCGGGACCTAAGTCGAGGCCGATAGGCGTAGACGATGGACAACAGGTTGAGATTCCTGTACCAGTTTGTTTTGTTTGAACAATGGAGGGACACAGTAGGCTAAGGAATACGCACTGTTGGATATGTGCGTCCAAGCAACAAGTCTTGAGGTGAGTCAAATGCTTGCCTCTATTAAGGACAAGTTGTGATGGGGAGGGAAATTAAGTACCGAAGTTCCTGATGTCACACTGTCAAGAAAAGCTTCTAGTTAGAAACAATCTGCCCGTACCGCAAACCGACACAGGTAGTCGAGGAGAGAATCCTAAGGTGTGCGAGCGAACTCTCGTTAAGGAACTCGGCAAAATGACCCCGTAACTTCGGGAGAAGGGGTGCTGACCAATTGGTCAGCCGCAGTGAATAGGCCCAAGCAACTGTTTATCAAAAACACAGGTCTCTGCTAAATCGAAAGATGACGTATAGGGGCTGACGCCTGCCCGGTGCTGGAAGGTTAAGAGGATGGGTTAGCTTTCGAGCGAAGCTCAGAATTGAAGCCCCAGTAAACGGCGGCCGTAACTATAACGGTCCTAAGGTAGCGAAATTCCTTGTCGGGTAAGTTCCGACCCGCACGAAAGGCGTAATGATTTGGGCACTGTCTCAACGAGAGACTCGGTGAAATTATAGTACCTGTGAAGATGCAGGTTACCCGCGACAGGACGGAAAGACCCCATGGAGCTTTACTGCAGTTTGATATTGAGTGTTTGTACAGCTTGTACAGGATAGGTAGGAGCCTATGAAGCCAGGACGCTAGTCTTGGTGGAGGCAATGGTGGGATACTACCCTTGCTGTATGACCACTCTAACCCACAGCCATAATCTGGCTGGGAGACAGTGTCTGACGGGCAGTTTGACTGGGGCGGTCGCCTCCTAAAGTGTAACGGAGGCGCCCAAAGGTTCCCTCAGAATGGTTGGAAATCATTCGTAGAGTGTAAAGGCAGAAGGGAGCTTGACTGCGAGACCTACAAGTCGAGCAGGGACGAAAGTCGGGCTTAGTGATCCGGTGGTTCCGTATGGAAGGGCCATCGCTCAACGGATAAAAGCTACCCTGGGGATAACAGGCTTATCTCCCCCAAGAGTCCACATCGACGGGGAGGTTTGGCACCTCGATGTCGGCTCATCGCATCCTGGGGCTGTAGTCGGTCCCAAGGGTTGGGCTGTTCGCCCATTAAAGCGGTACGCGAGCTGGGTTCAGAACGTCGTGAGACAGTTCGGTCCCTATCCGTCGCGGGCGCAGGAAATTTGAGAGGAGCTGTCCTTAGTACGAGAGGACCGGGATGGACACACCGCTGGTGTACCAGTTGTTCTGCCAAGAGCATCGCTGGGTAGCTATGTGTGGACGGGATAAACGCTGAAAGCATCTAAGCGTGAAGCCCCCCTCAAGATGAGATTTCCCATCACGTAAGTGAGTAAGACCCCTGAGAGATGATCAGGTAGATAGGTTGGAAGTGGAAGTACAGCGATGTATGGAGCGGACCAATACTAATCGGTCGAGGACTTAACCAATTTTTAAACGATGAAGAAACGGTTTTAAGCCCTTATAGTTAAACACTATCCAGTTTTGAGAGAACAACGTTCTCTTATATGTAAGATGTGTGGTGGCGATGGCAAGAAGGTCACACCTGTTCCCATGCCGAACACAGCAGTTAAGCTTCTTAGCGCCGATGGTAGTGAAGGGTTTCCCTTTGTGAGAGTAGGACGCTGCCGCGCATCTTCATCATTCCGCAATAGCTCAGCTGGTAGAGCGCATGACTGTTAATCATGATGTCGCAGGTTCGAATCCTGCTTGCGGAGTATTTTTTTGTTTATTTATAATTTTCGCCGCTTTAGCTCAGTCGGTAGAGCGCTTCCATGGTAAGGAAGAGGTCGCCGGTTCGAATCCGGCAAGTGGCTTAATTAAAAGAAGGTTGAGAAACAGTGTCTTTAGTTTCTCAACCTTCTTTGTCTAATTTTTTTTGTGTATAAATTTTTTATCCGACTATCATCCAGCATGTTAGTGTAAAGTAATTATTGGAAACGAAAAAAAGAAACAACTCCTGTGTAAACTGTTTTTACCACTAAAAACATAGAACAGGAGTTGTTCCTTAATGGATATTATACAGCAAACAGTTGGGAAAATCAGTGAAACAATGGTAAAAAATTTAGATTTAACACAGAGGAAAGAATTAACCTTCCACAATCTCGTTTCCAACGTTCAAGAATCGATGAATCAAATTGGCATTGCCTTGGTAGAAAACTTTATTGAGAACTTAGATGGTTCTCTGAAACAACCATCCAGCTAGAAAAGAAACGTGGGACATTCAACGGAAAAATGATGAGAAGCTACTTTCTACAACGATGTGAGATAGCGTCTTAAATAGAACGTATTATAAAAATAAACTAAACGGACAGTTTACTTATTTGGTAGATGATCATCTAGAATTAACTTCTCATAGTCGTATGGATTTGGGATTAGAAGCTGAGATATTAAATAGAGTGAAAGATCAGTCGTATCAAACAACGATAGAAAAGCTAGATAAACGAGTTAATCGAGCATATGGCCAACAATCTCAAAGCGCAGCGGGTAATCTTCCAGCACTGACACAAAATAAAAAAACAATTAAGCATTGTATTAAAAGGTTTACGTGGGAAATAAAGCTTTTCAAATGGATCTGATAAAAAGGTGAAAGAATTTTATTTCGCCTTTTTATCAGATGAAGCAAATGAAGTGCGGTGGACATTACTTAATCAGAGTGAAAAACGTTAACGAGGTCTAATTATTTTTTCCAACAATAGATTAACACTATCATCCAGCATCCTTTTTTTGTAACTTTTTATAGTAAGCTGTATACTTAGTGTAATTTATAAATAGGAGTGATAACTTGAAAGCATTGGTACACAAATATAAAAAAGGTATGGATGGATTACATTATGAAGAAACAAAAAATCAAGAATTAAAAAAAGAAGAGGTTCGAATAAAGCTTCATTTTGCTGGATTGAATCATCGGGATTTATTTACCATTGCTCAACATGATGAAAATGCAGAACCCTTAATTATCGGGTCTGATGGAGTAGGAGAAATCAGTGAAATACTAACAGAAAATAAAAATTTCAAAGTAGGGGATAAAGTAATTATCAATCCGGGATTGAATTGGATAAAGGTTTCTGATGCAGCACCAGAAAATTTGGAAATATTAGGTAATCCTGTATCAGGTACATTTGCTGAAGAAATTATTCTTCCAATAGAGAATATAGTTATGAAACCAGAATATTTATCCATGGAAGAAGCAAGTGTTTTATCTCTATCGGCATTAACTGCTTATCGGGCCCTATTTACTAAAGGAAACGTGACTAAGGATGATACTATTTTAATTCCAGGAATTGGAGGAGGAGTAGCTACTTATTTATTGCAGTTTGCCAAAGCAATAGGTGCATCGGTTTATGTAACTTCTCGTTCAAAAGATAAATTGGAGCAAGCAAAAAAATTGGGAGCAAATAAAGGTATTCAAAGTGAAGGCGATTGGAATGAACTCTTAAAAGAAGAAAAAGTAGATGTAGTCATTGAAACCGTTGGAGCGGCTACATTTCATCAGTCATTAAATCAATTACGAAAAGGTGGAACAATGGTTTTGATTGGGTCATCAACTGGCGATAAAATTGAATTTAATTTGAGAGAGTTTTTTTACGGACAGTATACACTAAAAGGAACGACGATGGGTAGTTCAGAAGAATACCAAGCGATGCTTGATTTTATAGGAAAACACAATATTAGACCAGTAGTTGATAAAATTTTTAAGATAGAGGATTTTAAAAAAGCTTTCGACCGTTTAGAAAAAGGCAAGCAATTTGGTAAAATTGGTTTTGCTATTTCTTGATTTTTTTAATAAAAGTTGTAAACTATGTTTAATTTATAAAGAGGGATGGATGTGCAGAAATGAATTTTGAAAAAACTGAGAACCGATTTTATAAAAATGATGAAAACGGGAAAATGATTGCTGAAGTAACTTATGTTCCTTCCGGAGATGACAAAGTTATTTTAGATCATACATTTGTTGATCCATCTTTAAGAGGACAGGGAATAGCAGAGGAATTAGTTAATCGCGTGGTTAAAGAGATGCGTATAGAAAATAAAAAAATTATTCCGTTATGTCCTTACGCAAAAACACTGTTTGAAAGAAAACCAGAAATTTACAGTAGTATACAAGCGAAATAAAGCAAGTAAAAAATAACCAGCACTGCTAATGGTAAAATAGTTAGTATTGTCAGGAGTAGAGTTTTAGTAGATTAATGTTGAAGAGATAAGAAAATTAGTAGGTACCAGTTTGAGTTGATATCAAATCAGTACTTGCTAATTGCTTTTTTTAATGAAAGTTGATAGGACATGAAGAAAAAACTGAATAAAACATATGTAAAATGAAAATAGGATTAAATTATTCAATAAATTCAGTTTTACTCTTTACATTTACTGGAATTGTTTATATAATAAATCTTGTGTTTAAAGATTAAATAACTTTAGGCCCGTTGGTCAAGTGGTTAAGACACCGCCCTTTCACGGCGGTATCACGGGTTCGAATCCCGTACGGGTCATGTTTTTAAAGAGATTATACTATAATGATGTGCCGGCTTAGCTCAGTTGGTAGAGCATCTGAATCGTAATCAGAGGGTCGAGGGTTCAACTCCTTTAGCCGGCATCAAATTCTTTTTAAATAGCAATGAGTAAGTTTTTTATCAGGAGGGGTAGCGAAGTGGCTAAACGCGGCGGACTGTAAATCCGCTCCTTCGGGTTCGGCAGTTCGAATCTGCCCCCCTCCACCATAATTGGGCTATAGCCAAGCGGTAAGGCAAGGGACTTTGACTCCCTTATGCGTTGGTTCGAATCCAGCTAGCCCAGTTGCTTTATTAAGCAGTATTATACATAAATAGATAACATATTGGTTTATCTATCTACTAACGGATCGTTTCGCTGTGTCTGACACCGAAACAATCCGTTTCTTTTTTATTTGGCTGCTCTATCAAATGATATTGATGAAAAATAGTAGTCTTCAATGGTATTTTTGATCCTGGATCGTAAACGGGTATTAATCAGCCTGATATAGTATTTTTAGCCTATTATTTAAAGTAGATAAGTGAGTTCCTTCTGATGGTGTGTTTTCGGCGACTACCATATTAGTGGAGGACCCACTTATTTTCTATTTATATTTTTATAGATAAGAAAAAGGACGTCAGTGAAGTTTTTAACTCACTGATGCCCTTTATTTTACAACCTTTATTTACAAGCTAGTCGATAGATAGATTCTGCATAAATGTCCATGGCGTTATATATATCACGTATAGTCATTTTTTCATTAGGCATATGGAAAGTAACTTCAGAATCTGGGAATACAGCTCCAAAAGCTACACAATTTTTCATTGTTCGCGCGAAAGTAGCTCCACCAGAAGTTAACGGATCACTCTTATCTCCGGTTTTTTCACGGTATACATCTAATAAAGTTGTCACTAGCAAACTATCTTTTGAAACATACAATGAAGCAAGGTAATCGTATTCTTCATAAGTGAGCTGATACTCTTCTGCACTCGTTATTAACTGACCAACCAGGTCTTCTTTATTGCCTGTTACAGGAATTCTCAAATCTAAGCCAATTGTGGACTCTGTTTCATTAATGACTAAAGTAGCTAAATTAACAGTAAGAGGCCCGGAAATATCATCTTGTACCTTCCCAAAAATAGTTTGTCCAGTTGGATCATTATTTAATTTTTCGGTAATAAAGGCCATTGTTTTATTTTCAGTATGTGGAAAGAGAGCTGTTACTAATCGAGTAATAGCATTTATTCCTTCAGGTGCATCTTTAGAGTGAACAGCTTTTCCTTTGACGATAATTTTTTCGTTTGATAGTTGATAATCAAAACCTAATGATTTTAATTCATTTTCTAATTTATCGTTAAGGTAACCTTGATAGCCAGCTTCGTCGGGAACAATATTTAAAGATTTCCCACAATTTATTCTTAAATCTGAATCTCCTGGTCCATGCAGTTTTATTTGTAATAACCCTTTTTCTGCATAGGTTAATGGGAATTCAGCATCAGGTGCGAATCCCATCGTGGAAGGTTTTTCTAATTCATTGTATCGATCTAAACATCTCCATAAAGTTTCTTCATCGGTACCAAAAATGAAACGAATGCGCTTTTTAAATGTTACACCAGAATCAACTACGGCTTTAAAGGCGTAAAGAGCGGCCATTGCAGGCCCTTTGTCATCTTGAGAACCTCTTCCGTAGATAGCGTCATTCCTTTCAGTAGCTTTGAATGGATTGCTTTCCCATAAGTCTAAATTACCAGGAGGGACCACATCCAAGTGACACAGAATAGCTAAAGACTCTTCTCCTTCACCATAATCTGCATACCCATAATAGCCTTCTGGATCTAAATAAGACTTCATTCCTAGCTCTTCGCAAATCGTAAGAGTCTTTTCTAAAACGGCTTGAATATCGTCGCCAAAAGGAGTATCGCCTTTATCGTCTTCTCTTAAATAAGAAGGATAAGAAATTAACGTTTTAATAGTTTCAATACAAGCAGTTTTATGCTGCTCTTGAATAAATGTTTTCATGAAATGCTCCTTTCATTTTTTAAAGTTTAGCAACAAATAAAAATAGATGTATTCTTTAACTGACTGCAGCGGCTACACCAAGGATGACACAAGAAAGTACGAAGATAATAACCATTAGTTTAAACATGAATTTCCACCAAACAGTAACATCAAGTCTAGCAATAGCTAATGCGCCCATAACAACTCCAGAAGTAGGAGTGATCAAATTGATGAAGCCACTAGCGGCCTGATAAGCTGTGATGACCAAATGTTGAGGCACGTCTGAAAAAGTCCCTAACGGACCCATAATACCCATAGTCGCAGCTGCTAATCCAGAAGTAGATGGGATTAGGAAAGACATTGGAATATAGAAAATATACGTTAAAATAGTAAAAATAACTGGAGACAAACCGCTTAAGCCTTTTTCGCCCCAACTTAAAATTGTCGCAGTAATCATGCCATCGTTCATAACAACTTGTATACCACGAGCGATAGCAACTACTAATGCTACACTTAACAAATCTTTTGCTCCATCTATAAAGGAGTCAACAATATCGCCTTCAGGCATTCTATAAAATAATCCAATGACAACTGCCATTAGGAAGAAGAGCATTGTAATTTCTTGGAAATACCAATCACCTAAAGGAATCATTCTTTCACCAAGAAGAGTGCCAATAAATGGTATACCAAGTAAGAAAGAGTTAAGGCTTTCAAAGAAAGTCCAATTTTCACTTAACGCAGTCCAAGGGACCAACGAAACAATCATAATAAGGAAGGAAAGTGCAAATAAAATCATTACATTGCGTTGTCGTTTGTCCATTTCTTCTTGATCTTCAGGTATTTTAAAATAAGCAATATTTTCTTCTCGCTGATCAGCAACTAAAGAAGTAGTTGGATCGCTTTCAACTTTCATAGCGTAACGATAAACGTATAATGTTGCAACTGCATACATTACGACGAAGAAAATTAATCGCCAGATAATTCCTTCACCAGGACTAATAGATAGAGCCTGCGAAGCAACTCCAGTAGCGAAAGGGTTCACTGTTGAGGCGAGAACTCCTATTTGTGATCCGACTAAAACGATGGCAACTGCAACCACAGTATCAAAGCCAACACCAATCATAACCGGAATAATCAAAGGATAAAACGCCATTGTTTCTTCAGCCATTCCGTAAGTAGTACCTCCGATAGCGAAAAGCAGCATCAATATAGGAATTAATTTTTTTTCTTTTCCTTTGTAATTTTTTACGATAGATGCGATTCCTGCATCAAGAGCGCCCGTTTTTGTAACGACTCCTAAAAATCCTCCAAGAATTAAAATAAATAAAGAAATTTCAATAGCGCCAGGTGTAGTTTCTGTACCTAGCATACCCTTTATAGGAGAAATGAAAATATCCCAAATTCCCTGTGGTTGAGAATCCACTGTATGATAGGTTCCTGATAAAATACTACCAGCATCGTCCATATCGTATGCTCCAGCGGGGATAATCCAAGTTAAAACGGCTATAAAGACAATAATAAGAAATAAAACTGTAAATGATGATGGCATTGAGAATTTCTTTTTAGTTTGTTTGTTGTTTTCCAAGATATTTTCCTCCTCTATAATAATTAAATTGGTTTTTGCATAGGTTATGTTTCTTTATCGATACAATTAGCCTCCCTTTTTAATAACATTTGACGAATCAAATGTAGATTAATAGAACAAAAAAATAGAACTTGAAACAGAAAGTGCTTACAAACCAATTATAAAAAAAACAAAAAGTTATTTCACAACAAATCATGCATATTCAATGAGGAATAGACCACATTTAAATAAATTTATTAAAAAATAAGCTTGAATTATTTTGTTAGATGCGGTAAGATTTAAAAAGATGTTTTGGGATTTTTGTTCTATTGAAATAATTATACCAAGTAATATAAAAAGAAACAAATTTAACAAGTTAAAACTATGTGTGGTGATGATGGCAAGAAGGTCACACCTGTTCCCATGCCGAACACAGCAGTTAAGCTTCTTAGCGCCGATGGTAGTGAAGGGTTTCCCTTTGTGAGAGTAGGACGTTGCCACGCATAGTAACTTATTTTATTTGAGTCATTAGCTCAGTTGGTAGAGCATCTGACTTTTAATCAGAGGGTCGCAGGTTCGAATCCTGCATGACTCATAACGACTATCTACGAGTTTCGTGGATAGCTTTTTTATTTGCAAAAACCAGAATACAAATAATATTTAACTAGGAATCGTTTACATTCAAAAATGAGTGGTTTACTCAAAAAAGATAGTGTAATATATAACAAGAAGATAGGGAATGAAAAGAAAAAATATTGGAGATGAATAGAATTGGAAGTTGAAGAATTTGAAACTAGCTCTTTGATGAGGACCTTACAAGCAAGTATTCTTAAGAAAGAAGATTTATTTAATAAGAGTAAAACACGCTACTTTATGCGATCAATGCTCGCTGGTTTGTTTTTAACAATTGGGACTGCAGCTGCCGTGTATCTGGGAGAAGCAGTCAATACAATAGTTCCAGGTGGTGGAAAGATAGCTTATGCTTTGATGTTTACCTGGTCATTGGTTATGATTATCTACTTGAATGCTGAATTAGGTACATCTAACATGATGTATATGACTACTGCTGTTCATCGTAAAATATTGCCACTTAAAAAAGCTGCCACTATCTTAATGGCTTGTATCTTTTTTAATTTAGTTGGGGGAATATTAGCAAGTTGGTTGATTTCTCATACTGGTGCTTTTTTACATGTAACACAAGATAGTTTTCTAGTGACGGCCATTGCAGATAAACTGCAAAAGGGTCCATCGCAAGTTTTCTTTGAGGGAATATTTGCTAATTTGATTGTAAATATAGCAGTTTTTGTCACAATTAACTTAAGAGAAGACACCGCTCGTATATTAGCAATTGTTTTTATTATTTTTATATTTGCATTTTTAGGCTTTGAACACGTTATTGCAAACTTTTCTTCCTTCTCACTGGCTTACTTCTCTACTGGGGGTCATGTACCAGGTATGACAGCAATAGCAGTTCTTAAAAACCTCACATTTGCAATGTTGGGTAACTTTGTAGGCGGAGGATTATTATTGGGATTAAATTATTCATGGTTGAATGATGGCAAGTCAAAATATTTTGATTGAAAAATGAATAAGTAAATAATAAAACCAGGCTAAACATTCTTAAAAAAATGTTTAGCCTGGTTTTTAAAATTAAAATAGAGTGAATTAAATGAAATTAAACTAGCGTACTAAAGTTGATAGTATAGAGAGTGTTAAAACAGCAGTATTAAAAAACTCTTTATGTTAGAGAAACTAGCGCCTTATATTTGTATGGAGTATGGTATAATATGAAAAGAGTGATAATTTTTAAACGTTATTGGAGGTGTACTTATGTCCATGGATTGGCCACAATTATTTACATGGCGAACATTTATTAATGCAGTTGATATTTTAGTAGTGACCTTTTTTATTTATCAGTTAATAAAAATTTTAAAAGGTACAAAAGCTATTCAGTTATTAAAAGGTATTGCGGTTATTATGTTGATCAAAATCGGAAGCTTTTTTTTACAATTACAAACAGTAGATTGGATTGTTGATTTAGTTATACAATGGAGTGTACTAGCTTTCATTATTATATTTCAGCCTGAATTACGTCGGGGACTGGAACATCTTGGACGTGGGACATTTTTTAAAAATACAAATAGAAAAACCAATCCAGCTAAGAAAATGATCCAGCAATTGGATCAAGCCGTTCAATACATGGCTAAAAGAAGAATTGGGGCATTGATTTCGATACAAATGGAAACAGAATTAGATGAGTACATTGCTACAGGAATACCTTTGGATGCAGATATTTCAGGTGAGCTATTGATTAATATTTTTATCCCTAATACTCCTTTGCATGACGGGGCAGTGATGATAAAAGATTATAAAATAGCAGCAGCAGCAGGTTATTTACCGCTATCTGAGAGTTCGTTAATTCCTAAAGAGTTAGGTACTCGGCATCGTGCAGCTATTGGTTTGAGTGAAGTTACAGATGCCATCACGATTATTGTTTCTGAGGAAACGGGAGATGTTAGTATCTCTCATCGAGGGGACTTACTAAGAGAGTTATCCAAAGATGATTTCATTAAGTTTTTAAGTAAAAAATTGATTCTCCCAGAAGAAGAGATCAAAAAAAGCTCGTTCCAAGAGTTTTTTGATAACTTCAAGAAAGGGGTGTAAAGATGGAAAAACTTTATAATTCTCCTTGGTTCGCTAAGTTGATTGCATTTTCCTTTGCCATCTTATTATTTACTTATGTGAATTATGAAAATAATAGTAAAGTGCTAACAACGAATCCATTAAATGGCGTTAGTACATCATCAAGTAAGATTATTACAAATTTACCTATTGTAGTCGATGTCGATCAAGATAAATATTTTGTCTCAGGTTTTCCAGAAACAGCCTCAATCGAAATTTCAGGACCAACAAATATTGTATCTCAAACGACAACAAATAAAGCGTTCGATATAACTGCTAAAAATTTAGATGAGCTCGGTGTTGGGACACATACGATTAATTTAGTAGCAGAAGGCCTATCCTCTGACATAGACTATACAATTACTCCATCAGAAATAACTATTGAGATTAAAGAAAAACGAGTAGAAACATTTAAAGTCGAGGTTGTTTTTGATGAAAAAAGCCTGGCAAAAGGTTACGTAGCTGAAGAGCCAACTTTAAACTATGACACCGTTGAGGTTTCGGGTGCGGCATCCACGATTGAAAAAATAAATTCAGTACAAGCGATTGTACCTTCATCTGAAGATATTAAAACAGATTTCAAAAGAACTATACCTGTCAATGTCCGCGATGCAAATGGAAATCAATTAGATGTGATTATTAATCCAAGAGAAGTAACTGTTAGCATGAAAGTAAATATAACTAGCAAATCAGTGCCATTAAAATTGATTAAAACAGGTACTTCTGAAACAGACTATGATTATGAATTAGGAATTGAAGATGAGAAAAACACAGCCATTGCGGTAACTGGAACGCCAGAAATAGTAGAGAATTTAAGTAGTTTCCCACTAGAAATAGATGTTACTGGAATTACTGAAACAACAACTAAAGAAGTTAGGTTACCTCTAGTAGAAGGCTTGTCTAGTATTACTCCTGAAAACATTACAATTAGAATTACAGTGAACAAAAAAGAGAACCAAAGACAAGATGACACAAAGCCAACTGAATCACTTAAAGAATCTAATACGAATGATACAACGACAGAAAATACCGAGTCAACAACTAGTTCTACTGTAAAGTCTTCTAACAGTACAAATGGAGTTGTAAAAGAGAGTAGCGTAATTTCTGGAGAAAAGATTGACTCAAGTAAATTAAATGACAATAAAGAATCATCAAATGATCAGTCGAGGCTAGATTCAAGTAACTAATAAAAGGTTTTTTAACATTTACGAAAGTTCTTAACTTTGAAAAGGGGTATTATGAAATGGGAAAATATTTTGGAACAGATGGAGTTAGAGGAATTGCGAATTCAGAATTAACACCAGAATTAGCTTTTAAATTAGGAAGATTTGGCGGATATATTTTATGCCAGCAAACAGAAGGAACAAATCATCCGCGTGTTTTAGTTGGAAGAGATACTCGTATTTCAGGAGAAATGTTAGAATCCGCTTTAATTGCTGGATTGTTATCTGTTGGTATTGAAGTAATGAAACTAGGTGTTATTTCAACACCGGGCGTTGCTTATTTGACACGTGTACAAGGAGCCGCTGCAGGAGTAATGATTTCAGCATCGCATAATCCAGCACCGGATAACGGTATTAAATTTTTTGGGTCAGATGGATTTAAATTATCCGATTCAACTGAACTTGAAATCGAAAGGCTATTAGACCAAGCTGAAGATACATTACCTCGTCCAAGCGCAGAAGGATTGGGAACGGTTGATGATTATCCAGAAGGTTCATTAAAATACACTCAATTCTTACAACAAACAATCCCAAATGATTTAAGTGGATTGCAAGTCTGTCTAGATGGTGCAAATGGATCAGCTAGTCCTTTAATTAATCGTCTATTTGCAGATTTAGAAACAGAATTTGATGTTATTGGTGCTTCTCCTAATGGGCTCAATATTAATGAGGGTGTTGGATCAACACATCCAGAAGATCTTGCTAAATTTGTTGTCGAAAAAGGAGCAGACGCTGGATTAGCTTTTGATGGGGACGCCGATCGCGTTATTGCTGTGGATGAATTGGGGAATATCATCGACGGAGATAAAATCATGTACATTTGTGGGAAACATATGTTAGAAAAAGGTCGTCTGAAAAAAGATACAATTGTATCAACCGTTATGAGTAACTTAGGTTTTCATAAAGCGGTTGAAGCTGCAAATATGAACGCCATAGAAACACCAGTAGGCGATCGTTATGTCGTAGAAGAAATGCGAAAAAATGGATATAATTTTGGTGGAGAACAATCAGGACATATGGTCTTTTTAGACTACAATACGACCGGGGATGGTATGCTCTCAGGGATTCAGTTATTAAATGTTATGAAACAAACAGGTAAGAAACTCTCAGAGCTAGCAGAAGAAGTGATAACTTACCCACAAACACTTGTAAATATTCGAGTTAGCGATAAATACGGTGCTATGGAAGTTCCGGCAATAAAAGCTGTGATTGAAGAAGTAGAAAAAGAAATGAATGGTGATGGACGTATTTTAGTACGTGCAAGTGGAACAGAACCTTTATTACGTGTGATGGCAGAAGCACCAACACAAGAAAAAGTTGATAGTTATGTTGAACGCATTGCTGCTATTGTTAGAGCTGAAATTGGGTTGGACTAAAGAAAGCAAAGTGTTAAATGTCGTTTATAAAGGAATTTTAAAAAGTGGGGTGGGCATTTTATGTGTTCATCTCTTTTTTTTTTTGGTATAGATTGGTATGTAAAGTTAAAAATGCTTAAGAAAACCATTGAAAGCTTTAAAGGCTAAAGAACAGTATGCTATACTGAACTGAAATTTAATACAATATTGAGTGAAATATAAAAAAATTATTGCTAAGAGAGGGTGGAAAACGGCAAATGGATTATAAAACCTTAATGGATATTGCAATATTAGCAGGGAAAATTATGCTAGAAAGCAATGCTGAAACCTACCGTGTAGAAGATACAATGAACCATATCTTGCAGACCTCTAACTTCGAAACGACAGAAGCTCTATCCATAGCTACGGGATTAGTTGCTACGTTAGATGATCCCAGTATTGATGACCCTATTACGATTGTTAAACGAATTAACTCAATAGCTACAAATTTGAGCAACATTGCAGAAGTAAATACAATTTCGCGTCAACTAACTAGAGGTGAGATAGCTATTCCAGAAGCTTATGCTGCTTTGCAAAATATTAGTAAAGTACAATACAAACAAAGTCATAAAGATATTGCCATCTCTATTTTGGCTGCTTCATTTGCTTTGTTATTAGGTGGAGGAGCTTTGGAAATGGTAGCTGCCGGAGTCAACGGTGCATTGTTGGCGTTAGTCTTAAAAGGAGAAAAAAGATTAGGTGTGGGTTCGTTTGTTCGTAATGTTGTATCCTCTGCTGTTATTTCAATTGGTGCAGGTTTAATGCAGATGTTTCTTTTTCCCACACTTAACATGAATTTAGTCATAACAAGTACGATTATGCCTTTAGTGCCAGGAACAGCGATCACAAATGCGATAAGAGATACATTGCAAGGTGATTACACATCTGGCGGCGCGAAAGCCTTAGAAGCTTTTGTTGTTGCCTTATCAATTGCTCTAGGTGTGGCTATTGGCTTAGTTATTATCGGAGGTGGAATATTTTGATTAGTCAGATTTTAGGAGCTTTTTTCGCCGTTGCCGCGGCAACAATTATTTTGGAATCTCCTAAGAAATATATTTTACCAGCAGCTTTTGTTGGTGCTTCAGGTTGGTTTGTTTACTTGATTTTTCTTAAAGCATTTGGACCAGTTCCTGCTACTTATATTTCTGGGTTAGTCATTTCCACAGAGTCCCACATTTTTTCTCGTATCTTTAAAGTTCCAGTTACTATTTTCTTTTTACCAGGATTTTACCCGTTGTTTCCTGGATCAGGGATGTATTTAGCTGTTTATGAATTTATAAAAGGCCATACGATTTTAGCGCAAGGTCATTTGAACATAACTATTCAAATTGCAGGGATGATAGCATTAGCTATTTTCACTATAGATACAGTTTTCAAAATAATAAAAAAAAGTCAGCGGTTAAAAGAAATAAAAGCCTAAATGAGTTATTTCAACCATGATGATTTCTTAGATAATTTGGCTTAAGTAAACGAATAATGCTACGCTTTATTTTATTTTTGCGAAATTGTTGGGATCTTCTGAATATAGATTCATCATTTCTTATGATATATCTAATTTATTAACATTTTCAGAAAGTATTGTGAAGTTCATCTATGTAGAGGTAATTCCATATTTATTTATGAGCTGGTCCTTTAAATTAGTTAACGTGTTCATATTTTTTTGAAATAGCAAAGAGTAACGACCGAGAAAAATAAACTAATTCTCTTCGAAAATTCAATGAAGAGAGTTAGATTTCCTTTGAAAATTAGTTTCTTTGAAGTATTATGAACTAAACTAGTTACTTATAAAAAATTAGGAGGTTTATTAATGAACTCGAAGTACGAAAATTTATTTGAACCCTTTACCTTTCCATCTGGTGTAACGATTGATAATCGTGTCATTATGGCACCAATGACCACCAATTCAGCTTTTGAAAATGGCATGGTGACGACAGATGAACATGACTATTATAAACGTAGAGCAGCCGGTCTTGGAGCAGTGATCACTTCTTGTGCACAAGTGATGGAGAACGGGAAATTTGCAGGATCATTGAGCGCAGCATCTGATAATCACATCGAAAGTCTTTCAAAATTAGCAAAGACGATACAAAATAGTGGAGCTAAAGCAATTTTGCAAATTTTCCATGTTGGACGAATGGGAACAAGCAGCACATTAAGAGGAGCGCAACCGGTTAGTGCGAGTGCAATACCATCACTTAGAGATTCTGCAGAGATACCAAGAGCTTTATCGGAGGAAGAAGTCCACGAGCTAGTAAAGGCATTTGGCGAAGCAACGAGAAGAGCTATCCAAGCTGGTTTTGACGGTGTTGAACTTCATGGAGCCAATACGTACTTGATTCAACAGTTTTTTTCTCCGCACTCAAATCGCAGAGAGGACTATTGGGGAGGCACCCTTGAAAAACGGATGAACTTTCCACTCGCAGTAGTAGACTCAGTGAAAGAAGCTATCAAAACATATGCAGAGAAACCATTTATACTAGGGTACCGAATTTCTCCTGAAGAAATGGAAGAACCCGGAATTACGTTAGATGATACTTTATATTTATTAACAAAATTAAAAGATCAAGGACTAGACTATATTCACGTTTCAGTTGGAAACGTCATGCAGACTTCAATGCGAGACAAAAATATTGAAAAACCGATTATTCAAATTATTCAAGAAAAAATAGGAGAGGATGTACCTATTGTAGGAGTTGGTTTAATTCAAACACCAGACGATGCTGTGAACGCTTTGGATCTAGGGATACCTCTTGTTGCTATTGGGCGTGAACTGCTTGTAGAACCTGATTGGATTAAGAAAGTTAAAGAAGGAAAAGAAGAGTCTATTCGGACAGAAATTGGGCCTCAAGATAGAACAGATTTAATGTTGCCTGATGCAATGTGGGGGTATGTGGCAAGTAGAATGGGTTGGATTCCGATTGTTGATAAATAAATTTAAGTGTAAAAATCAAATAATAGAGATAAATCATTCTTAGCATTAGGAGTTGAGTAGCCATTAAAGGTAATCAAGATAAGTAAAAAAGGGGGGCAGCACTAATGATTAAACCGGATGCTTTGAAAAAAGGAGATAAAGTCGCTATTTTAAGCCTGTCTAGTGGTATGTTAGGGGAAGAATGTTGTTCTCATCAAATAGATATAGGGAAAAATCGATTAGAAAAACTAGGTCTCAAGCCTGTCTTTATGCCTAATGCTCTTAAAGGAATAGACTACCTAAAGGCTCATCCTGAAGCAAGAGCAAAGGATTTGAAAGATGCCTTTCAGGATTCAACGATCAAAGGGATCTTCTGTGCTATAGGGGGAGAAGATACTTACCGGTTAGTGCCATATTTACTTGATGATAAAGAATTTATCCAAAATGTGCAAAAAACTCCTAAATTATTTACTGGTTTTTCTGATACAACGATTAATCACTTAATGTTTTATCAATTAGGTATGGTTTCATTTTATGGGCCCAATTTCATCAATGATTTAGCCGAACTAGGAGTGGAAATGCTTCCTTACACTGAAAATACGGTGAATTCTTATTGTGAAGGATGTGAACAACAAGAGATTCAATCAAGTCATCATTGGTATGAAGAACGAACAGATTTTTCTAAACAATCTATAGGGGTTGACCGTATTCAGCATCTTGATAAAAGAGGTTACGAGGTTTTACAAGGAACAGGTTCTTTTTCAGGACCACTATTAGGAGGCTGTTTAGAAAGTTTGTACCATTTACTATCTGGTGAAGGATCCAAAGATGAAGTTGAGATGAATCAGAAATACTCGTTGTATCCTTCTTTAGAACAATGGAGAGGTAAAATCTTATTCCTTGAAACAAGTGAAGAAAAGCCAACGACGAAACGATTAGAACAAATGTTGAGAGCTTTAAAACAAACGGGCTTATTTTCTGTGGTTAGTGGTTTGCTGATTGGTAAACCACAAGATGAAAGGTATTATGAATCTTATAAAGACAGCTACAAAAAAGTTGTATCGAATGAGACACTTCCTATGTTATACAACATCAATTTTGGACATGCTTATCCACGTTGTGCCTTACCGTATGGCATAGATACAACGGTAGATTTATCCAAAAAAACTATTGGTTTTAATGAATCCTATTTTCAAAAAAATGCAGTTGGATAATTGAATACACATTGAGGATTGGGACAAACATCTCAGTCCTCTTTTATTATAAATTAGTCAGCGGACTCCTTGACAAAAACAGACTACAAATGTAAGTTGGAAGTATGGTTACGAATGTGAATGGAAAGAGGGATAGCTATGACAGCTAAACTAAAAACAACGATAACAGATGCTGAATGGGAAGTGATGCGGGTTGTATGGACAGCTAAGTTTGCGGCAAGTAAAGAAATTATAAACGTATTGAAAGATAAGATGAACTGGAAGCCAACAACGATAAAAACGTTGATAGGAAGATTGGTTGAAAAAGGTTTGTTAGCAACAGAAGCAGATGGTAATAAGTTTATTTACACTCCTACTGTTAGTGAAGAAGATAGCGTTAAAAAAGTGACACTGGATGTGTTCTCACATATCTGCAATAAAAAAATAGGGAAAACACTAGCGAACATATTAACAGAGGCGACCTTGAGTCATGAAGATATAAAGTTGTTAACACAGGTTTTAGAAGAGAAAAAGAAGCAAGCAGTAAATGAAATAGCATGCAATTGCGTCAAGGGTCAATGTGATTGCTGTAAATAAAGAAAGGATAATTTAAGGAGGGAAAAAAGAGGGTTAATAAAACAATTGCGATTGAAGGGGTGTATTGAGCGTCTTGTTCGCAAACTGTAGAAAAAGCTTTTAAAAAAGTGCCAGGGTTTTGATAGCAAATACCATTAAAGAAAGTAGGATTAAAGCCATTGAACGAATGCATCAGATGGGTCGATATCGGAATTACTAACAGTTCAGGAACAGTTTGTGCTATCGAATCTGCAGATATTGTTCTAATGAGAAGCAAACTAATGGATGTTCCAACAGCCATTGAGTTAAGTAAAGCTATCATTAAAAACATAAAAGAAAATTTGTTTTGGGCCTTTGTTTACACTATAGTGGGCATACCTGTTGCAGTGGATGTTCTTTATCTCTTTGGAGGACAGTTATTGAATCCGTTATGTGCAAGAATAGCTATGAGGTTTAGTTTCGTATCGGTTTTATTAAATGCTTTGCGGTTGAAGAGGTTTAAACCAAAATCTATTTAAAGAGAAGAGAACTAGAAGATACCCACTTTTTCTAAAAGAAGAAGTGAGTATCTTTTTCTTTTTTCAATTAAATAAGCAAATAAAAAGTAGCTTCTTAGTTTAAATGCAAATAGATGGACATGTTTTCTTTTTGTGGTGTATGGTGATAGTGTATTAAAAAATCCTTAGGCCTTTAAATAAAGATCCAATAAGATAACTAGCCACTTATTTCAAAAAACAGAAAATAAAAAAGGAGACGACAGATATGGTTTGGATTAAGAATGTTTATTTAGAGACAGGCTATGAAGAAGTTAGTCCGAAAAAATTTATAACCACTACAGCTGAGTTTGCTTTAGAAGTAGAAAATGGGGAAATTAAGACGATTTCCCAAAAAAAGCAAGAGAATAATAGAGATACAATTGATGCTAAAGGGTACTTAGCTTTACCCTCTCTGCAAGACAACCATATTCATTTGGATAAAGGATATTTTGGCGGAGAATGGCAGGCTGTTGTACCAGCTTCGGGAGTAGTGGAGCGGATTCAAGAAGAGAAAGGATTTTTAAAAGATTTTCTTCCTGAAACACCAAAAAAAGCACAAGCGTTGATTGATTTAATTTGCGACAAAGGAGCTACTTTTTTAAGAGTTCAAACAAATGTGGATTCTGTTATAGGCTTAGATAATATGGCTTGTATAAAAAAGGTTTTAGAAGAGAATAAACACCGTTTAGATTATGAAATGGTTGTTTTTCCACAACACGGTACGTTAATAACAGAAGAACAAGGCTTATTAAGAAGCGCTTTAGCTAGTGATGATAAATTTATATTAGGAGGCTTGGACCCGGCAACGATTGATGGAGACATAGAGAAATCGTTGCATACGACTTTTACATTAGCCAGTCATTATTATAGGGAAATTGATTATCATCTGCATGATCGAGGGACATTAGGATTATTTGAAATTAAGCGAATCATTGACTACACAAAAAAATATCAATTAGAAGGAAAAGTTCAGATTAGTCATGCGCTTGCTTTAGCTGACGGAGATGAACAAACGATTCAAATGATTGCAAAACGTTTAGCCGAAGCTGAGATAGGGATTAATACGACAATCCCGATTGATACAACTGTTTTACCTATTTTATTACTCCAAGAAAACGGTGTAAAAGTGCGAGTAGTGAATGACAATATTAATGACCATTGGAGTCCATTTGGTTCTGGTGATTTAATTGAAAGAGCAAGCCGCGCTGCGGAAGTCTTTTCGATGAAAGATGAAAGGTCATTAGCGCAAGCTTATTCTTTAGTTTCAAATGGGCGAACTCCTTTAAATAAAAAAGGCCAGCAACAATGGCCAAAAATAGGGGATCAAGCTGACTTTTTATTTACAAAAGCAGCGAGTTCTGCGCACTTAATTGCACGTATTTGTCCAGAAAGAGTAGTTATGTTTAAAGGAAAGCTTGTTTCAGGAAAGTTTGACTAAAGAGTAGACAAACTAGAGAAGAGTTAAAAAATCCTGTCTAATTTTTCAATACTATTAGAGTAATGATTGATTAAACAGGATAATTTAATTTGAAAGATCTGATAATTAAAAATAAAAAATAGATGGTTTAGTTAATATGTGATTGAGCACGAGCTACCTTTCCTTGTAAGCGTAGACCAATAACAACGGCTGTTATTGCCTTGAAAAGATCGCCTGGAATGAAGATAAATAATCCCATTTGTAAAATCTGAACGATAGAGAAAGTCCCTCCTAGGTAACTGTTTAAAATAATTGCCATATATGGTAATCCGACTGAATAGATAACAATAGAACCGATAAGCACGGCTAACGATGCAATTTTAGCAGTAAAACCATATTTTTCTAAAATAAATGCGATGACGTAGGCTCCAACTGTAAATCCAAAAACAAAACCAAAACTGGGACTAAGCAATGCTTGGAATCCCCCTATTAATAAAGCTAAAAGAAGATGGATTCCTTGGGATAGTAAGGCATTTCTTTTTGATAAAATTAATCCAGTTAATAAAACAAATAATGTTTGTAGGGTTAACGGAATAGGTCCAAGTGGAATAATAAGAAATCCGCTTAGGAAGGTTAGTGCCGCCATAATACTGCAATAAGTGATGTCTCTTGCGCTTAATTTCATGTTGTTATTCTCCTTTTTGATTGAATGGACGTTGGATGGCTATCTCACCATAAGATAAAGTACGGAGTTGGCCATCTTTCATTTTTACAACTAGTCCACCTTGTTGATCGATATCAATTGGAATGGCGTTAAATTCTTGTTTCCCTTGTTTAAAGTTAATTGTTTTACCAAAGACAAAGCAACGTTCTTTGTAATCATTAAGAAAGTCTCTTTTTCCAATATCTTGATAGATTTGATAAAATTGATTTATTATTTCTGCAATTAAATTATTACGTGTTATTTCAGTATGCTCTTCAGACAATAAGCTCCCTGCAATAGGTTTTAATTCTGTTGGAAAACCAACAATAGGAGTTCTGAAATTTAATCCAATTCCTAAGATGATGGTATCGATTGTTCCATTTTCAAAATTAGTGACAGCTTCAGTTAAAATACCGGAAATTTTATAGTCGTCTAAGTAGATATCATTTACCCATTTAATTTTTGGTTTCTTTGTCGTTATTTTTTCAATGGCCAAACAAACAGCAACTGCAGCAGCCGTTGTGACTAATGTTGCATCCGTAGTTGTTAAATTGGGTTTCAAAATCAAACTCATATAAATTCCTGTTTTGGGTGGCGAGTAAAAGAATCTACCCAGTCGACCCTTGCCTTTTGTTTGCTCTTCGGAAAGAATGATGGCTGGTTCAGCTGGGTGTTCAGCAGCTATTTTTTTGGCTTCTTGATTGGTTGATTCGATTGCTTTAAATACGTAAAAAGGCTGGTTTCTTAAATTGGCTATCAATAAAGGACGAATAGCCTCACTGGATAATAAATCAGATTCTGTAGAAAGACGGTAACCTTTATTTGTTGTTGCTTCAATAAGATATCCTTCTTTTCGTAGAGTGGAGATGGCTTTCCAGATAGAAGTACGTGAGACGTTTATACAGTCAGCTAAATCTTGACCAGAAATGGTTTGCCCTTTTTGCTGTTCTAAAATAGTAAGGAGTTGTTTTTTAGTTGTCATGTAATCACCTCTGTGATGAGTGTAAATAATTTCAAGTCTGTTGTCAACTTTTTTTCTATCCAGGGTAACAATTTAAGAGCTGTAGTTGTTATTTGGAAAGTGCGTCAAATAGGAATAATATAATAAGCGTAAATAATAAGGGATAAAAGGTAGGACAATAAAATAAAAGGGAGGAAAACAATGAATAAAGAAGATGAGTTCATTTACTATGGGAGAATACCTAATCCAGATTGGCCTATTTATATTGCTGTGACAGAAAAAGGATTGTGTTTTGTCGGATCTTTAGGAGAAGATGAAAAAGAATTAGTAGATTGGATAAAAAAAATGAAATCTACTGTTATATTTGAAGAAAATTGGAGTAAAGTAGTCAGTTATGCTACTCAGTTAGAAGAATATTTTAAAGGAGAAAGAATAAGTTTTGATATGGCAATAGATGTAAAAGGGACGGTTTTCCAAAAAAAAGTTTGGTCAGGATTGAGTGAAATACCTTACGGAGAGACGATAACTTATGGAGGATTGGCAGAGAAAATCGGATACCCTAGCTCTTTTCGCGCTGTAGGAACGGCTGTTGGGAAAAATCCGTTATTAATTATCGTTCCTTGTCATCGGGTAGTCCATAAAAATGGCCAGATATCGGGCTATCGCGGGCCAATAGCAATGAAAACGAACTTGCTAGCACTAGAGAGATTAAAATAAAGAATAAAGAAAACAAGCCGGATAGTTTACGTGTTTGTTTTTTTAGATTGATAAGTATGAAAAGGCTTGTGTTTTATATGGAAATAAGGTATCCTTTAAAACGAAACAGTTACGATTTAAAAGAGATAGTATTAGGATCTTTACATAAAAAAATAGGAGTTGAAGAATACGATGAAAAAAAACAAACGATTAGTTATACCGGCATTAGGAATAGCATTGTTGCTATTATTAAGTGCTTGTGGAAACACAGATTCTGAAGTAGAAAAAAATAATAATGAAGAAAAAACAAAATTAAAAGTTGTGACAACTTTTTATCCAATCTATGATTTCACAAAAAATATTGTACAAGATAATGCAGAAGTTTCGATGTTACTTCCAGCGGGGACAGAGTCGCATGGTTTTGAACCGAGCGCAAAAGTGGTTGCTGCTATTCAAGATGCGGATGTTTTTATTTACAACAGTAAAGAGATGGAAACTTGGGTACCTAGCACACTTGAAGCAATTGATACAAATAAAGTAACCGTCATAAACGCAAGCAAAGGAATTGAATTTATAAATAGCACAGAAACTAAAGAGGATGATGAGCATGCTGAAGAAGAATTCGAACAAGTTATAGATCCTCATGTATGGTTGAATCCAGTTTTAGCGCAAGTTGAAGTAGAAAATATCCAATTAGGATTGGCAAAAGCAGATGAAGAAAATGCTATTGTTTACAAAGAGAATGCTTCAGAGTATAGTCAGAAATTAATGAATTTGGATCAAGAATTTAAAACAGCTTTTGAAAATGCTGAAAATAGAACATTTGTTACACAGCATGCTGCTTTTGCCTATTTGGCTAATCAGTATAATTTAACTCAAGTTTCAATATCTGGTCTGTCATCTGAAACAGAGCCGAGTCCAGCAAAATTAGCTGAAATATCAGAATATGCGAAAAAAAATAATGTTCGCTACATTTATTTTGAAAATAATACTTCTTCAAAAATAGCAGAAACGTTAGCAACAGAAGCTAATATAGAATTAGCCATTTTAGATCCAATTGAAGGTGTCTCGCAAAAAGAACAAGATGCTGGAACGGATTATATTCAAGTAATGAAAAATAATCTTGAATCATTGAAAAAAAGTATCCGATAATAGAATTAAAGCTTAACTGTTTACGTTAACTACACCTATTTTTTGTTTGGATTGTAGTTAAAGTGAACAGTTTTTTGTGTTAAACTGGTAAATGCCATAAGTAATGACCTTTTTTAATAAAGTAAGTTTGATACTAAAAATAAAACTAGTCAAGAATAGTAAATCTCCTAATTTTTTATTCTATTGGTAAAAGAGAAAGGGTAAGAGCATGAAAAAAATGAATACATATTACTGGTTGGTTAGTATAGTGTGTACAATTCTGTTTGTTAGACCAGTTCCAGTTGTTTATGCAGAAGAAAGCAATAGGATAAATGAAGTTAACGAAAAAAATGAATTAGTCCAAAATGAAAGTGCTTATATTGCGGATATCCATGAAAACACCTTAATTTATAACGGTAAATTAGCTCCTAAATTAACGTTATCGCTAAGCATCAGAGGTCAAGAAGAGAAAACAGTAGACATTCCGGTAGCTTCTAGTGGAAACTTTATTATAGATTTCAGTCAATACACGATTAAAGTTGGAGATAAACTAATTTTTAATGTTACTGGAAATGGAAAAGAAAGCTTCAAAGAACAGATTGAAAAAGTAGTTTTAGAGAAAAGTCCTGGTGCAGAAATCATACTTTCTACGGAAGATACTCCGCAAGAAAAAGAATTTGAAACAGTAACAACGCTATCCGATATCTATACGCATACAAAGGAAGTCAGCGGTAAAACAGCTTTAGATACAGCAGTTTATCTAGTTAGTGAAGGACAGATGACAAAGCCCATTTATTCAGATTCTATAACTGGAGCATTTAACTGGGTATTTGATAAAAATCAAACAGAACGACAAGTAGGTGAGAGCCTTCAATTTGTTTTCGTATCTAACGGAATGATGACTGTGCTCGAAAGAACGGTTTTAAAGCCTACTAAGGAATGGGAAATGAGAATAGCTGAAATAAGAAAGGCAACAATCTTACCAAACGTTTATCAAGAAATGAAGAGTTATTTGGGTAAAACAATACCAAATTCTAAAATAAAAGGGACTTACTTAAATCAGATATTGTTTGAAGTTGTTTCGGATAAAGAAGGGAATTTTACATTTGATGATCAAGCACTATCCGATATTCCTATAGGGAAGGTATTTTTTTTGACGATAACGGATAGCGAGGGTGTCTATCTGTCTATTGAAAAAAATATTTATCCCAAGAAAGAATTAGTAGAAAAAGTAGAGCAAAAACCTGAACCAGATAGTGAAACAGAGGAAGACAATCACGATCAAGTAAGTTCTGAAAATAATACACCCAAACCTTTTATAAAAGAAGACAAAGACAAAATTGTTTCGGTCTTGCCGATCCAACCTGAAGAGTCCTCTTCCCAAGGTTCGACAGAAGATTCAACTAATGTCATCATAGAATCTGAAGTATCAGAAACAAAGGCCTCGCTGGGTGGTTCTCTAGAAACAGAGACAGATAAGGCAGATGAAACAAGTGAAAAAGAAGAGGTTGAAGGTAGTGATTTTGTTATTTTAGCTACAATTGTGTTGATAGGAACACTTACAATGTCAGGTTTATTGTATAAGTACTAATGTTGAATGGTAATACATACTAAGAGTAGCAGCATAGATTCCATCGTCGTGGTCTCTATACTGCTACCCTTAGTATATTTTTTTATATTTTGTATTTATTTGAAAGGGAAGGCTATAATTGCTTGAAATGAGTACTATCGAAAAAAGGAGCTAAAAGTGTGGCCAATATTAAAGAAGTAGCAAGATTATCGAACTGCTCAGTAACAACCGTATCAAGAGTGTTAAATAATCAGCCACATGTATCAGAAGAAAAAAACAACGGATGTTAGCTGTTATTAAGCAGTTAGATGATACACCAAATAGCCAAGCAAAAGACCTATTTCTAGGGGCATCAAAAATAGAGGTGTTGTAATCCCTAATGTTAATCATTCTTATTTTGAAAAAATGATTAGCGGAGTCATTGAGTCGGCATTTGAAATAGAATATGCAGTAACACTGTTACCTACTAACTATGAACCAGAAATAGAAAAAAGTTATTTTGAGCAAGTAAAAACTAAGCGACTAGATGCTTTAATAGTGGCATCTAAAAGCAATTCGCTAGCGGAAATTGAAAAATACACTAAATATGGCCCAATTATTTGTTGTGAAGACACACAAAATTATGCGATTCCAAGTATTTACGTCGCTCGTCAAAAGGCCTACACTGAAATAGTTAATTTTCTGAAAGATGCTGACTATAAATGTGTTGGAGTAACAATCAACCGTAGTGAGGAAATCAGTGCAAGTTCGAAAATCAATATTGAAAGTTATGAACAAGTTTTTGAAAGTCCAATTGAAGGAAATATCGTACGCAATTGTTCAACAATGAAAGATGGGAAAAAAGCAGCTAGTTATTTCTTTAAAGAGGACCATGAATTTGAAGCTATCGTAACTAATGGAGATCATGTGGCAAGCGGAATCTATAGAATAGGTTAAAGATTATCATTTAAAACAACCTTTATTAATTGGTCAAGAAAATCTTGCAATTAGTGGGTTTTATCTTTCACAACAGTTGATTTTCATTTGAAAGAAATAGGAAGTGTAGCATTTCAGTTAGCAGTGAGTGGAAAAATGGAGAAAAAAGGTTTCCCCTATTCTATTATTAAGAGAATAGCAGACTAAATCAACTAATCCAAATAAAACCCTCTCTTATTTTGAAGAACGGAATTTATGGATGATTTCAGTTAAAGATTCTTGTAATGTTATAGCTGGTCGGTTAAGCAATGAAGATAAATCAGAACTTTCAATAGTTAAATCGCCTTGTCTGATGGCTTGTTGAACTTCAACATAGAAATCAAGATACCCTTCCGGGAAACCTTGTTCAATTAAAAATTGTCGATATTCTTGGTCATTTACTTGTAAAAGAGGAACTTCCTTATCTAAAAGACTGGATAAAGCTATTGCCATGTCTTCATAAGTGGAAGGGATTCCGGATAATTCATAAATAGTGTTTTTATGATCCTCTGTGCTTAAAACAGCTGCAGCAGCTTCAGCATAGTCTATTCGAGGAACCCAACCTACCTGCCCGTCTCCTGCTGATGTTACTAAGGGAGCACCGTCTAGTATTGCTTTCAAAGTATCTATCTCATTCTCAATGTACCAATTATTACGTAAAAAAGAATAAGGGATGCCTGTTTCATGGATCATTTTTTCTGTGATACGATGAACCTCAGCGATAGGTAAGTGACTGGTTTGAGGCTTGCTACAACTTGTATAAGCAATGAAATGGACTCCAGCTGCTTTAGCTGAAAACACAGCATTTTTGTGATGTGTGATACGGGTGTTATTATCTCCTTGAGAGGAAATTAAGAGTAAACGGTCTACACCAGTAAAAGCACGTTCTAAAGACTCGATATCTTCATAGTCAGCTTGACGAACATCAACGCCTTTTACTGCAAAATCTTGAGCTTTTTTTGGATCACGAACGGCAACTGCTATACTTTCTGCAGGGACACCTTTTCTTAACAAGGCCTCAACAACTTTTGTTCCTAATAAACCTGTGGCTCCTGTAACTAAGATAGTCATATTAGATCCTCCTTAATTTATAGTTGTCATAAAAAGAGAACGGTTTCTTTTAACTTAGTGTACTCTTGAATAAAAAGTTAGGCAAATAAAACAAGTGTCTCAAGTTATAAAAACGTTATAACAAAATTGAAAAGAGGCAAATGAAAAATAAAAAGTTGAGATAATAGATGAATTTTCATGTTAAATAGTATAGAATAAGATAAGTAGATAATAACGTAATTAAATAGACAGATAGAGGTGCGGTTTTTAAGAGTATGATTACCCAAAAAAGGCAAAGGGTAATCAAAAAGGGGAAATCGCCGAAGTGACTAGTGGGGCCAAACTATTAGTTGCTGGTTTTGAATAAAATATATTCAAGACTGTCATGAAAATCAATTATTCGATTCTTGTGGAGGACTATCAACAAAAAGGTTCTCGCTTTGTAGTTAAATACAATAAAGGAGACACCTTGAGTTGGATAGACTCGTGGTGTTTTTTTGCGTTTTTTTGTTTTAACTTATAGAGAGGAAGTTGATAATGAAGAAGAAGGTCGGTTTAATAGCGGCGATAGTGCTATTTGTAATATTAGCTGCCAATGCAAATTTTGGTGGAGGAAGTGGGACGGAAGTCAATTATGGCTTATTTACATTGGTTCCACCAGTAGTTGCGATATTGTTGGCATTTATAACTAAAGATGTTATTATTTCTCTTTTTATAGGCGTTTTCTCAGGGGCTTTTGTGCTTCATTTAGCAGACAGTAATTTTATAGTCGCTTTTGTTCAAGCTTTTTTAAGCGTAGTGGATTACGCGCTAACCTCTTTGTCCGATCCTTGGAATGCTGGAATTATTTTGCAAGTGCTAACAATCGGTGGACTTATTGCACTAATGACCAAGATAGGAGGAGCCAAAGCTGTAGCTGCTGCCTTATCAAGCAAAGCTAAAGGACCTAGGAGTGCCCAAGTTATCACCTGGATTCTAGGGGTATTAATGTTTTTTGATGATTACGCCAATTCTTTAATTGTAGGACCGGTTATGCGGCCTGTCACAGATGAGAAACATATTTCGCGAGAGAAATTAGCTTTTGTTGTGGATGCTACAGCTGCACCGATTGCAGGAGTCGCGTTGATTTCTACCTGGGTAGGTTATGAAGTTGGTTTGATAAAAGATGGATACGATGCTATCGGGCAATCAGTAAATGCCTATGGTATTTTTATACAAACGTTGCCTTATCGATTTTATAATTTCTTGATGCTAGCTTTTGTTCTAGCAACAGCTGTGCTATTAAGAGAATTTGGTCCAATGTTAAAAGCTGAAAAGAAAGCACGGAAAAAAATAGATAAAAATTTTGATGACTTCGCTTTAGAAACGTCAACAGAACTAGAAGATATGGAACCGGCCGAAGGAGTTAAGTTATCGATTTGGAATATGATTATTCCAATCAGTACGTTAATTATTTCAGCATTTATTGGTTTCTATGTTAATGGATACAACGCTATTATGGAAAATGGAGAGAGTGCAACGATTGCGATAGTAGAAACGAACCCGCTATCATTTTTAGCCATTCAAGAAGCTTTTGGAGCATCTGATGCAAGTATTGTATTATTTCAAGCAGCACTATTAGCGAGCTTAGTTGCTATGACTATGGGAGTTTCGCAAAAAGTTTTCACATGGTCAGAATCAGTAGCTGTTTGGATTAATGGAATGAAATCATTAATTATTACTGGAGCTATTTTGCTATTAGCGTGGTCACTGAGTACGGTTATAGGTGAATTAGGTACGGCGGAATTTCTAGTCTCTTTATTATCTGATTCGATGCCGGTATTTTTACTGCCAACGATTATTTTTATTCTTGGAGCAGTTACGTCATTTGCGACAGGAACGTCTTATGGAACGATGGGTATTTTGATGCCATTAGCGATTCCTTTAGCCGCAGCATTATCAACGGATCCAGAGTTTGTTATTATGACTTCAGGAGCTGTTTTAACAGGAGCTATTTTTGGAGACCACTGTTCACCAATCTCAGATACAACAATTTTATCTTCCATGGGATCAGGTGTCGATCATTTGGACCATGTTAAAACACAACTGTTGTACGCTTTGACTGTAGGGGCGATTGCTTGTATATTTGGTTTTATTCCTGTTGGTTTAGGCTTATCAGTTTGGATTGCAATGCCTGTAGCTTTGCTTGTAACGGTTGCTGTTGTTTATTTCTTTGGTACACGTGTAGATGAAGTTGCTGAAGAAACAGTTGAGTAAGAGTACAAATGCTAGGAAAATCTCTTTTCCTTCTTAGTAGGAAAAGAGATTTTTTTAGATTAAGATTGAAATAAATCATATTCATTACAAGTGTAATATGATTGCATAATAATGTAGCTAATTAAAAGTGGAGATGTCAAAATGACAGAAGAGAGAGAAAAAGCTCTTAAAATTATATCTGAAAATACTATCAGTATTTTCAGATATAATTGCTGACAGCAAGCTGAAATCATACTATATGCTATTTTCTAATGATGGCTTTAGTTTATGCACATTAACGGATAAGAGAACAGGAAAAGTAAAAGAAATAAAAAAGCATTTTAATGCATTTGTTTTACTGGAGGACGAAGAAGGGCTATTGAATAAAGATTATGTAGAGATAGAAGGAGAATTATCTTTAACAGAAGATCAATCATTGATTGAAGACCTATAAAGCTCCCGTAGGAACCTAGTTTTTGAGGGTAAAGAAGGTCTTAACAGTATTATATTACAATTAAAACCAGCAGCAATAATAGTTAGCGGTACTAAAAACGATAGGGTTATTTCTATTAATCTTAATTAATATTGCAAATTAAAAAAATAAGAACAAAACAGTTTAAACTGTTTTGTTCTTATTTTTATTACTACTTAAATTGGTTCCATAGTGTTTAAAAAAATGGAAGAAGATTTGTTTAATTGCTTATTCTACAGTAACACTTTTTGCTAAATTTCTGGGTTTATCAACATCATTGCCACGATGCAAGCTAGTGTAGTAAGCTAACAATTGAGTAGGAACCACACTGACTAACGGAGTAAGCAACGGATGAACTTCCGGTAAGACAAATTGGTCACTCTCTTGCTCCAAACCTTCCATAGCTATGACTAACGAGTGAGCACCACGAGCATTTACTTCTTGGACATTACCTCTGGTATGTCCTGCAGTGACTTTATCTGTGATAATAGCTATAACAGGAGTATTTTCCTCAATTAGAGCAATTGTTCCATGTTTCAGTTCTCCAGCAGCAAAACCTTCTGTTTGAACGTAAGAAACTTCTTTCAATTTTAATGCAGCTTCCATTACAACATAATAATCTACTCCTCGTCCAATGTAAAAAGCGTTACGACTGGTACGTAGATATTCTGTTGCTAGATGTTCGATGTGTGTTTTTTCAGAAAGGATACTTTCCATTCCTGTGGCGACAATTCCAAGTTCATGAGCCATGTTGCTATCTCCAGCTATTCCATTTTCTCTAGCAATGGCTTCTGATAGCGCTGCCAGGACAGTGATTTGAGCAGTATAAGCTTTTGTTGAAGCGACAGAAATCTCAGGTCCAGCATGAAGCAATAATGTGAAATCAGCTTCTCTAGATAAAGTAGATCCTGCTACATTGGTTAGTGTTAATGAAGGGAAATTCATCGCATTAATTTTAACTAATACTTGTCTGCTATCAGCTGTTTCACCACTTTGTGATAAGAAGATAAAGAATGGTTTTTTCGTTAAAATAGGCATGTTGTGACCAAATTCACTAGATAAATGCACCTCAGTCGGAATATGCGCTAAATTTTCTAATAAATGTTTTCCCGCCCAACCCGCATTGTAGCTAGTTCCGCACGCGATGATATAAACTCGATCACTATCTTTTAAGCTAGTGATAATGTCTTTATCCAATTGAAACTGACCTAAGTCATTTTGATAAGCTTGGATAATTTTTCGAAGAACAGCTGGTTGTTCGTCTATTTCTTTTGCCATGTAATAAGGATAAGTTCCTAAATCTAAATCATTTAAATTTATTTCTGCTGTATAAGGTGCACGATTAATAATAGTTCCATCTTGAGTTTCTATCTTGACTTCATCTCTAGTTAAAGTAACCAGTTCACCATCCATTAATTCAACAAATTGATTTGTTTCTTGAATCATCGCCATAGCATCACTACAAACAGCATTAAAACTTTCGCCTTTACCAACTAATAATGGACTTTTATTTTTAGCTGCATAAATGATGTCGGGCTGGTTAATATCTATTAAAGCTAACGCATAAGAACCTTTTAATTTTGAAATGGTTTTTTTAAAAGCTTCAAAAGTACTAGATTGTTCTTTTTCAGCGAAATAAGCAATGAGTTGAACAATGATTTCAGTATCCGTATCGCTTGACAAAGAAATGTCTGATAAATAAGTCTCTCTAAGTTCTAGGAAATTTTCTATGACACCGTTGTGCACTAGAGTGAACTGATGATTAGCCGCTTGATGTGGATGAGCATTTTTGACGCTTGGACGACCATGAGTTGCCCAACGAGTATGACCAATTCCTACAGTGCAGAATGTATCTGTTTCAATGATTTTTTTTAAATCAGCAATTCTTCCTTTTTCTTTAAACAAATGACCATTTTTATTTTCATCTACGACAAAAATACCGGAAGAGTCATAGCCTCGGTATTCTAACTTTTCTAAACCTTGCAATAAAATACTTTTAGCATCTTGATTGCCTATATACCCTACAATTCCACACATTAACGTATCCTTCTTTCTATTTAGATAATTTTTTGACTAGCAATAAACGAACAGCAATAAAATAACGTAGCTATTCCATCAGAAGATTATTGTGTATCGAAAAAAATCGTTATATTGGTCTATACATAATTTTTTATTTATATTTTTGGTAACAGGATAATAATATGATTAATTAGACGATATGTCAACTATTTGTTTCTTTTTTAAAATATTGGTATATACGTAAAGAAGTGTTCAGATGATGGATGCCTATTTTTCACCAAAGCAACTAAGAGAAGCTGTTGTAAAGGCAGCTTCTCAAATAATCATATAGTAGTGTTTTTCAATAGTGCATCAAAGGTTAATGGATGTAAGCCTTCTCTTTAAGTGATACAATAACTTAAAGAATAATTTAAAAAAAGGGGATGGGAAAATGATTTACACGATAACATTAAACCCAGCTATTGACCGTTTACTATTTCTCGAAGGAACACTAATAAAGGGAAAAAATAATAGGCTTCAAGAAATCATTTATGATTTAGGTGGAAAAGGACACCACGGCTCTTATGCTATGAGTCGATTAGATGTGGAAAATCAAGCTCTCGGTTTTTGTGGAACAACAAATAAAAGGAAATTAGAAAAAATTCTATCAGAAAAAGGAATTAATCATAATCTAGTTGACGTCTATGGTAAAGCTACGAGAGAAAGTTATGTTATTTTAGAGGCGGGAATTAGTGGAAGTATTTTAATCACAGAAAGAGGATTTCAAATAACAAATTATGATATAGAGTTGTTAAATGAGCAGATAGAGAGCAAAGTGAGAACAGGTGACATTGTATTGATTGCGGGTTCTTTACCACCAGGTTATAAACTACAGGATTTAGAGGAATTATTAAATTTATTGAAAAAAACAGGGTGTTTTATTGCTTGTGATTTATCAGGAGAAGCACTAAAAAAAGCAGTGGATATGGAAGTCAATTTTATTAAACCTAACCGTTTTGAAATCCAAGAACTTCTATCTTCAGAGAATACGATGTTAGATAATTTAAAAGAGTTAGCTAAAAAAGTTGAGTATGTTATCGTTTCTCAAGGAAGTGAGGGCAGTATTTGTAGCCACGCGGGAAATTTTTATCAAGTTACAACACCTAAAGTTGTAGCAGTCAATGATACAGGAGCGGGTGATTGTTTTGTTGGTTCCTTTTTATCAGGGTTGTCATTGAATAGACCACTAACGGAGTGTCTGTCCTTTGCCAGTGCTTGTGCAGCCAGTAAAGTTCAGCATAATGACAGTACAACCTTTAGTGTCAAAGAAGCAAAGATATTGCAAAAAAGAGTAACAGTTAAAAAATTATAAGAACTAGCTACTCAATAGTATCAAAACAACAAAATTATCAATAGATAGTCTCCTCTAAAATGAAAAGTGCGTATAATTTTAAACTTATTTAATAAGATTTTCTTTACTAAGCGAACATATGTTTGTATAATCAAAGGGAGAAACAACTTATTTAATTAAGGAGAAGGAGCGGCTAACATGATTCAATTGGATTATTCAAAGGAGCCTTGCCGAGATATTTTGTGTATTGATGTAAAGTCTTTTTTTGCGTCTGTTGAGTCCGTTAAAAGAGGCATTCACCCATTAGAGTCGTATATAGTAGTCATGAGTAAACCAGATCAAGCAGGGGGTCTGGTTTTGGCTGCTTCTCCAAGAGTAAAAGAAGAATATGGGATCAAAACGGGCTCTAGACGGTATGAAATCCCAAAAGATTCCAAAATTCAGATAGTTGAACCAAGAATGAGTTTATATTTAAAAGTAAATTTGATGATAAATGATATCTTTCAAGAATTTATTTCAAGTGAGGACCTGCATATTTATAGTATTGATGAATCATTTTTAGATGTGACCTCATCTCATGCGCTTTTTGGATCAACGAAGGAAATTGCAGTAAAGATTCAACAAGCGATTTGGCAGAGGTTGCACTTAGTAACCGCAATCGGTATAGGAGACAATCCTTTATTGGCTAAACTAGCATTAGATAATGAAGCAAAGGATAGTCCTAACTTTATAGCCGCTTGGCATTATGAGGATGTTACAAAGACAATCTGGCGTATTCATCCGATTACAGAGATGTGGGGGATAGGTAGTCAAACGGCAAAAAACTTGTATAAATTAGGAATCGATTCTGTTTATCAGCTGTCACAATACAATGTTTCTGCTTTGAAGCGAGTTCAAGGGGTAATTGGGGAACAACTTTTTTATCATGCGCACGGTATCGATCGAAGTATTCTATCTGAAAAGTACCAGACGCGCTCTAAATCTTATGGGAAAAGTCAGATTTTGGACCGAGATTACACCGAACAAGCAGAGATTGAAGTAGTTATTAGAGAGATGGCGGAAGAAGTGGCTGCTCGGCTGAGGAGTCATCATGTTGAGGCAGAAGTCATTCATTTGTCAATTGGATTCTCAAAAGAAATTATCGATAAAGGCTTCAGTCATCAATTAAAAATTTTTCCAACAGCTGCTAGTCGAAAAATAAGCGAAACTTGTTTGCATTTATTTAGAACCTACTACCAACAAGAGCCAGTAAGACAAATTTCTATTAGTTGTGGAAAAATTCACGATAAAACGGATTTACAGCTAGATCTATTTGAATCAGCTGAACAAACAATCCAAAAAGAAAAAATTGATCAAGTCATTGACCAAGTTCGGCATAAATACGGATACACCTCGTTAGTCCATGCTAGTAGCTTAACTTCTGGTGCAACGGCTATCAAAAGAAGTGGATTGGTTGGCGGTCATAAAGGTTAAGAATAAGAGCTCTACCACTTTTTTGATTTGCCTATTTCTGCATGTCGAATTAAGGTACTGTCGATAGTGAGGAGTTCAGAATGAGTTTGAAGATAAGTTTTATTTTCTTCCTGACCAACTATGATACCAATAAGATCATTTTCATAGAGACCATTTAAAAGAAACTCCATCTGGAGAATAATTTGTTTTTTTGTCAAGAAAGCTTGATAAAGATGTTCGGAAATAGCTTCTTGAGTTTGTTTTTCTTTTGGTAAGTTAAGTTTAGTTTTGTTGTGATTCCATTGCTGCATCATTTCAGTATGATCAGATAAAACAAAACCTTGCCATTTTGCCATCTTACGATCGTTGTAGTCATTTCCAATAGATTTCATTTTTTCTCCTCCTTTAGTTTCATCTCTCATTATACGAACAAACGTTCCTTTTGTATAGAGAGAATAAAAAAAAGTTTATCCACAAACTTATCCACAGGTTGAATAAGTTTATTCTATGGCATTACCGTATAGATAAATTAAATCGTTATTAAGGGGATGAAAAATGAGAAAAGTTATATTAAATTTAGCTATTAGCTTAGATGGAAGAATTGTAGACGAAAAGAATCAATTTGATTGGATACACGGTGATGGAGACAAATCGAATAATACAGATAATCAGTTTAGTTTTTCGGTATTTTTAAATGCTTGTGACACATTGATACTCGGAAAAACAGCTTATAATGATTTGCCATCAGGGAGTATCGAGTTATTTGCAGGTAAAAGGATAGTTGTTTTAACTCATTCAACAGATAAGCCCAAAACAGAAAATATTGAATTTTTTAATGGTGATTTAGCTACATTGGTTAAAGACTTAAAGCTTATTGCAGGAAAAGACATTTGGGTATTTGGCGGAGCGAGTGTTTGTAATAGTTTAATTAAAGAAGATTTGATTGATGAATACATTATTGGAATGATTCCTGTGATTGTAGGGAATGGTACGAGGTTATTTGCTGATGGGAATCCTCTTTTGGAATTGCATTTAGAACAATACACTGTTGATGAAGGAATTGTCATAATAATCTACTCTCGAAAAAAATAGTGAGTAGTTGAAATAAGATTGTGTAAAGCAAAAAGCTCTTACTTAAAATACCAGTTAAAAGGTATCTTTAGGTAAAAGCTTTTTTTATTTTACGATATCATGTAATTCATCAAGTTTAGTAATTTGGTAAGTAGGTTGAATTAGGGGATTAGATGGTTTTAAGTTTGGGTTAAACCAACAAGTATCTATGCCAGCCGTTTGACCTCCAAGGATATCGGAACTTAAAGAATCACCAATCATTAATGCTTGCTCGATTGAAAAATTTGGAATACGCTCAAAAACATAATCGAAATAATGTTTCATTGGTTTTTGATAACCTGTATCTTCAGACACAAAGATATCATTAAACAACGGCAATAGTTTTGCAGCTCCCATCCTTTGGTATTGTGTTTTTGATACCCCGTTAGTAACGGCATAAATGGAGTGTCTAGAGCTTAGTTCTTTTAATAATTTCAAACTGCCATCAACCAAGTCATATCCGTGATTCAAAAAATGTCGGTAATTTTGTTCAAATAGTATACCATCAATATCTACGTTTAATTCTTTGAATAGTAGTGGGAAACGAGAAGAGAATATGTCATCACGAATGATTTTATTTTGTTCGAAATCTTGCCATAAGCTCTGATTAATTTGATTGTAGTTATTTTCAATTTCAGTAGTCAAGGTAAGCCCTTGCTGTTCAAATAAGAAAGTCAAAGCTGATTTTTCTGTAGCTTTAAAATCCAATATCGTATCATCGATATCAAATAGCAAGAAATGATAGTGTTTCATTATGTTTGATCCTTCCTTCTTAATTAAATATCGGTACGGACAGAAAAAATGAGTAGTACGCTGCCTATGAATGCCGCAATACTCCCAACAACTAGCATAGGTGTTATGCCAGCGGAGTCTAACAACCAACCGGCAATAATACTACCAAAAACACTTCCTAATGTTGCTGCCCCTATAACAAATGTTTGCCCTTTTATTTTATCATAGTTGCTCATTAAATTGTTTACATAATAAGAAATAGCGGGAGTGTAAACGGCAAAAGCCAAGCCTTGAAGCAACTGAGCAATAACTAGCATCCAAAGAGAACTAGAAAATAAAAATACGAAGCTTCGGATGACAAAAAAGATACCAGCAAATAGTAACATTTTACCACTTTTAAATTTCTGTTGTAAATAATCAAATCCTAACATGGCTGGTAATTCACAAATTGTTGCAATAGTTAGAGCTAAACCGAAATCGCTATCATCCCCACCCAAACTCGTGACAATTTGAAAGAGATAAGTATTAACAATAGTATGAAAAAGAAAAAGAAAAGCAATTCCAATTAAAAGAAAGCCAAAGTATTTGTATTTTTTGATGAATGTTAACATAGTCTCTTTGACAAATAAATTTTCGGCCGGATGCACAGATAAGGTTGAAGATAGATCGTTGCTGTCTAGACTAGGAAAACTTAAAATCAAAACTAACAATAAAATGTATAAACCTAAACAAATAATAGGAAGGACAGTAGCATTATAACGACTCAATAATTGTCCTAAAAAGAAAGAAGTTATACCGAAACTAAGAGAACCAACGCCTCTAGTTACCCCATAATTAATAGCCATACCTGCATTGATGTACTCAAATGACAAAGAATTAATTAAGGGTTGTAAAGTTAAAGTTAACGAAACGATCAAAGTATACAATAGAGCATCTAATAAAGCAAAGTTAGATAAAAAGATTAATAGGACTAACAGCAGAATCGCTAAAATAGCAATTGAAGACATGACAAATTTCAATGTTAATTTACTTAAGCGATCAATCAAAGAACCTAATGTTGGTTGGAGAAAAACAGAGAGGATATTTGATGCAGCTAGAATAAAACCGATACCTTGATTATCAAAATTTTTCTCTAGTAAGAAAACTGAAGCAAATCCATACGTAACACAAAAACACATCCAATAAAGTCCTTGAAGACTTGAAAAGCGTAAGTTTAGACTCGGTGATTTAATCAATTGACTGATTCCCTCCAGATTAGAGTAAGAAAAAAAGAAATTTATTTATATAAGAGCGCTAACTATTTTATAGTATACCATATGAAAAGATGAACTTTATTAATAGAATAAAAATAAAGAACACATTGGAATGTTTAAGAAAGCTAATCATTTGATAATTTATTTAAGTAACTAATGAATTTTTTTTACGAAATCAGTAAGAATGAATTCATTTTAAAAAGAGTGTTATATATAGTATAATTAAAATAGGGAGTGTAGTTAAGTAAACAGATAGATGAAAGGACTGATTTTTTTGAGAAGATACAAAAGTAGAGTAGAATTAAAAGCAGAAGCAAAAGAGTTGTTAAGCGGAAGATGGAAAGATGCAATCTTATTAAATGTAGTACCGACATTGTTGTTCATAATCGTAATGGCGATTTCTTTGAGTGTATTAGCCGTTCTCTGGCGAGAAATAGGGCTGAACCCGGTTAGTTATAGCATGGCATCTAACGATGGGGACAATGGTTCTGGAACTACAAGTGCAGGTATTATCTCTACGTTGATTACCGTTGGGATTTCATATACTTTTTTAGATTGGTTGAGGGACCCAGAAATGCGCATTCAATCACTTAAACAAGCTTTTCAAGTATTTACAAAAAAATACTTTTTAGGTACGTTACTTATCTATCTTATGACGTCTATCTTTGTTTTTTTATGGGCATTACTACTGGTTATACCAGGAATTATAAAATCGTTTTCTTATTCTCAAGCTTACTTTATTTTTAAAGATCGAAAATCAGTTTCGGAAGGTGGAAAAGTATCTGCCCTTGATTGCATCACAGAAAGTAAAAAAATGATGGATGGACACAAGTGGGAATACTTTGTATTGCAATTGAGCTTTATCGGTTGGGGAATCTTAAGTATCTTATCTTTAGGAATCGGGTTCTTATGGTTAAACCCATATCTAAATGCAACTACTGCAGCCTTTTATAAAAATTTATCTGAAAATGATAGCTATGATGAATCAATGGAAGTTTTTTAAGTTAAGTAATTAAGAGTGCAGTTCTATGGAATGGTTAGAAATACGTAACTAGAAGATGATGCCTATATTGAATAGGTTCATCTTTTTTAGTTTCTACTGATAAAATAAACTAAAGAATCTGGGAGTGACCAATATGTGCTAAGATAGAACCCACTGGTTGCGTGAACTATTAAATACAACGAGATATATTTAATAGTGAAACAAGGAGAGTTGGTTTTAAAATGATAGTATCTTATAGAAGAAAATAGAGTAAAAAGTGAAACAATAAATGAGAGAAAACTTGAAATTGTTTTGTATAAATATCTTTTTTGGTCAAGTCAGACGAAAAATATCCCTAACTTATCCATTTCGACACGGGTTCTGACAAGTCGATAATAATTCTCTTAAAGGTTGTCTGTTTTTTTGAATACAGAACGGTAACTTAACCAGTATAATCAAATCGTGGTCATCGCAAAGTAAAAAAGAAAGGTTAACAAACTCATTTCTGAGTTTGTACTCTGAAACTCTATTTCTCCACTACTGATAAAAATATCTCTGTAGCAGATACTATGAATGATTCAAGATTGAATAGTTTTAATTTTTGAATTAAGACTCACAAAAAACGTAACATATATAGTGAATGATGACATCTATATGTTACTATATAAGCGTATTAAATAGAAGGAGGTAAATCATATTAGTGGAAAATAGAGTAAAGGTTGCACGCGTTCAGGTTGGCTTAACTCAGCAACAATTAGCTGAAAGAATAGACGTTACTCGCCAAACGATTAGCCTGATTGAAAAAGGAAGATATCATCCATTATTGAAATTGTGTCTTAAAATCTGCTATGCAGTTAATAAAAAACTAGATGAACTATTTTGGAAGGAAGAGGAATGATATAAAATGAAAAAAATTAAAGATGAGCGTTTAATTCTAAAGAATTTAAAAAATGTTAGAATCACATATTTTATTCAAACAATTGGTATCCTCGGAATTTTAGGTTATGACTTAGTCACTAAAGGAATAAATGGAATGACAGAAAATCCATTATGGTTTGTTTTTGTTGTTGGAACTATTGTTTCTACGTATTTATCTATGGGTATTAACGTGGAACACGAAACCAATAATAAAGTTCCAAAGAAAGGACTGATAATTTCAGTTGTTATAAGTGCACTTATTTCTATTATTATTGGTTTTTTATTATCGCTTACGGACGGTTTTGGTCTCCTTGAAGGATTAATTATAGGGGCGATATTTTTTATTTGTTCGCTTATACCAAATTTTTATATTTATTATCTACGAACTAAGCGACAAGATTAGATTATAAATGATTAAAAGGAGGTTAGGACATTACGACCTAGTCTCTATCACATATTCGAATTTTATTCTAGAACGTGTTCCAAAAAGCAAACCCGACGTCGACTTCATGAATAATGCTCAATGGTCTGTAACCATTTTGCGCTTTTTTATGAAGTGATTCGGGTCTAAACGCTTTATGTCCCACTCCCTTTTTTTGTACTACTTTAATAGATATCATTTTTTACAAGATGATTATTTAATGAATGAAAACATTAGCTATATTTATTTGCAAGCGAATGATGAATGCTTTCATTAATCCCAAACCCCATTTTTTGTTTGAGATTTTTAGTTCACATATTTTTTGTGTTTTTATTTAGTGTTATACTAGATGAGAAAATAAAATTAAATTTTTAAATTTTTAATACTTAGATATGAAAGATAATGGAGAAAAGGAGCGATTATGAATGGTACAAGAAAAATTGAAAAACAGGGCAGATGTTTCCACAGAATTAACATGGGACTTAACAGCTTTATATAAGACAAAATCAGACTTCGAAAAGGCGATTAAAGAAATAAAAATAGCAACAGATAAGTTTTGTAGCGATTATGAAAACCAACTGGTAGGTGCCATGATTATCAAATCAGCTTTAAAGGATTACGAAAAAATTATGCAATCAGCTTCTTTGATTAACCATTATGCTTTTTTACCAGAATCAGTTGATATTACGAATCCAACTAACACAGAGCTTTCTCGTTCTGTAAATAACTTGTTAGCAGAGATAGAAGCCAAGCTTTCCTTTTTCGATTCTGAATTAATGACAAATGATTCAGAGATTCTAAATCAAGTTGCAGAAGCAGAACGAGCATTTGCACCTTATATTCGTCACCTCAAAGAAAAAAAGAATGTTCAATTAGATCCAACAGTAGAGAAAGCCCTCGCCCAACTTGGTCCAGTATTAAATGCTTCAGAATCTATATATGAACAAGCACGTTTAGCAGATATGGATTTTGGCACTTTTGCTGTCGAAGGCAAAGAGTATCCATTAAGTTTTGTTTCATACGAAGACTATTATATGTATCATGCCGATACGGCTATTCGTCGTGGGGCTTTTGATAAGTTTTCTACCGTTTTAGCGAATTATCAAAATGTAGTAGCTGAAACCTACTATACGCAAGTGCAAAAAGAGAAAACACTAGCCACGATGCGAGGCTTTGATTCAGTTTTTGATTATTTATTATTTGATCAAGAAGTCGACCGTGATTTATATAATCGTCAAATCGATACCATCATGAATGACTTAGCTCCTGTCATGCAAAAATATATTGGTCATGTTAAAGAAGAGAATGGGTTAGATAAAATGACGTATGCTGATTTGAAAATAGATTTGGATTCAGACTATTCGCTAAAAGTAACTGTTGAAGAGTCTAAAGAATTAGTAGCAGATGCGTTAAGTATACTAGGTCAAGATTATGTAGATCTTATCTTAAAGGCCTACCCAGAACGGTGGGTAGACTTTGTTCAAAATAAAGGGAAGTCAACAGGCGGTTTTTGTACCAATCCATATGGTAAGCATCCTTATGTTTTAATGTCTTGGACAAACCAACTATCAGATGTCTATACCCTGATTCATGAATTTGGTCACGCTGGACAAGCAATATTATCTGCTGAATCCAACTCTATTTTAGGTGAAGAGCCATCACTTTACTTGATTGAGGCTCCATCTACTTTCAATGAATTATTATTGACAGATTTATTGAAACGAAAAAGTACAGATGCTCGTAGAGAACGATTTGCATTAACAAATATGTTAACCAACACGTACTTCCATAACTTTATTACACATTTATTGGAAGCGGCCTACCAGAGAGAAGTTTACCAACTAGTCGATGATGGAAAAAGTTTTGATGCAGCTAAATTATGTGCCATTAAAAAATCCGTTTTAAACCAATTCTGGGGTGACGCTGTTGAAATCAATCCTGGTGCAGAACTGACTTGGATGCGTCAAAGTCATTATTATATGGGTCTATATTCTTACACGTACTCTGCAGGACTAACGATAGCGACCCAAGCTTTCTTACGGATTCAAAAAGAAGGACAGTCTGCTGTTAATGAGTGGCTGGAGTTCTTGGCATCAGGAGACCAATATAAACCTGGAAAATCTGCTCTGATTGCAGGTGTGGATATTACAACCACTAAACCATTAAATGACACTATCAGTTATCTAGAAGAATCAGTGGATAGAATTATTGCCTTAAGTAAAGAGATTAGCCATTAAATAAGATGAATAGCGTTATTAGAAAAAAGTTGTAAATAGATTTATAAATGTCTTTTATTTTTTGCTGATACTTGTTAAACTGATTTAAATCGAAAGGAGTACCAGCATGAAAAGACTTTTTTCTTCTATATTATTAGTGACAATAGCATTAATTTTGGGTTTTTGGCTAGGCAAGACAAATGCCTTGCAAGGAACATGGATAGGCGATACTCTCTCTGATACGGTAGAGAAAATTCCTAATCCTGAATCAATCGTAACTATTATTGAAGGTGAAGGATCCTTAAAAAAAGTGACTCCAATTCCTGAAAGCCAACCACAAGAATCAACAGCAGTTTCTGAACCGGAAAAAGAGATAAACGAAACAACAGCTAATATTGATTATAAATTAATAGAAGACACTATTTTTAACTTGTTGAATCAAGTACGTCGTGAAAATAATTTACCTGAATTAACACCCAATGCTCAATTAAAAAAAGCGGCTCGAAAACGAGCCAAGGAAACAGAAGAATCTTTTTCGCATACGAGACCAGACGGTAGTGAAACCTTCACTATTCTCGAAGAAGCCGATTACAAGTATGTTTACCAATTAGCCGGTGAAAATCTAGGTATGGCTACGAATTATCTAGATGAAACGGGGATGGCAGAATTATTGTCTAATGGTTGGGTAGATAGCCCAGGTCATTATGAAAATATGATTCGTAAAGAATTCAAAGAAGTTGGGATTGGAGTTTCTTTTGACGGGGAAAATATTTATGCTGTTCAGCTTTTTGGAACACCTATGGCAAACTAAAATAAACTTGTTTATATACTCATATTATTTAATCCTAAGAACTGAAAACTCTAAATAGGAGTGAAATCAGTTTTTAGGTTATTTTTTTGTCTTTTTCCGTTATACTATGCAAGAGAAGAATCGTGCTGGTAAGAAAACAGTTGTTCTTAATAAAAAATGAATCAAAGATGAAAGAGAGTGAGAGCATGGCAAAAAGAAATACTAAACCTGCTGCTAAAAAAAGAATAGAGAAAAAATCATTCCAGTATAAAGATGCAACGAAAGCGACAGAATACACGGTTAAAGAGCCGATGGAATTGTTGGCTTTTCTAATAGAAGAAAAGGTTAAAAATAGTCGCAATTCTATAAAGTCCGTCTTAACTAGAGGTCAAGTATGGGTTGATGGGAAAAATATCAAGCAGCACAACTATCTTTTATCTCCAGGACAAAAAGTATCAATTGTTTCTAATAAGGAGGCTATTAAAGAAAAAGCCTTAGTGGGAGTCAGTATATTATTTGAAGATAAAGACATCATCGTGATTAACAAAGAAGCAGGTATGCTTTCAATGGCTTCTAAAAGTGAACACGACTTGACAGCCTATCGCCAAGTAACTACGTATGTTAAGGAAGACGATAAGAAGAATCGAGTTTTTGTGGTTCACCGTTTAGATAGAGATACTTCAGGTGTGATGCTTTTTGCAAAAAGTGAAGAAGTAAAGCTAGCTTTACAAGAAAATTGGTCAGATATCGTAAAGGAGAGAATCTACACGGCCTTAGTTGAAGGAGTCATTGCGAAAGACGAAGGAACAGTCGATTCTTGGCTAACTGAAAATAAATCTATGCATGTTTTCTCCAGTTCGTTTGACAACGGCGGAAAACGAGCTATTACACATTATAAAAAAATTAAGTCTAATGAAGCATTCACGTTATTGGAAATTCAACTTGAGACTGGCCGGAAAAATCAAATTAGAGTCCATATGGAAGAAATTGGGCATCCGGTTGTGGGTGACAAAAAATATGGCTCTACTGTTAATCCATTGAAACGTCTGGGATTACATGCAACAACATTAGCACTCATCCATCCTACAACGGGTGAATTAGTAAGTTTCAAAGCAAAAGTACCAAAAGTGTTTTCAGTTCACTCAAAATAATAAGCTTTAAAAAAGCCAAACGTTTCTTTTTTAAAAAAAAGAAACGTTTGGCTTTAATTTGATTTTTAAAAGATAAACACTTTATTTAACAGTAATAATCCTATTCAAATGCATTATCTTGCGGATGGTATCCTATCGCAACACGTGCTTGATCAATGTCTAAGTGTGGAAAAGGAGTATTAGAAATTCCGTTAACCAGCAAAAAAGATTCTTTGAGTTCAGCAGTTAATGCGCAATCAATCAACTGACAAAAATCGCGAGCAGATACATAATCAGCTAAATCATACGGATGAGACTGTTTATCTGGTTTGCCTAATTTTTTTAAAATTCCCAATTCGAATACCGATAGCTTCTTGATTTTTTGTGAAGGCGTAGAGACCAGCGAGGACTTCTTAGTAAGCTTTTATGACTCCATATAAATCCGATGTCCTGACAGGTTGCTACTTGTCCAATAGTTCTAGCTGCTCCAGGTATTAAAATATAAGCCGTTTTTTCCTCCTTACCTCTTTTACAATGCAAGAAATAAAAAAAGAGAGCACTACAAAGTAGCACTCTCAATAAATAGTATAATTATTTGCGGTCGTTGTTGTCGTCTTTAGCTTCTCCAACTTTTTTTTCGACTTCGCCTTTAGCTTTTTGTGCTTTACCTTCTGCTTGTTTAGATAAATCATCAGTTGCATCACCATAGGCATCTTTAGTTGAACCAACGGCTTTGTCCTTAGTACCTTTTAATTTATCTTTCATTCCGCTATCTTTGTCTGTCACGCTATCATCCTCCTAATAAGTAATTTTTTAATAGCAGTCATTGCTACACAAAATGGTTTTAAAAGAATAAAAACAAGTTGCGTCTAAAATGTGAACGACTACTATAATTAAATGATACCTCTTTTAAAAATAAAATCAAACAATAAGCTTTTTTCAATTTATGTTTTTTTAATTTAAATCGTTTTTTTATAAAGAAATGGCCTTAATAAAAATTTAAATAAACGTGCCTTATCCCTAGCTTTTTTACAAGAATATTTTTATTGCTGACTAAAGGAAAAGATTTTTGAGTACAGACTCATACAGTGCATATTTAATCTTTCGTTACTTCTTTACGTTGATATTATGACACCGAATGACAGACAGGTGAGGGAGAACTAACCTCTAACTGGGCCAAAAAAAGTGAAACGGATGAATGAAGGAGAATTCATACCTAACTGGGCTAGTAAAAAGGGGGATACCCCCAAACCGTTACAATAGATAGATTAGTAGGTTGCGAGAAAATTATGAATAATCCTTTATCTTGACAGCACAGGCTTAATTCCTAACCTACTTAATTTTTAAAAGAATATGTGCTAAAATAAAGGTACACATTTTCTCGTATGAGATAGAAAAAGAACGGAGTCGTTTAGTGATGAGATTATTGGCAATTGACGCTTCCAATCAAGCGATGAGCGTTGCTGTTTTAGAGAATCAAAAAATTATTGGAGAAATAACCACAAATACAAAAGGAAATCACAGTCAACGTTTAATGCCTGCAATTGCTAAATTGATGGCGGAAGTCGGTTGGAAGCCTGCCAATTTAGATCGAATAACTGTTGCACAAGGCCCAGGATCATATACAGGATTGCGCATTGGTGTAACTATTGCTAAAACATTGGCATGGACATTAGGAAAAGAAATTACGGGCGTTTCAAGTCTTGCTGTTCTAGCAGGTAACTGCGAAGAATCATCCAACTATTTGGTCCCATTATTTGATGCAAGACGTGGCAATATTTATACGGGCTTGTATAAATGGGAGTCAGGGAAATTAATTCAAGTTGAACCAGATACTCACGTTTCAGCAGAAACTTGGGCAAGTCATTTAAAAAATCTATCAGGTACCATCGAACTAATTGGAGAAGATCGTGTCTTGCATCAACAAATGTTTGAACAACAATTGGGAGATCGAGTAGTAGCGGCCGCTCTAAAAAATCATTTGCCTAAAGCAAGTGTTTTAGGTTTGTTAGGACTACTGGAAGAGCCTGTAGACGTTCATACGATACTGCCTCATTATTTGAAATTGGCAGAGGCGGAGGAAAATTGGCGTAAAGAACATCCAGACCAGCTGGAGGAATCATATGTTGAGAAGATTTAAAGAATGGTTAAAGACACAGCAATCTGTTTTAAATGTTATGGATGCAATACAGGAACCCTCTTTAGCTGAAAAAGTTCGATTATCAGACTTAACTATTGTTCTCAATAATAAGCAGTTGGTTGAATTAAGTATGGCAGTAGAGGATGATATTTCTGATATTTTGCGGATACAAAAACTAAGTTATAATGGCACCACACCTTGGGGAGAAGGGGCGTTGAGACGAGAATTAACTCATAACAAGAGAGCGTTATACCTAATTGCTAGAGACAAAAAACAAGCTGTTGCATTTATAGGAACTTGGTTCGTCGATGGGGAGTCTCACATCACAAATATTGCAGTTGTTCCAGAAAAACGAAGAAATGGACTAGCTTACGCGCTAATAAAAAAAGTGATTTACCTAGCAGAACAGCAAAATATGAATAAAATAAGTTTAGAAGTAAGAGCTTCAAATAAACAGGCACAAAACTTATATCTGAAATTAGGATTTAAGGAATTAAGGGTAAAAAAAGGGTATTACGCTGGTGACCATGAAGATGCGTTAGAAATGAATTTACCACTTTTAAGAATGTGAGGAAAATATGAGTCAGTATAACTGTGTAAAGGAAAAAATCGAGATTGCCTTTCCTAAGAATATAAATTTAACTAGTGAACAATTGTATGACAGTGCAGAGAATAGTTATCCTAACGGGTCACCTTGGTCGGTTGAAAGTTTTCAAACAGATCTAGAAACACCTTTGGCAGGATACGGTTTGGCCATGAAGAATAAAGAAATCGTTGGTTTTATTGGGTACAGGTATTTTTTAGGAGAAGCTGAAATCACTAATTTTGGTGTGCACCAAAAATTTAAACAACAAGGAATTGCCACTAAGTTGATGTTGGCATGCTTAACCTATTTAAAAGAGCAAGGAATGAAACAACTCTTTTTAGAAGTTCGATCATCCAATCAAGTAGCAAAATTGGTTTATCAAAAATGTGGTCTAACTGAAGTAGACGTACGTAAAAATTATTATTGTAATCCGATTGAAGATGCAATTGTGATGCAATATATTGAACAAATAGAAGAATAAAAATGTAAAAGAGAAAGAGTGAACACATGGAGTCTAAACGAAATTTAATTTTAGCCATTGAAACAAGCTGTGATGAAACAAGTGTTGCAGTTATTCAAGATGGGCATCTACTGCTGTCAAATATTATTGCATCACAAATTAAGAGTCATATGAGGTTTGGTGGAGTGGTACCTGAGATTGCTAGTCGGCATCACGTAGAGCAAATTACACAATGTATTGAAGAAGCCATGACAGAAGCAGATGTTACTTACAGTGATCTATCAGCCGTTGCCGTAACCAACGGTCCAGGTTTAGTTGGGGCTTTATTGATAGGCGTTAACGCAGCAAAAGCATTGGCCTACGCACACGATTTGCCTTTAATTGCAGTCAATCATATGGCTGGTCATATTTATGCAAACCGCCTGGTCCAGCCGCTAGTTTTTCCATTGTTGTCTTTAGTAGTTAGTGGCGGACATACTGAATTGGTGTATATGAAAGAAGATGGTGATTTCAAAATCATTGGCGAAACACGTGATGATGCAGCTGGAGAAGCCTATGATAAAGTAGGACGCGTTTTGGGTTTACCGTATCCTGGTGGGAAGCGGATTGATGAGATGGCCCATGAAGGTGAAGATACATATCATTTTCCGCGTGCTATGCTGAAAGATGATAATTATGATTTTAGCTTCAGTGGTTTAAAAAGTTCTTTTATTAATTTGGTGCATAATGCAGATCAAAAAGGGGAACAACTGAATCCTGAAAATTTAGCTGCTAGTTTTCAAGCAAGTGTTATAGAAGTACTGGTTAGCAAAACGCTTCGAGCGGCTAAAGAGTTAGGCGTAAAACAATTAGTAATGGCCGGTGGTGTCGCAGCCAATCAAGGCTTAAGAAATACTTTAACGAAAGTTGTAAAAGAAGAACTTTCGGATGTAGACTTACTCGTACCACCTTTATCCTTATGTGGTGATAATGCAGCGATGATTGGTGCGGCTGCTTACGTCAAATACAATCGACAAGAGTTCAGCGGGTATGACTTAAATGCACAACCAGGACTTTCTTTTGATAATTATGGTGAGCTTTAATTAAAAAAACGCAATTGGATTAAAAACCCAATTGCGTTTTTTATGCTGTTAGCCCTCTAGTTCTTCTAATTCCATACTTTTCTCTTCCCATTCATTTGCCAAGTCTTCATTTTTTACTTTTAAGTCAGTCAACTGTCCATTGATTTCTTGAACTTTAACATGGTCGCCAAATACATCCGGATTAATTAATTGAGATTCAATCGTCTCAATCTGTTGCTCAACTTTAGACATCTTATCTTCAAGAGCTTCAATTTGACGTGAGAGTTGTCTAGTTTTTTTTTGCGTTTCTTTATCGATTTCGCGATGGTTTTTATTTGTTATAGCCGTTTCAAGAGTTGGGACATCCTTTTCTTGTTCCGCTAGAGCTAATAATTTTAATTCTTCTTGTTCCGCTTTTTTATCAACGTAATAATCATAGTCGCCTAAATAAAGTGTACTACCTTCTGGGGATAATTCAACTATTGAGGTCGCTAATCGATTGATAAAGTAACGGTCGTGTGAAACAAATAAAAGAGTTCCGTCAAAATCTATCAAGGCATTTTCCAGGACTTCTTTGCTATCAATGTCTAAATGGTTGGTGGGCTCATCAAGGACTAAAAAATTATCGCGATTCATAGATAACTTCGCTAGTGCCAATCGAGCTTTTTCTCCACCGCTTAAATTAGTAACGGATTTTTCAACATCATCACCAGAAAATAAAAAGCTGCCAAGAATACTACGAATATCTTTTTCAGGAGTTGTCGGATGACTATCCCATAATTCACTTAACACTGTTTTTTTAGAATTTAAGTTAGCTTGTTCTTGGTCATAATAACCTAAATCAACGTTGGTTCCAATTTGTTTCTCTCCTTGAATTAAAGGCAAATCATCAATCAAAGATTTTAACAAAGTAGATTTTCCAATACCATTTGGTCCCACTAATGCAATAGAATCATATTTTCTGATATCTAAATTAATAGGAGAAGACAAAATATGATCTTGGTAGCCAATAGCGCCATGGGTTAAAGATAAAATAACATTTCCGCTTTCTTTTTCTGTTTGAAAGCGAAAGTGAGCAGATTTTTCATCGCCTTGCGGTCGGTCAATCCGATCCATTTTATCTAATTGTTTTCGCCGACTTTGAGCTCGTTTGGTTGTAGATGCTCGAACTAAGTTGCGATTGACGAAATCTTCTAATTTAGCAATTTCTGTTTGTTGTTTCTCGTATTCTTTCCATTCTTGTTCAAGACGGGCAGCTTTTAAATCTAGGTATTTAGAATAATTACCTTTATAGTGAACCATTTTTTGACGACTGATTTCGTAAACTTCATTGACTACTTTATCTAGAAAATAGCGGTCATGGGAAACAATTAGCAAAGCTCCTTGATAGGCTTGTAAATAATTTTCTAACCAGTTGAGTGTTTCTATGTCTAAGTGATTCGTTGGTTCATCTAAGATTAACAAATCTCGTTTTTCTAATAGTAGTTTTGCTAATGCAAGACGGGTTTTTTGTCCACCGGATAATTGATGAATATTTTTTTGATAATCTTCTTCATAAAAACGAAAACCATGTAAAACAGAACGTATTTCTGCTTCATAGCCAAAACCATTGGCTAGTTTAAAATCATGCTGCAACTGATCGTAACGTTCTAATGTTTTGTGGTATAATATTTCATCTGCTAAAAGAACCGGATTTCCAAGTTGGATTTCTATTTTACGCATCTCTTTTTCTAGCTGGATAACGGGTTCGAAAACAGCTAACATTTCATTCCAGATGGAGTCATTTGAATGCAAGCCAGTATTTTGTGCAAGATAGCCTATGGTTACTTGCTTGCTTTTAATAATTTGACCTGCATCAGGTTGTTCAATGTCAGCAATCATTTTCAATAAAGTAGATTTCCCAGCACCATTTCGACCAACTAAAGCCATTCTTGAATTTTCTTGGACCTCCAAATAAGTATTTTCAAATAGTACGTCAGCTCCAAAATAACGAGCCACTTGTTGAACTTGTAATAAAATCATCTAATTTCCTCATTTCGTTATTCTCTACTCTAGTCTATCATACAACTGTAAATTCTGATATTACTCCAGTAAATTAAAAATTGACTTCACAAGCAGATTTTTTAAACGGATAGGGATAAAAATATAGGGAGGAGGGATAGCCTAGTAAGTTAAGAAAAAGTTATCATTTTATCTATAAAGAATGCTATAATGAAAACGTTGAGAGAAAAATAGTTTGTGAAATTCAAGTTGATAGTATATACTTGTGAAAATATTAATTGAAAAGTTAATGAGAAAAATTAATGGAGGAAAATGATGAATAAACTAACTGTGCCAAAAGCAACAGCTAAACGCTTACCTATTTATTATCGTTATTTGCGTTTCTTGCATGATGCAGGCAAAGACCGTATTTCTTCAACAGAATTAAGCGAAGCAGTAAAAGTGGATAGTGCAACTATTCGCCGTGATTTTTCTTACTTTGGAGCTTTAGGAAAAAGAGGATACGGTTACGATGTAGAGAATCTAATGAACTTTTTTAGTAAAACATTGAAACAAGACCGACTAACCAATGTGGCTTTAATTGGTGTAGGTAACTTAGGACATGCTTTATTGAATTACAATTTTCACCAAAGCAACAACATGAGAATTAGTGCAGCTTTTGATATTAATGAAGAAATCATTGGAAAAATATTAAGTGGGGTACCTATTTATCCGATGAGTGAAATGATTGAACAGCTTAAAATACAGCAAATCGAAATCGTGATTTTGACGGTCCCAACACAAGCAGCCCAAGAAACAGCGAATGAATTGGCAAAAGCAGGCGTAAAAGGGATTATGAACTTTACACCTATTCGTATATCTGTATCAGATGATATGCGTGTACAAAATGTTGATTTAACCAATGAATTACAAACGTTGATTTATTTCTTAGATCATTATAAAAAAGAAGAAAAAGAAGAAAAAAAAGAATCAGAAGAAGAGTAAAAAAAGCGACAAACCTATTTAGGTTTGCCGCCCTTTTTTATTTTTAAATAAATATCTAATAGTTTAGACGCACGTACGAAATCACTAGTGGCGAATAGCACAAATAATACTGGGAAAATACCCCATCCTTCAGTGGATACAGAATTAATAGTAAACCAGATGAATACAAGGGACATGATGTAATTAAAAACGATTTGCAGGATAATATTTTTGTTATTCATATGCAATTAAAATTCCTTTCTCTACTAACCTTGCTTGTTAATAGATTAAATTGAGTAAAACGACGCTTGTGTTCATTAAAACATGGGCAATCATGGGTGTAGCAATATTTTTTGTTTTCACATAAAGATAAGAAAATACAAATCCCATTGAAGAATAGAGCAGAATGTGACTGTCAGCGTGGATAAAAGCAAATAACAACGAGCTGATAACCGCTGCGCCTACTACGCCAGTTAAGTCATAAAAAAAACCGAAAACAACTTTTCTAAAGACGAATTCTTCCATGATAGGTGCCATTATAGCTACGATAATCAGATAATAAGGGTATTTACTGATAGTTAATAAAATATTTTGTGTATTAACTGATTCCATCTGTAGTCCGAGCAACTGTGACTCAATGAGAGTTGCGATAAACTGAGCGGCAAAAGCCATCAGGGTTCCAATTAATCCCCACATGATAACTTGTTTCTTGGGTGTAGGAGAACTTAAGGTCAAACTATTTTTAATCGTTGACTTTCGGTTCAATAACAACATAACTAGTGTACCTGCAGTAAAAGAAAAAATAGTTCCAAAAATCAAAGCTTCTGTTTGATAGTCTTGAGGAGCTAAAGCTAAAATTAAAACGGGTAAAAATTGAGCAATAATATAAGTTAAAATCATAGAAATAGGCGTTTGTTTGATTAGTTTTTTCATTTGTGCCGTTAGACCTTCTTTTTTTCAGAAGCAAAAGACTTCTTTATTTGAATCCTTGTTATCTGTTTGTTTTATTGGAAAGTTATCAAACTATTCTAATCTACAAACAAGTTTCATTTGTCAGTATAACATAAGATGTAGCGAAATGTTTAGATTATTGCATGATTTTACATCTGGAAAATGAGGTGTCTCAACAAAAAACAAACAAATTTCAGTTCTGGAAGAGTTAAAAGGCTTGCAATTAAGAGTGAAGTTGATTATTATAAAAGAGTGGTTTAGCACTCATCCGAGAAGAGTGCTAAACAGGAAAACGGATAAGAGAAAATGGAGGGATTTACGTGTTAAAACCATTAGGAGAGCGTGTCATTATTGAAGTCGCTAAAGAAGAAGAAAAGACTGTCAGCGGGATTGTTTTGCCGGGTTCAGCGCAAGAAAAACCTCAAACAGGCTCAATTATTGCAGTAGGTGAAGGACGCACACTAGAAAACGGATCGAAAATCGATTTGTCGGTAAAAGTGGGAGATAACGTTTTATTTGAAAAATATGCTGGTGTGGAAGTTAAATATGAAGGAAAAGAATATCTTGTATTAAGTGAACGAGACATCATTGCAATTGTTGAGTAAAAAAAATGAACGAACGATGCTTTACTATTCAAGCAATAAAAATTTTGGATTAGCTGATCTTATGTTATACAAAAATGGACAAGAATAGTGTATTTCTCATTCGAGTTGTCTAAAAAAAATAAGAATGGACAAGTCACGATTAAATAACTCTAGACTTGTCCGTTTAGACTTAACATTGGACAAGTTGATTGCTTTTTTTCTTTAACTTGTCCGTCTTGAAGAGTCATGCTTTAAATGATTTCGTAAAGGGTATGTTTCATGAGGTTCTATCTAAAAAACTACTATAAATTAAAATAAAGCAACACAACTAAACGAATGAGGTGAAGTGAAAATGGCAAAAGATATTAAATTTTCAGAAGATGCTCGTGCAGCAATGTTACGTGGCGTAGATATTTTAGCAGATACTGTCAAAGTTACATTAGGACCCAAAGGAAGAAATGTGGTACTTGAAAAAGCTTATGGTTCACCGCTAATTACAAATGATGGAGTAACCATCGCTAAAGAAATTGAATTAGAAGATCATTTTGAAAATATGGGTGCTAAATTAGTCGTGGAAGTGGCTTCAAAAACAAATGATATTGCTGGTGATGGAACAACAACTGCTACCGTGTTAACGCAATCTATTGTTCGTGAAGGAATGAAAAATGTTACCGCTGGAGCTAACCCTGTGGGCATTCGCCGTGGGATTGAAATAGCAACTAAAGTAGCTGTGGAAGAATTGATGGCTATTTCTAAAAAAGTTGAAACCAAGGAATCTATTGCACAGATTGCAGCTATTTCATCTGGGGATAATGAAGTTGGACAACTTGTTGCAGATGCAATGGAAAAAGTAGGCAATGATGGCGTAATTACTATTGAAGAGTCGAAAGGTATTGAAACCGAATTAGACGTGGTAGAAGGTATGCAATTTGACCGTGGTTACTTGTCGCAATATATGGTTACAGATAATGATAAAATGGAAGCTGTTCTAGAAAATCCTTACATCTTAATTACCGATAAAAAAATCTCGAATATTCAAGATGTCTTGCCTTTGTTAGAACAAATCTTGCAACAAGGACGTCCGCTATTAATTGTTGCAGACGATGTTGATGGCGAAGCATTGCCAACATTAGTCTTAAATAAATTACGTGGTACATTCAATGTTGTAGCTGTAAAAGCTCCAGGATTTGGCGATCGCCGTAAAGCGATGCTAGAAGATATTGCTATTTTAACAGGTGGGACGGTTATTACGGAAGATTTAGGATTAGAATTGAAAGATACAAGCATTAGTGAATTAGGGCATGCAGCGAAAATTGTAATTACTAAAGATTCAACAACAGTTATTGAAGGAGCGGGTTCTTCAGAGAACATTATGCAACGTGTATCTTTATTGAAAGCCCAAGCTACTGAAACAACGTCAGATTTTGACCGTGAAAAATTACAAGAACGTTTAGCTAAACTTTCAGGTGGAGTAGCCGTTATCAAAGTCGGAGCCGCTACAGAAACGGAATTAAGAGAGCGTAAACTTAGAATTGAAGATGCGTTAAATGCAGCTCGTGCAGCAGTAGAAGAGGGAATCGTATCAGGCGGAGGAACAGCCTTTATTAATGTCCAGAGCAAAGTTGCTGAGATTGCAGAAGAAGGAGACGTCGCTACCGGTGTGAAAATCGTGTTGCGCGCTCTGGAAGAACCCATTCGTCAAATCGTTACAAATGCAGGTCTAGAAGGCGCTGTAGTTGTTGAGAAAATGAAACAAGTTGAAATTGGTATTGGATTTAATGCAGCAACAAATGAATGGGTAAACATGATTGAAGCTGGGATTGTTGACCCAACTAAAGTTACCCGTTCAGCCTTACAAAATGCAGCAAGCATTGCAGCTCTATTGTTAACAACAGAAGCTGTTGTAGCAAACCAACCAACACCAGCTGCACCAGCTGGTGGAATGGATCCAGGAATGGGCGGCATGATGTAAGAAATAATTTTTAAGAAGAGACCTTCCATAAGTTCAATGAACTTATGGAAGGTCTCTTTTTGATGCTTTTGGTTATAGGAATAATCAAATTCACTTCATTTTTAATGTTAATGATCAGAAGAGAAAATAGCCGTTTTATACAGAGGTATTTAGTAGATTGAACATTAAGAGAACTAAAATTTGACGAACTTGTGTAATTTCTAAAGTATCAGCAGAAACTTATTTACTTTATATTGGAAGTACTATTCTCAATGAGATAAGTTTTAATTGCTTTACAAAACAATTAGCGATAATATAGTTAGTGTGCTAACTATATTAAAAATTGGAAATAAGGTGATAAAATGAATAGTGGTTTCATGATAAATTATTGTTCAAAACTTTTAAGAAATAAATTGAATAAAGAACTTGAAAAAGAAGAAATAACAGTGTCTCAATTTGCAGTGATAAAAGATATTGAAATGAATTCCTTTACAGATGATGGGAAGTTAGAAGTTACAGCAGTTGAAATAGCAGAAAGACTAGATATGGATAAACCGACGATATCTGGAATAATAAATAGGCTGATAGATAAAAAATATTTAGAAAAACGATCAAATCCTAATGATAAAAGATCGTCTATATTAAAACTTACAAAAGAGACTAAAGCAAAACTTCCAAGGTTAGAAAGGGTAAGTAATGAGGTAATATCTGATGCAACAAATGGGTTAACTGATGAAGAAATTGAAATCTTTAAAAATACACTAGGTAAAATAATAGAAAATATGAGGTGAAAAAAATGGATAAGTATTTAGTAACTGGTGCAAGTGGAAATATTGGTAGATATGTAGTAGATGAGTTAATCAGTTTCAAAAAAAGCGTAAAGATAGCCGTTCATGATAGAGAAAAAGGGGATAAACTATTCAAAGAAAAAGAAAATACAGAGTTAGTGGAGTTTGACTTTTTGGACATGAAGACGTTTAAAGAAGCGTTAGAAGGAGTTAGCGCTATTTTTTTAGTTCGGCCTCCTAAGCTTGCGAAACCTCAAAGAGACATGCTTCCTTTTTTAGAAGCTGCTAAAAAAATGGGGATAGAAAAAATCGTATTTGTATCGCTTCTAGGCGTTGAAAAAAATCCGATTGTACCTCATAAAAAGATTGAGGACATGATAAAAAAATTAAATATCCCTTACGTATTTTTGAGACCAAGTTTTTTTATGCAAAACTTGAATACCAATCATAGAGAAGAGATACAAGAAAGGAACGAGTTATATATACCGGCTGGGAGTTCCAAAACAAGTTTTATAGATACAAGAGATATCGCAAGAGCAGCAGCTATTAGTTTAGTCGATGAAACCTATACGAATACCGCTCTAACTTTAACTGGGAAAAAAGCAATTGACTATTATGAGGTATCAAAAATTTTGTCTGACGTACTTAACAGAGAGATAACCTATAAAAATCCAACTCTTTTAGGGTTTAGAAAGGATAGAATAAGAAGAGGTACTCCTAAAGGATTTGCGACTGTCATGATGCTTTTATATCTTATGACAAAACTTGGAACAGCAAAAGATGTAACACATGATTTAGAAAAAATTATAGGAAGAGAGCCTATTAGCTTCAAACAATATGCAATAGACCACAAAGACTATTGGATTTAAAATGAACTTTTTTGATATTAGCATATCGGGTTTTGAAGGTTCACCATCATTTTGATCTTTAATCTTGTTACTTTTTGGAGAGTCTATCTTAGTATAGTTATCGCTTAAAAGCGAAGAAATAAATAAGTTAAAGCAGTAATTTAGTTTTTTACAGAGTAAATCCTTTTCTGTTCATCATTCATTGCTATAACAGTTTTAAGCAAAATAGCCTGCCAAAAGTCCCAAAGAATCAAATTATCCAATGGAATTTGAGCCTGTGTTACTTTTTCCTTACCTAATGTTCCTTTGTTTAGATTTTTTTTTTTAAGCTGGATGATCACAAATAAAGTGATGTTATCGACTATTGCTATAAGCAGGATAATGTATACGATTTCTATAATTATCTCCCTGCATGTTATACTAATAACACAGTATGAAGGGAACATAAATTAAAATGTTTGGATTTTTGTACTCAAAATAGTCTAGCTATTTAAAAACTAAAATTAATTATAGTTAGTTTAAATGGAATCTTTAAAATAAAGGTGCAAGAGTTAAATGAAATACAAATAAAATCATATTTAGAGTGCTTAACAAAAAGTATATCCAAAAAATCAAAGAGGAGGAAAAGTGTGATGAAAACAAAAATCCAATGGAAATGGGTTATAGGGGCATCAGTACTATTCCTTTTATTTTTAATTTTCGTCCTTCCGCAAGTATCTAGTTATTCAAGTGAGGCAATAGGACAATCTGAATCGCCAGATCAATCACTCATTTACTCAGGATCGCAGTTGTATGATCTAGCTGCAAGTTATGGGGAAGCGGGTAGAGAAACGTATATTCTATTAAGGTGGACTTTTGATTTGATTTGGCCAGTTGTTTATACGCTATTTTTAGTCACATGGACTATCAAATTATTGGAGTATACTTCAGGTAATAACTGGATGAGATACCTAGTGCTCCTTCCGATAATGGCGGCGCTTTTTGATCTTTTGGAGAATATCGGAGCAACAATAGTAATGGCAAGGTATCCTTTAGAGTCTGGAATAATCCAAACGATAACGCCGATAGCAACATTTGTAAAATGGATAACTGTTTCAGGATCTTTTTTACTACTAGTATTTCTAATTATAAACATTTTAATATCAAAAATTAAAAAACGAATAAAAGACAATTACTAATAGAAAAATCGTTTTGAGGATTACAAAAAAACTTGAGAAAGAAGCGTTGATTCCTTTAATAGAATCAACGCTTCTTTCTTTATTATCACTCAGCAATTAAAATAGTTACAATGCTATGTCCTAGAATTTGCTGTGGTAAAGAGCGAGTTGTGATGGGTTCTGGTACTAAGAAAACGGCAACGGTTGTGCCAGCCTTTATCTCTTCAATAAGACGTTTTTCTTGAGTTTTTTCGTCAAGGATAGAAACGCCTTCTGCTAGTAAACTGACTGCATCTTTTTCATACTAAAGTAGTCCTTTTTTATTTATGTGTCCGTTTGTTCTCACGTAAGACCTTTAACGGTTCGCCCCATGCGAGTAAACGATCCAACAATTTGTTAAAGATCCCTTCATGTATCTCTGTAGGTGTGAAATTTTCCTCAGAATCGAAATCGGTCAAGATTGACAACGATAAACTCGTACTGATGACTGCGACGTGTAATCCACCTAAGACGAGACGTAAAACTTCTCCAGCACGGAGGCCTCCTTGAGAACCATAAGTAACGGTTCCGGCAACTTTATTGCCGTATTCATGGCAAAGGTAATCAATCGCATTTTTTAATGCCGACGGCAGACCATGATTGTATTCTGGAACAACAAAAATAAAGGCATCAAGGGAAGCAATTTTTTCTGCCCAAGGGATGGCTTCGGGAGTCTGATAATCCTGACTGTAAAGGGCAGCAATAGGTTCGTTATACATCGGAAGATGATAAGCAGCAATATCGACTATTTCATATTCAGCATCTTCACGCTTGTCTGCCCATTCTTTAAGTTCCTTAGCGATTTTAAGACTCTTACGATTAGGGCGAGTGCTTCCGGTAATAATTCCGATCTTCAACATAGTCTTTCCTCCTAATTTCATTTATTTAAAGTGTTCTTTAAGTCAAACTTACGCGATAATCAACTGAGTTACAATGAAAATGTTCCTTTTACCCAATTATTTAATCACTCTATTTTTATATATAATGCCATGTACCTTTTGAAATACATTAAATTTGACGATAAATAGTACCATGAAAACTGTTTTTTATCATTTGTGGTATGATAAGAGATGAAAAAAGCAATGTAAATTAGTAAGTCAGGAGCGAATAGGATGAACAAAATCTATCCAGATGATAGTTTAGCATTACATACTGATTTGTATCAAATCAATATGATGCAAACATATTGGGAACAGGGGAAAGCAGACAAGAACGCGATATTCGAATGCTACTTCAGAAGCAACCCTTTTGAAAGCGGATATGCCGTTTTTGCAGGTCTAGAACGGGTAGTAACGTATATTCAAAACTTAACTTTTTCAGATTCAGATATCCAATATTTAAGAGAAGTCGGTCACTATCCCGAAGGGTTCTTAACGTATTTAACAAAATTCAAGTTTAGAGGGACAATTCGGTCAATGGTTGAAGGAGAAGTTGTTTTTGCTAATGAGCCAATTATTCAAGTAGAAGGACCATTACTGGATTGTCAATTTGTTGAGACGGCCATTTTAAATGTTGTTAATTACCAAACTTTGATTGCGACAAAAGCTTCACAGCTTAAGTCTGTAGTAGGGAATGAATTAGTACTGGAATTTGGTTCAAGGAGAGCGCAAGAAATGGATGCTGCTATTTGGGGAACCAGAGCTGCATATATAGGTGGTTGTGATGCCACTAGTAATGTTCGGGCTGCTAAAATATTTGATATTCCGGCAAGTGGCACACACGCTCATTCGCTTATTCAAGTCTATCGAGACGATTATAAAGCTTTTAAAGCATATGCCACGACCCATAAAGATTGTGTCTTTTTAGTGGATACCTACGATACCTTAAAATCTGGTGTTCCAAATGCAATAAAAGTAGCGAAAGAAATGGGCGATAAAATTAATTTCTTAGGTATTCGTTTAGATAGTGGCGATATGGCTTACATCTCTAAAAAAGTTCGCCAACAATTAGATGATGCAGGATTTACAGAAGCAAAAATTTATGCATCTAATGATTTAGATGGAAAAACAATTCTAAATTTAAAAATGCAAGGTGCTAAGATTGATGTTTGGGGAGTAGGTACGAAACTGATTACGGCTTATGATCAACCCGCACTAGGAGCTGTTTATAAGTTAGTTTCTATTGAAGATGAGAATGGTAAAATGGTGGATACCATGAAAATTTCAAGTAACGTTGAGAAAGTTTCTACGCCTGGTAAAAAACAAGTATGGCGGATTACGAGTAATGATGACGGGAAATCTGAGGGAGATTATATTACTCTTTGGGAAGAAAAACCAGATCAAGCCAAAGAGTTATTTATGTTCCATCCAGTTCATACGTATATCAATAAAATGGTCACTAATTTTACTGCCCGCCCTTTATTGGTGGATGTTTTTGTGAATGGTGCATTAATTTATTCTCTACCAACACTTGGGATGATTAAAGAATATGCAGTATCAAGTTTAAATTCATTATGGGAAGAATATAAGCGTAATTTGAATCCAGAACCGTATCCGGTCGATTTATCGCAAACAGCCTATGATCATAAAATGAATTCAATTGCAGCGATTCGAAAACATATCGCTGAATAAGTTCGTCAAAGCTAACACAGACAAAAAAGTCCTTTTTTAAGGGACTTTTTTTTGTCTTTATCATTTGAAAAAATAGAGCTGAAGATTGAACTATGATATACTGAAATAATAAAAAATACTTCGAAATGAGAGTGAAAAACAATGCAAAACTTGCAAAATAAAATCATTAAAGAACTTTATGTTGCTCCTGAAATTGATGCCGTACTTGAAATTAGACGAAGTGTTGATTTTTTAAAAGCCTACATGCTTAAGTATCCTTTTTTAAAGGCATTGGTATTGGGGATTAGTGGTGGACAAGACTCAACACTTGGTGGAAAATTAAGTCAAATGGCGATGACAGAATTGCGTGAAGAAACCGGCGACGCAGCTTATCGTTTTATTGCCGTTCGCTTGCCTTATGGGGAACAAGCAGATGAAAAAGATGCTATTGATGCCATAGCCTTTATGGGTGCAGATGAGAGCGTACGAGTCAATATTAAATCAAGCGTTGATGCCATGGTTCAGGCTCTAGAAGAAACAGATATCTCGATAAGTGATTTTGTAAAAGGTAATGTTAAAGCTCGGCAACGGATGATTGCCCAATATGCTGTTGCGGGTATGTATCAAGGAGCAGTGATAGGAACAGATCATGCAGCTGAAGCAGTAACAGGGTTTTTTACTAAATTTGGTGACGGTGGGACAGATATTAATCCGCTAGTCCGTTTGAATAAAAGACAAGGAAGAGCCTTGTTGAAAGAACTAGGTGCACCAGAACACTTGTATATTAAAGTTCCAACTGCTGATTTAGAAGAAAACAACCCAGGTTTACCAGATGAAGTAGCCTTAGGCGTTACGTATGAAGAAATTGATGATTACCTTGAAGGGAAAACGATTGACGACAAGGCTGCAAAACAAATAGAAAGTTGGTATCTTAAAACGCAACACAAACGTCATTTACCTATTACACCTTTTGATGACTTTTGGAAATAAACACTATCTTTTTTTCGGATAGATAGGGGGAACGTCGTGATGATAGAACGGATTTCAATAGTTGTTCCTTGTTTTAATGAAGAAGCGGCCTTACCCTTTTTTTATGAAGAATTAGAGAGCATTCGGAAAAAGCTTGAGCAAGCAGACATAGAATATATTTTTATTGATGATGGTTCTAAAGATCAAACATTAGCAGTCATAAAAGAATTAGCTAAAAATGATGAAGAACGAATACGTTATTTGTCGTTTTCTAGAAATTTTGGTAAAGAAGCGGCCTTGTATGCTGGACTACAACATGCAACAGGTGAGTATATTGCAGTCATGGATGCAGATTTACAAGATCCACCAGAGTTGTTACCTGAAATGTTGTCTTTATTGAGAAAGAAAACGTATGATTGTGTAGGAACGAGGCGGGTTACGCGAAATGGCGAGCCACCTGTTCGTTCTTTTTTTGCAAAACAATTTTATAAATTAATGAATCATATTTCAGATACTGAATTCGTAGATGGGGCCAGAGATTATCGATTGATGACAAGAAGAATGGTTAAAGCAGTTCTCTCAGTTAGTGAAGTTAACCGGTTTTCAAAAGGAATCTTTAGCTGGGTCGGTTTTGATACTTATTATCTGCCTTACAAAAATAAAGAGCGTATAGCTGGAGAAACCTCTTGGTCTTTTTGGAGTTTATTTAATTACTCGTTGGATGCAGTAATTAATTTTTCTGATGTGCCTCTAACATTTGCTTCACTTATAGGGCTCTTATCTTTTTTTGTCTCTATTTTATTTTTAGTGTTTATTGTCATACGAGCGTTAATTTTTGGAGATCCGACAGCAGGATGGCCATCACTCGTTACCATCACTTTGGCTATTGGCGGCCTTCAATTATTCTGTCTAGGAATAGTAGGCAAGTATGTAGGTAAAACGTATTTAGAGACTAAAAAGCGGCCATTATATATTTTGAAAGAAACCGATCAAACTAACAGAGAAAATAAGTAATGGGAAATAACAGTTTCACGAAAAAAGGAGGTTGGAAAAAATGAAAAAAGTTTCTCGCGGGCAACGGAAACAAACAAAGCGTTTTTCTTTGCATTCCAATTCATTCAAACAAGTAGTGAAAGAATTAAGTAAAACATTAGTCAGCGGATTAGTAGTAGCAGTTGCCTCTAATTTTTTATTGCAATTTTTTCAAAACCAGTTCAACTTTGAAGTAGCTTGGTTGTTCATGACTGAGTGGCACATAGAACTATTTATTTTGGGCATAGGGGTCTTGATGATGCTTTACATTTGGTTCACTTCTTTAATTGGAAATCGATACATTGGAGCATTTTTAATAATTTTGATTTCAATTATATTAGGAATTTCAACTCAACAAAAAATGCTTTTACGTGAAGAGCCAATGTATCCTTCTGATTTCTCAATGATTACAAATTTGCCTTTTTTAGTAAAAATGATGAGTAATACAATTTTTCTGATAGTTTTAATTCTTTTAATAGCTATCTCGGTAAGTATATTCTGGCTTATAAAACGAGCCCGTAAAGGTAAGAAGGAAAAAAAATCTCAACATCAAAAAGAAGTCAGAGGGTTAAGAATAGGTTTATTCGTTTTGTCTAGTCTATCTTTAATTTATATTTATGCTTTTAACAGTCCTGGAAATCTGGTCAAAGCAGCTTATAATGACCATGCTTATTGGATTCCATATAGTCAGGAAATGAATTATTACAATAATGGCTTTGTAGGGGGGTTTTTATACAATTTAAACGTTACTCCAATGGAAAAGCCGGAGAAATATTCAACAGAAAAAATGAATCAATTGCTATTGAAGTATGAAGAGAAGGCAAAAAAAATTAATGAAACACGGTCAAAATCATTAAAAGATACGAATGTTATCTATGTGATGAGTGAAAGTTTTTCAGATCCAACAAAGTTAATAGACGTAAAAGTGTCTAAAGATCCTATGCCGATTCTTAGACAACGAATGGAAAAAAATAAAAGTGGGGAAATATTATCTGAAGGATATGGTGGTGGTACAGCTAATATTGAATTTGAGGCTTTGACTGGTTTATCTATGGAGCCTTTTGCATCTAATTTGAGCACTCCTTACACACAAATACCTTCTCTGATGAATCATTTCCCATCGGCTGTTTCTTACTTTAAAGATGCAGGATACTCTGCTACAGCGATTCATCCTTACAATACGTCGATGTATAAGCGTAAACAAGTCTATCAGGAGTTAGGATTTGACACTTTTCTAGATGAGAAGACAATGACATACGCCGATACACTTGAAGAGAGTCCTTATATTTCTGATCATTCCGCCTATCAAGAAGTGCTTTTAAAACTGGAAGAAACTGATGAAACCGACTTTGTTCATTTAGTTACGATGCAAAATCATATGCCCTACACGGATTTCTATCCGGAAACAACATTTACTGCTGAGGGGACAGCAGATGATCTTGAAGCAGCCAATTATTTCCAAGGCTTATCTTATAGTGATAAAGCATTAAATCAATTTTTAGAAGAACTAACAACACAAGAAGAGAAAAGCATCGTTGTCTTTTGGGGAGACCATCTTCCAAGCTTTTATGGTGAAGAAGTTGTAACAGTTAATGGAAAAGTAGCGATGCACCAAACACCGTTGCTGATATTTTCATCTGAAAAAGAAAAACAAGAGTCTTTAGGAACGATCAGTCCTATCTACTTTATGAATCATGTATTAGAGTTAGCGAATAGTCCAGTTTCGCCTTATTATGCTTTTCTAATGACACTCGAAGCCAATTTACCTGCTTTTGAAAAAGGAATGTATATTGAAACAGGAGAACAAGAATCTAAATTGGAGCGTGAAGAATTATCTTCAGAAACCCAGCAGCTTCTTGAAGAGTACGATTTGTTGCAATACGATATAACCATAGGCAATAGACATGCTGAGACAGCTAATTTTTTTTCGAGTAAATAAAGAGTATTGACATATGGTCTATACCATTTATAATGATAAGGGAATGACAAAGGAGAGGATTTAATGAAAACATCTGTATTGATAAATGCAACTATTTATACTGGTAAAGAAAAAATTGAATCTGGGTTCATACGCTTTGATAAAGCAATCTTATCCATTGGTGAAATGACAAACTTTAAAGAAAAAGAAGAAGATACCATCATCGACGCAGCAGGTAAAATAATTGTTCCTGGTTTCATTGATGTGCATAGCCATGGTGGTTATAGCTGGGATAGTATGGATGGGAACTCAGAAGAAATCAATCAAATGGTTCATAAAATGCAAAAAGAAGGGGTTACCTCTTATTTTGCTACAACGATGACTCAATCATATGAGAACATTGAAAATGCTATTGTAGCCATTAGAAATGCTGCTAAAAAAAATCCTGTTATTCAAGGTATCCATCTTGAAGGACCGTTTGTATCAGTGGTATTTAAAGGTGCACAACCAGAAAAATATATTGAAACGCCAGATGCAAAAGTGATGCGCAAATGGAATGACTTGAGCGGCGGTATGATTCGTTTAGTTACGTATGCACCAGAAACAAGTGATGCAACAGCATTTGAAAAATATTGTGTGGCTAACAATATCGTGTTATCAGTGGGCCACAGCAATGCTACTCGCGCACAGTTAATGGATTCTAAAGCTTCGCATGTCACTCATTTATATAACGCTCAAAGAGGACTGCATCACCGCGAACCAGGAGTTACGGGTCATGCCTTTTTAGCAAAATTGTATTCTGAAATGATTGTTGATGGATACCATATTGTACCTGACATGGTTAATGTAGCTTACCAAATTCTCGGACCAGATCATATTGAGTTGATTACTGATTCTATGCGCGCTAAAGGCATGCCTGATGGTGAAAGCGAATTAGGTGGTCAAAAAGTTTTTGTTGAAGACAAACAGGCTCGTCTAGCAGACGGAACGCTAGCTGGTAGTGTTTTGGAATTCCAAGATGCATTTAAGAACATGATGGCCTTCACTGGTTGTGGTATTGCAGATGCGGTTAAAATGAGTTCTGTTAACCAAGCAAAAGAATTTGGATTAACTAAAAAAGGTACGCTTGAGATAGGTAAAGATGCTGATATGGTTCTTTTCAATCAAGATTTAGATCTTGAAGAAACCATTAGTTTCGGTGAATGGGTTTAATAATTAAAATAAGGCGGTTAGATACATGGAAAAAATCATTGTGAAAGATAATATTGAAGGTGGAAAGAAAGCATTTGAATTAATTAAAGAAGGCATGCGACAAGAAACGAAAGTTTTAGGTTTAGCGACGGGCAGTACACCAATAGCATTATACAAAGAAATGACTGAAAGCGACCTAGATTTCGGTCATATGACAGCCATTAATTTAGATGAATACTTCGGTTTATCTGCAGATAACGATCAAAGCTACCATTATTTCATGCAAGAACAACTTTTTTCAAAAAAACCATTTAAAGAGACCTTTATTCCTGATGGCTTAGCAGACGAAGAAACTGAACCAGCTCGTTACGACAAAATTATTGATGAGCACCCTATTGATATTCAAATTTTAGGAATCGGAACAAATGGTCATATTGGGTTTAATGAACCGGGAACGTCATTTGATTCAACAACTCGTAAAGTATCTTTAACTGAATCAACAATTGCATCTAACAAACGTAATTTTGAAAAAGCAGAAGAAGTACCGCGTTATGCTTACTCAATGGGAATTAAAAGTATTCTATCTGCTAAGGAAATTATTTTGATGGTATTTGGTGAAGAAAAAGCAGAAGCCATTAAAAAAACACTTGAAGGACCTATTACGACTGATGTGCCGGGAAGCGTTTTGCAACAACATCCAAACGTAGTAGTCATCATGGATGAAGCAGCAGCAAAATTAATTTAACAAATAGGGGGAAGAGGATGGGGAAGGAAACACCAATCTACATTCAAATTCACAATCAATTGCGCAAGGATATTGAAGAAGGTGTCTGGAAAATTGGCGAACGGATTCCTTCTGAAAGAGATCTTGCTCTTCAATTTAACGTTAGTCGGATGACATTAAGACAGGCAGTTCAAACATTGGTGGATGAAGGGATTTTAGAACGAAAAGTAGGTTCTGGAACGTATGTATCTAGTAAAAAAGTTCAAGAATTGATGGTTGGAGTCGCTAGTTTCACAGATATTATGTTATCGCAAGGCAAAACGCCAACGAGTAAAACCATTTCATACCATGTTAAGCCAGCTAGCTTAAGTGAAGCCGAGAAACTAACGCTACCTGAAGAAACACCCGTTTTACGTATGGAGAGGATTCGCTATGCGGATGAGGTTCCTATTTGTTTTGAAGTAGCAACCATTCCATATGATTTGATTGGTAATCTAAGCAAGATAGAGATTACTCGCTCACTTTATAAAGCACTAGAGAGTGAAAAGGGAGTGCATGTAGGACATGCTGAACAAACTATTTCAGCTATGCAAGCTTCAGAGAAAATTGCCGATTATTTAGATATCAAACGTGGAGATGCTATTTTAAGGTTAAAACAAATTAGTTATTCAACAGAAGGTACGCCATTTGAGTATGTTAGAACACAATATTCTGGCGAACGGTTTGAATTTTACCTTGAAAAAAACCAATAATCCATTTAAAAGTAAAAAAAGCCGGTCAACAGAAATTGTTGATCGGCTTTCTTATTATTAAACGAGATAATTAAGGAAGATAATCTGAACTAGAAATCAAGTTATCTGAACTAGAATCTAAATCAGACGAATCATTTTGATTGTTCTGATTTAAATTTAAGTGTTCTCTAAGTTCTTGTTTTAACTGAAAGAGTTTAGTTTCATCTGGCTTCCAAACAAATACATCTTGTCCGTAGGAAGGAAAGTATTCATAGGCTTCCTCACCTTCCAGTTGCAAGGTTTCGATGTTACTTGCAGCATTGGTGTAATTCGTTGCAATAGCCCATAAATCACGACTATTAAAGTTTGTCTTCACATTCGGTCCAACAGCTTTAAAAATTTTACTAAAGTTTGTCAGACTTTTAATCGAAATCGTTTCGTCAATAATCTCGGTCACAACTTCACGTTGGCGTTCTTGTCTTCCCCAATCGCCTGCTGGATCATCGTAGCGCATTCTTGCATAGCCTAAAGCTTGATCACCGTCTAGTTTCTGGATGCCTTTATCGATATGAATTTCTCCTTCAGTATCGTTGATATCTTGAACATCAAACTCTAGAGGTGAATCAATTGTGATACCTCCTAAAGCATTAACTAAAACAACAAGTCCTTGCATATTAATTTGAGCATAATAATGGATAGGGATTTGTAAGAGGTTCTCAACTGTTTCAACAGTCAATGGAATCCCGCCATAAGCATAACTAGCATTGATTTTGTCAATTTTACCACTTGGTAAAGTGACACGTGTATCGCGTGGGATAGAAAGCAAACGAACATCTTCAGTTTCTGGGTTAATGGTAGCAACCATGATAGAATCAGCACGGCCTGTGTCGCCTGGACGTTTATCAACACCAAGAAGTAAAACAGAGAAGGGATCTTTGTTGGTTAAAACAATATTTTCATCGGCATTCATAGACGTTTCAGGTAAATCATTTCCTTGGATGGAATTTAAAAAGTCATTGGCTGAAAGAAAAAGATACGTTACATAAACGGAACCGGCTAAAATAAGAATGGCTAAGATAATTAAGATAGTATAAATTTTTTTCTTTTTCTTTTGTTCTTTTGATTGCTCTGAGCGCATGATTTTTCTCCTATATCTATAATGTTTTCTATTAGTGTAGTGGATTAACTGTTATAATGCAATTGTATTATCTAGATTAACTTTGTATAATTAAATCTAAATAGGAATTAAAGGTAGGTTTTTTTGTATGTATGATATGTTTATCGTTATCGTTACTTGTGTAGCGACTGCCATTTTTTCTTTGATATTAACACCTTTTGTCAGGAAGTTCGCATTAAAAATCAGAGCAGTTGATGAACCAGGTGAAAGAAGAATAAATCTAAAAGAAGTCCCAACTTTAGGCGGACTAGCTGTTTATCTATCTTTCTTCTTTGCTCTGTTCTTTATACTACCGATACCCTTTTGGCAAGTTATGCCAACTTTTTTAGGGGCCACAGTGGTATTAGCGACAGGTATAATGGATGATTTGATAGAAATAACTCCAAAAATGAAAATAATCGGCATTACTTTGGCCGCATTGATTATTTATTTTGTTGCTGATATCAAAATAGATATCATAACGTTACCTTTTATTGGATCATGGTCGATGGGGATTTTTAGTTTACCGGTTACGATTCTCTGGATTCTAGCGATTACAAATGCGGTTAATTTGATTGATGGATTAGATGGTCTTGCAACGGGTGTGTCTATGATTGCTTTAACAACAATGGGGATTATTGGTTATTTTTTCTTAACGGTCGAAAATGCCGTCGTATCTATTATGATTTTCGTCTTAGTAGGCGCTTTAGCTGGATTTTTACCCTATAATTTTTATCCCGCACGAATCTTTCTTGGAGATACAGGTGCATTATTTATAGGATTTATGATTGCCGTAATGTCTTTACAAGGATTGAAAAATGCAACGCTGATTACGTTGATTATTCCTATTGTTATTTTAGGAATTCCTATCACAGATACTGTCTATGCTATAATCAGGCGATATCTAAACAAGAAACCTATTTCGAGTGCAGATAAGATGCATCTGCATCACCAATTGATGGGATTAGGCTTAACACATCGTCAAACCGTTTTGGCCATCTACTGCTTAGCAGCTATCTTTTCGGTCATCGCCCTGATATATCCAGTATCAACTCTATGGGGATCTGTTTTCTTAACAATCGGTTCACTATTTGGTTTGGAGTTGTTTGTGGAGTCTATTGGATTGGTTGGAAAAGACAGTAAACCATTCCTAAATAGAATGAGGAAATTTGCAAAGAATCTCAATAAAAAAGAATAAAAAAACACCGAATTCTCCTATAAAAAGAGAGTTTGGTGTTTTTTGCAGGATTAGTTGCTGCCGGAATAATTTGATAAGCCATTTGTTTGGAAAGTGTAGTCTAGTTCGTCCCGGTTATCAACAGAATCTAAACCTAAGGATACTCGTAAGCGATGGCTAATAAAATCTAAACTATCAGGATAAAGTTCTACCATACTTGCACCGTTCGAAGTGAAATCGGTCCAATCGAAGACATAGTTCTCAAATTTATATTTTCCATCAAGTCCTGTCTGAGCAATACCAAGCATATCATTAAAACGAATATCAGTACGCATGTTTTTACCTACAGACGTAATAGCATCAGAATATTTTGTGATGGAACCAACTTTTAAAGCTTTATCAGTAATAGCTTGGATGAGTAATTGCTGTCTTTCACCACGTTTAACATCGTTGTCGATCTTTCTGGTTCTTGCCAACGCTAGAGCTTCTTCACCATTAAGTGTTTGCAATCCTTTTTCAAGATGGATTTTATCTAGTGTTCCTTCAGCATTTTGTTCAGAGAAAGTAATCGGAACATCTACTTCAATCCCATCTAAGGCATCAATGATTTCTAGGAAAGCATCAAAGTTAAATGTCATATAATAATGAATCGGAACGTCTAGAAGATTTTCTACTGATTCTATGGTAGCTTGTTCTTCCCCTTTAGAATATGCAGCATTAATTTTATCTTTTTCGTAGGTTTGTTCTTGGTAGATAATATCTGTGTAAGTATCGCGAGGGATACTGACCATATTGACGACGTGTTTATTTGGGTCAATGGTCATATAGATTAAAGAATCGGTTCTAGCACTACCTAAATTTCGGCTCTCAGTATCATCAATGCCCATCAATAGAATAGAAGTGGTCTCGTCTAACGGATTAACTTTTATGTCATTTTCCCGTTGCAGAGTATGATAAGATGAATCAACAGCTTTTTGAGCCGTTGCATATAATTTAGCAGAATAGACAGCAGCTGCTAAGATGAGCAACATAAGCGGCAACAAAAGCCAAAAAACAAGCTTAGATTTTTTTTTTCTATTAGAACGACTTGTACTCAAGTGTGTGTTTTTTTTATTTTTCAAAATAATTCTCCTATAATCTCTAGAGTAAGTTGTTAAAAAAAGTTCTTATTCATTTTATCACAACAAAAAGAATTCTAACAGTTTCTTTAAAAATATATGATTTTCTTAAGGATTGCTTCGGTTTAACCGTTTTGATTCTTGGTAACTCATCTTTCCTTCTTCAAATTCGACTTGTCCGTTCAACCAATTGGTCAATTCTTTTTTAAAGTCATCTACTTTTTCTTCATCGACTGAACAAATAAATGTAACTTGATGTGTATAGAGAATATCTACAAGGGTATAGGGTGATTCTTTAAGGTTGTTTTCTAATTTTCCAGAAGCAGAGTAACTAACTGTCACAGAAATTTGAACTTGTAGATTTCTTGAAACAATACCAATTTCTTCTAAAGCCAGGCTGACTGACTTTCCGTAAGCACGAATAAGTCCACCAGCTCCTAATTTAGTTCCGCCAAAATAACGTGTAACCACGGCGAGAATATATTTAACCTCTTGTTTTTTTAAGACTTCAAGCATGGGTACCCCAGCTGTTCCACTAGGCTCTCCATCATCATAAGCACGTTGAACGTCATTATAGTCTCCAATTAAATAGGCTACACAGTTATGGGTGGCTTTCCAGTGTTCTTTTTTTATCATTTGTATGTATTCTTGTGCTTCAGCTTCGCTAGACACTCTTTTCAGGTGGCAGATAAAGCGAGATTTTTTTACTTCAGTTTCAACGACGCCGTCTCTTGCGATAGTGTAATAGTGTTTAATCATGGTAGTGTCTCCTTTTTTAAATAATTCATTTTACTACTTTTTATAACGACTAGCGAATTAGATTTATCCCTTATTCCATTTTAGTTTACCGTGAGTAATAGGAATCAACAAGAGTTAACAGTTGTGTATGATTCAGTATAAGACAACGAATGGTTATGAAAACTAGTCATTGTGAACGATCACTTAAATTTTACTTTTTATTCTTCAGACCACTTAGATTGTGTTATACTCTGTAATTGTATAGAAGAGATAAATCAAAAGAGATAAAAATGAAAAAGGCGAGTGGTGTGAAATTGAAAATTGCAATAGTTACAGATAGTACGTCTTATCTGACTGAAAAACAGTATGAACAACATTCAATTTATAAATTACCACTTTCAGTCGTAGTAGACAATACTGCATACGTAGAAGAAGTAGATATTGGGAATGAAGAATTTTTTAAAAAAATAAATAGCATGGAGGCTTTGCCAACCAGTTCCCAACCGACAACTGGGCAAATCATTACGTTGTTTGATGAGCTCGCAAAAGACTACGATGCCATTATAAGTATTCACTTGTCAAGCGGAATTAGCGGGACCTATGATAATGTCGTTAGTGTAGCTACCATGATGGGGAATATCGCAATCTATCCTTTTGATTCCGAACTAAGTTGTGCTGCGCAAGGCTATTACGCTTTAGAAGCTGCACGATTAGCTGAAAACGGCTGTACTGTAGAAGAAATTTTCCAAGTGTTTTCTAATATGCGTAAAACAATGAAAGCTTATTTTTTAGTAGATGATTTAAACCATTTAGTACGAGGTGGAAGACTTTCTAATGGTTCAGCACTAATTGGTTCATTGCTAAAAATTAAACCGATCTTGTTTTTTGAGAATAAGCAAATTGTCGTATTTGAAAAAATTAGAACAACAAAAAAAGCGTTGAAGCGAATTGAACAACTTTTGACAGAAGATTTATCAGTCGGCTATCCAATTGTGGCAACGATCATTCAATGCAATGCAGAAGAACAAGCAGCAATCTGGGGAAAACAGTTGAAAGAGAATTATCCAACAGTGAGATTTGAAACGAGTTATTTTGGTCCTGTCATCGGAACACATTTAGGTGAGGGAGCATTAGGGATGACTTGGGTAGAAGACCAAACTAAAATAGAAACAGTTTTGATAAAAAAACAAAGCAGATAAGGCGGCTTTGTTTTTTTTTTGCGTACGTTTATTTTGTAGGTAGAAAGGGGCATAGCATTTATGCTGGAAATAAGCGGACGGGAAGTTTTGATACAAGAACTAACGGAGCCTTTAGTGAAAAATGAGGGCCTCACTCAAGTAGAAGGATTTAAAGAAGTGAATGGTCAACTTCAATGTAGCCGATGCGGGACAAGTGATCGTAAGAAAAGACAGGTTGCCCCTTGTACCTGTGGACAAGATTGTTACTACTGCATTAATTGTTTGCAGATGGGTAAAATTAAGAGATGCAGTACATTATATACGGCCAAAGAACAAAACCAATTTACTTCTTTAACAGCGCCTATACTAACTTGGAAGGGTGAGCTATCAAAGCAGCAAAAAGAAGCATCAATGGCTATCATAGAGACTATTCATTTAGGTGGAGAACGGTTAATTTGGGCTGTAGCTGGTGCAGGTAAAACAGAAATGATTTTTAAGGGAATAGAGCTAGCCTTGCAAGCTAAAAAAAGAGTGTGCATTGCTTCTCCGCGAGTAGATGTTTGTTTAGAACTAGCCCCGCGTTTGAAGAGTGCTTTTCAGAGTGTTCCGCTAGCTATTTTATATGGCGGATCGGATGAACCTTATCGATATACTCAATTAGTTATTGCTACAACTCATCAATTATTGAGATTCAAGCAAGCTTTTGATGTACTGATTATTGATGAGATAGATGCCTTTCCTTTTGATATAGATCGTTCTTTGCAGTATGCTGCTAAAAAAGCTAAAAAAGAAAAGGGTTCGCTTATTTTTCTATCTGCTACACCCAGTAAAGATATGCAACGTGCTATCCAGCAAAAAAAATTAGCTGTAACCATGCTTCCTGCAAGATATCATGGGTATCCCCTGCCTGAACCGCAATTAATATGGAGTGGAGATTGGCAAAAAAAAATCAATCGACAAAAAGCAACTGGAGTTTTTTTCGCTTACCTAAAAAAGATGTTAAAGCAAAAAAGAAGATTTCTTGTTTTTTTGCCAAATATTGTCTTAATGCAAAAGCTAGCAGTACAAATAAAAATACGATTTCCTGAAACTCTTTTTACGACTGTTTATGCAGAAGATCCTCAAAGAAAAGAAAAAATTATACAGATGCGCCAAGAAAAATATGACTTTCTTCTCACAACTACTATTTTAGAAAGAGGCGTGACATTTAAGAATATTGATGTGTTCGTTTTAGGAGCAGAAGATAGAACGTTTACTGAATCTGTTTTAGTCCAAATTGCTGGACGGGCAGGAAGGCATAAAGATTTTCCAAATGGAGCAGTTTTATTTTTCTATTATGGCCAGACACGAGCACTAAAAGGAGCCGTGCGTCAAATAAAAAAAATGAATCGCTTAGCAACGGAAAGGGGATTAGTTAAGAAATGCTGACTTGCTTATGTTGTGGTAAACAAGAAACGGAAAAACTACTTTTAAGAGATGTATTGCTTTTCAAAAAGCTAACGTCTGGTAACCGTTGTCAGTCTTGTAATTTGAAATTGATGAAATTAGCTGATGAATTTACTTGTCTTGGTTGTTGTCGGATAATGTCTAAGCAAAATGAATGGTGTTCAGATTGTATAAAGTGGAAACAAGAATATCCTGATTATATTTTTAAGCATACCGCTCTTTTTCAATACAATTTATTTTTAAGAGAATGGCTAGAAAATTTTAAATACAAAGGCGATTATCGTTTAGCACAATTATTTGATCAAGATATTGCTAACTATTTTAATACTAAAAATCAAAAAAATAAACAGTGTATCCCAATACCCATTAGCCAAACGAGTATGAAGTTACGAGGATTTAATCAAGTAGAAGAACTAATGAAATCTGCTGGAGTTCAGTTTCAGCCAGCTCTGGTTCATATAGGAGCAGGAGAAAAACAATCAAGTAAAAATCGAAAAGGACGGATAGAGTCAAAACAGCCGTTTATTCTAGATAAGAACTTCTGTAGTCAACTAAAAAATCAACAAATTATTTTAATGGATGACGTCTATACTACTGGAAGAACAATGTTTCATGCAGCTGAATTACTACAACAAGCAAATGTTGCAACAATTGAAACGTTCTCAATCGCTAGATAAAAGAAAAATATAAATTATTTTGTTTGTTAATTAAAGCGCTATCCTATATAATTGAATTAAGCAAACCACCAGTTGAGTGGTCCGACTGGTGTTGCTGATTCTGATACACAATCAGATGAAAGGGGAGAGTGTTTATGTTTAAATATAATGTCCGTGGTGAAAATATCGAGGTAACCGCAGCAATTCGTAGTTATGTCGAGAAAAAAGTAGGCAAAATTGAACGTTACTTTACAGATGTGCCTGAATCTACAGCACATGTTAACCTAAAAACGTATTCAGATAAAACTGCGAAAGTGGAGGTAACAATCCCGCTTCCTTATCTTGTTTTACGTGCGGAAGAAACCTCACCTGATTTATATGGAAGTGTAGATCTAGTCGTTGATAAACTAGAAAGACAAATGCGTAAATACAAAACCAAGATTAACCGTAAGTCACGTGAAAAAGGTTTTGATATGCGAGTCCCAGCTGGAGAGTTACTAGACGAAAATCTTGAAGATGAGCTTGAAAATGATATTGAAATCGTTAGAACAAAACGTTTATCACTTAAACCAATGGATAGTGAAGAAGCTGTTTTACAAATGAATATGTTAGGTCACAACTTCTTTATCTTTGAAGATGCTGAAACCAACGGATCCAGCATTGTTTATACTCGTAAAGATGGAAAATATGGTTTAATCGAAACAGACTAACAGTGGAATCAATTTGTAATAATCCAATAAATCTTGCAAGAAACTTTTTTAAGTTTCTTGCAAGATTTATTTTTACTTATGCTAAATAATATAAGTTACATAAAGAAAGTTTAATAGATAGTAATTGGCTTTTTATTTATCAGATAAGTCCCGATGAGAGATGCGTTTTGAATATAAAAAGGTTTCATTTGTGAATAAGTAATGATAGAATTAATAAGAATGTTGACAAAAGCTAAAATCAAAGTTTAAACCTATTAAATAGAATAGAAAAAAGATGAGATCAAAAAACAAAAATAAAAATAAATTAGAAAAAAGTAGTAAAAGAGGAGAAAAGTAAATGGCAAATTTTTTGCGTAATTTAGTTGAAAACGATAAAAAAGAACTTAAGAGTTTAAGTAAAGTGGCAGATCAGATTGAAACCTTTGCTGATCAGATTTCCGCATTGTCTGACGAAGAGTTAAAAGCTAAAACACCAGAATTTCAACAAAGTTATCAGAATGGTAAAACATTAGATGACTTATTACCTGAGGCTTTTGCAGTTGTCCGTGAAGCCGCAAAGCGTGTGCTTGGGTTGTATCCTTACCATGTTCAATTGATGGGGGGGGTTACGTTGCACCGTGGAAATATTCCTGAAATGAAAACAGGGGAAGGTAAAACCTTAACCGCTACAATGCCGGTTTATCTAAACGCTTTAACAGGCGAAGGTGCACATGTTGTAACCGTCAATGAGTATCTGGCTAGCCGGGATGCTGTTGAAATGGGAGAATTATACCAATGGTTAGGCTTAACTGTGGGATTAAATTTAAATTCAAAATCAGCTGAAGAAAAACGTGAAGCTTATCTGGCTGATGTTATGTATAGCACCAATAATGAAATGGGTTTTGACTATTTAAGAGATAACATGGTTGTTTACAAAGAACAGATGGTACAAAGACCATTAAACTATGCCATTGTCGATGAAGTGGATTCTATTTTAATTGATGAAGCGAGAACACCTTTAATTATCTCAGGACAAGCTGAAAAATCTACTACTCTTTATACACGTTCAGATTTTTTTGTAAAAGGATTGAAAGAAGAAGAAGACTACACAATCGATGTCCAATCAAAAACGGTTGTTCTTACTGAAGTAGGAATGGAGAAAGCTGAAAAAACTTTCCGTGTAGAGAACTTATACGATGTGGAAAACCAAGCGTTAACGCATCATTTGGATCAAGCTTTGCGTGCTAATTTCATCATGTTATTTGATATCGATTATGTTGTGCAAGATGACAAAGTCATGATTGTTGATCAATTTACTGGACGTATTATGGAAGGACGCCGCTACTCAGATGGGTTGCACCAAGCTATTGAAGCAAAAGAAGGCGTAACGATTCAAAATGAATCAAAAACAATGGCAAACATCACGTTTCAGAACTTTTTTAGAATGTACAAAAAATTGGCTGGAATGACCGGAACAGCTAAAACAGAAGAAGAAGAGTTCCGTGAGATTTACAATATTAGTGTGGTAGCTATTCCAACGAATAAACCTTTGATCCGTGATGATCGTCCGGACTTGTTGTATCCTTCTTTGATTAGTAAGTTTGAAGCAGTTGTTGAAGAAATCAAGGAGCGACATGCTACTGGGCAACCTATTTTAGTCGGGACAGTTGCTGTTGAAACATCAGAATTATTATCGGGTTTGTTGAAACAAGCGAAGATTAAACATGAAGTATTAAACGCTAAAAATCATTTTAAAGAAGCTGAAATCATAACAAATGCCGGACAAAAAGGTTCCATCACAATTGCAACCAACATGGCAGGACGTGGAACAGATATTAAATTAGGCGCAGGAGTTATTGAGGTTGGCGGTCTTTGTGTCATTGGGACAGAACGTCATGAGTCAAGACGTATTGACAACCAGTTGCGTGGACGTGCAGGACGTCAAGGAGATCCAGGTGTAACACAATTTTATCTTTCTCTAGAAGATGACCTGATGAGACGATTTGGCTCAGAAAGAATCCAAGCCGTTCTTGAACGTTTGAAAGTACAAGATGAAGATGCAGTAATCCAAAGCAAAATGATCTCACGTCAAGTTGAATCAGCCCAAAAACGTGTTGAAGGAAATAACTATGACACGCGTAAAAATGTCTTGCAATATGATGACGTCATGCGTGAACAACGCGAAATTATGTACAAACAAAGATTAGAAGTTATTATGGAACAAGAATCTTTGAAAAAAGTAACGATTCCCATGATGGAACGTGCCATTAATCGTATGGTTCAATTGCACACACAAGGACTTAAAGAAGAATGGAGTCTCCAAAGTATTTTAGATTTTGCACATGCTACAGTTGTTCATCCAGATGATTTGAGTTTAGCTGATTTAGAGAACAAATCTACAGTTGAAATTCAGACAACCTTATTAGATGCAGCGAAAGAAATTTATGCTGAAAAAGAACAACAATTGAACGGAACAGAGCAAGTATTAGAATTTGAAAAAGTCGTTATCTTACGCGTAGTAGATAGCAAATGGACAGACCACATTGATACAATGGATCAATTGCGTCAAGGTATTGGTTTAGTAGCGTATGGTCAATCGAATCCGTTAGTTGAGTACCAAACAGAAGGATTCAGATTGTTTGAAGAAATGATAGCTGCTATCGACTATGATGTCACTAGATTATTAATGAAGTCTCAAATTCGGCAAAATTTACAAAGAGAACAAGTAGCCAAAGGCACGACAGCTCGTTCAGCTGGTGATGGTGAAGTTGTGAAAGAAGCAAAAAAAAAGCCAGTAACCGTTGATGGAACAAAAGTAGGACGCAACGACCCCTGTCCATGTGGCAGTGGTAAAAAATACAAAAACTGTCACGGAAAAGTTTAAACTAAAAGTTAAAAAAGAAAAACACGATTTGATTAGCAAATCGTGTTTTTCTCACTAAATAATTTTTAATAAGGGGTAATAAAAATGGAAATAAGCGAAATTAGAAATAAAGTAGAAGCAGCAAAGGAAAAAATTGCAGGCTTCAGGAGGTCTCTTTGACTTAGAAAATATGGAACAAAATATTGCTGGATTTGATCACAAAATGACAGAACCTACTTTTTGGGATAATGCGCAAAAAGCGCAAGCTTTAATTAATGAAGCGAACGTTATGAAAGAAACCTATACAAGTTTTAAGCAATTAGAAGAAAAGCAAGAAGAATTAGAGCTCATGCTTGAAATGGTCAAAGAAGAAAAAGACCCAGATTTAGAAGAAGAATTAGAAAAAGAAAGTACAGATTTCTTTAAGACGCTTGAGCAATATGAATTAGATATGCTTTTAAGCGAACCGTACGATAAAAATAATGCGATACTTGAATTACATCCTGGAGCTGGGGGAACAGAATCACAAGACTGGGGTAGCATGTTGCTACGTATGTATACCCGGTGGGCTGATAAAAGAGGGTTTAAAGTTGACACTCTTGATTATCAAGCTGGAGATGAAGCAGGAATAAAAAGTGTGACTTTATTGATTAAAGGACACAATGCCTATGGTTACCTGAAAGCTGAAAAAGGTGTTCATCGTCTAGTTCGTATCTCACCATTCGATTCAGCCGGAAGAAGACATACTTCTTTTGTCTCTATTGATGTTATCCCGGAATTAGAAGGAGATATAGATATTGAAATCAACTCAGATGATTTGAGAGTAGATACTTATCGCGCGAGTGGAGCTGGCGGACAGCACATTAATAAAACAGATTCTGCCATTCGGATTACACATATTCCAACTGGAATTGTTGTAGCAAGCCAAGCTCAACGCTCACAAATGAAAAACCGAGATCAAGCTATGGGGATGTTAAAAGCTAAATTGCATCAACTAGATATTGAAAAGAAAGAAAAGGAAATGGCTGAAATCAGGGGAGAACAAAAGGAAATAGGTTGGGGATCTCAAATTAGATCTTATGTTTTCCATCCATATACGATGGTCAAAGATCATCGGACAAACCACGAAACAGGTAACATTACGAATGTAATGGATGGAGACATTGATTCTTTCATTCAAGCCTATTTAAGAAGTACGTTAGCACCAGATAATTAAGATTAGATGAGCTCTGTCAAATTTCTGTCAATTATTATCCATTGACAGATTTTTTTTTTTGTAAATAAAAAAAATGAATGATATCTAAACCCAAATATAACTGAATAAATAAAAAATATAGATGTTTCTATCCCTATTTATTGTTATAAATGATAATTAAGTGGTAAATGAGAATGATTAATACAATTTGCATCTAAATAATACACTTCATTACAGTAATGTGACGCAATGAAATGTATTTGTAAACAAACTACAACAGACATTGTTTTTTTGAGTGCTATAATGAGTAAGCATTAAATGACGGAAAGTCGTTCATAATCTCTATACCGTATATAAATAGTCCCTTATCCAAAAACAGTAATTGAAAACAAAAAACAAACTCAAATAAGAAAATTAAAAAAAGTTAGGTGATATGATGATTGAAATGCTAAATGTCTACAAAAAGTATCCCAATGGTATTACTGCAGTTAATGGATTAACCGTTCGCATTGAACAAGGTGAATTTGTTTATGTTGTTGGCCCGAGTGGAGCTGGTAAGTCAACGTTTATAAAAATGATGTACCGTGAAGAAAGAGCAACGAAAGGTACAATCAAAGTTGGAGAATTTGATTTAGTAACTATGAAGGATAAAGATATTCCCTATTTGAGACGACATGTTGGTGTAGTTTTCCAAGACTTTAAATTATTACCAAGAATGACTGTCTATGAAAACATTGCGTACGCAATGGAAGTAGTTGAGAAAAGTCCTAAAGTAATCAAAAAACGTGTTTTAGAAGTGTTGGAGTTAGTTGGCTTGAAACATAAAATTAAAATGTTCCCAACTGAATTATCTGGTGGAGAACAACAACGGATAGCAATTGCTAGAGCAATCGCTAATATGCCGCGTGTATTGATTGCCGACGAACCGACTGGAAACTTGGATCCTGATACCTCAATGGAAATCATGGCAATTCTAGAAGAAATCAATAATCAAGGAACAACCGTTATTATGGCAACTCATAATAGCCAAATCGTAAATGTCGTTAAACACCGTGTACTTGCGGTTGAGAATGGACGCATTGTCCGAGACCAATTGGAAGGAGACTACGGATATGAAATTTAGAACAATAAAAAGACACATCGTTGAAAGTTTGAAAAGTCTGAAAAGAAACGGCTGGATGTCTCTTGCAGCGGTCAGTGCAGTAGCAGTAACCTTGCTATTGGTTGGATCATTTGTGGCTATGCTGATGAATGTGAATAAATTAGCAACTGATATCGAGAATGATGTGAGCGTTCGAGTTTATATTGATTTAGCTGCTGATGAAAAAGAGCAAAAAAAATTAGAAACTGAACTAACAGCTTTAGATAATGTAGATACAGTTGAGTTTTCTAGTAGAGAAAGTGAACTGAAACAAGTGGTTGGAAGTTATGGTAACGAATTTAACCTCTTCCAAGGCGATGACAATCCACTATATGACGTATTTATTGTAAATACCGCTTCGCCTGAAAATACTGCGGCAGTTGCAGAAAAATCTGAAACACTAGAGCATGTAGCTAAAGTGAATTACGGTGGGGCAACAGCAGATAACTTGTTCAAGACTATGAATACGGTTAGGAATGTAGGAGTAGTCATCATTGGTGCTTTAGTTTTGACGGCAGTTTTCTTAATTTCTAATACCATTCGAATTACGATTATGTCTCGTAAAACAGAGATTGAAATTATGAAGTTAGTTGGAGCAACAAACTGGTTTATCAGATGGCCATTTTTAATTGAAGGAGCATTAATTGGTTTTATTGGATCAGTTATTCCAGTAGCCTTTATCACTTTCCTTTATGTAACCATTTATGATATTGGAACAACTTATTTATCAGGAACGTACTTTGCATTACTGACACCTATCCCGTTCTTATATCAAATCGGCGGCGCAATGTTGGCTGTAGGAATAGTAATTGGAGCTATAGGGTCATCCATTTCAATCAGAAGATTTTTAAAAGTGTAATCAAAAATAGCATTTAGGAAAAACGGAGGACAAAAAAATTGAATAAGAAGCTAATAACTCTTTTCTTAACGGCGACAATAGGTGCCACAACTTATCTAGCACCATTATCAGCCAAAGCAGAGGTTGGGAATAACATTAACGCGACAAATGAAAATATCACAAAATTTGAGAGTGAAAAAAAAGCTGTAACAAATGAATTAGCAGATATCACAAATCATATCTCTAAAAATGAAGCAAATGCTGCTTTGTTGATGGCTGAGATGAGCACTACTCAAAAAACATTAAAAGAGTTAAGCCAACAAATAGAGGGTTTAAATGCAGCTATTACTGAACGAGAAGAAAAGTTAGCCGAACAAGCTCGTACAGTTCAAGTAAATGGTTACACTCAAAATTATGTTGATTTTTTATTAGAATCTGAATCTTTTTCAGATGTTCTAGGTCGCGCAGATGTTGTATCTAAATTAGTTTCCGCTAATCAAGACTTAGTTAAACAACAAGCTGAAGATAAAGCTTTAGTTACAGAGAAAAAAACTGAAAATGAAGAAAATCTAAAAAGCCAAACGGTCTTAGCTGCTAAATTGGAGGCTGCTAAAACAGATTTAATGCAACAACAATTAGAAAAAGAGGCTGTTGTAGCAACTATTGCAGCTGAAAAATCGTCAGTTGAAAAGGAAAAAACACAGCTACTAGCAACGAAAGAAAATGCTGAAAAAGCAGCAAGAGAGCTTGCGGAAGCTAAAAATGCTAGAGTTGTAAATACGAGCACTACATCAGAAAAAGCTACAGCAGAAAAAATAGTAGCAACCACTCAAAAGAAACCTAAAGTAGCAACAGCCGTATCTCTTCCAATTTCAGGAGGTTCTTGGGGAAGTGTTCAAGGAGCAGCCTTTGGAGTTCAAGGGACACCCTATTTGTATGGTGGAGTAACCACTGCAGGTTTCGATTGCTCAGGTTTCACTCAATATGCATTTAGTGCAGCTGGAGTTAGCTTGCCACGTACTGCAAGTGCACAATACTCTGCATCAACAAAAGTTTCTCAATCTGAAGCAAAACCTGGTGACTTAGTATTCTTTAACCAAACAGGAAGTATTGATCATGTTGGTATTTACTTAGGAAATGGTAGTTTTATTGGAGCACAAACTTCTTCAGGTGTAGCAGTAGCACAAATTAACCAATATTATTGGGGACAATACGTAGTTGGATATGGACGAGTAAATGAATAGTTGTTTTCTTCCTTTCTAACGAAACAAATAAAAAATCTTCGTACCTAAATGCGATTTAAAAAGCTGAGGAAAACCACTAATAAGTGTTTTTATCTCAGTTTTTTTATTTTTATTAACATTATTTTTTAATAACTTGAAAATAAAGCACATTTCTATTTTACATTTACCCCTAAAATAGGTACGCTATAAGAAAGCAAACCTTATCTAGTTCATTTTTTGAAATAGCAGAATTTAATTCTTCAAATTAGAAATAATTAATTAAATAAAAATGAACTAACTGAAGCTGAGAGGATGAAAATGTATATGCAACTGATACTAAACTTTTTGATAGCGGTACTAGTATTCTTTATTCAACCGGTATTTTTAATAGGATTGATTTTAGCAATTAGTACAAGTTATAAAAGAATAAAGAATGAAAGGTCAAATCACCGGGTAGCAATCTATAAAGAACTGTTTGAATTAAAACAGTTTTTGTTATTTGGTTTGATTGCGGGATTAATTGGGTCCGTATTGAGCATTGCAATAGGGATTCCTATCACAATGGATTGGATTATTGTTTATGAAATAGTAGCTATTTTATTGTTACTTATTGGTTATCGTTTTATTAGCCCACTTTTCACTTTTTCTTTAACCACACTTGTTTTACTTGGTGTAAAAGCCCTTGGAATTGAATTTTCTTTCAGTTTTTTGCCTAAAGGATGGTATCAACCTTTAGAACAACTACAATGGGTTAATTCTAATTTAGTAACAAATATACTTTTGATAACAGTATTCTTATTAGGTATGTCACTACTCGTTATTAAAAAAGAATCACCCAAAAAGTTAACACCTTGGTTCTTAAAAACGAAACGTGGCAAAAAGATAGCGCGTTATCAAATTAAACCTTTTTGGGTTATTCCGTTATTAGTCGTTATTCCCGGTGAAAGTTTTGGAGCATTTTTTGATTGGTGGCCTGTATTTGCACTTGGAAATCAGAACTATTCTTTTTTCTTATTGCCAGTACTAGTAGGGATGCGCATAACAGTTCATACACAGCTGCCTAAGGAAGCCGTGCGTGTGTTAGTTAAAGATTTTGTTGTATTAACAATCTTAACAAGTCTAGCTGCCGTTGGCTCTATATGGAGTATTTATGCAGGGCTTGCAGGATTAATCCTATTACCTGTAGGTGGAATGATTATTTTGTACCGTCATCGTCGTCGTGAAAATAATTGGACGTTTTTATTTGGAGCAGCAAATGAAGGAATGAAAGTTATTGCAGTTCGCCCGGATACACCAGCTGAAAAAATGGGTGTGATTGTAGGAGATACCTTAATTTCATGTAATAATCAAGAATTAGAAACGGAAGATGACTTTTACCAAGCCTTATCGAAGAACAGTGTTTATTGTCATTTGAAAATAAAAGGTCCAGATGGAGAGTTGAGATTAACTGAGACTGCGCTTTATGCAGATTCACCACATGAAATCGGGATAGTGCTACTTTCAAATAAATAAAAAAGAATATAAGAAGTTGAAATTATCAGATGGAGGAAAGCTATGAAAAAAGTTTTAATTGTTGATGATGAACAATCGATATTGACTCTACTAACTTTTAATTTAGAAAAAGAAGGGTATCAAGTACAGACAGCATTAGACGGACTAGCAGGCTATTCATTAGCTCTAGCTAACAAGTATGATTTTATTATTTTGGATTTGATGATGCCTTTAATGAACGGTATGGAAGTTTGCAAAAAGTTGCGCCAAGAGAAGATTGATACACCCATTATGATTTTAACGGCTAAAGATGATGAATTAGACAAGATTATAGGGCTAGAACTAGGTGCAGATGATTATATGACTAAACCGTTTAGTCCACGAGAAGTTTTAGCTAGAATGAAAGCTATCATGAGGCGCATTCAACCTCAGTTGGCGGCTAAAGAAAAGATAGAAAAAAAAGAAGACAATAGTGAGAAACTAACAATTGGAGAGATTTGCATATTCCCTAGTCAATATAAAGTGACGGTTCGCAAAGAACCTATTGAGTTGACTCCAAAAGAGTTCGAACTTTTATTGTATATGTCGAAACGAATAAATCGTGTTTTAAGTCGTGAACAATTATTAAACGCGATATGGAATTTCGATTATATAGGAGAAACTAGAATTGTAGATGCTCATATCAGTCATATCAGAGAAAAAATTGAAACCGATACTAAAAATCCAGTTTATATTCGTACAGTAAGAGGTTTTGGATACAAGTTTGAGGCTCCGAAACTATGAAAAAGATGCAAACTCAAGTTTTGACTATTTTTATGGCATTGTTCATTATTTTTGGAGGATGTGTGGTTTTTTTTTCAACTCGATTAATGCAAAACTATGCAACTGAGAGTCAACAAGAAGATTTAATAGGACAGTCTAAACTAGTTTTAAGTAACTTTAATGGTGTAGTAGAAGATAGACTTGCTTTTCCTGATTTGAAAAAACAAGCATTGAAAGTAAAAGAATATACCAATCAACGAATTACGTTGATTGATTTAAAAGGTGTAGTTATTTATGATTCTGCAATAGATGATGATACATCGTTAGAAAATCATCGTAACCGTGAAGAGATACAAGCAATAATAAAGGGAGAACCCCAAGGAACAGCTACTAGAATAAGTGAAACGACCAAAAAAACACTTTATTATGTTGCGCAGCCAATAATAGATCAGTCCGGGCAGTTGATAGGTGTCCTTCGTTTAGCTAAGCCATTAGCAGAAATGAACCAATTAAATGGGCAAATTCTGCAGTCTATTTTGACATTTAGCATTTTAGCATTGTTATTGACAGCAGGCATTACTTTTTTAACTGCAAAATATATTGCTAAACCCATCGAAGAAGTTATGAACGTAGCAAGGAAATTATCTAGTAATCAGTATGAAGCACGTTTTAGAGGGAATGGCTACGGCGAAGTAAATAAACTTGGTCAAACTATCAATGAGTTAGCTGAGAGTTTAGAAAATCAAATGCAAGAAATCACTCAAAACAAAGAGCGGATCAATGAGTTGATTAATCATCTAGTGATTGGTGTTATGCAGTTGGATGAAGAGGGCAACATTCAAATAGTTAATCCTGCAATGTGCCAAATTTTTGATATGGACAGTAGCAAATTACTGGGTAAATCGTATGTTGAGGCTACAAAGAGTTATGGTTTAAGTCATTTAATTGAAAAAACTTATCGTAAAAAAGAAATTCAAAATAAAGAAATTTATTTTTATTTTCCTGCTGAGCGAATAGTCGATGCCAACATTGTCCCCATAGCTGGAAAGACTAAAGATGATATGAATTTAATTGTTTTATTATATGATATTACAGAAATCCGGCGTTTAGAAAAAGTCCGAACGGATTTTGTTACCAATGCTTCCCATGAGTTAAGAACTCCAGTAACAGCCTTAAAGGGTTTTTCAGAAACCTTGCTAGATGGAGCTATGGAAGATAAGGTAATATTGAAACAATTTTTAGAAATTATGTTAGAAGAAAGTACACGATTAGATCTACTGGTAAATGATATCTTGGAATTATCTAAACTAGAGCAGAGGCAAGTTCCACTTGCCTCTGAAAAAGTAGTTGTTAAAGATGCAGTCTTATCCACATTTAAATTAGTAAAACAAAAAGCTGAGCAAAAAAAAATTACAATGAATTTAATCGAAGAAGAGGATGTTGAAATTGAGGGTGATAAAGATCGCTTGAAACAGATTCTAGCAAACTTAATTGATAATGCTGTTATTTATACAAAATCTGGTGGAACGATAAATGTCACACTCAAAAAAACAAAAGATCAGGCGATTGTTATGATTAGTGATAATGGGATGGGTATCCCTGATGACGAAATAAATCGTATTTTTGAACGTTTTTACCGAGTAGATAAAGGCAGAAGTCGTAATTCAGGTGGGACTGGATTAGGCTTATCCATTGTAAAATACTTGGTTGAAAACTTTAATGGTACAATTACGGTAAGGAGTAAAGTTGGTTTAGGAACAACCTTTACAGTAACGTTTCCGCTGCGTCATCTATAACAGTAGTAGAGAGCCTAGGGAAAAGTGAACCCTCACTTTTCCCTAGGCTCTCTTTTTGTGTTTGCACCTTTTCAATTGCACTGCAAAGGGTTGCATGAACATTACACAAAGATAGAATAGAATTAATAGATATGCTTTATCATAAGAAATTTAAGCAAGGTGAGGAAGTCCAACACTATAAAAAAAGGATGGAATAATATGTCTAAAAAAATACTATTGACGAGTTAACAATGGAGCAAGTTAAAAATATTTTTACAGGCGAAGCGACCATTTGAAAAAAATGAGCGAACTAATTTATTCTTAATGTTAAAGAACATAAAATAGTGGAATAAAAGAACCATACTCGAATGGAAATGTGAAAAATCAACATTGCTTAATAGTCTAATTAAAATGAATGATGTGACTGAAGGTTTTGCAATAAGTGGAGAAATAAAAAAGGATGATGAGGGTATTTATGCCAAAGAATCTGATGTCATTTTTTTACGCAAACGATTAGGGATGGTTTTTCAAAAGCTTAACCCTTTTCCTATGGGTATTTCCGATAATATAGCATAGGGACCGAGAACTCAAGGTGTCAAAAACAAACAATAGTTAAATGGAATTGTTGGAAAAAACTCACGGTAGTGGCTATCTGGGAAGGAGTCAAAGATAATTTTAAAAAAGACATCCTCTTTGTCTGGAGTGCAAAAACAACGTACTTGTATCGCTCGTGCTTTCGCTGTAGATTCTGAATGGTTATTGATGGATGAACTGATGAGTGCATTAAATCCAATATTCACAGCAAAGATTGAAGAACTGGTAATAGGACTAAAAAAAGATTATACCCATATTAGGGTAACGCATAACATGTAGCAAGCCTCACGTGTATCAGATAAGTTTGAAGAAGAATCAAGCTGAAGATATCATCATTTTTCAAAATGGGAATGATGGTCAATGAAGCGAGGTACAAATCGGTTAAATCTTTTATCACCCATGATAAAGTGCTAGCATAAGAACTTATCAATTATGATTATCAAATTAATGAAGTAGAATTAGCATTTAAAAAGAAAGACTTTGAATCAATCTCTTTACAATAACCTTTAACCAGTCATTTACGAAGGATTGTAACGGTTATGAAAGTATGTGTTGACTTGGAATAGATGGGGAATTATGCTGGTAGCATTGCGAAGTCTACTATTCACGTAAAAGGCACACAATGCATCCCTCAAATTGAAACGAAAGTAGACCTAGACAGAGGGATAGATTTAATAGGTTATTTTTTAGCCTCTAGGTGTTTAGAACGAATCCGAAATTATGTGATTAATAGTCGTGAATGGATTCGCTATCTTGAAAACAGCAAAATTGAATTCAAATCATATAATTAAACCGGTTTTTTATTATGAGAAAATCATAAGAAAGTAGAAACTCTATCAAAGGGACTATTTTTTAAAAATAGGCTTACCTTTGCTCTTTAAAGGTAAAAGCGCTAAAATGAAAATAAAAACGAACCTTTATTTACATAAAATTTACAATTAAAGTGGTGAAATTTTACAAAAGTAAGTTATGATTAAGAAGTATGTGGTTGATACAAACACCTAGGAGGTAAATCATGAAATTAAAAACAAACAATAAAATGATGTTAATGTTAGCTTTTGCCTTTTTTTTAACAGCTTGTGGACCAGTAGAAGAAGAAGAGTCAATCACAGCAGTAGGGTCTTCTGCATTGCAACCACTGGTTGAAGTAGCTGGTGAACAATATGGATCTGAAAATTTCGGGAAATTTATTAACGTTCAAGGCGGAGGAAGTGGAACAGGGCTAGGACAAATTGCTGCTGATGCTGTAGACATAGGGAATTCAGATATTTTTGCAGAAGAAAAAAGTGGGATAGATGCCTCTAATTTAGTCGATCATAGGGTAGCAGTAGTCGGTATTACCCCAATTGTAACGCCGGGGGTAGGAATAACAGATATTAGTTTAGAAAACCTAGAGAAAATATTTACTGGAGAAATCACAAATTGGCAAGAATTAGGTGGCAAGGATTTAGCTATCACAGTAGTGAATCGCTCTTCAGGAAGTGGAACACGTGCAACTTTTGACCGCTGGGTTCTTACAGGTGGAAAGAAAAGTATCGTTACCCAAGAACAAGAATCTAGCGGTACAGTGAGACAGATTGTTGGAAGTACTCCAGGTGCAATCAGTTATGTAGCCTTTTCATATGTAGATGAGACAGTTAAAGCATTATCGATAGATGGAGTAAAACCAACAGATGAGAATGTTAAAAAAAATAAATGGATTATTTGGTCTTATGAGCACATGTATACACATGGAGAACCAACAGGATTAACAAAAGATTTTTTAGATTACATGCTATCCGATGAGGTGCAAGACTCTTTAGTTGGAGCCCTTGGATACATTCCAACTAATAAAATGCAATTCGAACGAGATGCAAAAGGAAATACAACGGAAGTTCTTAAAGAGGATAAAAAAGAATCTGAATAATACCATTAGTTGAGGAGAGAGCAATTTTTTTACGAAAATGTTCTCTTCATAAGCGATTAAAGAAAGAATACGAGGAGGACTTCTTTTGGAAGACATTCAAAAAAAACTAGCAGAGCATTCTGGTAAAGGCAGACTTGAGAAGATAGGGAAAATAATTAGTTTTTTGTGTATTGCATTTATTGTTTTTGTAGTCCTGTCTATTTTATATTTTGTAGCAAGTAAAGGGATTTCTACCTTTACTAAAGACGGGGTCTCATTGGGAGATTTTCTAACCGGAAGGGTTTGGAATCCTGGGAGCCTTGGAGAAGATGGGGAACCATTGATAGGGGCATTACCTATGATTACGGGTTCTTTTATTGTTACTTTATTATCCGCGGCAGTTGCTACTCCTTTTGCGGTTGGAGCGGCTATTTTTATGACTGAGATTTCACCCACTGTTGGGAAAAAAATCTTGCAGCCAGTTATTGAATTATTAGTTGGAATACCTTCTGTTGTTTATGGATTTATTGGATTATCAGTGGTTGTTCCATTTATGCGTAATACGTTTGGTGGAAGTGGATTTGGAGTGATTTCTGCAGCAATAGTGTTGTTTGTCATGATTTTACCAACAGTTACGAGTATGTCAGTTGATACATTAAAAGCAGTTCCCCGTTATTATCGGGAAGCATCATTAGCTTTGGGAGCAACCAGATGGCAAACGATTTATAAAGTTGTTTTAAGAAGCGCAACTCCAGGATTGCTGACTGCTGTCGTTTTTGGAATGGCCCGTGCTTTTGGAGAAGCTTTAGCCGTTCAAATGGTTATCGGAAATGCGGCATTAATGCCGACAAGTTTAATTACACCAGCTTCAACTTTGACAAGTATTTTAACCATGAACATGGGGAATACAGTCATGGGAACTCTTGAAAATAATGTTCTTTGGTCATTGGCTCTAATTTTATTGGTGATGGCTTTATTCTTTAATATTTTAACACGTTGGATTGGAAAGAAAGGGGCTATGAATTAAAATGAATGCCAAAAAAGCAGATAAAATTGCCGTCGGTTTTTTGTACGGAATAGCTTCGATTATTGTATTGATTTTGTTTAGTTTATTAGCTTTCATTCTTTGGCGTGGTGTTCCGCAAATTTCTTGGGAATTTTTAACAACACCATCTAAATCTTTTCAGTCAGGCGGCGGAATCGGCATTCAGTTATATAATTCATTTTATTTACTTATCTTAACTATGTTGATTAGTACGCCTATTTCTTTAGGAGCGGCTATTTACTTATCAGAATATGCAAAAAAAAATATAGTGACTGATTTTGTGCGAACGATTATTGAAGTTTTGAGTTCGTTACCGTCAATTGTTGTTGGGCTATTCGGTTTCTTAATATTTGTTTTACAATGGGGATTAGGTTTTTCTATTCTTTCTGGTGCGATGGCATTGACTTTATTTAATTTGCCTCTATTGACAAGAACAATTGAAGATTCACTTAGAGCAATACCATCAATACAACGTGAAGCAGGCCTGGCATTAGGGTTATCACGTTGGGAAACAGTGAATCTAGTTATCCTTCCTGCTGCACTCCCAGGTATATTGACAGGAATGATTTTAGCTGCTGGAAGAATTTTTGGGGAAGCAGCTGCTTTAATTTATACAGCAGGTCAAAGTGCACCTGCATTGGATTTTACAAATTGGAATCCAATGTCTATCTCGAGCCCTTTAAATGTAATGCGTCCAGCCGAAACATTAGCTGTGCACATTTGGAAAATAAATAGTGAAGGTGTCATGCCAGATGGGGCGCAAGTCTCAGCGGGTGCTTCAGCTGTACTAATCATTGCTGTGTTGCTTTTTAATTTAGGAGCTCGTTACTTAGGAAAGAAACTGCAGAAAAAAATTACAGCAGGATAAGTGACAACCAATTATTAAGAATATTCAAGGAGGGGAAAAAATGTCGGAACAAATAAACCTTGAAACAAACATAATTAAAATGAAACCTGACGTACCTGTTGATTTATCTACCAAAGATTTACATGTTTGGTATGGACAAAATGAAGCGATTAAAGGGGTATCATTAGAATTTGAAGAAAATAAAATAACGTCATTGATTGGTCCCAGTGGTTGTGGGAAATCCACTTATTTACGCTCATTAAATCGGATGAATGATGAAATTCAAAGCGCTAGAGTAACGGGAGAAATACTGTATCATGGTAGGGATATCAATACACCTGAAACAGATGTATATGAGATACGTAAAAATATTGGAATGGTTTTTCAACAACCTAATCCTTTCAGTAAATCAATTTATGATAATGTTAGTTTTGCTTTGAAACGGCATGGAGTTAAAGATAAGAATGCACTAGACGAAGCTGTTGAAACAAGCCTGAAACAAGCGGCTTTATGGGAACAAGTAAAAGATGATCTTCATAAAAATGCCTTAACTTTATCAGGTGGACAACAGCAACGGCTATGTATTGCTCGTGCTATTGCTTTAAAACCAGATGTTTTATTGTTGGATGAACCAGCTAGTGCTTTAGATCCAATTTCTACAAGTCAAGTGGAAGAGACGTTGCTGCAACTACGAGAAAAATATTCGATTATCATAGTGACACACAATATGCAGCAAGCATCTCGGATTAGTGACTACACAGCATTTTTTTATTTAGGGAATGTCATTGAATATGATGAAACAAGAAAAGTATTTACGCGTCCCAAAATACAATCGACAGAGGACTATGTGTCAGGTAACTTTGGTTAGGAGAGAATCGGATGAAAAAAGAAAACCATATTATTGAATCTAAAGATGTTCACTTATATTATGGGAAGAAAGAAGCTTTAAAAGGAGTTTCGCTAGATTTTTTTCCCAATGAAATTACTGCATTAATTGGCCCCAGCGGATGTGGCAAATCAACTTATTTAAGAACCTTAAACCGAATGAATGAATTAATTCCGGATGTAACCCTAACAGGGAATGTGACTTTTGAAAATCAAGATATCTACAGTCCCAAGATGGATACGGTGGAGTTAAGAAAAAAAATTGGAATGGTCTTTCAACAACCCAACCCTTTTCCGTTTTCTATTTTTGAAAATGTGGCTTACGGACTTCGAGTTGCAGGAATGAAAGATAAAAAGAAAATAGCAGAAATAGTAGAAACTAGCTTAAGAAAAGCTGCTGTTTGGGAAGATGTTAAAGACAAGTTGTCAAAGAGTGCTTTAGCACTGTCTGGCGGTCAGCAACAACGGGTTTGCATTGCTAGAGTTTTAGCAGTTGAACCAGCTATTATTTTATTAGATGAACCTACGAGTGCGTTAGATCCAGTTTCTAGTGGTAAAATTGAACGGATGTTGTTGGAGTTGAAAAAAGACTATACTATGATAATTGTAACTCATAATATGCAACAAGCTTCACGTATTTCAGATAAAACGGCTTTTTTCTTAAATGGTCACTTGATTGAGCACGGCGAAACAAGACAAATCTTTACAAATCCTCATCAAAAAGAGACAGAAGATTATATCTCTGGACGTTTCGGGTAAAAGTTAGGTATAATAAAAAATAAAATAGGCCAATAGGAGTGATAGTTAGTGAGACGTGTATTTGAAGAAGAACTTAATGACTTGCACATCCATTTTTTCCAAATGGGAAAAGCTGTAAATGAGGCAATATATAAGTCTGTAAAAGCTTTTGTTAATCATGATAAAGGACTAGCTAAGGAAGTTATCGCTGGGGATGTAGTTATCAATAAAGATGAAGCAGATTTAGAAAATAGATGTTTTGAATTGATTGCTTTGCAACAACCGGTGACAACTGATTTACGCAAAATAGTAACCATTATGAAAGCAAGCGCTGATTTAGAAAGAATGGGAGATCATGCAGTTAGTATCGCAAAATCAACTATCCGAGTAAAAGGCAATAAGCGAGACTTTGAAATAGAAGCTCAAATTGCAGAAATGTCTGAAAAAGTTAAAGTGATGGTTCAAGATGTCTTACAAGCTTATGTGGTTTCAGATGCTGCCAAAGCTAAAGAAGTGGCTTTAAAGGATGTCGAAGTAGATGATGATTTCAAGAAAATCTATAAAGCTTGTATTAGACAAATGAAAAATGATTCAGAAATTGTTTTAGGTGCAACAGATTACATGTTAGTTGCTGGATTTATTGAACGGATTGGAGACTATGTCACCAATATCTCTGAATGGATTATCTATTTAGATACAGGCAAAATGACTGAGTTAAACAATCATAATAAAAATGATCGGTCTCCTAAAGCTTAATAATTAAATAGAAACTGTTGCTTAAATTTGTTCTTTTTAGAATAATTTAAGCGGCAGTTTTTTTGATTGTATAACCAGACAGAAAGACATGGGGGAGGAAAGTTATGGTAAAATAAAATAAGAGAATATTTGATAAAGGGTGGGAGAATAACGATGAATAATAAAGAAGCACCATTATTAGATGAGGATACAATCCGACGAGTCAGTAAATTATTTAAAATTATCAGTGATCCAACACGGATTGCTATTTTATATCTCTTAGAAAATCAAGAATTGAATGTAAGTACAATTGCAAAAGTTATGAATATGGAACAATCTGCTGTCTCACATCAACTAAAAGTTTTGAAGACGGCCCGTTTAGTGAAATCTCAACGCAAAGGGAAAAGCATGTTATACAGCCAGATGGATAAACATGTCTATAGTATTTTAGGTCAAGGAATCATTCACATTAAAGAAGAATGAGTAGCTCTATTTTTATCTATTTTTAAATCATGACGACAATCTTTTTGCTTTAATTTATTATCTATGTTAGGGTTATAAAAATTTAACCACAAAAAGGATGAGCGCTAATGGGAATGCACCAATATATTAAAAGTCTAAGTGATTTAGAAAGTATTATTCGTTGTCCAGGAAAATTTAAATATGAAGAGCACTCAGTTGCTGCCCATTCTTTTAAAGTAACCAAAATTGCACAGTTTCTAGGAACAGTAGAAGAGCAGCAAGGGAAGACAGTCGACTGGCGTTCACTCTATGAAAAAGCTTTAAATCATGATTATTCAGAGCTTTTTATTGGAGATATTAAGACACCAGTTAAATATGCTACACCTCAGTTAAGGGAAATGCTTGCAGATGTAGAAGAATCTATGACTGAAAACTTTATTAGAAATGAGATCCCAATAGAATTCCAAGCAGCCTATGCGAAACGGTTAAAAGAAGGCAAAGATGAGACCCTTGAAGGCCAAATTTTATCAGTTGCTGATAAAGTTGACCTATTGTATGAATCATTTGGAGAAATACAAAAAGGCAATACAGAAAATATTTTCGCTGAAATTTATGAAGAATCTTTAAAAACGATTTTACGATTCAGTCACTTAAATAGTGTTCAATATTTTTTGACAGATATATTGCCTGATTTACTAAGCGGAGATTTCACTAATCAAACACAACTTCAAAATATATCACAACGTATTTTAAATAAATAAAATAAGAACAAATGTTCTTTTGAGTTGAATCTTGTGTTATAATAGAATATAGAAATGGAAGGTAGGAGGCATTTCGCTATCCTATTTTTTGTGAATTGCGGTACATTAAAAGAGTTAAATAAAAGGCAGTAAAACTATTAAAATTCATCGTAAAGGAAGAATCTATATGCGAAATGATAAAATTGAAATCCATGGCGCACGATCACATAACTTGAAAAATATTGATGTCACTATTCCTAGAGATAAATTAGTTGTATTAACCGGGTTGTCTGGTTCAGGAAAAAGTTCGCTAGCTTTTGACACATTGTACGCAGAAGGGCAAAGACGGTATGTGGAAAGTTTATCTGCTTACGCTCGTCAATTTTTAGGTCAAATGGATAAACCCGATGTTGATAGTATTGATGGCTTAAGTCCGGCTATCTCAATTGATCAAAAAACAACGAGTAAAAATCCGCGTTCAACTGTTGGTACTGTAACGGAAATTAATGATTATTTACGTCTTCTCTATGCTAGAGTAGGTCACCCAATTTGTCCCAATGATGGAACCGAGATTACAAGTCAAACTGTTGAGCAGATGGTAGATCGTGTACTTGAATATCCTGAAAAAACTAGAATTCAAATCTTAGCACCTATTGTAGTTGGAAAAAAAGGGCAGCACAAAAAAATATTTGAAAGAATAAAAAGTGAAGGTTATGTTCGTTTACGTGTGGATAAAGAAATCTATGATATTTCAGATGAAATTGAATTAGAAAAAAACAAAAAACATGATATTGATATCGTCATTGACCGAATTGTAGTCAAAGAAGGTATCCGTTCACGATTATTTGATTCGTTAGAAGCAGCGCTTCGACTGGCAGAAGGCTACGCTGTTGCTGATATATTAGGTCAAGAGGAAGTGTTGTTTAGTGAGCACTATGCTTGCCCTTACTGTGGGTTTACTGTTGGGGAATTAGAGCCACGCTTATTCTCTTTTAATGCTCCATTCGGGGCATGCGGAGATTGTGATGGCTTAGGTATAAAATTAGAAGTGGATACAGATTTAATCATTCCGGAAAAATCTTTAACTCTCAGAGAAGGTGCGGTTGCACCTTGGAAACCGATTAGTTCAAATTATTATCCACAATTACTAGAACAAGCTTGTCAGACGTTCAATATTGATTTAGATACTCCTTTTGAAAAATTGACTGAAAAAGAACAACGTTTTGTTTTGGAAGGTTCAAATGAAGAGCTATTTCATTTTCATTATAAAAATGATTTTGGTGGCATTAGAGATGTTGATATCCCTTTTGAAGGAATTATTCGTAATATTGATAGACGTTACAAAGAAACCAATAGTGATTTTACAAGAGATCAAATGCGCCTTTATATGACTGAATTAACTTGTCAGACTTGTAAAGGCAAACGATTAAATCGACAAGCACTATCTGTAAAAGTAGGCGATAAAGATATTGGTGAAGTTAGCAATTATCCAATTGAGGGAGCGATAGATTTCTTTGGGGGCCTTGTTCTTTCGGAGCAAGAAAGTATGATTGCCAAACCGATTCTGAAAGAAGTTCATGATAGATTAAATTTTTTGAGTAACGTAGGATTGAATTACCTAACCTTGAGCCGTATGTCAGGTACGTTATCCGGTGGAGAAGCACAGCGAATTCGATTAGCTACTCAAATCGGTTCAAACTTATCGGGAGTGTTGTATATCTTAGATGAACCTTCAATCGGGTTGCATCAAAGAGACAACAACCGCTTAATTGACTCGTTAAAAAAAATGCGCGATCTTGGCAATACATTAATTGTAGTAGAACACGATGAAGACACAATGTTTGCAGCAGATTATTTGATTGATATTGGACCAGGTGCTGGCGAAAAAGGTGGAGAAATAGTAGCTTTTGGTACACCAGAAGAAGTTGCGAAAAATGAAAAATCGTTAACAGGGGCTTATTTATCTGGTAGAAAGTTTATCCCGGTACCGAAAACTCGTCGCATTGAAAACAAAGGTGCCATCCGTATTACGGGTGCAGCTGAAAATAACTTGAAAAATTTAACTGTCGATTTCCCATTGGGACGCTTTATTGCAGTAACAGGTGTTTCTGGTTCTGGGAAAAGTACTCTAATTAATACGATTTTAAAAAAAGCTTTGTCTCGTGAACTGAATCGTTCCAAACAAAAACCAGGGAAATTTAAAAAAATGACTGGGTATGAAAAATTAGAAAAAATAATAAATATTGACCAAAGTCCAATTGGAAGAACACCGCGAAGCAATCCAGCAACGTATACCAGTGTTTTTGATGATATTCGTGACCTATTTGCTTCTACAAATGAAGCTAAAATTAGAGGCTATAAAAAAGGACGTTTTAGTTTCAATGTGAAAGGTGGTCGTTGTGAGGCTTGTAGAGGGGATGGTATTCTAAAAATCGAAATGCATTTTCTACCTGATGTTTATGTCCCTTGTGAAATTTGTCATGGCACAAGATACAATTCAGAAACGTTAGAAGTTCGTTACAAAGGCAAGAATATTTCTGATGTACTAGGTATGACAATTGAAGAAGCCGTTGTCTTTTTTGAGCACATTCCAAAAATTCATCGTAAAGTACAAACAATTATTGATGTTGGATTAGGATATGTGACATTAGGTCAACCAGCAACAACATTATCCGGAGGAGAAGCTCAACGCATGAAGCTAGCTAGCGAACTTCATAAGCGGTCTGATGGAAAGAATTTTTATATTCTAGATGAGCCGACAACTGGACTTCATACAGAAGACATCGCTCGGTTATTGGAAGTCTTAAACCGCTTAGTTGAGGCTGGAAACACCGTTTTAGTGATTGAACACAATCTAGATGTGATTAAAACAGCTGACTACATTATTGATCTTGGTCCTGAAGGTGGTGCTGGAGGTGGAACAATTTTAGCAACTGGGACTCCAGAAAAAATTGCAAAAGCAAAAAATAGTTATACTGGATATTATTTGAAAAAAATACTGAAAAGAGATAAAAACCGCACTATAGAACAATCTAAATAATATAGTGGATAAGTGATCAAAAGTAACAGGCCCTTTTCTAAAGGGGTCTGTTGTTTTTTTATTTCATAGTGTTTCACTAACGCTGTTTTTGTGTTCGTGTTAAAATAAAGATGAGTGTAATAAGAAAAGATTCAGTCTAAGTAACCATATGGAAATCGTTCTAAAGTCCTATGACAAAACCCGTTTAGTAAAGCATAATAGAAATATAAGAAAGAATAGCTAACAACCTATTGCTTGAACAATTACTAGATAGATGGAATATTCCAAGGAGGGATAGTATCATGAAAGAAAGAGAAAGAATCCTAGAATTAGTAAAACAAGACATCATTTCAACAGAAGAAGCTCTGGTTTTGCTTGAAAACAGTGCTAAAAAAGATAGTAAAGAAGCAGTTAAAAGAGATCAAACAACAGTTCAAGACCAGTCGTTTACTCAAGAACCTATCGAGTCTCCACACGTAGAAAAAATAAGTGAACAAGAGACTGAGCAAGAACAAGAAGAATACGATGAATACAAAGAAGAACAAAAGAAAGACCAAGAACAATTAGAAGCAATATTAGAAAAACTTGCTAACGAAGCGTCAAGCTATTCTGTTCAATTAGATGAAAAAGATAGTGAAATTAGAGCAATTAGAAATCAACTAAATAAAGCAAATGAAAAGCTAAATGTATTAGAAACATTGGAAGATTTAGACGAACTAGACGCTGAAAAAGAACCTGAGTTAAAGCAGTTAAGTCATGAGATAGAAGAGTATGAGGCTCAATTAACTGATCTCGAAGAAGATAGAGTAACATTAATGGAACAGTTACGTATCGTTAAACAAAAACAATGGGGATCTCAAAAAAAACAACTCATTGAAAAATTTGAAATTCCAGATGATTGGAAAGATGTAGCCAATGACACAATCAATCAAGTTGGCGGAAAAATGACAGAAGCAGGAAATCAATTTGGTAAGTTAATGAAGAATACTTTTTCTTCAGTAATGGAAAATATGGATTGGAAAGATGTTAATGTGCGTGTTCCAGGATTAGCTTCTACGAAATTCACACACGAATTTAGTTATCCTAATTCGATGGCGTCTATTATTGATGTGAAAGTAGCCAATGGTGATGTTCTTTTTAAAACTTGGAAAGGTGAAGATATCAAAGTTGAAACAGAGATTAAAATTTATGGAAAACTTGATTCTGATAGTCCTTTTGAAGCATTCTCAAAGCGTAGTACAATTGATGTAACAGAAGAAAAAATCTTGTTTCATATTCCAAACAAACGTATTCGTTGCGATATGACTTTTTATTTACCTGAAAGAGTATATGATCACACAGCTATCAAGCTATTAAATGGAAACGTGAGAATAGAAGAGTTTGAAGGTGAAGATATTTACGTTAAATGCACAAATGGTGACATGTGTTTTGAAAAAGTAAAAGCTACGATGATTGAAACAGAAGGCGTAAATGGAAAAGTATCTCTTGTAGATAGCACTACAAGAGATCTAATTGTTAACAGTATTAATGGTGGTATTGTGGCTCAAGGAGGTTTTAACGGTGTTGATTTATCAACAGTTAATGGCACGGTTAAGGTTACTGTCTTGAATACAGACTTGCAGCATTTAGAAGCTTCATCCGTCAATGGTGCAGTTAAAGTTTCTGTTCCAAAAGAATTAAGTATAGAAGGAAATGCAAAAAGTAACTTAGGCACCATTCAAAATCGAATGGAAAAAACAGAAATAATCAAAGAGAAAAAAGATCGCACCAATCAATTACTTGAATTTAGAAGACAAAATGATGGTAATCCTGTAATATTAACAGTTAGCACAACGACTGGAAATATATTCTTAAAAGATAATGAAAAAAGTAAAACAGAATAACGGTTATTTATGGATAGGCTCATTGAAATATTTTGAAAGGGTGATTAGAAAATGAAAAAATTAACAAAATCAAAAAATAATAAGGTAGTCAGTGGCGTTTTAGGTGGAATTGCAGAATATTTCGATTTTGATCCTAGTATCTTGCGTATCCTATACTCCATTGCTATTGTTTTTGGGGTAGGCTCGCCTATTATTTTATATATTATCTTGGCATTAATTATGCCGGAGGCTCCAGGGTCAGAAAAATCTGATTGGCATAGAGGATTTAATGGAACGGAAAGTGAGAATAAATCCCGTAAAGAAGCTGAAAAGGTAAACGAAGAGAAGAAAGGAACCCATAATGACTGGAGTGACTTCTAGTGAAATATTGGCAAGTAATTGTCGTTAATGCACTGATTTTCTTAGCTTTATCAGGGCTTTTCCAAAATTCTTTTTACGTAGCGAATATCTGGATTGCGTTAGTAGCAAGTTTAGTCCTTTCTGTATTAAATATGGCAGTTAAACCAATTTTATTTCTCTTGTCTTTACCAATAACAATACTCACTTTAGGTCTGTTCAGTATTGTTATAAATGCGAGCATGCTAAGTTTAACCTCTCTAATTGTGGGTCCAGGGTTTCAATTCAGGACATTTGGAACAACTATTTTAATTGCAATTATTCTGTCATTTGTAAATACATTTATTAGTAGCAGAATAGTTGTAAATAGATAGTAAATAGAACAATGTGTTTTGCGGTATGTGTATGACGAATTAGTCTATGCATACTGTTTTTTTGTAAAACACACAAAAAGAAACTAAATTTAAGCAATAGTAACAGTATTCATACAAAAAAAGTGTGATTCTCTTTAATAGCCTAGTTTAAAATGGTAAAATAGGAAATGTAAGCAACTTTTTTTAAATCAATCAACTTATAAATAATAGCAACCAGCTAAATGGAGCTCAAAGGAGAATAAAGTATGACTAATAGTGTAACAGTAAAAGAATTAGTGGACTCTCTTAAGTTAGTTGTACATAATGGAGAGGAATTTTTAAACAGAACAATCCAGACAACTGACCTTTCAAGACCAGGTTTGGAATTGACAGGCTATTTTAACTATTACCCGCAAGAGCGCCTGCAACTATTCGGCAGAACAGAAATTTCATTTTCAGAACGCATGTCTAGTGATGAGCGGTTAATGGTTTTTCGACGGATGTGTCAGCCAGATACACCTGCTTTTTTAGTTTCACGTAATTTGACATTACCTAAAGAATTGATTCAAGCGACAACTGAAAAAGAAATCCCATTATTGTCATCAACGTATGCTACTACTCGTCTAGCTAGTAATGTCACGAATTTTTTAGAAGAACGGTTAGCTGAAAGAGAATCCGTTCATGGTGTGTTAATCGATATCTACGGAATGGGTGTCATGATTACTGGGGACAGTGGTGTAGGGAAAAGTGAAACAGCTTTAGAACTCATTCAAAGAGGTCATCGTTTAGTAGCAGATGATCGAGTTGAACTTCACGTGGTTGGAGAAAACCGTTTAATTGGTGAGCCGCCTGAAATTTTACGTAATCTAATTGAGATTCGTGGAATTGGCATTATCGATGTGGCTAATTTATTTGGAGTAGGAGCCATCCGACTAAGTAAAGCGGTTAATCTAATTGTTAACTTGGAATTATGGGATAAACATACTAAATTTGACCGTCTGGGATCCTCTGATGGGAAAAGAAGAATTTCTAATGTTGATGTTCCTTTGATTTCTATACCGGTTAAAACTGGACGTAATTTAGCGGTCATTATTGAATCAGCTGCTATGAATTATAGAGCCAAACAAATGGGATATAATGCAACTGAAACATTTGAAAGAAATCTTGAAAAATTAATCAAAAGCAATTCTGGAGAAGCTTAAAAAAGGAGATTAGAAGATGAACTTTTTATTCAGTGCAATCAACCCTATTGCATTTTCATTGGGGCCTCTTGAAGTTTATTGGTATGGAGTTATTATTGCTTCTGCTATTTTTGTAGCCATATTTTTAAGCATGCGCGAAGCAAAAAAACGCGGGATTGAAGGAGATCATGTCATTGATATGGCTCTTTGGTCGCTACCCATCGCTTTTATCGGGGCACGTTTATACTACGTTATCTTTGAATTAGAGTATTACTTGCAAAATCCAGGCGAAATAATGGCCATCTGGAATGGTGGAATTGCTATATATGGTGGATTGATTGCTGGAGGTCTAACGGTTTATTGGTACACTAAAAAGCATGGTATCCCTATTTGGTTGATGCTAGATGTTCTTGCACCTAATGTCTTGTTAGCACAAGCGATGGGACGTTGGGGAAACTTTATTAACCAAGAAGCACATGGTGGAGAAGTTACAAGAAACTTTTTAGAAAATCTTTATTTGCCCGAATTCATTATTAATCAAATGAATATCAATGGTGTTTATTATCACCCGACTTTTCTTTATGAATCTCTTTGGAGTTTAACTGGATTTGTATTGATTGTCTTATTGCGAAATCGTAAATCCTTATTGCGTCGTGGCGAAGTAGCCTTAACTTATGTTTTGTGGTATTCATTTGGACGTTTCTTTATTGAAGGACTAAGAACAGATAGTTTATGGTTAGTGGATTGGTTGCGTGTATCCCAAGCATTATCAGTTGTTTTATTCATAGCTGCACTGATTATCTGGGCAACGAGAAGAAGAGACTATCCTCCAGTTCCTTATTATCTAGAGGGGTTAACTGCAGACGAAGAGAAAAAAATCACTCAAATCAACTGAATTTGATCATCACAACCAAGATATCTTAAAACTAACGAATAGAGAATAAAGACATTGAAATCATGACAAGGAGTGACGAAATAACATGTTGAATAAAATTGCGCTATTGGGTGCTGGCTCATGGGGAACAGCTTTGTCAATGGTTCTTGAAGAAAATGGACACGAGGTTCATTTGTGGAGTCATAGCCAGGAGCAAGTGGACGAAATCAATCAATACCATACAAATAAGCATTATTTGCCAAAAGTGATGCTTTCAAAAAAAATAAAAGCCTCTACTGATTTAGCAGAAGTCTTAGATTCAGTCGATGCTGTTTTATTTGTTGTTCCAACGAAAGCTATTCGCGAAGTAGCTAGAAAGGTAGAAGCTACCTTGAAAAATCCTGTAGTTATCATTCATGCTAGTAAAGGTCTAGAACAAGAAACGCATAAGCGTATTTCAATTATTCTAGAAGAAGAAATTTCTAAGAATAAACGTAAAGCCGTGGTTGCCTTGTCTGGACCTAGTCATGCAGAAGAAGTAGCCGTAAAGGATTTAACCACTATTACTGCAGCATCATCCGATATAGAAACGGCTACTTTTGTTCAACAATTATTTATGAATGATTATTTTAGAGTGTATACCAATAAAGATATTATTGGAGTAGAACTTGGAGCGGCCTTGAAAAATATTATCGCTCTTGGAGCGGGCGCTCTCCACGGTTTAGGCTATGGAGATAATGCTAAAGCAGCCTTAATGACTAGAGGATTGGCAGAAATCAGTCGTTTAGGTGTAGCTTTTGGAGCGGATCCATTAACGTTTATTGGTCTAAGTGGGGTTGGCGATTTGATTGTGACGTGTACTAGTGTGCATTCGCGTAATTGGCAAGCAGGTAATTTCTTAGGAAAAGGCATGACGGTAACGGAAGTCTTAGACCACATGGAGATGGTTGCTGAGGGGATTACGACGACTAAAGCGGTATATGAATTAGCAAAAGAAAAAGAAATTGAAATGCCAATTACTGCAGTAATTTATGAGGTGTTGTATAATGAAGCAAACGTTAAAGAGGCTGTCGATTCCTTAATGAAACGCGATGGGAAATCAGAAAGTTACTAGTAAGTACATGGATTACAGAAAACAAAGTATTGGAGGAAAATAAAAATGCAAAAAGTTCGTAAAGCGGTCATTCCAGCTGCAGGCTTGGGCACACGTTTTTTACCTGCTACAAAAGCGATGGCAAAAGAGATGCTGCCAATCGTTGATAAACCAACCATTCAGTTTATCGTAGAAGAAGCAATTAATTCGGGGATTGAAGATATTTTAATTGTAACTGGGAAAAGTAAGCGTCCAATTGAGGATCACTTTGATTCAAATCCAGAATTAGAAGAAAATTTGAGAGCCAAAGATAAGCTCGCTCTTTTAGAGTTGGTTGAAGAAACGACAGGTTTGAATTTGTTTTTCGTTCGTCAATCTTATCCCAAAGGACTAGGTCATGCTGTTTTACAAGCTAAAGCATTTATTGGGAATGAACCATTTGTGGTTATGCTCGGGGATGATTTGATGGAAGACGAAGTTCCTTTGACAAAACAATTGATCAATGGTTACGATAAAACTCATGCTTCTAATATAGCAGTAATGAAAGTCCCACATGAAGATACTTATAAATACGGCATTATTGATCCTGAAGGACAAGTAGATGAAACAACTTATAATGTACGTAGTTTTGTGGAAAAGCCTAAGCCAGAAGATGCACCCAGTGATTTAGCTATTATTGGACGTTACTTGTTGACTCCTGAAATTTTCGATATTTTAGAAAAACAAGAACCTGGTGCTGGTGGAGAGATTCAATTAACTGATGCTATTGATACTTTAAATAAAACGCAACGTGTTTTTGCACATGAATTTAAAGGACAACGTTTTGATGTGGGGGATAAGTTTGGATTCCTGAAAACTAGTATTCAGTATGGTTTAAAACACAACGAAGTAAAAGATGCTTTACGTGAATACATCATTAAATTAGGACAAAAACTTGAAGAAAACGAAAAAAAATAATCATTTATCTGAACAAAAATAAATTAGCGAGAAGCCGCTCACCATTTTAGGTGGTGCGATGGAACGCTTTTTTTATTGAAAATAATCCTATTGAAGAACATAGGGAGGTATATCAAATCAAGAGCGTCTGTGCTATACTTGTTTATCAAAATAAAGTGCAATAAAAAGGGGGAAGCCACATGTCAGATGGGGAAAATGAAACAGCTACAATCATACCATTTATTCCAACTAGCGACTTTTATTTTCAAAGAGGAATTAAAGCTTTTCAAAAAAATGATATGGCAAAGGCTAAAGAGTACCTCCTACGTGCAAGCACGTTGAGTAAAACTGAAGAAGAAAGAGTTTTCGCTCTTTGCCAGTTAGCTATTTGCTACCAACAGACAGGTGAATTTGCAGAATCAATGGAAATATTAGAGGATTTAATTCGTAGTGATGGAGATATTTTTCCTGAAGCTTACTATTTTCAAGCCAATAATTATGCATTTTTAGATGAGTTAGAAAAAGCATTAGAATTAGTAATCCAATACTTGCAACTTGAACCAGATGGTGATTTTTCTGATGAAGCAGAATCTTTGAAGCAAGTCATCGAAATAGAAATAAAAGAATTTTAAAAATTAACTTCCATTTAGTAAGCAAATAAATGGAAGTTTTTAATGATACAGTGTAGAATAGAGAAATAAATGATAAACTGAATGAAGTTAAAGGAGATATACTATGGAGACAGCAGAAAAAATATACGATGTGGTTGTTATCGGGGCTGGACCGGGCGGCCTAACAGCAGCTCTTTATGCCTCACGTGCTAATTTAAGTACCTTAATAATAGAACGCGGAGTACCAGGTGGTCAGATGATGAATACGGCTGAGGTAGAGAATTATTCTGGATTTAGCAGCATTTTAGGACCAGAGCTTTCTGAAAATATGTACCAGGGAGCTATACGCTTCGGAGCAGAACACATATACGGCGATATAAAAGAAATAATTGAAGGCCGAGAATATAAGACCTTAATATCAGGTAAAAAAGAATACAAAGCAAAAGCGATAGTGATCGCAACAGGTGCTGAGCATCGCAAATTAGGTGTAGATGGAGAAAACCAATACAATGGTCGCGGTGTATCTTATTGTGCTGTCTGTGATGGAGCATTTTTCCGAAACAAACATTTACTGGTTATCGGTGGTGGCGATTCAGCTGTAGAAGAAGGAACGTATTTAACGCAGTTTGCTGATAAAGTAACAATCGTCCATCGACGTGATGAACTAAGATCTCAAAAAATACTTCAAGATCGTGCATTTAAAAATGAAAAAGTAGACTTCATCTGGAATGCTACTGTTGAAACAATTTTTGGTGATGATATGAAGGTCACTGGAGTAAAATTAAAAGATACTATAACAGGCGAATTTAGAGATGCTCCTGCTGATGGAGTTTTCATCTATGTCGGTATTTTGCCGAACTCAGAACAATTCAGAAAATTAGGTATCACAGATGATGAAGGTTGGATTAAGACAAATGAAAGAATGGAAACAACCATTCCTGGAATATTTGCTGTCGGCGATGTTCGCTTGACACCGCTACGCCAAATAGCAACGGCTGTTGGAGATGGCAGTTTAGCTGGCGACAATGTTTTTCATTATATTGAGAAATTGAATGAATCTTTAGAAGCTGAAAAAGTAAATTAGTTTAATGATAATAAAGCAAGAGACTGGGTTAATCCTGGACTCTTGTTTTTTTTTGCGATGTACTTTTAATGAAAGAAACTGAGAAAAATGGTATACTTGCAAAAAGAGTGATGTAAACGTTTTTTATCAAATAGCAAAGGATGATTAAATATGACTTGGGAACAAACATATGAAATTTGGGACAATTATGAACCGTTAGAAGAAACATTAAAGGCTGAATTACTTACTTTGAAAGGAGATAATCATAAGTTAGAAGATGCGTTCTATGCTCCCTTGGAATTTGGTACTGCTGGGATGCGCGGAATAATTGGCGTTGGAATTAACCGGATGAATCAATATACGATTCGTCAAGCTACAGAGGGGTTAGCCTTATTTATGGATAGTTTAGGAGAAGAAACAAAAAAACGTGGTGTCGCAATTGCTTATGATTCAAGACATCAATCTCCAGAGTTTGCCATGGAAGCTGCAAAAACATTAGGTGCTCATAATATTCCTGCGTTTGTTTTTGAAAGTTTACGTCCTACACCAGAATTATCTTTTGCTGTTCGTCAGTTAAATGCCTATGCTGGAATCATGATTACAGCTAGTCACAATCCAGCATCATATAATGGCTATAAGGTATATGGCGAAGATGGAGGACAAATGCCACCAAAAGAAGCGGATGCGTTGACTTCATACGTGAGAAATGTTGAGAATAGCTTAACCGTTGCTGTATTGTCAGAAGATGAACTCCAATCTAAGGGACTATTGACTATTTTAGGCGAAGACATGGATCAATTGTATCTTGAGCAAGTGAAGGCAGTGAGTGTCGATCCTGAATTGATTAAACGAATGAGTGATAAGATGAAACTTGTTTTCACGCCTTTACATGGTGCAGGTCAGATGTTAGGAGAACGTGCATTGGCTAATGCAGGGTTTAAAGGAATTACAGTTGTTCCAGAACAAGCTGTGGCCGATCCTGATTTTTCTACAGTAAAATCGCCAAATCCTGAAGATCCAGCGGCATTTGAATACGCTCTTCGATTAGGGAAAAAAATTGATGCAGATATTCTAGTCGCAACCGATCCTGATGCAGATCGCTTAGGAATAGCTGTTAAAACAGCTGTTGGCAATTATGAAGTTTTAACAGGCAACCAAATTGCGAGCTTAATGCTTTATTACTTGTTAACTGTTCAGAAAGAAACAGGAAAATTAATAGAGAATGGCGTCGTCTTAAAATCAATTGTTTCGAGTGAGTTGCCAACAGCTATCACAGAACACTTTGGAATGAAGATAGTTGACGTCTTGACCGGATTTAAATTTATTGCAGAAAAAATCAAGCAATATGAAGCTGATAAAAGTCAAACCTTCCTATTCGGTTTTGAAGAAAGTTATGGTTACTTAGTGAAACCATTTGTTCGTGATAAAGACGCGATTCAAGCACTTGTTTTAATCGCTGAAGTTGCAGCTTTTTATAAAGAGCAAGATAAAACACTTTATGATGGTCTGCAAGATATTTTCCATGAATTTGGTCATTATAAAGAAAAAACGATTTCTATGACGATGGATGGTATTGAAGGCGCTAGGAAAATAAAAGAGTTAATTGCTAAATTCCGCAAAGAATCACCAAGAGAATTTGCCGGAATTGGTGTGGAATGTGTGGAGGACTTTAAAACCAGAGAACGTACTTATAGAGATGGTACAAAAGAGACAATTGATATGCCTTCATCTAATGTATTGAAATATAAAATGGTAGATGGCAGTTGGTTAGCTATTCGACCTTCAGGTACAGAGCCAAAAATAAAATTCTATATTGGATCTTTCGCAACTTCTGCTAGTGAAGTAAATAGAAAGCTAGGAGATTTCGAAGCAACAATTGAAATCGTAGTAAATGCCTAATTTTTTTGCAGCAGCCATGGTGAGCATTTTTGCTCCTCATGGCTTTTGTCTGTTAGTAATTAAGCAAATTTTAAACTTAACTATACACGACACACCCGGAATGTTATAATTAAACGAAGGCTTGTAAAATGAGAACTCGAAGGAGAGTGCCAAGGATGGTAGAAAATTTACAATTAGTCATTATTACAGGTATGAGTGGCGCAGGTAAAACAGTAGCTATGCAAAGTTTTGAAGATATGGGCTATTTCTGTGTAGATAATATGCCTCCTAGTTTATTGCCGAAATTTTGGGAATTAGTCAGAGAATCTGGCAAGTTAACCAAAATTGCCTTGGTCATTGATTTACGTGCGCGTGAATTTTTTGATGAAATTGTGACGGCGTTAGAAGGTATGGACAATACAACGTTCATCACCACGAAAATATTGTTTTTAGAGGCAGACGACGAAGAATTGGTTTCTCGTTACAAAGAAACAAGACGGACTCATCCTTTAGCAATGAACGATCGTTTAATTGAAGGAATTAAAAAAGAGCGTGAATTACTGAATGATATCAAAGGCCGTGCTCAAAAAGTTATTAATACAAGTAATTTAACTCCTCGTCAATTGAGAGAAGAAATTCAAACAACATTTAATAAACGAGCTGGAGCAGATTTGTTCCGTATTGAGTTGGTTTCATTTGGCTTTAAATATGGTTTACCGATTGATGCAGATCTAGTAATGGATGTTCGTTTTTTACCAAACCCTCATTATATTGATAGTCTAAGACCTTTAACAGGTGTAGATAAGCCTGTGTATGATTACGTAATGAAACAACCTGAAACTGAAATTTTCTATCGCAAATTCACTGAATTGTTAGACATTGTTTTACCAGGTTATAAAAAAGAAGGGAAAAATAATGTTACCATCGCAATAGGATGTACAGGTGGCAAACACCGTTCAGTCGCCCTTTCAGAACGTATTGGACAAAAAATTACAACTGATGGGTATCCGGTTCATATTACCCATCGGGACAAAGACAAGGTCAAAGAAACGGTTAACCGGTCATGATAGATGAAAAAAAAGTGAGGAAACCTAAAATTGTAGTAATAGGTGGTGGAACCGGCTTACCTGTTATTTTAAAAGGATTAAAGGAAAAACAAGCGGATGTAACGGCTATCGTCACTGTTGCAGATGATGGAGGCAGCAGTGGCTCTTTGCGTAATTACGCTAATGTCGTTCCTCCTGGAGATATCAGAAATGTTTTAGTTTCATTATCAAATATCCCTGAATGTCAAAAAAACATTTTTCAGTATCGTTTTGATACCGCGGATAGTTTTTTAGCTGGGCATTCTATTGGCAATTTAATTATTGCTGCGATGGCAGAAATGCAAGGCAGCATTTTCGAAGCCATTCAATCCTTAGCGGAAATGATGGGCGTTGACGGACATGTTTATCCTGCAGCTGAAGAGCCTCTAATTTTGCATGCCATTTTTGAAGATGGTTCAAAAATTGAAGGAGAATCAAAAATTGCTAAAGAAAGTAAAAAAATTGAAAAAGTTTATGTAACAGCTAATGAAGATAACCATGAAGTAAAAGCATCTCGCGAGGTTTTAAATGCTATCCATGGAGCAGATATGGTTGTTTTAGGACCCGGAAGTCTGTTTACGAGTATCTTACCTAACCTAATGATTGGTGATTTAGGTCAAGCAGTATTGAATACAAAAGCTGAAGTTGTTTATATCTGCAATATTATGACCCAATTGGGCGAGACAGAAAGTTTTACTGACTCAGATCATGTAACGGTCCTGCATAAACATTTAGGAAGAAAATTTATTGACACAGTATTAGTTAATACAGAAAATGTACCTGAGAATTATGTGGATCATGAGAGATACGAAGAATATTTACTACAGGTAGCACATAACTTTAGGGGTCTATCCCAAGAAGTTCCGCGTGTTATTTCAGATAATTTCCTTTTATTTAGAGACGAAGGGGTCTTTCACGATGGGGATAAAGTTGTAGAAGAATTGTTTAAGTTGGCTTATGAGAGAAATCGCATTCGCTATGCCAAAGCATAATAGATTTGCTGAGAAAAAGTGAAGGAGGTGGATATAATGTCTTATGCTTCAGAGGTCAAAAAGGAGCTGACTCAACTAGAGGTTCATCGCGAGCATGCTAGAGCAGAATTAGCAGCATTAATTCGAATGAATGGAGCAGTTAGTTTAGTGAACAAGAAATTCGTACTGAATATTCAAACAGAAAATGCAGCAATTGCAAGAAGAATTTATGTCTTATTAAAAGATCATTTTGCAGTTGAAAGTGAATTGTTGGTTCGACGAAAAATGAAATTAAAGAAAAATAATGTTTATATTGTACGATTAAAAAGAGGGACACAAAAAGTATTGTCTGATCTTTCTATTATGGATGGGATGATTATACACAGTCATGTTCCAGAAGAAATCATGACAAATTCTCAAAAAATGCGTTCTTATTTAAGAGGATCATTTTTAGCAGGCGGATCAGTCAATAATCCAGAGACAAGTCGTTACCACTTAGAAATTTATTCTAATTATGCAGAGCACAATGATGATATTTGTCAGATGATGAATTATTTTAATATGAATGCTCGAACATTGGAAAGACGCAATGGATTTATTACTTATTTAAAAGAAGGTGAAAAAATTGCTGATTTCTTAGCACTTATAGGTGCTACAAGTGGGATGTTGAAGTTTGAAGATGTGCGTATTGTTCGAGATATGCGAAACTCCGTTAATCGATTAGTAAATTGTGAAAATGCTAATTTGAATAAAACAATTGATGCAGCTAGTAAGCAGATAGAAAGTATTAAATACATTGATGATGTAATGGGGTTAGATAAATTACCGAATAAGTTGCAGGAAATTGCTATGGCAAGGCTTCAATCTCCTGAAGTCTCTTTAAAGGAACTAGGAGAAATGATTCCTAGTGGTCAAATTAGTAAATCAGGCATTAACCACCGTCTACGTAAATTAAATGAAATTGCAGAAAAATTAAGAACGCAACACACGGTTAATAGTAATGTCAGATTTTAAAAAGTCACGAAAAAATCCTCGAGAAACTGTGTAGTGATACAGTTCTTCGAGGATTTCTTATTAGTATAAGGAAGACAATATTAAGCTTCAAAACGCTTTCGTTTGAGAGAAGTCGGGATTGAAAGAGATTCACGGTATTTAGCAACGGTTCTACGAGATATTTCAATACCATCTTCTGTCAGCAACGAAGCCAATTTTTGATCTGATAATGGTTTTTGTTTGTTTTCAGAATCAATAAATTGAGCTAATTTCTTTTTAACTTCATTTGTAGAGACCAAATCAGGCTGTTCTGAATCAGACTTGTCCGTAGGCCTAGTATTCAAAGCATTAGTAAAAAAGTGTTTTAATTCAAAAATACCAAAAGCCGTTTCTAAATACTTGTCATTAATAGAGCGACTAACGGTTGACTCGTGTATCTCAAGTTCTGTCGCAATATCTTTTAAGGTTAACGGTTGGATGGGACGCTCTGGGAGAATGAAAAAGCCTTTTTGTTTTTTTACAATAGCTGTTCCTACACGCAAGATAGTATCACCTCTTTGTGTAAGACTGCGTTGGAGCCATTCATATTCAGCTTGTTTCTCTTTGATGAAATGAGTAACATCTTTATCTTTCACTTGCATCATATCTTCATAATAAGAGGATTGAAATGAAATAACAGGCAACCCAGATTTTACAGAAATGACTTTTAACTCTTTTGACGCTATTTCTACAAATAAATCAGGTTTAAGAAATTGGTCCTTCTCTCCGTTAAACAATGCACCTGGATAGGGGGTTAGAGTTTGAATGAAATCTGAAATTAGCTGAATGTCATTTAATGAGATATCCAGCTTTCTGGTGATGTCTTTCCATTTACGATTTGTGAAAAAATCGAACTCTTCTTCTAAAATTATATAAGCCATATTTGGAGCATTTTCATTACGCTCTGTTTGAAGCATCAAACATTCTTGCAGATTTCTAGCACCAACACCTGCTGGTTCTAACTGTTGAAGTAAAACTAACGCATCAATGATTTCAAGAGGCTGAGCCTGCGTTAACTTTTCAGCATCCTTTAATGCAATGGTTAGGTAACCATTGGTATCCAAATATTCACTAAGCCATATCACCAAATCTCTTAAACGAGTTTCACGCATAGTTAAGTGGATTTGCTCAGAAATGTATTCAAACAAAGACACATACGTATCGGGAATCTGATTCATATAATTGGTTTCATCGTCATCCTTATTATAAGTCGTAGTCGGAAAATTCTCGATTAGCCTCTCTTGAGGCACACTAACTTCTATTAAGGGGTTTCCTAATGCTTTTTGATTTAAGAAAGCTAGCAAATCTTCTTGATTGTATTGCAGCATTTGAATAGATTGTTGGAGTTGTTGTGTCATTGCCATTTTTTGAACTTGATTTTGTTTTTGAGTAAATGATTGTTCAAAATTCATATAGCAGCCTCCTTTTTTAAAATGATAGATACCCCATTATTGTAACATAAAGGACTAGCGTGTTTTATATATAATGGCGAGTCTTAAAAAAGGGAATGCATAATTAAAAACCTTGTTTTTTAACGAGATATCAGCTAAGATAAAGTAGTTGATAATTTTAAAGTAGTCTCCTTGGTGTAATGGATATCACGTAAGATTCCGGTTCTTGAGATGGGGGTTCGATTCCCTCAGGAGACATCTAGTAAGACCTTTAAATGTTGAGTTTACAGTATTTTTAAAAATGTATCGCACAATTATCGCAAAAAATAAAAAGAACACCGATTGTCGAGGGTTTCATATCTTCCAAGACAATTGGTGGTTTTGTTTATTCTGCAGAAAGTGGATTTCTTCTTTCCAGTTTTCTAGTTTAACAGAAGCCTAAAAACTATAAATACCTAAAGTGATAATACATAAGAAGAACCGTTTAATCCAATGACCCAATAACCCAACTGTTGAACCGACAAATGTCAGTCTTTTTTCCGCTATAACGGTATGATTAATTTTTCAACTAGATACCAGACACAATGTCCAAGGATAACAAATTCCTAAAGTTAGCACAGTGACAGCGGGTCTTAGAAGGGTCCATCTGAGAAAATTAAACAGTCCTCCACCAAAAAAGGATTGGCGTTTTTTAAAATTAAACCTACAATTTTATTTTGTCTAGTAGCTATATTAAATACTGCAATCATATGATTGATATGACATAATAGGTATTGAAATAACGATAGGAATAGATAAAAAAATGAAAACGTAATGAAAATAAAAAGAGAAATGATTTTTTGCACAAAAAATCTTAGGCAATACAATTCTATTATTTGACCTTTATTGACCAATAGAGTAAGATACAAAATAGCAAGACTGAAAGAAGTTTATGTTACAATATAAAAGGATACCATTTTAAGGAGGAAACAAGTTATGAATTTAGTGCCTACAGTAATAGAACAATCATCAAGAGGTGAGCGTGCATACGATATCTACTCTCGCCTATTAAAAGACCGTATCATTATGTTAAGTGGAGAAATAAATGATGATGTAGCCAACTCCGTTATAGCTCAATTGCTATTCTTGGATGCGCAAGATCCTGAAAAAGATATTTACATCTATATTAATTCCCCAGGAGGAAGTGTAACAGCTGGATTTGCTATTTATGATACAATGAACTTTATCAAAGCAGATGTTCAAACAATCGCAATGGGAATGGCAGCTTCAATGGGAAGCTTCTTATTAACAGCTGGAACTAAAGGCAAACGTTATGCTTTACCAAATGCAGAAGTAATGATTCACCAACCACTTGGTGGAGCACAGGGACAAGCAACTGAAATTGAAATTGCTGCACGCCATATCTTGAAAACACGTGCCCGTTTAAATAAAATTTTGTCTGAACGCACTGGACAACCAATTGAAGTGATTGAACGCGATACGGATCGTGATAACTACATGACTGCTGAAGATTCTAAAGCCTACGGACTAATTGATGAAATTATGGAAAGTAGTTCAGAATTAAAAGAGTGAAAATAATAAAAAAGATGAGGTTAGTACAATCCTCATCTTTTTTATTTACTGCTACTATAAGCCTGAAAGCCTGAATAGGTCATGTTTTTATAGAAAACCACTAAAAATTTATTTCTTCAATAATGATAAAAGCAGCCCTGTAAAAAAGCTATGAATAATTGAGGATAAGAAGGATTAATTTTAAAAGTGCAATCAAAAAAGCAACAATTTTTTCGAATTTTCTTTATACTATTAAGTACTGAAGAGCAAAGGGGATTTTATAATGGATATTAGTAAAATAAAAGCAAGTGAAGTAGATACCGTTTACGGATTAAAAATTGGGGATCCCAAAGCACCTGTAAAAGTCATAGAATTTATTAACTTGAGTTGTCCTTTCTGTAAGAAATGGCATGATGATTCAAAAGAACTTTTAGCTAAATATGTTGAAGAAGGAAAAGTTCAACGCGTTATCAAACACTTCAATAAAGAAACGCCACATTTGGAGAAAGGTAATGTGATTCATCGTTATTTAGATTATTCGAATCCTAAAGCAGCTTTAGCAGAAATTGAGTATTTTTATGAAAATCAAGATGAATGGGGTAGCTTAAAAAGCTTGGGTGAAATTGCAGCTTATGCTGAAGATAAGCGAGACATAGCGTTACAAACCAATGAAAAAGAAATAAATGGAATCATTGAAGAAGCGAACCGATCTATTGTGGAGCTTGTTCCGACTGTTTTCATTGGCGAAGAAATTTTTGATGAACACATTACAGTAGATGAACTGCAAACATTAATTGAGGATAAATTAAAATCAGTTGAATAAATATACAATGATCAGACAGTAAGAGCTAAAGACTTTTGCTGTCTTTTTTTGATAATGAAAAAGATAATAGTATTAAACATTAAAGGATATAAACAGTTAAATATCGAAGGATATAAATAGTACTATTTATAAAAAAAGAGTACAATAATAATACACTAGCAACATGAGTAGCAGGTTGGGATAGTCTAATGACTATTCTGGTGTAACTAAAAAAATGAGGAGTGATTTTAATGGCCAAAGCAATAGATTTTAAATCGTTAAAAAGATTTAATATCATCATGGGGTTATTGCATTTAGTTCAAGGAAGCTTAATGCTTGGATTTGCTATTTTTATTGATCGAATTGCTGAGTTTGAAATTCCTATTCGATCTTATTTCCTAACATTTGATACAACTCAAATGCGGTTGTTAACCGAAGAAAAAGAAATTTTTAATGCGCCATTTGGAATCATGGTTTCTTTATTTTTATTTATTTCTGCATTAGCACATTTTATTATTGTGACACCGTGGGGAAATAAAATATATAATAAAGATTTAGAAAGAAATATGAATCGCTTTAGATGGTATGAATATGCGATTAGTTCATCATTAATGATCATGTTAATAGCGATGTTGTTTGGTGTATACGATATCGGTTCACTTATTTTGATATTTGTTCTTAATGCTATGATGAATCTATTCGGTTTAGTGATGGAAGAAATGACTTATTATAGAAAGTCAACAGATTGGAAGTCGTTTGTTTTTGGAACAATCGCTGGTTTCGTTCCATGGGTAGTTATTTTATTATACGCATTTGGAAATGCTGATCCAGCTGAAGTTCCTTGGTTTGTATATGCTTTAGCAGGCACCTATTTTGTTTTCTTCAATCTGTTTCCAGTAAACATGATTTTACAATATAAAAAGGTTGGGCCATGGAAAAATTATCTTTATGGAGAACGTGCTTATATTATTTTAAGTCTAGTTGCTAAGTCTGCGTTAGCTTGGTTAGCTTTTGCAGGAGTTATGCAGCCTGGATAAGGGAACGAAAATAAAAAATAAAACCACTCACACTGAGTGGTTTTATTTTTTATTCTTTAAGGAAGCTAAAAAAATGCGGATAATATTTGTTGGTTTACCCCTTTAAGCTTGAAAGTAAAAAGACTAAATGATATAATAAAACTTGTAAGAGACAAAAGCAGTGCTATTTTAGACTGCGGAGGAAAACAAGAATAAAGCATGCAGTTAACTGAATGTCTTGTTTCACTTAGATCTCTTGTTTTTTTAGTCAACAAGGGTCGCCTAACGACTCACATGGCCGCTAGTTGACCCACTGAGGAAGAGGGAACTCATGCAGGATGTATTGTCTATTATCGAAAAAGTAACACCAGACATTATGGATACGCTGAGAAGACGATATCAAATTTTGCGTAATGTTTACTTGTTGGGTCCTGTTGGACGTCGAGTACTCGCCGACAAGATGGGTATTACTGAGCGTGTACTAAGAACAGAAGTAGATTCATTAAGAAAACAACGCTTGATTAGAACGTCTAAAGTAGGGATGCAATTAACTGCAAATGGAGAAATTGTTTACCATGATTTAGATGTAATAATGGGTCAATTATTAGGAATGCGAGAGAAAGAAAATCAATTAGCCGCTTATTTTAAAATAGAACATTGCGTAATTGTTTCTGGGAATGTTGAGGAGCAGTCCAAAGTTCAAGATGAATTAGGACGAGCAACAATGGATTCTTTGAAAGTATTGTTGCCCGAAGGAACTAATATCATTGCGGTTATGGGTGGTACGACAATGGCTGAAGTTGCAAATCATATGGATGAAAGTCTTGCTCATCACCGAGAATTAATATTTGTACCAGCTAGAGGTGGACTTGGAGAATCAGTGGATATTCAAGCTAACGCTGTTAGTGCACAGATGGCCAAGAGAACTGGTGGGAAGAACCGCGTTCTGTATGTACCAGAACAAGTCAGCGAAGAAACGTATAAGCCCCTCTTACAAGAGCCAGAAATCAAAAAAACGCTGAATCTGGTAGAACAAGCTAATTGTGTTCTCTATAGTATTGGAGATGCAACACACATGGCAAAGCGCAGAGGTATGAACGAAGAAGTTCTAGCTCTGATTAAAGACAAAGCAGCAGTTGGAGAAGCTTTCGGAGAATTCTATAACCAAACTGGAGAAGTCGTTTATAAAATTCCACGTATTGGTATGCAATCAAAAGATCTTGCGCGAATACCAAGCGTAATCGCGGTTGCAGGCGGAAAATCCAAAGCAAAAGCAATTGAAGCACATATGAAGAAAGTACCCGCTCAGACGTGGTTAATCACAGATGAGGGTGCCGCTAATCAGATTTTAAGAGGGATAACCCTTTAAAATAAATTTTTTATGATTCCTAAAGGAGGAAATTTAGTTATGACAGTTAAAGTAGGTATTAATGGTTTTGGACGTATTGGACGTCTTGCATTCCGCCGTATTCAAGAAGTAGAAGGTATGGAAGTAGTAGCAATCAATGACTTAACAGATGCAAAAATGTTGGCTCACTTGTTGAAATATGATACAACACAAGGACGTTTCAATGGTGAAGTTGAAGTTAAAGATGGCTCTTTCAACGTTAACGGTAAAGAAGTAAAAGTTTTAAGCAACCGTAACCCTGAAGAACTTCCATGGGGAGAATTAGATGTAGAAATCGTTTTAGAATGTACTGGTTTCTTCAATTCTCAAGAAAAAGCTGAATTACACTTAAAAGCAGGAGCTAAAAAAGTTGTTATTTCTGCACCTGCATCAGGCGACATGAAAACAATCGTTTACAATGTAAACCATGAAATTCTTGATGGTTCTGAAACAGTTATTTCCGGAGCTTCATGTACAACTAACTGTTTAGCACCTATGGCTAAAGTACTAAATGACAAATATGGAATTGTTCAAGGTTTAATGACTACTATTCACGCTTATACAGGTGACCAAAATACATTAGATGCTCCACACGCAGGTGGCGACTTCCGTCGTGCTCGCGCTGCAGCAGCTAACATCGTTCCTAACACAACTGGTGCTGCTAGAGCAATTGGCTTAGTTATTCCTGAATTAAAAGGTAAATTAGATGGAGCAGCACAACGTGTGCCTGTACCAGCTGGTTCATTAACAGAATTAATCACTGTTTTAAACAAAACAGTAACAGTTGAAGAAGTTGACGCAGCAATGAAAGCAGCTTCAAACGAATCTTACGGTTACACTGAAGACGCAATCGTTTCTTCAGACGTTTTAGGCATGACATTTGGTTCATTATACGATGCAACTCAAACTAAAGTAATGACAGTTGGAGACAAGCAATTAATTAAAACTGTTTCTTGGTATGACAATGAAATGTCATACACTGCACAATTAGTTCGTACGTTAGAGTATTTTGCTAAATTAAGCAAATAATCAATAAAAACGTTTTGAAAAGCGGGGAGCAGCGCGCTTCCTGCTTTTCTTTTTGATTAGAAAATTTGAATTGAGGAGGATCTCTCAATGGTAAAAAAAGTTGTAACTGATTTAGATTTAAAAGACAAAAAAGTATTGGTCCGTGCAGATTTTAATGTACCAATGAAAGATGGTAAAATCACCAACGATAACCGTATTCAGGCAGCTTTACCAACCATTCAATACATTATTGAACAAGGCGGAAAAGTGATTCTTTTCTCTCACTTAGGCAAAGTGAAAACAGAAGAAGACAAAGCGGATAAAACATTGCGTCCTATCGCAGAGCGTTTAAGAGAATTATTAGGTAAAGAAGTAACATTCGTACCTGAAACTCGTGGTAAAGAATTAGAAGATGCTGTTGCCTCTTTGAAAGCTGGCGAAGTTCTATTATTCGAAAACACTCGTTTTGAAGATATCGATGGCAAGAAAGAAAGTAAAAATGACGCTGATCTTGGTAAATACTGGGCTAGTCTAGGTGACGTATTTGTAAACGACGCATTTGGTACAGCTCACAGAGCACATGCTTCAAACGTCGGAATCGCATCTAACCTTGAAACAGCTGCTGGATTTTTGATGGATAAAGAAATCAAATTTATTGGTGGAGCAGTTGATGAACCCCAACGTCCTTTTGTTGCTATTTTAGGTGGCGCAAAAGTTAGTGATAAAATCGGAGTTATTGAAAACTTATTAGATAAAGCGGATAAAGTTCTTATCGGTGGAGGAATGACCTATACATTCTATGCTGCTAAAGGAATCGAAATCGGTAAGTCATTGGTTGAGGAAGATAAAGTCGAATTAGCTAAGACTCTGATTGAAAAAGGCGGCGACAAATTGATTTTGCCGGTTGATTCAATCACAGCTTCTGAGTTTAGCAATGATGTTCCTAATGAAGTTCATGAAGCCATTCCAAATGAACAAATGGGACTAGACATTGGACCAAAAACAATTGAGCTATTCACTAACGAATTACAAGGTGCTAAAACAGTTGTATGGAACGGACCAATGGGTGTATTTGAAATGTCAAATTATGCTAAAGGAACAATTGGTGTGTGTGAAGCTATTGCAAACTTAACAGATGCAACGACTATTATCGGAGGCGGAGATTCTGCAGCAGCAGCTATGGAACTAGGTTTCGCCGATCAATTCACTCACATTTCTACTGGTGGCGGAGCTTCTCTTGAATATCTAGAAGGCAAAGAATTACCAGGAGTAGCATCAATTTCTGAAAAATAGGACAATTTTTAAGTAGATGAAAGGAAGTTATTTTCTATGCGTAAACCAATTATTGCAGGCAACTGGAAATTAAATAAAACAGCTTCAGAAGCCTTAGCTTTTGTTGAAGCAGTTAAGTCAAGTATTCCTTCAGCAGAAAAAGTTGACTCTGTTATCGGAGCACCAACTTTATTTTTACACGAATTAACAAATGCTGCTAAAGGTACAGAGTTGAAAATTTCAGCTCAAAACGCTTATTTCGAAAATTCTGGTGCTTTTACTGGCGAAACTAGTCCAGCAGCATTGAATGACATCGGGGTAGACTATGTTATCATCGGGCACTCAGAACGTCGTGAGTATTTCCATGAAACAAACGAAGACGTTAACAAAAAAGCTCATGCCATCTTTAACAATGGTATGACACCAATTATTTGTTGTGGTGAAACGTTAGAACAACGTGAAGCTGGACAAACAAATGAATGGGTAAACGAGCAAATTAAAGCAGCAATTGCTGGTTTAACAAAAGAACAAGTTGCTAAATCTGTTCTTGCTTACGAGCCAATCTGGGCAATTGGAACGGGTAAATCATCTACATCTAAAGATGCAAATGAAACTTGTTCTGTTATTCGTGAAACAATCGCTAAAGAAGTTTCAAAAGAAGCAGCTGAAGCTGTACGTATTCAATATGGTGGCAGTGTAAAACCTGGAAACATTGCAGAATATATGGCTCAATCAGATATTGATGGAGCATTAGTTGGCGGAGCTAGCTTGGAACCAGATTCTTTCTTAGCATTATTGGGGGCAATTAAATAATGAAAAAATCACCAGTAGCCATCATTATTCTTGATGGACTTGGATGGCGTAATGAAGTCATGGGTAATGCGGTAGCACAAGCTAAAAAGCCTAATTTTGACCGCTACATGGGTATTTATCCTCACAGTCAGTTGAAAGCTTCCGGTCTAGACGTAGGCCTTCCAGCAGGCCAAATGGGGAATTCCGAAGTTGGACATACCAATATTGGTGCTGGACGCATTGTTTATCAAAGTTTAACTCGAATTGATAAAGCAATCGAAGATGGCGATTTCCAAGTAAATCCAGTTTTAAGTGGAGCAATGAATCATACGATTGAAAATCAATCAGATTTACATTTATTTGGATTATTGTCTGACGGTGGTGTGCATAGTCACATTAACCACTTGATTTCTTTAATAAAAACAGCAAAAGAAAAAGGTGTTCGCAATATTTACGTTCATGCCTTTCTTGACGGACGCGATGTAGCGCCTAATTCAGGTATTGGCTATGTTGAACAATTAGAAAAAGCGATGAAAGAAATTGGAGCAGGCGAAATTGCAACGGTTTCTGGACGTTTTTACGCAATGGATAGAGATAAGCGCTGGGAACGTGTCGAAAAAGCTTACAATGCTATCGCTCATGGCGAAGGTGTTAAAGCAACTAGTGCGATGGAAGCTGTTCAAACAAGCTATGCATCAGAGAAATTTGACGAGTTTGTTCTTCCGACAGTGATTGAAAAAGATGGCAAGCCTGTAGCAACTATAAAAAGTGATGATGCTATTATCTTTTTCAATTTCCGACCAGACCGCGCTATCCAATTGTCTAATGCTTTTACAGACGATGAGTGGGAACACTTTGAACGTGGCACAAGAGCTCAAAACGTTAAATTTGTTACAATGACTTTATACAACCCAAGCATTAAAGCTGAAGTTGCATTTGCACCAATCCCGATGAAAAATGTGATTGGAGAAGTTCTTTCTGACAATGGTTTGAAGCAATTGCGTATTGCAGAGACAGAAAAATACCCACATGTAACATTCTTTATGAATGGTGGTCGTAACGAAGAATTCCCAGGAGAAAATCGTATTTTGATTCCTTCTCCAAAAGTAGAAACGTATGATTTAAAACCTGAAATGAGTGCTTACGAAGTGACGGATGCCTTAGTAGCTGATATTGAATCAGATCAATCAGATGCTATCATCTTGAACCTTGCTAATCCAGATATGGTTGGTCACTCAGGTATGTTAGAACCAACGATTAAAGCGATTGAAGCAGTGGACGAAAATCTAGGACGTATTGTTGATGCAATTGTTGCTAAAGACGGTTATGCAATTATTTTTGCTGACCACGGTAACGCAGACACAATGCTTACCCCAGAAGGAAAACCACATACCGCTCATACAACTGTTCCTGTACCTGTAATTGTAACCAAAAAAGGAGTTGCATTACGTGAGGGCGGACGTTTAGCAGATATTGCTCCAACAATGCTAGATCTTTTAAATCTTGAAAAACCCGTAGAAATGACTGGGGAAAGTTTAATTCAAAAGTAAATCATGCACAGCTTAACTTAAGAATGTAGATTGATAACAGGTAAAGATTTGATGCAATGAAGAAATCGAATAAACTTATGCTGATTTTTTGAAATGTTGATTTGCGCAAGTCAACTTAATGATGATTTACGGTAGGCTTTGTACACAATTAGAATTAGAATGAGTCTGCAGCTCATTGATAAGAATAAAGTATAAAGTTGAATCAGAATTTTTTATAAAAAAATTAAGTAAGAATTGATGGAAAAACATTGCATCTTAAGCAAAATGCAACTAGAATGAAGCCATGGATATGATGTCCTAGGTAAAAATTATTGAAACTCAAAGGAGAGAAATATAAATGCCATTTATTACAGATATCTTAGCTCGCGAAGTTTTAGACTCACGAGGAAACCCAACAATCGAAGTAGAAGTTTACACAGAAAGCGGAGCATTTGGCCGTGGAATGGTTCCTTCAGGCGCATCAACTGGTGAGCATGAAGCAATCGAATTACGTGACGGAGACAAAGATCGTTACCTTGGAAAAGGTGTTACTAAAGCTGTTGATAATGTAAATAAAATTATCTCAGAAGCTATCTTAGGTTTTGACGTACGTGATCAAATGGCAATCGACAAAACAATGATCGACTTAGATGGAACACCAAACAAAGAAAAATTAGGAGCAAATGCTATTTTAGGTGTTTCTATCGCTGTAGCACGCGCGGCTGCTGATTACCTAGATCTTCCTTTATACCAATATTTAGGTGGATTTAACGCTAAAACTTTGCCAACTCCAATGATGAATATTATCAATGGTGGTTCACATGCTGACAACAGTATTGACTTCCAAGAGTTCATGATTATGCCTGTTGGAGCGCCAACATTTAAAGAAGCATTACGTATGGGAGCAGAAGTTTTCCATGCATTAGCTAGTATCTTAAAAGCTAAAGGATTAACAACTTCTGTTGGTGATGAGGGTGGATTCGCTCCTAACCTTGGATCAAACGAAGAAGGCTTTGAAGTTATTATCGAAGCAATTAAAAAAGCTGGCTACAAACCTGGTGAAGATGTTCTTCTTGCTATGGATGCTGCTTCTTCTGAATTCTACAACAAAGAAAAAGGTGTTTATGACTTAGCTGATTCAGGCGAAGGCGAAAAAACAGCTGACGAAATGATTAAAATTTACGAAGATTTATGTGCTAAATACCCAATCATCTCTATTGAAGATGGATTAGATGAAAATGACTGGGAAGGTACTAAGAAATTAACTGACGCTCTAGGCGATAAAGTTCAAATCGTTGGTGACGACTTGTTCGTTACAAACACTGAAAAATTAGCTAAAGCAATTGATATGGGAGTTTCAAACTCAATCCTTATCAAAGTTAACCAAATTGGTACATTAACTGAAACATTTGACGCTATCGAAATGGCTAAAAAAGCTGGCTTTACAGCAGTAGTTTCTCACCGTTCTGGTGAAACAGAAGATTCAACAATTGCTGATATCGCTGTTGCAACAAATGCTGGTCAAATTAAAACAGGATCACTTTCACGTACAGACCGTATTGCAAAATACAACCAATTGTTACGTATTGAAGATCAATTAGGCGACTTAGCTGTATATGGCGGAGTAAAAGCTTTCTACAATCTAAAAAAATAATTAAACTAAAACAAGTATGAGTTAACCCATTTAGCTCCTATTTAAAACTAAAAAGCAAGAAAACTAAAACCTTTGTTGGTCGGACCCATTCCGAGCAACGAAGGTTTTTTTATTTCATACACTATTAAAATAGTGTATCATTTTATAATGTGGTATACTCATAGTGATAATAGAAAAAAGGCGGGAAACAGATGAAACGCAAAGATTTGATTTATCAATATGTAAAAAGAAATACAGAACAGTTGACCAAAGAAGAAATTGCATTTGGCAATGGTTTAACAACCATTGAAGTTGCGGAGCATTTGGATATTATACGCAATAATGTTAGTAAAGAATTGAATGAATTAGTTCGTGAAGAAAAAATAGTAAAAATAAATGGACGGCCGGTTAGGTATGTAGATACTACATGTTTGAGTTGGAAACCATTAACCACTAAAGTAAATTCTTATAAAGAGCATACAGCAATAAATAAAAATAATGAAAAACAAGGAAAGAAAGAAAAAAATAAATTAGATAAGAATTTATTTGATTATATGATTGGTTCAAATGGCAGTTTAAAGAATCAAATGGAACAAGCCAAAGCAGCGATATTTTATCCTCCAAAAGGTTTAAATAGTCTGATTATTGGACCTACTGGTTCTGGGAAAACTTTTTTTGCAAACGCCATGTATGAATATTCTCAATCAAAAGGGGTAATCGATAAAAATAAGTCAATGGTCATTTTTAACTGTGCTGATTATTCTCAAAATCCACAGTTGCTAATGTCACATCTATTTGGGCATAGTAAAGGATCTTATACAGGTGCAACGGCAGATAAGGATGGTTTACTCCTCAAAGCAGACAAGAATATGTTGTTCTTAGACGAAATTCATCGTTTACCACCAGAAGGTCAAGAAATGCTGTTTTATTTCATGGATAATGGAACCTTTCAGCGAATGGGTGACACAGAAGAACGTTTAACAGCCAATGTCCGCATTATCTGTGCCACAACAGAAGATCCAGATTCAGCACTGTTAAAAACGTTTGTACGACGAATACCCATCACGATTCAACTGCCTTCCTTTAATGATCGTCCACCTAAAGAACGCGTCCAATTAGTAAAATTACTTTTATCCATTGAAGCTAAACGAATCAATAAGCGAATCGTAGTAGATGAGAATGTAGTTAAAGCATTACTAGGAAGTGTAACTTATGGGAACGTCGGGCAATTGAAATCTAATGTTCAGTTAGCTTGTGCTAAAGGCTTTTTAAATAGTATGGATAATCATAAAGAAGTGCTAATTGTCATGGATGATTTAACTCCTGTATTACAAGATGGGTTAATCAATTTAGCTAAGCATCGTGAAGAATTGAATGAAATTTCTAATTATTTAGAGCCGAGATTGGTATTGCATCCTGATAATCCTGTCTATATTTTAGAAAAAGATACCTATGAATTACCTTTTAATTTATATGAAATTATAGGAGATAAAGCGGCATTATTAAAAGCTGAAGGTGTGAATGCAGAAAATATCGAAAACTTCATCACAACAGATATCAACTTACATCTGAAATCATTCTATAAAACTAATAAATTAAACTTTGATAATGAAAAAAGCCTAAAGGATATTGTCGATCAAGAAATCATTACTTTAACTAAAGAAATCCGGGCAATGGCAGAAGAACATTTAGAATATCTTTTTAAGGATAATTTTTTATATGCGATGAGTTTGCATTTGAGTTCCTTCATTAAACGTTCTAAAGAAGGTGTTGTTCAAACTAAAACAAATAAAGAATTAGAAAATTTAATTTCTAATTATAAAAAAGAATATTCAGTAGCATTGATGATTAAGGATCACATCAAAACGAAATACCAAATCGTTGTTCCTGAAGTAGAATGTTGGTACTTGACGATGTTATTAGTTTCTTTAAGAGAGCAAAACCTAGTCGGTCAAGTGGGCATAGTTGTAGCTGCACATGGTAGAAGTACGGCAACAAGTATGGTTCAAGTGGTAACGAAGTTATTAAATGTCCAAAATATTATTGCAGTAGATATGCCATTAGAAATGAGTCCCCACCGCGTCTATGACGTGATTCAAGATGCTGTTCAACGAGTAAATGAAGGCAATGGGGTTCTATTACTAGTGGATATGGGGTCATTAACTACTTTTGGCAATAAGTTAATGCGGGAAATGGATATTCCCATCAAGACCATTGATATGGTGACGACACCTGTTGTATTAGAAGCAGCTAGAAAGATTTCTTTGATGGATAGCTCATTAGATGAAATTCATGATACGTTGAAAAATTTTAGAGGATATAGTAATTTTTTAGATTACCCACATCCTTCTAAACTGGAAGAATTGAATAAAAAAGTTTATCAACCAAAAGCGATTATTACTATTTGTTCAACTGGAGAAGGAACTGCCGTTATAATCAAACAACGTGTTGAAGAATTATTAGCCAGTTTTATAGATGAAGAGATTGAAGTTATGTCTATTTCTTTATTAGATATGAACTCAACAGTTAAAAAAATAGCAGAAAATTATCAAATTTTAGCTACTGCTGGTGTAAGTAAGCCTACGATTCAAGTACCCCATTTGACACTTGAAGAATTGTTTCAATCTTTTGGTAAAGAGCGAATTAAGCAAGTAGTGCTGGATAGTCAAAATTCAGAATCCGATTTAATTGAATCGATTGACACAAAAGAATTATGTGAAGAATATTTAGGCATGTATTTTACGTTTTTGAACCCTCAAAAACTAATTACAATTCTTTGGGAATACAGTCAAATAATAGAAACAGATATGAAGCAAACCTTTAGTAATAGTTTGAAAATCGGATTAATTATGCACATAGCTGGTGTACTTGAACGGGTACTTTTAAACGATGCTCTATCTTCAGAAAAAGAAGAGGACCAAGAAAATAATCCTTATTTTGATGCAGTATCTAAAGCGAATGCCTTGGTGAAAATGAAATTAAATCTGGTCATTCCTGATTCGGAAATAGTCTATATCTTAAAAATTTTTGATACACAAACAGAAGGATAAAAATATTCGGAAAAAGCAAACTCTTTCGACGGTTATATTCGTTTAGAAAAGTTTGTTTTACATAGCCACGAAGCGATTGACAAAGGAAGAAGAAGTTCCTGTTATTAGCAATAGAATGGGCTAAAGATAAGGATGATTGATTATGGTAATGGATATTCGTTTGGTACGAATTGACGACCGCTTGATTCATGGTCAAGTAGCAACAGTTTGGACCAAAACACTGAAAATAAATCGTATATTAGTTGTAAGCGATGAGGTTGCAAAAGATACACTAAGAAAAACACTGTTGAAACATGCAGCACCTTCTGATGGAACAGCTAACGTTATTACAATAGATAAAATGATTGCTATTTATCAAAATCCGCAATTTGATATTTTTAAAGCGATGTTATTGTTTACAAACCCACATGATGTAAAAAGAGTGGTAGAAGGTGGAGTTAAATTTAATTCTGTTAACATTGGAGGAATGAGTTTTTCTGCTGGAAAAAGAATGATTACGAATGCTGTTGCTGTAAATGCACAAGATGTTGAGGATTTCAATTATTTAAATGAACAGGGAATTGAACTAGAAATTCGTAAAGTCGCATCAGATAGCAAAACTCATATGATAGAGCTTTTAAAAAAAGAAAATATGTTATAAATAAAATGATTTTAAATAACTTTTGAAAATAGGCACTAAAATAAAATGTTGAGATACGAAAAAAATTCCTCACCCTATATGGGATTATGGAATTTTTTTTATAAAGGAATATAAAGTTTTCCGGTTGGAAAAAATAACGTTGGCGAGTAAAAAATACGAACGTTATTTTTACTTTCTATCATTATTATTTTAACGTTATTTGACGTAGGACCAATCTTCCTTCATAATAATAGTAGTGAGTGGTTACTATAAAAACTAAAAAACTAAAAAACTAAAAAACTAAAAGAATTAAAATTGTTTAATTAGGAGGAGTTTGAATGAAAAAAATATATAATTTTTCGGCTGGGCCAGCCACTATGCCAGAATCGGTGTTAAAAAAAATACAAAAAGAATTTCTTTCCTATCAGGGAAGTGGTATGTCAGTAATGGAATTGAGTCACAGATCGTCCTTATTTCAAAAAATCATAGATGATGCTGAATCGCTGTTACGAGAGTTGATGGAGATCCCTTCAAATTACGAAGTTCTTTTTTTACAAGGTGGTGCCAGTCTTCAATTTAGTATGATTCCATTAAATTTAGCTAAACATAAAGTAGCGTATATTAATACGGGCCTTTGGTCAAAAAGAGCTATTTTAGAAGCTGAAAAAATAGCTTCATTAGAAGTCGAAGTGATCGCTAGTTCAGAAGATAAAAGTTTTAATGCCGTACCAGAAGTTCCAATGGTTGCGCAAGATAATGATTATGTTCATATAACGACAAATAATACGGTAGAAGGAACGGCCTTTTTTAAATTACCTGAGACAGGATCTGTTCCATTAATAGCCGATATGTCATCAAACATTCTTTCTAGTTATTATGATGTATCAGATTTCGGATTAATTTATGCAGGTGCTCAAAAAAACATCGGACCATCAGGTTTAACTATTGTCATTATCCGTGAAGATCTAATTGGGTTAAATAAGTCACTATCAGCTATGCTAGATTACAAGACTCAAGCAGATAACAACTCAATTTATAATACGCCTCCAACATTTAGTATTTATACAGCAAAATTAGTGCTAGAATGGCTAAAAGATTTAGGTGGAGTGGCAGCGATAGAAAAAATAAACCGAGAAAAATCAACGTTACTTTATAAAGCAATTGATGAATCTGCTCTTTTTCGTGCGCCAGTAGAAAAATCTTCGCGTTCATTGACAAATATCCCATTTGTTACAGATAATGATGAGCTAGATAAACAATTTATTAAAGAAGCAGAATTAGCAGGATTTGTAAACTTGAAAGGTCATCGTTCAGTTGGTGGGATGCGTGCTAGCTTGTACAACGCTTTTCCATTGGAAGGGGTTCAAGCACTCATTTTATTTATGCAACAATTTGAAAAAAAGATAACAAAAGGATGACCATAGGATAGATATAAAAACGTATAACGCTATCGCAACTGAGGAAATCGATAAGTTTGGATTAGAAAAATATCAATTAAATTAAGCTGAAGAACGAGATGCAATCTTATTAAGAAGTGAAAATTTACATGCAAAGACTTTTTTAAAGAAATTAAAAGCAATTGCTAGAGCTAGAGCTGGAGCGGATACGAATAATATTCCTGTAGAGGCTTATCCTGGACAAGGTGTTGTTGTTTTTAACACGCCAGTTGCTAAATGCTAATACGGTTAAAGAACTCATGTTGACTTATCTATTTTAGCTTATCAATCAATCATTGAAGGGGCTATTTGGGTGAGTGCTCTAAGCTCATTCAATTAGAGCGATGATTAAGATTCATTTATTTTCGTAGAAATGGCTTGGACAATTTCAAGACGAGTCAAACGCGTCCATTCATTGGAAGAAGTGTTGGAAATATCCGATTACATCACTGTTCATGCTCCTTTACTGAAAGAAACTAAAAAATTATTTGATGCAGAGCAGTTAGGTAAAATTAAAAAAGGTTGTGTATTATTAAATTTTTCTAGAGGAGAACGTGTAAATAATAAGTCAGCTAGCCATTGTGAATCGCAATGTGACCAATAGGGTTGGTCAGATGTCTATTAGTTTGGAGGATAATATCAGCAATATTATTAATCGTATACGAGGAGCATAGGCCTATACGTTAATTGATAATAAAGACTTATCACGAGAACAAGCAGGAAAAAATAGTCAAGATATCAAAAATGTTGATGGTATCCTTACGGTCCGGTTAATCAGACATAAACACAAACAGTAAAGGAAGATTCCTATGGTACAAATAAGGCCTTTTAAAGCAATTCGTCCTCACGATGCACTTGTAAAAGAAGTAGTTTCACTCCCTTATGATGTGTTGAGTTCAACAGAGGCTCGAGAGATAGGAAATCAGAATGCGAAGTCTTTTTTGCATATTGATAAATCCGAAATAGACTTGGCAAAAGAACAGCAGCCATATGAAAAAGTAGTCTACCAAAAAGCTGCGGATAATTTAAAAAAATTTATTGAAAAACAATGGCTAATAAAAGATTTGACAGAACATTTTTATGTTTATCAGTTAATTATGAATAATCGCGTGCAAACGGGATTGGTTGTTTGTACATCAGTAGAAGATTATTTAAATGGAAAAATAAAAAAACATGAATTTACACGCGCTGAAAAAGAGTTAGATCGTATTAACCATATTGATACGGCAGATGCGAATACGAGTCCTATTTTTTTAACGTATCGTGATAATCAATCCATTAATGACATCATTCAAAACTGGATAACCAACAATCATCCTTTATATGATTTTATTGGGTTTCATGAAGTAACTCATCGTGTATGGGCAATAAAAAAGAAAAAAACTATTGAAGAGCTGACAAATTTGTTTTCCCAACAAGTAGATTCTTTATATATTGCAGATGGACATCACCGGGCAGAATCAGCGGTAAAAGTAGCATTAAAACGACGAGAACAATTTCCTGATGCCACTCCTGAAATAGAATTCAACTTCTTTTTATCCGTTTTATTTCCTGAAAAACAATTAGCCATTATGGATTACAATCGTGTAGTAAATGTTCCAATTGTATCAGATTACTTTAAAAAGTTGTCAGAAGCGTTCGAGATACAAAAAAAAGGAACGATACCCTTTCAACCGAAAGAGCCTAAAACGATGGGAATGTATTTAAATAAAGAATGGTATGAATTAAAAGCTAAAACTACTGTTCAATCTAAGGATCCTGTTAAAGGCTTGGATGTCTCTATTTTGCAAGACCAAATTTTGACACCCATTTTTGGTATTGAGGATATTCGGACAGACGATCGGATTGATTTTATCGGAGGCATACGTGGTATGCAAGAATTAGCTAGAAAAGTAGATAGCGAGAAGTTTAGTGTGGCTTTTTCAATGTACCCGACGAGTATGGAAGATTTGCTGAATGTGGCAGATAGCAGAGAAGTTATGCCACCTAAATCAACTTGGTTTGAACCTAAACTTTTGAGTGGATTATTCGTTCATGATTTAGAAAGCTGATGATTCAATTTCGGATAGGAAATAAGCCGAAACTCTTCTGGTAATTTAGTGTCCATTATGGTAAAGTAAGTTGCAAGAGAAACGTTAGACAGGAGGGCATTAAACGTGTATGACACATTTTTAATTGCTGAACTTATTGTATCAGTTTTACTTATTATTGTGGTTGTGATGCAGCCAACTAAAACAAATAATGCAGCTAGTGCATTTACTGGTGGAGCTGAGCAATTATTTGGAAAACAAAAGGCACGTGGTTTCGAAGCTGTTTTGCAGCGTGTGACGGTTGTATTAGGAATTGCCTTTTTTGTAATAGCGCTAGCATTAGCCTATTTGTCGACCAATTAAACGAGTGTATGGAGTTATCTAGTAAATTATGGGTAACTTTTTTTATAAAAAATAAATTTGAGTTAAACTAAAAAAGTCCTAAAAGTAGATTGAAAAAATCTGTTTTTAGGACTTTCTTTTTTTCTATCTTTTTTTCTATAAAATGAAAGAAATTTTTAAGGAATCAATATAGAAGCTTTTTTCACTCGTACCAATAGAATAAGTATTCGCTTACAAATAATAGCTCATTTCATTTCCCTATATTTTATCACTATTTAGTGAAATTTATCAATTATTTGAACAAAAAAGGTTGCTAAAATCGCTCTATTTAGTTATACTTCAAACGAGGTTTAGGTATGCCTTAAATAATTCCGGGCGTATAAATAATTAATTGAATAGAGAAAGAAAGGACGTTGCAATATGATTGACTTAAAAAACTTAACGGTTACTTATCAAGATAAACTAGCTCTTTCTGATGTGTCACTCACCATCAGAGACAAAGCTATAACGGGGATCATTGGACCAAATGGAGCAGGTAAATCAACGTTGATAAAAGGAATGATGGATTTAGTAAGAAAAACATCAGGAGTGACAACAGTTAACAACAAACCTTTAGACAGTATGAGAAAAAATATAGCTTATGTGGAACAAAGAAATACTATTGACTTAACTTTTCCAATAAAAGTAGAGGAAACAGTTTTGCTAGGAACATTTCCTAAACTTGGACTTTTTCATCGTCCGAAAGAAACAGAAAAACAAAAAGTAATTGATAGTCTTAAGCAAGTTAAAATGGAAGAATTTAAAAATCGCCAAATAGGAGAACTTTCAGGCGGACAGTTGCAACGGGTCTTTATCGCCCGTGCGCTAGCTCAAGAAGCAGATATTATTTTTCTGGATGAACCGTTTGTTGGTATCGATATGAATAGTGAAAAAGTCATCATCGATTTATTGAAAAAATTGAGGGATGAAGGCAAAACGATTGTTGTTGTCCACCATGATTTAAGTAAAGTAACAACTTATTTTGATGATTTGATTATACTAAATCAAAAACTGATTAGTTACGGACCCATTTCTGAATCATTCACGACTAAAAATATTAAAGCAGCATATGGTGATTCTATGGGAGATTTAATGATTAAAGGAGTTAAAGACGAATGATTGCTAATTTTATAGAAGGATTAACAAAATACGAATTTTTGCAAAATGCTTTATTCACATCTATCGTTATCGGAATTGTGTCTGGAGTCATTGGCTGTTTCATCATTTTAAGAGGAATGTCATTGATGGGAGATGCAATATCTCATGCTGTTCTTCCAGGAGTAGCCGTTTCTTATATCGTAGGAGTAAATTACTTTATTGGAGCAACTGTTTTTGGCCTATTTTCAGCTCTTCTTATTGGCTTGGTTACTCAACACAGTAAATTAAAAAGTGATACAGCTATCGGGATTGTATTCAGTTCATTTTTTGCAGCGGGTATTATAGCGATCTCTTTTGCAAAAAGTTCAACTGACTTGTACCATATTTTATTTGGAAATGTACTAGCTATTACACAAAGCGATATGATTATTACCGTAATCATCGCAATTGTAGTTATTTTATTCGTGATTATTTTTTATAAGGAACTTCTTATCAGTTCTTTTGATCCAATAATGTCGCAAGCTTATGGTTTGAAAATCCATTTAATTCATCACACATTAATGTTATTGCTTACGTTAGTAGCTGTTTCAGCTTTACAAACAGTAGGAACCATCTTAGTAGTAGCTATGTTGATTACACCTGCAGCAACAGCTTATCTATTATCAAACAGACTTTCCATTATGATTGTTATTGCTTCTACAATTGGAGTAATTAGTGCTGTTGTCGGTTTATTCCTAAGTTATTCTTATAATTTGGCTTCTGGTGCTGCAATAGTATTAACAACAACAGTATTCTTTATCATTGCCTTTTTATTTTCGCCAAAACAAAATCTACTAATAAAGAGAAGGAAGGCCCTAAAATGAAAAAGTTGAAAATTATTACGGTACTACTATTTTTAGCTGTCTTAGGATCTGCTTGTAGCAATGAGAAAGAAGTAGCAAAAAGCGAAAAATTGCAAGTTGTGGCAACGAATTCTATCTTGGCTGATATGATTAAAAATGTAGCAGGTGATAAGATTGATTTGCACAGTATCGTTCCAGTTGGGACAGATCCACATCATTATAAAGTCTTGCCAGCAGATATTGAAAAGTCAACGGATGCAGATGTGATATTTTATAATGGTTTAAATCTTGAAACGGGTGGAAACGGGTGGTTTGTTAAGTTAATGGAAACATCAAAAAAAGTAGAAGGACAAGATTATTTTTCTACTAGTGAAGGTGTTAAACCTATGTTCTTAACTTCAAAAGGAAAAGAATCCGAACAAAATCCTCATGCATGGTTAGATATTAGCAATGGAATTAGGTATGTTAAAAATATTAGTAAAGTCTTAGAAGAAAAAGACCCAGATAATAAAGCAACATACAAAAAAAATGCAGAAGCCTATATTGAAAAATTAACCGTATTAGATACTCAAGCAAAAAAAGAATTTAAAGATATCCCTGAAGATCAAAAATTACTTGTCACTAGTGAAGGAGCATTTAAGTATTTCTCTGCAGCTTACGGGGTAACAAGTGATTATATTTGGGAAATTAACACAGAAAGTCAAGGCACACCAGAACAAATGAGTACAATCATTGATACAGTAAGAGAAAGCAATATTCCCTCTTTATTTGTAGAAACAAGTGTGGATAAAAGAAGTATGCAAAGCGTATCAAAAGAAACCGGTATTCCTATTTACGAAACTGTTTTTACTGACTCTATTGCAAGAGAAGGAGAAAATGGAGATAGTTATTACGATATGATGGAATGGAATCTAACAAAAATTCATGAAGGCTTAAACAAATAAAACGAATGATAAAGTTTCATGAAAAACTAGTAATATAGAGCCAGAGAAATGGTTTTATAGTGCTAGTTTTTTTTAAAATTTAAAAAATAGGGATAAAAAACAAGAGTAAAGAGTAAATGTATGTTTCGACAGTGTATGGGTATGAAAATAGTGAAATATAAAGTAAAATAGAAAGTAATAGGAATTGTCACAGGAGGAGATTTCACAATGGTTAAACAAACACTACCGCAACCATTTTTTTTTGAAAAGGGGCCTGAAGCAGTTTTATTGATGCATGCGTACACAGGAAGCCCAAATGATGTTAGAATGATGGGACGTGCTTTGGAAAAAGAAAACTATACTGTATATGCACCGATGTTTAAAGGACACGGTACATTTGATCCAGAAGACATCTTGGCAGCGACTCCTGCAGACTGGATACAAGATGCAAAAGAGGCCTTACAGTTTTTGGCAGAAAAAGGATACCAACAAGTTGCTGTCTTTGGCTTGTCATTGGGTGGCGTGATAGCAACCAACATAATGACCACAGAATCTATTTTAGCAAGCGGTACATTTTGTTCGCCAACGATAAATGACGAGGAAAGTAATTTACGTCCTTCCTTTTTACGGTATGTAAGACACGTAAAAAAACTAGCTGGACAAACAGATGAAAGTATAGAATCTCGTATGGTAATAGTTGAAGAAAAGCTCAATCAACAATTAGCTGCTATTTCTTCAATGGTTTCTTCAATGGAACCAACTTATGAAAAGATAACAAAACCTGTATTTATTGCTCAAGCTGGGCAAGATGAATTAATTGATCCGCAAGTTGCGGTGAAATTTAAAAATAAACTGATACACGCAAAAGTAGATTTCAACTGGTATGAAAATAGTACACATGTCATTACAGTAGGTGTAGATAGAAGAGAGTTAGAAAATGATGTACTACATTTCCTATCTGATTTGAATTGGAATGGAGAGTAAAATGAATGAAAAATAATCAAACAATAAAAGAAGCTATCTTAGTGTATATGAATGGGCAAGAACAAAAAGCTTTTAAAGTGAAAAAAATAAGTGAAGGAATGGCACTAACTAGTTCAGCTGATTTTAAAATGCTTGTTTCAACATTAGCTGAAATGGAACGTGAAGGGACTGTTTTTCTAAATAAAAAAGGTGAATTTAAACTAGCGGAAAAAGACGCGGTTATATCTGGTATTTTCCGAGCAAGTGACCGAGGGTTTGGTTTTGTATCCATTGAAGATGAAGAAAATGATATTTATATCCCTATGAATCAAACAAATTTCGCGTTAGATGGAGATATTGTTACGGTGGATATTATTCGTCCAGCTGAGCCTTGGTTTGATAAAGGTGCTGAAGGACGTGTTAAAGCGATTATAGAACGCAAATTCACTCAACTAGTTGGAGAATTTTTTGCTTATACCGAAGAAGGCGTTGAAGAAACTGGGTTATATGGCTATATTGAACCAAAAGATAAAAAATTAACTGATTTCAGGGTATTTATTGAAGAAAAAGGAATCAAACCAGTTGATGGAGCGATTGTCTTGGTAGAAATAACCTTGTATCCAGACGGCGAGTTTCCTAGAAGTATGCAAGGAATTGTCAAATCCATTATCGGACACAAAAATGATCCGGGTATTGATATTTTAACGATTGTTTATAAACACGGTATTCAAACTGAATTCCCTGATGAAGTGATGACCCAAGCAAATGAAGTGCCAGATAAAATAACTGAAAAAGATATGGATAACCGTCGTGATTTACGTGATGAAATAGTCGTCACAATCGATGGCGAAGATGCTAAAGATTTGGATGATGCGGTAACCGTTAAAAAACTAGAAAATGGTAACTTTAAGTTAGGTGTTCATATTGCAGATGTATCTTATTATGTAACAGAAAATAGCCCGTTAGATATGGAAGCTTACGATCGAGCAACCAGTGTTTACCTAACCGATCGAGTTATTCCTATGTTGCCACATCGCTTATCAAATGGCATCTGTTCTTTGAATCCAAATGAAGATCGATTAGCAATGAGTTGTGAAATGGAAATTGATGCAACTGGTAAAGTTGTGAAGCACGATATCTTCCAAAGTATCATTCGTTCTTATCGTCGGATGAGCTACACACAAGTAAATCAAATAATCATGGATAAAGATGAGACAGTTCGCAAAGAAAACGAAGACCTTGTACCAATGTTTGAAGAAATGGCCGAGTTGCATAAGATTTTAGAAGGCAGCAGAAAAACTCGAGGAGCGATTGATTTCGAATCTCCAGAAGCCAAGATTATTGTCGATCCAGAAGGACATCCCTTAGATATTGTTTTACGTGAAAGAGGCATTGGTGAGCGAATCATTGAGTCCTTCATGCTTTCAGCCAACGAAACGGTATCAGAACATTACACACGTATGAAAGTTCCAATGATTTACCGCGTCCATGAACAGCCTGATAGTGATCGGATGCAAAGATTTATGGAATTTGTGACGGCATTTGGTATCTCCGTAACAGGACTAAGTGAAAATGTATCACCAAAAAATTTACAGAAAGTTTTGAAAAGTGTAGCAGGTAAACCTGAAGAAACGGTTATCTCAACAATGATGTTACGCAGTATGAAGCAAGCGAAATATGATGTTGAGCCTCTAGGACATTACGGATTAGCTGCTGACTATTATTCTCATTTCACATCACCCATCCGACGTTATCCTGATTTGATCTTGCATCGTTTGATTCGTTCATATAGTGAAAATGGAACAGGTTCAGATCAAAAAACTAAGTGGAGCGGATTGCTTCCTGAAATTGCTATCCAAAGTTCTAAAATGGAGCGTCGGGCAGTAGATGCTGAAAGAGAAACAGATGCATTGAAGAAAACAGAATATATGGTGGATAAGGTAGGCGAAACCTACCAAGGAATCATTGGTTCAGTATTGAGATTTGGCTTGTTCATTGAATTACCGAATACAGTTGAAGGGCTTGTCCACATTTCCAATATGAAAGATGATTATTATAATTTCGTTGAAGAGCAACTGATGTTAGTCGGAGAACGTACAGGAGTTGTTTATCGAATTGGTCAAAAAGTTGAAATTAGAGTGACCAAAGCCAATCCTGAAACACGCGAAATCGATTTTGAACTAATACCAGATCCTGATGCACCGAAAGCAGATTCTTTTTCACAATTGAAAAAAAGTGGCGATAAAGATAAAAAGAAGACAGGAAATCGTAAACCGGACAAATATAAACAATCAAAAGGGTCAACGAATAAAAAAACAGGTTATCAAGATAAAGATACTAAAAATACTAATTCCAATGATAAAAAGAAAAACAAGCCCTTTTACAAAGACGTTGCCAAAAAAGGGAAACCTAAAAAGAAAAAAAGTTAAGCAAGTAGGGAGGCAAAAACATGCCCAAAGGAGAAGGGAAACTGCTGGCTCAAAATAGAAAAGCACGATTTGATTATACTATTTTAGACACAGTTGAAGCAGGAATTGTTCTTAAAGGGACAGAAATAAAATCGATTAGAGCAGCTAGAATAAACTTAAAAGATGGATTTGCACGTGTTCGTAATGGAGAAATATTTTTGCACAATGTTCACATTAGTCCTTATGATCAAGGCAATCAATTTAATCATGATCCTTTACGAACGAGGAAATTACTGATGCATAAAAAACAAATAGTACGTCTAGAAAATGAAATGAAGGGCAGTGGAAACACACTCGTTCCATTAAAAGTCTACATTAAAGATGGTTATGCTAAAGTATTGATTGGCGTAGCAAAGGGTAAGAAAAATTATGATAAACGAGAAGACTTGAAGCGCAAAGATCAAAAACGCGATTTGGCCCGATCATTAAGAGAAAGATAAATGTAAAAAAACATGGCAATCTTCAAGTTAAAGAGAACATAAGATTAAGCAGTCCGGACAAGTAAAATTGTCCAGGCTGTTTTTTTTACAATAAAACAACTCTTATAGTGCTTAATAAGAGGTTTTTTTTTTTTCTTTGGTATACTTAATAATAAATAACAGAAAGAAGGGGGATTTATTTTATGTCAGTCTATGATTTTACAGTTACCGAAATTGGCGGAGAAGAAGTTTCGCTTAGTACGTACTTAGGAAAGCCTTTATTGATAGTAAACACTGCCAGTAAATGTGGCTTAGCTCCTCAATTTGAAGGCTTAGAAGAGTTGTATAAAAAATATAAGGAACAAGGATTCGTTGTGTTAGGCTTCCCGTCTAATCAGTTTATGAATCAAGAACCTCTTTCTAATGAAGAAATAGCGACTCATTGTCAGATGGCGTATGATGTATCTTTTCCTTTGCATGAAAAGATAAGCGTCAATGGAGATGAGGCTAGTCCTTTATATAAGTATCTAGTTGAACAAACGGGTAATAAAAAAATCAAATGGAACTTCACTAAATTTCTCATCGGTAAAGATGGTGAAATTATTGAACGATTTAGTTCGATGACTAAACCAGAAAAAATAGAGGATTCAATTGTAGCAGCCCTAGCCGCTTAACGAACATGAAAAAATCGAATAATTTAGTTGGAAAAAGAAATGAAACTGCCTATGTATAGGTCAGTTCATTTTTTTTGAGGCTCTTAAAATGGCTAGTTTAAACCATTTGATTTATGATAAAATGAAATGACATACATATAATCCCTAAAGGAGAATGATTATGAGTAGCAAAAATAAATATTTAAATTTATTAGCTAAAGAGTACCCAACAATTGGGGAAACAACGACAGAAATCATTAACTTAGAGGCCATTATGAACTTGCCCAAAGGAACAGAACATTTTCTGAGCGATATTCATGGAGAATATGATGCATTCCAACATGTTTTGCGCAATGGTTCTGGGAATATCAAAGAGAAAATTAATGAAGTTTTTAGCGAGCGCTTAAGCACAAAAGATAGAAATACACTGGCTACATTGATTTATTATCCTGAAGAGAAAATAAAAAATATAGTAGAAACAATAAACGAGACAGAAGAAATGGATGAGTGGTATCGCTTAACATTATCACGTTTAATCGAACTATGTGTTTATGTTGCTTCAAAATATACTAGTTCGAAGGTCAGAAAAGCCTTGCCAATTGAATTTGCTTATATTATTGAAGAATTATTATCTAAAGATACTAGTTTCCCAAATAAAGAAGATTATTATAGTAAAATTATTCAAAGTATCCTTTCATTAGATCGAGCACCTCAATTTATCACGGCTATTTCTTATCTCATTCAGCGTTTAGTAGTAGACCATTTGCATGTTGTAGGGGATATTTATGATAGAGGTCCTTATCCAGATAAAATTGTGGATACATTAATGGATCATCATTCTGTTGATATTCAATGGGGTAATCACGACATTTTATGGATGGGAGCAGCTAGTGGGTCAGCTGTTTGTATTGCTAATGTTCTTAGAATATCAGCTCGCTATGATAACCTTGAGATTATCGAAGAGGCTTATGGTATCTCATTGCGCCAATTATTAACGTTTGCCGAGATGACTTATACACAAGATAAAACGAAGGGTTTTTACCCTAAGGTTGATAAAGAAGAAGTAGATTTTTTTGAAGAAGAAATTAGACAAATCACAAAAATGCATCAAGCCATAGCGATTATTCAATTCAAATTGGAAGGTGTCATCATTAAACGACAGCCTAATTTCAAAATGGATGATCGAATGGTTTTGGATAGGATTGACTATGAGAAAGAAACGATTTCTATAAAAGGAAAAACGTATCCGTTAACGAATAGTTATTTTCCAACAATCGATCCAGATAATCCATACCAGTTAACTAAAGAAGAAGAAAGTATCGTAGAAAAATTAATTTATGCGTTTAAAACGAGTGAGCGACTGCAGAAACATATATCTTATTTATACAATAAAGGGAGTATGTATTTGACATATAATGACAATCTATTGTTTCATGGGTGTGTTCCTTTAAATGAAGATGGAAGTTTTATGTCATTCAAAATCCGTGAAAAAACCTATAGCGGCAAAGCCTTATTGGATAAATTCGAAGAAGTCCTTCGTAAAGGTTATTTAACAAGAGACAAAGAAAATAAAGAAAAACACTTAGATATTATCTGGTATTTATGGACAGGAGCAGCTTCTTCACTTTTTGGGAAAAATCAAATGACGACTTTTGAACGATACTATATTGAAGATAAAGAAACACATGAAGAAAAGAAAAATTCTTATTATAATCTGCGTAACGATGTAGTCACTTGTGGAAACATACTGATTGAATTTGGTTTGGATCCTACTAAAGGACACATTATTAATGGACACACACCAGTGAAAGAAAAACGTGGCGAAGACCCTATTAAAGCAGAAGGACGAATGATTGTTATTGATGGCGGGTTTTCCAAGGCTTACCAACATACAACGGGCTTAGCAGGCTATACGTTGCTTTACAATTCTTTTGGAATGCAACTGGTTTCTCATCAGCCATTCACATCCGTTAAACACGCTATTGAAGATGAATTCGATATTATGTCTACGAGACGAGTGGTAGACCGTGAAATGGAACGGAAAAAGGTAAGAGAAACAGATACGGGAAGACGTTTGACCGAGCAAGTAAAAGATTTGAAAATTCTGCTAACAGCTTATCATGAAGGAGAAATTCTCCAAAAAATTAAAAAGAGGACTTAATTATTAAAACTCCTTGGATGGGTTCATTAGTTGATTGTTTTTGGTACAATAGAAGATGAATAGGCTAGACATGAAAATGTTAAGTTACTGGAGGAGATTTTTTGAGTAAAGGATGTACATTCTATTTTGTTCGACACGGAGAAACTTATTTAAATTTATACAGAAGAATGCAAGGTTGGAGTAACATTCAACTAACTGAAAAAGGAAGAGATGATGTTCGAAGAAGCGGCAAAGGATTAGCAGATGTTAAATTTGATGCTGTTTATACGAGTGACCTTAATCGTACAATTGAGACAGCCGGTATTATTTTAGAAGAGAATAAAGAGGCCGACGATTTGACTATTCATGCTATGCCTGAATTGAGAGAAGTCTTCTTTGGATCATTTGAAGCTTTGGGTGTGGATGAAGTATGGGCGAGCATCAATGAAGTTATGGGCTATCCTACGGTTGGCGATTTATGGTCAAGAGCAACTGTACCTGAGCGAATGAATGCAACAAAAAAAGCAGATCCTTATCATCATGCTGAAAATTACCTTGAATTTTGGACGCGAATCGAAAAAGGATTAATAGAACTAATAAAAACTCATCGAGATACTGGTGATACGGTTTTAGTTGTAGCTCATGGCAACACGATACGTTATATGTTAAGTGGATTAGTACCAGAACTAATAGATCCTCAACCATTATTAAATGCAAGCGTGTCAAAAGTAAGTTACTATGATGGACTTTATCATTTAAAAAGCTACAATCAGATAGATCATTTTAAAAGTTTAGAAAAAGATTAAACTGATTTTAAAGGAGATAAAAAGCTTGAAACCAAAATCATTTGTATTTTTTGATTTAGATGGTACGTTATTAAACAATGAATCAGAAGTTGAACCTGAAGTAGTAAAAGCGTTAGAACAAATGCAACTTAATGGCCATATCCCATTTATCGCGACAGGCCGTAGTCCACTGGAAATTCAATTTATTTTGAAGTCAACAACGATAGATTCTTTTATTTCGCTTAATGGACAATACATTGTGTATCAAGGAAAAGAAGTTCATCGTAGCAGCATTTCCACAGATACACTAATTCGTTTAAAACAAGCGACTGAAGAACGTTATTTTGCTCTATCCTTTTATACATCTGATAAAATACGAGCAACTCGTGAGACGTCTAGTTTAAAAAAAGCCTATCAATTTATCCATTCAGACGCACCTTCAATAGATGGTTCTTTACATTTGACTGAAGAAATACTGATGGCATTAATTTTGAGTACAAATAAAGAAGAAGATGCTTATTTCAAAAAGCATTTCCCAGAACTTTCCTTTTACCGCAATACACCTTATAGCATAGATACCATTCCTAAAGGAAATTCTAAGGCTACAGGCATTACAGAATTAATGAAAAAAATGGCATTTGAAAATCTGCCAACGTATGCATTTGGGGATGGACCAAATGACATCGAAATGATTGACCATGTTGATTACGGCATTTCAATGGGAAATGGAATACCTGTTTTAAAGGAGAAAGCCACGTATGTTACTTCTGGAAATACTCACGGTGGAATTATTGAAGGCTTGAAATACTTTGATTTGATTTAATTATTATTTAAGCTAAACGAATAAAAGAGCTGTTTTTAATCTGGTTGAACTATCTTTTTTCTAAAAGAGGGTAGTTGAAGTACTTTACGTATTATTTTGGTACCTAAAAAAGAGTATTATAAATAGGGTGTGAGATTAAGTATAAAAGTTAGTTTTATTGGAGGAGTTCATATTGAACTCCTCCTTTTTTTTGTACCCTTTTTTATTATTCGTTACATATATTCTTTATCTCAATACAATTTAAAGGGATGCTTAGCATTTTTTAGTTGCCAGTAGCTCTTGTCCTATAAGGGATTTCATGACAACGAAGATGAAAATTGTTTGAATAGAACAAAATAGCCTATTAATTTTTAGCTTATTTGTACAATGTAATCAAAGTAGATAGCACTTACAATAAAAGATGTAAAGGATGACCTTAAAATGAAGGGGTGCTTTAAAAGAGAAGGGAAGGAAATAGTGTTTTAAACAAAGAGTCGATTCTAGTTGGAAAAGGAGATCTGTCTTTATGGGAACAGACGCACCACAAGCAACTTATGCAGTAGGGCGCGGCAAGACAGTAAGCTACATCTATTCAAAATACTGTAACCATGATTCTAAAATTTAAGACAGAAAGCAGGTAGGAAAAACAACGGAGTTAGAGATGGTAAAAGTTATAGAAGAAGAGTTTTATCATTTGATGCAAGCCGAACTTGAAAAAGCGAGTCTTTCCAAAGAATAGTCTTCTCCTGCGTTGCGGATACGTTAGTTTTTGCAGATGCGCATGGGAGTCATTCCCGCGGAGAAGTTCACGTAGGCTACTATGCTGAATGAATCTCAGATAGATGTCCATTATAGAAATTCTTTTCTTTTTAAAAAGTAACGATTGATTTTTTTATGGTACCTATCATTTTATAAATTTTCAGCTAAGCCACTCTCGAAATGCCTTAGCTACCAGTGAACCAACTGTTTTTATTGATTACTTTAATCAAAATTTTTTATATAGATGCACGCGTTATCATTTTAGGCAATCATAACAATGGAGGAATGAAAAATGAGTCAAAAGAATAAAGCAAATCTCAGAGTAGTCAATGGGGCAACTTACGTATCAGAAAAATATTGGTGGAAAACAGTTACCTTGTTTTTCTTCGGATGGGTATTAATGTATGCAGATAGAACGATTTTAAATCCTCTAATGCCACAAATCGCTAAAGAATTTAGCTTAAATAATTCACAATTAGGATTAGTCAGCAGTTTCTTTTTCTTAACCTACGCAGTCACACAAATTCCTTTTGGAGTGATAGGTGACAAGTATGGAAGAAAAATGGTTATTTCAATTGGTTTTGTTATAATGGGAATCACAACCTACTTTAGCGGGATTCTTTCAGGTTTTGGTATGTTCATGATATTTAGGGCTCTTACAGGGGCAGGCCAAGGAGCATACTACGGTCCGCAATACGCTTTATCAACTGAAGCAATTCCAACAAAGAATCTAACACTAGGAAATGCCATTATAAATAGTGGAATGGCCTTGGGAACTTCTGCAGGATAGTTACTTTCTAGTAAATTAGTTTTAGAAAACGGAGAACACTGGACACTACCCTTTAAAATAATGGCAATTCCTACCGTTATTATAGGGTTGTTATTCTTTTTTCTGCTAAAGGAAAAAGTTGTTCGTCCAGAAGACCAAAATGCATCTACTGAAAATGATGATAAACCTGCTGAAGTGGTTAAAAAAGCATCGCTCACTTCTATTTTTAAAAATCGTAATCTACTCTTAACCTTTATCTTATGTTTTTGTTCACTGTACGGATTCTTTGTCGTACTCACATGGCTGCCACAATTCTTACAGGTGGAACGTGGTTTTGAAGGAACAAGCGTCGGTTTCATTTCTTCCCTAGTTCCTTGGGCTTCTATTCCTGGAGCATTAATATTTGCTCGTTTATCTGATAAAGTTAATCGTACAAAAATATTTGTTTACATTCTAGTTCCTATCGCAATGATTTCTATTTTCTCTATTGCTTTCGTAACAGATCGTACATTGTTGATCGTTGCTTTAATCGCTTACGGCTTAACTGGCAAATTAGCCCTTGACCCTATTCTAGTAGCATTTGTTGCTAAAAACGCACCAAAAGGCTCTCTATCTACTGCTCTAAGTGCATATAACTTTATCGGAATGTCTAGTTCGATTATAGCCCCTTTCTTAACAGGTTGGATTACAGACCAGTTCGGATCCATGCAAATAGGCTTTTACGTATCTGCTGTACTACTATTGGTAGGGATGATTGTCTTTAGTTTCGTTAAAGAAGATGAAGTCGCAGGCTTTGATTAAATAATTAACTAAATTTATATGATAAAACCCTCCGAATTCTTTTAAGATACGGAGGGTTTCATGTATTGTATTTGATTATCTCATTTTAAGCGATGGTTTCTTGTTAGGTATAATCTCCCTAACATCTTTTCATTTCCACTTTGTTAACTTTATGTTATACTTATTTTAGAGAGTTAAACAGGTAATGGATTTTAAGAGGTAACTTTACAACTCTGTATACACTTCCCATTCGGGGGCGTTACGGATTCGACAGGTATAGGTCGAGCTTGGGTTGCGCTTCGTAGGTTACGTCTACGTTAAAACGTTACAGTTAAAACAACTGATAAAAACAATAACAACTCTTACGCTTTAGCTGCGTAATAACAGCTTAGTGTAGATCCTCTCGGCATCGCCCATGTGCTCGAGCAAGGGTCCTATAATTAGTGGGATACGCTAAAAGTTTCCGTCTGCAAGTTTTAGAAGAGATCATCAGACTAGCAAAGTATGATGCCGGTTGTGTGGCTGATACCCAGCGAACCTTAAATAACATAACTATAAGCGTAGATATCTAGGTGCCGACATATTTGGACGCGAGTTCGACTCTCGCCGTCTCCATGTTATAATATGGTAAGACTTTACAAATGTTGATATGACAATGGTCATGTAAACTTTTGTAAAGTCTTTTTTTGTTCTGAATCCTCATTAAAAAAGATTGCACGTACTGCCAAGTCGCAGTAACGGCAATCTTTTTTAAACAAAACCCTTTGAGAAAATAAAGATAGTCTCTCAAAGGGTTTTGTTTATTAGATTATTTATTTGATTTCATTTAGCCTTTAGTTTATGCTTTTTTCTTTTTGATAACCATAAAAACAAGTGCACTAGCTGTAACCAACATAGCTACAAGAAGCGGTGTACTACTTTCAAGGCCTGTTTTTGCCACTGTTGTTTCTTCCATATCAACTTCTTGTAACATGAAGTCTGAAGGAACCAAGACAGTATCAATAACATGGACAACACCGTTTGTTGCTTCAATATCTGTTGTAGTAATCATAGATTTGTTAACCATTGGATCTCCTGAAAGATCAAACATTAACTCTTCACCATTTACTGTTGCAGCGTTCATTCCATCTGTTAAATCAGCAGCCATAACTTTTCCAGGAACAACATGATAGGTAAGAACTTTTGCTAAATCAGGTTGTGCTAGTAATTCGTCTGCTGTAATATCTAATTCTGTTAACAGTTTTTCGAATGCGGAATTAGTTGGTGCAAATACAGTGAATGGTCCGTCTCCTTGAAGTGTTTCAACTAGTTCAGCTTTTTGAAGAGCCGATACAAGGATACTGAAATCAGGGTTACCTAGAGCGACACCTACTACGTCATCTGTAATATGGTTTTCTGCATTAGCAGTTGCGGCAAAAATTGGCGATAGTAACAGTAGAGTGACAAGGGAAAATGCAATCTTCGAAAACTTTTTCATTTCTATCCATCTCCTTTGCGACAGAGTTATATTTTGTGATCTCTGTCTACATAAGTTATACTATCATCATAACGTAACCGTTGTCAAAAGATAACTCCGAAAAAAGAAGATGGGGGATTTACATGAAAAAAAAATATTGGTTAGCGATTTTATCTAGTCTACTATTAGTGCAAATCGTTTATTATTACAATACTGTAACGGCTCAACGCAAAGACGTTAAAGTTCCAGAAAGTGCTCTGATTCAAACAACTGCTAAAGATAATGAAGTCCCAAAAGAAGCCACTTCTACTACAAAAACCGATACCGAAAAAAATGCTGAAGAAGAAATAATATTTGAAAAAAACGCGGCAACAGAATATTATGATCTCAACTCTGATTATGTTGGTTGGCTAAATATTGAGGATACAGCTGTTGATTATCCAGTTGTACGCGGAAAAGATAACGAATTTTATTTAAAACATAACTTTTATAAAGAAGAAGATGTTTTAGGTGCAATCTTTATGGACTATCGAAACGCTGGTATGGGTCTGGACAAGCACACAATTCTTTATGGTCATTACGCTAAATACGGACAAATGTTCAAGGATTTGGATCGTTATCTATCAGAAGATTTTTTAACGAATCATTCTGAATTTGTTTTTACTGATTCCTTTACAAAACGAACGTATAAAATTTTTTCCGTACACCCTTCTGATGCTAACCCTAAATTTCTCGATGTATCCTTTGAAGAGAATGAATTTCCTGATTTTGTTGAAACATTAAAAAATGAATCCATTTTCTCATCAGATACTCCTGTTTCTCCAGAAGATAATATCTTAACTCTTGTTACTTGTAATTACGATGTTAAAGATGGTAGACTCTTTATTCATGCCGTTGAAATAACGGAATAGTATTAAATTTATTGTCTATTGACTGTTTACTTTTTATTAAGAAAATAAGAGTAGCCTATCTTATAAATTTTTCTACTATATGTATAGTAGTGCTTAACAATTATAAAAAGGAGGCATAGATATGGCCAATCCGATTGACACATTACAACAATTTATTGATGAGGCAGAGCATATCGCTTTCTTTGGAGGGGCTGGAGTATCGACTGAAAGTGGACTCTTAGATTATCGGTCAGATAATGGTGCATATACTAAATTAGAGAGACAAAAGTTGGATCCTAGGAGAGTGATGAGTAAACGCTATTTATTAAATTCTCCTGAAAAATTTTTTAATCAGACTAATAATAAGAAGAAACGAATAAAATCGGAACCGAATGCCGCTCATCTTTATTTGGCAGAGCTAGAAAGTAAACCGAAAGATGTCCGGATCATCACTCAAAACGTTGATCGTCTGCATCAAACTGCTGGAAGTAAACTTGTCGTTGAATTACATGGTAACAATCGTCATTTTCACTGTATGGAATGTGGCCGAGAATACAAGCCAAAAGAAATCCAAAGAGATGAACTAAATATTCCAAGGTGTCCTATTGATAATGGCATTATTCGAGCAGATGTTGTTTTATTTGGAGAAAATATTAAGCCAGAAATTTTAGAAAGAGCAAAAGAACTCATTGCTAGTTCTGACTTACTCATCATTGCAGGCACGTCTTTAACTGTTAATCCGGCTAAAAATTTGATTCACTATTTTAAAGGGAAACGGGTTGTTGTCATTAATAAAACGCCTCTGAAAATTGATTTTCCAATTGATTTAGTTATTGAAGATGCTGTTGGTGAAACCTTTAAGCAACTATCAATCTAAAAGATTCCAAAAAAGGCCAAACGTTTTAAATCGTTGGCCTTTTTTATTGCTCAAATAGTCATTTCTTTTTTATTATAAAATTTCATTGCAGCTAATACACTTGATAAAAATTTTTTTTAGTAATTTGAATTCTTTAATTACTAGTGTATAGTACATTAAGTGCCACTATCATTATTTAAAACAACTAAAACATGCATTAGTTTTAGCACAAACACCCCCGAAAAAGTGACTGTAAGTTAGAAGTTTATCTAATTAAATCAACCGTATACAAGTATGAAGGCAATAAAATGACTACTCTCAAAGCAATACTAGAAATACCACACTTTTCCGATATTCAGGTTTTAAATAAGCAAGCTGATTTATCTAAAGAAGTAGAGGCAATTAAAATTACCGAAACACCAGACGTTGCTTTATATTTACCTAAAAACACGTTCTTATTAACAACAGCTATGGCTTTCAAAGATAATCCCAAAATGTTATGCGACTTCATTCAATCGCTTTATGAATTACCAGTGGCTGGGTTAGGAATTAAGTTAGGGAGGTTTATAAGTGAATTAGACGAAGAGGTGATAACCTTTGCGGATAGCCTAAACTTCCCTTTATTACAAATTCCATGTACCCTTAACTTAGGAACCATTTCTCATCAAATGCTTTCTTATATTTGGGACCAGCAAACGGACAAATTATATTATGCATTAGACATTCAGAAGAAATTTTCTAACTTGATGATTAAAGGAGCTGATTTAAAGACTTTAATCCATCATTTAGGGACTATTTTAAAACGTCCAGTTATGTTGGTTAATCCATTTACAGAGATTATTGCAGAATCAAAACAGTTTCAACAAGATCTACGTTTTGAAAATTATCATCAACAACAATTAATTCCATATCTTAAAAAAATTCAAAATAAGGATAAAGAATCTTGGTTTCTTTTTGAAATAGATGATGAGAATAAATTACTTGTTTCGGTGTTTCCAATTAAAATCAATGCGTATTTTCCTTATTTATTAGTAATTTTTAAAGCGGATCAGATTCCTTATCCTTTTTCTCAATTCGCCATTGAACAAACAAATACAGTTCTTTTACATACCATTTATAAAAATCTGGAAATAACCGAAAGTAGGTTACAATTAAGAGAAACTTTTTTCTCTCAATTAATGCAAGAAACCAATCAAATAAGTAAACCTGTTATTCATTGGTTAGATTATGGAAAAGATTATGGTCTAGTTGATTCATCTATCTATACTATCATTATCGTTCATTTTGAGAATCAAGAGTCGGATATAATGGATAATGGCCTTGAAATAGATCGGTATCATTTGACATATGAATGGTTAGAAAGGCAATTTTCTAATGATTTTGAGAATGCGTTACTGTTTCCAATTAAAGATACTAGTTATTATGGAATACTTTTGCAAAAAGCTGAACCAAATTTAAAAGATAAACTTTGCCTCATTCATCAGCAGTTAAAAGATAGATTGCCAATCACACTTCACTTTTCAATTGGGAATGATGTAAGCAAGATAACCTCAATCTATTTTTCTTACAAAGAAGCAAGAGAAACTTGTAAAATGGTTTTACAAAGCAATTCTCTTGGAATCGTTCATTATCATCAAACTAAAGGATTTAATAAGTTAATTGAGCATACTCCTTTAGCACAAGTAGAACATTTTTGTACCACTACTTTAAAAAAACTAGCTTTTCCAATCAGTGAAATGGATAAAGAATTAAGAAAAACATTGAAAGTATATTTGGAATCTCAATGTGATATCACCCTCACTGCTAAACTATTATTTATTCATCGCAATACCGTTAAATATCGGATTGCTAAATGTGAAGAAATTTTTGAAACACCCATCAACGATCCTAACTTATCTTTAAAACTCAGATTAGCTCTTGAGCTTTCAAAAGAAAAAAGGACTAACTTAGATATGAAATTAAGCTAGAGAGAAAAAACATTATTCCATTAAAATCTGATGAATGAAAAACGTAGGGGGTTAAAATAGCTATCACCAGACCCTAAATGATCTAACCTAAAAAAGATTGCACGTGCTGCTAAGTCGCAGGAACGGCAATCTTTTTTGAGGATTTCTCTTTAATTACCGAACACTCGTTCGTACGATAAGGATTGAGGTGAGAGAGATGGCAGATAAAAAAGTAAGTATCGAAAAGTATGATTTAAATTATATATTTGTGGATAAAAAAAGTCTTTATAAAAGATGAGATGAGCGATGTGAGTAAGGAAGTAATAGATTATATAGATCCCACACAAAATAAAAATTTTTATTCTAAGTACGCAGCTGAATTTTTTGATATAAATATGCGAACCATTGGAAGGGATAGATTGGATGGTGTCCCTTTTGGCTGTCAACCAGTAATTGTGGTTATTGAAGAAATGAATAAAAATTGACGAAGGTACTTAAATAGAGGATGGAATGACTAGAAGAATTATAAAATAAATAAAAGATCAGAGTAGGAGGAGGAAGGGTGAACTCAGCTATTGTCACAGGAATAATTATATCTGAAATAAAAGTAATGAACGCTATGAGTTCAAATCCATTCTGTAAGTTCGAACTTGTTTTTGATGATTGAACGTTTGACTGTTTAGTTGTGGGTATGAAGACCTATAAGTTTATATACGATGTTGAAAAGGATATGGAAGAAGCTATCATTAATAATCAAATGCAACTAGTGGTTCAGGTTTACAAAACGCATTCTTATCCTAATTACTTTGGTCAATTGTTTGATTATAAAGGGCATAAATTAGCTCAAGACAAGGCTAGTTATTGATGAAAGGTAAAATGATGTTAACTTACCTGATTATGTGGAAAAAAGTACAAAAGACTATAAAAATAAAAGGAGTGGCACATAAAGCAGTTAGACCCGAATCACTTCGCGAATAATGCTCGGTGGTCACAGACCACCGAGCATTATTCGTGAAGTAGGTGTCGGGTTTGCTTTTTGAAGCAAATTCTAGAATGGAAATCTGAGTATGTGGAAAGAGGCTGGTACATATTTTGCACCAGCCTCTTTCCTTTTTGAATTAATTAAACGAAAGAACTCGTTCATCATCATCCATATACTCTTTATCTTGAGCGGGTGCTTCAATTGAGCCAAAGGGCATTTGTGCACGCAACTTCCAGTCAGAAGATAAGTTCCATTCTGAATGAACAACGTTATCAATTAGTGGATTGTAATGTTGTAAGCTAGCACCAACATTTTCAGTAGCTAATGCCGTCCATACTGAGTGTTGTGCAATTCCAGAAGCTTGTTCTGACCATACTGGGAAATTATCTGCGTATAGTGCAAATTGTTCTTGTAGGTTTTTGACAATACTCATATCTTCAAAGAATAAGATTGTTGCATAACCAGCACGGAAAGAATTTAATTTTCCAACAGTGGGAGCAAAATCTTGTCCTTCAGGAATAACAACTTTTAAAGCTGCTTCTGTTAGATCCCATAATGTATCATGGGAATCTCCAAACAATACAACGGCACGGGATGTTTGTGAATTAAATGAAGTTGGACTTTCTTTAATAGCCTTTTGTACTAATTCTGTAATTTGCTCATTAGATAAGGGTACATTTTTTCCTAGAGCGTAAATGGAACGACGCTCTTTTAATAAATCTATGAATGGGTTTTCCATGTGGATAATTCCTCCTTTAAGGTAACTTACTCAAATAGTATAACAGCTTTCTTTTAGTAAGTAAACGTCGAATAGGTTTATCTTTCCTATTTAAAAAAGTAAAAAGGTTATTTTCACGACAAATAGATGCTGGAAATAGCTTTTTTACTGTTTGCGATTTAAATAAGTTTGCTCTAGGTGATAATACCCTATCCCAACAACTAAGCAAATAGCTAAATCAACAATTAGCAAAGATTCTGTCTTATCAGTATAGGAATAGATAATCCAAAAGTAAACCATTTGAACAATGAAGATGTGGTACGATTGAGTGCCTAAACGCGCTAAACCTTCATAAATAATATTCCATCTTAACTTAGGCAAGTAAGTGAGCCCTAAATGAAACAGCAATAAAGGATAAAAGAATGTCAAGGGATTTTGACCTCTCCATGACGTATCAAAAGAGTAAAAAGGCGCTTCATACTCAAAATAATGAACCAGTATAAGATAAGGAATACTTAATAAGGCACTTATTTTCATCAAATTCAGAGCTTTTTTGTCTTCTTGAATAAAGAAATACCAAATACCTAAGGCGATGGCAAACAAGTATCGAAAGAAAAATAACCGGTATAAAAACGGTGGCAGTCCCAAAATATCGCTAGCCAACTCAAAAGCCAAATTAATAGAGAAACTCATAATTAACATTAGATGATGATTTTTTTTTGCAAGATAATAAAGAAAAGGTAAAAAGAAAATAAGCTGAATCATAATCGAAATGAAAAAACCGCCAAATCCACCACGGCCAAATAAATAAAAGAAGATAGTGGCTTCTTTTCCAATAAATGGACCGATAATCATTTGAACTAGGTAAGCAACAACAGCAGGTAATAAAATACGATTCAACTTTTTTAAAAGTAAGGTTGGCTGATAAAGATCAATTAGTGTTTGAGTGTGATGCCGTTCATACGACATAGCATTATTGAATCCTGCAATAATAAGAAATAAAGGTACAGCTTGTAGAATATAAAAAGGTCCGCCGATAGTTAACATGGTTTCACTTGTTAAACTGTGTATCAAAATAACAAAAAGAATCGCAAGTCCCTTTACAACATCAATAGTTCGATTGTATGTCAAGATTAATCCCCCTGTCCTTTATCTATTATGCGACATGGCTGTGTATTTGGAAAGTAATTTGTTGAAAGGCTGAAAAATAAAGAAGTGCCAAACAGAAAAAAGTGACGAGAACTTAATTTCTCTTGGTTAGCCAATTAAATTGAATGGTAAAAAAATGACAAAGCGAATAGGAAAATAAATGTGGTACAATAAAAAAATAAAGTAAACGAAATAAGGAGGAAATAAAATGGATGGAAAGAAAAGAGTGAACATAAAACTAGATTCAGTAGTCGATATTGTGCTTAAAAAAGATCAACGTACAGGGACGTTAACAAGAGGCCACGTTAAGCGGATTTTGACAAATAGTGCACAACATCCTCATGGAATAAAAGTGATGTTAAAAGAAAAGGATCAAGTTGGAAGAGTACAAAAAATAATAGAATAATAGGGCTTAAATAAGGTTTAAATAAGGACAAAAAAGGATTGTTTAAAAAAATAAAGAACCGCTACATGCTTACACTAAAAGAATTAAAGATTTTCATAAAAAAATTTAGGTTCATATTTCATTTTTTGCAAGTTAAGCGATATAGTGGTGAATAAAGCTGTCCGAATTGAGGTCAGTGTATTTCCAATAGGAGGTAAATGATTATGATAATCGGTATACCTAAAGAAATCAAAAACAACGAAAATCGAGTGGCTATTTCACCAGCGGGAGTTCACAGTCTCGTAGAAGCAGGACACGAAGTTATTGTTGAAGAATTAGCTGGAAAAAAAGCAGGCTTCACTGATGAAGCATTCGTAGAAGCAGGAGCAAAAATGGTGGAAAGTGTTGCAGATATTTGGGCAGCGGATATGGTTATTAAAGTAAAAGAACCGATACCTGAAGAATATGGCTATTTCCGTGAAGGTCTAATTCTGTTCACTTATTTGCATTTAGCAGCAGCTAAAGAATTAACAGCTAAATTAGTTGAATCAGGCGTAACCGCTATTGGATATGAAACAATGACGAAAGATGGCCAGTTGCCATTATTAACTCCAATGAGTCAAGTAGCTGGTCGGATGTCTATTCAAATTGGCGCACAATTTTTAGAAAACACTTATGGTGGAAAAGGTCTTTTACTTGGTGGCGCACCAGGCGTTTCAGCAGGTAAGGTTGTTATTATCGGTGGTGGTGTTTCAGGAATGCACGCAGCTGAAATGGCTGTTGGTCTTGGTGCTGATGTCACTATTTTAGATGTCAATCCGGCTCGTTTAGCTGAGTTAGGTAATATCTTCGGTAATTCAGTGACAACATTGATGTCAAACAAATTTAATATTGCAAAACAAGTTAAAACAGCTGACCTAGTTATTGGAGCGGTATTGATCCATGGATCTAAAGCACCAACATTAGTAACAGAAGAAATGGTTAAAACAATGGAAGTTGGATCAGTGATTGTAGATATTGCAGTCGACCAAGGTGGAATTGTTGAGACAGCTGATAAAGTAACAACACATGATGACCCTGTCTATACTCGTCATGGGGTTCTTCATTATGCAGTTGCCAATATGCCAGGAGCCGTTTCGAAAACGTCAACAATGGCTTTAACTAACGTAACGATTCCTTATGCATTAGAAATCGCTGAAAAAGGTGTCGAAAAAGCGGCACGAGAAAACCCGACTGTATATGGTGGAATAAACGTTATGCATCATAAATTGACTAAAAAAGAAGTTGCTCAATCTTTAGACATGGAATTTTTCGAAGCAAGCACTTGTTTTAATAAGTAACCATCGAGCATTGTTCGTGAAGTGATTCAGGTTTGTTTTTTTGAAGCACATTCTAGAATGAAAATTCGGATATGTGAAGAGGCTGGGACAAAAAGTCCCAGCCTCTTGTTTGCTAAAAACCAACTCGACTAACATGTATTCCACAAAGGTTTGGAATCCGTTATACTGAGTAAAAGATACAAAGTGAGGAGGGGTACTATAAAAAATGAAGCAAAAGAACAACTAATGATTGAAGTGGCTAAGTTGTATTATCAATCGGATTATAGCCAACAAGAGATTGGAATAAAACTTGGTATTTCAAGACCAACTGTTTCTCGCTTATTAAAGAGGGCTAAAGATAAAGGGTATATCCAAATAAAAATAATAGATCCCTTTTTTGACCTCGCTCATTTAGAAATAGAATTAAAAGAAAAATACTCACTAGCAGAAGTTCATGTTGTATTCTCACCGGAATCTGATTATGAAATCATCACAGCTTATTTATCTCGCTTTGCAGCAGATTATCTAGAACAGGTGATTGTAGATGGGACTATTTTAGGAGTAAGTTGGGGGACGACAATGCACGAAATTGCCAGGAAATTAACCCCTAAAAAAGTTAACGGTGTTGAAGTTGTTCAGCTAAAAGGTGGTATTAGTCATTCAACCGTTCAGACTTATGCTAACGAAACGATTTCATTGTTTTCTGCTGCATTCCAAACGACACCGCTTAATCTATTGTTACCTGTTATCTTTGATCATGTTACGACTAAGGAATTAGTGGAGCAAGACCGACATATGCAATACATCATTGAAAAGGGTAAACAAGCAACGGTAGCGCTATTTACGGTCGGAACAGTGCGTGAAAATGCATTGTTATTCAGACTAGGGTATTTTGATCAAGAAGAAAAAGGCCGTTTAAAAAAACAAGCCGTTGGAGATATTTGCTCGCGCTTTTTTGATGACCAAGGAGAAATAAGTGATCAAGAAATAAATAATCGTACGATGGGTATTGATTTAGAAGAACTAAGACACAAAGAAAAATCTATTTTAGTAGCTGGCGGACACAGAAAACTAGCCGCCATTGACGGAGCCTTAAAAGGACAGTATGCGAACGTGTTAATAATTGATCAATTCACTGCAAAAGAGCTTCTGGAGTGGAGTTGAAAAAGCTTAATAGTTCATGTTAGAACGTTTACATTTTATGGCGTTTAAGATATAATAGAAGTATTCGAACTTGAACGTAATTTCTTGTATATATGGACATATGTTCAAAAAACTATTTAAAAAAACTAGGGGGAAAACAAATGAATAAAATAGCTAATCTAATTGATCACACAGCCTTAAAACCAGCTGTGACAAAGGAAGAAATCCTAACACTAACTGCGGAAGCTAAAGAATATGGTTTCTATTCAGTGTGTGTTAATCCAACATGGGTAACAGAAGCTGCAAAACAGTTAAAAGGATCAGATGTTGATGTTTGTACGGTTATTGGATTTCCATTAGGTGCGAATACAACAGCTGTAAAAGTATATGAAACAACTGACGCTATTAATAATGGAGCAACAGAAGTAGACATGGTTATTAATATTGGAGCATTAAAGTCTAAAGAAGATGAGCAAGTCTTAAATGATATTCAAAAAGTAGTTGAAGCTGCTAAAGGAAAAGCATTAGTGAAAGTGATTATTGAAACATGCTTATTAACGGATGAAGAAAAAGTACGTGCTTGTGAACTGGCTGTTCAAGCGGGTACAGACTATGTGAAGACTTCAACTGGTTTTTCAACCGGTGGAGCAACGAAAGAAGATATCGCATTAATGAGAAAAACAGTTGGAGAAACGATTGGAGTCAAAGCATCTGGTGGGATTCATTCAAAAGCGGATGTAGAAGAAATGGTCAAAGCAGGAGCAACAAGAATTGGCGCAAGTGCTGGAGTAGCCATCGTTTCTGAATAAAGCAACAGGTAAAGGAATTGCATAACTTGATTTAATAAAAAACGTTCATTTATTAAAGAAGTTAAAAAGGTGAGACATTCATGTTTTTGGATGCCTCAGCTTTTTTTCTTTTTCCGTATTCTGTAATGGATGAGAAGTGAAAAAAATAATGAAATAGAGTATACTAAAAAAGAGAAACCAACTAAAAGGAGCTTATTTATGACAAAAGGAAATAAAAAAATCGAAATAGAAATAAAAGAAACGCCTAATAACAAAGAAGGATTTATTGAATTGTCTTTATCAGCAGGAAAACAACAAATTGGATTGATTCAACAAGAAGAAGGTAAATCCGTAACCGTAATTTTTAATTCAGGTGCAGAATCAAAAGCTAGATCAGTCGATGATGGAATCAATCAGTTGTTGATGGATTACAATTTGCATCAGATATAACAATAAAGTCGAAGAGTCAACAATTTTAGCTAAGAAAGGTGTGGTGTTGAATGACAGCAATTCCAAAAAAAGCTTCTTTTAAAGAGAAAGCAAAAGCATGGTTGGAAATTATAAAACCAAACTGGGAACGAGCTGAGGTTTCATCTAACTCAGCAGAATTAGCTTATTTTATTTTGCTGTCAATTGCACCTATATTATTAGTAGTCGCGAATATGATTCCTTTCCTACCAATTAGTGCAGCAGAAATATTGCCTTATATAAAGACAGCTTTACCATCAGATATTTATAGTATCGTTCAGCCTATGTTAATGGATTTTTTAAGCCAGACGCGTGGAGGCGTTATTTCTATTGGGTTAATCGCATCTCTTTGGTCCACTAGTAAAGCATTCAATGCGACCCAATTGGTCTTAAACGATGTTTATGGTGTTGAGAAACGAAAGAATTTTATTATCGTCCGAGTGATGTCATTTGTTATTAATGTGGCAATTGTTGGGGTTGTTGGAGTTATTATGTTTGCTTTTGTTTTTGGTGAACAAATCCTGCGTTTCATTGAAAATATTCTTAATATTAAATTAACACTGATTGAAGAGATACTTAGTTTTAGGTGGCTTATATTATTAGCTGTTTTACTAGTTGTCTTAATTTTAATGTATTCATTATTACCGAATCACAGCTTATCGTTTATATATTCTCTACCCGGCGCTGTATTTTCTGCGGTCGGTTGGTTGATATTATCACAAGGATTTTCACTTTATGTATCCGTTGCTGGAGGAGCAGCAGCTGGAAGCGGAGCGTTTGGAGTCTTCATTATCTTGATGTTGTGGCTTTACTTTTCGGCAATTGTCTTTTTATTAGGGGCACTGATTAACGTTATTTATTTCCAATACAAAAATGATAAAACAGTAGCTGAGTTTAAAAAAGAAGACGAAGAAAAGGGGAAAACAAAAGAAGATTACTTACTTGATGCAGCCAATAAACAACGTAGAAAATTAACGAAGATTAAAACCATTGAAGAACATGAAATGGATAAAGATGAAAATTTGCCAATATAAAAAGGGTGACACAATCAAAAAATGGAGTTGGGATTTTGTCCCGCTCCCCTTTTTTTTGTAGCTGATTTCTTATATAATGAATAAGAAATTAAAAAATGCTATTTTATTATTTGATTGAAGAGACAAGGAGAATTTTAGAAATATGAATGCAAATAAAGAATCAAAAATAGACTACGGTATAATCTTATCTATTTTATTATTATCCATTATCAGCATAGTCACTCTCTTTTCGACAACCTATTTAATCGAAGGCAAAGGATTGCGAACCACAATCATGCAGATACTTTGGTACATCGTTGGAACAATTGCTATTGTTGTCATTATGCAATTTGATTCCGAACAACTATGGAAACTAGCGCCAATTGCTTATGGAATTGGCTTATTGCTGTTGGTTTTAGTCTTGTTCTTTTATGATCGACCCACAGCAGCCTTTACAGGAGCTAAAAGTTGGTTCAAATTTGGACCGCTCACGTTTCAGCCTGCAGAGATAATGAAAATTGCCTTTATTCTTATGCTCGCGCGAGTAGTAACCAAACACAACAGCGAATACAATGAGCATTTTGTGAAAGCAGACTTTTTATTGTTTGGTAAAATTTTGCTCACGTCTATTGTCCCACTAGTATTGATTTTATTACAAAATGACTTGGGGACGACGTTAGTTTTTATGGCTATTACTGGCGGTATTATCTTAATGTCAGGTATAACGTGGAAAATTATCTTTCCAATATTTGCAGTTGTAGCAGGCATCGGTAGTGGTTTATTGTTTATTGTGGCCTACAACCGTGATATTTTGTTGAACTTTGGTTTTAAACCATATCAGTTTGCTCGGATTGATTCTTGGCTTAATCCTTATCAAGATTCCGCTGATGCAGCCTATCAGCTGATTCAAAGTATGAAAGCCATTGGTTCTGGAAAAGTATTTGGTAAAGGACTTGGTGTTTCAGAAGTATATGTACCTGTTCGAGAGTCTGATATGATTTTTTCGACGATTGGTGAAAACTTTGGCTTTATCGGAAGCACAGCTTTAATCTTTATTTATTTCTTATTGATTTACCAAATGATCCGCATTTGTTTTGATACAAAAAATGAGTTTTACACCTATATTTCCACTGGTGTAATCATGATGATTTTATTCCACGTGTTGGAAAACATTGGAATGGGTATTGGAATGTTGCCGTTAACGGGGATTCCTCTTCCTTTCATCTCCCAAGGTGGATCGGCTTTATTAGGGAATATGATGGGTGTCGGCTTAGTGATGTCGATGAGGTATCATTACCGGAGCTACATGTTCTCAGAAGATGAAAGTCAGTTTTAGATGCAACTCAAATAAAAAAATGTGAAACGAAAATTGAAGGGAGAAGGGAATATGCTTAACTTTTATCAACACACAACTTGTTCAAGTTGTCGTAAAGGCAGACAATGGTTGGAGAACAATACAATGGAGTACCAAGTAATCGATATGATTGCGCAACCTCCTTCAAAAAAACAATTGATGGAATGGATGGCAGCATCTAATTTACCAATAAGTCGTTTTTTTAATACGAGCGGCAATCGTTACCGTGAACTAAATTTGAAAGACACACTACCAGAAATGACGGCAGAAGAAGCCGCAGAACTACTATCAACGGATGGGATGCTGATTAAACGACCACTGGTAAGCAATGGGGAAAAAATCACGCTTGGTTTCAATGAAGACGTTTTTGAAAAAGAATGGCTAAAGTAGAGGAGAGAAATGAAATGACTGAAGTGCAAAAAATAAAGTACAGTGAAAATGGCTTATGGATTTTAAAAAACGAAAAAAACTATCGGATTGGTTTGTCTGAAAAAGGACAAGATGATTTAGGTGAAGTGATGTTTATTGATATCCCTTCTGATGTGACTAAAGTAGAACTTGATGAGAGTTTAATTGGTGTAGAAGGTGCCAAGGCAGTAACAGAACTGACTACGCCGCTTGCAGGGAATGTGGTTTCTTACCATGTAGCACTAGCTGAGGAACCTGAAAAATTAAATAGTGTAGCTAAAGAAAATAATTGGATCGTCGAATTAAGCGATGTGGATGAAGTTGCTTTCAATGCTCTGTCAGATACGATTAAATAAATGATTCTTGTTGACAGAGAAAAAACCATCTGTTAAAATATTGACAATATCATAACCAAAGCGATGATAAGAAGAGTACGTTCGTTACAAACATTTTTAGAGAGCCTTGTTTGCTGAAAAGAGGTAATGGGAGTTGAACCGAAAATGGTCTTTGAGCAAGAACGAGTGAATGCATCTGCATAAGCCCTTTCCGGTAGCACCCGATAACGTGCCACAGTATACAAGTTGCAACGAGCTTAGTACTGGATGAGGTTGATTTAGTGATAAATCAACAAATTAAGGTGGTAACACGAAAGCAATGACTTTCGTCCTTATATTAAGTAGGTGACTTAATATAAGGACGAAGGTTTTTTTATTTACCTGTTAAGTAGAGAGAGGGGGAACGCTGGTGATTGAGTTAAAGAATATAAAAAAAGTTTTCCAAACAAAAGAAGGCAATCTAACGGCAGTCGAGCAAGTTGATTTGTCAATTGAAGATGGTGAGATATATGGCATCGTTGGGTACTCTGGAGCAGGGAAAAGTACGTTGGTTCGTATGTTTAATGGACTTGAAATTCCGACGAATGGTACTGTCACCATTAATGGTCATGTGATTTCAGAATTAAAAGGCAAAGACTTAAGAAAAGAACGCCAAAAGATTGGGATGATTTTTCAACATTTTAACTTATTGTGGTCTAGGACAGTATTGGAAAATGTTTTGTTTCCATTAGAAATCGCTGGGGTACCTAAAGCGAAGCGTGACGATAGGGCGAAAGAATTGTTGCGGTTAGTAGGACTTGAAGGAAGAGAACAAGCTTATCCAGCACAGTTGTCAGGTGGTCAAAAACAACGTGTGGGGATTGCCAGAGCATTAGCCAATGAACCAACCTTATTGCTTTGTGATGAAGCCACGAGTGCACTAGACCCTCAGACGACCGATGAAGTCTTGGACTTATTGTTAGATATCAACAAACGATTAAACTTAACGATTGTATTGATTACTCATGAGATGCATGTTGTCAGGAAGATTTGCAACAAGGTAGCAGTTATGGATGATGGAAAAGTGGTCGAGTCAGGAGATGTGCTAGAAGTCTTCAAAAAACCTCAACAAGACATTACGAAACGTTTTATTCGCCAAGATACCAATCCAGATAGTGGAGAAACAGATGAAGTCTTAGAAGAAATGTTGGTAGAGTACCCAGAAGGCAAATTAATTCATCTCGTGTTCGAAGAGGAACAAGTGAAAATGCCGGTTATTTCAAGAATTGTACGTGAATTTGACGTCGAGTTAAACATTATTCAAGGGAATATCCAACAAGCCAAAAAAGGTTCGATTGGTTCCTTATACGTTCAGTTAACGGGTGATGCAGTAAATATTGCGCAAGCGATTGAGCAAATGAATCAGATGAAAGTAGGAGTAGAGGTGATTGAACATGTTGTCGAATCTTAAACTAGGTGCTAATCTGATTACTCAATATTTTGATTTTTCAGAAATCGATTTAGAAAAAATGCAAAAAGCTACAGTGCAAACGTTAGGAATGACCGCTGGTTCAGTCATTATTGTCTTTTTATTTGGACTCTTACTTGGTCTTTTATTGTATGAAACAAATGGAAAAGAAACACCTGGTGCTAAAGTGCTGTATAGTGTCGTAGCATTCTTCGTGAACGTATTTCGTTCAGTACCGTTTATTATCTTAATCGTTTTAATCATGCCATTCACAAAAACGTTAGTTGGATCAATTATTGGACCATTAGCTGCGTTACCAGCTTTGATTATTTCTTCAGCTCCTTTCTATGGACGCTTAGTTGAAATCGGGTTTCGCGAAATCGATAAAGGCGTTATTGAAGCGGCTGAAGCAATGGGAGCTAGTAAATGGGACATTATTTATAAAGTTCTCATCCCAGAAAGTTTACCGGCCATTGTTTCTGGTTTAACCGTTACAACAATTTCATTAGTTGGTTATACCGCTATGGCCGGAGTTATTGGCGCTGGTGGATTAGGAAATCTTGCTTACTTAGATGGCTTCCAAAGAAATCAACCCGCTGTAACGTTAGTAGCGACATTGATTATCTTGGTTTTAGTTTTCACTATCCAATTTGTTGGAGATACTGCTGTTAAACGAATTGATAAACGTTAAACACATAGTAATCAGTAATGGATTAAGATTTATAAAAAATTGAAAAGAAAAAGGGGAGAAAGACGATGAAAAAATCATTATTATTTGGAGCAATTTTAACTTTAGGATTATCTTTAACACTGGCAGCTTGTGGGAACGATTCAGCAAATGAAAGCGATGAAACGACTATAAAAATTGGTGCTAGCAACGTACCACATGCAGAGATATTGGAATTTACTAAACCACTTCTTGAAAAAGAAGGCGTAAAATTAGATATTACTACTTATAATGACTATGTTGTTCCGAACGTAGCTTTAGATGAAGGCGACTTAGATGCGAACTATTTCCAACATATTCCTTTCTTTAATAGCGCAGTTAATGAAAATGATTTTGACTTCGTCAATGCTGGTGCAATCCATATCGAACCACTTGGCTTGTATTCTAAAAAATACGAAAACTTATCAGATTTAAAAGATGGTGCAACTGTTTTAGTGAGCAATAGCCAATCAGACTGGGGTCGCATTATTAGCATCTTAGCAGATGAAGGTCTAGTTACGTTAAAAGAAGGCGTTGAACCAACAACTGCCACTTTTGATGATATAGATGAAAATCCAAAGAACTTAGAATTTGAATACGAAAACGATCCAGCTTTAATGACAACATTGTACCAACAAGAGGAAGGTGATTTAGTAGCGATTAATTCTAATTTTGCAGTAGATCAAGATATTAACCCCCTTGAAGATTCGATTGCATTGGAAAGTACAAGTTCGCCATACGCTAATATCGTAGCTGTTCGTTCAGAAGATGCTAAAGACCCAGCTATTCTAAAATTAATTGAAGTGTTGAAATCAAAAGAAGTTCAAGACTACATCATGGAAGAATGGGATGGCGCAGTAGTACCAGTTAAAGATTAAACCATAGAAGTTTTTAAATCTAAAAATAGGCCAGCTAAACAGTTCGTTTAGCTGGCCTATTTTCTCTTAATATATCTATCTATTAATAAGCAACTGAAGCACGTTTAACAAAATCTGTAAACAAGCGCTGCATCTTGAGGTCTTCTTTTAACATTAATTCTGGATGCCATTGGACGGCGATGATGCTTTGCTCAGAATCAGTCGATTCAAACCCTTCAACCAGGTTATCTTTGCTCCAAGCAACGGCTTTAAACGAGTCAGCCAATTCTTTAATAGCTTGGTGGTGATAAGAGTTTACTAAATAAGTTGCCCCAAAAATAGTCCCCAATTGACTTTCGGTATCTAGGGTAATGGTATGAGAGCCTGTATTGAAATAAGTTTGCTGAATGTGTTGCACGGTTAGTTCCTTATAATCAGAAAGAGCTTGGTAAAGAGTTCCGCCATACATGACATTCAATAGGTGCATACCGCGACAAATTGCTAAAATCGGTTTATGCTGAGCTAAGGTTTCTTTTATTAGCGCCATTTCGAATGCATCGCGGGCGGGCTCAGTGGCCTCTAATTTCAAATGAGGCTCTTCGCCAAATAATAAAGGAGAAATATCTTGTCCTCCAGCTAATAACAATCCATCAATTTGGTCAACATAATAAGAAGCGTCTTCTGTTGGGCTAATTGGAAAAATAACAGGTACGCCTTTTGCGGCTTGAATGCCGTCGATGAAACCTTGTGGTGTGTATGTGATGGTGACTCCGTTTGTTTCGTTAACACCACGTAAAATGTTTCCCGGAATACCAATAATTGGTTTACTCATCTATCTATCCTACTTTCTAATTTAACTATAGTATTTGTTAGTGTTTCTTAAGACGTTGCGCAATTTTTCAGCGGTTACTTACCTAGTTTACCTTATTTAACTAGAAAAAGTAAGTTGTTTGATAGTAACTTTATTGCGTATGGATACTAGTTCAGATAAAATGGAGTAGAATGGAATAAAGAAGATAGGTAAAAATAAAGCGAAATAAAAAGGAGTTTTGATAATGGCTGTTTTAGAAATTAAAAATTTACATGTTTCCATTGAAGAGAAAGAAATTTTAAAAGGCGTTGATTTGACGGTGAAAACAAATGAAATTCACGCAATTATGGGGCCTAATGGAACCGGTAAATCAACATTAGCTGCCGCAATTATGGGACATCCTAGTTTTACTATAACCCAAGGTGAGATTTCACTAGATGGTGAAAATGTATTAGAAATGGCTGTTGATGAGCGGGCACGTGCTGGTTTATTTTTAGGGGTGCAATACCCAAGCGAAATTGCTGGTATTACGAATGCAGAATTTATGAGAGCTGCGATTAATGCCCGTCGTGAGGATGACAACAAGATTCCCGTGATGCAGTTTATTCGTAAGATGGATGAAAAAATGGAGTTATTAGATATGTCTGAAGAAATGGCAGAACGTTATTTAAATGAAGGCTTTTCTGGTGGAGAAAAAAAGCGCAATGAAATTTTGCAGATGATGATGATTGAGCCGACTTTTGCAATTTTGGATGAAATCGATTCAGGATTAGATATCGATGCGTTAAAAGTGGTGTCTAAAGGCATTAATGCGATGCGCGGCGAATCATTTGGCGCACTCATTATTACGCATTACCAACGCTTATTAAATTATGTGACACCAGATGTGGTTCACGTGATGATGAATGGAATCATTGTAAAAACGGGTGGAGCTGAACTGGCGAAGCGTTTAGAAGCAGAAGGCTACAAAGGTATTCGGGATGAATTGGGTATCGAGTTTGATTTAGATGAAGACTAAGGAGGGGAGCAAGATGAAAGAAATAGCATACAAAGATACTCTTGGCGACGTCCGGATGTTTTCTATGATGAAAAATGAACCAACTTGGATGCTGGATTTGCGTTTAGCGGCTTTAGAAAAGATTTCTTCATTGGAGTTGCCAGTCATTGAGCGTGTACATTACAATCGTTGGCCACTGTTACAAGTGCCAGATTTTAACCTTGTTGAAGAACCGGTTTTCTTAGCCAATGACTTTTTAACAGAAGAGTCAGATGCTCCTCGTATTGTTCAAGTCGGGACGCAAACAGCTTTTGAACAATTATCGATGGAATTGATTGAACAAGGCGTTATCTTTACAGATATTTTTACAGCGATGGAAGAACACCCTGAACTAGTAGAAGCAGCGTATATGCAACTAGCTGTTAAACCAGATGAAGACAAACTAACGGCTTTCCATGCAGCCTTTATGACTAGTGGCGTCTTTTTATATGTACCAAAAAATGTCGTCATCACAGAACCGCTAGAAGCGTTATTCGTCCAAAATAGTCAAGAAACTAACAGTCTAATCAAACACGTGTTGATTTATGCTGATACCAATAGTGCCTTTACCTATGTAGAAAAATACCAAACGATTGGGAATCAGAAAAATGCAGCCAATATTGTGGTAGAAGTGATCACTAAACCTGGTGCAAAAGTGAAGTTTTCAGCCGTTGATGAATTAGGCGAAAATACCACGACCTATTTTAATCGTCGTGGCCATTTACTAGGCAATTCAAGAATAGAATGGGCGATTGGCGTGATGAATGATGGGGATGTGATTGCGGACTTTGATTCCGACTTGATTGGAGAAGGTTCTCACAGTGAAGTGAAAGTTGTGGCCATCAGTATGGGCAAACAAATTCAAGCCATTGATACCAGAGTGACGAATTTTGGCCGACATTCAGTCGGGCATATTTTACAACATGGCGTGATTCTCGAAAAAGCTACCTTAACCTTTAACGGTATTGGACACATTATTAAAGGCGCAAAAGGAGCCGACGCCCAGCAAGAAAGTCGCATTTTGATGCTATCAGATAAAGCGCGTGGCGATGCAAATCCGATTCTTTTAATTGATGAAAATGATGTAACAGCCGGGCATGCAGCCAGTGTTGGGCGTTTGGATCCAGAAGAAATGTATTATTTGATGAGTCGCGGGATTCCAAAAGATATAGCCGAACGCTTAGTTACCCGCGGCTTTTTAGGTTCCGTGATTGCAGCCATCCCGTTGAAAACGATTCGTGAGGACTTAGTGGAAACGATTGAAGGGAAGTTAATAAAATGATGTTTCAAGGTGAAGAGGTAAAAAAAGATTTTCCAATATTAAATCAAGTGGTGAATGATGAACCGCTAATTTATCTGGATAGTGCTGCGACCAGTCAAAAGCCCACAGCTGTCTTAACTGCCATTGCAACCTATTATCAAACTGCTAACGCCAATGTTCACCGCGGTGTGCATACGTTAGCCGAACGAGCTACCCGTCAATATGAAGCTGCTCGTGAAACCGTTCGAGCGTTTATTCAAGCTAAAGAAACCGCTGAAGTGTTGTTCACAAGAGGAACAACTACCAGTTTGAATTGGGTAGCCAAAAGTTATGGCGAAACCAATGTCCATGAGGGCGATGAAATTGTGATTTCTTATATGGAACACCATTCAAACATTGTTCCTTGGCAACAACTGGCTAAAAAGAAAAAAGCGACCTTGAAATATATCGAGTTAACCGAAGATGGGCAGTTAGATTTGGCCAGTGCAAAACAACAAATCACCAATCGAACGAAAATCGTTGCCTTGACGCATGTTTCAAATGTCTTAGGTAGTGTGAATCCAATTGCAGAATTGACTCAACTAGCTCACAGCGTTGGGGCCGTCATCGTTGTTGATGGAGCGCAAGCTGTGCCACATATGACAGTCGATGTAGCTGAGTTAGATGTTGATTTTTATGCGTTTAGTGGACACAAAATGCTAGGGCCAACCGGTATTGGCGTCTTGTATGGTAAAAGAGCGTTATTAGAAGCGATGGAACCAGTTGAATACGGCGGCGAAATGATTGACTTTGTTTATGACCAAGAAAGTACCTGGACCGAGTTGCCGTGGAAATTTGAAGCGGGTACTCCTAATATTGCTGGTGCAATCGGCTTAGCTGCTGCAATCGATTACTTGAATCAACTAGGGATGGAACATATTCAGTCTCATGAAACAGAGTTGGTGACTTACTTGTTGCCTAAACTTCGTGTAATTCCAGGTTTAGTTATCTATGGACAAACAGATGCTTTAAACCACACAGGGGTTGTGACCTTTAATGTGGCTGACATTCACCCACATGATTTAGCAACGGCACTGGATATGCAAGGGATTGCTGTTCGAGCAGGCCATCACTGCACGCAACCGCTAATGAGGCAGCTTGTAACTTCTTCAACTGTCAGAGCAAGTTTTTATCTCTACAACACAAAAGCAGACTGTGACAGCCTGGTTGAAGCGATTTTAGCCGCAAAGGAGTTTTTTAATTATGGCACTAACTAGATTAGATCAATTGTACCGACAAGTTATTTTAGACCATTCTAGCCACCCACATCACCACGGCACATTAAAAGAGGCAACCAATCAAGTCGAGATGAATAATCCAACGTGTGGCGATGTGATTGAGTTGCAATTAACTGTAGCCGATAACCGCATCGAAGCGATTCGCTTTTCAGGTAGTGGTTGCACGATCAGTACCGCCAGTGCTAGCATGATGACCGACGTGGTTCTAGGTAAAACACCGAAAGAAGCACTCGCCTTAGTTGACCAGTTTTCTTTATTAGTACAAGGAAAAGACAACGTCAATTTGGACGATTTAGGCGATGCAGCGATTTTGAGTGGCGTTGCGAAATTTCCAGCCCGGATCCGTTGTGCAACATTAGCTTGGAAAGGGTTAGAAAAAGCATTGCTGACGGCCAATGAGATGGCCTCCAATGATAAGGAATAAAAAGGAAAAAGAAAGGGGTGCTGATTGATGAGTAAAGTACCAGAATCGCAAGAGTACCAATACGGTTTTCATGATGATGTCGAGTCGGTTTATACAACTGGAAAAGGCATTTCAGAAGCCATCATTCGAGACATCTCTGCTCGTAAGGAAGAGCCAGAATGGATGCTTGATTTTCGATTAAAGTCTTTTCAACGTTACCAAAGCCAAACCATGCCAACTTGGGGTGCTGATTTATCCGGTATTGACTTTGATAATATTACCTACTACAAGAAATCAAGCAATAAACCAGAACGTGATTGGGAAGATGTACCTGAAAAAATCAAAGAAACCTTTGAACGACTGGGTATTCCTGAGGCGGAACGCAAATATCTAGCCGGAGCTGGTGCACAGTTTGAATCTGAAGTGGTGTACCACAACATGAAAGAAGAGTTCGAAAAGATGGGGATTGTCTTTACAGACACAGATTCCGCTTTGAAAGAATACCCAGAGATTTTCAAAGAACACTTTGCAACGGTTGTGCCACCAACAGACAACAAGTTAGCGGCGTTAAACTCAGCGACTTGGTCAGGCGGTACGTTTATTTATGTGCCAAAAGGCGTGCGTTGTGATGTGCCGTTACAAATGTACTTTAGAATTAACGATGAAGCGATGGGTCAATTCGAACGGACATTAATAGTTGTCGATGAAGGAGCGAGCATTCATTACGTTGAAGGCTGTACTGCCCCAACTTTTTCATCCAGTAGTTTACACGCAGCAGTCGTTGAAATTGTCGTTAAAAAAGATGCGTATTGTCGCTATACGACCATTCAAAACTGGTCGGATAATGTTTACAATTTAGTGACGAAGAGAGCAACCGTCGATGCAGGCGGTACGATGGAATGGATTGATGGCAACTTAGGTGCGAAAACAACCATGAAATACCCAAGTGTTTTCCTGAATGGGAATGGCGCACGTGGTACGATGTTGTCGATCGCAATGGCTGGAGCTGGGCAAAACCAAGACACCGGTGCAAAAATGATTCACAATGCACCTAATACGTCTAGTTCAATTGTCTCGAAATCCATTGCGCACGATGGTGGCGAAGTAAACTATCGTGGTCAAGTGATTTTTGGGAAGAATTCAGGTGGATCGATATCTCATATCGAATGCGATACGATCATTATGGATGATTTGTCTAAATCAGATACGATTCCCTACAATGAAATCCACAACGGCAATGTGTCATTAGAACATGAAGCTAAAGTATCTAAAATATCAGAAGAACAATTGTATTACTTGATGAGTCGTGGCTTAACCGAAGAACGAGCTACAGAAATGATCATCATGGGCTTTGTTGAACCGTTCTCTAAAGAATTGCCAATGGAATACGCAGTAGAATTGAATCGATTGATTGCTTATGAGATGGAAGGGTCTGTGGGGTAACAAATATAAACGTTAAAAGTATTGTATATCGATGCTTTTAACGTTTTTTTATTAAATAATGATGTTTAAACATTATTTAATCTTGTATGATTAAGTAATTTCGAAAATTAAGATTCATGGTATAATATTTAATGAAAATGAGTAGGAGGTAATAGTCGCATGAAAGACTATCTTATCGAATTACCAAACGAAACTGGTTTAACCATAGATGTGACTGATAGCGCTCTATACAATTATGATTTCAACTCATATTCATTACAGTCTCTTCAAGAATATGCTTCTTTATCAGTAGTTGAAAAAATGAAAAAAAGTATCTATTCTAATATATCTAAAGTAACCCTCATTGACAAATTAGCACATCAAGGAGAAACAAAGTATGTCGCAAATATATCCGATTATGCAAAAGAAAAACTTGATTCTGGAGAATGGGTACTTGGTATTCGGAAAAAAACAGGGGAAACCTACGCAGTAATAAGAGATTCTGTAACGGGTAAAAATAAAAGTTTCCTTACTCTTGATAAAGAAATAGCTAAGGGCTTAGGAACATTACCCGAATTATCAGCTATCCAAGGACAGTTAGCATCAATTTCTGAACAAATTGAAAAGTTAAATCATTTAGTCCAACGCGTGGAGCAAGGTCAATATAATGATCGATATGCTGGCTTTTTTAGCGCTAGACAATTAGTAATTGAAGCTTTATCTTCAAACGATGAAGAGATAAAAAAAGAACTGTTAATAAGTGCAGTAAAAGTTAATAATGATACTATTGGAAAGTTAATGTTATCTTTGCACCAAGATGCACTTGAATTCATTGATATAAAAACAAAGAGAAAAGATGCTAAGAGAATTGAAAATATTTTACAAAATTCCATGGGGTATTTAAATTCAACTGTACAACTTAACTTAGTCGCTTACACAGCATTGGGAGAAGAGCAGTCTCTGATGGCAACACTTGGAAATTATAATTCATTTATTGAACAAGTATTATTACAATCTACAAACGATGAAAGATCTGTAGCATGGTTAATTGATAATGCTTACGAAGGCAATAATGGTCGATTTGTAGAATTAACAAAAAATATTACAAGTAAGATATACAACTTAATGGAGGAATCTAAAACAAAAAGGATAGTAGGTGAGAGTCGTGAGAGAATCGAAAATAAAGAAATGTAAAATACCGAAGTGCAGTAAGGAAGTGTATAAAAATAATGCACTATTTTGTTTACAACATAAGCGAGAAATTAAAGAATACAGTAGTAAAGCAGGTAAAGGAATTCTTGCATTAGGTGGATTGGCTGTAACAGTCACTGCGGAAAAACTTTTAAAGAAAAAGTTTTAGACTGAATAATGTTCGACTGTTAACGATTTATGAGGAGGAATACAATGAGTAGAGGTTTTCAGCCAGAAATAACAATCAAAGAAGCAATTGATAGTATTGACTCAAATAAGTTCTTACTACCTGCCATTCAAAGGAAATTTGTGTGGTCAACAAATCAGATTGAACTATTATTTGATAGTGTTATGAGAAACTATCCTATTAATTCACTTATGTTATGGGAAATAAATTCTGAGAATATAAAGAATAATTATAAGTTTTATTCTTTTTTGAGAAGGTATATACAAAAATATGGTGAGATGAATGAGGCATTGAATACCAGAGGCAAGAATGAAACTTTTTATGCGGTAATTGATGGACAGCAACGTTTAAATAGTTTATATATAGGGCTTAAAGGAACGTATGCTTTGAAACTACCCCATAAACATTTGAATTATACTGAAGATAATTTTCCGCCAATGAAACTATATTTAAATATCAAAAGTAAGTACGAGTCAGATACTGAAATTGATAAGAAGTATGAATTTAAATTTTTAAAAGAGGAAAAAGCACAAAATGAAAATTCTCAAAAAGATAAATATTGGTATGAAGTTGGAAATATTCTAACTATGGAAAAACCAAAAGATCAGTATATATTTTTACAAAAATCAGGATTAGATGAAAATGAATATGCTCAAGATGCACTAGATTTACTTTCTACAGTAATTAATAAAGATAAGTTATTGAATTATTTCGTTGAAGACGAGCAAAATCCAGATAAAGTTTTAGATATTTTCATAAGAACTAATGATGGTGGAACAAAACTAACTTTTTCTGATTTATTAATGTCTGTTCTTACTGCAAACTGGTTAGATGCGAGAGAAAAATTCGATGATTTAATAAAAGATGTTAATCAATTTGGCGATTTTTCAATTAATACAGATTTGATATTAAAGACTACATTAATCCTTTATTCAGATGATATTAAAAATCGCGTGAAGAATTTTGATAACGCTACTGTTAAAAGTATTATAGATAATTGGGGAAGAATTAGGAAATCAATATTAAATACTTTTGAATTGTTTTATAGATTAGGATTTAATAATAAAACATTTCCTGCAAAAAATGCAGCGATTCCTATTATTGCTTGGGTATATAAGAATAATAAAGAAGAGATGATTATCAAGAATATATTTTTTGAATCAAAAGATGATGATTCAGACCATAGAAAAATAAAGAAATGGCTAACTTTAGTATTCCTTAAACGGATTTTTGGTGGTCAATCAGATACAGTCCTTTTAGATATTAAGAAAGTTATTAATGCAGAAAGCAATGCTAGTTTCCCATTGAAACAAATTATGGAATCGGCTAAAAGAAATCCCGCAAAAAATTATTCGTTTGATGATGAATTTATTGATGGTCTTTTTGAGTCGAAATGCGGTTCAGAGAATGCTGCTTTTGTATTATCATTATTTTATCCAGATTTAGATTATTATAATCAAAACTTTCATATTGATCATATTCATCCTAAGACTAAATTTATTAATATTGAATTTGCGGCAACAATTTTTACAGATGATGAGCTTAATGAAAATGGTGATAACTGGAACAAAATAGGGAATTTAGAGTTGCTGAACAGTGAAAAAAATGAATCTAAGAATGATAAAGCACTTAGTGAATGGGTTAGTGAAAAAGGTTTATCGAATAAATTCTTTTTTGTAGATGAAGATATTAGTCTAGAGCTTGTAAATTTTAGTAAATTTTATACTAATCGAGTTAGTAATATGAAAATAAAATTAAAAGATTTAGTGAAATAGATAGATTCTATAGAAAATGATCAAGTTAAAATAGTATTCAAAATAGTATTATAGGTATTATTGTAATCGTAATTAGTTATTCAAAATCAATTGGAGAATTATTGAAATAAAAGTTAGGAATACCCCAATAAAAGTAAACTTATTTTTTAGTGAAAATATAGATTGAATCACATGATTCTGTTATAATGACGTTCAATGTAGTAAAATACACTTTGGTACGATTCCTTTACGTGTTTTTAAAACCGTTGAAAAAATCTAAAATAATTTTATAGTCAATTTATTTTGAGAAACGAATATTTCTGTTATAATAATTAAAATAAAAACAGTTCAATAGAGAAGAAGTAGGTTCAATTTACTTTTTACATTTGTTATACGAAAGGATTTTAAAATGAAAGATAATTTTTGGCAAGAATTGCCCCGACCGTTTTTTGTATTAGCACCCATGGAAGATGTGACGGATGTTGTATTTCGTCATGTCGTTGCTAACGCAGCAAAACCTGATGTGTTTTTTACTGAATTTACGAATAGTGAAAGTTATTGTCACCCTGATGGCAAAGAAAGTGTCCGCGGACGTTTGACGTTTACAGAAGACGAACAGCCAATGGTCGCTCATATTTGGGGCGATAAGCCTGAATTCTTTAAAGAGATGAGTATTGGTATAGCAGAACTAGGCTTTCGTGGGATTGATTTGAATATGGGCTGTCCAGCGCCTAACGTTTTTAAACACGGTAGAGGATCAGGATTGATTCTTCGCACAGAAGTTGCTGCTGAACTGATACAAGCAGCAAAAGCAGGAGGTCTTCCGGTAAGTGTGAAGACTAGGCTGGGAGCTTCGAGTGTAGACGAATGGACTGCTTGGCTCACTCACTTATTAAAACAAGATATTGCAAATCTATCTATTCACTTACGTACGAAAAGAGAGATGAGTAAGGTAGATGCTCACTGGGAACTCATTCCAGAGATTAAGAAACTACGTGATGAAATCGCACCGCAGACGTTGATAACCATTAACGGTGACATTCCTGATTATAAAACAGGAATGGAACTGGCTGGAAAATACGGCATTGATGGCGTGATGATTGGACGAGGCATTTTCCATAATCCATTTGCTTTTGAAAAAGAACCTAAAGAACATGGGCCAAAAGAATTGCTAAATCTGTTTAGAAACCATTTAGATTTATTCGATCAATTTTCAGAAGAAGACACACGTATCTTTAAGCCACTTCGTCGTTTCTTTAAAATTTATATTCGCGAATTCAAAGGAGCAAGTGCTCTAAGGGTCCAATTGATGGATACTCAGACAACAGCTGAAGTCCGTTCACTGCTGGATGAGTTTGAAGCTAAGTATCTTATGGAGAATGAAAAAGTCTTGAACTAATAAAAAACCCAAAGAATGTGTGCCGACATTTCTTTGGGTTTTTTTATTTAATCGAAAATACGCAAAAAAATGATGATGGCCATACACAGTAGGCTAGATAGAATAACCGTTTCCGTAATAACTGTCTAACTTTGAAAGTACATAAATGATCCTCATTTTTTTGCTTTTAAAGTATCAAATAAGTGTTCAATAGGGTGCTAAGAATAAATTGTAACCTTATGATGATAGTTCAAGAAAAATTTTCTGCATATTTTTCCGCCACCTGAGTCTCATAAAGATAGAACGGACAATTTCGTCTAGACCTAAAGCTAACCAGACTCCTACTAAGCCCATTTGAAGTGGAAAAGAGAAGAAGTAAGCGAGAAACACACCAACACTCCACATGGATAAAACGCCGACATAGAAAGGGAATTTCACATCAGAGGAAGCTCTTAAGGCACTTACAAAAATCAAATTCTGGCTTCTTCCCGCTTCTAAAATAAAATTAAACACTAAAACTTGGCTGGCTAAAGTAATGATTTGCAGATTATTAGTGAGTAAACCCAGTAGAGGAACTCTAAATAAAACTAGAATTAAACAAGCTAGCATACTAATAATAAAGGAAGCTTTAGAAGCAAAGGAGGTTAGGTCCTTGGTTTTTAAATAGTTTTTCGCACCAAAGTGCCAGCCTATCATGATGGAGGTGCCTTGCCCTAAGGAAACAGCAAAAATATAAACAAAGCTAACCAGAGTATTGCTGTAGGAATACGCAGTGATAGCTACTTCCCCGAGTCTTGTAATCATTAGCATCATGACAAAACGGGCCAGATTGTAAGAAATTTGTTCTCCAGCTGCAGGAAGACCAAATTTTAAAATAGCAGGAATATTTTCTTTAAAATCTCCCATGGTGAAGGAGACCATTTTAGGTTTGAAAATTAGGTCATAAACCAGATAGCTTAAAATAATCATCCCTAAGCCTCGACTTATAATGGTGGCTATGGCAGCCCCTCTTACCCCCATAGCTGAGAAACCCAAATGACCATAAATCAAAAGATAATTTAAAAATACATTGGTTAAGTTGGTAATGATAGAAATCTTTAATGTGGCTTTCGTTTTCCCAAAGGAACGAAGAAACATGGAAAATGTCATGGCCAGAAGTTGCATAAAAATAAAGCCACCCACAATGACTAGATATTGTTTTGCGAAAGCTAGCATCTCCCCTCGCAGATTCATAATACTTAAAACGCTCCCAGAGAAAGCCACGAAAGCTAAACTAAAAAGAAACCCCATAATTAGATTGACCAGTATGGCTGTTAAAGTCAATTTTTGAAGATGAGCTTTTGATCTTTTTGCTCCGATAGCTTGTGCAAGCAAGATACCTGTACCAGAAAGAATAATATTGCCTGCAATAAGAATGAGGAAAATCATTTGATTAACCACTCCCACCGCTCCTACGGCGGAGTCATTGTAGCGAGAGAGCATGATGGTATCTACACTTCCAATGATGGAAAATAATAAGCTCTCTAAAAAAATTGGAAAAGTTAAGGAGAATAGTTTTTTCTTCTCAGTCATAATTTTTTGTCCTCTCTCTTATAAATAAAGCTTTATTTTTCAGCTTAAAGAGAAAAATAGCTTCTTGAATAGGGGATACTTTTTATCTATCTTTTAATAGTTTACAATTCTTCTATATTTACATTTGAACTATCAGAGATACTAAAAATACACAATTTAAGAAAAAAGAAATTTGTGTATATAAACTAACTTTCGTAATTTTATCTGCTCCAATATGACCATAAAAAAGTGTGTTCTTAGATACGGTATCAAAGGCCTCAATTTTTGCATATGTGTAGTAATGTTCAATTACACTATCCGCTAGTACAGGAAAGAATTTTTTTGTGTTTTAGAATAATTAGTATGTTTATTAATTTTTAAATAGTCATTCATGGTTACACCTTTCTTTATTAAATAGTTTTAGACTATTTCAATATACGTGATAATCATTTAGAGCATACTTACTCATTAACTATAATAGCGTTTTCTTCATGAAATAAATACCTCTATATTATTATTTTGTAGAATCTTATTGGAATTATGTAATTGATTTACTGTTTTGGGAAAGCAATGCTAAGAACTATTCTATTCTTTTTACAGGTAGATGGTTTAGATTAAGCTGCTAGACTATCAATAGAGTATACCCATTAATACATATCATATTTTGAGTGTTGTTCTAATAACATTTGCAATGTATCATGTAGACATATCAATAGATTATAAAAAAGAGGGATATATGGTGGTTTTTAAATCGGCTAGGGTATCTTCTTTGGATTAAAATTTAGATGCTCAAATAGAAGTATTAAGAATAAAGACTTGTGGTTAAGGTATTCATGAGAAAGTTTCTGGTATTTCAAATAATAAAGATGGGTTAAATGATTTGTTAAACAAAATGATTTCAAGCGATACATTAGTAGGGACAAGAATGGATAGATTAGGAAGAAATACAAAGTAATTATCAGAGGTAGTAAAACTCTTAAAAAAGGAAACAATTTCTTGAATAGTTTAGCTTTAAGAATAGTTACTAGTAAATGGACTGGAAAATTAAGTTTACCTATTATGTCAGCCTTTAGTGAGTTAGATAGAACATAAGTAAAGAAAAACAACAAGTAGGGAGGAAAAGATTTATCGACACATGATTTAGTTTGTTAGAGAATGCAATTGTGTATTGGAGGAGGATAGAAAAACCCTGCTGTTAAGAGGTTCTGGATACGCGATTTCATCCATTTCCATGTGTATTTTTTTATCAGAATATAGAATAGTAGTTTTTTTATTTTTAATCAAACAACTGCTGATATCGTCTAGTATAGCTACCCTATCAGGTTGAACGGTTTCTATCTTTGTTACTCTATTCAAACGAGATTTCATTGTGGAGCAAAGCAAGGAATAATTGAAAAGTGCTAAGGCAAGAGGAAGAAAATGCACGAGTTGTGAAACGAGCGATCAAGCTCTACAAGAGCCAGCAATATAGTGTGGAGGAGATTACAGAAATGACTGGAATCAGATATGCGACTCTCTATCGGTATGTAAAAAACCACTAGTCCTCTGGCTTGAGTCATTTTTGATAGAGGTTGTAGACTGATGATATCAGTGTAGAATAAAGCTGAAAAGCGGGCTCTTTATAGATCTTGCAGAAAGAAAAACAGTCTTAAAGAAGATTGCAACGCAGCAGATACTAACGCAAAAAGAAAACAACATTCGTGATGAATGGATAGGAATAGAGTTTAGTTAAAAATTTGAAGAGGAGAGATTACTTGGTATCAGTTATGTGGTTTAGAAGAGATTTAAGATTAGAAGACAATGTGGCACTGAGACAGGCTTTTCAAGAGTCAGACTCCCTAGTGCTGCTGTTTCATGTAAATCCGAAGCAGTTTTTAGGTGAAAATTCACTAAATCAAGCGGCTTTTTTTAGAAGTGTAGAAGTTTTGCGTGATGAAGTGAAAAGAAAAAAGGGTACTCTGCATATTTTATATGGCGATCTTGAAGAGTGTTTTTTAAAATTAAAAAAAGAGATTCCTGGTTGGTCAGATATTTATATAAATAGAGATGAAACTGGGTACGGTCTTGAGCGAGATAAGATAGCAAGTAATATTTTCAAAGAATTGGGAGTCAAGGCTCATGGCTATTATGATCATCATATCCATTCAGCTAAAGAAATAAAGACTAATTCTGGAACCTATTATAAGGTGTTTACGCCTTATTTCAATAAATGGAGAGAACTACAAAAACCTGGTGTAGTTGAAGTAATAGTTGATAATAAAAAATTAATTAAAGAGCCATTATTTTCAAAAGATGAAGACCAGTTTAATTCTTTTCTTGATAAACAGATTCCTATTAAAGAATTACAGCTAGGCAATCAAGCAGCTCATGAGCGTTTAGCTGAATTTATTAACTGTGATTTGAATAATTATAATGAGGCCAGAGATTATCCGCTAAAAAATGCAACAAGCCATTTATCCAAACACTTAAGAACAGGTGAAATTTCCATTCGGACTGTTTTTGACCAAGTTAATCGTTCAAAAAATTCTTTAGGTAAAGAAACATTTATTAAAGAGCTGGCTTGGAGAGATTTTTACAATATGATCTATGCTTCCCATCCAGACCAGAAATACAATTCAATTAACCCCTCTTTTCGTCAAGTTGAGTGGGAGAATGATAAGCAATTTTTCAGCAATTGGAAAGAGGGAAAGACAGGTTTTCCACTAGTCGATGCCGCAATGCGACAGTTAAAAGAAACCGGATGGATGCATAACCGGCTGCGTATGGTAACAGCTTCTTTTTTAACCAAAGACTTGTTAATTGACTGGAGGTGGGGAGAACAATACTTTCAAGAAATGCTCATTGATTATGATTCGGCTAGTAATATAGGCGGGTGGCAATGGGCGGCTTCAACAGGGACAGACAGCGTTCCTTATTTCAGAATATTCAACCCGACAACACAGTCAGAGAAGTATGACAAAGATGGAGATTTCATAAAGCGCTACATTCCTGAGCTTGAGAATATGACTAGTTTAAAGATACATGATCCGTCAAAGCTTTCTGAAAAAGAGCAAAATGAATTTGGAATGATCATAGGGAAACATTACCCTGAGCCAATTGTCTCACACAAACAAAGGCGAAAGTTAACCATTAAAGCATTTGAAGATAGTAAAAAAAACAGCACTTAATAAGGAGGCTGCTGAAAACAAGAAGAATTTTAGCAGCCTCATTTTAATAAAGTTCCAGATACAGGATTTCATCTCATTTCATGTATTAAACGACATCATATGAAATCATGGTTAAAACTGTCGCTAGTTAAACCAATGGTTGGAAATTTGTATGGTTTTCTTTTCTACATTGAAAGAAAATAAGAACCCTATTCCCTTTTGAGCGGTAGAGTTCTTATTTAATAAGCATTGAAATAAAATTAATGGTACAAAGCTAGTGTTTAATTAGTCCTTAATAACCTAAGACCATTCAAGATAACGATTAATGTACTTCCTTCATGAACAAGTACACTAATAGCTATGTCCGTTAGCCCCAATAAACTGACTACAATTAAAAAAGCTACAACAATCATTGAGAAAATAATGTTTTGCCAAATAACACGTTTCATTCTCAAAGAAATTTTATGTGCATTAACTAATTTAGATAAATTATTCTGCATTAAAACGAGATCAGATACATCTACTGCTACATCAGTACCATCTCCCATAGCTATTCCGACGTCTGCCTTCACAAGGGCAGGTGCATCGTTTACACCATCTCCTACCATAGCCGTCACTCCATATTTTTGTTTTTGTTCATCCATAATAGCTGATTTGTCTGCCGGCATGACATTGGCAATGACTTCATCTATGCCTAATTCTTTACCAACAGCTTGTCCTGTCATTTCGGAATCTCCAGTAATTAACGTCGTATGAATACCAAGTTTTTTGAAGTAAGCAATCGTTGCTTTTGCGTGTTCGCTAGGAACATCCATTAGTGCTATCAGACCAATCACTTTTTCATCTTCTGCTACGTAAACGACTGTGTTCCCTTCTGAAGCCCATTCTTTGTTTAATTGTTTATCTTCTTCAGAGACCTTTTCAAAAGAAGTTGGTTTCCCTATCTGATATTTTTTCCCTTCGTAATTACCAGTTAAACCTTTACCGATTTGATTGGTTACTTCTATGTCTAACTTATTTTTAGGTTCAAATTTTTCTAAAATAGCATTGGCTAAAGGATGATTCGATTCTTTTTCAAGAGCCACTATAACATCAATGATAGTTTCTTCATTTACAAAATCAGTAAAAGAGTAATTCGTAACTTCTGGTTTTCCACGTGTAAGAGTTCCAGTTTTATCAAAAGCAATAGCGTCTATATCTGCTAATTGTGATAGATACGTGCTTCCTTTTGAAAGAACCCCTTTTTTCGCAAGGTTCGATGTGGTTGACAAGGTTACGGAAACGGTACTGGCTGCTAAGGCACAAGGAGAGGCTGCAACCAAAAGAACTAACCCTTTGTAAATACTCTCTGACCATGTCCAATCAAACAAAAAGGGGGCAAGTAAAATAATAAGTGAGGTTGCAACCAAAACAAACGTAACGTACGTAGGTTCAAATTTTTGAATGATACTAGCTGCTTTTGTTTGGTTGTCTTGATTTTGATTCACTAATTGTAAAATTTTTGAGAACACAGTATCTTTATTTTCTTTTGTAACTTCCATCGAGAAAGTACCTGTTCCATTTATGGTACTTGCATAAACACTATCGCCTGTTGTCTTTTCTTTAGGCATACTTTCACCGTTAATAGCAGATTCGTTAATAGAAGTAGAGCCCGATAGAATGGTTCCATCAATAGGTACTTGATCACCGTTTAACACTTGTAATTGATCTCCAACTTTTAAATCCTCGACAGCAACGGTTTCAGTCTTTCCATCAGGCATAATTAATTTAGCTGTTGTTGGATTCATTTCCATCAACTTAGTCATTTCTCTTTTGCTTCTGCCTTCAGCGTAGTCTTCAAGAAAATGAGCTCCAGAGAAAATGAGAATCAATAATGTTCCTTCCCAAAAACTACCTATTAGAGAAGCTCCAATTGCAGCTAGTCCCATTAAAATATGAGAATTAGGTGTAAAGTTCTTTTTATTTTTGGTGTTTTCGATAGTCTCGCTTAATCCTTCAATAATAATGACGTGATACCCAGCTGTAATTGTAGCGATTGAAAATAAACTGTTTTGTAGGAATAGGTAGTTATCGGTCAATAATAATGCGATAATCGCCAGTGCTAAACCAATAAAATATAAAATGATGGGGGCCTTTCCATGAGGGTGCTCTTCGTGAGGCTGTTTTTTTTTACTATTAGCCATTTTATCACCTTTCTTAAAATAGATAGTATTGTTTTATTACTTCGTAACAATTACGTTTTACACATGAATGCTTAATCATATGTCTGTATGTTCATTTTATGCCGCTAAAATGATATTGTCAACTATTACCAAAAAATTAGCCCTATTTATTAGAAAATTAACCTGTCTTCTATTGGATGAAGAACTTGTATTCCAAACCTTGTATGATAATTTAGGTATGAATAGATACATATAGGAGAGGGAGCATTGGCTATGAATCGATCATCTTCTCTATTGGAGAAAGAATCTATACAAGAAGTAAGTACACTATTTAGACTAATTAGTGATCCTACGAGACTGTCGATTTTGTTTCTTTTACATCGAGAAGAACTTAGTGTTGGAAATAGTGCAAGAAATTTAAATATGGAAAACGTACGGTATAAAAAAATGTACCTACAAAATGTTTTTTTGTTTACATTCTCATGTGTAATTATCTTAATTATAGTTACTATTCTTATTATTGCTGTAAATTAAATTCTGTTCGAATCTTTATTTGACCAACTATCATAGATTAAATAAGAAAAAAAGAACCCTCTAGATTAAGGGTTCTTGGAAGGGCTAAAAATGGGTAGTCTTTTTTTTACTTTACATGCAGTTTGTACATTGCAAATCTTGCGATAGGCTGTGCAACTAGCAACTCAACCCAAATAGCTACACCAAAGTTTTTAAAGCAATTTGGAAAGAAGCTTTGAGAAGGCTTTATGCTTATTTTTCTCATACCAACCCAATGGTCCTATTATTGACAGACAAATAGATATAATGGTAACAGTTAAATAGGTATTTAATAGTATAAGAGCGTTAAACTCATCGGTTTCACCTAAGGACTTTGGCATTACTTTACCAACTATCGGCTCTGCAATCACGTTACCAGTAATACGATAATGACCCACATGAATGGGATAATTCGTAACGTTTCAAAATAATTTTCAATGTTGAATCCTTGTCCCAACATCATGATAGTAGGAGCGACGATGTTTACCGAAATAATCGATATAATCACCATAAATAGTATGCCTTCTTTTGGAGATTGAGGCAGTCGATCTTCTTTATACATCTTTTAACCCTCCGAAATAATTTTTCAAATGGTAGACGTATCTTACGACAGATGTTTTTAGTCAAAGGAATTGACCAATATCTCCAAAACCTTTATTACTTATTTTATCCATTAATTAAATACATCCAAGACTTGTATTAGCAAAAAAATTGTGAGCAAAGTTAAATTGGCAACAGACTCCTGAACACTTGTGGACTAATTTTGTATTTGTTTATTAAAGAAAACAAGAACTAGATATATAAGGTACGAGAAATTTATTTCCGTTTTTTTTGTGGAGAAGAAGAAAAAGAACCTTGGTTTAACAAGATTCGGGATTCATGAATTTATCTAATTTCATGTATCTATTGTGTGATTAATTTTTTTCATCTTTTTTATCTAATTTTTGTAAATTACTAAAAGCAATACCACAAAAAACTGAACTAAGTATCCCTAATATAGAAAAAATAACTCTAACATAAAAATGACCTCGATTCATTGTAATTTATATACAAAAATATGAGAAATTCTATAAAATTTGCTATCTTTATTATAGCAAAGATAAGCTCAATCCAGTAACATTCGGGATACATGACTTTATCTCATTTCATGTATTTGTAAATTATGAGTGTCATTCCTTTTTTTCTTTTTAGTTCTATCTTTAATAACATATAATCGATGCTTCTTTCTAGGGAGTTTATTGCCTTCTATCTTATTTTTAATCTCCAGCATCTTTAAATCTGTCCTAGCAATCGTTTCTGCGCATTCTTTCAATTCAATTTCAATACTATTGGAGTCTTTTAAATTTTCTTTATACTTTAACTGATATTCAAGGCTCGCCCAAAAATCCATTGCAACGGTACGAATTTGTACTTCTACTTTTACAGATTGTTTTCTATCCGAAAAGAAAATAGGGACGGCTATAATCATATGATAACTTCTATAGCCATTTGACTTAGGGTTTTTAACATAGTCTTTTGCATCTATTAACGTTACGTCATCTTGCTTAACAAGCATATCCGCAACTGTGTATATATCATCAATAAATGCAACGACCACACGTACACCAGCGACGTCGTTTAGAGAAGATACGATAGCTGTTGTTGTTATATCCTTATCCATTTTCTGAAGTTTACGAACGATACTTGCTGGCTCCTTAACCCTCGATTTAATAACTTGTATGGGATTTTTTTTATCATGATGAGATAATTCATCATTTAGTATTTCCAATTTTGTAGTTACCGCTCTGATAGCAGCATTGTAAGCTAACATAAGCTCTCTAAAGTTTGTTAGTTGTTCAATCTCAACCGTTTCTTCCGATATATGTGGGGATATTGTCTCCCTTAAAAGTATCATCTTAAAATAATCATTTTCCAATCGCATTCACCTCTTTTGATTTTTCTTACGCATCTAACAGTTGTAAAATAGATTATTCAAATTAATTTAATTGTAAAGAACCTTAACTTGATAAAACTATTGACAGATAATTTGATACTGCTTCACATTAAAAAAACTGCCATATACCAAGATGGGTGCATGGCAGGTGAAAAAAGATTGCTCAGTTGCTTTCTTTTATGAGTTGAAGGCAAATGAGCTCAGTGCCTACGGGGGTAAACTAAACTGCACTTTTTTCTACACTTTAATTTTACCTATTACATAAAAAATAATCAAAAAATATCCTCTACATTTGTTTGTATTAGGAATTAAAAAGCAAGAACCTATTTTACCTTTTAGAAAGGCAAAATAGGTTCTTGCTTTAATAAGCTTATAGATAAACACTTTCAAGCAATTTTATGTACTAATTACTATATAATTTAATCAAAGAATCTGGTTATCTTTTGTTCCTTATTCATCTAATCTTTTTTCTGCGTTCTCATTATCGTATCTAACCTAGCCAATAAAAAGAGTTAATAGTAGACAATAACAGCGTAAAAAAGCTTACAGACATAAAGTTTGTAGGCTTCCTTTCTTTTCAAAAATAGCACTGCAAGAGATAGGCAGTGGCAGTCACAGAATGATACATTACAGTACGACAGATATATTAATCTATTCAACTATAAAAAATGGTTTTAAGGAAAGGCTCAGGAGGCCATTACTTGTCCTAACTTCTAGCAATATTCTTAATCTGCTGAACTGCATGTAGCTTACTTTTAAATTATAATAAAGATGATTATCTTTGATAGCGAGTGTTTCTTTCAGCGCTTTTGTAAAAATAATTTTGCGCACAAATTCTTTAGCTAATATTAATCTAGAATCAGTTGAAAGATCCCCACCATTAGTTGAAACTGAAATTTACGATAATAATAATAAAAAACTGTTTATATGTTAAAATCAGGAAGTAGAATAGTAGTTTTATAAAAAAATAATACATAAAAACGATGATCACGTAGTAGAAATTAGTTATAAAGAGAGGAGACCCTCCTTCATATGAACACATTCAAAAGTAAACATTCTAGGTTTTGGATGTTGAGTTTTATTTTATTCTTTTTTTTATTCCTTAGTTTCATCTATGAACCCTTATTATCAAAGCTTCTCACTATTCGGGTTGATAAGGCCATAATAAACGGAGAACTAACCTATCCCCCTTTTTCACCTGTTGAAGTTAAACCATTTGGTACGGATATACTAGGGTTCACCATCTTTGCTAAAGTTATTCAAGGATTTAAATATACTTTTTTCATGGGTTTATTATTAAGTATCGCTCAAATTTTAATCAGTTTATTCTTAAGTAGTTTAACGGTTTATAAGCTAGGAAGAACGATGCTTTTACCTGTTTTTTCGTATCTTGATAAACTATTCGCATTTATACCTAAGCCTTTTTTATTACTTTTGTTGATAGGACCCTATTACCACGCGATCATTTTTAGTGCAGATGATAGTCTACCTTCAACTAATATGAAATTTTTGTTGATACAATTGATCATTTTATTTCTTGTTGGGCTTCCAAATTTAGTTAAACTTTATCACAATGAATTAACTCTGCTTTTCAATCAAGACTTTGCGGAGGCTAGTTTAAGCCTTGGAAGTACAAAATTTAGATCCATCTGGTATTCTTTCAGACCACAATTAACGGAATTAACATTAAATTTACTCTTTAAAATTTTGACGCAAAACTTATCTCTTTTTATTTATTTAGCTTATTTCCAGTTGTATTTAGGCGGTTCACTAGTTATGCAGTTAGACGTAAGCACTAAATACACTGTGACAATGTCTAATGAATGGAGTGGTCTGATTGGGCAGAACATTAACCGCTTAGCTAGTACGCCTTGGACAGTACTTATTCCATTGGCATTTTATGGAGGATTGATTCTTTTGCTTAATAGAATGAAACGAGCTTTAGTTGGAGGGATGGAAAATCAACACACTTATTAAAAGCTTAAAACAGTTTGTGTCACTTATTTCTGTACCGTTAGGGATTATTTTTATTGTTTGTTTGAGTTATTCATTGCCTTTAAGTATGAGGAACCCCAGCTTATTCTGGAACTTAATGAAAGAAACAATGACACAACTTTTTACATATTCTAATATTATGGAGTTACCTAAGCTATACCAACAAACCAACGGCAGCTATACCCTAAAACTAATCAGTGTCAGTCTAGTCCTAACCATCTGCTTGTTAGTTTTGTATAGTTATTTTTTTCCAAACTTAAAAAATAAAACAGTCGTGAAGTTTATCCAATCCTTAGAAGATCTTGAAAGCTTGCCCGTTGTCGGTATCGTTCTTTTTATCCATTGGTTTAGTGTCGTTATCTACAAAGAGACATCTTTTTATCTTTTTAAAACAGTTGGGACTCCCAGAGAACCCGCGATAGTCGTTCCATTAATTATATTGACTATTTTCCCCATTATTTTTTTAATTAAATATATGACCCCCTATATTAAAGACGTTTATCAGTCTAATTATGTCATCTTTGCGAAGTCACTGGGATATTCTAGAAAGAAACTCTTTATTTCTTATGTTATTCCTAATTTAGTCTCTTTTTTAGAAAATATGATAAAGTTTATTTATTTAGAAATGATTACAGTCATGCTTTTCATTGAAATTCAATTTAATACAGAGGGATTACTAACTGGATTAAGAAATACCCAAATCATGCCTGCTACTCATAGCCCACAAATAATCGTGATTAATTATTTGTTCTTATTGTTGATTCCGTATGTCTTTATAAGCCTTTTTTTTAAGCTAAGAATTAAATAAGAAATTGAGCTAGTGTAGATAATCTTAAGTTAGACCTTTTAATAAGTCGGGATAGTTCTGAAAAAGAATATCAGTCTAGATTAAAAAATTTGAGTCTAATTTGCTTGTTGTAGCTATAACAGACAGTAGTAGTTTCCAGGTTCGCAGAGCATTCGAAATAGTAAATGTGAGATAAAAAAAACTTTGCTAATAATAAGGTTCTGGATACATGACTTTATGTCATTTCATGTATGGATATAAATAAAATCATTATTTTATTTTATTGAAAGATTCTTTTATATGATTTTGTCTGTTAAGCTGTCATGAAGAATACTACGATTAAAAAAATATTATTTACAAGAGCAGTTAAATGCGGTTATTCTTTTTAATATAAGTAGAGTGGGAACAAAATGAATAAAAAAATCGAGTCATTTATTTATGGAATTATGGGCGTACGGGTAGGTTTCATAATTATGGGTTCAATTCAGAACGGAGAAATAAACTGGAAGGAAATTAGTTGCTTTTTCACGTTACTCTCTTATTAATAGTTATATTTAAATGAGGTTTGAACTTATATAAAAACTGGGATTGATCGATTATAAAGGTAGTTTGATTATATTAGTATTGCTATTGTATTTCGTATCTATTCGATAATTCTCATAAATTTTTTTAAAAAAACAATGACCTAGCAAAATTAAAGATACATTTAAATTATTTTAAATGGAGGGGTAAGTTTATGCTTCTAATAGGACGTTTGATTTTTACAGTAGTTGGTTCATTACTTGCTATATATTCACTAGTGACAGAAAATGGTGCCTTTCTACCTTTTATGGTCTTGTCTATAGGCTTCACGATGCTCATTGCAGGAGTAGAAGAGTTTCAGAAAGAAAGAAAACTACAAAGTGCTTTTTACGTTAGTACGTTTTTATTTTTATTCTTTGTTTTCTTTCAAGGGTTGTTGCCTCTTTAAAGAAAATAGTTATTCAGCAAATAAAAATAACCGTGATTTGAGAAGGTTAACAATACACTATTCTAATCAATGTCCTGTATCATTGAAACTATCCACTAATTTAGAATAATGGGTTTTTTTATATTAAAATGCTTATATTAAAATACAATTTAATGGTATAATTAATTTAATAACATATATTTTCAAAAGAATATTTATTCTGTATGTATTAAATGAAAAAGGTGAAGATGTATTCAGAAAAGTCACAGCTGCAAAAAACGTCAACTGTGTAGTAGGAACTGACTACAAAGAGTATTATATGAGTCAAAGATTCAAGGGTCTTTTCATGGATGGAATTGTTGGCCTATCAAAAGAAACTGTATTATAGGGTACTCAAAAAATGGTAGATATTCATTAGAAATAAGTCACTGAAGGGAGGTGGAATTGAAATGCTAACTGTTGTATTAGAGAATCCGTTGTACTTACAGTATGCTTTTGCCGGCTGTATAGCCGTAGCCATTTTAACGTTGCCATTGAAAGATAGTATTAGTGTCGGTTTTTATGACATTAGTGACTTCTTTGTTACCGGTATGATTGCCTTTTTCATTACATACGGAATTCTAATATCTGAACGTAAAACAGTATCTATTATATTATTTGCAGGTATTTTTTTTGTCGTTATGGTCGCCATTATGTTAATGAATATTCTGGTTATCTTACCGTTTAAGGGACGTGCCGAAAATTCCAGTATTACCTCTATTTATCAATTAGAGGGTAAAGAGGGAAAGATTTCCGTTCCAATTTCGCTTAATAAAACAGGTGAAGTCATTGTTTATACGGGGTTCACACGAGTCAATAAAATGGCTAAAATTTACGAAAATGACGACGGCATAACAGACATTCCAATAAACGAAAATGTCTTGGTTATGGACGTCAGAGACCGCGTATTATATGTATTACCGTATAATAATAGCATTAAAGACATCACCAGACGAGTGCCGACATGGAACGAAAATAAAAAGAAACAAGCTTCAAAAAATAGAGCAAGAAGAAAGTAGGAATATATATATGGATTCAACCTTATTTGGAACAGTTGGCGTTATCGCCATTGGTGTTATTTTATTAATATTGTTAGTTAGTCGTTACCGTACCGCTTCGCCAGCCGAAGCGTTAATTATTTCTGGGACAGCTTTGGGAAACAAAAACGTCTTTATAGATCCTGAAACAAACAACAAGATGAAAATCGTTAGCGGAGGCGGAACGTTCGTTTGGCCTATTATTCAAACCGTTAATAAATTATCACTTTTATCCTCTAAATTAGATGTTCGTACACCAGAAGTTTATACTAAAGAGGGTGTGCCGGTCGCAGTTGACGGGACCGTTATTATTAAGATCGGGTCAACGTCTGAAGATGTTGCAACGGCTGCAGAACAATATTTAGGTAAAACAACGGAGCAATTAGAGAGCGAAGCTAAAGAAGTTTTAGAAGGTCACTTGCGTTCTATTTTGGGTCGTATGACCGTTGAAGATATCTATAAAAACAGAGATGTCTTTAACAGTAACGTACAAGAAGAAGCTGCAAGCGATTTAGCTAAAATGGGCTTAGTGATTGTATCGTTCACCGTAAAAGAAGTGACGGATAAAAATGGTTACTTAGAAGCATTAGGTCAAGGTCGTATTGCCGAAGTCAAACGTGATGCTGACATTAAGACAGCCAACGCAGACAAAGAAACACGTATTCAACGTGCTTTAGCCGATCAAAAATCTCAAGAAGCTGAATTACAACGTGAAACAGAAACAGCGAACGCTAAAAAAGAGAAAAGTTTATTGTTATCTACGTATGAGAGAGAACAAAATATCGCTAAGGCCGAAGCTGAAAGTGCTTATGACTTGAGACGTGCTGAATTAAAAAAACGCGTTGTTGTTGAAGAAGGTAACGCATTAATTACAGAGCGTGAAAAACAAATTGAACTACAAGAGAAAGAAACAATCAAGAAAGAGCGCGAATACGACGCAACCGTTCGTAAGAAAGCCGAAGCTGAACGTTACGCTGTTGAACAAAGCGCTATCGCTAGTAAAAATAGATCCATTGCTGAATCTGAAGCTAGAGCTAAAGAAATCGAACTAAATGGTCAAGCTGAAGCTGAAAGTATTCGTTTGATCGGTCAAGCTAACGCCGAAAGTAAGACAGCATGGGCTAAAGCCATGGAGGGTATCGGAAGTTCAGCCATTACGACGATGCTGATTGAAGCTTACCCATCTATTATCAAAGCATCTGCAGAACCACTAGGCAACATTGACAAGATAACGGTTGTTGATAGCGGAGACGGCAATGGTGCATCAGCTATTACTAAGACAGCAACAAATGTGCTAGCTTCGACACAAGAAGCCCTTAAAGACGCAACAGGTTTAGACCTAATTGAATTGATTAATTCAATGGCTGGAACAAAGAATATTGGTCGTCAAATCAACAATTTGAATGACACACTTAGCCAGCCAACAACTGAAACTGATACAACCGTAGTCGCAGAAGATTCAGAATAAAGACCAGCATCAGCGCACGGCTAGGGGCCTTGTGGCGGTTCGATTCCGCCTCGTGTAGTTTATTTAGATTAAGAGGTTGCCAAATGACTTTTCGTTAAAAGACTAATCTGTAATTAATATAGAAAAGAGCGGAAATCAGAAAAATGCGCATACTTTGGTGGCTATTGTCTGTTTTTATACCGGTTAACCTGTATGAAGCTGCAAAGTACGTTGTCGCTTCAGACCCGTTCACCAAGACATCGACAAACTAGAACGGTAGTTTAGTGGACACATAGGACTAAAAAAACTTATCTGATAAATAAAAAGAGAAAGCTATAAGGCTATCTCTTAGGATGGGGTATTGTTTTCATAGTGGGATCAAGCAGTCTTTATGATTACGATTTTTTTACTTTGTCGACTGTAAAAAAAGCCTATATTGTCCATTGATTCTCATCGAACGGATTTTCTTGCTTTATGACTGAGGAACTTCATTTCTTCTAACTTGTTCAACTGGATTTTTTCGTAGGATCTCTACTCTTCTATCGTAATCCCCTTTTAAGCCAACTCTTCCAAGCAATGGAAGATGTTTTTTCTTAACATCTTTATATTGCAAGACTTTCTATTTCTTCTTCCTCCTTATACTACTCTTTCAGGGTATAATCATTAAAAACTAACGACACATTAACCATACTAACAACTATTTTAAAAAGTAAGAGGTGCGTTTTTAAGATAGTTGTTCAGTAAATAAAAAGAACCTTAATTTTAAAAAACTCTGGGTACATGAATCTATATTATTTCATGTACCTTAAAGAGTTTTAAAAAATTAAAGTGAGAGATAAATAGTTATGCAAAGTGAATGGATGGCTAGTAGATTTAGTGGATTATCATTGGTTGTTTCACTTGATGCGGTTCAAAGCAGAAAGAGATTCAGCATGCTTCACTACTAAATCTGCTTGGTCATCTATTGCGTCGTTAAGTAAAAATGTGTACAATTTGGATTCTTCGTATGGGTTCGCTGCAAATGTAGCAATGATGGCGTCATCCAACTAACCACTAATGTTGACTTTCTCAAAATTAATTGAACCAGCTAATTCCTCTATCTCAGATGTTTTTTTGGCATCAGTTTTCTTCAAGGGACACGATGTTGACGCCAGCCGCAACCATATCAATCAAGGCTCCCTCGCCGTCACTGACAGCAGCCGTGAGAGTAGCGACAACCGAAACCTTGAATCCAGCAGTCACCGCATCCAGAGCAGTAGCCTTGACACAGTAATCGGTAGCAATTCCAACAATGTCAACCTCTGTAACGCCCAACGAGCGGAGCGCATCTTCCAGAGAAACGCCTGTCCCTTGGATCACTCCCTGAAAACCACTGTAATCCGGGCGACCCATCCCCTTGACGATGTGAATGTCAACGTCTTGGCGGATCCTTGCATCAGCGTACTCAACACCCTCAGTTCCCTGAACACAGTGAACTGGCCATGTGTCCATAAAATCAGGCTCAGCAGGCGGTGTTGCAAAGTGTCCACCGTTGTCATTGTTAGCCTCGTGGAAGTCACGGGTACCAAAAATGACCGGGTATTCCTCAGAGAATCGATCAATGTAGCTGACAACATTATTTGCTACTTCACGCCCTCCAGTCACACCTAGAGCGCCACCTTCACAGAAATCATTCTGCACATCAACAATAACCAAAGCCTTCTTACCCATAATTCTTACCTCCCAATAGTTTTTTGAAAAATTTTGTAATTTTTGAAAAGAACCCGCGACGGGTCATTGGTACATCATTCATTGGTGTCCTCCATCTCGGTTACTCTATGTTAAGAGGCATTGGGAGGAGGGATTCTGCACGAAAAATGTCGGAATAGCTGACTATTTTTCATCCCTGTCTTCGATACACAATTTTATAAGATTTCGTGTATTCATAAGTCATCATTTTTTAATAAAATACTTATAAAACTAAGTTTGTCAGAATCATACAACTGTAAAACTCATTTGTATTATAGCAAGGAAAATAAATAGTAAATTTTTATGATACACACATAGATAGGCAAGAAATTGCACCAGTTTAGACATGATTTTCTAACTAGTGAAATTTTTGTATTGCTTCTTCAAATAATTAACGATAAACTAGTTAGTGTGCTAACTAGTTTATATGGGGTGATAGAATGAATATTGGTTATACAATAAATTATTGTTCAAAACTATTAAAAAATAGATTAAATAAAGATCTTGAAATAGAGGACATCACAGTATCTCAATTTGCAACTATAAAAGATATTGAAATGAATTCTTTTAAAGATGGAAAAGAGGTAGGGGCTACAGCGGTTGAAATATCTGAAAGATTAGATATGGACAAACCAACTATATCAGGAATCATAAATAGACTTACAGATAAACAATATATAGAAAAACAACCAAATCCTAATGATAAAAGGTCCTTTATATTAAAGTTAACAAAAGAATCTAAAAAAAAACTTCCTAAGCTAGAAGAAATAAGCAACAAAGTACTATCTGACGCAACAGAAGGATTAACTAATGAAGAAGTTCTACTATTTAAAAATACAATAAGTAAGATCATAAAAAATATGAGGTAAAAAAAACGGATAAATATTTGGTAACAGGCGCAAGTGGTAATATTGGTCAATATGTAGTAGAAGAGTTACTGACTTTTAAAAAGGATATAAAAGCAGCAGTTCATAATATAGAAAAAGCTAAAACTTTATTTAAAGATAAAGAAAATGTAGAATTAGTAAAATTCGACTTTTTAGATAAGAAGACGTTTGAAAAAGCATTAGAAGGAGTTCGAGCTATTTTTTTAGTGAGGCCTCCCAATCTTGCAGAACCACAAAAAGATAGGCTCCCTTTTTTAAAAGCTGCTAAAGGAAAGGGAATAGAGAAAATTGTATTTGTATCTCTTCTTGGAGTTGGAAAGAATCCAATAGTACCTCATAGAAAGATTGAACATATCATAAAAAACCTAAGCATACCTTATGTGTTTTTAAGACTAATTTTTTTATGCAAAACTTAAATACGAATCATAGAGAAAGATAAAAGAACGAGATGAGCTATATATACCAGCAGGGAAATCAAAGACAAGCTTTATAGACACAAGAGATAGAGCAAGAGCAGCAGCTATTAGCTTAATAGAAGACAAATATAAAAATACAGCTATAATGTTAATAGGAAGAGAGCCGATTAGTTTTAAACAATATGTGATAGACCATAAAGACTATTGGAACTAATATAAGGGGGATTAAAAATGAGTATATTAAGTTTATTTAAAAACAATGAAATAAAACTCATTGATAAAAGAAAAGAATTCTCGGATAAGTATTCTTTTTCATTTGAATCTAAATCACCACTGAGTTGGAAAGCAGGACAGCATGGTCTATTTAATTTTAAAGGTGAAAAGTTAAATAGAGGGAATTCTAGAATGTATAGTGTGGCATCTTCTCCATATGAAAAGATTATAACCATAGGTACAAAAATAGGGGAAAATCCTAGTGAATTTAAAGCTAAACTAAAATCTATGGAAATTGGAGAGAGCATTTTTTTAAGAGGTCCATTTGGAGGGTTTTTCATTTCTAATGATAATAAAAGTATTGCTATGATAGCTGGAGGTATCGGTATTACGCCTATGAGAGCTATATTGAAAGATTTAGAATATAAAGATAGAAAAGGAAAGGTAAAGCTATTTTATATAGATAGCAAAAGGGAGTATGTGTTTAAAGATGAATTAGACAAAATAAGTAATAACAATCCTAAAATGAATATTATATATTTAAAAGATAGAAAAGATTTGGAAGAAAATATATTAGACTATATAAAGAAACATAAAAATAATTCATTATACTTTATATCGGGTAATCCAAATATGGTAAAGGAAATTAGAATCAAGCTTAAAGATAATGGAATTAAAAGAAAAAACATTATAAACGATCGCTTTAGGGGATATAAATAGTATGTAGAATTGAAGCTGAAAAACTAGAGTAATACCACTAGATTATGTTAATTTGATTAATAGACGAGGTTTATATTCTATTTATTAAAGCCCAAATTTTAATACTATCCAGTTTGACACAATAGAACGTATGACAAATGCATGAATCGTTAAAAAGAACCTATCAAAAAGGTGAAAAGAGGTTTCTTATTGTTCTGCACGGAAAAGTAGTCCGCTATTCCGATATTTTTCGTACCTACTTCAGATGACCCTTTTTAGCCTCGTAGAGACCACGTTTTACCTGAATGCTAAAGAGAAATTAAAATGATTGAAAAACGCAAAAAACAAGGTTTTCGATACACGCTTGTATCTCATTTCATGTATTTGAAACAAACTATTAATAATTGTTGTAACTAATAAAAGTAAAAGTTACATGATAATTAATGTCAGATTAAAATTAGAGATTGGGACTTTTTGTCCCAACCTCTTTCGCATATCTAGATTTTCATTCTAGAACGTACTCCAAAAAGTAAACTCGAATTACTTTATGTCACACTACTTATTCTAATTGAATTTTTTTCCTTTTACTTTATCTTTGAACTCACTCGTTGCATCTTTTAAATGACTCGTACGAGTTCCAAATCGTCCTTTTAAATCACTAACTTTATCAACAACTTTTAATATGTTTGTTACCTGTTCATCAGATAGCTTTTCAACAATATCTAAAGCTTTTTCATTGCCTTTTAATCTATCTTTAACAAATTTTTTCGCTTTTTGGCGATTAGCATATACTTCTATTTTAGCCATAGTTTTATTTGATGCAGATAAAACAACAGATCCTACTGCTACTGCAGCACCTAAACCGACTAATAAATTGCGTGTGCTACTTTCCATAAACTAAACATCTCCTTTTTATTATTTCTCTATTAAAAATAGCAGAAAATAAATAAAAACACGAATAAAACACCTGATATTATTGTTGGAATTCATTATTTCATTTTATTTAATAAAATGAAATGAAGTATAAGAGATTTCAAGGCTTGAGAGTGCTTTAAAAGTAGGCTTCCAAATGCCTATATTCTTGTAAACATACTGATATTAGAAAATAATAAATATGAACTGAACTAATGAAAAAAATGATAAGAGCATAAAAAGATTCAGGCGCCTGCCTATTTTAAGCTACGCTTCAAAATGTTGACGTGTCAGGCTGTGCCTGACGAATCTCAAAAATAAAAACAGACGCCTAGATGTCGAAAAAACACGTTTTCTTACCTCTCTCTAAAAGATTGTCACATCAAGATTTGCAGGATGTCGCGTATGACAAATGTAATACGTTTGGTAACCATTTGTATGATATTTTTTAGGCATCTTTTTACTTGTCTTTTATTTCGATTTTTGAGAAAAGTTCGACTTTTGGGGGTCACTATAGCTTAAAAAGTCAAAGGGGACTTTTTTGTTTTGCTCGAAAAAAAGAGCCGAGACCCATCTCGCGCCAACAAGCCTTAAATTTATAGCCAATTACTTATTTTTGATCTTAATCCATCTACTCCTTATTGTTGCTATTAATCTACTCACTTTTGAATAATAGACCTATTTTGGACATAATATTTTTTAGCGAGCAACTATAACCTGATTTTCCATTTAGATACTCTTCAACTATTTTAAAACGCCTATATTCGCAATAAATAGTAGGTTAATCTCTTTTTAAACCTATTAATTGACTTCTAATAACCTTTCAATTAGAGTGTGAATATAGGTAGAGAATGAGTTTATTCTCTATTGTTTGAGAGTTTATTTTAGACTATAAGAGAGGGTGAATTTATTATGAGTAAAGAATTATTGAAGAAGTTACGATTAGGTGTAGTTTCGTTAGCAGCCATTGGATTGTTAGCAGGATGTGCAACAGATGATAATACGGATCCTGATCCAATGAATGAGGATCCAGCTATGGAAGAATCCGTCGAAGTTAAAGAAGATGTTGTTGGTATTGCACAAGGTAATTCTGACTTTAGTATTTTAGTATCTGCTCTTCAAGAAGCAGAACTTGTTGAAACTCTTCAAGGCGAAGGTCCTTTTACAGTATTTGCACCGACTAATGCTGCATTTGAAAAACTGTTAGGTGAATTAGATATTACAGCTGAAGAATTACTCGCACAGCCTGATTTAGATAAGATTCTTACGTATCATGTTGTTTCTGGAAAAGTTTTAGCTGCTGATTTAACAGATGGAATGAAAGCAGAAACAGTTAATGGAGAAGAATTAACATTTGATTTATCGGGAGATCCCATGGTGAATGAATCAGCAATAAGTACAACCGATATTGAAGCAACAAACGGCGTTGTACATGCGATTGATACCGTTTTGGTTCCTTCTGATTTTGAATTAAAAGAAGTAGATGGATATTAATTAACTCTAAAATTTTTTGAATTTAATAAAATTAGACCACACTAATAAAAAGAAATAAACTCTCAAACATTTTAAAAAGAATAAAACGTTATAAAATTGAATAAAAAGAAAATCACTCCTATTCGCTGTAGGGGTGGCTTTTTTTATGAATCGGTACTGATGCACTGTTTCAAAGTGTTGTGCAGCTATGAGAATAAGCAGCACAATACATGCCACCAAACTTTTGGAACGAAAAGGAACGGAATTCCAGCGAAAAGAGTTTGATCGGCTTGCTAAAAGCCAAATGATTTTAAGGTCTTATAAGTGACGGTTTCCCACTTGTCTCAGCTGAAAGCTGGCCAGGTTTTAGCCTTGCATAGACCACACTTCACGTGGATCATGAAGAGAAACTAAAGAAATAAAAAAACAACCTTATTAAATCAAAGTTTATTAATACACCATTATATGTCATTTCATGTATTGAGATATTTTAGAGAAATAATTTATGTCATAATAAAGAATAGATTTGAAAGGAGTTTTTTTATGAAGTATTACATATTAATTGCCTTTATGTCTTTTTTTATTTTGATTAAATTAACCGCTATGATTAAACTATCTAAAGGTCATTACTCTTCAAAAATTATTCAAGATTGGACTTTTATTCCTTTAGGTTTTAATGGATTTGAAGAGTTAACTAAAGAAAAACAAACAGTTCTAAAATCGTCAGTCTATTTAAGCTGTAGTTTAGATATCTTATTTGCGGTTATTAGTATGTTTATTGTGCGTACAGTAGAAATTGAATGGACGTTAATTCTAGTGTTTCTTTTATACTTAAACCCGATTTTATTTAGCAATCATTTGAGTAGCCTTTTTAAAAAAAATTCATACTAATACTTTTTTAAAGAGTCAGTAAATGTACAACTAAATTAATCTATCTTGTTGTAATTTATTTATTTCCATAGTGCCTAAATTGAGTCTACCCAAAATAGACAGTTAGCAGGCATTGAATGCATTCAGTTTATAAATATCTATTAAATCAAAATAAATTTTTTGATCATTTTATTAGTTTTGAAAGGTCATACAAACATATACATGTATATGTTTGTATGATTTTTTTTAGTACTTTCAGGTTAACTTTTTAGAACTAGTTTTCTCCAACTGAACAATGAATTAAATATAGTTGAAAGTAATTTATCGACTGGAGATTATAAGATATTATTTTTATTTTGGTAATCGCTTTCGAAATTAGTTGGCTATAGCCGTCTTCTGATTCCAGACGAAAAGGTTATGGTAATTTATCTTTCAAAATCATTTTTTTTGAAAGCCTGGAATACAAATAATAAAACGCTTAACTTAAGATTAAGAATAAATACATAGTTTAGCTAAGAAAGGATTTTAAGTAAACTTTCCAACACCCTATTTTTATGATTTTGGATCTGGATTGATAAAGTATGCAGTAAGAGAAATTTAAGAATGTCCGGATTTTTTATCTGGAATAAATAGGAAAACTAATATCTAAAGAATAACAAAATAAAGGATAAGGTAATAAAATAGTCCAAGTGCTAAGGCTGTATTTATTTTTAGCTATTTATTTCGTCTGAAATAGCAATAAAATTAAAAATTATTTCTAACATGAAGTCAATATATAGTCTAGATTGTATATCAGCAGTGGAATCTGAATGATTGTCTGTTTGTGTATATAATTATTCTCTAAACCCGTTATAGAAATAATATTAATTCCTTTTTGCTTAAGTAAATTAGCGCATTGTATAAGAATTTCTGTATTTCCACTTAAGGTGATAAAGATAGCAAGGAAACCATCATCGAGATTTCTTGCTAATGCCAAAGCATTGTCTCTATCCGTAGGTATCAAGCAAAGCTTATTATAATGTTCTAACTTTTGTATAAATGTACGGGTACTATTAGTTGTAATTCCAAGTGAAAAAAACACAATTTTTTTTGAACATGCAATCTCATGTACAATATTTTAATAAGATTCTAGATACACAATTTTATATAAATTTCATGTATTAAGATAAAAAAACGGGGTATTATAATTTTAAGCCTGACTTCTAAAGGTCGGTACATAGTTTAAGGTATGTAGTTCTATTTTTGCTGTTATCTAAAATTTTAGTTTACAGTTATTAATAACTCTAATAATTAATTTGAAATAATATAAGAAAAACATCGAAAACGCTAACAAACTATGTTAATATCAATTTGAGTAAACGTTTACGTTGAGGTTAATTAAAGATAGAATAGGAAGTGAATACAGATGGTTACCATTCGTGATGTTGCCTTGAAAGCGCAAACCTCTATTGCGACAGTTTCTCGCGTAATAAATAATAAGCCCGGTTTTTCAGAAGAAACAAAACAAAAGGTTCAACAAGCTATGAAAGAATTAGATTATGAGACTAATGAAATTGCTCGTAGCTTAATCACAAATAAGACAAATACTATTGGCGTTATCGTACCAAATATTGCAAGTATGCTTACGCACGATTTGCTGAATGGAATTGAAAATCTATCTCAGTCAAGGAAGTATAGCATTATCGTTTGCTACACCTATTCTAACCAAGAAAGAACAATGGAGTATTTAAAGACATTAAAAGAAAAAAGAGTAGATGGCATTATCTTTACAAGTGAAAATTTAACGGATGAAAATATTAAATACATCAAAAAAATAAACATTCCTATCGTATTATTATCTACATTTTCAGAAAAATACAAGCTGCCTTTCGTAAAAGTTGATGATTATCAAGCTTCCTATGCTGCTGTAGAATATTTAATCGGCAAGGGCCATAAAAATATCGGTATGCTCAGCGGTGATCCTAACGATAAGATTTCTGGAGAACCACGAATCAGAGGATACAAAGAGGCATTGAAAGATCATCATCTATTCTACAATGAGGAACGTATTATTGTCGGGAACAACTTTAGCTTTGAAGATGGGAGATCGAATGTTGTAACGCTTTTAGAAAATTTCCCGGAAATGACCGCAATCTTTTCTGCTAGTGATGAAATGGCTGCTGGAGCAATTGCAACGGCACATGAAAAAAAGATTAATATACCTGAAGAGTTATCTATAATTGGTTACGATAATATTTTAGTATCACAGATGGTCTACCCACCGTTGACAACAATTGAGCAGCCTTTGTATGATATGGGATACACCGCTGCAGAAATGTTATTCCATCAAATAGATGAAAAAGAACTGATAAATAAAGAAGTGTATCTTCCATTTAAAATCATTGAAAGAAAGAGCGTTAAAGTGATAGATTCACTTTAATTGGTGATTACATCATTAGCGCAATGTTTGTTCCATGCTCTATAAACATGTTGCCATTAGTCATTTTGAGTGGGAACAGTGATATGGCAACAATCCCTTTAACTCAATATATTTTTGAATCTCAATTTAGTACAAATTATACTTTGGCATTTTCGTCTTATTTATTAGCTAGCTTACCTATGCTAATTGTTTATATCATTGCACAAAAGTGGATCATCAGTGGGGTTACACAGGGTGCAATTAAATAAACCAACCTTAAAAGAAAACAATAGAAAAAGTTAAAGAAATGAGGAATTAAAGTATGAAATGGTGGCAGAATGCAGTAGTCTATCAAATCTATCCAAGGAGTTTCCAAGACTCTAATGGAGACGGAATAGGTGATGTGCAAGGGATTATCAAACGGTTGGATTATTTAGAGTTATTAGGGATTAATGCTATATGGCTTAGTCCTGTTTACCAATCTCCAAACGATGACAATGGCTATGATATTAGTGATTATCAAGCCATCAACGCTGAGTTCGGAACGATGAAAGACATGGATGAGTTGATAGAAAAAGCTAGGAAAAAGGGAATCCATATTATAATGGATTTAGTAGTCAATCACACATCAGATGAACATAACTGGTTTGTAGAATCAAAACAAAGTAGAGACAACGAATACCGTGAATATTATATCTGGCGAGATCCCGTTGATGGAAAAAGACCAAGTGAATTAACCTCATCTTTTAGCGGTTCTGCTTGGGAGTTTGATGAAGCAAGCGGACAATATTACTTGCACATGTTTAGCAAAAAGCAGCCAGATCTGAATTGGGAAAACCCAGCTGTGAGAAAAGATATCTATGAAATGATGAATTTTTGGTTAGACAAGGGAATTGGTGGATTCCGCATGGATGTTATCGATCAGATTAGCAAAGACTTAGATAATAACGTTACAAATAACGGACCACGACTGCACGAGTTTATTCAAGAAATGAACCAAGAAACAATCAGTCAGTATGACGTAATGACAGTGGGCGAAACATGGGGTGCTACAATTGATAGCGGTAAGAAATTTTCTGATCCAAAAAGAAATGAATTATCAATGATTTTTCAATTTGAACATATAAGCCTAGATGAGCAACCAGGAAAAAGTAAATGGGACTTGAAGCCTCTTAATTTAGTAGAATTAAAAAAAGTCTTAGCTAAATGGCAAGTAGAGCTTGGTGACTCCGGGTGGAACAGCTTGTTTTGGAACAATCATGATACACCTAGAATTGTTTCACGGTGGGGAAACGATCAAAATTATCGAGTAGAAAGCGCTAAAATGTTTGCAATTTTACTTCATTTTATGAAAGGAACCCCCTATATTTATCAAGGTGAAGAAATTGGAATGACTAATCAGCCAATCGAAGATATTTCGGAAGCAAGCGATATCGAGACGATTAATTTATACCGTGAACGTCTAGAATTGGTTCATGATAAAGAAGAGATAATAAAATCAATCAACACAAAAGGACGAGACAATGCTCGTAGACCGATGCAATGGGATAATACCCAACAGGCTGATTTTACTACTGGTATACCTTGGCTCTCAGTAAACCCAAATTACAATGGAATTAATGTCAAACAAGCTTTAGAAGACAAAAATTCTATTTTTTATACGTATCAGCAATTGATTAAACTACGTAAAGAAAATCCATCACTTGTATTTGGTGATTTCAAGTTGCTGTTACCTAATCATCCAACGATTTTTGCATATGAAAGGACGTATCAAAATGAGACGTGGCTAGTTGTTGCAAACTTTTCTGAAGAACCAACTAGCTTATCGTTAAGTGCCCAATCAGACAAAAGTCAACCAATTATTTCAAATAGTACAAGAAAATCTTATGATTTAAGTGACTTGTATTTGGAACCTTATGAAACGTTTTGTATAAAAAAATAGGGTTCTTCTAATAAGGACTAAAGACTTTTTGTAGCGATACGTAGTTACTAAATTAAATAGGCAATAGATGAATAAATCAGATTACGTTTAATTAAAAATACGGGTAAAAGAAGGAGAAAATAAATGGACCAGTTACTGAAAGGAACAGAATGGGAAATTTGGGAAGAAACTATAGAGCCTGACCTAATAAGACACAATGAAACTCTTTTTTCGCTAGGAAATGGACACATTGGAACGCGAGGCAGTTTAGAAGAAGGTTTTTTAAACAAAACATTCACAACAAATGAAGGGACCTATGCAAACGGTTTTTTTGAAACAACGCCTATTGTTTATGGGGAAACAGCCTATGGATATGCTGAAAATGCCCAAACTATTTGCCAGATTCCTAATGGAAAAGAAATGAGTTTTGCAATTGATGGAGAGTGGTTTCAGTTAGAAACAGGTACTGTATCAAAACACAAGCGCGTCTTAAATATGAAAGAAGGGATTCTTAAACGTTCTTTTACATGGGAAAGTTCAGATGGAAAAGTAATCGATGTAGCTATCGAACGATTTATTTCTTATGATATTCCCGAAATATTAGCCGTTTCTTATCAATTAACACCGGTAAATTTTAATGGAGAACTGACATTTAAAACCTGTTTAGATGGCCAGGTAAGCTTGCCATCTACTGTCGAGACTTTAATAGATGATCCTCGAGTAATTAAACGTGAAAAACGTGATTTTCGTACTCATTTAGCTTATGAAGAAAATCAAGCATGTTTAGTTTTAGTGACAAAAAAAAGCAACTTACGAGTAGTCGTGGGACAAAAAGTTAATATCTCATCATCCAACAAAAAAATCCGCTGCATAAAGACAGATGAAAAGATTATAAATGAACTTACTATAAAAGGTACTGAAGGAAAAACGGAAAGAATTGAGATTTTAACCGGGTATAGTTCATTTTATTCTGAGTCTGAACAAGATCAAACTAGTACTAAACAATTAGGAGAGACGTTACAAGAAGTAGAAAAAATAGGCTATAAAAAACTTAAAGAGAAGCATTTGAAAACGATGGATTCTTTTTGGGAGCAAAGCGATATTCAAATTAAAGGCGACGATTTATTGCAAAAAGGACTACGTTTTAATTTGTTTCATTTAAATCAAGCAGCGGGACGTGATGGGTTAACTAATATTCCAGCTAAAGGACTAACTGGTGACGGGTATGAAGGACATTATTTCTGGGATACAGAAATGTACATGCTTCCCTTTTTTGTTTATACTCAACCTAAAACTGCCAAGTCGTTGCTCTTATACCGTTATTCTATTTTAGAAAAAGCAAGAAATCGAGCTAGAGAAATGGGAGTAGAACAAGGCGTCTTATTCCCATGGCGAACAATCAATGGAGAAGAATGTAGTGCTTATTATCCAGCAGGGACTGCACAGTTTCATATTAATGCTGATATTGCCTATGGAGTAAAGCTCTATCTAGAAGCTACAAATGATAAGGATTTTAGATACCATGAAGGATTTGAAATTTTAGTTGAAACGGCTCGTTTTTGGATGGAGTTTGGGGATTACATTCCTGGAAAAGAGAACACGTTTTGTATTAATGGCGTAACTGGTCCGGATGAATATACCGCTCTTGTTAATAATAATTACTACACTAATCGTATGGTAAAAACAAATTTAGAATACGCTGTTAAATTAGCCAAAGAAGTATTAAGTCTACCAAAAGAAGGATTAATTGAAAAAACCAAAACAATAGCTGTTGAAAAAAATGAGATTCAACTTTGGGAAAATGCTGCAAAAAATATGAATTTACCTTTTGACGAAGAAAAACAATTAACGAAACAAGACGATACATTTTTCGATAAAACGGTATGGGACTTTGAAAATACACCCAAAGAAAAATATCCTTTGTTACAGCATTATCATCCATTAATGATTTATCGTTACCAAGTCAACAAACAAGCAGATGTGGTATTAGCCCAATTGTTGCACTCTAAACAAATTTCGCAAGAACAAAAAACACGGGATTACCATTATTATGAAGCTATCACAACCCATGATTCTTCTCTATCTAGATCTGTTTTCGGCATGATGGCAAGTGAAATAGGCGAGAAAGAAAAAGCGTATCGTTACTTTATGGATACTGCTTTGATGGATCTTACTGATCAACAGGGAAACACAAAAGATGGCATTCATGCTGCTAACATGGGCGGAACTTGGATGAGTATGGTATATGGATTTGCAGGAATGGCAATACAGGAAGATAAGTTAACTTTTTCTCCCCGGTTACCTAAAGAATGGAAAGAGTTGAGCTTTAAAATTCATTTTAAGGATAGTTGGTTTAAGGTTATATTAACTGAACAACAAACGGTTTATGAATTAATATCAGGTGAAGATTTGATTTTTATGCATAACAATAAAGAAGTCCTTGTTGAGGGGTCTAAGCAATAGTGATAGTTTTAATATAAAAACTAGTACTAAAAGTTAAAAAAGACAATCGTAAAAAGACACTATTAATAGTTAAACATTTTCTCTGATGCTAACTGTCTACATTTTTAATGTAGACAGTTAGTTTTCCTAACCATCTACATAAAATTTGTATCCTATTGTAGCAGCAGATTGCTTTAATAAAACTGTATCCATTATATTTCCTTTTTGTTGCTTATAATTATTGCTAAAGTTTTAATGGAACGCTCTCCATATCTCCTTGATTACAAGGACAAAGTAGCGCCATAAAAAATCCGTTTTCTGTTTGTCCAGTTCCTTTTAACTCTCTTTATTAAGTCATTGTGGTGATTCTTTATTTTTTTACCCAAACTATTTAAAGGGTTACTTTCTTTTCCAGAAGAATTATTCAATTTATAACCTTCTTTCCATATTTTTTTAATAGTATTTATTATATCGTATTGATAGATATCTCTAAATCTCTTTACTTCTAATATTTTTAAAAAAAGTGTTATGTTAAATCAAGGATCTGGATTGGCAATACTTTGCTAGAAAATATGGCCAATCTAAATAATAACTTACTGGTTAAGTGCTAGTTTTTGAAATTATCATATAAGAACCTTTTGTCTATCTATCCATGTTAGTATTAAATAGGTACTTTATTTTTATAAACTATTTCTAAGGAGGAGAAGCAATGCTAGAAGTAAAAAATTTAAAGAAGACATTTGGCGAACTTACAGCCGTTGATGCCGTTAATTTCACTGTTCCTGGAGGAACTATCCTAGGATTGATTGGACAAAACGGATCCGGAAAGACCACAACCTTTCGTCTCATTCTTGATTTACTACACCCAGATCAAGGGGAAGTGCTTTGGGATAATAAACCATTGAGTAGATCCGAATACAATCAAGTAGGCTATTTGCCAGAGGAAAGAGGACTCTATCCTAAAGTTACTATTGAAAAGCAATTATTGTATTTTGCACAATTAAGAGGAAAAAGTAAAAAAGATATTGAACCCCATATAGACGAGTGGATGGATAAGTTTAAGGTAAAAGGAAAGAAAACAGATAAAGTGAAAACGTTATCCAAAGGGAATCAACAAAAGATTCAATTAATCTCTACATTAATTCATGATCCAAAGCTCATTATCCTTGACGAACCATTCAGTGGCCTTGATCCAGTAAACGCTGATTTACTTGAAAAAGGTATTATGGAAGCAAAAGAACGAGGAGCTAGTATTATTTTTTCTAGTCATAATATGAATAACGTAGAAGAATTGTGTGACCACCTAGTTATGTTACGTGATGGAGAAGTTGTCTTAAATGGGACTGTTCAAGATATACGAGAACAATTCGGACGAACAAAACTATACTTAGAAACTCCATTAGAAAAAAAAGTTTTAGAAGATATGCCAGGAGTACAAAATGTAAAACAAACAGGTGAACAAACATATACCCTAACGCTAACCTCCGCTGAATATGGAAAAGATATTTTTAAACGTGTCACTCAAGATGGTTATATTACAACTTTTGATCAGCAACCACCCTCTCTGGAGGAAATATTTAGAATGAAAGCTGGTGAGTTTAATGAATAAATTCTGGGTTATTTTAAAAGAATCTTATCGTAAAAATGTCCAATCCATTGGCTTTGTGGTTATGATTATAGCTCCCTTAATTATTTTAGGTATTGGACTAGGAATAGGTTATTTTGTCAGTAACTCTGAAGATGAATCTTTACCTATTGCTGTCATTACTGAAAATGACCAAGTTATGGCCCTACTCTCTTCTAAAAAAGAAGGTCTAACAATTGATGAAGATATTCAATCCATAGCAGATGCAAAAAAAGCGCTGGGAAACGAAGAAATTGAAGGGTATGCAACTATTCAAGTTAACGATAATTTTGTAGAAGGCGAATATGTAAGTACAGATATGCAAGGTACGCCAAATGCTGAAATATTGAGATCTTTACTAACCAGTTATCAAACGCAATTAAAAGGACGAGAATTAGCGCTCTCCGAGCAAGAAATCGGAGCAATCACGTCTCCTATCCAGTTTTCTGAATCTATAGTCAGTATAGAAAAAGGTGTCATAGAGACGGAAGATGATTCCGACTTAACGGGCTCTCTCGTTAGAAACGGAGCTGCCTATCTTATCAGTATCGCCATTTTTATTTTTATTACAACGTATTCTTCTATTATTGCACAAGAAATTGCCTCAGAAAAAGGGACTCGTATCATGGAAGTTATTCTTTCTAGTGTTTCCAGTACAACTCACTTTTTCGGTAAACTTGTTGGGATTTTACTAGTTTGTCTAACACAAATTATGGCATACGCTGTGATAGCTATTATTGCTTTCACCCAGTTGAAAAAGATAGATTTCATCAAGGACGTTCTTTCGTTTGTTGATTTAAGTGAACTTACTGCTTCCTTTATCGGAATTTCTATCGTTTTATTTTTATTGGGTATTTTTCTTTACGTCGTACTTGCTGCTTTCTTTGGTTCGCTTGTTACGAAGATAGAAGATGTCAATAAAGCTGTCTCACCAGTAGCGTTTATTGCAGTCGCGGGATTTTACGGTGGAATGTTTGCTTTTGTTAATCCGGATCATTTAATAGTGGAAATTTTATCTTTCGTCCCACTTTTCACCCCATTTATCATGCCTTTTAGAATTGCAGCAGAAAATATATCTTCAACTGGTATAGGGATTTCATTGGTTGCAACCCTTTCATTCACTGTATTGACGACTTGGATTTCCTTAATCCTTTACCGTTCAAACGTACTCGTATACTCAGATACAAACTTGTTGAAAACGTTCAAGCGTTCTTGGAGTATTTTCAAAAGTGAGCGTAAATCAATTTCTAAAGAGTAAAATTAACTGAAGAATTTTTATTGTCAAAAAAGAACTTAAGTTTACTAAATAAATGACGTCTAAATACAATTTTTATAGTGTATTTAGGCGTCATTTGTGTTGTTATTTAGAATTAACAGTTTTATTTAATAGATAAATAAAAAACTGTATCAAAAACAATTATTTTTGATACATATGTACGTACAAAATTATGTGTTCACTAAATAAAAAGAACCTTGAATTAACAAGGTTCTAGAGACATGATTCTATCTCATTTCATGTATTTGTATAAAAATATTTTATTAATTTCAAGCTTATTTTCTATATTTTTGTTACAGCTATAATAATCATAAGAAAACAAAAAATTGATAAACCTGCACCCACAAAAAAACTCCTTATTTTATTAGATGTTTAAAAATAGTATCTCAAATTCACATCATAAACTGCTTTTTAGTCTACCTTGCTTTGTATAACTGCTTAATTATAAGCTAAATACAAAATTACGGGAGTACATATAAGTAAAATAAGAAGTATTAATAAAGTTTTTAATACTTTATTTCTTTTTTTCATCTTAGCACCTGTCTTTTCATTCATTTTATGGAAAGAACTTTCTATTATCTTTATAAGGCATAAAATGACCCTAACATAATTTTATGTCGAGGACACTTTATAAATCAATTTTACTTCTACAAACTTATTCTGATATTGCGGGCTTCTCTTAATATAGAGAGGCCTGTTTTTTATCCTACTATTTATCACTTACACTAAACCGCAGACAATGCCCAGTGATTAAATTAGAATTATACTATTAATTATGGGTTATAATCACCGATACTAGTATAGTAGTCATATAAGCCATAGTATTTGACTGACCATGAAATATTAATACAAAATCACTTTGTAAAAGAGAGGATAGTTTGTTTGACAAGCCAACATACATAAGAATTATTATAAAATATATGATTTTTAATTAATATGACATTCAGCAGTACTAATTTGGAGGATAGCAGATGACAAAATTTAAATACTCGATCAAAGGAAAAATTTTATTAATTACAATAGTTTTACTCGTCATATCAAATGTATCTATTGGTTTTATAGGATATACTATTGCAAAAAACCAGCTGGATATAAAAGGAGAAACGATTCTTCAAAACGCAGTTGAAACGTCCGTCCAAATGATAGATTTAGCTAACCAAGAAGTTGAAAACGGAACGCTTGAGCTGGAGGAAGCACAGGAGAGTGTTAAAGAATACATGCTCGGAGAACAATTAGAGGATGGTACTCGTCCTATCAACACACCTTTTGATTTGGGAGAAAATGGGTACATGATTGTCTTTAGCCAAGACGGAGAAGAAATCGCTCATCCCACTCTGGAAGGAGAGAACGTCTGGAGCGTAGAAGACAAAGCAGGGAACGGAAATTTTCCTGTCCAGGATAGCATAGAGATGGCTAATAATGGTGGGGGATTTACACAATTTGATTGGTATTTACCCAATAGTGAGACTATTGGTACGAAAATCGTCTATAATAAACTCGATCCAAACTGGGACTGGGTAGTTACTGCTGGTAGTTATGAGAGTGATTTCAACGAAGGTGCATTCAGCGTGCTCAGATATACAAGTATCAGTATCCTTCTATTTTTAATATTGGCAGTTGTAATATTATACACATTTGCAAACAGTTTAGGCAAATCACTTGGTAATGTTACGAAATCAGCTGACAGACTAGCGAATTTGGACGTAACTGAAGATATTCCCGAGAGTCTAGTTAGACGAAAAGATGAAATAGGTTTACTTGCAATATCTTTTCAACAGATCATAGATAATCTTAAACAATTTATTGAAAAAATAGCAGACACGTCCAGTCAACTGGCCACTTCGTCCGGTGAACTTAATGTTTCCAGTGAACAGTCTGCATTAGCTGCCAATGAGGTTGCTGGAGCCATTGAAGAAATAGCCAGAGGGGCTTCTGACCAGGCAGTTGATACCGAAAAAGGTTCCAAGCAAATTGAGGAACTCGGTCAGTTAGTTGAAAGCAACGAAGATTATCTGAAAGAGTTGAATAAATCAACTAAAAAAGTCGACGGATTGAAAAACGAAGGATCCACTAGCCTGAAAGAGCTGATGGAAGCAACGGAATCCAGTATCAGTTCAACTTCAGAGATTCAGAATATAATAGTGAATACAGATGAAAGTGCTCAGAAAATCGATAATGCGAGCAATATGATAAAAAATATAGCTGAACAAACGAATTTGCTGGCCCTTAATGCAGCAATAGAAGCAGCTAGAGCCGGAGATGCAGGTAGGGGATTTGCGGTTGTTGCTGAAGAAATAAGAAAACTGGCAGATCAGTCAAATGGATTCACTGAAGAGATTAGAGAAATCGTCACAGATTTAAAAACAAACACCTCTCAAGCAGTAAAAACTATGAAAGAACTGACAGTCATTTCAGAACACCAGAGTCAAAAGGTTGAGCAGACAAACAGTAAATTTAATGGTATCTCTAATGCAATTACAGATATGAATAGTGTCATCGAATCAATAAATAGTTCTGGAGAAAAAATGATAGACAAAAAAGAGAAAATTATTGAAGTAATAGAAAATCTGTCAGCTATTTCTGAAGAAAATGCGGCTGGCACAGAAGAGGCATCAGCATCTGTTGAAGAACAAATGTCAACCATGCTTGAAATAGCCAATGCTAGTGAAATGTTAGCAAAATTGGCCGGAGAAATGGAAGACGGGATAGCCAAATTCAACTATTAAGAAAAGCAAGACAAACTAATTAATAGATGAAAGTTAACCTTTCCAAAAAATTAAAATAGACATCCGACATTTTTTAAAATGGACCCTATAGAATGGACACTAAAAAAAGGTGCCCTCTATAGGGTCTGTTTTTGTATACTGAATATAAAGAGAACTAGGGTGAGATTTGAAGTAGCGTTACTTCTGCCCAGTCCATCATCCAGATCAATTACATTTCATGTAGAAATGAGACGCTAAATGTCGAAATTAACGTTTGTACTTGAACAAATCCAAATTTCGAAAGCAAATCCTTATGTTAAAAATGTATCGGAGAAAAGCATTACTTATTCCGATGAATTCAAGCGCCACTTTGTTTCAGAATCATTGAACTTAAAAACAGCTAAGCTGCTATTTATTGAAGCTGGATTTGATCCGGAAATGATTGGTGAAAGCAGGATAAGATCATTCGCTGGTAAATGGCGAAAAAGATACCGTGATAATGGTATTTTGGCATTGAAAGATACACGACAAGATTATTCAGGCAGTCCATGTCCAGAAGAGGGAACTGTTGGGATAACGCTCCACAAGAGTCGTTCTTTGGACATTTGAAAGATGAAATAGAGTATAAAGATTGTAGGAATTTGGAAGAACTGCGAGCAATTGTGGATGATTATATGGACTATTACAACAATGAACGTGGACAATGGAATCTAAAAAAGCTGCCCCCTGTCCATTACAGGGAGCAGCTTTTATTGAGTATTTCATAAGGTCTCTTTTTTAAAATCTCCTTTACATAGGGCCCATTTCAATATATCTGGTAACTTTTTTATTATTTCTGATAAATGTTCTTCTGGATACTTACTAGGATGCGGTACCTTTTTTGGAGCATAAACAAGCATTTGATTATTTAAATTAAAGACATTAGGATATTTTTTATAGATGTACTGGTCTTTGTTCAATCCCCAATTAGTTTTAATTTCTTTTGTATGTTCTCCAGAAGTCAATGTGCCAGACATGAATATTATTTTATTAGGTCTAGATAAGTCTGTTATAAACTTTTTGAATTTAGCGTTAAAATGGTTTGAAACATAATGCATTTCAATATTTTTTCCAAATTGTATCCACGAAGTATTCTTACGTTCATTTAAAAAATCTCCTAAATGGTTTAACATTTTTTCTAGCTCATCATCTTCATTTGAATAATCACGATAACTTCTATTTTGCATCTTTTCTATCATATTAGTTTCAATTATATCTTTGATCGATTTTATTATTTTTAAATCTTTTTCATTTATTTTATATCTCATACTACTTTGTTGAGAAGACTTAACGTATTCTTGTTTTGTAATTTTCAATGATTTTAGAAGTTGTTTATATTCAGTTATTCTTTTATTAATCTTTAGATTTACAAGGGACTCATAACTCAAAGAAACTTCTAATCGACCAAGAAAATTTTCTTTTAAACTATGTGCTTCGTCAAAAATTATTATACCGGGATTGTTTGGAATTATAGGTTTAAGATTTTTGCTTGTGTTTAGGTTAGTTTGTATTTGTTGATCATGATTGGTTATGACTAGCTTATTATGCTTACTTAGATATTTGTGCCTATGACTATGTCCTGGGCAAGAGGTAAGACATGGATTTTTAATACTGTTCATTAATAAATATTTTTTTATTTTACTTTTATTAAATTTTGGATTTATTTGCTCTAATTCCGAAACAAGCCCGTATTTACAAAGAGAAAAAAAAATTTAGCTGTTCTTTTTCTTGTAGTGTAAATTTTTTTTTATTATATCTGATTTGTCAAATTAAGCTATACAAAATATCTTCATCCATGTAACTCATAAAAACTTCCAGCGGTGTTTGGTAATTTAATGACTTTCTTGGAATTATATTCCGTTTGTGTGCAACAGACGATACGAAAGCCTGATCAACTTCGTTGAAATCCATTTCTTTTGGCAATCCATCTTTTCGAAGAAGCCCATTAGAATTCTCGTTTAAAGCTCGTTGTGAAGGCGTTCCAGGGTCAGCGAAGTAGATAGCGACATCATGCTGGTTGCACAAAGATTTCCAGTTGGAGAACTCCTTACCGCAATCAAAAGTAATTGATTTGAATAATTTTTTTGGTATGGATTGGAACCATTGATTCATAGCACTCTCAATGTCGCAGGCTTTACGCCCTTTGGGCTTTAAGGTAATGATAGCTTTCGATAAAATCTCTACTAGAGTAATGACCGCACTTTTGTGGCGGACACCTACAATGGTATCTCCTTCGATATGACCAAATTCTTCTTTAAATGTTGGATAATCTATTATTCTTTCAGAGATATTTCGTTTATAAGCTTGTCTACCTCTACGTTCTTGATGTCCGTTAGGCTTTCTTTTCCCTTTCATTGGAAGGGTAGCTTCATCGAATGTTTTTTCTTTAAATTGTCTATAAAGTGTTCGTACGGAACAGTCTATTGTCATTTCTTTACGGCCAATAATGACATCAGGCGTCCAGCCTTCAGCTACTTTTTCCTTGATATAAAGATGTTGTTCTTCTGGTAAAACAACTTTTTCGCGTCCACACTGCTTCTTGTTTTTCTTATACCGTAGGTAATACTCGAAAGCTGTATGTCCTGCTCTGAAGAACCTGATAACATTATTAATCGGTGTTCGAGTACGATTCAAGTAAGCAGCTATTTTAGCAACTGGAATACCTTGATGGTAATAAGCTTCTATCATCACTAGTTCATCCATGGTAATATGGGTATAGGTCATTTGTGATCACTCCTTGTTTTCTATGGTTGGAAATACAATTAGAGTGTATCACGAATGGCTTTTTTATTTGTATAGCTTAATCTTACAATCCACGATATATGAGAGCAGTTTTACATATATAATTAGATTTTCCTAAAGCGAATATTTTCTCAGTATTGTCTATTAATCCTATTTGTTCAAGTAATACAGAATCCGATTCGTATATTTGATTTTGAAGATTTATCGTAGAGGTAGCATAGTTTATAGTCTTTCTGTATTTAGTTCCATACATAAATGAAGGGGCTAAAACTCCTAGTGATTTCCCTGTACCCACTGGAGCTTCTATAAACATTATATTCCTTGAAGAACTATGAAGAAATTCAGCAATATCTAAAGCCATCTGTACTTGAGAAGACCTTACAGATTTTTTATGGTCAAAATACTCTGGTATCTTATCCTCAAATATATTTAAAATTTTTTCGACTTCAATATTCAAGTAATCATCCTAACTGTAACTATTTAATAATAGTATAACACTATATGTTGTACTGTTAAATATATTGAAAACACTATATGTAGGATATCAACAAATAAAACCTGAAATATGAAATTATGTTTAAATAGTTTTTGCTAATTATATGATAGGTATTATTATTTAAATATGTCCAATTAGAGTGTACTTATAATCGACACATGACGTGTATTGATTTTACTACATTTATAGTGTAGATTATAAGTGTCGATTAAATGATTCTGAAATGAGGGATAATATGAAGGTTGGCTATGCACGTGTATCCACAACTGAACAAAATTTGGACCGACAATTAGAAGCATTAGAAAATGCTGGAGCAGAAAAGATATTTCAAGAAAAAATATCGGGGGAAAATAAGATTGATCGAGTAGAGCTAAAAGAAGCTCTACAATTTCTACGAGAACAAGATATACTAATAGTAGAGTCTTTGGATCGCTTAGGACGGAATTATGATAATATCATTCAAATTGTTCAAGAGCTTGATCAAAAAGAAATTGGATTAATGGTTTTAAACCTGCCAATTCTAAATCAAGAATTAGGAGATCCTAATTTACAAAAACTGATTCGAAATATGATTGTCCAGTTACTTTCTTGGACAGCAGAGAACGAGCGAGAAGAGATAAAGCGAAAACAGCAACAAGGAATCGAAATTGCAAAGAAAAAGGGACATTATAAAGGAAGACCTTTGAAATATTCTGCGAACGCAATTAATCCTAAAGATCGAATGACCTATCAGGTAATTGTAAGTAAGTTAAAGCTTGAGGAACCGATTAAAAAGATTGCTGAAGAAACAGGAGTTACAAGAGATACTGTTTACCGAATAAAAAAAGATTTAGAATCAAGGTAAAAAGAATAAAAAATACAGTGAAATTAATAAATATTAAATTTAATAAACCTGAGAGGTGGTTTATATATATGACCGAAAATAATTCTACGACATGGCTGTTATCACCTGATTTGATTCTAACTGAAAGTACTGATGAAGATGGAGAAAAAGTCTTTAAAAGAGATGATATTATTTTGAAAAAGGAAGATGATACTGGAAATACTGATATGTACGATTTCCAAATAAGAATCAAAGAACTAGTTTCACAATTTGTTAATAGAAGTTTTGAAAAAATAATACTGTTAGCGGGATCAGGATCTTCAGTTACCGGAGATCAAAATAATGTTTTAGGTAAAACTATGGCTGATTTAGTAAGTTCTGTAATAAGTGAATTAGAATCAAATAGCAGTTATTTTAATATCGAAGAAATTTGTATTATGATCAAATATCCTTTTTTTCATCAGGAAGGTAAAGTAGATTCTAGCAGAATTAATCTAGAAAATCTACTATCTACTATTTATAGATTTGAACCATTTGTTCTTGTAAAAAAAGAAAAGAAATACCAAAGAACAAAAAAAAGAATATTAGAAGTTATAAAGAATGAGACAAGTTACGATTACGATCAAGAGCTTTTGAAGCATACAAGTGTTATTAACAGTCTTTCCAATAGGGTTAAAGCCCCATATAAATTATCAGTCGTTACTACTAATTATGATACTATGTTTGAACAAGCAGCTGATGAAATTGATTATACTGTTATAGATGGGTTTACTCATTCTTTAGATCCTTATTTTAATGCAGATGAATTTGAATGGAACTTAGTTAAAAATATATCTAATGTTAAGACTAAAGAACTAGAATATAGGCCTAATACAATTGATCTATTAAAAATTCATGGTTCACTAACTTGGGAGCGAGAGGAGAATAAAATTTTTCGAAGAACTAAAAATATTGTGGATAAGCCAATACTGATTTTTCCAAGTTCAAATAAGTATGCTCAATCATATGAGGAGCCTTATTTTGATTTATTCGCTAAGTTTCAAGAATTATTATCAAAAAATAATACTTTATTAATTACTACTGGTTTTAGTTTTGGGGACTCACACATTACAACGATGGTAGAAAGAGCTGTGAAACGCAATCAGGGTATTTGTATGCTAGTAACAGATTTTAATATAGATCAAAATGGAGAGGGATGGCAAACGATTAAGAAGTTAACAGATTCTAAATTTCCTGTATTATTTCTAAAAGCTTCTTTTAATAATTTGCCTGATTACTTAGGGTGACTGTATGCAACTGAAAAAATATTATTCAAATCAAAATCAAGGTAATTACTATCTAGGCTTAATATCTTCTGTAAACAGAAAAAATGCTAATTTACAAATTGAAAACTACTCTTTATTACAATCCCGCTTTATATCAGGAAATGCTATTGTGCCAAATACTATAGATTATTATGTTGTTATTGAGTCAATTTTAGGTTTGTTTATAGGAAATGTTTATCAAACGAGCATAAAAAATTCTGATAATGTACATCGTGCATTAGATGAAGGGAAAATGAACGAAATTTTACCAGATATTCAGTTAGATATAGTTGGATTTAAACCTAACTATAGTAAAGAGTTTGAGATGCCTGGTTTTAATACGGTTGGAGTAGGCGACAAAGTTTATGTGGCCAATAATGAAATATTGAAAATTTTTCTATCATCTTTACACGTAAATGCAGAGCAAATTCATCTTCCAAGTATTGGTAAAATTAATAACTTGAAAAATGTAGATTTTTCTATTGGCCCTAATACATTAATGAATAGACATCTGATGGTAATTGGGTCGACAGGTAGTGGTAAAAGCACTTCGGCATTAACGATACTAGAAAAAATGATCGAGAGTAAAAAAAAGATTATTATTATTGATCCCACAGGTGAATATAAAGAATCTTTTTTTAATACTGAAATAATAAAAATAACGTTAGGAGAAGACACTACTATATCTACTGATAAATTGACATTATCACAATGGGCTATTTTATTTGAAGCTAATAGTAATAGTCAACCCGCTGTTTTAGCTGATGCTATAGTATCATTGCGATATCAGAATCAAATAGGCGAAAAAAATACTTTTGTTAAGGACGGTAGAAGTGTTAGCTCAGTCCATGGTTATTTATCACAAGTTAAAACTGATGGTTTTGACTTATCTCTATTATCTGAGCAAGTAAAAGAAGAGTCTGTTAAAATTAATTCTAAAGATAATTTTTATTTAGACAATTTTGTATTTAATAGTAATAGGTTTTTAGTACAAAAAATCGACTATAAATTACAAAATACTAGTCTAAGTAATTTTTTTAATGATACTGGAAAAAATGACTTAATAGTTTCTTTAGAAGACTTTTTAAATAATGATACCTGTCTATATATTGATTCTTCGAAAATTGGTACTACTGATGGAGTAGGCGGAATGATAGTTGATCTAATAGCTAACTATTTGTTAAATAAAGCCAATAAAGATAAACCATTCGTATTTTTCTTAGATGAAGCTCATAGATACACTAAAAATATAATCTCGTCCGATCATGAGTTTTATACAGGACTGGTTTCAATAGCAAGAGAAGGAAGAAAAAACGGACAATATTTATTATTAACCACTCAAAGTCCTGCTGATGTTTCAAAAGTATTACTTGGTCAAATAGGGTCACTACTTATTCATCGTTTAACCCATCAAGATGAATTAAATGCTATTAATAATTTTGTTGATGTAAGTCTACTTTATAAGATAAAAAAGTTAGGTCAAGGAGAAGCAATATTATGTAGTGTAAATTTACTTCAAAATATTGTACTGAAAATGAACAAATCAAAAAGAGAACACTTTAACGATTCTCCAGAATTATAATTATTTTAAGTCTTCTAATTTTAAAAAATTAGATTTAATCACATAGAAAAATCTACCTTAGTAATTATAATAAAGAAAAACAGATTAAAGAGGAGTATATAATGGCAGAAAAAATAGAAAAAAATTCAAAAACACTTTATCAAGCACTTTGGAATTCAGCAGATATTCTACGTTCAAAAATGGACGCAAATGAATATAAAAGTTATTTATTAGGATTGGTCTTTTATAAATACCTCTCTGATAATATGCTTCGCTATGTATCTGTTTTATTAGAAGAACCGACAGAAGATTTAGAAATAGCCCAAAATCTATATGTAAAAGCTTGTCAAGATAGTGATATCATGGAAGATTTGTTAGATGAATTACAAGATGAGTTTTCTTATACGATTGAACCACAATTAACCTTCACGGCTCAAATTACTGCTATCCATGATGGCTCTTTTCAACTAGAAGACTTGGTACAAGGTTTCCGTGATATTGAACAATCGAGTGAGATATTTGAGAATCTTTTTGAAGATATTGACTTATATTCTAAAAAATTAGGAACAACACCTCAAAAGCAAAATCAAACAATTTCTGATGTTATGAAAGAATTAGCTGTTTTAAATATGGCAGGACATGCAGGAGATGTATTAGGGGATGCTTATGAGTACTTAATCGGTCAATTTGCTTCCGAATCAGGTAAAAAAGCAGGAGAATTTTATACGCCACAACCGGTTGCAAAACTAATGACTCAAATTGTGCTTCAAGGAAAAGAAAATCAAAAAGGATTTTCTGTTTATGATCCAACAATGGGTTCAGGCTCTTTGTTGTTGAATGCAAAAAAACACTCTACTGAACCAGGTACGATTTCTTACTTTGGCCAAGAATTAAATACGTCTACGTATAACTTAGCTCGTATGAATATGATCCTTCATGGTGTATCAACTGCAAACCAACAATTGCATAATGCAGATACCTTAGATCAAGATTGGCCAACGGAAGAACCAACAAACTTTGACGCTGTTCTAATGAATCCGCCGTATTCTGCAAATTGGTCTGCTGATAAAGGATTCTTAGAAGATGTCCGCTATTCAACTTACGGCGTCTTAGCACCGAAATCAAAAGCAGACTTTGCATTCTTACTACACGGTTTCTATCACTTAAAAGATACAGGTGTCATGACTATTGTTTTACCTCATGGCGTTCTTTTTAGAGGAGGAGCTGAAGGTAAGATTAGAAAAAGTTTACTAGATAATGGTGCTATTGATACGGTCATTGGCTTACCAGCTAATATTTTTTTTAACACATCAATTCCAACTACGGTTATTGTTTTGAAAAAAGATCGACCAACAAAAGATGTTTTGTTTATCGACGCTTCTCAAGAATTTGATAAAGTAAAAACTCAAAACACTTTAAACGATGAACATATCAACACTATATTAGATACCTACAGTAAACGTGAGAATGTAGAAAAATATGCTTATGTAGCTCAATTTGAAGAGATAGTAGAAAATGACTATAACTTAAACATCCCTAGATACGTTGATACGTTTGAAGAAGAAGAAGAGATTCCGTTAGAAAAAATTTCTACGAATATTCAGCAAACTAAAAAAGAATTAGAGAACGCAGAAAATGAACTGTTTGGTATGCTAAAAGAATTACACGGAACAACAGAAGAAGCAGACAAAGAGTTGAAAGGATTTATTTCTCAATTAATTACTATGGGTGACAAGAATGATTAATATAAATTTACAGAGTCCAGAAATTCGATTTAGTGATTTTTATAATAAATGGGGAAAAAAAGAATTAGGAGAAATATCTGAAATTAATCCGTCATCTGAATTACCAGATATATTTGAATATATCGATTTAGAATCGGTTAGTGGAACCACTATTCTAGCACATAGAACAGAAAAAAAAGTAACAGCGCCTTCTCGTGCACAACGATTAGCTCAAAAGGGAGATATTTTTTATCAAACAGTTCGACCTTATCAGAAGAATAATTGTCTGTATGATCTACCATATGATAATTATGTATTCTCAACAGGGTATGCTCAGATTAGATCAGAGCATAATAGATATTTTCTTTTTTCCTATCTTCAAAGAGAAAGATTTATCTCAACGGTTTTAAAATTATGTACTGGTACAAGCTATCCTTCAATTAATACGAAGGATTTATCTAAAATAAAAATAAATTTTCCCGATTCGATTAAGGAACAAGATAAAATTGGTGATCTATTTAAATATTTAGATGAGGTTATGACCCTCCAGCAACAACTTCTTAACGACCATAAACAACTTAAAAAAGCTATGTTGCAAAAGATGTTTCCACAAAAAGGAGAAACCGTTCCAAGAGTAAGATTTCCTAATTTTACTGATAGTTGGGAACAACGTAATTTTCTTGATAATATTAACAGTATAATAGATTTTAGGGGGAGAACCCCTAAGAAAATTGGACTTAGTTGGAGTGCAAGTGGATATTTAGCATTATCCGCTCTAAATGTGAAGAACGGCTATATAGATTATTATGCAGATGCCCATTATGGAGATAAGAACTTGTACGATAAATGGATGGGTGGCCGAGAATTAAAGGAAGGCCAAGTATTATTCACAATGGAAGCACCAATGGGTAATGTTGCGCAAGTTCCTGATAATAAAGGCTACATACTCAGCCAAAGAACAGTAGCATTTAATGTTGAGGAGAGTAAGATGACTAATGATTTTCTTAGTATATTATTGCGATCGCCAAAAGTATTTAAAGAGTTAACAGCTCTTTCAAGTGGAGGAACAGCTAAGGGAATCAGCCAAAGATCTCTTTCTCAATTAAATGTAAAAGTTCCTATAATGATAGAAGAACAAACTAAAATTGGTAATTTCTTTAAACAATTAGATGAAACTATTGCTCTACACGAAAACAAATTAGAAACCTATCAAGAACTAAAAAAAGCTATGCTACAAAAGATGTTCGTTTAAGACTAAAGAAATGGGGCGAGTCAATGGCTATCACGTTTACTTCTGAGTCAGATTTGGAACAAAATCTCATTAACCAATTAATTAGCGGTGAGTCGCAGTGGACTTATCGGAAAGATTTAAACACAGAAGATAAATTATGGGTAAACTTTCGAGAAAAACTCGAACGTAACAACAAAGATATCTTAAATGAAGTGAACCTGACGGAACAAGAATTCCGTCAGGTTCAAAACCAATTGAAATTTGCTAACTTCTACGAAGCGTCTAAATGGTTAGCAGGTGAAAATGGTATTGCAAAAGTCCAAGTGCAACGAGAAGATGCGTCTCTTGGAACGGTTCGTTTAAGAGTCTTAAATCGTGCTGATATTGCTGGAGGAATGTCTTCGTATGAAGTCATTAATCAATTTACAAGCTTTAAACAAAGCACAGATGATCGAGATCGCCGTTTTGATATCACGTTACTGATCAATGGGTTGCCATTGATTCATATTGAACTAAAAAATAGAGCCCATTCTTATATGGAAGCTTTTCGTCAAATTAAGAAATACCTCGTACAAGGTAAATTTACGGGTATTTTTTCAGTACTTCAAATGTTTATTGTGTCGAACGGCAGTGACACACGCTACATAGCTGCAGCACAAGATACAAAGCTGAATGAACAATTTTTAACGACATGGGTTGATTCAGAGAATGGGCCAGTCACCAGTTACTTAGAGTTTGCTCAACAGGTTTTATCTATTCCGCAAGCACATAAAATGATTACCCAATATACCGTCATTGACAGCAATAAAAAAGCACTCATCTTATTGAGACCCTATCAAATTCATGCGATAGAAGCAGTTAAAGCCGCTTCTAAACGACAAGAGTCGGGTTATGTTTGGCATACAACCGGTTCAGGTAAAACATTAACGTCTTACAAGACAGCTCGTAACTTGCTTCAAATTCCTTCATTAGACAAAACGATTTTTGTTGTTGACCGGGTGGATTTGGACCAACAAACGACGTCTTCCTTTACCTCATATGCCGAACACGATGTGATTGAAATCGATGAGACGGATAACGTAAAAGATTTAATCAAGAAATTACTCTCAGCTGACCGTACGGTTGTGGTCACGACGATCCAAAAATTAAACCATGTCATGAAACGCTTTGAAGGAAAAGAAGACACACCCAGATACAAAAAGTTGAAAAAACTGCGTCTCGCTTTTGTAGTAGATGAATGCCATCGGGCAGTATCGCCACAAAAGAAAAAAGAAATTGAACGCTTTTTCTCTCATCCTCTTTGGTATGGGTATACAGGAACGCCTATTTTTGCTGAAAACGCCAAACAAGCAGTGGGGAACTTAGCTCGTACAACGGAAGAACAATATGGTCGCAGACTACATGAATACACGGTTAAAGAAGCCATTCATGATAAAGCGGTCCTTGGATTCCAAATTGAATACAAGAGTACGTTCTCAGACCAAGAATTAGATGATATCGTCTTACAAGTAGACCCAGATGCAGAACTATCAGCGCTAACGGAACTAAAAAAGGAAGCCAAAATTCCGAAATCCGTTTATGAAGATGAAAAACATATGCTGGAAGTGATTCATTCTATTCTAAACAAATCTGGACGCAAATTAGGCTTTCAAAATGGTTCAGGGAAAACATATGATGCGATCCTAACCACGTCTTCTATTGCGCAAGCCCAACGGTATTATTCCTTATTTAAAGAAGTTGTTGCTGGAGAAAAAGCGATTAGTATTAGTGAGAAGACCAGAAGTAAACTACCCGACTTTCCAAAAATAGCGATCACCTATTCTATTTCTGAAAACGAGGAAACATCGGTTATCAACCAAGACATGATGGAAGAAGCCATTAAAGATTACAATGCTTTATTTGATACGAATTTCTCAGTTGAAACCATGCGTGCTTACAACAAGAACGTGAATGATCGTCTAGCACGTAAACAAGAAAAGTACCTCTTTAGAAAAGAACAACTGGATCTCGTCATTGTAGTCGATCGTTTATTGACGGGCTTTGACGCACCATGTTTGTCGACTTTATTTATTGACCGTGCACCCATGCAACCACATAATCTGATCCAAGCTTTTTCACGCACGAATCGTTTATTTGACCGTCCCAAACACTTCGGTCAAGTGGTTACCTTCCAAACACCTGCAACCTATGAAGAAAAAGTAACCGATGCCCTTGTCTTGTATTCTAATGGTGGTGAGAACGACTTGTTAGCACCTGTATTTGAAGAGGCTCAAAAGGACTTTAAGCAAGCTTTAGAGGCATTGAGACAATTAGCTGTTCATCCTGAATCAGTTGATGAATTAAATGACGGACAGAAAAAGAAATTTGCAAAAGCGTATCAGAGTTTGGATAAAGCTTATGCGGCAATCCAGGTCTACACAGAATATGACGAGTCTGAATTAGAAACAGACTATCAGATCACACATGATGAAATTGAAGAGTTTCATGGGAAATATATCAACGTCATAGAAGAGATCAAACCTGAGATAATTGAAGATGAGAAAATTGAAATGGATATTGAGTATGAACTAGAATCTGTCAAAACAGAGGATATCAATTACGAGTACATCTTACTCTTAATTCAGGCACTTGTTCCAGATTATATCGAATCAGAAGTTAGTCCAACATTAGATTCAGATTCAGAAGAAATTGATACTTATATCAATGATTTGAAACGAATCAATCCTAAACTTGCGGAACTAATGGAGCAGTTATGGAACGATATACAAGAAGAACCAGAAAGTTATCGTGGCAAACAAGTCTCTAGTCTATTGGAAGAGATGATTCAAGAAGCCATAGCTTATCAAGTGAACCGCCTTTCAAAAGAGTGGGCTATAGAAGAAAGTTCATTAGCCTTTTACGTTAATCACTATAATATTAAAAAACAAAAACAAAATGGAGAATCAGAACTGAAGCATACAAGCGATTATGAAAGCTATAAAACCAATACAGAAAACCCAGCCAGACGATTAACGTATTGGAAAGAAACAAAAGAAGCCATCACAGATATGATTCATGAAGATATTTTACCTTTACGTAGATCATAGATGATGACTTAAGAATATATGAGAGGAACACGTCTGCTTACAATTAAGTAAAAGTGTTCCTCAATCAATACAAAAGGTTTTTTAATGACAGAACGGTTGGGAATTTCAAAACTTATAAAGTTTAGGAGTAATAAAATGATATGTTAAAAACAACTGCTCTTCTTTTTACTTTCTACGTCGCTATTGTTAGGAGCAGGTAGTTCCCAAACAGACGTGATTGAAACAACAGATGCTTCAAGTATAGAGACAATGGCAGAAAGTATTCAGGTAGAAAAAAGTGTTGTATCAAAAGAGATAGAGAGTATAGAAGAAGTAGACTCTTCTACATCCTCCATATTTCCTTCGGAGAAAGCGGAAGAACCCATTGAGGAAGTTGTTCAGACTGACGATGACAAGACTGATGATTCGATAGACGGTTACAAGACAATTATTGTCGACGGTGGCAGTTTGTCTGGATACAGGGAACCAAACGCACGTGTAAATAGTGGTTTTTGAAACCGTGAGTATTGGGGTTTCACTAATGGATATGGATAACTTGTACGTGTTATAGCGGATGAGATTATCCTCCAAGATGATGATACAGAACCTGTTAAGTCCAATGGCCGGTATTACTATGATGAAGCAAAAGTCCCAGGTGTTGAACGTTCGACTCTTTATGAAGGACACGTTATTGCGGATTCTTTGGGTGGGGTATCCAATGCCTACAATATTACTCCGCAAGATAGCGTGCTAAATAGGCACGGTGATCAAGCTTATAAGGAACGAAATATTCGTCAAGCAGGTGGAGCAACAAACTTTGAGGCGATTATTACTTATCCTGACACCGAAACGCAGATACCAAGTAAATACAAATATACGATTCATGGAAACGATGTTGTTGATGAATACGCGAATGGAAATCCTGATAAGTATAACGAAAAGCAAGATATAACAACGAGTGAATCAACTAAATCTCCTGATTCGAACAAAGTTGTTTCTTCGGCTGCACCTACTATTGTAGAACCAGGAAATACAAGTGGAGATCTCTCTTCAGTCGATACAAATAACAATGAGATGGAATGGTTGGAGAATAATATAGTTATCAAAATGGCTATAAATTAAAATTAGTTGAAGTTACTTATAGCCTTTCGCTTAATAGATATATATATATATCTATTAATTTATAATTAAAGACAAAAATATTTTAGTTCTAGATGGGTTACTTCAGTTTGAATCAATAAAATTATAGATGAAAAAAGAGAGCTAATTTCAGCACCCTCGTCACTATGCGTTATCTATTTTTTTCAACATACGGGATAGAGGATATATTCCAATGCTTTGAAAAATAAGGGAAAGGAGTATGGTAGCAAAGGCTACTGAAATTAAAAAGGTGTTTTGGCCAACGCTTGTACTTTCGGTCCAAAGAAGAAGCACGACAGACATTGAGCCCTTTATACCAGACCAAGAAAGAAGAAAAAGTATCGAGAAAAAATGACTAAACTTTTTTCTCCATTTAGGTACGGCTAGGAGTATACCGCCTAAAACGAGAAAGCGAGCGAGGACAGAAAGAATAAAAATGATAAGGGCGGGTAGCCAAAGTGTCCAATTTTGAAATTGAATATACGGAACAGCTTGAATACCAATAAAAAGGAATAGGATAGAGAGCAAGGTAGGATTGATAACGTTCCAAAATCCGCCTAAGGCTTTCCGGAATCCTTCTTCTTTCTCTTCTTTTTTTGAAAAGGCAAAAGAAAGCAAGATTCCAGAGACCACTGTGGCTAATACCCCTGAAGTATTAAAGAATTCTGCTATTGCAAAACCTCCATAAGCGATTAAGATACTTAACATAACTTGGTATTCATGATGAGAAGTAATATGAATCGCTTGGCTAATAATCCAACCAAATACAAGACCAACGGCTATCCCTCCGATAGAAACAAAAGCAAAACTGTCTAAAAATTGAAGAGGAGAAAAAAGATCTCCAGATTGAACCATGGACAGAAGGATAGTAAAAATAACGATACTTGATCCATCATTTACCAATGATTCTCCCTCAACAATATTGGCAATTTCGTCATTGTCGGTACTATTTTTTAAGATAGAGACCACAGAAACGGGATCTGTCGGTACGAGTATAGCTGCAAGCAAAAAGGAAACAGACCATGTAAACGGTTCAAAAAACGAAGTAATCCAAAAAATACCTATCCCGAGTAGAAAGACTGTTGCAAACATTCCTATTGTACTTAAAGTTAAGATGAGACTAGCATTTTTTTTCATAGCGCGTGCTGAAAATTGATAAGCAGATACAAATAGAAGACCGGGTATAAATATTTCATACAAAATGTCTCGTGAGACAGAAAAGTCAGAAAAAATGGGAAGGAAAGATAATCCCATCCCCAATAGAACTAACACCACCGGTACAGGGAAAAATTTTTGCTTTACATCAATTGTATAAACAATAACACTTACAAATAAGAGTAATAAAAGTTGATGAAATAATATCATATTGAAACAATCCTACTTTCTGCATAAATTAGTATACTTCTTTTATTTTTAGAATAGCAAAGAAGAAAGAGAAGTCAAAGGAAAGGGCCTTTCTATTTTTTTGTAAAATCAATGCTTATAAAAAAAGAATAAAAATAGAATAATACAATCATACAATCACTATTTCTGTTCTTAGATGATAGAGTCCGCAAATTGTCTCGTAAAATGGCTTCAGCATTGTATTTATTCTATCAAAAAAATCTGTTATAGGTTTAAGATTTTCATTCATATTAGATGTCTCTATACTTATTGGTTCTGTTGTTTTCTCTATATATTTAACAAGTTTTTTTATTCTTTTCTCATATCGTGGATTGTAAGATTAAGCTATACAAATAAAAAAGCCATTCGTGATACACTCTAATTGTATTTCCAACCATAGAAAACAAGGAGTGATCACAAATGACCTATACCCATATTACCATGGATGAACTAGTGATGATAGAAGCTTATTACCATCAAGGTATTCCAGTTGCTAAAATAGCTGCTTACTTGAATCGTACTCGAACACCGATTAATAATGTTATCAGGTTCTTCAGAGCAGGACATACAGCTTTCGAGTATTACCTACGGTATAAGAAAAACAAGAAGCAGTGTGGACGCGAAAAAGTTGTTTTACCAGAAGAACAACATCTTTATATCAAGGAAAAAGTAGCTGAAGGCTGGACGCCTGATGTCATTATTGGCCGTAAAGAAATGACAATAGACTGTTCCGTACGAACACTTTATAGACAATTTAAAGAAAAAACATTCGATGAAGCTACCCTTCCAATGAAAGGGAAAAGAAAGCCTAACGGACATCAAGAACGTAGAGGTAGACAAGCTTATAAACGAAATATCTCTGAAAGAATAATAGATTATCCAACATTTAAAGAAGAATTTGGTCCTATCGAAGGAGATACCATTGTAGGTGTCCGCCACAAAAGTGCGGTCATTACTCTAGTAGAGATTTTATCGAAAGCTATCATTACCTTAAAGCCCAAAGGGCGTAAAGCCTGCGACATTGAGAGTGCTATGAATCAATGGTTCCAATCCATACCAAAAAAATTATTCAAATCAATTACTTTTGATTGCGGTAAGGAGTTCTCCAACTGGAAATCTTTGTGCAACCAGCATGATGTCGCTATCTACTTCGCTGACCCTGGAACGCCTTCACAACGAGCTTTAAACGAGAATTCTAATGGGCTTCTTCGAAAAGATGGATTGCCAAAAGAAATGGATTTCAACGAAGTTGATCAGGCTTTCGTATCGTCTGTTGCACACAAACGGAATATAATTCCAAGAAAGTCATTAAATTACCAAACACCGCTGGAAGTTTTTATGAGTTACATGGATGAAGATATTTTGTATAGCTTAATTTGACAAATCAGATATTCATTAATAAGTCCACCTATCTTCTATTTTAATTTTAAATACTTATTTATTATGTGCTAATATTATTTTTCTTATTAAATTAATTCTTGAATTTTATGGTTTTAGTTCAGCTAATTCATCTAATTTTTTTAAAATATTTTTTGATTCTCTCTCTTTTATCTTCCTATACAATGATCCTTGAGATATACCAGTAATTCGGATGATATCTTTAACCGAATATTGACCAGAATCATATAATCTTAAAGCATCTTTAACTTTTTGTTTATCCATTATCGGTCTACCAAGCTTCACACCACGTGATTTAGCAGAAGCTAATCCTTCATTTACACGCTGTACTGTCAAATCTCGTTCTAATTGAGCAATCACTGCCATCATCTGAAACATGGCCTGGCCAGTTGGAGTAGAAGTATCTAGGTTTTCTTTCAACGATACAACTTCTACTCCTTGTTCTTTTAGCTCTTCAACAGTAGAAAGGATATCTAGTGTTTTCCTACCTAAGCGACTAATCGATTCAATAATAACGGTATCCCCAGATCGGACACTATTAAATAAGGTATTGGATAGGTTACACTTTACTGGACAAAAAAGATAAGGTCTCTATGGTCTGTCAACACTTTAACGGACAATAAGTTAAGTTAATTTAAGAATGCATCTTTTCAAATTCAATAGGTGTTAAATAACCTAAAGCTGAATGGATTCTTTCGTTATTGTAGTAATTCTCTAAATAATCGACCGTTTCAGAAATAGCTTCTGCTTTTGTTTTGAAATGATGCTGGTAAAGAACTTCGCGTTTAAAACTTTTAAAGAATGACTCCATAACTGCGTTATCATAAGGGTTCCCGCGTCTACTTTGGCTATGTGTAAAACCAGTGAATGTCATGTATTCATAGAATCTCGATCCAGTATACTGAGATCCTTTATCCGTATGAATGATCAGTCCTTTGGATGGTTTTTGTTTCTGGGTAGCTTCATGCAAACTATCAAGTACCAGGGAATCTTTCATATGATTTTTTATTGAATAGGCGATACAACTGCGGGTAAAACCATCAATATACACACTACAATAGAGGGTTCCTTCCTCAGTTGGAATATATGTGATATCTCCATACCAAACTGTATTCTTTTTCTTGATATCAAAATTTTGATTTAGAATATTTTCACTTATATAGTTAATGTTTTTAGTATAATGAATGTACTTTCGTCGAACACCTTTGGTGTACAGGCCCTGTTCTCTCAGTAATCTTCCAATACGTCGTCGACTTATACTGAGCCCTTTTCTTTTCAGCACGGCTTTAATTCGACGGGTCCCATAGCGGCGCTTGTGTTCCAAGAAGATATCTTTAATATGGTCTTTTAAAACCGCATCTTCAACAGTATGTTTGGAAGGTGTTTCGTGAAGTGACGCATAAAAACCGCTACGAGATACACCAAGAAATATACAAGCATTCTTAATATTAAATGAGTGTTGGTGTTTCTTCAAATAGTCAAATACTACTTTGGGTTTTGTTTGAGAAACACTCGGAACTTTTTTAAAAGTTCTAGCTCCTCCCGAAGAAGTCTGTTTTCTTTTTCAAGTTTTTTAATTTTGTTTTGAGAAATAAATTCGCTGCTTCCTTTACCTGGAAAAGCTTGATCTCCAAATTTCTCATATTCAGCAACCCAGCGATACAAAGTATTTTCATGAATATCAAGTGTGTGTGATATAAAACGAATGGGTTGTCCTTCAATTAGAATTAAATCGACAGCTTGTCTTTTGAATTCTTTACTATAGGATTGTCGCTTCACAACAAGACCTCCAATTTTCTCTTAACTACGTGTCCACTTTAGTATAGCCTTTCCAATAAATTAACTTAACTTATTGTCCATTAAAGTGTTGACAGACCAGAGAGACTTTTTTTAAGTGTCTATCTTATAGGGTACATTTTAATCTGCGTCTGGGGTTTATTGATATGGAAGTAGAGCGGAATGGCTTTGGAAGACAAGTAGACAGCTTTGAAACTTCTCTCCGTTTTGTAGGTATTGATCAAGAAGTCGAAGTGGTGTTTATCCGTGCTCCTTACATTCAATCTGTCGGACCAAATGTAAAAGTTCTGGCTTCTATCAATCAAAAAATTGTAGCTGCAGAGCAAGAAAACGTACTGGTGACTGCTTATCACCCTGGACTAACTGAGGATTATGCTTTCTTGAACTATTTTTTAAATAAGATTCGTTAATCAATCTATTTAGTATGGAATAAAGTTTCTATCCACATGATTTTTTTATAGAGTCCTAACACATGAAATTAGGTAGCATCATGTATTCATAAAAATAAAAAAAGTAACCGTATAATTTTAACGGTTACTTTTTTTATTTTTGGTTATCTATCATTTCTTGTAGCTGTATATTGTCATCGTTGCTATCAAGTGAGTTGATTTTTTCACTTTCCATTTCAACTCTGCCAGTTGTTGTAAAAAAACTTTCATAATTATCTTCTAAATTTTAGTATATCCTATTTAAACACTCTATTTTACACTTGTTTATTCAAAGTTACACACGGTACGCCGTCTTCATAATAGACGTCAGACTCTTTGGTGTAACCCAGTTTTTCGTAAAACCCAACGGCACTTAGTTCACCGTGTATGACGGACGTCGTACACCCCTGTTTTTTACCCAAAGCTTCCAATTCTTTAACGACTGCTTCTCCCAGTCCTTTTTTACGATATTCTTTGAGAACAGCAATTCTTCCAGGCCGGATGGTATCCGAGTCGATTTGTTTATAACGTCCGGTTGCCACAGGCTTCTCTCCATCATAAATGACTACATAAATCGTTTCGTCATGATCCTCCAAATCAAATTCCTCTTTGAGCGGAATACCTCGTTCCATGACAAATACCTGCATGCGAACATATAAAGCAGCGGCTCGATTCCATTTTTCTTTCCCAATGTGCGTTTTCATTGCCAGTCCCTCTTTTCTTAAAAATATTTTTTCGGAATTAATGATATGTATTATAGATTTTTCAAAATATATAATACATACAAAGAAAATCAACATTCAAAATACAATCAAATAGTATAATGATGAGAATGTACACTTAGGGATTCCAAACCCTATAAAGAAATTAGATTTTTTCCAACACATGAAATTCTATAAAAACGTGTATCGCTTTTGTTAGAGGAGAGGGATTTCAAATGAGCTACAACGTCCAACCATTAAGCACGCAACAAGAAATAAACGACTTTTTATTCTGTTTAAGGCGCAATAAAAACGCCGATCGGGATTTTTTTCTGTTTTTGATCGGTATTAATAGCGGTTTACACATGTCAGACATTGTTAAATTAAAGAAAAAAGACCTGATTTCCTCAAAAAATTTCCGCATTGTCGAAAAGAAAACCGGGAAGACGCGTATTTTGTATTTGAGTAGTCTGCAGGACTTGATCCAGGAGTATACAAAGCAATTAGATCCAGAGGACTATTTATTTCCCAGAACCAAAGGCGGTCACTTAGAAGTCAATACAGTCTATCAGATGTTTCAAAAGGTCGCTGTCCTACTAGGAAGAGACGATATTGGCATGCACACGCTGCGTAAGACATTTGGCTACCACTATTACAAGAAAACCAAAGACGTGGCCACACTAATGGAAATCTTCGGTCATAGCAGCGAGAAAATCACGAAGCGCTATATTGGGATCAATGAAGATGAGATCAGTGAGACGTTATTGAATTTTAGACTAGGTTTTTAAACTTGATAGAATGGTTAGGTAGTTTCTAATATTTTTAGTTTTAATGTAATTTCAAACATCTCATTTTTATAAATCAAAGTTAAAGACCACCAATCAAATGTAGTAGGTAGTCTTTAACTTTGATTTATTATTCTACTAATAGTACATCTTGTTAATTGTAAATAGTGGAAATCATATAAAGTTAATTAGATTCTTTACTATGCGTAATAACTTGCTCTAAGATAGTAAAAACATGTTCGTCACCTAAACTATAAAAGCTGGTTTTTCCATCTCTTCTAGTTTTAACTAAACGAGCCTTCTTTAGTGCTTTTAATTTATGAGACACGGCAGATTGTTCCATATTTAATAAACTAGTAATTTCTCCTACACTTAATTCTTGATCTTTTAGTAAATAAATAATTGAAAGCCGAGCTTCATTTTGTAATAGTTTGAATATTTTACTAACTGATGTAAGTGTTTCTGAATCTAAAATAGATAGTTTTTTATTTGCCATGATTAATCCCTCTTTATACATGAATTAAGTTTCATATGCTAAGAATAGCATACTTTTTTTTAAAAGCAAGTAGTGCAAATAGAAAATTAATATAGTCTAATTCCATTGACTTTATTCATGTGAATGATATACTTTTTTCAAACATATGAAAAAAAAATCATATGTAAAACAAAGTTATTACGATTTAGAAATAAGTGTAGGAGGGATTTTTAATGTCTGAAGGTATGAAACACCATGAATGGATACTTGAAGGAATAGATTGTGCAAATTGTGCTAGTAAAATTGAAAATGGTGTATCAAAGATTGAAGGGGTAACAAATAGCAATGCTAATTATATGACAAAAACCCTTAGTTTTGATATTGAAGAACAAAAAGAAAATGGAACTCTAACGGTAATCAAATCAAAAATAAATAAACTAGAACCTGATGTAACACTGTTATCTAAGTCAACTGGCCTACTGATTGGGAAAAATGGCCTTTCTATAAATAATACTTCGCTGAGTAAAAGTAAAGATAACCATCATTTAGAGGATTTGAATCAGTCACATGATCATAGTCATGAAGAACAAGAGGGGAATGAAGGTCATAGTCATGGGGAAAGCACTGTAAAAACCACTGTTACGCGATTAATTATTTCTTTAGCGTTATTACTAGTTGCGAACTTTGTTCCTATGAATGAATTTATGTCCTTGGGATTATTTGTAGCTGCTTATCTTGTTGCCGGATATGATATTGTCTGGAGAGCCATAAAAAATATGTTTAACGGGCAATTATTTGATGAAAACTTTCTGATGACCATCGCTACAATAAGTGCCTTTTATATTCAGGAGTACCCAGAAGCGGTAGCTGTTATGTTATTTTATCAAGTAGGAGAAGTTTTTCAAGGTGTCGCGGTCAACAGATCACGACGATCTATTTCTGACTTGATGGATATCCGACCAGATTATGCGAATTTAAAACTGGCAGATGGCAGCACGCGCAGTGTATCACCAGATACAATAAAAGTTGGCGACACGATTGTTATACGTCCGGGAGAAAAGGTTCCTTTGGACGGGAAAATCATTACCGGAATCTCTTCAATGGACACTTCCGCATTAACGGGCGAGTCAATTCCTAGGAGTGTTGAAGCAACTGACAGTGTGTTGAGTGGTTTTATCAACAAAAATGGACTGATTGAAGTAACCGTTGAGAAGCTTTTTTCTGAATCAACGGTTACGAAAATTCTTGATTTAGTAGAAAATGCAAGTAGCCGAAAAGCTCCAACTGAAAACTTTATTACAAAGTTTGCGCGTTATTACACGCCTATTGTCGTTATCTTTGCTTTAGTGCTAGCGATTATTCCTCCGTTAGTTATTCCAGGAGCTACATTTAATGAGTGGATCTATCGAGCTAGTATTTTCCTTGTTATTTCTTGTCCATGTGCATTAGTCGTGTCCATTCCTGTTGGCTTTTTTGGTGGGATTGGATCAGCTTCAAAAAAAGGAATTTTAGTAAAAGGTAGTAACTTCTTAGAAGGATTGAATGATATCAAATATGTCATTATGGATAAAACAGGCACTTTGACAAAAGGAAAATTTGAGATCACAGATATTCAACCTACAGGCGGATTGAATAAAAATCAGCTGTTAGAGTTAGTCGCATATGCTGAAACCCATTCCTCACATCCAATTGCAGATTCTATCAAAGAAAAATATGTAAAAAAGATAGATGAAAACCGAATTACTGAATACAATGACATTTCAGGGTATGGTATTCATGCAAGGGTTGACGGAAAAGAGATATTAGCCGGAAATTCGAAATTAATGCAAAAACACAAGATTGTATTTACTGAATCAACTGAAGTTGGAACCATTATTTATGTAGCTGTTGATAAAGAGTATGCTGGTTATATTTTGATTGCAGACGCGATTAAGGAAGATGCGGCAGAAGGAATAGCGATAATGAAAGAAAAAGGTGTACAGCATATTATTATGTTAACGGGAGATTCAAAAACAGTAGGGGAAGCAGTGGCTAGAAAATTAGGAATTGACGAGTTCTATGCAGAGCTTCTACCGCAAGACAAGGTAGAAAAAATGGAAGAGATTATGGCACGTAAAGGTCCAAAAGAAAAAGTTGCTTTTGTCGGTGACGGAATCAATGATACCCCTGTACTTGCACGTTCAGATATTGGTATTGCAATGGGAGGACTAGGATCAGATGCAGCAATTGAAGCAGCGGATATCGTTATCATGGATGATAAACCCTCTAAGATTGGAACGGCCATGCAAGTAGCAAAAGACACACAAAGAATCGTATGGCAAAATATTATTTTAGCACTATCAGTAAAAGTCTTTTTCTTAATTATCGGTGCGTTTGGCTTTGCGACGATGTGGGAAGCCGTTTTTGCAGATGTTGGTGTAACGGTTATTGCCGTCCTAAATGCTATGCGAGTTTTAAAAAAATAATCCATTAATTAACAGATAAGATAATCGGATAGACGTTCTTAAGACTTCTAATACCGGTTATCTTATTTTTTATTAGTTGGTTCCAGAGAAAAGCACATGCTAGTTACTATAAATTTCAATTCTTGTTTACATAATCCCCAGTAAAAAAATTCTTAGAATTCTTTTTCCAACACTAAGAAATAAAACAGAGTTTGAGTTACAATCAATAAATTGTAGCTCAAACTCTGTTTTACAACTGTTTATTCAAAGTTACACACGGTACGTCGTCTTCATAATAGACGTCAGACTCCTTGGTGTAACCCCGTTTTTCGTAAAAATCCAACGGCACTTAGTTCACCGTGTATGACGGACGTCGTACACCCCAGTTTTTTACCCAAAGCTTCCAATTCTTTAACGACTGCTTCTCCCAGTCCTTTTTTACGATATTCTTTGAGAACGGCAATTCTTCCAGGCCGGATGGTATCCGAGTCGATTTGTTTATAACGTCCGGTTGCCACAGGTTTCTCTCCATCATAAACGACTACATAAATCGTTTCGTCATGATCCTCCAAATCAAATTCCTCTTTGAGCGGAATACCTCGTTCCATGACAAATACCTGCATGCGAACATATAACGCAGCGGCTCGATTCCATTTTTCTTTCCCAATGTGCGTTTTCATTGTCAGTCCCTCTTTTCTTAAAAATATTTTTTTGGAATTAATGATATGTATTATAGATTTTTCAAAATATAATAGATACAAAGGAAATCAGCATTCAAAATACGGAAAAAACAATATATTCATTTGTATGAAACTGTAAAGAAAAATAATCAAACAATATAATGATGAAAATGTATACTTAGGAATTCCAAACTCTATAAAGAAATTAGATTTTTCCCAACACATGAAATCAGATAAATTTAGGTATCTAGAACCTTGCCAAATAAGGTTCTAGATACTTTTTCCGGAAAAATTTTACATGCCAAATTACAAGAAAAATAGAGATGAATTTAGCAAAGAACGGTCTAAATATCCATATCATAAATAGCGTCATTTAAATATTAATATAAACATAACGATAATTATACTATTGCCAGGTAGCTCTGAAATAATTGCTCAATTATTACAACTAAATTAATAAACAAAGAAAAGAATACATGAAATTTCATAGAATTAAGTAAGTAAAACCTTTATTTAACAAGATTTTTTTTGTTTGCGTTCATATCTTAAATGTTCAGCTAGGTTCATAAAAAGTTATTTATTTCCTGAATGATTCATACTTTTAAAAAAAATAATAATTGGTGCATTTTTCACTTCTTTCAGGTCATTAGTTTGTTAGGTTTACTTATTTTACTTCAAATTTCCAAGTCACTTATTTTTTTGTCAGAAAATTAAGATTTTTAGGCATACTAACCCCTTGAAATTAGCCTTTTTTTTTAAACTATTCCATTAGGTGTGAGTGTTACTGCCATTTGAAATGCTGAATATTCCGCAAGATTTTATGGAAAAGTTCATGGTAAACGTGATAGGAACTGAGTTTTAAAAAGGTTTTTCGTCCAGAATGAACAAGTTTACCCGCTACTTTAAATAAGAGCAAACGAATAGTTGAAACTTGAAAACCTTTGGTTTCTTTCGTAAAACAAAGAGTACGCATAAAATTGACGATGTTGTAAGCTAGTACACTCACCATCATACGTGCATGATTTTCTAAAAAACGAGGACTGTTGGTTTTATCGAAATAAAATCCATTTTTGGCCTCTTTAATGTAATTTTCCATGGTGCCTCTTTTAGAATAGGTTTGAAAGACCGCTTCTGCAGAAAGGTTCTCTGATAAATTGGTTATGATAAATTCATGTCGAGCAATCAATTCGGTTGCTTCGCGCGTAGATTTAATACAAATTCTTCGTGGATGTGTCCAGCTCTTCGCTTGATAGAGTGTAGAAGCGTAGTGAACTTCTTTTTTATCCCAATCCTGCTGGTCATTTATAGATACAAATTGCTCAGCGATTTTTCCTAAGTTGCGATTCGATTTCAATCGAACAATATAAAAATTTTGACGTTTTTCACACAGTTCATATAATTCAGGAGTTGCAAAACCACTATCTGCACGCACTAGAATAGAACTTACAGGTACGGTTTCTTGGTAATGGTCAAAAAGTGGTCGGACAAAATCTGCAACACCATTGGATGTGTACACATTACCAGAACGAAGTTCTGCTTTCAAAAAGTCGCCAGTCAGACCTTCAAAGGCAACAAGTGGATAATAGCCATTCGTTTGGTAATGGGCATTATAATTCGACTTCTCCTGATTGCCAAAGGTATCCGAATGTGTTGAGTCTAGATCAAAAATCATTTCAGTTGTATTACGAGCAGTACGTACTTTATCAATCAGGATTTGATTGACTTCTTGTAATTGGGAAATGTTTTCTTGACTTAACCGATCCCATAAACGAGAAATAGACGGTTGTGAAGCGAGTTGCTCTTTAGCTAATAGACTCTGGAAAATGGGATCTTTTGATAAAACGTCAGCCGAAGAATCCGTTTGATATCCAGCAATCAATTGAAAAAGGATTTGTTCAATAATTGAATGATTAGCATGGTTATAGTAAAGTCGATCATCGTTAATAGTGAGGGTTTGTTTCAAAATGTTAGAGAAATTAATGGTGTGCATGAATTCCTTAACTAATATCAATCCGGAATCTGAGGATAAATTACCCCCAGAGTGAGATACCGTAATGTTTGAATTGAAAAGCAAACGATTTTCATGTAAAGTTGCCATAGAGAGAACCCCTTTCTTTGGTTATGTTTAGTCGCTTTAACCATAGCAGATTGGGGTTCTTTTTGCACACCCAAAGGGTGCTGAGAAAATTAACTCAAACTAGCGTTATAACAGTTTTTCCAGAGCGTTTTAGAAAAAGTATGAATTATTCAGGCTATTATATATATTTTAATTAAAAAAATAACCAATCAGAAGATGGGCTTTGACTTTGATGAGCGATTTACGTTAATGATTGACAGAGAACATGCTCGTCGTAAAATCAATAAACTTCAGCGATTAATAGCTCGAGCAGCTTTTGAAGTCCCTTCTGCTTCTATTGAAGAAATTCAATATTTTGAAAATTGTCGGTTACCTAAATAAGAGATTCACCGCTTAGCGAGTGGGATCTACTTAGAAAATAAGAATAATATTATTCTCATGGGTGCGACCGGACCTGGTAAGACATATTTAGCTTGTGCCTTGGGGATAGCTTCGTGTCATCAATTTTACATTGTTCAGTATGTACGCCGCCTACCTAAATTACTAAATGAATTTAAAATAGCGAAAAATCAGCCGGATAATAGTTATAAAAAGTTAATGCGAAAGTACGCGAAGAAAGAGCTGCTTATCATCGACGAATGTTTTTTACACGATTTGACAGAAGAAGAGCTTCACTATAACAATGGAATTAATTGAAAAACGTGATATGAAATCGTCCACTATATTTTGTACTCAATTCAACACGTCAGGTTGGCATTCTAAATTAGGCAGTGGACCAATAGGCGAAGCCGTCATTGATCGAATCGTTCATAATTCATATACGATTACAATTGATGGAGAAGCCTCCATGCGTGAACGATTGGGTCTTTCTACCAACTTTTAATTTATCCATAATCAATAATAATAATTGTAAAGCAATCCATCGGATTGCATAAACCACCCCACAATCATCTTTAATTAGAATGGTTGTGGGGTGGTTTTATAAGTGGTACATTCTCTGGCAATCGGTGGTACACTTACTGGCAAACATTGGTAAAAAACTTAGCGCCCCTGGTAAAATCTAGTGGCCGTAGTCACTTTATCGCCGCTTTAAAGACAGCGACATATTTGATGCCACAACATGGACTAAATGAGCAGTCTAATGGATTGCTTCGTCGGGACGGTCTATTCAAGCAAATGGATTTTAATACCAGCAATCAAACATTTGCTTCCTCTGTTGCGAGCAAAAGAAACAATATACCTAGAATGTCTTTAGATTACAAAACACTGATAGAAGTATTTTTGGAAAATGTACCAGACTGGAAACTATCTAGCTTAATTTGACAAAGGAAAACCCTAAAATCTATATTCAATAAGAGTAGAATAATTCTAAGAAAGGACTAAAGGATTAAAAATTATTCTTTTTTTTATTTGTGATTGCTTGTATTTTTCGTTTAAGTAAGTAGGGGATAGCTTGCATTTCCCTATTTATCCAATCAATTTTTTAAAATGATGATCCATGTACTAATTTAGTGTAATAACGGATAGCTTCAACTGCACTATGCCAACCGTGGAGTCGTTCTTGTCGCTCTTTATCAGTCATATGCGGTTCGAATTGTTCATTCTCAGATACTAAAGCTGCTAACTCGCTTTGATCACGCCAATACCCAATAGCTAATCCAGCAAGGTACGCTGCTCCTAGTCCCGTTGTTTCTAGACGTTCGATACGTCTAACGGTTTTTTTAAGAATATCTGCTTGAAATTGAATCAAAAGATTATTTTGTGCAGCTCCGCCATCAACATGGAGAAGGTCTACTGAAATACCTGTATCTGATTCCATTAATTCAATGATATCACTAACTTGATAAGCGATAGATTCTAAGGTTGCTCGAACTAGTTCTCGCCGACTAGTAGATTCGTTGATTCCTAAAAAAGCTCCTCGTGCATTTGAATCCCAATAGGGAGCACCAATTCCTCTAAAGGTTGGAACAACATAAATCCCAGAATTTTTTTCTGCTTTAAGAGCTAATAATTCTGAATCTTCGATTGATTCAAATAACTGCAAACTATCTTTCAACCAGTCAATAGCACTACCCGAAATAAGAGCTGAACCCTCGAGGGCATAGGTTATTTTATTATCAATGGAATAACCGATTGTAGTGAGTAATTTATGTTTAGAAAGTTTAGGTTCAGAGCCCGTATTCATAACAATAAAAGTTCCTTGACCATAAGTGCTTTTTACTTGGCCTGGTTGAAAAGCTAACTGACCAAATAACGCTGCTTGTTGATTTCCAGCAACACCGCTAATAGGAATAGCCACTCCATCAAAAATAGCCGTATCGGTCAAACCATAGACATGAGAACTAGGGAAGACCTTTGGCAAAAGACTCTTTGGAATGTTGAAAAGATTTAATAAATAGTCATCCCATTCTAGCGTATGAATATCAAATAACATCGTTCTTGAAGCATTTGTGTGGTCGGTACAATGCAACTTGCCATTGGTTAGATTCCAAATAAGCCAACTATCGACAGTCCCAAAAGCTAGCTCACCACGCTCTGCTCGTTCTTGTGAACCCGGATGGTGATCGAGGATCCAACGAATTTTACTAGCAGAAAAATAAGGGCTCAAAACTAAACCAGTCTTCTCATGGATGTAAGTTTCAATCTCTTCATTTTCAAGTTGTTTAACAATAGCGAGTGATTGGCTGGAGCTCCAGACAACGGCATTGTGTATCGGTTGCCCAGTTTTACGATCCCAAACGATAGTTGTTTCACGCTGAGTTGTTATGCCTAGTGCCTTAATCTGGTTGAATGAAAGATCAGATTGCTTCATTACCTTTTGAATCACTTCACAAACAGATTGCCAAATAATAGTTGGGTCTTGTTCTACCCAGCCAGATTGTGGAACTTGTTGTTCAAAATGTTGAGCTGCGGTACCGATATAATTTCCTTGACGATCGATAATAATCGCACGTGTGGTTGTTGTTCCTTGGTCAATGGCTAAAATATATTCTGCCATAAGCAATCACGTCCTTAAATAGGTTGTATAGTAAATGAGTATTCTTTCTTCTATTAAAAATACTATTTTTCTTAGTGTCTCTTACCTTTAAATTCTAAAGTAAATTACTTTGATGAGGAGCTCATGATAGTCAGCACTGTTTGGCTCACAATCTTCTAATACCCAATGATAGAGCATTTCAGATAATCCATAAGCACAAAAATCAATTTTTGTTTTTACCAGAGCGTGGTTGCTATCAGAAATAGAATGTGTTTGGAGGTAGTCATCCGTAATAGTTTGAATACTTTGTTTGATGTAATAGATAAAATAATCTTTAAAGGAATCTAATTTTATGTTTGAAACTATTTTTTTATAATACGTTCTATTCTCTTCGAGATAGTTTATTAGATGGAATAATACTTCCTCCCATTTTCCCCATTTCATAATAGATTGAATGAGATCAGTGACATCATAAGAAAATATCCAGGTAATCAAATCATATTTATCATCAAAATGATCATAGAAAGTTTGGCGGCGGTAATCAGTCTGATCCATGATATCTGTTATGGATATTTTGTCAATTACTTTTTCGATAGCTAGATTTTTGAAAGAGCAAGAAATAATTTTTTTTGTTGTATTTTGTTGGTTCATACTGGGGACCCCTTTGACAACCTATTAACTACCCTATTCTATTCCTTTCTATTATACGTCATACTTCAAAATAATTGAAGCGGACAAAGGGTGTCTTTTGTCTGTTGAAATGATACCGCTTTCTTATTAAACTTAGTTTAGATTTAAAAGGAGTCATTTATTATTTCAAGAGTGACTTCATTTTAAAAAATATGAGGAGGAATAAGAAATGAGAAAAGCTTTTATTAGTCCAGCAAAGTATGTTCAAGGAGAAAATGAATTATTAAATTTAGGTTTTTATATTAAGTCCTTAGGAGAATCGGCTTTAGTTATCGGGAATCCAGATGATATCATTCGAGTTGAAGATAAGTTAAATCAAACGGCAAAACGTTTTGGCATCAACGTACATCTAGCTAACTTTGGTGGCGAAGCAACACGTGAAGAAGTCGTGCGTCTTAAAAAATTAGCAAAAGAAAAAGGAGCAGACGTCATAGTTGGTCTCGGTGGTGGGAAAGCAATCGATACTTCTAAAACAGTTGCCAATGGCCATAATTTAATTGTCTGCCCAACTATTGCAGCTACAGATGCACCAACTAGTCATTCTGCAGTACTTTATACGAAAGATCACCACTTTGACGAGTATGCTTATTTTATTAAAAATCCTAGTGTTGTATTAATGGACACAACTGTTATTGCTCAAGCACCAACACGATTTTTAGTATCTGGAATGGGCGATGCACTGGCTACTTACTATGAAGCACGTGCAACACGTCGTTCAAATTCAAATGTAAACGCCGGCTTACCAAATGGCTTCCACACTGGTGATACCGAACCTGCTAAAGGTACGATTGCATCTATTACATTAGCTAAGGTTTGTTATGAAACCGTTCTCGAAAGTGGCTATAATGCTAAGATTGCTTGTGATCACAATGTTGTTACACCGGCTTTAGAGAATATTATTGAAGCCAATACATTATTATCTGGTCTTGGTTTTGAGTCAGGTGGATTAGCTGCAGCACATGCTATTTACAATGGCTTGACGGTTTTAGATGGCCCTCATAATTATTTCCATGGAGAGCAAGTAGCCTTTACAACATTTGTTCAACTTATCCTTGAAGATGCACCAAAAAAAGAAGTCGAAGAATTATTAGATTTTAGCTTATCTGTTGGCTTACCTGTCTCTTTAGCAGATTTAGACGTAAAAGAAGTAAACTATGAAGATATCCTAAAAGTTGCAGAAAAAGCCTGTATTCCTGAAGAATCTATTCACGCTATGCCTTTTAAAGTTACACCTGAAAGTGTTGCTCAAGCTATTATTGCAGCAGATGCACTTGGACGTGATTACAAAAAAATCAAGGCAGTTAAATAAATTTAAAATAAGAATTAAAGGAATGAAACTAGATGAAAAAAATTATGAATGATCCAAATAAAATTGTTGATGAAATGATAGAAGGAATGATTGTAGCGCATTCCGATTTAATTAAAAGAGTATCTGAAACAGGCGTCATCCAACGTAAAACAAAAAAAACTGGAAAAGTAGCGATTATTTCTGGCGGAGGAAGTGGGCACGAACCAGCTCATGCTGGATTTGTTGGGGAAGGCATGTTGTCTGCTGCTGTTTGTGGTGCGGTATTTACTTCTCCAACACCAGACCAAATTTTAGAAGCCATTAAGGCAGCTGATGAGGGTGCAGGTGTGTTCTTAGTCATTAAGAACTATTCTGGAGATATTATGAATTTTGAAATGGCTCAAGAAATGGCCGAAACGGAAGATATTACAGTAGAAAATATCGTTGTAGATGATGATATTGCCGTTGAAGATAGTCTGTATACTCAAGGGAAACGTGGAGTAGCAGGGACGATATTTGTTCACAAAATACTCGGCTACGCTGCTGAACAAGGAAAGTCGATTAAAGAAATAAAAAAATTAGCCGACGACTTAATGCCTAATATTAAATCTATTGGACTCGCACTTACTGGCGTAACAACACCTGGTGCTGCTCAGCCAAGCTTTACTTTAGCTGAAGATGAAATTGAATATGGAGTAGGTATTCATGGAGAACCAGGGTACCGTAGAGAAAAATTACAACCTTCTTATGACCTCGCTGACGAATTGTTGACGAAGGTAGTTAAAGAATTTGATGGGAAAGAAAAAGGTCAATTTGCAGTAATGATCAATGGACTTGGTGGCACACCATTAATGGAGCAATATGTCTTTACAAATGATGTAAAAAAACTGATGGATAAATGTAATTGGTCTATTGATTTTTATAAAATAGGCAACTTTATGACATCACTTGAAATGCAAGGATTGTCGTTGACCCTACTTCATTTAGAAAATGATTTTTATCTTGAAGCACTAAATGCGCCAGTTAAAACAATCGCCTGGTAAAATAAGAACGAATGATTGAGGGATGAAAGGAGTTCGAACTAAGATGAATGTTCAAACAGGTATTCGTTGGATGGAGTTATTTAATGAAAAAATCCAACAAGAAAAAGATTATTTAACCCAGCTGGACACACCAATTGGAGATAGCGATCATGGTAATAATATGTCGAGAGGCATGTCTCACGTTATTCAGGCAATTGAATCAGAATCTCCTGATTCGCTTGAAGCACTTTTAAAATTAGTTACGACAACTTTATTAAGTAAAGTTGGAGGAGCTTCAGGTCCCTTATATGGTTCAGCATTTATGGGTATGTTAAAAACACTTCAGCAAGATGATTCTTCATGGAGTAAAATACTTCAAGGTGGATTAGAAAGTATCCAAAAGCGTGGGAAAGCTGAAATTGGCGATAAAACGATGATTGATGTTTGGGCACCTGTTGTTCAAGCAGTAGAAGACAATCAATTAACAAGTGATGTGATTGATGAGGCTGTTGAAGCGACGAAACCATTAAAAGCTAAAAAAGGCCGTGCCTCATATGTAGGAGAACGTTCCATTGGACACATTGATCCTGGTGCCTATTCGTCTGCTTTACTATTTAAGGCTATGTTGGAATCGGAGGGAAAATAATGGAGAAACCAGGAATGATTATTATCTCTCATGTTTATGAGATTGCAAAAGGTGTTGAGCGATTGCTTCAAGAAGTTGCCAAAGATGTTGCTATTGAAGTGATTGGCGGGGTAGACAAGACTGAGATTGGAACAAGTTTTGATACCATTCTTGAATTAGTCAACAATCATTCATCTGATCATCTATTAGCTTTTTATGATTTAGGTAGTGCTAAAATGAACTTGGAAATGGTAAAAGAACTTAGCGATAAATCGATTACGATTTATGATGTTCCAATTGTTGAAGGTTCTTATACTGCAGCGGCACTTTTACAGGCTGACGTTACTCAAGAGGCAGTTGAAGAGCAACTAAAAGAAATGCAGATTGATAAATAAAAAAATATAAGAAGAATTGGGGAATAGATATGTTAAAAGAGAATTATGATTTTATGATGCCTAATGTAAATTTTTTTGGTCCTGGGGTAGTTAAAAAGGTCGGAGAAAGAGCAAAAATGTTGAATATGAAAAAAGTATTGATTGTAACAGATACTTTCTTAAGAGACTTAGATAACGGGCCAGTTAAACAAGCAGAAAGTTCTTTACTGAAAGCTGATATTGCATACGTTATTTTTGATGGTGTAGAACCAAACCCGAAAATAAGGAATGTTAAAGAAGGTAAAAAGGTATATATTGATAATCATTGTGATTCAATCATTACGATAGGTGGTGGATCAGCTCATGATTGTGGAAAAGGAATTGGTATTGTTTTATCAAATGGTGATGACCTACCATCCCTTGCCGGAATTGAAACATTAGAAAATCCTTTGCCGCCGCTAATGGCTGTAAATACAACAGCTGGAACGGCCTCAGAAATTACACGACATGCGGTTATAACCAATGAAAAAACTCATTTGAAATTTGTTGTTGTTTCTTGGCGAAACGTCCCATTAGTTTCTTTTAATGATCCAATGCTCATGCTGGATATTCCGACAGCCCTAACTGCTGCCACAGGTATGGATGCCTTAACACACTGTGTAGAATCTTATGTGTCAGTAAATAGAAATCCAATTACAGACGCCCAAGCGATTCAAGGAATAAAATTAGTTAGTAAATATCTGAGACGTGCCGTAGCTAACGGACATGACGTAGAAGCAAGAACCAATATGGCCTATGCTTCAATTTTAGCTGGCATGGCTTTCAATAATGCAGACTTAGGTTATGTTCATGCAATGGCTCATCAATTAGGTGGGCAGTACGATGCTCCTCATGGAGTGTGTTGTGCTGTGTTGATGCCCACTGTTGAAAAATGGAATATTATTAGTAATCCAGAGCGTTTTTCTGATATTGCAGAATTACTAGGTGAGAATATTGCAGGATTATCCGTTAGGGAAGCTGCCGATAAAGCTATTGAAGCAATGATTCGTATTTCTGAAGATGTTGGTATACCAACAAATATCAAGTCTCTGGGTGCTTTACCAGAAGATTTTGATCAGATGGCAATAAATGCATTGAAAGATGGGAATGCTTTTTCTAATCCTAGAGTTGGTAACAAGGATGATCTCATAAAACTATTTCAAAAAGCATACGAAGCATAGAAAATATTTTTGTGTTTATTATTTACCCTCATAAGAAATTAGTTTGAATGGAGGAAATAAATTATGCAACAAAAAGCATTAGGCTTGATTGAAACACGTGGTTTAATTGCATCAATCAAAGCAACAGATGCAATGTTAAAAGCAGCTAATGTTACATTAGTAGGACAAGAAAAAATTAGTCAAGGGTTAATCACTGCTTAGAGGAGGGATTATAGAATGAAAAGATCAAAACGATTTGAAGTATTAGAAAAACGTTCAATCCATAAAGATGGTTTTGTAAAGGAATGGATAGAAGAAGGTTTTATCGCCATGGAAAGTCCAAATGATCCAAAACCTAGCATTAAGATTGAAAATGGAATTATTACAGAACTTGACGGAAAAAGACGTGAAGATTTTGATTTAATTGATTATTATATAGCAGACTATGGTATTGAAAAAGATAATGCTGAGAACGTTTTGGCAATGGATTCAGTAAAATTGGCTAATATGTTGTGTGATCCTAATATTTCGCGTTCGATTATTATTGATTTAACGACTTCTATGACACCAGCTAAAATTGTTGAGGTTGTTAGTCAAATGAATGTTGTCGAGATGATGATGGCGATGCAAAAAATGCATTCAAGAAGACGCCCAGCTACACAATCACATGTTACTAATTTACGTGATAATCCCGTTCAAATTGCAGCAGATGCAGCAGAAGGTGCTTTCAGAGGCTTTGCCGAGCAAGAAACGACCGTTGCTGTTGGTCGTTATGCACCATTTAATGCTATTTCACTTTTAGTTGGGTCACAAGTTGGGCGACCAGGAGTATTAACACAATGTTCAGTAGAAGAAGCTGCAGAACTTGATTTAGGTATGCGTGGTTTTACGTCATATGCTGAAACAATATCTGTATATGGTACAGAACCAGTGTTTACAGATGGAGATGACACACCTTGGTCTAAAGGATTCTTAGCATCTTGTTATGCATCTCGTGGATTAAAAATGCGGTTTACATCCGGAGCGGGATCTGAAGTTATGATGGGATATGCAGAAGGAAAATCAATGTTATATCTTGAAGCACGTTGTATTTTTATTACAAAAGCCAGCGGTGTTCAAGGGCTACAAAATGGTGCTGTAAGTTGTATTGGTATCCCAGGTGCAGTTCCAACAGGAATACGTGAAGTGTTAGCAGAAAACTTAATCTGTGTTCTGTTAGACCTAGAAGTTGCTTCAGGAAATGACCAAGCATTTTCCCATTCTGATATGCGCCGTACTGAGAAGCTAATGTGTCAATTTTTGCCAGGTACTGATATTATCTCTTGTGGTTTTTCAGCAGTTCCTAATTATGACAATATGTTTGCTGGTTCAAATACAGATATAGAAGATATTGATGATTATTTAGTTTTTCAACGTGATTTAAAGGTTGATGGAGGTCTTCGCCCAGTTACAGAAGAAGAAACTATCAAAGTACGTAATAAAGCAGCTCGTGCTATTCAAGCAATTTTTGATGAATTAGATCTTCCAAAAATTACTGATGAAGAAGTAGAAGCAGCAACCTATGCTCACGGCTCTAAAGATATGCCTGATCGTAATCTTGTCGAAGATATGAAAGCAGCACAAGAATTATTGAATCGCAATATTACAGGTGTAGATCTTGTTAAAGCATTAGCTAAAACAGAATTTAAAGATGTCGCTGAAAGTATGTTAAGTATGTTAAAACAGCGTGTTGCTGGAGACTTTTTACAAACAGCTGCAATTTTTGATGATCAGTTCAATGTCATTTCAGCAGTTAATGACTGTAACGATTACATGGGACCTGGAACTGGTTATCGTCTTGAAGGGGAAGAATGGGAAAAAGTAAAAAATATTCCAATGGCGATTGACCCTCGTTCAGTTTAAGAAATGGAGGATAAAATAATGTCTGAATTAAACGTAAACGAAGATCTGTTAAGAGCCATTATACGTGATGTGAAAAAAGAGATGCCAACGGATGACTCTGCTGTAATATTTAAAGAGACACTAAGTGATAATTCGCATCAAGAGACTGCAGTTCAAAATAAAACACAAGTAATTGCTAAACAAAAAAATTGGTTTAAGCATGCCGGAGTGGCAAAATCAGGAACGTCTAAAGATGAAGTAGTGGTGGCAGTTGCACCAGGATTTGCAGAGTTTTTGACAGAAAACTTAACTGGTCTTTCTCATAGAGATATTTTGCGTCAAGTTATCGCAGGTATTGAAGAAGAAGGACTAAAAGCTCGAGTTATTAAAGTATATCGTACAGCTGATGTTTCTTTTGTAGGTGCAGAAGGAGATCAATTATCTGGTTCAGGAATTTGTGTCGCAATACAATCAAAAGGTACAACTATTATTCACCAAAAAGATTTAGCACCATTATCAAACCTCGAATTATTCCCTCAAGCTCCAGTTATAACATTGGATACTTATCGTGCCATTGGGAAAAATGCAGCAAAATATGCTAAGGGTGAATCACCCAGTCCGGTTCCTACAGTTAGTGACCAAATGGCACGTGTTGCGTATCAAGCGTTGTCTGCTTTAATGCATATTAAAGAAACAAAGAATGTAGTAATTGGTAAACTAGCTGAAGAGATTATTGTGGACTTTGCAACGAAGGAGTGATAGATATGTCAGAGTTAGATGAAGTAGGTAAAAAAATAGTAGAAGAAATTAGTGTTGAACCTGTACCTAAACCTTACAAAACTGAGGACTATGAAAACATGCAAAAAATGGGAGTAACAGACTATCCTTTATATACGCAACATCCAGATTTAGTGAAATCTCCTACTGGAAAATTACTGGATGAGATTACACTAACTAATGTGATGAGTGGCATTATTACTTCGCAAGATCTTCGTATTACACCTGATACATTACGTCGTCAAGGGGAAATTTCTGAAGCATCTGGACGTGCTGCTTTAAAACAAAATTTTGCACGTGCAGCTGAACTAACTGCAATTCCAGATGAACGTATATTACAAATTTATGAAACATTAAGACCATATCGTTCTACAAAAGAAGAATTAGTTGCTATTGCTGAAGAATTAGAAGTTAAATACAATGCACCAATTAACGGGAAATTTATTCGTGAGGCTGCTAAGTATTATGAAGTAAGAAAAAAATTAAAAGGTGATAACTAGTCTTGGAAGGAAAATCATTTATTATAAAAAAAATAATTGGCGTTGATATCGGTAACTCTTCAACGGAGGTAGCTTTAGCAGATGTTAGTCCAAATGGAGATGTAAGGTTCATTGATTCTGCTATTGTACCAACTACAGGTATAAAAGGTACAAAGAAAAATTTATTGGGAATAAAATCAGCTATAGAAATAGTCGTGTCGAAAACGAATATTAATATTTCTGATGTAGACTTAATCCGCATTAATGAAGCAACTCCTGTTATAGGAGATGTAGCTATGGAAACAATAACAGAGACAATTATTACTGAATCAACAATGATTGGTCATAATCCTAAAACGCCTGGCGGAGTGGGATTGGGTGTGGGTTATACTATAAACCTTGTCGATCTCTATGAACAAAAAAATCAAACGAAAGACTACGTTGTTATTGTGCCTAAAGACGTTGATTTTGGAGATGCGGCTAACTTAATCAATTTATATGTTAAATATGGTTATAGAATCACAGGCGCTATTCTTCAAGGTGATGATGGTGTATTAATAAGTAATCGCTTAGAGAATAAAATTCCAATCGTAGATGAGGTAGCTTACATTGACAAGATTCCACAAATGATGTTAGCAGCTGTAGAGGTAGCGGGAAAAGGGCAAGCAATTTCTCAATTATCCAATCCATATGGTATTGCAACCGTCTTTAATTTGAATTCTGATGAGACAAAGAATATTGTTCCTGTTGCACGTGCCCTTATTGGAAATCGATCAGCTGTAGTTATTAAGACACCGAAAGGGGATGTGAAAGAAAGAATTATCCCTGCAGGTACTTTAATTATTGAAGGCGAAAAACATACAAGTGAAATTGGCGTTTCTGATGGTGCCGAAAAAATCATGAGTATTATTTCAAGTTTTAAAGTTATAGAAAATATAACGGGTGAGGCAGGAACTAATATGGGTGGGATGCTCGAACTCGTCCGTCAAACAATGTCTGAATTAACTAATAAACAGATTAGTGAAATATTTATCAAAGATTTATTAGCAGTTAATACGTTTGTACCGATTGATGTTAAAGGTGGCTTGGCTGGTGAAATTTATATGGAGCAAGCTGTAGGAATTGCATCTATGGTTAAGTCAGACAGACTTCAGATGACATTGATTGCTGATGAAATTCAAAAACAGTTTAACATACAAGTTGAAGTTGGTGGCGCAGAGGCAGAAGCTGCTATATTAGGTGCATTAACAACAGCCGGAACGAATAAGCCTCTGGCGATTTTAGATCTAGGCGCAGGATCAACAGATGCCTCTATTATTGATTCTTCAGATCGAATGACGTCCATACATCTTGCTGGAGCTGGAGATATGGTTACTATGTTGATTAACTCTGAATTAGGAATAGAAGATCAATACTTAGCCGAAGATATCAAGCGATATCCATTAGCGAAAGTAGAAAGTTTATTCCATATTCGTCACGAAGACGGTACAGTTGAATTTTTTGAAAAAGTTTTACCAGCTAATATTTTTGCTAAGACGGTTGTAGTTAAACCTGATGGGTTTGTTCCAGTGCCTGGAGATTTATCTATCGAGAAAATTAAGCTGGTTAGACAGACAGCTAAAAAACGTGTATTCGTTACAAATGCTATTCGCGCATTGAGTCATGTTAGTCCAACGGGCAATATTCGTGATATTCCATTTGTTGTAATTGTAGGTGGATCGGCTATAGATTTTGAGATTCCACAGCTAGTAACGGAAGAGTTGTCCCATTACTCATTAGTGGCGGGCCAAGGTAATATCCGTGGAATTGAAGGGCCGCGTAATGCAGTTGCTACAGGTCTAATTCTTTCTTACGCTCGTTCAAGGAGGAAATAAGCATGAGTAACCCAGTTATCAAAGTAGTAAGTTATGTTAGTGAACATACATTAGCGCCTCTGTTATACGGGATGGAAGAAGAAGAGATTCCGTTTGAGATAATTGATTTAGATAGTGGTTATGACCTTTGTCAAGCAGCTTATCAAGCTTCTATACAGTCTTCGTTGTCAGTAGGATTAGCAATTGATAGCAGTCACGCTATTCTCCATTATAAAAATCTACCTAAAAACGAACCATTATTTGAGGTAGATATACAGAATGTTTTAGAAGTCATGAAAATTGGTACTAATGCAGCAAGATTAGTTAAGGGCATCCCCTTTAAACCATTAAGGGAGGTGTAGAACATCGGATGCAGTTGGAATATTCCAGACAAATCTATTTTAATTAAGACAAAATAGCAGGAAATGACAAATGAAGCGTACGAATTATCTATGAAAAAAGAATTACAGATTGCAGAAAGGATAAATCAAACATAGATATGGGGCGCGTAATCGGCAGTATTGAAGCCAGTCAAAAGAACGAATCTTTAGTAGGAATAAAACTAATGATTGTTCAACAAGTAAATAGTGACGGCGAAGCAATGAAATATGAAGAAGTTGCAGCTGACACTGTAGGTGCAGGTATTGGTAAATATGTATTACTTGTTAGAGGGGCTGGCGCTAGAAAAGCTGAACGAGATAATCTGGGCCAGCAAGATGTACTTGATTGTTCTATCGTAGGGATGATTGACCGTTTTAATAAATAAGGATGTGATATATATGGCAATCTATACTAAAACAGGAGACGAAGGTTCTACAAGTTTATTTGATGGTCAACGAGTTAAGAAATATTCAAATCGTGTTAATGTTTATGGCACGTTTGATGAATGTAATGCAGTAATTAGTATTGCTGAAAAATTTAGTCAGATTCCTGAGAATAAAGAGTTTCTAATTAAATTACAATATAAGATGTTTCAGTTATCTGGTGAAATAGCAACGGTTCATTCCGAGGAGTTTGCGGCACATAATGAACAAATTAGTCAAATAGACATTAAAGAGTTAGAACATATCATCGATGTCTATACCGAAAAATTACCTGAGATTAAAACATTTATTCTACCAGGAACTAGCATTGCGGGCTCACATTTGCATTTAGCTAGAACAGTTTGCCGTAGAGCTGAACGTTTGTTGATTCAACTCTCTGAAGAAGTAGAAATACGACCTGAAACTAAACAATATACTAATCGTTTGTCAGATTGCTTATATATATTAGCTCGCTCAGAAGACCATTATCAAAAACAAGAAAAGTAAGTAGACGAAATAATCATGAGATATAAAGAACAGATAGGTGGATAATATGGAAAATAAAAATATTGAAAAAGCTCTTACTTATTTAAAATCTGAAACTAATTTTGATGAAAAAATTGAAAAGGTCATTGCGTATCTAAAAGCCGAAACTTATTTTGAAAAAGACAATCTATATCGTATTATCGATGTAGCGGAACAAAAGGCACAAGAAATTAATGTTCCAGTCACAATTTGTATTAGTGATATGAGTGGACATCCAAGAATGTTCTATCATATGCCTGAAGCTAACATTGCAAGTATTACACTAGCCCCCAAAAAAGCTAATACAGCTATTATGATGCGCAAACCAACTAAAGATTTAAATAAAGATACAGTACCAAATGGAGAATTATATCAAATAGAAACTATGTTAAATGGTGAAATGGTTACCTTTGCAGGTGGTATTCCACTGGTCTGTCATGGTCAAGTGATTGGAGCAATTGGTATAAGTGGTGGTTCAGTAGAGGAAGATCAGTTAATCTGTGAGATATCAGTAAAAACATTTTTTGAAGGAGAATAGCGATATAAATCTTGAAGAGCAAATCAGAAAAAATATTAGCAGAAGAATTGGGAAACTCAGAAAATACAACTACTCCAGTTTCTCAAAAAGGTAGTAAAGGGATTTTTTACTAATGTAGGTGCTGCAGTTGTTGCCGCTGCCGCTAAAGCGGCTCAAGAAGTTTTTGTAGACTCTACAATTGAAACTCGAGACAAAATTATCTAAGCGTTTAAAGATAGTTTGACTAACCTAATTTTTTATTTTTCTGAAAAAAAGAAAAAAAGGAGCACCTGCACAAAAGATGACTATTTCCAGAAAATTTTGCTTATTCAACTGATTCCATTAGTGTCTGAAAACCTTTCTTTGAAGGTTAAGTAGGCATTAAAAGATTGAGTTATTCTTCTGTGAATTGAAATAACAGATAATGAAAAAACCAGTTAATTTGAAAATAGACTGTTTACTTTTTGTTTTTAACTTAATCAAATAAGTTAGGAAGCTGGTAATTATGGGTAAAATCAATTGATTGATAATACCTTTTCCACTTCTTGAAAAAAATTTTTTGATAGTCATATCTTGCTTAATATGCTTGAAGAAGAGTCCGAAAGAAACTAAGTTTCTTTCGGTATTTATCAAAGGCAGAAATATTTTTTGAATAAGATTCAGTAAATAATCAAACTTAAAGCAGATTTTTTTACATTTATCCATGAGCTAGGTCCTTTTTATTGGTCTTGGATGAGTCATCTGAGTTCAGTATAAAGAACTTTTTTTGCTTATTGGACTAATATAAATAAATTTGTGAAACATATAATATTTTATGCAACACTAGTGATATTAGTTAATAGATTTATTGATAAAACTAATTACTATTATTGGAGGAAAAAACGATGAAAAAAACAAATAATTTAATTTTAGGCTTGTTAATGGCTGGAATATTGGTGACCGGTTGTGGAGTTTCAGAAACACAAGAGATGACTAATAGTTCAGAAAAACAAGTGGAATCAAGTCTTGTCAAAGAGGAATCTAAGGAAGTTTCAGCGACTGTAAAAGTTGTCGTTGCCGGAGAAGAAATCGATAACGTCGACTTAGCCGTAGATAGTGGAGCCATCCTTTTAGATGCTATGAAAGAAAATATGAAAATTGAAGAAACTGATGGATTTATTAATAGCATTAACGGCGTCGAACAATCAGAAAAAGATAATAAATTCTGGATTTATATTGTAAACGATGAACAAGTAACGGTTGGCGCAAACGAATACGAATTGTTGGATGGAGATCAAGTAGTTTGGGAACTAACGGAATTCTAAGATGGTCCACAATAAAACAAAAAGAATCGCTCTTCTCGGACTACTCACTTCTTTTATTTATGTAGGTAGGGTTTCATTTAGTTTTCTACCTAACGTTCAACCGATGACAACGATTTTGATTATTATCACTCTCTCTTTAGGATTAGCTGATGGGCTTATTGTTGCTTTATTATCTTTAGTAGTCTCAAATCTTAGTTTGGGTTTTGGTGTTTGGACTATCGCGCAATTAATAGCTTTTACAGCTGTTCTTTTAGTTGTTTACCCTTTTCGTAGAATATATAATAATATTCCACTAGTTGTAATGGCATTCATCAGTGGATTCACTGGTTTATTGTATGGTTTCATCGTCTCACTTGTACAGGCTCCGTTCTTTGGTTGGCTATCTTTCTTCCCCTACTATATCTCTGGTATTCCCTATGATATAGCGCATGCTATAGGTAATTTTGTGTTTTATCTATTATTAGCACCTCTTTTTTATCCTATTATTCATAAACAAACAAATAAGTTGTATTTACTTTGACGATTCAAAACAATTTAGTGTTAGGAGTAAACGATATGTTAATAGTTAGTAAGAAAAATAGCGAACTGTCTTACCTACACTTTATTTTTAACTAGTAAATCTAAGTGAGTTAATAGGTATCTATAATTGACAATAAAAATTCATTGATATCATTACCCTGTTACTGTCGATTTCGGAACAACTGATACAGACTATCAAGGCGATTATTTGAATCCAATTGCCGAAAAAGAAGACGTTGATTATCTATTAGAATTTTTGAACTACTATTATCCAGGAGCTAACATTACACTAGCAGATGTTGAATCGAGTTGGTTTGGATTATGCCCCATTGATTTCAACAAATGGTGGATCGGATTATAATGGTGGCGACAATGCAAGATTACAGACGATAGATTTGCTAAAGTCGTTGATATTATTACAAAATACAAAGAAAAAACGGGTGATATATTTGCAGTAGAAGATGTTTTAAGTAGTCGTGGATTGTAAGATTAAGCTATACAAATAAAAAAGCCATTCGTGATAAACTCTAATTGTATTTCCAACCATAGAAAACAAAGGAGTGATCACAAATGACCTATACCCATATTACCATGGATGAACTAGTGATGATAGAATCTTATTATCATCAAAGTATTCCAGTTGCTAAAATAGCTACTTATTTAAATCGTACTCGAACACCGATTAATACTGTTATCAAGTTCTTCAAAGTAGGCCATACAGCTTTCGAGTATTACCTGCGGTATAAGGAAAACAAGAAGCAGTGTGGACGGCAAAAAGCAATTTTGCCACACGAACAACAACTTTATATCAAAGAAAAAGTAGCTGAAGGCTGGACGCCTGATGTCATTAGTGGCCGTAAAGAAATGACAATAGACTGTTCCGTACGAACGCTTTATCGACAGTTCAAAGAAAAAATATTCGATGAAGCTACCCGTCCCATGAAAGGGAAAAGGAAGCCAAATGGACATCAAGAACGTAGGGGTAAACAACCCTACAAACGAAATGTCTCTGAAAGAATAATAGATTATCCAACATTTAAAGAAGAATTTGGTCCTATCGAAGGAGATACCATCGTAGGTGTCCGCCATAAAAGTGCTGTCATTACTTTAGTGGAGATTTTGTTGAAAGCTATCATTACTTTAAAGCCCCAAGGGCGTAAGGTATGCGACATTTAGACTGCCATGAACCAATGGTTTCAATCCGTTCCGAGAAATCTATTCAAATCTATCACTTTTGATTGTGGAAAAGAGTTTTCTAACTGGAAATCGTTGTGTAACCAGCATGATGTCGCTATCTATTTCGCTGACCCTGGGGCGCCGTCACAAAGAGCTTTAAATGAGAATTCTAATGGTCTCCTCCGAAAAGATGGATTACTAAAAGAAATGGATTTCAACGAAGTTGACCAGACTTTCGTATCATCTGTTGCACATAAACGGAATAAAATTCCGAGAAAGTCACTAAATTACCAAACACCGTTGGAAGTTTTTATGAGTTACATGGATGAAGATATTTTGTCTAGCTTAATTTGACAAATCAGAAGTTTAGAAAGTGAATTATCAGAAGGGGAAAACAATCCTTCAGCTGTTTCTCGAGGAAGTGATTTAACTAGTGAAGAAGATGGTTTAATTACACTATCTGGTGGGAAAATTACAAATTATCGTAAAATGGCAGAAGGTGCTCTAATTTTAATTCAAAAATTACTGAAAGTGGAAAAATGGATCCACAAAAAGTTGAAGAAACCTTAGCTGAATTAGTTGAAACTGGAATAGACAAAGGCTTAACAGAAAAAGAAGCGACCTATTTTGTTGATTTATATGGTACAAATGCACCGTTAGTCTTTAGTAAAGTCAAAGGAATGAAGAAATGACGGATATACTTAAATGGATCCAAGAAGAAAAATTTAGCTATATTGCTGAGTTAAACAAAGCAATTAACGACTCAGACTTAACTGAATTAAAAGGGGAGAGATAAAAATGAGTGGAGATACATTACAGATTTTCAGTGAGTTTTTAGGAACGTTAATTTTAGTTCTTTTAGGAGACGGAGTAGTTGCGGCGGTTAGCTTGAAAAAAAGTAAGGCAGAAGCTTCCGGTTGGATTGTTATTACTTTAGGTTGGGGTGCAGCCGTAACAATTGGGGTTTATATTGCAGGCTTTATGGGACCAGCTCATATAAATCCAGCCGTAACTCTTGCAATGGCTATAGCAGGTAACTTTAGTTGGGGTCTAGTCATACCGTTTATACTTGCTCAAGTAGCAGGTGGAATAGTTGGAGCTGTTTTAGTCTGGTTGACTTATATTGATCATTTTGCAGCAACAGAGGGCAAAGGAGCTATTTTAGGAACATTCGCAACTGGACCAGCAATTAAAAATCATCCAGCCAATCTTGTCACAGAAATTATTGGCACAATTGTTTTAATCTTAGGTTTATTATCATTCTCTCAATATACATTTGCAGATGGAATGAACCCGGTGGTTGTAGGTTTGTTAATTGTTTCAATCGGACTGTCACTAGGTGGAGCAACAGGTTATGCTATTAATCCAGCTCGTGATTTAGGACCAAGAATTACACACCAATTTTTACCAATTAAAAATAAGGGTACTTCTGACTGGGGTTACTCATGGGTTCCAATTGTAGGACCGATGATAGGTGCAGTTATAGGAGCACTACTTTTCTTAGTAATGACTTAAAAAGTAGATGAAAAAGGATTGAAAACTTTGTTATGAACCCCTACCCTTCACTTGTTAATAGTTCTAATTCTCTCACTTTTAGCTTACGATACAATGAACCTTGAGAAATACCAGTAATACGGATGATATCTTTAACCGAATATTGACCAGAATTATATAATCTTAAAGTATCTTTAACTTTTTGTTTATCCATTATCGGTCTACCAAGCTTCACACCACGTGCTTTAGCAGAAGCTAATCCTTCATTTACACGCTGTACTGTCAAATCTCGTTCTAATTGAGCAATCACAGCCATCATCTGAAACATAGCCTGGCCGGTTGGTGTAGAGGTATCTAGGTTCTCTTTCAACGATACAACTTCTACGCCTTGTTCTTTCAGTTCTTCAACAGTAGAAAGGATGTCTAGCGTTTTCCTACCTAAGCGACTAATGGATTCAATAATAACGGTATCCCCAGATCGAACACTATTAAATAAGGTATCTAATCCTGCTCGCTTTTTTTGCGTACCGGTAAATTTTTCTTGTATTAGTTTATCGTAACCAACTTTTTCTAAAGCGTCAAATTGACGATGAAGTTCTTGTTTGTCTGTTGATACTCTAGCATAAGCAATTCTCATCATTTCACCTCTCGAAATTATTTCTTCTATTCATAAATAAATTGATAGATTATTTTTTATAATAAGTTTTTTTTTTTATACCATTACCACTTTTAAATGTAAGGGTATTTGGTAATGATTATGGACATTGATTTTGGTAACGTGGATTGTAAGATTAAGCTATACAAATAAAAAAGCCATTCGTGATACACTCTAATTGTATTTCCAACCATAGAAAACAAGGAGTGATCACAAATGACCTATACCCATATTACCATGGATGAACTAGTGATGATAGAAGCTTATTACCATCGAGGTATTCCAGTTGCTAAAATAGCTGCTTACTTGAATCGTACTCGAACACCGATTAATAATGTTATCAGGTTCTTCAGAGCAGGACATACAGCTTTCGAGTATTACCTACGGTATAAGAAAAACAAGAAGCAGTGTGGACGCGAAAAAGTCGTTTTACCAGAAGAACAACATCTTTATATCAAGGAAAAAGTAGCTGAAGGCTGGACGCCTGATGTCATTATTGGCCGTAAAGAAATGACAATAGACTGTTCCGTACGAACACTTTATAGACAATTTAAAGAAAAAACATTCGATGAAGCTACCCTTCCAATGAAAGGGAAAAGAAAGCCTAACGGACATCAAGAACGTAGAGGTAGACAAGCTTATAAACGAAATATCTCTGAAAGAATAATAGATTATCCAACATTTAAAGAAGAATTTGGTCATATCGAAGGAGATACCATTGTAGGTGTCCGCCACAAAAGTGCGGTCATTACTCTAGTAGAGATTTTATCGAAAGCTATCATTACCTTAAAGCCCAAAGGGCGTAAAGCCTGCGACATTGAGAGTGCTATGAATCAATGGTTCCAATCCATACCAAAAAAATTATTCAAATCAATTACTTTTGATTGCGGTAAGGAGTTCTCCAACTGGAAATCTTTGTGCAACCAGCATGATGTCGCTATCTACTTCGCTGACCCTGGAACGCCTTCACAACGAGCTTTAAACGAGAATTCTAATGGGCTTCTTCGAAAAGATGGATTGCCAAAAGAAATGGATTTCAACGAAGTTGATCAGGCTTTCGTATCGTCTGTTGCACACAAACGGAATATAATTCCAAGAAAGTCATTAAATTACCAAACACCGCTGGAAGTTTTTATGAGTTACATGGATGAAGATATTTTGTATAGCTTAATTTGACAAATCAGATAATATAAAAAAAGTTGATTACATAAGGTTTTTTGATTGTTCTCCTTTCTAAAAAAAAGTTCCCAAAAACACTAGTAAAGTGTAACCTATCCAGGTGTTCTATACGTCAAATTTATAGATAATCAGCTGAGAGTTGTTAATACTTTTCTGGTAAATTAATATAAAGAGTAGTAAGTTGTACTTTATTTAAATGTAATGAAAGAAGGCAGAATATTATGGAAAACAAAGAATTATATAGTCAAGTTGAAGTGTTTTTAAAGGATATTATGTTATTGCATGATCTTCCAAAAAAACACAGTAAATTATTATTTGAATTATGGATTATGAGTAAGAGTAGGACAAAACTAGTTTTAAATTCTTACGTAAAGAGCAAACTAGCAAATAAATTAAAAATAACTGTAGGGACTTTGAATAATATCTTAACGAAAATGATAGAAGAAAAACTTATCTTTAAGACAAACAAAGGAACGTATCAAGTAAGCTCATTATTAGATGAGATTAATGTAATATCAAACCAAGGATATGCAGAACTTAGAATCATGTATCAGATTGGTAAAAAGAAAATTATAATTAATGAAGATCAATAGAATATTTCTAAATGAGATCAATTATGTATTATACTGAATCATTCATATTTTTTCTTACTAAAGTCTATTAATTTAGGACATTTATATTTTCGTTCTAATTTTTTTAAACTTAAGTATCCTTTTTTATGCTGTGAAATATCTGTATTCAATAAAGAAATACTGTCATTTTCGGTTAGCTTTTTCATCGGATGATACATTAATATTTTTAAAAGAAAATTAATTTCTTTAGTATCTGAATGATCCGCAGTTACCGATGAACTTAATGTAGCGGATATATAATGAATCTATGAAAAAATCAATCCCCTTTTTTCATCAGTAGATGCATTTAAAGATCTATGAGTTAGGTTATGGTACGACTCGAAATTAGGTTGTATGAACCTTAATTCAGCAAATTGGTTAATTGATTTTCTTATTGAAGTGTAATTTGATTTTTCAAATACTGAAGCTACCATTTCTTGTAACTCTTTGTACAGTTCTGAGATGCTTTTTTCTTTATTTGTTATGACTGATTTATTGTCATCCATAAACTTCGATTGTTCTTGTTTGAAACAGTCGGTAGCTTGTTTGTTCTAGAAAAAAGACAGTCATAAAGCTTAGTTCGCATCATGTTTATCAAGAGCTCTTATATAAAATTTTACAGACTATTCACTATTTAAGGTGGCGAAATAGTCCTACCATTCCAAATTTTTAAAAAGTATGAATCACTCAGGCTCATTTTATATAAATTTGTCGAGAAATGATATAATTAGTTTATCACTTTTTAGTTTCTTTACCAATTCTATATTGTATTGAAAGAATCATTCGTTATAGACTAAATTTTTCTGAATCATACACATGATACACTACAGTATCAGAAAAGAATGAACTTAGTAACGTCGATACACTAATTAGTGTATCGACGTTACGTGTGTATTTTCATACAAATGCTTATTGTGAAGCGATTATTTGTCGATACACTATTGTTGGCACGGAACTTGCTTTAAGATAAGTGACTGATAAAATAATGTAAGTGCTGAAAAATCTAACCGCTACCATCTTAGTTAGCCTTATAGGTTTAAAGTAGGTACTTTTGTTAGGAGTGAGGAACTTATTTTAAATAGACTAAAGAACAAAAAAGAGTTAACTCGATTTTGTTGGATGGGTCTAGGTCAGCAAAGGAAAAATAAATCATTTAGGAGGTAGAAATATGGTAGGAATTATAATAGCAAGCCATGGCGAGTTCGCAGAAGGCATCTTACAATCTGGAGCGATGATTTTTGGAGAACAAGAAAACGTCAAGGCTATTACGTTAATGCCAAGTGAAGGACCAGAAGATGTAAAAGCTAAAATGCAAAAAGCTGTTGCTTCTTTTGATGACCAAGATGAAGTATTAGTCTTAGTCGACTTATGGGGTGGTACTCCATTTAACCAAGCGAACACATTGTTTGAAGATCACAAAGAGAAATGGGCAATTGTTTCTGGTTTGAATTTACCAATGGTAATTGAAGCATATGCATCTCGCTTATCAATGACATCTGCTCAAGAAATTGCAACGCATATTCTTGATACAGCAAAAGAAGGAATTAGAATCAGACCTGAGGAATTAGAACCAGCAGAAGCAACAGGTGCTAAAGTTGCAGAAGATGGTTTACCTAAAGGACATCTTCCTCCAAATACAGTCGTTGGGGATGGACAAATCAAATACGTATTAGTACGTGTGGATTCTCGTTTATTACACGGACAAGTTGCAACTGCGTGGACAAAATCTACTCAGCCAAACCGTATCATCGTTGTTTCCGATATCGTATCTAAAGACGAGCTTCGCAAAAAATTGATTGAACAAGCAGCACCTCCAGGCGTTAAAGCAAACGTTATTACACTTGATAAAATGATTGAGATTTCTAAAGATCCTAGATTTGGTACAACTAAAGCATTAATATTATTTGAAAATCCAACAGATGTTCTTAAAGCAATTGAGGGCGGCGTAGATTTTAAAGAAATTAACGTAGGTTCAATGGCTCACTCAGTAGGCAAAGTTGTCGTAAACAATGTACTTTCTATGAGTCAAGAAGATGTAGAAGCTTTCAATAAATTGAAAGCAAAAGGCGTTAAATTTGATGTGCGTAAAGTACCAAATGATTCACAGGCTAATATGGATGACATTCTTAAAAAAGCAAAAAATGAATTGGCACGTGCATAATAACACAACAAAATTAAATTAAATAGGAGGCCTATTATGTCTATTATATCCATTATTTTAGTAATATTTATCGCATTTTTAGCTGGTATGGAAGGGATTTTAGATGAATTTCAATTCCACCAACCATTAGTCGCATGTACATTAATCGGTTTAGTTACAGGAAATCTAACCGCTGCTATTATTCTTGGAGGAACACTTCAAATGATTGCACTTGGTTGGGCAAACATTGGAGCAGCCGTAGCACCAGATGCTGCATTAGCATCAGTTGCATCAGCAATTATTTTAGTATTAGGTGGACAAGGCGTTGCTGGAGTTCCATCAGCAATCGCAATCGCAGTTCCACTTGCAGTAGCAGGTCTTTTCTTAACAATGGTTGTTCGTACATTAGCTGTGCCTATCGTACATTTAATGGATACAGCAGCTGAAGAAGGCAATTTCAGAAAAATCGAATGGTTACAAATTGGAGCAGTATGTATGCAAGGTGTTCGTATTGCAATCCCAGCAGGAGCACTTTTATTTCTTCCTGCACAATCCGTTCAATCATTCTTAGAATCAATGCCTGCATGGTTAACAGAAGGTATGGCAATTGGCGGAGGAATGGTCGTTGCAGTTGGTTATGCTCTAGTTATCAACATGATGGCAACAAAAGAAGTATGGCCATTCTTTGTTATTGGTTTCGTAGTAGCAGCAATTTCTCAATTAACTCTTATTGCACTTGGAGCAATAGGTGTATCATTAGCTCTAATTTACTTGAACCTTTCTAAAATGGGAGGATCATCAAATGGCGGTGGCGGCAACTCAGGCGATCCACTTGGCGAGATCTTAAACGATTATTAATTCTGAAGGAGGAGAACAGACATGGTAGAAAAAATTACATTAACTAAAAGAGATCGTTTAGCCGTTGCGTGGCGCTCTACATTTATCCAAGGATCTTGGAACTATGAACGTATGCAAAATGGTGGTTGGGCTTTCTCAATGATTCCCGCAATTAAAAAATTATACACAACAAAAGAAGATCGTGCAGCAGCATTAAAACGTCACTTAGAATTCTTTAACACTCACCCATATATTGCTTCACCAATTCTTGGAGTTACTTTAGCACTAGAAGAAGAACGTGCAAATGGTATGCCAGTTGATGATGTTGCGATTCAAGGGGTAAAAGTAGGAATGATGGGACCGTTGGCTGGTGTCGGCGATCCAGTATTCTGGTTTACCGTACGTCCGATGTTAGGTGCTTTAGGTGCATCATTAGCATTAGCTGGAAATATTCTTGGACCCATTATTTTCTTCGTAGCTTGGAATATCATTCGTTGGGGCTTCATGTGGTACACACAAGAATTTGGCTATAAAGCCGGTTCTAAAATTACCGATGACCTTTCTGGCGGATTATTACAAGATGTCACTAAAGGTGCCTCTATCCTTGGTATGTTCGTTTTAGCTGCGTTAGTACAGCGGTGGGTATCCATTAACTTCCAGCCGGTTGTTTCTAGAGTTCAATTAGATCAAGGCGCTTATATCGAATGGGATCAACTTCCTGCAGGTGGCGAGGGCGTTCGTCAAGCGATAGAACAAGTTAACTCAGGAATGGCATTATCTGCTACAAACGTTACAACTTTACAAAATAACTTAGACCAGTTAATCCCTGGATTAGCAGCATTAGGATTAACATTCTTTTGTATGTGGTTATTAAACAAAAAAGTTAGCCCAATCATTATCATTCTTGGTTTATTCGTAGTTGGTATTGGTGGACATGTAATCGGACTTTTATAATCATAAAAGTGTAAACCGACAAAAATTTGTGGAATTAAATACTCCACACACACTAAAGTGGTTGAGTTTGTTCTCAGCCACTTTTTGTATTGGTTTAACTAGTTGGAAAAGGTATAATAGGAAAAACGAGATAAATGAAATGGAGCGGATAAAATGGTTGAATCAATTAATACAAAGGTAGATTTGGTAATAGACGCCACCGCTTTTACTGGATTAACAGATTATGGGAAAATTATGATAGGGGACAATGGTTTTGAATTTTATCATGCGCGTGATCCACGTAAGTTTATTCAAATACCGTGGGAGGAAGTCAATCTTGTCGTTGCTTCTGTGATGTTTAAAGGGAAATGGATTCCCCGTTATGCCCTTGAAACAAAAAAAAATGGTACCTACACATTCTCTTCAAAAAAACCCAAAAAAGTTCTTCAAGCAATTAAAGTATATATCGAACCAGATCGAATTGTGCACTCTTTAAGTTTCTTTGATGTGCTTAAACGTTCGTTTAAATCAATTTGGAAAAAGAGATCAAATAAAAGAAAATCAAATAAAAAGAAAAAATAAAATCACCATGTTGCTTTTTAAATGATCAAAAGCTATATTTTTTAAATACCCGATTTGAGACATTGTTTAAGCCTAGAATCACTGGATTCTAGGCGCTTTTTTTAAAACAGCACTAGCTATTATCAAGATAAACATATTAAGCAAGTGGCTACAAATAAAGTATAGGTGTATTTTTTTGAGAATAGAAAAGTGAACTAAATGAACTAATTATTACGTAATTATGAACAAAGAAGTTGGGATTCTATTAAAATAAGGGTTTTTTTTTTTTTTTACTAAACAAGTTGAGTAATTCACAAATGAGTTGTATAATATGAATGAAGTTATTTATACTACTTATTTTTCTGTAATGTTGTTTTAATAGCTTTGTAAACGAATAAAAAAATGGGGGTAAAACAATATGTTTAATAAATCAAATAGAAAAAGATTGTTATTCATCGGTCTTTGTGCATCATTTATTATAGTGTTGGCAGGTTGTGGAAACAATGAAGATACAGCGGATAAAGAATCAATGGCTTCTTCAGTTTCTGAGAGTACTGAAGTTGTTTCTGGTGCATCTATCAGTAGTAAACCAGAAGATCTGCTTGCAGGACTCAGTGCAGAAGGTAGTTGGATTTTCGCAGTAACAGACGACGTTACGTTAACAGAAGACCTAGTTGTTTCTGGAACTTTCTATGATAAAGATGATGAAAGTACAGATATTTACCGTAAACTGGCTTTGTATGCACAAGATGAAGATCGTAATGTGACAGATGAATATAATTTAACTGTCCCAACAATAATCGTTGAATCTCCAAACTTTAAAATAGAAAATGGAACAGTTACTGGCGACGTTTTAGTTAAAGCAGAAGGCTTTACTCTTGCTAACTCAACAGTTGAAGGAAACGTTACATTTGATTCTCAAGAATTAATGGATGCATCAACTTTTGATGGAGAAACTATAACTGGTGAAACTAGCATAGCTAAATAAGTATAAACTATCTTATCTTTCTATCATGACTTTTTGTCAAAGGGTGTTGATAAGTTCAAAATTTTGAAAAGTTAGATTTATTTACAAAGTCCGTTCAACTTCTAGTTGAGCGGGTTTTTTTAGTTTTGCGTTGGCCAGTTAAAAAAGGAAGTTCTAATTTGAAACTTAAAAAGAACTTCGGGAATTAAAGCGAAATTCATTTCAATAGGTTCATTTAATAATAGATTCTTCATATAGTTTTTAACTAATTATCTTTTGTGGTAGGACAATCTCGAGTAGAAGAGATAGATTTATTCTTTAAATAAGTTAGTTAAAAAGTTGGTTATGTTAGTCATTTTTTAATTCAGTTTAATTGAAATAGGAGGAATGAAAATGTGCACATCCATTACTTATAAAAATGAAAATTTCTATTTTGGAAGAAATATGGATATCGAGTGTTCATTTAATGAAAAAGTAGTGGTTACACCACGTAAATTTCCGTTTAATTTAAAACGATATGAGGATATGCAAAGTCATTATGCTTTAATTGGAATGGCAACGGTAATTGATGATTATCCGCTATATGCCGAAGCAACAAATGAAAAAGGTCTTTCTATAGCTGGGTTAAATTTCCCGGGAAATGCGGTTTATTTAGAGGAGAAAGAGGATCGGTTTAATATTACTCCTTTTGAACTCATTCCATGGGTATTAGGGACTTGTGTGACTGTTGAAGAAGCAAAAGCCGTACTGCAAGAAACCAATCTAGTTAATATTCCTTTTAACGACCAGATTCCTCTAGCGTCACTACACTGGATGATTGCAGATCGAAATTATTGTATCGTGGTAGAACCGATGGAGGATGGATTAAGGATACACGATAATCCATCTGGCGTCTTAACCAATAATCCTCCGTTCGAATTTCATAAAATGAATATGACTAATTATTTAAATCTGACAGCACACTATCCTGAAAATCGATTTAGCCTCGCAAGTAAGTTAAAACCTTATGGAGTAGGAATGGGAGGAATTGGCTTGCCAGGGATGTGTCGCCAGCATCTCGGTTTGTTAGAGCAGCTTTTCATAAAATGAATGCAGTATTTGACGATAATGAGAATGCGAATTTGTCTCAATTTTTTCATATCCTCGATTCGGTAGCTATGGTTCGTGGCAGTGCACTCACTAAAGAAGGGAAGAATGACATTACCTCTTATGCTTGTTGCATGAACGCGGATAAAGGAATTTATTATTATAAAACCTATGAGAATAATCAGTTGACTGCAGTAGATAGGCATAGGGGAAACTTAAACTTGGATAAATTGGCTACTTTTGAACTTGTTCGGACGCAACAAATTAACTACGTAAACATTTAATGTGGAAATTTAAAGAGCTATTCCTTTATATCTAGGAATAGTTCTTTTTTAAATAGGACACTCATAAAAAGAGCAGATATATTTTCTTAAGTAGTTTATATATAAAATAAGCACCTGAATTTAGGATGGCTATGCTAAAATGAGATTATAAACAAAAAAGAAAGGAGAACAATAAAATGAAACAAATAAATGTTGTAGGTGCTATTTTAATAGAAGACGACCGGATTTTATGTGCCCAAAGAGGCGAGACTAAAACCTTGTCGAAATTATGGGAATTTCCAGGAGGGAAAATCGAAATTGGCGAAACTCCACAGGAAGCATTAGTACGAGAATTAAAAGAAGAGCTAATGATTGAAGTAGAAATACAATCTGAAAAATATGAAGAAACAATTTATCCTTACGACTTTGGTTTAGTAAAGTTAACCACTTTTATTTGTTTATTAAAAAAAGGAAGACCAAAATTAACAGAACACATGGAAGTGAAATGGTTAAACCCATCTGAATTAGATAGTTTAGAGTGGGCACCGGCGGATATACCGGCAGTTAAAAAATTAATGAAAGAAATGAGACATAATGACTGATGTGTTAGAACGTTCTTTAAAAAAAGCTTTTATGGATCAAAGAATTGAAGGATCCTTATATGATCCTAAAATTATTATAAATGATACGGAAACTAAACAATACATGTTGAATGCTTTACAAGATGAATTAAACACCTGTAAGGAGTTCTTTTTTTCAGTAGCTTTTGTAACTCAAGATGGATTAGCTGCATTAAAAACTCAGCTAGCAGATTTACATAGTCAAAAGATCAAGGGGAAAATTTTAACTTCTATTTACTTAGCTTTTAATCAGCCAGCTGTGTTTGAAGATTTGCTAAATATTCCTAATGTGGAAGTGCGTATTTCAAAAAAACAAGGATTTCATTCTAAAGGGTATCTCTTCAAACAATATGGTTATCATTCTTTTATTATTGGCAGTTCTAATTTAACTATGAGTGCCTTAAAAATTAATTACGAGTGGAATGTCCGTTTGACTTCGTATGATCATGGACAAATGATTCAAGACATTCAAGCAAACATGGAAAAAGAATGGCAAGCAGCTGAATTACTAACAGCAGAATGGATTTTGAACTACAAAAAATTGTATCAACCAACCACTTATTTTAAAGAGATAGCGACTGTTCAAGAACAATTGTTAACAGATGATACTACGCCTTACATCTTGCCGAATAAAATGCAAAAAGTTGCTTTATCAAATCTACAAAAGTTGAGAGAAACTGGAGCTGAAAAAGGGCTTGTTATTTCTGCTACAGGTACAGGGAAAACGTATTTATCTGCTTTTGATGTATTACAAGCTAAACCCGAAAAAGTATTATTTATTGTCCATCGAGAACAAATATTAAATAAAGCAAAAAGTGATTATCAAAAAATTCTTGGTGGACAGAATGAAGACTTTGGAATCTTGTCAGGAAATAAAAAAGAAGTAAATGCAAAATATCTTTTTGCAACCGTACAAACGATTTCAAAAGAGCTTACTTTAAAGCAATTTTCTAAAGATTATTTTGATTATATATTGATTGATGAGGTGCATAAAGCTGGGGCACAGTCTTATCACCATGTAATAGATTACTTTCAACCTAAATTCTTATTGGGTATGACAGCCACTCCGGAACGAACGGACGGCTTTAATATTTTTGAACTTTTTGATTACACTATTGCCTATGAGATCCGCCTTCAAGAAGCATTAGAAGAAGAGATGCTTTGCCCATTTCATTATTTTGGAGTAACGGATTATGAAAGAAATGGAGAATTGATTTCTGAAGCGACAGATCTAAAATATTTGGTTGAAGAAGAGCGAGTAACGTATTTATTGGAGAAACTCACTTATTATGGTTGCTCCGGTAATACTCGTAAAGGTTTAATTTTTTGCAGCCGTAAACAGGAAGCCCAAACGCTAGCAATGTCCTTCAATCAGAAAGGACGTCCTAGTTCGTATCTTTCAGGGGATCATTCACTAGAAGAGCGAGAAAAAGAGGTCGAACGTTTAGAATCGGGAGAGATTGAATATATTTTCACAGTAGATATATTTAATGAAGGAATTGATATTCCCAAAATTAATCAAGTTGTGATGCTTAGAAATACACAATCGAGTATTATCTTTATCCAACAACTAGGACGAGGACTAAGAAAAGACCCTTCAAAAGAATTTGTTACAGTGATTGATTTTATCGGAAATTACAAAAATAATTATATGATACCGATGGCTTTATCTGGAGATACGTCAAGAGACAAGAATAATTTGCGTAAGGATACATTTGATACCAATTTCATATCGGGTATTTCTTCTGTGAATTTCGAGAAAATTGCGAAACAACAAATTTTTACATCCATTAATAAAGTAGCAATGGACAGTATGAGTGAATTAAGAAAAAATTTCCAATTACTTTTTAATCGTCTTGGACGAGTTCCTTATCTGAAAGATTTTCAAGAGCAGCAAACATTGGAACCTTTATTGATAGCCAATAAAAAATCTAGTTATTATGGTTTCTTAGAAAGTATGAAGCAAAATGAAGCAACAATCTCTAAAACAGCAAATACGTTCTTAATGATAGCTTCACGAGAATTGTTACCAGGAATGCGAAGGCAAGAATTAGTTCTATTGGAAAGATTAATGATTGATCCGACAAGAGCGTTATCTTTAGAAGAAATCGAACAGTTATTTGAACAACAATCTCTCCCAGCAAATGATGATATTGTGCAATCTGTGTTGAATACACTAGATTTAACTTTTTATACGGGGTCTTTAGCTAAAGCTTATGGCCAAAAGGTATTTATTGAAAAAATAGAGAATCAAATTCGCTTATCATCGTTATTCAAAAAAGAAATGAGCAATCCATATTTCATGAAATTATTAATAGACATTCTTGAAACAGGGAAGTTGAAGTCTATTAACTATTCATCTATAGAACCGTTAACTCGTTTTCAAAAATATAAGCGGAAAGATGTTTTGCGATTGTTGAATTGGCAACAGCAAATGGTTGATCAAAATATTGGCGGCTATACGGCTAGTAATGGCGAGTTTGTTATCTTCGTTACGCTAAAAAAAGGTGAAAGTTTTTCTGGAGCTCAGATGGCTTATGAAGATGAATTGCTAGATGCCTCAACGATGAAGTGGTTCACAAAAGCTCCAAGATCATTGAAATCCCCTGAAGTTCAAAAGTTGATGCATCCTGAAGATTGGATAATACGAGTTTTTGCTAAAAAATCAGATAATGAAGGAACAGAATTCTATTACTTGGGAAATGTAAAACCTATAAAAGCTACTATTATTGAATTAGAAAAACCAACTCAAGATGGAGGGAAGAAAAAAGTTGTCGAGATGGAACTGAAATTTTCCGAACCAATAGATATTAACCTGTACCGCTATTTAGAAGTAGGTCAAGATTAGAGAATCTATATAAAATTTAATACAGCTAAAGCGTCGGCAAGCTTGTTGATTCTTTCTACACTCCCTTTAAAGTAAAAACCGTGAAAAACGGTACACTTAATGGGAGTTTCTTTTGTCTAAATTGGGAAAGAATAAGGTTTTTTTAAAAAGATGGAAGAAAGGGTTTACAAATGAAGAAAAAAGATTATAATTAACTTATAGATTCATTGGTATGAATTTTTGTAGTAGGTACTAAAAGGAGGAATATAATGAAATTTTCAAATGATTTCTTATTTGGAGCTGCGTCAGCTTCTTATCAAGTTGAAGGTGCATGGAATGAAGACGGTAAAGGGGTTTCAAACTGGGATGTATTTTCAAAGATAGAAGGGAAAACATATCAGGGAACCAATGGAGATGTTGCTGTAGATCACTATCATCGTTATAAAGAAGATATCGCTTTAATGGCTGAAATGGGACTTGATTCTTACCGTTTTTCAATTGCGTGGACAAGGATTTATCCTAACGGTGATGGAGAATTAAATCAAAAAGGGTTAGATTTTTACAATGATGTGATCAATGAATGTTTGAAACACAATATCATTCCTTTTGTTACACTTTATCATTGGGATTTGCCTCAAGAACTAGAACAAAATGGTGGTTGGACAAATGAAAGAACATTAAAAGCATTTGAACAATATGCTGATACTTGTTTTAAAGCTTTTGGCGATCGTGTTAAGCACTGGATTACATTTAATGAGACCGTTATCTTTTCTCGTCATGGCTATATTTTTGGAGCACACCCGCCAGGTCGGTTAAATGATTTTAAAAACTACTATCAAGTTTTACACAATGTTTTCTTAACTCACGCCAAGGTGGTGTTGAATTTTAAGGATTCAGGTTATCAAGGAGATATTGGAATTACGCATGTTTTTAATCCAGCTTTTCCTGCAGATGACAAAGAATCTAGTAAAGAAGCTGCTGATCATGCGAATATGTTTGATACATTCTTATACTATGACCCAATTTTAAAAGGAACTTATCCAGAATACGTATTAACTGAATTAAAAGAAAAAGGTTACGATTTTGAATTGTCTCAAGAAGATCAAGAGATTTTATTAAAAGCAGCCCCACTAAATGACTTTATTGGAATTAATTATTATCAACCAATGCGCGTCATTGCAAATGATTCAAAATCTGCAAGAGAAATAACAAGAGAATCTAGTACTGGCGGAGCTGGAGCTGTTTCTTATGATGGGGGTTACCAAACAGTTAAAATGCCTAATCATTCATATACTAAATGGGGTTGGGAAATTTCACCGGAGGCATTATTAGATGGACTTCATTTATTAAAAGAACATTATGGCAATATTCCAATCTATATTACTGAGAATGGTTTAGGAGATGAAGATCCAATTGTTGAAGGCGAGATTAAAGATATCGCTCGGATTGAATATATTGAAAAGCATCTGAAATTTGTGAAAAAAGGTATTTCAGAAGACCTTAATATCAAAGGTTACTTTGCTTGGTCAGTTATTGACTTGTTAAGTTGGTTAAATGGATACAAAAAGCAATACGGTTTTATTTATGTGGATCACAAAAATCAGTTAAACCGTAAGAAAAAAGATTCGTTTTATTGGTATCAAGAGGTTATTGCGACACGTGGAGAGAACATATAACAGTTGTTAATAATAAAAATGTAAACTTGGAGGAAAAAAATGAATAAAATTAATGATCTGTTTAATAAAATGCTTGATCCGTTTTTGAAATTAGTGAATACAAAAACAATGATGGCCGTAAAAGATGGATTCTTACTAACCATGCCCATTACCCTTGTAGGTTCGCTCTTTCTTTTAATTGCTAATTTTCCAATTCCTAAATGGGATACTTGGATGTCAAGTTTATTTGGTAGTGATTGGTCTGCGCCCTTAAATCAAGTAGCTGGTTCAACGTTTGATATCCTAGCAATAGTTGCTGTATTAGGAATTTCTTACACGTATGCTAAGAATGAAAAAATTGATCCCATTAGTACAGCTATTTTATCTCTAGTATCCTTTTTGATTTTGACTGATTCTTTTGTGATTACTGAAAGTGGCGAAACAGTAACCGGAGTGATACCTAAAGGATGGACAGGTGGAAATGGCATCATCACGGCTATCATAGTTGCTATTATAGTGGCTAAGACTTTTACATTCTTTATTAAACGTGATATCCGAATAAAAATGCCTGAAACAGTGCCTGCCGGTGTAGCAAATGCATTTTCTGCTATGATACCAGGAGTTGTTATTATGTTCGGTTCAATGGTCGTGTATACATTGACAAGTAAATTTGCTGGAGTATCTTTAACTGCACTTATTTTCAAACTGCTTCAAACACCGATTCAAAACGTTTCTGATACACTACCCGGTGGACTTTTCATCACGTTCTTAATGTCTATTCTTTTCTGGGCTGGTATTCATGGACCCAATATTGTCATGGGAATCATGGGACCTATTCTAACGGCTAACGCATTAGATAACCAAAAGATTCTTGATTCAGGTCAAGAACTTATCGTTGGAGAGAATGCTAAGATTATGACTGTTCAATTAATTGATGTATTTGCTAAATTTGGCGGACAAGGAATTACACTTGGCTTATTAATAGCAGCATTACTGTTTGCTAAATCACAACGCTTAAAGGAAATTTCTAAAATTTCTATTGTCCCTAGTTTGTTTAACATTAATGAACCTGTTATTTATGGCTTACCGATTGTATTTAATCCAATCATGTTAATTCCATTTATTCTAGTTCCGATAACAGCGGTGTTAATCACTTATGGAGCGATTGTCATTGGTTTTATTCATCCCTTTACGGCGGTTCAAGTTCCTTGGACGACACCCCCATTAATATCAGGCTTTCTTTTAAGTGGTTGGCAAGGATTAACTATTCAATTGACCATTATCTTTGCATCTGCTGGGATTTATTATCCTTTCCTAATCAAACAAGACAAACTATTCTTGCTAGAAGAAGGTAAGATAGAAGCAAAAATAGAAGACGATCAATTTGATTTGAATGTAGCAAAAGAAACGACTCTATAAACGAAAAGAAAAGGGTTAAGCCAGTATTGGCTTAATCCTTTTTTTTTCGCTATACTAACAAAGGATAGCAGTCAAAAACTATTGAAATGAGGAAAAATAATGAGGAAATATAGACTAGTTGCAGATCAACTTTTAGAGGAAATTACACATGGGAAATACAAAGATGAACTTCGTTTACCGATAGAAGAAGATTTGATAACGGAATATAGCGTTAGTAGAAATACGTTACGAAATGCTGTTGATGTATTGGTTGATAAAAGCATTCTTTATCGAGTCCAAGGGAGCGGTATTTATATTCGTAAACCGATCTATCCGGATACGATTACGATTAATTCCATCAGGGGATTTAAAGAAGAGTTTAAAAACAAAAAAATACAGTCTAAAATGATTAAGCTAGAACAATTAAAAGCAGATGAAGAAATAAGCCGTAGCCTTCAATGTGAAATAGGCACCCCTGTTTATTTTGTTAATCGCATTCGTTATGTTGAAAATGAACCTTTTTCAATTGAATATAGTTATTTTAATAAAAATATTATTCCCTATCTTGGAAAAGAAATCGCTGAAGCTTCTATTTATAATTATATTGAACATGATTTAAAACTATCGATTGGTTTTGCTGATAAATATATTTATGTTGAAAAGTTATCTAAATTAGACAGTGAGTATCTCCAGTTGAAAGAAGAAGATCCATCGATGGTTACTGAAGAAACTGTTTTTCTTTCAAATGGAAAGGTTTTTAACCATTCAAAAGTTATTCATAATTATAAATACGCTAAATTTTTCGCATTAGCAAAAAATTGGTGATAGTTTAAAAGAGCGGTCAATAGGTCTACGAATCAAGAAAATAATACACTGCATGATACATTACCTTATGGTTGGAAAATAAAGGTATCAGATAAAGTTTGTTTGCTTCAAAATAAAGAGGGCAAGGTAGCTATGAACTTTAAATTTAAAAACTTTAGAGATGTTTCCAGTGTTATTTTTGAGGTCTTTGAAAAATTCTATTCGAGTACATTCTGTGCCTCACTTTGTGGAAAGTGTATCTTTTACACTACATAAAAAAATTAAAGTAGAATCCAATCTCTTTGTTTATCAAGAAGATTAAAAAAGAATTAACAAAGTCTTAGAATAGAAGTTTGAGGATAGAACAATTAAGGCAACCGGTTCTTTTGATGGACAGATGCAAGGGAAATGGATGTTTTATCGTAAAAGCGGAGAATTATGGCAAGTTGGAAACTTAAAACAAGATATAAAAAATGGCTCTTGGATTCGCTATGATCGAAGCGGCCAGATTGAAAAAGAAGCGCTGTTTGAAAATGAAAAAGAAGCGAAGTGAAAAGTAAGAGTGAATTGTTCAAGAATCAAATTCCTCTTATTTTTTTGTATGCTGACTTTGCTTTGACAATCTCTTATCGATAGTACATACTAAAGAAATAGTTTTTTCTACTGGATAGATTAGGTAGGCTAATACAGCAAGTAAAGAAAGGAAGTTGGGGCATGTTTTTGTGCAATACTACAGGGGGCATCGCATATTATCGTATGACTAATTTTACTTCAGCACTATAAAAATTAGGAGTGTATAGAATGAAAAAATTATCCATACGAGAAAGTTTTGCTTTACTGTTTCTGATAGTAGGAATGATTGGTGTTAGCATTATCAAGTTTAAATTAGATCCACAAACGCCTTTATTATTAGCCATCACGTTGTTGATTGTCTGGGGAAGATTTCGTAAACACAGTTGGGAAGAGATTCATGATGGTATTCAAAAAGGAGTTAAAACGGGTATCATACCAATGATTATCTTTATTCTGATTGGTGCTCTCATTTCCGTTTGGATTGCATCAGGGATTATTCCTTCGATGATGGTTGTTGGGTTCAAATTATTGAATCCAAGCTTTTTTATTCCATCCGTCTTTTTAATTTGTGCCGTGGTTGGTACATCTATCGGTTCAGCACTCACCACCGTTTCTACAATTGGTTTAGCTTTTCTTGGAATGGGAATCGCCATGGGGTTTACACCTGGTCTGGTGGCAGGAGCGATTGTATCAGGGAGTGTTTTTGGGGACAAGATGTCGCCATTATCAGATAGTACAAATTTGTCGGCAGCGATTGCTGAAGTTGATCTATTTAAACACATAAAAAATTTAATGTGGACAACAATTCCAAGTTTAGTTTTATCTACCGTACTGTTTTTATTTTTTGGTATGAATAAACAGCTTGCAACGACGAATCAAGTTGTTGGTTTGACAAAGGTAATAGAATCTAATTTTGAAGTAAACTGGTTAGCAGCTATTCCAATTGTTTTTATATTCATTTCTTCATGGAAACGAATCCCAGCTATTCCAACGTTATTGATTAATATTGCAGTATCTATTGGATTATTAAAAATTAATTCGCCAACGGTTAAACTTTCGCAAATTTCAAGTTACATTCAAGAAGGCTACGTAGCAACAACAGGTAATGAAATAATCGATGCTTTACTGTCAAGAGGCGGAGTGCAAAGTATGATGTGGTCTATTTCACTGATTATTCTAGCTCTTGCTCTGGGAGGATTATTAATGGAGTTCAAGGTTATTGATACCGTCATGTCTCCTATTTCAAATGCAAGCATGTCAGTTGGGAACTTAATTCTTGTGACAGCTTTGTCTGCTATTGGCGTGAATGCTCTGGTTGGAGAACAGTACTTAGCTATTGTTCTGCCAGGTAACGCATTTAAGAAAACCTACAAGCAATCAGGTTTGTCACCGCTAGCACTTTCGCGAGTCCTAGAAGATGCTGGTGCGGTTATTAATTCCTTGATTCCTTGGGGTGTAAGTGGCGTATTTATTTCTACAACTTTAGGTGTTCCTACGCTATCTTACTTACCTTACGCTTTCTTCTGTCTACTTTCACCTGTATTAACAGTTATAAGCGGCTACACAAATATAGGTATCAAGAAACTTGAGACTACAACTCTATAATGTCACTAAAAGTCGAAAGCGCGATTGGTACGTGCTTTCGACTTCTTTATGTTGTTTTTTGATAAATGCTCTAACTTGACTTATAACACTAGAAATCTTTATTATTAGGGTAATAGATGCGTTTATTCAAACGGTAAAGGGGATGAGAACAGTGGAAACAGTCACTTTAATGAATGGAATGAAGATGCCAATGGTTGGAACGGGTACAAATACGTATGGAAAAGTTGACAATAAATACGATGGCGCTTTAAATGATGACTTTAGTGCATTAGAATCAGCAATCAAAGCAGGATATCGATTGATTGATACCGCTATATATTATCGAAATGAAGTAGGTGTAGGGCAAACCATTAAAGATAGCGAAATTGCTCGAGGAGAATTTTATCTAACAACAAAAATTCCAGAGACAGATGAGTATGTAGGTTCTAAAGGATTAGTTGAACAGACTGTTTTGCAAAGTTTAGCAAACTTACAAACAGATTACATTGATTTATTTTTGATTCATCAGCCGATTGAAGATAAAAAGACCTTGAAAAGAACGTGGGAAGTGCTAGAATCACTTGTTGATGCAGGAAAGATTAAATCGATTGGTGTATCTAACTTTTCTATTAGACTGCTAGAAGAAATGAAAGAATACACTAGGATTCAACCTGCTGTAAACCAGATTGAATCAAATCCATCTAATTGGAACAACGAACTTATTGACTACTTAAAAGATCAGGCCATTCTACCTGAAGCATGGGGACCTTTAGTTAAGGTAACCGAGGAACAACGAGCTAAACTGACAAAAATTGGAAATAAATATGGAAAAAACTGGGGACAAGTTTTATTGCGTTATCAAATTCAAAGAGGGGTCGTAGTTATCCCCAAATCGCATAACAAAGAACGCCAATTATCTAATTTAGACTTATTCAATTTCAACTTGTTCACAGAGGATATCCAGATAATCGAGGAACTGTAATGCTTGATAAATATTAAAAAAAAGACTATTGAAGAGGCTGGGACAATAAGTCCTAGCCTCTTTCCATATTCCTGGATTTTCATACTAGAACGTGGTCCGAAAAGCAAACCCGACGTCCACTTCATGACTAATGCTCAATAGTCTGTGACCATCTTGTGCTTTTTCGTGAAGTGATTCGAGTCTAAACCCTTGATTTTCCACTTCCTTTTTTTAACTAAATTATTCATAGCATTTTTTACAGGAACCTTTTTATCGCTAACTTATCCATTTGAAAGAGGATAGGACTGAAATTATTTGCCAAAAAATAAAAACAAAAAATTGGAATTAATGATGGCATCAAGCCAATCTGAATCAATTTTTTGAAAAGCAACGTCACAATAGGTATTTAGTAGAATTAAATGATAGTTATGAATTATGTTAGCGCTAAAAGATTACTTTTGAGTTATGATAAATGAAATAGAACGTAAAAATAAAGTTAAAAGTGTTGGGAGTGAGCAATAATGAAACGACTATGTTTATTATCTTTCGTAGCAGTTTTATTAAGCATCATAATTATAGGGTGTGGAAGCCAAAAGGGAACAGAACCCGTTAAAGAAAGTCAATTAACTAGTGAACCAAAAGCAAGCAAGTCCAGTGAAGAAACGCAATCTAGTACTGAAGTATCTGACGTGCATGCTGAGGATCAGGCTAGTATACCCACGCTGTTTATTCATGGGTACGGCGGAACGGACTTTTCGTTTAATGGGATGTTATCCCGTTTTGAGGCCGAAGATTATGGCAAAAGATGGTTAACCATAACAGTACAACCAGATGGTAGTATTTCTGAGGCAGGCAACTGGCAGGATGATTCAGCTAGTCCTTTCATTCAAGTTTTGTTTGCGGATAATAAAAATAACGAGTGGAATCAAGCGGATTGGATCAAATCTGTTTTAATTTATTTAAAGACAACGTATCAGGTTAATGAAGTAAATTTGGTTGGACATTCTATGGGAGGAGTCAGTAGTTTCCGGTACTTAGTGGCTTATGGAAGCGAGGATTCGCAACCGGCAGTTAAAGATTTTGTTGCTATCGGTGCACCATTTAATGATTTTGTGGAAGGCAATGAAAATCAACCACTTGAGGAACTGAATCAGAATGGTCCGCTTGTTCGTAGTGGACGTTACAGCGAATTTTCAGCTGCAATCCAACAATACCCTTCATCAACTAAAATGTTAAATATTGTAGGAGATGTAGCAGATGGCTCTAACAGTGATGGCACGGTTTCTATCAGTAGCGGATTATCGATTGGGTATTTGATGCAGTCGAACAATTTTAATTATCATGAAGAAGTTATAACCGGTGAACAAGTGTCTCATAGTCAATTACATGAAAATGCCGAGGTAGATAAGTTGATAGTAGATTTTTTGCAGCTGAAAAAGTAATTTTTTTCTGTTTAAATTGAAAAAAACACCTTACATTTTATTGGACTAAACTAAAAAAATTGGGTAGACGAAATCCCCAAAAAACGATTATTAACTCTATTTAGTAGTATGAAAAAGTGGGGGTAATAGCATGGATTGCTTTGGCTAGTATAGCTGTTCTGATATTGTGGGACTAGGGATGGCAGGGGATTTCTTTTATCGCATAGCGGTAGCATTAAATGAAAAGATTTTATCAAAGAGGCAACAGTTGGAGAAGTGTACCTTCCTGCTGATCCATGGTTAGAAGAAAGAATGTAGTATGAGAATGCAGACTGCCAAAAGTTGACTATCCAATCAACAGACGGTTTAAAGTTATCGGCTACTTATAGCGAAGAAAATTCTACCACTAAAAAATAGCCATCTTGGCTGTCAGGGCTATACGGGAGACTTAAAAGAAAGGGCTCCATATGCAAAAATATATACGGATATGGGATTCAACAGACTTGTGCCAGATGCTAGAGGGCATGGATGAGTGAAGGAGAGGATCTTGGATTCGGTTGGCATGAGCGGAAAGATTACTTGCAATGGATTCAATTTATGCTTGAAAAAGCTGGGAACCAAGCGAAAATGGTCTTATTTGGCGTTAGTATGGGAGGTGCTACGGTTATGACGGTTAGTGGCGAAAAGTTATCGGATAATAGCAAAGTCCTCGTAGAAGATTGTGGATACAGTTCTGTAACAAGTGAAGGAACCTATCAATTGAAAAGTATGTATAAACTGTCCGCTTGTCCATGGTTAACCGTAACTAGTTTGATTACTACTATCCGCTCAAAATACTGGTTTGGCGAAGCAAAGTATGTAGAAAAAAAGCAGCTTGAAAAAACGGTTCAAGAATTTGTATCAACGGCTATTAAGTAATCAACAGCAAATAAAAAAGTTCCAACCAAAAGTTTTAGGTTGGAACTTTTTTCTGTTAAATTTGAATACCTAATTTCAAACGCTTGACCACACGTGATAAAGCAAAACAAATGCTGAAATACAACAAAGCCATAGCAATAAACATAGGAATAACATAGTTTGTGTTTTGACCATAAATTATTTTAGCATTATGAGTAATTTCAGGAAGAGAAATGATGACGGCCAATGATGTGTCTTTAATTAATGAAATAAATTGACTTAAAATCGGTGGAACCATTGCTTTAAATGCTTGTGGAATAATGATAAATAATAAAGTTTGGCTATAAGTCAGACCAGTTGAAAGTCCAGCTTCTGTTTGACCTTTAGGAACTGAATTTAAACCAGCACGAATGATTTCAGATAACATAGCAGATTCAAAAATAGTCATGGCCGCTATAGCTGACCAAAAGATATCAAATCGGATGCCGATTTGCGGTAAAGCAAAATAAGTGAAAAAAATAATCAATAAAAGTGGCAAGTTTCGAATCAAGTCAATCAACAAACCGACTACTTTTGAAATAAACGGAATTTTTAAGTAGCGGACTAGGCCTAATAGGCTCCCGATGATGAAACTAAAAATAATGGAAAGCACTGCGACCTCAACAGTAATAAGGAGTCCATCCAACAAGAAGCGGATGTTGACCCATGAAAAAGCTTCTACAAAGTTCAATTGAATTTCCTCCTTCTAATCGTTACTAGCTAAGCGGCGTTCAATATACGCCATCAAGTAAGTTAATGGTAAAGTGATGATCAAATACAGGATACCGATTAAGATATACGTATCAAAGGTATTAAAATTTTCACTAGCAATCAAGTCACCTTGGTACATTAAATCTAGACCAGCGACCATAGCTAGTACAGATGAATTTTTGACAAGATTGATAAATTGGTTGCCAAGAGGTGGAATAACAATTTTAATCGCTTGAGGCAATACAATATACCTCATAGTTTGAGTATACGTAAATCCAGTCGATAAGCCGGCTTCCATTTGCCCTTTTGGAACGCTCAAGATACCAGCTCGGATTGTTTCAGCTATAAAAGCAGATGTATAAATGGTTAGTCCGATGGTTCCAGCTGTAAATCCATCAATTTGGAACCAATATAAGGGGACAACAACGTAAAAGAACATTACAATAATAAGCAAAGGAATATTTCGGAAAAACTCAACATAGGCACTAGCCAGCATTCTAATGGTTTTATTTGTTGAAATTTGGAAGATCGCTAATAAAGTGCCGATAATTAAGCTGATAATTAGCGCAATAACACTTGAATATAATGTGAATTTAAAACCTTCCAACAAAAGATCGAAATTATCATTAAAAATTTGAATCATAGGGGACACCTCACTTTATTTATTGAAATAAAAACAACTGTTAATCTAATTCAGGAATCTATTTAGCGTAAATTTTATCGTAGACGCCATTTTCTTTAATGGTTTGCAAGGCAGCATTGACTGCTTGGACAAAGTTATCTTGCCCTTTGTTTATCGCAATACCATAAGGTTCATCGGTAAAATTATCACCGGCTAAACGGTATCCAGGATTTTTAGCAATGATTCCTAATAGGATAGCATTATCAGTAGTCATGGCATCTCCTTGTCCAGATTGCAAGGCAGTAAAGGCTTCAGAATAATTTTCTAATTCAAGTACGGTTGCATCAGGCGCATGTTCTCTGATATTTGCTGCAGAAGTTGAGCCTTTAACGGATAAAACAGTTGTCTCACTGTTTAAGTCTGAAACACTTTGAATGGTGCTGTCTTTTGGAACCAATAAAGCTTGTCCAGCAGCAAAGTAAACATCTGAGAAATCAACTTGCTTTTTACGTTCTTCACTAATCGTCATTGTGGCGATAATCGCATCAATATTGCCGTTTTTTAATAAGGGAATTCTTGTTTTAGAAGTGACCTCAACAAAATTTGCATTTTTAGCATCACCAGTGATTTCTTTTGTTAAAGCTTTTGCGATATCAATATCAAAACCTTCGATTTCAGCAGTTTCAATGTTATAAAGTCCAAATAAACTTGTATCTACTTTTACTCCCCAAGTAATCTTTGGGTTGTCTTCTAGTCGCTCGGTAACATCTAGTGCAGCCAGGTTTTTTGAACCACAGGCGGCTGACAGAAGTAGTGGAAAGATTAAAAGGAGTAAAGGCAATGGTTTAAACGTTTGTTTCATTTAAACATCCTCCTTATGGTTAATGATTAATAATTTTACTTAAAAATTGTTTAGCCCTTGGTTCTTGCGGATTTTTATAAAAAGCAGAAGCTTCACGATCTTCTAAAACTTGACCATCAGCCATAAAAACAACACGATCCGCTACTTCACGAGCAAATCCCATTTCGTGGGTAACGACAATCATCGTCATTCCTTCTTTAGCTAATTTTTTCATGACATCCAACACATCTTCAATCGTTTCAGGGTCCAAGGCACTAGTTGGCTCATCGAAAAGCAAGACATTTGGGTCCATTGCCAGCCCTCTGGCAATCGCAATTCGTTGTTGTTGACCGCCGGAAAGTTGAGAAGGATAAGAATCTTTTTTGTCTAACATATTTACCTTAGCTAATAACTTTTCAGCTTTTTCTTTTGCTTCTTCTTTGGATTGTTTCAATACTTTTGTAGGTGCTAGCATAATATTTTCTAAGACAGTCTTATGGGGATATAAGTTAAAGTGTTGGAAAACCATCCCGACATTTTTTCGGATTTTATTGATATTTGTTTTTTTATCATGGATATTGTATTCGTTAATAGTCAAATCGCCTTCTGTAATTTCTTCTAGTCCGTTAATACAACGCAACATGGTACTTTTACCAGAACCGGAAGGGCCGATTACAACCACAACTTCTCCTTGTTTGAAAGTTAAATTAATATTTTTTAATGCATGGAAGTCACCGTAATATTTTTCAACATTTTTAAATTCAATCATGTATACTCACTCCTTAATCATTTTTTTGAAAGTAGCTAAAGGAGGAAGGCTATGAAAAGTTTTTAGCATTCCATAGGCTTCCTATCATTGGATAAAACAGTTTATTTTTTTTGAGTGACTAATCTAAAAAAAATAGGTGTTAAATAAAATAGCCATCAGCAGGGCTGAATAGCTTTGATAAATCTGGATATAGATTTGACGACTTATAAAAAAAATCATGATTAGCCTATTGTAAAACAAGATAATATAATTGAAAAACGCTATATTGTTCGCTTTCTGTTGGTTTGGTTAACTCATGAACCCTAAGATTAGCATTAAACTAGTTGAATTGTAAATAAAAATAAACGAATAGTTAATTTAACTGATTTTAATTTGACTAAAAAGAGTATTTTTTCTTTTTTTTGTATAAAAAAGATGATAATACGAGAATTCGTTTTTTTTTCTAAAATTCAAGCGAAATCTTATGAATATTGGTATACTGAATGTATCTAAATTTTAGAAAGAGAAGGTAAATAAGCTATGGAGCGTATTCATATTTATCATACCAATGATATTCATTCTCATTTTGAAAATTGGCCAAGAATTTCTGTTTATCTTCAAGCTGAAAAAAAACAAAAAATCCGTTTAAATGAATCGTGTTTTTTGTTTGATATTGGAGATGCATGTGATCGAGTCCATCCCCTAACTGAGGCGACAAATGGGCAGGCGAATGTGAGAGTATTAAACGAGGCTCATTACGACGCTGTGACGATTGGAAATAATGAAGGAATTGGCAGTTCGAAAGCAGAACTCAATCACTTATACGATGAAGCAAATTTCAAAGTTGTTTTATCAAATGTTTTGGATAAAACAACGGGTGCCTATCCGGACTGGGCACAACCTTTCGATATTTTACAGACAGAAACAGGACACAAAATTGGACTATTTGGTTTAACGGCTTCTTTTCCTACAAGCTATGAGCCAATTGGCTGGAAAGTGAAAGAAGCAGACGATGTGATTCCTGAAATATTGGAGATGCTAACACCTCTAGTAGACACAGTCATTTTAATGTCTCATTTAGGTATCCTCGAAGATCGAGAGATTGCTGAAAAATACCCAATGATAAAAATCATTCTAGGCTCACATACCCACCATTTATTACCAGAAGGGGAACAAGTGAGAAATACCTTGTTAGCGGCAGCTGGGAAATTTGGGCAATACGTTGGTCATGTAACACTTGATGTAGAAGGTGCTCGATTGCTTTCAGCACAAGCAACAGTTATTGAGACAGGTCAACTTCCAGTCATAGATGATGAAGACGATTTAATTAAAGGCTATGAACAACTGGGACATCAACTATTAAACGAACAAGAAATTGCATGGGTCCCAACGAATTTGTCAGTAAGTTGGCAGAAAAAATCTGAATTAGTCGAGATTGGATTAGAAGCCATTAAAGATTATGCTAAAACAGATGCAGCAATAGTAAACGCAGGTTTATTTATGCAACCTATCATCAAAGGGATTGTGACGAATGATGAATTGCATCAAGTTTTGCCACATCCAATGAGGGTGATGCGGTGTACTTTAAGCGGAGAAAATCTGATTCGTTTGATGTATGAAATGAATAAAAATCATCTTTTCTTACGTAATTTCCCAATCAAGGGTATGGGGTTTAGAGGCGAAGTTTTTGGAGAAATTTATTATAACGGGATTCAACTTGATAAAAAAACTGGTGAGGTAACTTGGGAGGGTAAGCAGATTAAGCGAGAAAAGATGTATACTTTTGCCACGGTGGATCATTTCCTTTATATCCCTTTTTTTCCGACAATTGAAATTAAAGGAAAAAATGAAGTTTTATTTCCTTACTTTATAAGAAATGTTTTAGGTCAGTATTTGCAAAAAACATTTCCGATTAGCCACTAATCATAGATAAATCAATAATAAGAATAACAAATAAGAATAGAAAATGTAGGTGAAAAGGATGTCAGAAGACGAAGCAAAGCAGAGCGAGCGAAACCATAAAGTGAGGGAAACGACTTCGAAAAGTCAATCTGTTGAAAAGAATGGTAAAACACAAGAACAGAAAAAAACGAGCAAACGGCCAGCTAGAGAGTCACATAGTAGAAAGAAAGTGCCTTCTAGAAAACGTATAATTGAAAAAAAAGAAACGACGGCATTGAGTTCAGCGATTGATTTAAACTTACAAGAAACCACCGAGGTTAACGAAGAACAACTAGTGCATCGTTTAGATGCTACAATGATTACAATCGATGGAACCAAGTATGAAATTGTTAAAGAATACAAAGAAGCGTTTGATGGCGAACGGTTAGGTGAAAGATACAGTGAAATACTTGATAAGTACGACTACATTGTTGCCGACTGGGGTTTTGAACAATTGCGATTAAAAGGTTTTTATGATAATCGCAATCGAAAAGTTCCGCAAGATCAAAGAATTAATAATTTGGAAGATTACTTATATGAATATTGTAATTTTGGTTGTCCTTATTTTGTAGTGCATCGTTTAGAAGCAAAAAAGAATAAGCCAAAGAAAGAATCAGCAGATAAAACAGAAAAGCCGGTAAGAAGAAAAAGAAACCAAAAAAGTAAAAATTCAACAAACCAAAAACAAGAAATGAAAAAACCTGTGACGCGAGCTGAAGTTGAGAAAGATAAGAAACCGAGCAATGAAAGACTTAAACCAAAGCCAAAATCAAAGCCAAAGCCAAAACGAGATTTCGTGAAAAAAGAAGTAGCTCCAACTCCTGTTGAGAAAAAAGAAAAACAAGAGAATACAACATTTAAACCAACAAACGAGACTAAAGGGAAGCGTCATTTTAGTATTCGACGCAAAACAAGTGAAACAGATAAGAATAACGAATAGGAGTTGGGAAAATTAGTTATGGATTACAAAGGGTATTTAATTGATTTAGATGGAACAATGTACAATGGTACAGAACCTATCTTAGCAGCACCGCGTTTTATTCAACGATTACAAGATAAACAAGTGCCATTTTTGTTTGTTACTAACAATACGACAAAAACGCAAAAAGAAGTGACTGATAATCTACGTATTAACTTTGACATAGATGTAACAGAAGAGCATATTTATACTGCCTCATTGGCAACAGCTAAGTACATGAAAAAGTTAAATAAAGGGAATAAACTATTCGTAATTGGTGAAACCGGACTAAAAGATGCGTTGGCTAAATCAGGATTTATTGAAGATAAAGAAAATCCTGATTTTGTAGTGGTTGCTTTAGATCGTGCGGTTACGTATACAGATTTTGAGGTAGCAACGTTAGCTATTCAAAAAGGCGCCCAATTTATTGCGACCAATAAAGACACAAATATGCCTAGTGAAAAAGGAATGGTGCCGGGAGCGGGTTCACTGGTAGCTATGGTTGTTGCAGCTACTCGAGTAGAGCCTACATTTATAGGCAAACCGGAGTCAATCATTATGGATGAAGCTTTAGAAACGATTGGACTTAAGAAAGAGGAAGTAGTAATGGTCGGTGACAATTATGAAACGGATATTTTAGCAGGTATTCAAAATGGAATCGATACATTATTAGTCTACACCGGGTTTACGAATCCAGAAGATATGACAAATGAAATGAAACAGCCAACGCACCATATTCATTCATTAGATGAGTGGATAATAAGATGAAAACAAAAGCCATTCATTTTATAGGATTAACAAGTTTATTCTTATGTATTTTGACACTAGCCATCACGATTACCATCAATTTTATTCCGTTATATAGCTTTGATCTAACGTATTTTAACATTCCTGAATCACTTGGTATTAGTAAAGAAACGATAATGGATAATTATCGTATTTTAATTGATTACTTAAATAAACCATGGGTATCGGAATTAAATATGCCAAATTTCCCTAGTTCAGAAAAAGGCCTTTTTCATTTCTATGAAGTAAAAAAATGGTTTTTAATTAATTATAGTGTAGCTATTGTGTCAACAATTGGATCTTTTTTTTATTTGCGTTATATCAAACGACATGAATTGACTTGGAAATTAATTCGCTTTTTTCAATGGGGAATGCTTATGCCCATTGTTGTTTTAATCGTCATCGGGTTAAATTTTGATGAGTTATTTATTGCTTTTCATGAATTATTTTTCAATAATGATGCCTGGTTATTTAATCCATCAACAGATTCTATTATCCTAGCACTGCCAGAGGCCTTCTTTATGCATTGTTTTATTTTAGCGTTTTCTTTGATAGAGTTAACAATGATAGTGGGTTATTTTACAGCTAAACGTATGGCATTTAAAAAAAAATGAAAAAACCTGTGAACTTTCCATCGCTGAGGCGGTAGAGGGTCACAGGTTTTTTTAGATAAATGACTTCAATAGTACACAAAGGTAGATTGTGTTTTTTGAGGATAGTAGGTTTTTGTACTTCCGGTGCTGAGCGATTATCCATCGAAGTCATGTTACTTTTTAATCAATAGTAATCTGTTTTTTCTTATTGTCTTCACTACTTAGTTTAGGCATTTTTAAAGTTAAAACACCATCCGTATAGGTTGCTTTACTATTTTCTTCGTCTGCATTTTTTAGATAGAATTGACGAGTCATACTGCCATATGAGCGTTCCTTTTTAATGAATTGACCTTCTTCATTCTTTTCACTTGATTCATTATGGCGCTTAGCGTGTACAGAGAGAACATCGTGGTCAAAGTCAATAGAGATGTTTTCTTTGTCAAAACCAGGAATATCGATTTTTATTTCGTATTCTTTATCGGTTTCGTGGATGTCTGCTTTAAAGTTGTTTTTTGCAAGTGACGTGGAGAACTTATCTAATAAAGAGGAATCTTCATCAAATAAAGATGGGAAAAAATCAGTAAGTGTTGGGAAATCATCTTTTTTACGCAAATTATTTGCCATTTTTTTCACTCCTTTAGTATTTGTTCTTTACCCGTTTAGTATACGTCTTTGAATAGGAAACACAAAACGGAACGTACGTATTTTTATTACGATTTTTCATAGAGGTTTTTTCAAAAAAAATAAGAACCGGTCAATAGGATAAAGAACATCCTAAGCGACTGGTTCCTATTTTCTTAGCGAAGTTACCGTTGATTTTTGCATCTTTAAACTGCGTCACGCCACATCTTGTTATTTGACTGAATCACTTTTTGTTGGGTGGGCGTGTGCTAGTCGACTGGCGGCTGCAGCTGCGATGGCTCCAATGATATCATCCATGAAGGTATGGACTTTTTCGCCTTCGTGGCTGTTTAATTTAGCTAAGATACCTGGTTTTATTTTGTCGATGTAGCCATAGTTTGTAAATCCGATTGATCCGTATACGTTAACGATAGAAAGAGCTAGAATTTCATCAATCCCGTATAGTCCTTCATCCTCTGAAATAATTTGTTGTAGAGGATCCATTAATTGTTTTTGTTCTGCTAAAATATCTAATTGAATACCGGTTAAAATGGTATTTTGAACTTCTCGCTTTAATAAAACGGCTTCAACGTTAAGTAAACATTCTTCTAAGGTCAAATCCTTAATATAAGGTGTTTGTAAAAGTAAAACTAACTCTGCTATATCGGTTAATTCCACTCCACGCTCTTTAATTAAACTAAGAGCCTTTTGATGTAATTTTTCACTTTCTTTTGCCATGTTGTAAAACCTCCTATACTAGATAAGTCCATTATACCTCAAACAAATGGAATAGTCGGATAAAGCGACTTTAAAAAAGAGGCTCAATTTTCATTATAAATGAAAAGTAAGCGTAAAGATAAACGATTAAAATAAGCTTGTGCTGTGCATAGGTTGGACGCGCTCATCTGGATTAATATAACTCATAGCATTATTGATAGCAGTAGGAGCTTCTCCAAAGCCGGTAGCGATAAGGTCAATTTTTCCGTCATAAGTACAGATATCGCCAGCTGCATATATTCCAGGAGTACTGGTTTCCATTTTACTATTCACAACAATCTCGTTGTGGGTAACTTCAAAGCCCCATTTTTTCATAGGTCCGATAGAAGAAGTAAAGCCATAATTAACAAGGAAATCATCGATTTCTAGCGTTTCTGTTTGATCGCCACGAGCTTCTTTTAAGATGACATGACTTAAAAATTGATCTTTTCCCTTGAGAGATTTTGGGACAAAGGGCGTTTTTATTTCTACACTTGATTTTTCCAATACTGAGACACTGTGTTCAAGTGCCCTAAATTTATTCCGACGATGGATCAGATAAACTTTTTTAGCAATAGGCTCTAGAGCCAGTGCCCAATCAACTGCAGAATCGCCGCCGCCACAAATAGCAACCGTTCGATTTTTAAACTGTTCGATATTGTTGACGTAATAATGAAGTGTTTCGCCTTCATATTTTTCTGCCTGTTCGATTTCAAGGCGTCGCGGTTGGAAAGCTCCGTTCCCAGCTGTAATGATCACTGCTTTTGAATAATGAATCGCTTTTTTAGTGTGTAGTTCAAAGATACCATCATCATTTTTTTTGATATCACGAACTTCTTCTTCTAAGCAAATAGTCTGATCAAAGCGAGACATTTGTATAGAGAGGTTATCAATTAATTCTTGCGCACCGATTACCGGCATAGCTGCAACATCAAATATATCTTTTTCAGGATAGAGCATAGATAATTGTCCACCAAGCTGTGGAAGACTTTCGACGATTTTAACTGTTGCATTTCGCATTCCACCATAAAAAGCAGCAAACATGCCAATAGGACCGCCACCAATAATAGTGATGTCAAATACTTCGTTAGTTGTTTTCAAGGTTATTCCTCCATCTAGTAACAAGTCTGTAAAGCGTGTATCAGTATAGCACATAAAAGACATTTGGGTCCCTGAGGGTCTTGGATACGAATAAAAACATCTTTATTAGAAGAACCTATTAGGGTCCGCTAAAAAGATGTTTTAAGACAATTATAATCTCAGAGTGAAAATTAAATCCTATAAACCAAATGTAATCAAAATTTTTCTAATGACAAAAGCCACACCAATGCCAGTTAAAATTCCAAAGAACACTTCGATGGGTTTATGGCCTAAATATTCTTTTAAATGAGTCTCTTTTTGAGGTGATTTTGTGGTGTCAGATTCATGTGTGATTCTTAAAACTTTGTTGCTGAGATTTTGGAAATCAAGTATTAAGTGGTTTAATAAAATACCTTGTTCACCACTTTGTCTGCGAACACCCATAGAATCAAACATCACAATCATTCCAAAAGTACTGGCAATCGCTACAAAAGGAGAATTTACTCCTTCTTGAAGAGCTAAAGCTGTAATTAAAGCAGAAACAGACGCTGAGTGAGAACTAGGCATACCTCCAGTTGAAGTAGCTAATCCCCAAGTGGTTTTCCGCTGCAAAAGAAAGGCGACGGGAATTTTAATAAGTTGTGCAAAGATAATCGCTGTTAAAGCAGCGATAAGAGGGAAATTTGATAAAATTGCCATAATGGACCACCTTTTTTTAAGTAAAGCTTTCTATTTTCTCTATTATACCATTAAATCAAAGTCTGCTTAATAGAAAAAAATCAAAAAATGACTTTTTTTTAATTCAAAGCGATTGATAAAGCGATAAATCTGCAAACCTTCAAAAAATAGTTTACACATTTAAATAAAATCATTGGTAAAAATTCAAATTGTTAAGTATGATTAAGAAGTAATTAAAAATAAGGAGGACACAACATGACTCAATTTTCACAATTATCAACTGAAGTAGCAGACAATGAAAAAACAGCAACCATTAAAACAAATATGGGGGAAGTCAAATTAAAACTTTTCCCAGATGTAGCACCTAAAACAGTTGAAAACTTTTTAGGTCTAGCAAAAAAAGGCTATTATGATGGTGTTATCTTCCACCGTGTTATTCCTGAATTTATGATTCAAGGTGGCGATCCAACAGGTACTGGAATGGGTGGAGAAAGTCTTTGGGGAGAATCTTTTGAAGATGAGTTTTCAAATGAAGCCTTTAACTTGTATGGCGCGCTTTCAATGGCAAATGCTGGACCTGGAACGAACGGAAGCCAATTCTTTGTTGTAACAGCTCCTAAAGTGCCAGCTAATATGCTTAGTCAATTAGAAGGAGCAGGTTACCCTGCAGAAGTGATCGAAGCTTACAAAGCAAATGGCGGAACACCATGGTTAGACTTTAAACATACCGTATTCGGACAAGTTGTTGAAGGTATGGATGTTGTAGAAGCTATCCAAAAAGTTAAACGTGGTCCGCAAGATAAACCTGTAAATGACGTTGTCATCGAATCAATCGAATTAGCTTAATCAATCAAAAGAAAAACTCTCCGCAAATTATTGCGAGAGTTTTTTTGTTTTCTTAAAAAGCACTTGTGGCGATTCCGATAGGATTAGACCATTAAGTTTACCACATCTTAATTTATTTATGGAAATGGACAATTCTGGGTTATTTCTCATCTAACTGGTCCACATGATAGCGAGTAGCACCAGATTTACAAAGCCTTTTATATTTTCACTAATCAAAGAGTATACGAAATGCGTGAAAATAGAGTTATGAAACCAAGTCTAAGCGAAATGTCTGCTTGATCATTAGCAATCTGCTGCTTACAATCACTGTCTCTTCATTTTCTTAGTTGAATTAGTTGGAAACGTCCTCATTTCTTGCGATTTATGCTACAATAAAATAGATAATAGTAGTGAGAAAGGAATGTGCAAATAATGATTTATGGCGCAATTGAAGCAGGCGGAACGAAATTTGTCTGTGCAGTAAGTGATGAACAAGGAGAACTAAAAGAGAAAGTTAGTATACCTACAACAACACCAGAAGAAACGTTAGGACAGGTTTTTGCTTATTTTGATTCCTTCGAGTTATCAGCGATAGGAATCGGATCATTTGGTCCGATAGATGTTAATCCAGCTTCATCTACGTATGGTTATGTAACAACGACACCAAAAACGGCTTGGAAAAATTATGATTTCTTAGGAGCAATCAGAAACAGATATGCCATTCCTGTCGGTTGGACAACAGATGTCAACGCAGCTGCTTTAGGGGAACTGAAAAAAGGAGCAGCATTAGGCTTGTCTAGTTGTGTTTACTTAACGGTTGGGACAGGTATTGGCGGCGGAGCTGTTATAAATGGCGAACTATTATCAGGATACGGTCATCCAGAAATGGGACACATCATGGTTCGCTTGCATCCAGATGAAACTTTCGCAGGATGTTGTCCTTACCACGGTAATTGCTTAGAAGGTATTGCCGCTGGTCCAGCTATTGAACAACGGTACGGGAAAAAAGGAGATGAGTTAGCAGATGATTCAGCCGTTTGGGAAATGGAGGCTTATTATATTGCCCAAGCTTTAATGAATTATACATTAGTTCTGAGTCCTGAAAGAATCGTTTTAGGTGGGGGGGTAATGAAGCAAGCACAACTTTTCCAATTAATTCGTCAAGAATTTGAGAAACTAATGGGTGGTTATGTTGAATTGCCTTCATTAGAAGAATACATTGTACCGCCAGCTTTGGGTGACAATGCCGGTATTACTGGATGTCTATTATTAGCTGTAGAACAACTAGCAAAATAGAAAAAAGTAACACATATAAAAACAGCCCGATAAAGTAGCACTTAAAAAGTGACTTTTTATCGGGTTATTTATATTCTTTCTATCGCTCAAAAGTAAGTTTAATTCGTTTTAAACCTTCTTGGAGAAGCACTTTTGGAGCTGCAAAATTTAGCCTCATATATTGTGAACCGCCAGGACCATAAGCAACACCAGAATTTAGGGCAATTTTACCTACATGGATAAAACGGTTCATTAATTCCTCATCCGTCAATCCTAGACTAGAGCAGTCAAACCAAAATAAATAGGTTCCTTGTGGTTTCATATAAGTTACTTGCGGCAACTCATGATCAAAAAAATTACTTATCATAGCTAAATTTTCGCTGAGAGTCTCCAATAAATGCTCTAACCATGGTCCACACTGGGTGAAAGCAGTTTCTGTTGCGACATAACCAAAAGTATTTAAACCACTATGCTCAATGCATTCTTGATAGTGATTAATTTGTTTGTAAAGTGTTGGGTTTTGGACATAAATCATTGACAATTTCACACCCGCGATGTTGAATGTTTTGGTTGCAGCAGATAGTGTAATGACAAAATTTTGATAACTCGGCTTCAAAGTAACTAATGAAGTAAATTGGTGCGGTGAAAAAATTAAATCGCCATGTATTTCATCACTGATCATTAAAACATCGTATTTTTTACAGAGATCAGCTAGCGTGATTAATTCTTGTTTGGACCAAACACGTCCTCCTGGATTTTGAGGGTTACATAAAATAAATAATTTCACCTGTTCTTCAAAAAGTTGTTTTTCTATCTCTTCAAAATCCATTTTAAACTGATTGTTCTCTATTAATAATGTAGAACGAATACAACGACGTTTGTTTAATTGAATCATAGTTGAAAAAGGGGTATAAACAGGATCATGAATCATAATAGCATCTTGCTCATTTGTAAGAGCTTGGATAATTAAAGCTATACTTGGTACAACTCCGGGCGAAAATAAGATTTCATCTTTTGTTAATGCCATTTGATGGCGTTCTTTTTGCCAGTGAATAATAGCGTTATAAAGAGAATCGGGAGGAGCAGTGTAGCCCAAAATACGAGAATCGAGAACCTGCTGTAAAGAATCAAGTATAGGTTGTGGATTTGCATAATCCATATCCGCTACCCACATTGGTAAAACTTCTTCAGAACCAAATAGTTGGCCTAAATTATTCCATTTAATCCCCAAACTGTCTTTACGGTCGATAACTTCGTCAAATGAATAGTCCATATAAGCACTTCCTTTATAGTATAGTAAAATAATGACATTCGTCTCTTTTTTAGTATACGTTAAGTGAGATAACGATTCTATCAATACTTGTATTTCGCTTAAAAAAAGAATGCTATTATGGAAGCGAATACTATTTTCATAAATTTTACTGTTATGATACAATCAAGAAGTAAAGAAGTAGAGGGGTTTATAAATGTATCAAAAATGAGGTGATAGGGTGGATTATAAAATTGGAATGATTGTTAAAGGTAGAATAACAGGTATTCAACCTTATGGTGCATTTGTTTCTTTAGATAAAGAAACACAAGGATTGATTCATATTTCAGAATGCACACATGGATACGTAAAAAATCTGAATGAAGTTTTAACCGTTGGAGATGTAATGGATGTCGTCATTCTAGATATTGATGAATACACGAAAAAAATTAGTTTATCGTTAAGAGTATTAGAAGAACGAACTCATTTTCAGTACCATTCTAAGAAAAGAAAATACCGTCAAGAAAAAACGGACCGAGATGGATTTGATACTATCCGTGAATTGATGCCACAGTGGATCAAAGAAGCCAAAACAGATGAAGCAAGACAAATAAACTAAGATAGATTTATTTGTCTTTTGTGCTGTACTAAAATGTCACTTATCTATTGACTGGATTTAAAAACTTAAGTGTGAGGTGCTTGGAAATGACAGAAAAACAACGGGTGGCTGGAACTATAATGACGCATAACCCAGAAGGTAAATACGTGTTTTTAGTAGAGAATGAAAATGAAAAACTTTCCTTCCCGGTAACTCAGATTCTTGACACACAAACAGGACTGGCTTGTATCTTAGAAGAATTAAAACAAAAGTTAGCTATCGATATCCATAATCTAAACTTATTTGAACTAACCAATGCAGTAGTTAATGGAAAAAACATCCCTTTATTTGTTTTTGAAGTGGCCAACAAAGAGATTCAAGTAGACGATATATTGAAAGAAGATTTACTTCAGCTCTCATTTGTGCAATCAGGTGCGTTAACGGAAGCTCTTGAAGGGTGGGAAATTTCGGGTGTTCCTCAATTTTAAATAAAAAAATAACTAACAGCATTTCATTCAGATAATGCTGTTTTTTTCTTGCTATTTCTCTTGAAAACTACTAAAGTTAAGAGAGTATGAGAATTGAGATTCTACTTTAATTCGCAAATACACAAAATGATGGAGGGATTTACATGGGACACATTAAATTTGACTATTCAAAAATCGACAAATTTGTACAACCACATGAAATTTCAAATATGCAACAGCAAGTAACTACTGCAGATGAGATGTTACGCAAGGGGACAGGAGCAGGAAGCGACTATCTAGGTTGGATTGACTTGCCTAAAAACTATGATAAGGAAGAATTTTCTCGTATCAAAGCTGCGGCAGAAAAAATTCAAACGGATTCAGAAGTTTTAGTCGTTATTGGCATTGGTGGATCATATCTAGGTGCTAAAGCAGCGGTAGACTTTTTAAACCATTCATTCTACAACGTACTTCCTAAAGAAGATAGAAAACAACCACAAGTTTTCTTTGCCGGTAATAGCATTAGTTCAACGTACTTAACTGATTTGATTGAAGTAATTGGAGATCGAGATTTCTCTGTAAACATTATTTCAAAATCTGGTACAACAACAGAACCAGCTATTGCTTTTCGTGTTTTTAAAGAAATGCTAGAAAAAAAATACGGTAAAGACGAAGCTAAGAAACGTATTTATGCAACAACAGATAAAGCAAAAGGCGCTTTAAAAGAAGAAGCCAATGCACAAGGATACGAATCATTTATTATCCCTGATGATATAGGTGGGCGTTTCTCAGTGTTAACAGCTGTAGGTTTATTGCCTATCGCAGCAAGTGGAGCCGATATAGATGCTTTGATGCAAGGTGCTGCTGATGCAGCTGATGCGTATAGTAGTGACAAGCTAGAAGAAAATGAAGCATACCAGTATGCAGCGATTCGAAATGCACTTTACCGTAAGGGTAAAACAACAGAAATATTGGTTAATTATGAACCGAACTTACAATATTTCTCAGAATGGTGGAAACAGTTATTTGGTGAATCAGAAGGAAAAGACCAAAAAGGTATTTTCCCAGCAAGTGCAAACTTCTCTACTGATTTACATTCAGTCGGACAAACCATTCAAGATGGACAAAGAAATATTTTTGAAACCATCATTAAAGTAAATAAAGCTAAACACACATTAGTCATCCCAACTACGACTGATGATTTAGATGGACTAGGTTATTTACAAGGAAAAGAAATAGACTTTGTTAATACAAAAGCTTTCCAAGGAACGTTATTGGCCCATACGGATGGAGATGTACCTAACTTACTTGTTACCATTCCTGAAACAGATGCCTACACATTAGGATATCTAATGTACTTCTTTGAAATAGCAGTAGGTATTTCAGGTTATCTTAACGGAGTAAATCCATTCGACCAACCTGGAGTAGAAGCATACAAAAAGAATATGTTTGCTTTGCTAGGTAAACCAGGATTTGAAGATTTAGCAAAAGAACTAAACGCACGTTTATAAAATAAATACTAGACAGAAAGAATCCTGATAAAGTACTATAGTGAATCAGGCATTGACTAAGTTAGTCATTGCTTGGTTCGATGGTACTAATTATCAGGGTTTTTTTACTAATCATAATTTTTTATTTAGGAGTATATAATAGATTGGAAGTAGGGAGAGTATGACTAAAAGAGTGATGATACATCAAGCTAAACCAAAGGATACACCTTATATCAAAGCCATGTTGCAACAGGCTGCGCAATGGCTTCAAACTAAAGGATCAAAGCAATGGAGTGGGATTTTGAAGGGTGAGGATAGACACAATACTTCAGAGGCTATCGAACGTGGAGAAGTTTTTCTTGGGACGGTAGGCAATCAGACGGCGGGGATGTTTGTTTTATGGAGTCGTCAAAGTGAATGGGATGAAATGTTTTGGGAAAAGGACCCAAGTGAAGCGTATCTGTATTTGCACCGCTTAACTGTTCAACGCAGTTTTTCAGGACAAGGCATATCAAAACAACTCCTAGTCGAAGCGAAAGCCTATGCGAAAAAGAAAGGTTTTGCAGCGATTCGATTAGACTGTGTTGCGGATAATGCTTATTTGAATAGATTATACCAAGATGCTGATTTTATTTGTATTGGAAAGAAAATAGATATTATGGCAGATGGTGTAAAAAAAGATTTTCATCTCTATCAATGTGATTTAGGTTAATCTATTTAAAAGTTTTTAAATAAAAAGGTAAAAAAGAAGTTTTCCTATTGACCAACATTAATAAACTTGTTATATTAATAGATGTTGTTGCGTTAATTGTGCAACAGAATAAATAGATAGAAATGCTAGAAAAAAAGATGAGTTATACGCTTGACAATGAATAACCATTCATGATAATATATTGAAGTCGTGTTGAATAAGTAAGTCGATATTGAATAAATATACATCAAACAAAAAAATATTTATTTAAAAGTTATTGACAAGTTAAATGACTTCTGGTATTATTTAGAAGTTGTCAAAACGACAACGACAAACAAATTAGACCTTTGAAAACTGAACAAAGTAAAACAATAAACTGTGTACGGCGGTTCGACCAAGGGTCGAACCAAAAGAAACAAAGTGAATAATTATTCGCTAGCAAGTCATTTTAATGAGCTTCAAGCATCGTTAAAAAGCGAAGCAATCCTAACGGGTTGGTTCAACTTTTATGAGAGTTTGATCCTGGCTCAGGACGAACGCTGGCGGCATGCCTAATACATGCAAGTCGAACGCTTCTTTCCTATTGAGTGCTTGCACTCGACTGGAAAGAGGAGTGGCGGACGGGTGAGTAACACGTGGGTAACCTGCCCATAAGTGGGGGATAACATTCGGAAACGGATGCTAATACCGCATAATTCTGATTGCCGCATGGCGAACGGATGAAAGGTGGCTTCGGCTACCGCTTATGGATGGACCCGCGGCGTATTAGCTAGTTGGTGAGGTAATGGCTCACCAAGGCAATGATACGTAGCCGACCTGAGAGGGTGATCGGCCACACTGGGACTGAGACACGGCCCAGACTCCTACGGGAGGCAGCAGTAGGGAATCTTCCGCAATGGACGAAAGTCTGACGGAGCAATGCCGCGTGAGTGAAGAAGGTTTTCGGATCGTAAAACTCTGTTGTTAGAGAAGAACAAGGATGAGAGTAACTGCTCATCCCCTGACGGTATCTAACCAGAAAGCCATGGCTAACTACGTGCCAGCAGCCGCGGTAATACGTAGATGGCAAGCGTTGTCCGGATTTATTGGGCGTAAAGCGAGCGCAGGCGGTTCTTTAAGTCTGATGTGAAAGACCCCAGCTCAACTGGGGAAGGTCATTGGAAACTGGAGAACTTGAGTGCAGAAGAGGAGAGTGGAATTCCATGTGTAGCGGTGAAATGCGTAGATATATGGAGGAACACCAGTGGCGAAGGCGACTCTCTGGTCTGTAACTGACGCTGAGGCTCGAAAGCGTGGGGAGCAAACAGGATTAGATACCCTGGTAGTCCACGCCGTAAACGATGAGTGCTAAGTGTTGGGGGGTTTCCGCCCCTCAGTGCTGCAGCTAACGCATTAAGCACTCCGCCTGGGGAGTACGGCCGCAAGGCTGAAACTCAAAGGAATTGACGGGGACCCGCACAAGCGGTGGAGCATGTGGTTTAATTCGAAGCAACGCGAAGAACCTTACCAGGTCTTGACATCCTTTGACCACTCTAGAGATAGAGCTTTCCCTTCGGGGACAAAGTGACAGGTGGTGCATGGTTGTCGTCAGCTCGTGTCGTGAGATGTTGGGTTAAGTCCCGCAACGAGCGCAACCCCTATTATTAGTTGCCAGCATTCAGTTGGGCACTCTAGTGAGACTGCCGGTGATAAACCGGAGGAAGGTGGGGATGACGTCAAATCATCATGCCCCTTATGACCTGGGCTACACACGTGCTACAATGGATGGTACAACGAGTCGCAAGATCGCGAGGTCAAGCTAATCTCTTAAAGCCATTCTCAGTTCGGATTGCAGGCTGCAACTCGCCTGCATGAAGCCGGAATCGCTAGTAATCGCGGATCAGAACGCCGCGGTGAATACGTTCCCGGGTCTTGTACACACCGCCCGTCACACCACGAGAGTTTGTAACACCCGAAGTCGGTGAGGTAACCCTTTTGGGAGCCAGCCGCCTAAGGTGGGATAGATAATTGGGGTGAAGTCGTAACAAGGTAGCCGTATCGGAAGGTGCGGCTGGATCACCTCCTTTCTAAGGATATAACGGAACCGTCACAGTTGTTTTACTTTGCTCAGTTTTGAGAGGTCTAATCTTCTCAAACAGTAAGTTAGTTGTTCTTTGAAAACTGGATAGTGTTTAACATGTAAGAAAAGCAAGAAACCAAGAAAACATCGCGTTTTATTTTTTAATGTATTTCTTCACCATGAGGTGAATGAAGTAGTTAACATGACCATAGGTTAAGTTAATAAGGGCGCACGGTGGATGCCTTGGCACTAGGAGCCGAAGAAGGACGGGACTAACGCCGATATGCTTTGGGGAGCTGTAAGTAAGCTTTGATCCAGAGATTTCCGAATGGGGAAACCCAGCACTCTTTATCGGGTGTTACTATTGACTGAATACATAGGTCAATAGAGGTAGACGCAGAGAACTGAAACATCTAAGTACCTGCAGGAAGAGAAAGAAAAATCGATTCCCTGAGTAGCGGCGAGCGAAACGGGAATAGCCCAAACCAGAAAGCTTGCTTTCTGGGGTTGTAGGACTGAACACATAGAGTCATAAATGAACGAAGTAGGAGAAGCGACCTGGAAAGGTCCGCCAAAGAGGGTAAAAGCCCCGTAACTGAAACTTCGTTCACTCTGATCAGTATCCTGAGTACGGCGGAACACGAGAAATTCCGTCGGAATCCGGGAGGACCATCTCCCAAGGCTAAATACTCCCTAGTGACCGATAGTGAACCAGTACCGTGAGGGAAAGGTGAAAAGAACCCCGAAAGGGGAGTGAAACAGCACCTGAAACCGTGTGCTTACAAGTAGTTAGAGCCCGTTAATGGGTGATAGCGTGCCTTTTGTAGAATGAACCGGCGAGTTACGATCCCATGCGAGGTTAAGTTGATGAGACGGAGCCGTAGCGAAAGCGAGTCTGAATAGGGCGAATGAGTATGTGGTCGTAGACCCGAAACCAAGTGATCTACCCATGTCCAGGTTGAAGGTGCGGTAATACGCACTGGAGGACCGAACCCACGTATGTTGAAAAATGCGGGGATGAGGTGTGGGTAGCGGAGAAATTCCAATCGAACTTGGAGATAGCTGGTTCTCTCCGAAATAGCTTTAGGGCTAGCCTCGGAATTAGAATCATGGAGGTAGAGCAACTGTTTGGACTAGGGGCCCTTCTCGGGTTACCGAATTCAGATAAACTCCGAATGCCATTGATTTATATCCGGGAGTCAGACTACGAGTGATAAGATCCGTAGTCGAGAGGGAAACAGCCCAGACCACCAGCTAAGGTCCCAAAGTTTATGTTAAGTGGAAAAGGATGTGGGGTTGCTTAGACAACTAGGATGTTGGCTCAGAAGCAGCCATCATTTAAAGAGTGCGTAATAGCTCACTAGTCGAGTGACCCTGCGCCGAAAATTTACCGGGGCTAAACATAACACCGAAGCTGTGGATAGAACTTAGGTTCTATGGTAGGAGAGCGTTCTAAGGGCGTCGAAGCTAGACCGTGAGGACTGGTGGAGCGCTTAGAAGTGAGAATGCCGGTATGAGTAGCGAAAGACGGGTGAGAATCCCGTCCACCGAATGACTAAGGTTTCCTGGGGAAGGCTCGTCCTCCCAGGGTTAGTCGGGACCTAAGTCGAGGCCGATAGGCGTAGACGATGGACAACAGGTTGAGATTCCTGTACCAGTTTGTTTTGTTTGAACAATGGAGGGACACAGTAGGCTAAGGAATACGCACTGTTGGATATGTGCGTCCAAGCAACAAGTCTTGAGGTGAGTCAAATGCTTGCCTCTATTAAGGACAAGTTGTGATGGGGAGGGAAATTAAGTACCGAAGTTCCTGATGTCACACTGTCAAGAAAAGCTTCTAGTTAGAAACAATCTGCCCGTACCGCAAACCGACACAGGTAGTCGAGGAGAGAATCCTAAGGTGTGCGAGCGAACTCTCGTTAAGGAACTCGGCAAAATGACCCCGTAACTTCGGGAGAAGGGGTGCTGACCATTTGGTCAGCCGCAGTGAATAGGCCCAAGCAACTGTTTATCAAAAACACAGGTCTCTGCTAAATCGAAAGATGACGTATAGGGGCTGACGCCTGCCCGGTGCTGGAAGGTTAAGAGGATGGGTTAGCTTTCGAGCGAAGCTCAGAATTGAAGCCCCAGTAAACGGCGGCCGTAACTATAACGGTCCTAAGGTAGCGAAATTCCTTGTCGGGTAAGTTCCGACCCGCACGAAAGGCGTAATGATTTGGGCACTGTCTCAACGAGAGACTCGGTGAAATTATAGTACCTGTGAAGATGCAGGTTACCCGCGACAGGACGGAAAGACCCCATGGAGCTTTACTGCAGTTTGATATTGAGTGTTTGTACAGCTTGTACAGGATAGGTAGGAGCCTATGAAGCCAGGACGCTAGTCTTGGTGGAGGCAATGGTGGGATACTACCCTTGCTGTATGACCACTCTAACCCACAGCCATAATCTGGCTGGGAGACAGTGTCTGACGGGCAGTTTGACTGGGGCGGTCGCCTCCTAAAGTGTAACGGAGGCGCCCAAAGGTTCCCTCAGAATGGTTGGAAATCATTCGTAGAGTGTAAAGGCAGAAGGGAGCTTGACTGCGAGACCTACAAGTCGAGCAGGGACGAAAGTCGGGCTTAGTGATCCGGTGGTTCCGTATGGAAGGGCCATCGCTCAACGGATAAAAGCTACCCTGGGGATAACAGGCTTATCTCCCCCAAGAGTCCACATCGACGGGGAGGTTTGGCACCTCGATGTCGGCTCATCGCATCCTGGGGCTGTAGTCGGTCCCAAGGGTTGGGCTGTTCGCCCATTAAAGCGGTACGCGAGCTGGGTTCAGAACGTCGTGAGACAGTTCGGTCCCTATCCGTCGCGGGCGCAGGAAATTTGAGAGGAGCTGTCCTTAGTACGAGAGGACCGGGATGGACACACCGCTGGTGTACCAGTTGTTCTGCCAAGAGCATCGCTGGGTAGCTATGTGTGGACGGGATAAACGCTGAAAGCATCTAAGCGTGAAGCCCCCCTCAAGATGAGATTTCCCATCACGTAAGTGAGTAAGACCCCTGAGAGATGATCAGGTAGATAGGTTGGAAGTGGAAGTACAGCGATGTATGGAGCGGACCAATACTAATCGGTCGAGGACTTAACCAATTTTTAAACGATGAAGAAACGGTTTTAAGCCCTTATAGTTAAACACTATCCAGTTTTGAGAGAACAACGTTCTCTTATATGTAAGATGTGTGGTGGCGATGGCAAGAAGGTCACACCTGTTCCCATGCCGAACACAGCAGTTAAGCTTCTTAGCGCCGATGGTAGTGAAGGGTTTCCCTTTGTGAGAGTAGGACGCTGCCGCGCATCGAACATTTATTTTTCTCATATGGAGGTTTAGCTCAGCTGGGAGAGCATCTGCCTTACAAGCAGAGGGTCGGCGGTTCGATCCCGTCAACCTCCACCATGAGTCATTAGCTCAGTTGGTAGAGCATCTGACTTTTAATCAGAGGGTCGCAGGTTCGAATCCTGCATGACTCATAACTATTCACTCAGATGACTAGTTATAACCACATTTTAGCGGGTGTGGCGGAATTGGCAGACGCACTAGATTTAGGATCTAGCGTCGAAAGACGTGGGGGTTCAAGTCCCTTCACCCGCACCATATTTTTAAGCCGGCTTAGCTCAGTTGGTAGAGCATCTGATTTGTAATCAGAGGGTCGAGGGTTCAACTCCTTTAGCCGGCACCATTAGCGGAAGTAGTTCAGTGGTAGAACGCCACCTTGCCAAGGTGGAGGTCGCGGGTTCGAACCCCGTCTTCCGCTTACTAGTTAAGCTAGTAAGTGATGCAACAATCATAACTTGTTCAAAATGCCGGGGTGGCGGAACAGGTAGACGCACAGGACTTAAAATCCTGCGGTGAGTGATCACCGTGCCGGTTCGATTCCGGCCCTCGGCACCATATATAGCACCCATAGCTCAATTGGATAGAGTACCTGACTACGAATCAGGCGGTTAGAGGTTCGACTCCTCTTGGGTGCATTCCATTTCACATAGTTAAAATGAAATGGAAATACCAGAATTTCAACATACGGGAAGTAGCTCAGCTTGGTAGAGCACTTGGTTTGGGACCAAGGGGTCGCAGGTTCGAATCCTGTCTTCCCGATTTAATATGTTGGGGCCTTAGCTCAGCTGGGAGAGCGCCTGCCTTGCACGCAGGAGGTCAGCGGTTCGATCCCGCTAGGCTCCACTTTTAAATTTTTAAAATATTTTGGCGGTGTAGCTCAGCTGGCTAGAGCGTCCGGTTCATACCCGGGAGGTCGGGGGTTCGATCCCCTTCGCCGCTATTACAATTAAAAAGATCTTGGACCTTTAGCTCAGTTGGTTAGAGCAGACGGCTCATAACCGTCCGGTCGCAGGTTCGAGTCCTGCAAGGTCCATTAATCATTTTATTGTGATTGATTACCTTCTCTATTGAAGAAAATTGTCGTTTATCAAATGGAGGATTACCCAAGTCTGGCTGAAGGGAACGGTCTTGAAAACCGTCAGGTGTGTAAAAGCACGCAAGAGTTCGAATCTCTTATCCTCCTTATTCACAAATTTAATATTATCGCGGGGTGGAGCAGTTGGCAGCTCGTCGGGCTCATAATCCGAAGGTCACAGGTTCAAGTCCTGTCCCCGCAATTATTTCTATCCTATGATAGTTAAATAGATAGAAAGTTTGATTCAGTAGAATAGTTTCATTTAATATTATCGCGGGGTGGAGCAGTTGGCAGCTCGTCGGGCTCATAACCCGAAGGTCACAGGTTCAAGTCCTGTCCCCGCAATGAATATCATAGAACTAATATGATATATCTATGCAAAAAGGTCTCGTGGTGTAGGGGTTAACATGTCTGCCTGTCACGCAGAAGATCGCGGGTTCGATTCCCGTCGAGACCGTTTTTGCGAGTGTAGTTTAGTGGTAAAACCACAGCCTTCCAAGCTGTTGATGCGAGTTCGATTCTCGTCACTCGCTTTTTTTATGGGCCTATAGCTCAGCTGGTTAGAGCGCACGCCTGATAAGCGTGAGGTCGATGGTTCGAGTCCATTTAGGCCCATTTAATGTTATTTTTTAATTTTGGGGAAGTACTCAAGAGGCTTAAGAGGCGCCCCTGCTAAGGGTGTAGGTCGCTAACGCGGTGCGAGGGTTCGAATCCCTCCTTCTCCGTTTTTTAAAATGGCCCGTTGGTCAAGTGGTTAAGACACCGCCCTTTCACGGCGGTATCACGGGTTCGAATCCCGTACGGGTCATTTGTTTCCCTTGATTTATTATGTTGGGAATGATTGCTTTTCAGATGGAGGATTACCCAAGTCTGGCTGAAGGGAACGGTCTTGAAAACCGTCAGGTGTGTAAAAGCACGCAAGAGTTCGAATCTCTTATCCTCCTTATTTACAATTTTAATATTATCGCGGGGTGGAGCAGTTGGCAGCTCGTCGGGCTCATAATCCGAAGGTCACAGGTTCAAGTCCTGTCCCCGCAATGAATATCATAGAATGAATATGATATATCTATACAAAAAGGTCTCGTGGTGTAGGGGTTAACATGTCTGCCTGTCACGCAGAAGATCGCGGGTTCGATTCCCGTCGAGACCGTTAATTGAATATATGGCCTGGTAGCTCAGTTGGTAGAGCACTTGATTGAAGCTCAAGGTGTCGGCAGTTCGATTCTGTCCCGGGTCACTTTTTTATGCGGGTGTAGTTTAGTGGTAAAACCACAGCCTTCCAAGCTGTTGATGCGAGTTCGATTCTCGTCACCCGCTTTTTTTTTATTATGGGCCTATAGCTCAGCTGGTTAGAGCGCACGCCTGATAAGCGTGAGGTCGATGGTTCGAGTCCATTTAGGCCCATTATCTGAATAAAAGGCCCGTTGGTCAAGTGGTTAAGACACCGCCCTTTCACGGCGGTATCACGGGTTCGAATCCCGTACGGGTCATAATAGGGACAACCAAATAAAGCAAATCCAAGCGTATACTTGGATTTGCTTTATTTTTTTTAACTATTTTTAATGGTTGTACAACCATTAAAAATAGACACTATGAAATTTCATTCAACAAATGAGTTCGGTATTAGATGAAAACTCTAGTGCTGATAACTAAAGCAAAGGAGAATAAAAAAATAATGGAGAAAACAGATAATTGCTTAAGTTTCATAGAGAAAGAGTTCTTATTAGCTGACATTCGATAAAGAGATACCAGACTCCATGCAGCAGGTAGGCTTAACAACAATAAGAGAGAGAAATAGCTAAAAGATAACCATAAAATTAAAAAACTACTTATATATAGACTAGTTAACAAACTGAGGAATAAAATACGGTTTTGTTTTATTTGTTCTATTTGTTTTGTTCGAATGGCGTATTCTGTGATTTCTACTATTAAGGCCAATAAAATTAATGGAATGCTCCATAAAAAAATAGTGTTTGGGATAAAGGATAAGTGGATGAAAAAACTAACGTACGTTAGAATACCCCCTTTAAAAATTGCTTTCATTGCAAATACAAACCATTTTAAATCAATTTTAATAAGATAAAATTGACTTTGAACGAGTACACTATATAACAATAGCAGTAAACCAATTAGAATGTGAAAAGATAAAGCGAAGGAACTAATGATAAGAAGGTTAATGGCTTCAGTAAATAGTAAAGCAGTTGTTAATTCTTTATTCGGTTGTTGTAACCATTTATGAATGATTTTTTCTAAAAATTGATTGATTAATATAAAAAGATAAAGTACAAAAAAGGACCAGAAAGCTATAGTTGAGAGTTGTGCTGTATAGATAGTCCCAATCAGAATATAAGTTAAGGGAGTAATAAAAATAAGGAAAAGTGGATGGAAAAAAATGCCTTTCAGTTTTGTTAATAAAGCTTGATTCATCGTAAAACTCCTTTCGCTTATTGTGTTGCTTCTATCTTACCAAAAAAAATACTTGAGCACAGTATAATGGTAGAGTATTTTAAAATATTATTTAGCTAACTATCGGGAAGTATGGTAAAATATGTAAGGTTTGCAAATGGATTCCCGAGAGGATCTGCTTTGTTAAAAGCGGATATGCCTTGTAACCGAAACTATTAAAGGGGGAACAAAGAATGGCAGAAAAAAGACTATTTACATCCGAATCTGTATCAGAAGGTCATCCGGATAAAATGGCTGATCAAATTAGCGATGCTATTTTAGATGATATTATTTCTAAAGATCCAGATGCACGAGTTGCGTGTGAAACAACTGTTACAACAGGCTTAGTTTTAGTTGTTGGAGAAATATCTACTTCTACTTATGTAGATATTCAAAAAGTAGTACGTAAGACGATTAGAGAAATAGGTTATACGAGAGCTAAATTTGGCTTTGACGCTGATACATGTGCGGTAATTGTCGCTATCGATGAGCAATCAGCTGATATTGCTCAAGCAGTTAATGATTCAGTTGAGTACAAAGAAATGAACAATGATGCTCTTGATCAAATAGGTGCAGGAGACCAAGGATTAATGTTTGGTTTTGCAATTGATGAAACACCTGAATTAATGCCATTGCCTATTTCATTAAGCCACCGTTTAGTTAAACGTTTGGCGGAATTGAGAAAGGATAAGACGCTTAATTATTTAAGACCAGATGCTAAATCTCAAGTCACTGTTGAATATGATGAAAATGGAAAACCATTGCGTGTTGATACAGTTGTTATCAGTACACAACATCATCCGGATACAACTGCTGAAACGCTAAATAAGGATATTACAGAATTAGTTATTCAAGCTGTCATACCGGCTGAGTTGCTGGATGAAAATACCAAATACTTTATCAATCCAACTGGACGATTTGTTATTGGAGGACCTCAAGGAGATTCTGGTTTAACCGGTCGTAAAATCATCGTAGACACATATGGTGGTTACTCTCGTCATGGCGGAGGAGCTTTTTCTGGGAAAGATCCAACAAAAGTTGACCGTTCTGCTAGCTACGCTGCCCGTTATATTGCTAAAAATATAGTAGCAGCTAAATTAGCCAATAAATGTGAAGTGCAATTGGCTTACGCAATTGGAGTAGCCCAACCGGTCTCTATTGCAATTGATACTTTTGGAACAGGTACAGTACCAGAAAGTCGATTAATTGCAGCTGTAAGAGCTAATTTTGATTTACGTCCTGCCGGTATTATTAAAATGTTGGATCTTCAAAGACCTATTTATAAGCAAACTGCAGCATATGGTCACTTTGGAAGAACAGATATCGATTTACCTTGGGAAAAATTGGATAAGATAGAAGATTTAAAAAAATTCTTAGTTTGATAGTAAAAGAGCGTATGCGATACCTTGAACGATTGAGGTATCGCATACGCTCTGTATCTATTTTAAGATACAAATAAAAATGAAAAGCACTATAAAGTTTTAATGAATGGGAGAAAGCCATGGAAAGAAATAAGAAACAAACAAATGTAAAAATTGTAACAGTAGCCATTTTTGTAGCAACGTTCATGACTGCTGTCGAGGGAACAATCGTATCCACTGCGATGCCTACAATTATAGGGAGTCTTGAAGGAATCGCCATTATGAATTGGGTGTTTTCTATTTATTTATTAACAAATGCTATTATGACACCAATATATGGTAAATTATCAGATATGATTGGTAGAAAGCCGATATTAATTATCGGATTAATTATTTTTGTCATCGGTTCGTCTTTATGTGGTCTTTCACAATCAATGACTCAACTTATTTTCTTTAGAGCGATTCAGGGAATAGGTGCCGGAGCTATTATGCCGGTAACGTCTACGATTATTGCAGATATATATCCTTTAGAAAAAAGAGCGAAAATCATGGGATTCAATGGTGCTGCCTGGGGCGTAGCTGGTATTATTGGTCCTTTATTAGGTGGATTTATAGTTGATTATTTGAGTTGGCATTGGATTTTTTATATCAATGTTCCTATCGGTATAGCCACTATTATTTTAGTTTCAATGTTTCTTCATGAAGACTTTTCGTATGAACGGAAAGCAATTGACTATTTAGGAAGTCTAACTCTAACTGGAACCCTATTGTTTTCACTTTATGGAATTCAAGTTATTGGAGATAAAGGAACCATCGAATGGTCTCTGTTAAGCTGGTTTGTTCTTGCTATTATGTGCTTTATTGCCTTTATTTTTGCAGAAAAACGAGCAGCTGATCCAATCTTACCGTTAAGTTTATTCAATAATCGAACCTTTGTCATTCAAAACTTAGTGGCAGCTCTAGTTAGTGGCTTTTTAATAGGCATAGATGTTTATATACCAATGTGGATGCAAGGTTTAAAAGGATTAAAAGCAGCACTGGGAGGATTTGCTATTACACCAATGTCTTTTACTTGGGTATTAGGTTCGTTCATTGCAGGACAATTAATGCTTAAGCAGCCGGTAAAAAATATTCTAACAAGTAGTTTGGTTATTATTAGTATTAGTGCTTTGATTATAACCCAGCTCCCTCTTGCAACGCCATTTTATATTTTTCTATTAGTAACTGCTTTAATCGGTTTAGGTATGGGTTTAGCAATCACAACAACAACCGTAACAGTACAAAATATTGTACCAAAAAATCAAATTGGTGTGGCTACCTCAGTTAACACCTTGTTCCGAATTTTAGGACAAACGATTATGATTTCAATCTATGGTATTATCTTAAATAAGCGGATGGCAGAACAGTTAATTATTCAGCAATCAAAAGGTGTGGAAAGTAAGATGATGAACGAGTTGATTAATCCATTAACGGCCGTCAATTTAGATGCTAATTTATTACCCGTTCTGAGAAATATCTTATACGTGGGTGTTCACAATGTTTTCTTCTATGGTTTTATTACTGTTCTTATTGCTTTAATCATCAATCAATTTGATAAAAAAATAACCATATATTAAGTAAAAAAGCTCGTAAGTCTAGGTTTCAAAGGTGCTGACCCCTAAAAGTTAGAGTTTAATATTATGCAGCCAACTGGCTGGTTTGAGTTCGGTATTCTACTGGACTTAAGCCAGCCAGTTTTTGTTTTGTGCGAATAGTATTATACCAATCGATATACTCTTCTATCTGTTTCTTAAGTTGATCGTAGGTAACTAGAGGCTCGCCGTGATACATTTCTTGTTTCATAATCCCAAAGAAATTCTCCATTGAGGCATTATCAGAACAGGTGGCTTTGCGAGACATACTCTGAAAGAGCTTATTCTTTTTTAAATGGTGTCTCCATTTATTATGCTGATAATGCCAGCCTTGATCAGAGTGAATCGTAGTGCGAACTGTCCCGTTCTCTTTTACAATTTGAATGGCTTCTACTAGAGGACGTAATACTAAATCTAATGTTGGTCGTTTACTAATACCAAACGAGATGATTTCTCCATTATATAAATCATAAATTGGGTTAAGATAAAGTTTCTGATCATCAAGACATTTGAACTCAGTTATATCTGTCACTAATTTTTGCAATGCAAGCGGAGTAGAAAACCGTCGGTTTAGTAGATTTTTTGCAGTTTTTCCAACGGTTCCTTTGTAAGAGTTATACTTTCGAGTCTTACGAGTAAATTTAATACACTTCAGATCTAACTCTTTCATCAGCCGATAAATTTTTTTATGATTGATCACTAGTCCAGTTTTATTTAATTCATTCGTGATCCGTTTGTATCCATAGCGTTCTTTGAAGCGATAAAATAGCTCTGAAATCTTATTTTTTAGAGCTATATCTTGTTCGTCTGTGTTCAATCGCTTTAAATGATAATGATACGTCGCTTCGGGAATATCTACAACTACAAGGACATCCTTTAATTTGTATCCTTCTTCTTTGAGCTCGAATGCCAACGCCGCTTGTGCTTTTCGAGGTAGGCATCCGGATTCTCCTCGTAAGCTTTTAACTTTTTTAAGTAAGCATTCTCTAAGCGTAGAAGCTCATTCTCATGCTTAAGTTCTTGCTCTTTAGACATAGTTTCTTCACTTTCTATTTTTTTCTTTGGATGTTTAGACATAGGAGGTCGCCCCTTTGGTTGAAATTTCAGGCCTTCTATACCTTTTTTATTAAATGCACGATTCCAGTTCGCAATGATAGAGAATTCTCTGATTCCGAAGGAATTAGCCGTTTCTTGATAAGAAGCACCTGTTCGTTTCATAAATTGTAATACATCTAGTTTGAAATGAACAGAATAGACTTCTTTTGTTTTTTTTCGGATTAGCCCTTCTTTTCCATAATGAGTATAAAGATTGACCCATTGTTTTATAGGTGATGAACTTGGCATACCATATTTTTTTGCCAATAGATCATATGTCAACGTTCCATTTTGATACTCCTTTACAATTTTTAATTTTAAATCAGCATGATATTTAGCCATACAAAAAGACCCCCAAAAATTAGATTATTTACTCTAACTTTTGGGGGTCGGTACCAAATCTAGACTCACGAGCTTTTTTATCTCTTTTCAATAGCAATTAAAAAGGGTGGTGAATTTTTTTGGTTGATGAATCCATAATATAAAACAGTAAATAAATCTTGTGAGAGTTGCTTAGTAAATTCTAAAATAGCTGATTTTTCTAAGTCTCCTTCTGGATGACCAGAATAAACTGTCAATACTATTAAGCCGCCTTTTCTTAAACGCGGTAAAATAATTTCTATGGCCTGGATAGTTGTTTCACCTTTAGTGATAATTTGTTTATCCCCTGTAGGCAAATAACCTAAGTTAAAAACGGCTGCTGCAATTTCTATATTCGCTGGTACAAATAAGTTCAACTTTTCATGACCTTCGTTGTAAAGAGAAACTTGCTGTAAAAGACCGGTGAATAATAATTTTTCTTTGGTCGTTTTAATCGCTTGAGCTTGAACATCAAAACCGAATAGATGACCTGTTTTCCCGACTAGTTTGGCTAATAAGACAGTATCTCCACCGTTTCCAACCGTTGCATCGATAACCTTATCACCATTTATAATGGTACTTTTTAAGAGGGTATGGCTGTAGCGAAGTGCATTTTCAATCATAGTTTAAATCTCCTTATTACTTGTTGAAGTTGACATGAATAAGACAAAAAATTAGTTTTGTTTTATTAACTTTGGGAATAGGGCAATCAATAGTGTTAACCATGAAGTACCTAATAAATAACCTCCGATAACATCTGATGGAAAATGAACCCCAAGATAAATTCTGCTTAAACCAATTAATAAGATTAGAAGAATAGCGATGACCAAGACACCGATAGACAGCGTGCTTTTTTTGTAAAGGTAAAAGATTAAAAACGCTATCCCGCCATAAGAAATTAATGAGCCCATTGAGTGTCCACTTGGAAAACTAAATCCTCCTTGTATAACTAAATGTTCAATTGTAGGTCGCTCTCTTTGAAAAAGTACTTTTACAAGTATATTTAATGCACCAGCTCCTAAAATCGATTGTGAAATATACCAAATGGCTAGGCGTTTATTTTTTGATTGCCAAATAAGGAAAGAGCTAAATAATACGACAGCAGTAGACATGACTGGGACCCCACCTAAACGAGTAATAAAAATAAAAAAGCTTGTTTTATTTTGTGTGGCACTTGCCACGATTGGATTAGCAATGAGTTGATCCACCCAATTTATCCAATCAGCGTTTGACTGAACCCCAAGGGCTATAATACAGAAGAGTACAAAACATAAAAAGCTAATAAGTAAAGCAGGTTGATAATAAGTAGGTTTTTGAGGCATCATTTCACACTTTCTAAAGTTGTTTTTTTACTAGTTTGAAAATAGAATTCACGAATAGTAGTTTATTTTACCATAAAATTTTAGCCTGAACAATTTGAAGTGATAATGAATAGGTTAAAAATAAGATTTTTGGATTAAATTAGAAAACAGTCTGTTATTATTACGGTTATGTAACATATATTAAAATAGCTGTCACAAATAAAATTCATCTATCTAATAAGCATATAGAACGTTATAATAACATGAGTAGTAAAGATTATAAAATTTAGCTAATGTCGCACTCATTTTGTTATAGAAGGTAACTAAATTAGGAGGTATAGTATTGGAGAAAACTAGAAAAGAAAGAATAGAATCTATTACTAATAAAAAAATGATTGAACAACTCAATTTACCACAGACAGTGTACAAAAGAAGCACAGCTGTTTTAAGCACGACTTTACTTATTGGTCTATTAGCATTTCCTTCTTTTTCAGTATCGGCTACGGCTAATGATTTAGCAAATTCTAGTAATAATGAACTGGAGGATGCGAAAGAAGTTACAGAGACAACAGATAAAACGACAGAAGAAGCTGAGGCAGGAAAAAAAAGCACAGAGGTCCTTTCAGAAGATGCGATAATTGAAAAAGAACAAAGGATAAATGAATTAAAGCTTTTATTAAGTGAAGCACAAATTAAAAAATTAAACTTTGAGGAATTAACGATTGATGAAATTGAAGAATTATGGACTGAAGCTGTAGCAGTTTCAAATAATGAAAGTGTTTTATCTGAAGATTCATCAAAAATGGAGAATCCGAACTCAACTGCAGAAGTTGGAATTGAAGAATCTACACTTACATATGAATCAACTGCAGAAGATAAAGTGAGTGAAAATAAAGAGGAATCACTGATTGTCATTGCTGAAGGTAATGTAGCTGAAAAAGTTATAGCCGAGAAAGTCGCAACTGAGAAAGCCACAGTCGAAAAAGTCGCAGTCGAGAAAGCTGCAGCCGAAAAAGCCGCAGCCGAGAAAGTCGCAACTGAGAAAGCCGTAGCCGAGAAAGCTGCAGCCGAAAAAGCCACAGCCGAAAAAGTCGCAGCCGAAAAAGCTGCAGCCGAAAAAGCCACAGCCGAAAAAGTCGCAGTCGAGAAAGCTGCAGCCGAAAAAGCCACAGCCGAAAAAGTTGCAGCTGAGAAAGCCGCAGCCGAAAAAGCCGCAGCTGACAAAGCAAACTTAGCCAAAATATACATTGTTAAATCAGGAGATACTTTAAACAGAATTGCAAAAGCGCATAAGATATCTGTGACAGAGTTAAAGGAATGGAATAAACTTTCTTCAAATTTAATTCATCCAGGAGATACATTAGCTGTAAATAAATCTGGTGCTAAAGTTGCAAATAAATCTAATGAAGTAATAAATTCTAATAAGGGCATTGAGAAGATGTCTAATACAGAATTTATAAACTTTATTGGAGCATACGCAGCTGAAGTGGCGCCTAAAAACAATCTTTACGCTTCTGTAATGGTCGCTCAAGCAGCCTTAGAAAGTGGTTTCGGTGGCAGCAAGCTATCATCTTCACCAAACTATAATTTATTTGGTATTAAAGGAAGCTACCAAGGCCAAACGGTCACTATGTATACATCGGAATACAGTGACAAAGGTGGTTGGATTTATATTCCACAAAACTTTAAAAAGTATCCATCTCATGCTGAATCGTTACAAGACAATGCAAATTTGCTGAAAAATGGAACAAATTGGGATAGAGGTTTTTATTCTGGTGCATGGGTAAATAATGCGAAAACTTATTCTGAAGCTACATCATGGTTACAAGGGCGATATGCAACTGATCCAAGTTATGCTTCTAAATTAAATAGACTAATTAATGACTATAATCTAACTAAATTTGATAAAGGATACACGGTTGGCGATACATCAACTAAACCCACACCGAGTCCGACACCAGAAATCAACAAACCAGACTCTACCGAAACAGATTCAACACCAACAGTATCATCAAGTTACCAAGTTAAGAGCGGTGATTCATTATGGAGTATTGCAACAAGTAAAAATGTATCTGTGGTTAATATAAAGACATGGAATAACCTGAAAGCTGACGTTATCTATGTGGGTCAAAAATTAGTGATCAAAGAAACCGTCACGACACCAACTCCAATACTAGAAAGCAACAAACCAGACTCTACCGAAGCAGACTCAACACCAACAGTATCATCAAGTTACCAAGTTAAGAACGGTGATACATTGTGGGGTATTGCAACAAGTAAAAATGTGTCTGTGGTTAATATAAAGACATGGAATAACCTGAAAGCTGACGTTATCTATGTGGGTCAAAAATTAGTAATTAAAGAAACCGTCACGACACCAGCACCAACGCTAGAAAGTAACAAACCAGACTCTACCGAAACAGATTCAACACCAACAGTATCATCAAGTTACCAAGTTAAGAACGGTGATACATTGTGGGGTATTGCAACAAGTAAAAATGTGTCTGTGGTTAATATAAAGACATGGAATAACCTGAAAGCTGACGTTATCTATGTGGGTCAAAAATTAGTAATTAAAGAAACCGTCACGACACCAGCACCAACGCTAGAAAGTAACAAACCAGACTCTACCGAAACAGACTCAACACCAACAGTATCAGCAAGTTACCAAATCAAGAGCGGTGATTCATTATGGAGTATTGCAACAAGTAAAAATGTGTCTGTGGCTAATATAAAGACATGGAATAGCCTAAAATCTGACGTTATCTATGTGGGTCAAAAATTAGTAATTAAAGAAACCGTCACGACACCAGCACCAACGCTAGAAAGTAACAAACCAGACTCTACCGAAACAGACTCAACATCAACAGTATCAGCAAGTTACCAAATTAAGAGCGGTGATTCATTATGGAGTATTGCAACAAGTAAAAATGTATCTGTGGCTAATATAAAAACATGGAATAGCCTAAAATCTGACGTTATCTATGTGGGTCAAAAATTAGTAATTAAAGAAACCGTCACGACACCAGCACCAACGCTAGAAAGTAACAAACCAGACTCTACCGAAACAGACTCAACATCAACAGTATCAGCAAGTTACCAAATCAAGAGCGGTGATTCATTATGGAGTATTGCAACAAGTAAAAATGTATCTGTGGCTAATATAAAAACATGGAATAGCCTAAAATCTGACGTTATCTATGTGGGTCAAAAATTAGTAATTAAAGAAACCGTCACGACACCAGCACCAACGTTAGAAAGTAACAAATCTGACTCTACTGAAACAGATTCAACACCAACAGTATCATCAAGTTACCAAATCAAGAGCGGTGATTCATTATGGAGTATTGCAACAAGTAAAAATGTATCTGTGGCTAATATAAAGACATGGAACAACCTAAAATCTGACATTATCTATGTGGGTCAGAAATTGAGTATTAAAGAATCAACTCCAACTGTACAAGAAAATACACCTACAGGATCTAATGAGTCAACAAAGCCAACGGTAACAACTAATTACCAAGTGAAAAGTGGTGACACATTGTGGGGAATCGCAAATGCACAAAAACTGACAATCGCAAATTTAAAATCACTAAATAACCTGAAATCAGATGCGATAACAGTTGGACAGAATTTAATCGTTCAATCTATTTCAGCAAGTGAGCCTGTAAAAGAAAAAGAAAATTTAACGAAAAGCTATAAAGTTTTACCTGGAGATTCATTGTGGGCTATCGCAAATAAACTAAATACTTCAGTAGCAAAACTAAAAGAGTGGAATTATTTAAAGACAGATATTATTTTCGTTGGCCAAGCTATTTTAGTTAAATAGACATATAGCCATTGAATAGTAAGAAGAGGGTTAAACATAGAGAAATCTATTGTTTAACCCTTTTTTTTCAATTTGGTGTAGCCTATAAAAATAAATTGGTATACCTATGTTTATAAATGGTTTTCCACTAAAATAGACTAAGAATGAAATGAATACCAATCCTTTAGTAACAATTTTTCTAAACATAAAAAAATTTTATTTGAAATATGTTAAGATATTGAAAGCTACTGGTTATCTATTCAGTTAACTTTAATTTATCTAAATAAACTGGACAGCTATCAAGTAAATTTTTTTGGAAAAGGAAGATGCAAATGAAATAATGCTATGAAAAGTAAAACGACATTGTTTATTTCTTTTATATTTATTTCTTTTATCTTGTCATTATTTATTGTATTAAGGACTTATTATACTTAGGAGGAAAAGAAAATGAAATCATATTTTCAAAGAATAGGCCGTTCGTTAATGCTTCCAGTTGCGGTTTTACCTGTGGCTGCTATCTTAATGGGGATCGGTTATTGGATTGACCCATCAGGCTGGGGTGGAGACAACATATATGCAGCTTTTTTAATTAAAGCTGGGGCTGCTGTTATCGATAATTTGCCTGTATTGTTCGCTGTTGGTTTATCATTAGGTATGTCAAAAGACAAAGATGGCGCAGCTGCTCTAAGTGGTTTAGTAGCTTTCTTGGTTATCACTACTTTATTAGGTACAGATTCTGTTGCGATGTTACAAGGGATTGACGTTGAAGCAGTAAGTCCAGCTTTTGGCAAAATCAATAATGCTTTCATCGGTATTATCTCAGGATTAGTTGCTGCTGCAATGTATAATCGCTTTCATACGGTTAAACTTCCGACGGCACTAGCCTTCTTTAGTGGAAAACGTTTAGCACCTATTATGACTTCAGTAGCTATGATGGTTGTTTCCATGATTCTACTATTTGTTTGGCCAGTAGTCTTCTCAGGATTAGTAACTTTTGGTACATCCATCAGTAAATTAGGCGCTGTTGGTGCTGGTTTATATGGATTCTTTAACCGTTTATTGATTCCTACCGGATTGCATCACGCATTAAACTCAGTTTTCTGGTTCGACGTTGCTGGTATCAATGATATCGGAAACTTCTGGGGTAACACTGGAGTAAAAGGAACAACTGGTATGTATCAAGCTGGTTTCTTCCCAATCATGATGTTTGGTTTACCAGGTGGAGCACTTGCAATGTATCACACTGCTAAAGACAATAAGAAAAAAGTTGTTGCATCATTGATGATTGCAGCTAGTTTCGCAGCCTTCTTTACGGGTGTTACTGAGCCACTAGAATTCTCATTTATGTTTGTTGCACCAGTTTTATACTTGGTTCACGCAGTATTAACAGGGATTTCATTATTTATCGCAGCGACGTTCCAATGGACAGCTGGATTTGGTTTTAGCGCTGGTTTAGTCGACTTTATCTTAAGTTCTAGTTTACCTTTAGCTAACCAACCATATATGTTGATTGTTCAAGGTTTAGTATTTTTTGCTATCTACTACTTCGTATTCCGTTTTATTATTGTTAAGTTCAACTTAGCAACACCAGGTCGTGGAGACGATGAAGATGAAGAAATGGTAGAAGAAGAAGTTACGGCTGTTACTTCTAAAGTTTCAGGTTCATCTGCAAAAGATATTGAATTTAAACGTCAAGCTAAAATCATTTATGATGGTTTAGGCGGAGACACTAACGTTACAGCTATCGATAACTGTACAACACGTCTAAGACTAGAAGTCAAAGATATGTCTAAAGTTGACGAGAAGAAAATTAAATCTGCAGGAATTGTAGGAATCAATAAAGTTTCTGACTATAACATTCAAGTTATTGTTGGAACTGAAGTACAATTCGTTGCTGATGAAATGATTAAATTAAAAAAATAAGTAACTAAGAGGCTGGGACAAAAAGTCCCAGCCTCTTTCGCATATCCGGACTTTTATTCTAAAATGTGCTCCAAAAAACAAACCTGACGTCCACATCACGAAAAAGTAATTCGGGTCTAAATGCTTTATGTCTCACTCCTTTTTTTGTGATTGATTATACTCGGAAAACGAGTGCATTTATTGCTTTATCAAAAATCATTTAATACTCTCTAATTAAACAGGATATAATAGTAGGTTAGCCGTAATAGGACTATTTTTATCCTTGCTCACTAAGACTTTATTTGATAGAATAAGATAAATAGTTAAAAACAAAGAAAAGGATTATTAGAAACGCTTCTTTCAAAGAGAGTGCATGGGTGGTGTAAATGCATAAAGAAAACTTTTGAACTCGCCTTGGATGTTGCTTTGCTGAAAATGACAGTAAGTGAAGTCGTAACGCCTGCGTTAAAGGTAAGAAGAGTCTACATAAATAAAGGTGTAGAAAATTTAGGTGGTACCACGATTATTGACTTGTCAAATCGTCCTATGAGTAACAGAGCAATTATCTGGACTCATAGGACGATTTTTTAATTTAAGAGATAAAATAAAGAAAGTGGGAAAAATAATATGAGTTTTAATCACAAGACGATTGAGAAAAAGTGGCAGAACTACTGGAAAGATACTAATACATTCAAGACGACAGAAGACACAAAAAAAGAAAAGTTTTATGCGTTGGATATGTTTCCATATCCATCAGGACAAGGGTTGCATGTTGGACACCCTGAAGGTTATACGGCAACGGATATACTTTCACGTATGAAGCGTGCTCAAGGGTACAATGTTTTACACCCAATGGGCTGGGATGCTTTTGGGTTACCAGCTGAACAGTATGCGTTAGATACAGGGAATGATCCTGCAGAATTTACAGCAAAAAACATTGAAACGTTCCGTCGTCAAATCAATTCGTTAGGTTTTAGTTATGATTGGGAACGTGAAATTAATACAACCGATCCTGATTACTACAAATGGACGCAATGGATTTTCACTAAGCTATATGAAAAAGGACTGGCTTATGAAGCAGAAGTAGCAGTTAACTGGTGCCCGGAATTAGGAACAGTTCTAGCAAATGAAGAAGTAATTGATGGAAAAAGTGAACGTGGCGGTCATCCAGTTTTTCGTAAACCGATGAAACAATGGATGTTGAAAATTACTGCTTATGCAGAACGTCTATTAGAAGATTTAGAATTAGTTGATTGGCCTGAAAGTATTAAAGACATGCAGCGCAATTGGATTGGTAAATCCGTTGGAGCTTCTGTTCAATTTTCTGTCCAAGACTCAGATCAACATTTTACTGTCTTTACAACGCGTCCGGATACCTTATTTGGAGCTACGTATTGTGTATTAGCACCAGAATTAAATTTAGTAGGAACGATTACTACACCGGAACAAAAAGAAATCGTTGAAGCTTATCTTAAAAAAATTAGCTTGAAAAGTGATTTAGAACGGACAGATTTAAATAAAGATAAAACCGGCGTCTTCACAGGAGCCTATGCAATCAATCCTGTTAACGGTGAAAAAATGCCAATCTGGATTGCGGATTATGTCTTAGCTTCATATGGTACAGGCGCTATTATGGCTGTTCCTGCACATGATCAACGCGATTATGATTTTGCCAAAGCGTTTGAATTGCCTATTATTCCAGTTCTTAAAGGCGGAGATGTAGAAAAAGAAGCCTTTCTTGAAGATGGGTTACACATTAACTCTGATTTTTTAAATGGGTTGGATAAAGAAGCGGCTATGGTTAAAATGAATAACTGGTTAGAAGAAAACAAAGTAGGAAATCCAGAAACAACTTATCGTTTGCGTGATTGGTTATTTGCGCGTCAGCGTTACTGGGGAGAACCTATTCCAGTTATCCACTGGGAAGATGGAACGTCAACTACATTGCCTGAGGACGAACTTCCTTTATTGTTACCGAAAACAGAGCACATAAAACCTAGTGGCACAGGTGAATCACCATTAGCTAATATTAAAGAATGGGTAAATGTTGTAGACCCAATTACCGGAATGAAAGGTCGTCGCGATACAAATACGATGCCACAATGGGCTGGTAGCTCATGGTACTTTTTACGCTTCATCGATCCTAAAAATACCGAGATGTTAGCTGATCCTGAAAAACTTAAAGAATGGTTGCCAGTTGATATTTACATCGGTGGAGCAGAACATGCTGTGTTGCATTTATTATATGCTCGTTTTTGGTATAAATTTTTATATGACATTGGCATCGCACCAACAAAAGAGCCTTTCCAAAAATTATTTAATCAAGGCATGATTCTTGGAGGAAATAACGAAAAAATGTCTAAATCAAAAGGCAATGTTGTTAACCCTGATGAAGTCGTAGCAAAATTTGGCGCAGATACATTGCGGATGTACGAAATGTTTATGGGCCCACTAGATGCTTCAATTGCATGGGATGAAAATGGACTTGAAGGCAGTCGCAAATTCTTAGATCGAGTTTGGCGTTTAATGGTAGACGAAGAAGGTAAACTGCGTGACCGAATAACAACCATTAATGATGGCTCATTAGATATTGTTTACCATCAGACTGTAAAAAAAGTGACAGAAGATTTTGAACAATTGCGTTTCAATACGGCTATCTCACAGTTGATGATTTTTGTGAATGAAGCTTACAAAGCAAAAGCTTTGCCAGTCGACTACATCAAAGGTTTCGTACAATTATTGGCACCAATTGCACCTCACTTAGGTGAAGAGCTATGGTCTATGCTGAATAGTACTGAAAGTATCTCTTATGTAGCTTGGCCGAGTTACGATGAGTCATACCTAACTCAAGATGAAATTGAAGTTGTTTTTCAATTAAATGGAAAATTGAAAGCTAAAACTAAAGCGCCAAAAGAAATTACTAAAGAAGAATTAGAAGAGTTAGCTATGAGCAATGAAAAACTAAAAGAAGCGTTAAAGGGTAAAACGATTCGAAAAGTTATTGTTGTTCCTGGAAGATTAGTTAATATCGTAGCAAACTAAGAGTTAGAGGCTAAAGAACTAAAGGGTTGAGGCAACAGTCTCGTCTCTTTAGTTCTTTTAACCTCTTTTAACTTCTTCAGGATACCTAAAGGCAATCTTAAGATTTTGTAAAGTTACACTAGTCCCTCAGTAAAGTGATTGCAACCATATTCGTAAAGAAGTAGAATAGACGTTAGTACATAAAAGGATGAGAGTAGGGTATGGAAAATGTCAATGGATAGGGTGAAGGAAAAAGAGCCAATCAGAGAGAAAAGTTCAAGAGAAAAAATGGTCAGCGGATCTGCTTGGATGACCGGAGGCAGTATTTTATCCCGTCTGTTAGGTGCTTTGTATATTATTCCTTGGATGGCATGGATGGGAACTCAAGAAGTAGCGAATTCAGCCAATGCACTTTATATGATTGGGTATACACCTTACGCATTGTTTTTGAATGTTGCAACAGCTGGCGTGCCTTCAGCAATCGCGAAGCAAGTTTCTTATTATAACGCCTTAGGTGAGTATAAAATTAGTCAAGATATTTATAAAAAAGGTTTACAAGTGATGGCTGTTACAGGAATTGTCTCAGCATTGTTGATGTACATCATCGCACCGTTTATTGCTGCAAATAGTCCAACAGCCTCAGTAAGTGACGGGACACAAGTTATTCGCTCATTAAGTTGGGCATTATTGATTATTCCTTGTATGAGTGTGACACGTGGTTTCATTCAAGGGCACCACACAATGGCACCCTCAGCTATTTCGCAATTTATTGAACAATTAGGTCGCGTGGTTTTTATGTTAGTGGCTGTTTATTTTATTCGAATAGTTTCTGACGGAGAAATTGTTAGTGCTGTATCAGCCTCTACATTTGGTGCATTTATTGGGGCCTTGTTCAGTATTGTCTATTTACTTTATATTATTTGGAAAAAGAAGCCAGAATTAGAGTACAATCTAGCTCATAGCAAAAATAACATTAAAGTATCAACAAACGAAATTTTTAAATCTATTATTAAAACAGCTGTTCCGTTTATTATTATTGGATCAGGGATTACATTGTTCCAAATGATCGATCAGTTTACTTTTGCACCCATCATGGAAAGTGTGACAGCATTAACAGCTAAACAAATAGAAAATAACTATGCTATCGCAGCAGGTAATGCAAATAAATTGATTATGATTGTCATTTCATTAGCAGGTTCAATGGCGATAACTTCGGTTCCACTGATTGCCGATCTATTAGCAAAAAATAAAATGAAAGATGTGAGAATGCAGTTAAGCGATAGCATTCAACTATTTTTCTTTATTATGCTGCCGTCTGCAATTGGCATGGCGGTTGTTTCAAAACCTTTATACACGGTTTTTTACGGCTATAGTGCATTCGGTACGGGAATTCTACAATTGTCTTCTTTCATGAGTATTTCTCTTGGATTGTTTGTGTTATTAGGATCGACACTTCAAGCAGCGAATCAGACTAAATCAGCTTTATCCGCAATGGGCCTTGGATTAATTGTAAAGTTAGTTTTTCAATACCCTTCTTTATGGGTTTTTGGCACATATGGGATGCTAGTATCCAACATATTAGGATTCGGGACAACCGTCTTTTTAATGTTATGGGCAATGTATAAGATGACTAAATTGAATATTAGCTTTTTGATGAGACGTGTTTTATTGATGATTCTAATAACAAGTAGTATGGCACTGATTGTATTTATTTTTCAAAAGGGAGTGTATTTATTCTTCGAACCGAAAGATAGATTTGGAGCATTGATTAATATAATGGTTTCATCTTCTATGGGAGGATTTTTCTATTTCTATGCAGCGTTGAAAACACGTTTAGCCGATCGCTTGTTAGGTAGTAGAGTAGCGCGTTTGAGAAGCAAATTAAAAATTAAGTAAATAGATTCAGGCTAGCTAGCCTATGGGAACATAGTTAGCTAGCTCTTTTACCTTTAAGGAGTTGAGCAAAAGATATGCGTTTAGATAAATTTTTAGCACATACGGGTTATGGGACACGTAAATCAGTGAAAGAGTTAATAAAAGGTAAAAAAGTGACAGTGAATGAGAGCGTAATAAGAGAGGGGAAAACTCATGTTCAACCTGAAAAAGATGTGATAAGTGTTTCGGGAGAAAGAGTTCATTACCAAGAATTTTTCTATTTTATGCTGCATAAACCACAAGGAGTCATCAGCGCAACAGAAGATAAAGTGCATAAAACAGTTATTGATTTACTGAATCATCAAGATCAACTATCCAATCCTTTTCCGGTTGGTCGATTAGATAAAGACACAGAAGGGTTATTACTGATAACCAATGATGGCGTATTAGCTCATGAATTGCTTTCTCCTAGAAAAGAAGTAGACAAATGCTATGAAGCGATTATTGAAGGGATCGTTGGTGAAAAAGAAATTAAGGCTTTTGAACAAAGCGTTATGCTAGACGATGGATTTGTTTGTCGCCCTGCTAAACTAAGCGTGCTATCAACTAGTCCAGCTGATCAAACTTCTAAAATCCAAGTCATTATTCATGAGGGGAAGTTTCATCAAGTTAAGCGGATGTTTGAAGCAGTCGAAAAAAAAGTTCAGTATTTAAAACGACTGTCAATGGGACCATTGGTATTAGATGAGTCTTTAAAAACCGGTCATTATCGACCGTTAACAGCTAACGAGATTGCAGAATTAAAAGCATTTACAAAATAAAGAAAGGAGGACAGTTAATTTGTCCTCCTTTCTTTATTTTGTAAATGCTTATTGGTAGTCGGCAAACTCTTTTAAAATAAAGGGCAGCTGTTTGATCAGCTGTGAAGGCAATACAACATATTGTTTTTGGGCTAATTGGTCACCAATATAACTATGCAAAAAAACGCCAGCTAGTATACTTGCTTTAAAATCAGGTAATTGAGCAGTCAAACTAGCTAATATACCAGCTAAAGTATCTCCCATACCCCCAGTAGCCATTGCAGGGTTCCCAGCTTGATTTTGCCATATTTCCTCTTTGAAATACACTTCGGTTCGGTGTTTTTTTAATACAATGGTTGCATTTAATTGATTTCGTTTGACTTGATTTAATGTGGGGTTTTGTTTTGCAGGTTCTAATCCGCTTAATCGTTCCCATTCTCCTAAATGAGGAGTAAAAACGGTTTGGTCGTTAGGGATAGCTAAGTGGTGCTTAGCCATCAGTGTAATGGCTGATCCATCAATAATGACACGCTGTTTTTTATTAATATGAGATAAAACAAAATTAAGTAGATTTAGAGATTCTTTGGAAACACCCATTCCAGGTCCAATGGCAATAACGGTTGCTTCTTTTAATTGGTTTTCAAGTTGTGGTTGGTCGCTCCAATTGATGACCATGGCTTCTGGAAGTTGAGCATGCAGAGCAGTATGATTGCTTTTAGCGGTAGCAACAGTTACCAAGCCCGCTCCACTATAAACAGCAGCCAAAGCAGTTAAAATAATGGCTCCACCCATTGAATCATTGCCGCCAATCAATAGTATTTTTCCGTAATCACCTTTGTAACTAATGTTTTTTCGTTCAGGAATCATAGATTGGACAGTTTTCTTATCCAAATTTTTCATAATAGTCCTCCTTGTCGCTTGTTTCATTTAGTATAAAGACAATGAACTGAAAAATCACTTTAAAACGTTAATAAAATCTTGAAAAAACAATTGGAATATTGGTATGTAAGATAAAAAGTGCTATGATAGAGTTGTTGAAAAAAGATAGGAGTGTTAAGTACATGGCGATAGATTGGAAAAATGAAGTATCAGCTCGTAAAGAGGAGTTCCTAACAGATTTGGTTTCATTGTTAAAAATTGACAGTGTCCGTGATGATAGCAAAGCTACAAATGAAGCACCTGTTGGACCCGGCCCTAAAGAAGCATTAGAAGCTTTTCTTGCATTAGGAGAACGTGATGGCTTTGTCACTAAAAATATCGATAATTTAGCGGGTCACATTGAATATGGTTCAGGTGATGAAACTCTTGGAGTTTTAGCACACGTTGACGTTGTACCGGTTGGTTCAGGTTGGGATACAAATCCTTTTGAACCTGTAATAAAAGATGGTCGACTTTATGCACGTGGTTCAAGTGATGATAAAGGACCAGGCATGGCTGCTTACTATGCATTAAAAATTATCAAAGATTTAGGTTTACCAGTATCTAAACGCGTTCGTTTTATTATTGGAACGGATGAAGAGAGCGGTTGGATGTGTATGAATCGTTATTTTGAAGTAGAAGAGAAGCCTGAATTCGGCTTTTCACCAGATGCACAATTCCCAATTATAAATGGTGAAAAGGGTATTTTAACAATGCATGTGAACACACAAGGGAATGTTACAGGCGGAAAAAATGAGTTGATTAGTTTTGATTCCGGCTTGCGTGAAAATATGGTTCCTCAAGATGCAACAGCGATTTTTAATAGCCAAGAGGCTGAGAAAATCGAAAAAGATTTTTATGATTTTGTTGAGAACAAACCCGTAACAGGCACTGTATCTGTTAAAGGAAATCAAGTAACGATTGAACTTAATGGGAAAGCAGCTCATGCAATGGAGCCTCGCGGAGGAGTAAATGCGGCAACTTATTTAGCAACATTTTTAACAAACTATTCATTTGGCGGAAATGCTAAATCTTACCTTGAAATGACGGCAGAGTTCTTTCATGAGGATTCAAGAGCTGAAAAATTAGGATTAAATTATGTCGATGAAGTTATGGGAGATTTAACAATGAACCCAGGAATCTTTACTTTTACCCCTGAAAGTGGGGGAATGATTGCTCTAAACTTCCGTTTCCCTAAAGGCGTCAGCATCGAAGGAATCGAAATTGAATTAGATAAAAAATTAGGCCATTACGGTGTTACTTTAGGTCGCGGAAAAGAACAAACACCACATTATGTTTCACCAGAAGATCCATTGGTTAAAACGTTGTTAGCTGTTTATGCAAAACAAACAGGACTCGAAGCAAAAGAACAAACCATTGGTGGAGGCACTTATGGTCGTTTGTTTGATCGTGGAGTTGCTTATGGAGCAATGTTCCCTGATAGCATTGACACCATGCACCAAGCAAATGAATTTATGGCGATTGATGATTTAACGAATGCAATGAGCATTTATGCAGAAGCTATTTATGAATTGATTAAATAGCATCTAAGCCAATTAAGTTTAGAGAAAAAGAAGAGTTATCCGGAGAAGTTTTGAAGAAAAGCCTAGCTATTTTGCTTCTCTTCAAAACTTCTTCGGATTTCTTTTTGTTGTAGTATCAATTTTTCAAAAGAGTTAGTAAGTTACATTCTATTTATAATAAGCGATAGCTTATGGTTTATTCTAAATTTTAAGAACGATATGAAATATTAGCATAAAACAAATTATTTCTTTAAATAAGGATAAAGTGGCTATACTTGCAATATGTACTTATATAACAATATGAAAAAAGGACACAACTGAGATTATTCAGCAGTGTCCTTTTTAAAATGACTTTTTTAATTAAGAGCTGTACGGTAAATTTCTCTACTGATAGCTAAATCATGAGATTTACGTTCACCTAAAGCAACTTGATTGTGTTTTTCTAATTGTGCAACTAAAGGTTCAATAACTTCTTCGCCTAAACCAATATCTTTAAATGATGTTGGAGCTCCAAGGCTTTTGAAAAAGTCTTTTGTTTTTCCGATAGCAACATCTATTTTTTCATCTTCTGTACCTGTGGTGATATGCCATACACGTTCAGCATATTGCAACAGTTTTGCTCTTTTTTCTTCTTTACGTACTTTTAATAAAGCTGGTAGAACAATACTTAGTGTTCTAGCGTGATCTGTATGGTATAACGCAGTGATTTCGTGTCCCATAGCATGTGCAGCCCAATCTTGAGGAACTCCAGGAGAAAGGACTTTATTTAGAGCATTGGTTGCTGTCCACATAAAATTAGCACGTAAATTATAATCGTGGTTATCTTCATCAATGACATCAGGACCGATTTCAATTAGCGTTTGTAATAAGCCTTCAGAATAACGATCTTGTACCATTGCGCCAACAGGATAAGTTAAATATTGTTCCATGATATGAATATAGGCATCCATGATACCGTTAGCTAGTTGGCGTGTAGGTAAGCTGTAAGTGATTTCTGGTTCTAGGATAGAGAACTTAGGAAAAACATGAGGACTGCCGAAGCTAAGTTTAGCTTGTTTTTCTTTAAAAGTAATAACAGCACCTGCATTCATTTCAGAACCGGTTGCTGGCAAAGTCAATACCGTTGCAAATGGTAAAGCAGAAGTGATAGGCGTACCTTTACCTATGCCGCCAGCAAAAATATCAATAGGATTGCCATCAAATAAAACTGCCGCAGCGATAAATTTAGTGGCATCAATAACAGAACCGCCTCCAACTGCTAGTATGAAGTCATATTTTTCTTTTTTAATTAACTCAACAGCTTTCATCGCTGTTTCAAAAGTAGGATTAGCTTCAATTCCGCCAAATTCTCCAACTTGGTGTTCTGATAAAGCTGATTTAATCCGATCAAGAGTACCGAACTTTATGACACTGCCTCCGCCATAAGTGATAAGGATTTTTTTATCGGTAGAGATCAATTTTTTTAATTCAGGAATTCGATTCTTTCCAAAAATAATTTCGGTAGGATTGTAATAATTAAAGTTACTGATTTCATGTTGCATGTAGCTATCCACTCCTTTTAAATTAATATTCTAATGATAACATATCTCTTTTATTTCTTTGTCTAATATGCTCCATAAGATGTTATAATTTAAAAACAATCAAGTATTATATTGCTTGACTGTAATAGATTTAACTACAAGAGGGGTGATTGAATGTTTTTAGCATGGAGGGAAATGAAGCATTCTAAAACACGTTTCGCATTAATTATTGGTGTGATGGTTTTAGTTTCATATCTAGTTTTCTTTTTAGTTGGGTTAGCTTATGGACTAGCACAGGATAATCGGACAAGTATCGATAAATGGGGAGCAGATGGAATTGTTTTAACCGACGAATCTAATACCAATATCAATATGTCAATGATGACCCTAGAGCAAGCCGAGAAAGTAAAAGGCGATAAAACCGCTTTTTTAGGCCAAGCATCTAGCGTTGTCAGAAAAGCGGGAGCTTCAAAGGAAGAAGATAAAGTCAATGTGACATTTTTTGGAATTGACTCCAAAGAATTTATTATGCCTGAAGTGATTGAAGGCGAGGCTTTTACTAAAGATAATGAAGTAGTCGCAGATATAAGCTTGAAAGAAGAAGAGAACATTAATATAGGCGATACACTTGAATTAGCAGGAAATGACAAAAAAGTAACAGTTGTTGGTTTTACAGAAGATGCCAGGTTCAGTGTGGCACCTGTTTTATATACAACTATTCCTGGCTACCAAGAAGTTCGATTTGAAAAGGCTGATAGTAGCGATGCCGGGAGAATTAGTGCCGTTATTGTACGTGGGGAAAATAATTCAGTTGATGGGATAGCTATTGAAACGGATGATTTAACCGTTTACCCAATTAAAGATTATATTAGTAAAATTCCTGGATATACAGCACAAGTTCTAACATTTGGATTAATGATTGGTTTTTTAATTGTTATTGCTGCAGTTGTTATTGGAATTTTTATTTATGTTTTAACACTACAAAAGACAAGTTTATTTGGCGTTATGAAAGCACAAGGGATTTCTAACTTTTATATTTCGAAATCAGTTGTTTCTCAAACATTCATACTAGCTATAGTTGGCGTAGGTATAGGATTAATATTGACATTATTAACAGCTTTAGTATTACCGGCAGCTGTACCTTATCGAACAAATATTGTGTTTTTAGCTGCGATTACAACATTATTAATTGTTGTTGCTGTGCTAGGTGCTTTATTCTCAGTTAGAACAGTTGTCAAAATTGATCCATTAGATGCGATAGGTTAAGGAGGGGACACATAATGAAATTAATTGAACTAATTGGAGTGACAAGAAATTTTGGAGAAGGGCACACAAAAGTAGAAGCATTAAAAAAGACCGATTTTAGTGTTGCAGCTGGCGAGTTTGTGGCTATTATTGGGCCAAGCGGCTCAGGAAAAAGTACACTTCTAACTATAATAGGTGGACTCCAAACTCCTTCTGAAGGAAAAGTTTTGATAAGAGAAAATAAGTTTAGTGAAGTTACAGAAAAAAAACGAGCTGCTTTACGCTTTAAAGAAATTGGTTTTATCCTTCAAGCTTCTAATTTAGTCCCTTTCCTAACAGTCGAGGATCAACTGAAATTAGTTAATAAAGTCAACAAAAATAAAATGGATGCAAAAAAAAGTGATGCTTTATTAGATGAATTGGGGATAGTGGGTTTAAAGAAAAATTATCCGAGCGATTTATCTGGAGGAGAACGTCAACGAGCGGCTATTGCAAGAGCTTTGTATCACAATCCATCTGTTATTTTAGCAGATGAGCCAACAGCAAGTCTAGATTCAAAAAAAGCTTTTGAGGTTGTAGATATATTAGCGCGTGAAACAAAAGCACAAAATAAAGCGACAATCATGGTGACACACGATGAGCGTTTAATTGATCGTTGTGATAAAGTATATGTTATGAAAGATGGTATATTGAAAGAAAGACTAAAATAACGCTGATAAATTGAACGTTTAAGAAAATAGGGACTCTTTTTTGAGGGAGTTTCTTTTTTTATAGAATGAACAGCTGTTTTATGCAATTATTAATAGAATAAATATACCGAAAAAGATATTTTTATACATTCAAAAGTGCATCAAAATAGTGAATGTCATTCTAGTTAAATCCTTTTAAGAATAGGATTTAACTAAGAAAGTAGATGCTGATTTGTAAAAAAGAATGTGTTCATTAAAAAATGACAAGGCAACAAATGAAAAAAATTCTTTTGGAAAACAGTTGACGTAAGTTCAACAAGCTGTTATATTAGTAGATGTCGTAGCGATACAACGTAGCAACGAATCAGCAACGAAAAAAATAAATTTCAAAAAGTTGTTGACAAGTTAAACAACTTCTGGTAATATTTAGAAGTTGTCAAAACGACAACGACAAACAAATTAGACCTTTGAAAACTGAACAAAGTAAAACAATAAACTGTGTACGGCGGTTCGACCAAGGGTCGAACCAAAAGAAACAAAGTGAATAATTATTCGCTAGCAAGTCATTTTAATGAGCTTCAAGCATCGTTAAAAAGCGAAGCAATCCTAACGGGTTGGTTCAACTTTTATGAGAGTTTGATCCTGGCTCAGGACGAACGCTGGCGGCATGCCTAATACATGCAAGTCGAACGCTTCTTTCCTATTGAGTGCTTGCACTCGACTGGAAAGAGGAGTGGCGGACGGGTGAGTAACACGTGGGTAACCTGCCCATAAGTGGGGGATAACATTCGGAAACGGATGCTAATACCGCATAATTCTGATTGCCGCATGGCGAACGGATGAAAGGTGGCTTCGGCTACCGCTTATGGATGGACCCGCGGCGTATTAGCTAGTTGGTGAGGTAATGGCTCACCAAGGCAATGATACGTAGCCGACCTGAGAGGGTGATCGGCCACACTGGGACTGAGACACGGCCCAGACTCCTACGGGAGGCAGCAGTAGGGAATCTTCCGCAATGGACGAAAGTCTGACGGAGCAATGCCGCGTGAGTGAAGAAGGTTTTCGGATCGTAAAACTCTGTTGTTAGAGAAGAACAAGGATGAGAGTAACTGCTCATCCCCTGACGGTATCTAACCAGAAAGCCATGGCTAACTACGTGCCAGCAGCCGCGGTAATACGTAGATGGCAAGCGTTGTCCGGATTTATTGGGCGTAAAGCGAGCGCAGGCGGTTCTTTAAGTCTGATGTGAAAGACCCCAGCTCAACTGGGGAAGGTCATTGGAAACTGGAGAACTTGAGTGCAGAAGAGGAGAGTGGAATTCCATGTGTAGCGGTGAAATGCGTAGATATATGGAGGAACACCAGTGGCGAAGGCGACTCTCTGGTCTGTAACTGACGCTGAGGCTCGAAAGCGTGGGGAGCAAACAGGATTAGATACCCTGGTAGTCCACGCCGTAAACGATGAGTGCTAAGTGTTGGGGGGTTTCCGCCCCTCAGTGCTGCAGCTAACGCATTAAGCACTCCGCCTGGGGAGTACGGCCGCAAGGCTGAAACTCAAAGGAATTGACGGGGACCCGCACAAGCGGTGGAGCATGTGGTTTAATTCGAAGCAACGCGAAGAACCTTACCAGGTCTTGACATCCTTTGACCACTCTAGAGATAGAGCTTTCCCTTCGGGGACAAAGTGACAGGTGGTGCATGGTTGTCGTCAGCTCGTGTCGTGAGATGTTGGGTTAAGTCCCGCAACGAGCGCAACCCCTATTATTAGTTGCCAGCATTCAGTTGGGCACTCTAGTGAGACTGCCGGTGATAAACCGGAGGAAGGTGGGGATGACGTCAAATCATCATGCCCCTTATGACCTGGGCTACACACGTGCTACAATGGATGGTACAACGAGTCGCAAGATCGCGAGGTCAAGCTAATCTCTTAAAGCCATTCTCAGTTCGGATTGCAGGCTGCAACTCGCCTGCATGAAGCCGGAATCGCTAGTAATCGCGGATCAGAACGCCGCGGTGAATACGTTCCCGGGTCTTGTACACACCGCCCGTCACACCACGAGAGTTTGTAACACCCGAAGTCGGTGAGGTAACCCTTTTGGGAGCCAGCCGCCTAAGGTGGGATAGATAATTGGGGTGAAGTCGTAACAAGGTAGCCGTATCGGAAGGTGCGGCTGGATCACCTCCTTTCTAAGGATATAACGGAACCGTCACAGTTGTTTTACTTTGCTCAGTTTTGAGAGGTCTAATCTTCTCAAACAGTAAGTTAGTTGTTCTTTGAAAACTGGATAGTGTTTAACATGTAAGAAAAGCAAGAAACCAAGAAAACATCGCGTTTTATTTTTTAATGTATTTCTTCACCATAAGGTGAATGAAATAGTTAACATGACCATAGGTTAAGTTAATAAGGGCGCACGGTGGATGCCTTGGCACTAGGAGCCGAAGAAGGACGGGACTAACGCCGATATGCTTTGGGGAGCTGTAAGTAAGCTTTGATCCAGAGATTTCCGAATGGGGAAACCCAGCACTCTTTATCGGGTGTTACTATTGACTGAATACATAGGTCAATAGAGGTAGACGCAGAGAACTGAAACATCTAAGTACCTGCAGGAAGAGAAAGAAAAATCGATTCCCTGAGTAGCGGCGAGCGAAACGGGAATAGCCCAAACCAGAAAGCTTGCTTTCTGGGGTTGTAGGACTGAACACATAGAGTCATAAATGAACGAAGTAGGAGAAGCGACCTGGAAAGGTCCGCCAAAGAGGGTAAAAGCCCCGTAACTGAAACTTCGTTCACTCTGATCAGTATCCTGAGTACGGCGGAACACGAGAAATTCCGTCGGAATCCGGGAGGACCATCTCCCAAGGCTAAATACTCCCTAGTGACCGATAGTGAACCAGTACCGTGAGGGAAAGGTGAAAAGAACCCCGAAAGGGGAGTGAAACAGCACCTGAAACCGTGTGCTTACAAGTAGTTAGAGCCCGTTAATGGGTGATAGCGTGCCTTTTGTAGAATGAACCGGCGAGTTACGATCCCATGCGAGGTTAAGTTGATGAGACGGAGCCGTAGCGAAAGCGAGTCTGAATAGGGCGAATGAGTATGTGGTCGTAGACCCGAAACCAAGTGATCTACCCATGTCCAGGTTGAAGGTGCGGTAATACGCACTGGAGGACCGAACCCACGTATGTTGAAAAATGCGGGGATGAGGTGTGGGTAGCGGAGAAATTCCAATCGAACTTGGAGATAGCTGGTTCTCTCCGAAATAGCTTTAGGGCTAGCCTCGGAATTAGAATCATGGAGGTAGAGCAACTGTTTGGACTAGGGGCCCTTCTCGGGTTACCGAATTCAGATAAACTCCGAATGCCATTGATTTATATCCGGGAGTCAGACTACGAGTGATAAGATCCGTAGTCGAGAGGGAAACAGCCCAGACCACCAGCTAAGGTCCCAAAGTTTATGTTAAGTGGAAAAGGATGTGGGGTTGCTTAGACAACTAGGATGTTGGCTCAGAAGCAGCCATCATTTAAAGAGTGCGTAATAGCTCACTAGTCGAGTGACCCTGCGCCGAAAATTTACCGGGGCTAAACATAACACCGAAGCTGTGGATAGAACTTAGGTTCTATGGTAGGAGAGCGTTCTAAGGGCGTCGAAGCTAGACCGTGAGGACTGGTGGAGCGCTTAGAAGTGAGAATGCCGGTATGAGTAGCGAAAGACGGGTGAGAATCCCGTCCACCGAATGACTAAGGTTTCCTGGGGAAGGCTCGTCCTCCCAGGGTTAGTCGGGACCTAAGTCGAGGCCGATAGGCGTAGACGATGGACAACAGGTTGAGATTCCTGTACCAGTTTGTTTTGTTTGAACAATGGAGGGACACAGTAGGCTAAGGAATACGCACTGTTGGATATGTGCGTCCAAGCAACAAGTCTTGAGGTGAGTCAAATGCTTGCCTCTATTAAGGACAAGTTGTGATGGGGAGGGAAATTAAGTACCGAAGTTCCTGATGTCACACTGTCAAGAAAAGCTTCTAGTTAGAAACAATCTGCCCGTACCGCAAACCGACACAGGTAGTCGAGGAGAGAATCCTAAGGTGTGCGAGCGAACTCTCGTTAAGGAACTCGGCAAAATGACCCCGTAACTTCGGGAGAAGGGGTGCTGACCAATTGGTCAGCCGCAGTGAATAGGCCCAAGCAACTGTTTATCAAAAACACAGGTCTCTGCTAAATCGAAAGATGACGTATAGGGGCTGACGCCTGCCCGGTGCTGGAAGGTTAAGAGGATGGGTTAGCTTTCGAGCGAAGCTCAGAATTGAAGCCCCAGTAAACGGCGGCCGTAACTATAACGGTCCTAAGGTAGCGAAATTCCTTGTCGGGTAAGTTCCGACCCGCACGAAAGGCGTAATGATTTGGGCACTGTCTCAACGAGAGACTCGGTGAAATTATAGTACCTGTGAAGATGCAGGTTACCCGCGACAGGACGGAAAGACCCCATGGAGCTTTACTGCAGTTTGATATTGAGTGTTTGTACAGCTTGTACAGGATAGGTAGGAGCCTATGAAGCCAGGACGCTAGTCTTGGTGGAGGCAATGGTGGGATACTACCCTTGCTGTATGACCACTCTAACCCACAGCCATAATCTGGCTGGGAGACAGTGTCTGACGGGCAGTTTGACTGGGGCGGTCGCCTCCTAAAGTGTAACGGAGGCGCCCAAAGGTTCCCTCAGAATGGTTGGAAATCATTCGTAGAGTGTAAAGGCAGAAGGGAGCTTGACTGCGAGACCTACAAGTCGAGCAGGGACGAAAGTCGGGCTTAGTGATCCGGTGGTTCCGTATGGAAGGGCCATCGCTCAACGGATAAAAGCTACCCTGGGGATAACAGGCTTATCTCCCCCAAGAGTCCACATCGACGGGGAGGTTTGGCACCTCGATGTCGGCTCATCGCATCCTGGGGCTGTAGTCGGTCCCAAGGGTTGGGCTGTTCGCCCATTAAAGCGGTACGCGAGCTGGGTTCAGAACGTCGTGAGACAGTTCGGTCCCTATCCGTCGCGGGCGCAGGAAATTTGAGAGGAGCTGTCCTTAGTACGAGAGGACCGGGATGGACACACCGCTGGTGTACCAGTTGTTCTGCCAAGAGCATCGCTGGGTAGCTATGTGTGGACGGGATAAACGCTGAAAGCATCTAAGCGTGAAGCCCCCCTCAAGATGAGATTTCCCATCACGTAAGTGAGTAAGACCCCTGAGAGATGATCAGGTAGATAGGTTGGAAGTGGAAGTACAGCGATGTATGGAGCGGACCAATACTAATCGGTCGAGGACTTAACCAATTTTTAAACGATGAAGAAACGGTTTTAAGCCCTTATAGTTAAACACTATCCAGTTTTGAGAGAACAACGTTCTCTTATATGTAAGATGTGTGGTGGCGATGGCAAGAAGGTCACACCTGTTCCCATGCCGAACACAGCAGTTAAGCTTCTTAGCGCCGATGGTAGTGAAGGGTTTCCCTTTGTGAGAGTAGGACGCTGCCGCGCATCTTAAAAAAGTATCATCTTCGGATGGTGCTTTTTTTTTGCAACTAAACAAACCAATATACATTACTCTTTAATTGACTTATAATTTAGATGAATTCATCATAAACTAAGAAAGAAGGTGGAGAAGATGAAACTGATAAGAAACTTACAACAAATATTCCAAGGAATGATCCGTGCAAGTACTCGTTACCCTCTGACTGTTTTATTTCTTTTAGCATTAGCAATATTAAATGGTGTAACGATTAATCAAGAAAAAGAAGTGTATACCAACTATTTATTCACTCTTTTTGTAGGTGCAGTACTCAGCGGGGTTGCTCAACAACTGTACGAAAGATTCTTCCATAAGCAAAGTCAACGATTTATGCTTATGGCTGCAGCAAGTTTGATAACGATTGGGTATTATTTTATTATTCCGACAGCTAATTTATATGACTTAGAAGTAGGAATTAAAACAAGTGTATTCGTTTTTGCGCTAGTCTTGCTCTATATTCTAATTCCTACCATAAAAACAAGGTTGGCTTTTAATGAAAGTTTTATGGCTGCTTTTAAAGCTTTCTTTATTACTTCATTATTTACAGTGATTATTGCAATGGGTACTAGTTCCATTTTGTTTGCAATCGACCGTTTGCTCTTTCCGATTGACGATAAATTAACGTTGCATGTTTTGAATATTATTTTCTCTTTATTCGCTCCCTTATACTATTTATCTTTTACTCCTTTATATGAAAAGGCGACAGATAAGCGTATTTCTGAGGAAGATAAGATGGTTATATTAGAAAAGCTTAAAGAAGCAACGAGTGTTCCTAAAGTACTAGAACTATTAATCTCTTATGTGATTATTCCGTTAACGGTGATATATACGGCCATTCTGTTAGCCTATATAGTGCTAAATATAAGAAGTAGCTTTTGGACGGATAACTTGTTAGAACCGCTGCTTGTATCTTACGCAGTCACCGTTATACTAGTGTATATATTATCTAGTACAATTGAAAATCAGTTTGCAGTACTATTCAGAAAGGTTTTTCCGAAAGTACTCATTCCAATTGTTTTATTCCAAACGATTGCATCGGTATTGAAAATTGGAGAACTGGGAATTACACAAGGTCGGTATTATGTGATTCTTTTTGGAGTATTTGCAACAATCGCAGGATTAATTTTTAGCTTTTTGCCAGTCAAGAAAAACGGCATAGCGATTGCAGTCTTAATTTCTTTTTGTATTCTTTCTATTATCCCTCCTATCGATGCGTTTACAGTAAGTAGAGTAAACCAAACAAACTTATTAGAAAATATTCTTGTAGATAATGAAATGCTTGAAAAGGATAAGATTATTCCGAATGCTTCTATTTCTAAAGAAGATAAAATTCGAATCACTGGAACATCTGATTATTTAGTAAACATGAATTATGCTAGTAATATAGAGTGGTTACCAGATGATTTAACAAGTAATAATAAATTTGAAACGACTTTTGGATTCGCAAAAGAATATGAAAACCAAGATATTGTTGATAATGGTCGATATGTAAGTTTAAATTATGAGGAAGGGTTAAATCTGTCGATTGAAGACTATGATCAAATGATTCGACTGCGTTTGTATGACTCTGATAGTGAGCTTTCAAAGGATAATGAACTTTCTTTTGAAAAAGAAGGATCAGTATATATATTAGTTCAACAGCAAAAAGATAATAACTACACTTTAATATTGAAAGATGAACAAAATAATGAGCAAATTAAAATCGAGATGCAATCTATTTTTGATAAGCTATTAATCGATGATAATGTGCAAAAAGAATTCATATCGGTTGATGAGGCTACAATCATTGAAGAGAATCAACAAGTTAAATTGAAATTTATAGTTGAATCTATGAATGTATATGATAATCAATATAACGCAGACCTCTTCTTGTTTATTAAAATTAAATAAAGAAATGTAAATAAAAATAAACCAATTCAGTATAAAAAGAAAAAGTCATTGAGTGATTATACTCGAAGGCTTTTTCTTGTATTTAATTTTTGTCCAAATAGCTTCATAATTTAAAGTAACAGCATTAAAGTGGCTTTGTATACTCTTGAGAATGGATAATAATTGCTAGCGTCTAAATCAGAACTTTTGAATGGAATAAAAAAGTGGTAGACTAAATAAAAGGAATCAATTGAGAATAATGAACAAGAAAATTAGATAGGGGTCGAGATAAGTGCGTATATTACATACAGCAGATTGGCATATTGGGAAAATTGTAAATGAAGTATCCATGTTAGAGGATCAAGAATTTTTTCTGAACCAGTTGATTGAAAAATTAAAAATTTTAGAAGTTGATGTGCTAATTATGGCAGGTGATTTATATGATCGGGCCTTTCCACCAAAAGAAGCTGTTTCGCTAGTAAACTTAGTGTTAACACGTTTGATTCATGAAGTGAAAATCCCTGTATTTATTATTGCAGGAAATCATGATAGCAATGAACGCGTTGAGTATGGTGCGAGTTTGTTCGAATCGAGTAACCTTTATATAGAAGGAACAGTTAAAGAAGAGACGAGAAAAGTAACTGTTCAAGGGACTAATTTCTATTTACTGCCATTTGCAGATCATGTTTATATTCGTGAATTATTAAAAGATGATTCAATAAAAAATTTAGAAGACGCGACTAAAGCTCAGTTAAATAAGATAAAACAAACAATGAATAAAGAGGAAACGAATATCATCATTGCTCATGGATTTGTGATTAACATCTCTGATGATAGCTCTGAAACGACCGATTCAGAACGTCCATTGAGTATTGGGACAGCAGAATACGTGAATGTCGAATTGTTTGAAGATTTTGATTATGTGGCATTAGGTCACTTACACAAACCACAAAAAGTTAAACACGATAGAATTCGTTACAGTGGATCCATTTTAAAATATTCTAAATCAGAAGCAATCCAAAAGAAACAAGTCTCGTTGGTGACGTTAGAAGAGGGTAAAGTAGAAATTGAACCGATTTATTTAAAACCGTTACATGATATGCGCGTTATTAAAGGCTTATTTAAGGAGTTAATGAATCAAAAATCTGATGATTATGTTTTTTTTGAGTTAAAGGATGAAAATTATGTGATGGATGCAATGAACCAATTGCGCAGAAGATTTCCGAATGCAATGGGCTTAGAATATGCTGCAAAAAAAGAAGAGGGTCAAATTTATAAAAAATATGATCAAAAAAGCTTGAAAGAGATGCCACTAGAAGATTTGTTTAGTGATTTTTATCAACAGTTTAAACAAAAAGAACTAGCAACTAATCGTAAAGAAATAGTCGAGAGCACGTTACATGAAATAGGGGGACGAGAATAAATGAGACCACTAAAGTTAATACTAAATGCTTTTGGCCCATATAAAGGGGAAGTTGAAATTGATTTCACTCAATTTAATCAAAAAACACTTTTTTTAGTAAGTGGTCCAACGGGTGCTGGGAAAACGACTATTTTTGATGCGATTGCCTATGCTTTATATGATGAGGCAAGTGGGACAAGTCGAGAAAAAGATTCATTTAAATCACAGTTCGCTACTGATGATGATCTTTGCTATGTTGAATTAGAATTTGAATTAGCGGGTAAACAGTATTATATTAAGCGTTCACCCGCTCAAATGGGTCCTGGGAAACATAGAATTAAGAAATATAGTCCTGAAGTAGAATTTATTCATGGTAAAAATGTAACAACAAAAATAAATGAAGCCAATCAAGAAATTAAAGAGTTGCTTTCTTTATCTTATGAACAGTTCAAGCAAATTGTGATGTTACCTCAAGGCGAATTTAAAAAAATGTTGGAATCCAATAGTGCAGATAAAGAAAAGATTTTTCGTAATATTTTCCAAACAGATACGATTAAGGCTTTTCAATCAAGTTTGAAAGAAGAAGCTCGCCGTTTAAGATTAGAAGTTGAGCAAAGTGATAAAACGATGGAAAAATTTATAGGTATAATTGATCCTCAAGAAAATCATTTGCTAGCTGAAGCAATTGAGTTGATGGACATTAAGCAATTGTTGATTGAATTAGAAGATTCGTTGAGTATTTATAGAAAAAACATTCAAAATTATACAAATGAGATGGAACGATTCCGTAAAAAAATGCAGCAAAACCAAGAACGAATAAAGGACTTAACTGAATTAGAGCAATTGGAACAGGTAAAGCATGAGTTGACAGATCTAAAAGAAGAAATGGATGCAAAACGTAAAAAAATAGAGATGAACGAAAAAGCACAAAAACTAGTTGTCTACAAAGCAGAACAAGAGAAAGCATTAGTAGATAAAGAAGCGCTTCAGCAGAGTGTAGAAACAGAAAAAAATGCCTTATCAAAAACAGCAATTGCATGGATAGAAAATAAAAATGAGGCAACAATAGCTGAAAAAAATTATTTACTTTTGCCAGAAAAAAGAGAAAAAATCAATGAATTGAAACAAGAAGAACGGAATATAAAAGCAGTTGAAGTAAAAGAAAGCAAAATAACAACTTTAAAAGTAGCCAATCAAGAATTACAAATAGAGATTGAAGAACAGACAGCAAAATTAATAGAACAAAGAAATCAGTTAGATGAAAATAAGCAATTATCAGCAGAAATCTATCAAGCCAGAATTAAACTAGTTAAAAAACAAACGGATGCGTATGAGTTAAAAGAAAAAATTACGGAATTAACGACTAGGCAAAATAGTCTTAGAGACTTGGTTCAAATTTTAGAACAAAAAAACAAGCAAGTCATTCTATTTAATAAGTTAGAAACCGATTACCAAGAAAGTGAAAAAAATTATCAACAACAACAACTAGCGTATAACCGAAATATTGCTGGGGTATTAGCTAATGAGTTAAAAAAAGATACCGCATGTCCGGTTTGTGGTTCACTAGATCATCCTGTTCCAGCAATTTTATCAGAAGATGTTGGGTCAAAAGAACAATTAGAAGCAGTAGAAGGTGAAAAAAACCAGAAGTATAACAACTATACAGTTGCTTCTAGTGAAATGGGTTACTTAAATGAGCATATTAAAGAATACGAACGATTGTTTAATGTGCGTTCTAATGAAGCTGAGGAATTGTTGGAGCAGCTGCTGTTAGAATTAAAAATGGGGACAACAAGAAAAACAGAACTCAATGATGAAATAAAACGGTTAGAACAGGTTGTTAGACGAGAAGAATCCGTTAAACAACAAATAGAAAACACGCAAAAGCAAGAGAAAAAAGTAGAATCGGCTATTCAAGAATTGCGTTCTACTAGTCAAAATAATGACAACCGAATAGAAGAGATAAAAAAAGAAATCAAAGATGCCATAAGTCAGTTGACGTATAATGAACTTAAAGAAGTACAAGAAAACTTGCAGTTGCTAATAGATGAAACACAGAAAATAGAAAATATTTATAAAAAAAACCAAGATAAAAAAGTTGAACTAGAAAAATTAGAAGAACAGTATAAAACAAGAATTGGTTCTTTTGAAACACAACTTGAAAATAGTACTACGCGCTATGAAGCGGCTGCTATTGAATTTGAAACGAAACTAAAAGAAGCAGAATTTGATGGACGATTTGAAGACTATGTGTTAGAGGAAAAACAAGTACAAGAATTAACAACAGAAGTATTTGATTATGATCAAAAATTATGGGTCAATCAAGCGAACTATGCAAAGCAAAAAGAAAAAGTAGCAGCCATAAAAGACGGACAATCCATTGAAGATTACCATTTAGAAAATCAACAAAAGGAAAATGAACGAATTGTGATAAATAAAAAATATGAAGAACTAATTGGAACAGTCAAAAAGTACGAAACGGCCAATACAGAAATTAAGCACCAATATGAAGCTAAGCAGATACAATTAGAAAAATATAGGTTGTACAGCGAATTAGCTGAGTTAGCTAATGGTTCTAAAGAGACAGATTACATTTCATTTGAACGATTTGTTTTAGCCATCTACTTTGAGGAAATTATTCTGGCAGCGAATTTACGATTTACACAAATGACCAATAATCGCTATTCCTTATTACGAAGAGAAGAAAAAGTTAAAGGGACCGGAGCTAAAGGTTTGGATTTAGATGTATTTGATAATTATACGGGTAAAACAAGAAGTGTTAGAACGCTCTCTGGCGGGGAAGGTTTCAAGGCTTCGTTAGCATTAGCATTAGGACTAAGCGATGTGATTCAAAATCATAGTGGCGGAGTGAGTGTAGATACATTATTTATTGATGAAGGTTTTGGAACCTTGGATTCGGATTCTTTAGATAGTGCAATCGAAACCTTGTATGAATTAAACCAAAGAGGTCGACTTGTTGGAATTATTTCACATGTGGAAGAATTAAAGATGCGAATACCTGTTCATATCGAAGTAACAAAAACTACTGAAGGAAGCCAAGTGGAAGTGAAAATGTAAAAAAAACAAACATAGTAAACAAAGTGATTAATGGGGACAAAAAAGACTACAAATTCCAATAAGGAATTCTGTAGTCCTTTTTATATAGAGTAAGTGAAAGAGAAAACCCGGATTAGTAATGAGCTAATTCTGATTCGCTAGTGACATTAATAATATAAGCGCCATTTCTAATGTGTTGCATCAAGTAAAGCATATTAGATTCAGATACAGAAATACATCCAGCTGTTGCACCATTTCCGTTGACATGCACAAAAAACGCGCTGCCACCATTAACACCATTGTTATAATTTAATGTAATGCCGTATTTATACTGTGTTTGGTAATCGTTCATGTGTTCATCCAAAGAACTAGAACTAGAACGTTCTTGCCATGTATTGTATTGAGAATCATCAGGGTTGCTGATCCAATAAGAATTCCCAGTAATTTGTTTATAAGTTAAAATGGTTCCTGGATTTGGACCAGTACCGAATGCAAAACCTAATGAATAAGCACCTTTTGGAGTACGACCAGAACCCTCGTAAGAACTGCCTACGCCATTATAACCGACACGGCCTGGGACAGAAAGGATGGTCTGCCATTGGGCACCATTTTTTTCAAATACATAAACGGTTGAACTTGAACCATTTGCGACAACACCTATGATTTGATCGGTATATTGACTAGTTAAAGAGCGTGCTATTAACCCTTCAATTCCAGTTTGTTGAGCAGGTACGACTTGCTTGGATGAGGCAATTGATTTAGAACTTGTTTGACTTTGAGTAGTCTCTTTAGAGACAGAAGTTGAAACACTAGAATCATTAAAGGCAACTTTATCTTTATCTGTTTCTTTTGTCTTTTCAGCCTCAATCTCGTGTTCTTTTTCTGCTTCTTCACGCTCTTTTTCTATTTTAGCTTCTTCTTCTTTTACTTCTCTTTCTTTTACTGCTCTTTTTTCAATGGCTTTTTGGACAGCAACTAAAGCTTCAGTTAAACTTGATTTAAATGTTTCGCTAGGCAAAGAATCAACTTTTTCTTTGAAGCTGTTAAAATCAGAGCGAGCGATAGTTTCTTTTGCTTCAAGTTTATCGTAATCTTTAAAAAAGTGACTAAGTTCTTGTTTTATAGCAAGCTGCCTCTTACTTTGTTCAATAATCTCACTAATTTTTTTAACAAAAAGGGGTTTCCTCTTTTTTAACAACATTAAATCTTTATCTTCTTTAGAAAATTCAACATCATGACTTATTATTTTTTCATCTTTAAATTTCTTATGTATAGAAGATTGGATAGTAAACATCTGCGTAGCATCATTTACCTGTTGTGAAAGGTTATTTAAATACTTTTGTTGTGTTTCGTTTAATGTTAAAGCAGATAAAATTTTAAGAGAATGTTCGGCTTCTTGGATTTTTTCTTGTGTAATTGAGTCACTCAAGAGCTCTGTTTTGTCAGTCAAATATAAAAGGTTCGTCGTTTTTTTTGCCAATGTTAGTGCGTTTTCTACTTCTTTTTGGTCTTCTTTCGCTTGTACATTTATAGTGTGTTGATAGAAACTTATCCCACCACCAAATGTGAATAAGATAAGTATTATTAAAACAAAGCTTCTTTTCTTTTTCCTGTTCATTTCGTACCCCCTTTTTTTCTTACAATTCAAATGACATGCTTAAATAACAGCATGGACTACTTAATAGCAGATAGAATTCTCTTTTATATAATATAACAAAAGAACTTTAATTGCTATGCTTAATTTATCCTGCAAAGTACTGGAGAAAAGGAGGTTAAAAGTAATTAGTTATTTAATCTGTTTGTAATAGTACTCGTGAAATTGTTACTTTAATAGTATCGTTTATTTTATACAATGATGTTATACTTACAAAGTTGAGAAAAATGAGAAAAATTAATCATATAGATTCATGGGGGGGTACATTTTTTGAAAAAGAAACTAACTACTGGATTAATTGCAGCGATGTTGCTTGCAGGTCCTTTTGTAATGCCAACAATGGTGAATGCTGAGAGTGTTCAAAGCTTAGAAAAACAAAGACAAGAACTTGAAACTAAATCAAATGACTTAAATTCTAAAATAAAAACCCAAGAAAATAAAATGGATAGCTTAGAATCAAAAAAAACTGAGATAGAAAATGATGTAAAAAAACTACAATCTAATATAGATGAAGTGGTTATCAAATTACACGAACAAGAGAAAAAATTGAAAGAATCAAAAGAAAAAATCGAGAAATTACAAAAAGAAATTGAAGCTTTAAAAGAACTGATTGCACAACGAGAAGAAAAATTACAAAACCAAGCTCGTGTTATCCAAACAGATGGTAAAGCATCTAATATGGTAGAAATGGTGATTTCTTCTGAGAGTTTATCAGATTTAATTGGGCGTGTCGGCATAATCAATCAATTAGTGTCAGCTAACAAAGAAATAGTAACTGAACAAGAGAATGATAAAGCCACATTAGAAGTAAATGAAAAAGAAGCAAAAAATGAAAAAGTAGCGATAGAAAAATTAAAAAGTAATATTGAAGTAACTAAAAATAACTTAGTCGCTCAAAAAGCTGAAATGGATGATCACATTGTTCAACTAGCTGTTCAATACAATATGACAGAAAATGAAAAAAACACATTTGTGGATGAACAAAAAGTAGTTGCTACAAAAACTAGTGTTTTATCTAAAGAACTTCAACAAGAAAAACAACGGATTTTTGAAGCAGAAAAAGCCCGTCAAGCACAAGCTAGAGCAGTTGCAGAAAAAGCCGCTGAAAAAGCGGCTAAACAAGAAGAACAAAAATTAGCAGCCTCTTCAAAAAATAATACAAAAGCACCACAAGCATCAAAAGCACCACAAGCAGAAACGACGAAACCAAACAGTGTAGCGAGTAGTTCTAGTAATGGTTCAGGCTTTATCCGTCCAAGTAATGGCGTAGTAACCTCTCAATTTGGGTATCGTATTCACCCAATTACTGGAGAGAGTAAATTACATGGTGGAACGGACTTTGGTGGAAGTGGAGCTATCATCGCTGCTCAAAGTGGAGTAATTGAAGTGGCCGGTTATGGTTCAGGTTGGGGAAATCATGTTATAATTAATCATGGCAATGGCTTAAAAACACTTTATGCGCACATGGTTTCAGGTAGTTTAGCCGTAGCACCAGGACAAAATGTTTCTCAAGGGCAACAATTAGGAATAATGGGTACGACGGGTGCATCAACAGGTGTCCATCTTCATTTTGAAGTATATGTGAATGGTACTCGAGTCAATCCAGCATCTTATTTAGGATTATAAAAAACAAAAAATAGGAAACCTCTCTGTAAAAAGAGAGGTTTTTTTAGTAGAATGAAAGAGCAAGTGATTTGTACGAACTGGAGGATTAAAAAAGATGGAGACAATCGTATCAGTCAAAAATGAACGAGTAAAAATGTGGAAAAAGTTGCAAACAAAAAAAGGAGATTAAAAGTAATTAGTTATTTAATCTGTTTGTAATAGTACTGTGAAATTGTTACTTTAATAGTATCGTTTATTTTATACAATGATGTTATACTTACAAAGTTGAGAAAAATAAGAAAGATTAATCATATAGATTCATGGGGGGTACATTTTTTGAAAAAGAAACTAACTACTGGATTAATTGCAGCGATGTTGCTTGCAGGTCCTTTTGTAATGCCAACAATGGTGAATGCTGAGAGTGTTCAAAGCTTAGAAAAACAAAGACAAGAACTTGAAACTAAATCAAATGACTTAAATTCTAAAATAAAAACCCAAGAAAATAAAATGGATAGCTTAGAATCAAAAAAAACTGAGATAGAAAATGATGTAAAAAAACTACAATCTAATATAGATGAAGTGGTTATCAAATTACACGAACAAGAGAAAAAATTGAAAGAATCAAAAGAAAAAATCGAGAAATTACAAAAAGAAATTGAAACTTTAAAAGAACTGATTGCACAACGAGAAGAAAAATTACAAAACCAAGCTCGTGTTATCCAAACAGATGGTAAAGCATCTAATATGGTAGAAATGGTGATTTCTTCTGAGAGTTTATCAGATTTAATTGGGCGTGTCGGCATAATCAATCAATTAGTGTCAGCTAACAAAGAAATAGTAACTGAACAAGAGAATGATAAAGCCACATTAGAAGTAAATGAAAAAGAAGCAAAAAATGAAAAAGTAGCGATAGAAAAATTAAAAAGTAATATTGAAGTAACTAAAAATAACTTAGTCGCTCAAAAAGCTGAAATGGATGATCACATTGTTCAACTAGCTGTTCAATACAATATGACAGAAAATGAAAAAAACACATTTGTGGATGAACAAAAAGTAGTCGCTACAAAAACTAGTGTTTTATCTAAAGAACTTCAACAAGAAAAACAACGGATTTTTGAAGCAGAAAAAGCCCGTCAAGCACAAGCTAGAGCAGTTGCAGAAAAAGCCGCTGAAAAAGCGGCTAAACAAGAAGAACAAAAATTAGCAGCCTCTTCAAAAAATAATACAAAAGCACCACAAGCATCAAAAGCACCACAAGCATCAAAAGCACCACAAGCATCAAAAGCACCACAAGCATCAAAAGCACCACAAGCATCAAAAGCACCACAAGCATCAAAAGCACCACAAGCATCAAAAGCACCACAAGCACCACAAGCAGAAACGACGAAACCAAACAGTGTAGCGAGTAGTTCTAGTAATGGTTCAGGCTTTATCCGTCCAAGTAATGGCGTAGTAACCTCTCAATTTGGGTATCGTATTCACCCAATTACTGGAGAGAGTAAATTACATGGTGGAACGGACTTTGGTGGAAGTGGAGCTATCATCGCTGCTCAAAGTGGAGTAATTGAAGTGGCCGGTTATGGTTCAGGTTGGGGAAATCATGTTATAATTAATCATGGCAATGGCTTAAAAACACTTTATGCGCACATGGTTTCAGGTAGTTTAGCCGTAGCACCAGGACAAAATGTTTCTCAAGGGCAACAATTAGGAATAATGGGTACGACGGGTGCATCAACAGGTGTCCATCTTCATTTTGAAGTATATGTGAATGGTACTCGAGTCAATCCAGCATCTTATTTAGGATTATAAAAAACAAAAAATAGGAAACCTCTCTGTAAAAAGAGAGGTTTTTTTAGTAGAATGAAAGAGCAAGTGATTTGTACGAACTGGAGGATTAAAAAAGATGGAGACAATCGTATCAGTCAAAAATGAACGAGTAAAAATGTGGAAAAAGTTGCAAACAAAAAAAGGGCGAGAAAAAGTGGGTACCTATCTGATTGAAGGCTTTCATCTGATAGATGAGGCGATTAAAAATAAAGCACTCATCTTGGAAGTAATGCTTAGTGAAGATGCTAAAGAAATGGTAGCAACCTCTTTACCTGAAAATAAAATGGTTTTAGTTTCGCAAGAAGTTTCTAAACAGTTAAGTGAAACACAAACAACACAAGGGATATTTGCTGTTGTTAAAAAAAATAGTGTCCCCGAAGAACCAGTACTTGAGAAACCGTATTTATTTTTAGATAATGTTCAAGATCCAGGGAATCTTGGAACAATGATTCGAACAGCTGATGCAGCGGGTTTTGGCGGTGTTGTTCTAGGTAAAGGAACCGTTGATTTATATAACAATAAGGTTATTCGTTCTATGCAAGGAAGTCATTTTCATTTGCCTATTTATCAAGATGATTTGTCTGATTGGTTTGAGTTATTTCAGAATGCTGGATTTCCCGTATATGGAACCGAGTTGAATGAATTAGCTGTTTCTTATAGAGACATTACACCACAATCAAAATTTGCTGTGGTAATGGGGAATGAAGGAAACGGGATGAGCAAAGAATTACTAGAAAAAACAACTAAGAATCTATACATTCCAATCATGGGGCAAGCAGAATCATTGAACGTAGCTGTAGCTGCGGGTATTCTAATGTTTGCCTTAACAAAATAAGGACTCTTTCATAAATATGTCCAATTTATTAAGTTTTGTTTATAGCGATTAAATTAGTATTGTTATACTTTTCATTTTTTAAAAAAAGTGTATCATATGGTTTAATAGGAAGAAATTCCTGAACTCTATAGAATAGAAAAGGAAGTCTTTGAATGTCTGAACCAAGATGGAAACAAGATTTAGAATACGTGTCCTTAATTGAAGACTTACTTGATCGTGAAGAAGTAAAACAATTAAATCAATACACACAACATCACTTTACAACACGTCTGGAACATTCAATCAGTGTTTCTTATCTTAGTTATCGTATTGCAAAACGATATGGCTTGGACGCTAAATCAACTGCACGTGCTGGTTTGCTTCATGATTTGTTTTACTATGATTGGAGAACAACGAAATTTGATGAAGGAACCCATGCTTATGTTCATCCACGTATAGCTTGTGAGAATGCTAAAAAGATTACTGAATTAAGTGCGTTAGAGTGTGACATCATTATTAAACATATGTGGTTAGCAACAGTCGCTTTACCAAAGTATAAAGAAAGCTATATCGTAACTTTTGTAGATAAGTATTGTGCTGTAAAAGAAGTAGCTGTTCCTTTATCTGGAAAAGTGCATAATCGAATAAAGAATGTGTGGGCAAGATTAAAACCTGCTCAAGCCTAGATTTCTATTAACTGGATTTCTAATACTAAGAGACTAACTTAATCAAATGAAAAAAGTTTTCTCATTATTCAACTAGCTGAGAAAACTTTTTTTCTGAGGTAAATCAAGTGTAACAAGTATTAAAAATGAGATACTATAAAAGGTAAGCGAAAAATAAACAGATTACTTACTATGAATAACCAAAAATGATATAATACATCAAAAGAGGTGAATAAACACTATGACAATAAAAGAAGTAGATCAAAGAACCGAAAGTGAGTCTAAACAAAAAGAAATTTGCCCTAAGTTTGAGCACACTTTTTCTATTTTAGGGAAAAAATGGATGGGTCTAATCATTGATGTATTGTTAGAAGGTCCTCAACGTTTTAAAAACATTGCCGCTGCTATACCTAACGTTAGTGACCGAGTGTTAGTAGAACGCTTAAAAGAATTAGAACAAGAAGGATTAGTCTTGCGAACAGTTGATCCAAATGCAACAATGCGTGTTGCTTATAGTTTGACTAAAAAAGGAAAAGATTTAAAAAATGTCATGAATGCTGTTCAAAGTTGGGCAGATGAATGGGTCTGTATTGTTGAACCGTAAGCCTAGGAACTGCTTGACTCTCCGTTAGCATTTAGGTAAACTGGATGAGAAGCAAAATGATAATAAATATAAATAAAAATGATAATGGAAAAAAGTAATTTGGAATAGTCTAAAAAAGAGAACAGATGCCTCGGGCTGAAAGCATTTGTCTAGATTACCAAATGAACATTCACTTCCTTAGTTGACTTTGGAATTTACTTTTTAGGTAATGAAAAAAGGTCCGGTATACACCGTTATGTAAAATGAAGTGTAGATTTAGGCTAGTTTATAAATCTAAACAAGGGTGGTACCGCGAATCGTAGCCTCGTCCCTTTTTGGGATAGGGCTTTTTTTGCGTTCAAAAATAGTTAAAATAATGCACTAAAAGGAGAACATATATGGAGTTGAAAAAGAAATTAGATGTGTTGAAAGAAGAAGCACTTGAAAAAATCGCACAAGCTGAAAGCCTATCTTTACTTGATCATGTGCGAGTAGCTTATTTAGGGAAAAAAGGTCCAATCACTGAAGTACTTAGAGGAATGAAAGATGTATCAGCACAAGAACGACCAATGATTGGTTCAGCAGCGAATGAAGTACGTGATGCCATAGCTGTACAATTGGAAAGCCGCAAAGCAGTATTGGAAATGGAAAAAATCAACCACGATTTAGCTAATGAAGCAATTGACGTAACATTACCTGGGAATCATGTACCAACTGGGCAATCACATGTTTTAACACAAATTATGGAAGAAATTGAAGACTTATTCATTGGTATGGGTTATCAAGTTATTGAAGGGCCAGAAGTAGAAGAAGATAAATACAATTTCGAGCGAATGAATTTACCTAAACATCACCCAGCTCGTGATATGCAAGACACTTTTTATATTACGGATGATACATTATTACGCACACATACGTCACCGGTACAAGCTAGAACGATGGAAAAGCATGATTTTTCTGAGGGACCACTAAAAATGATTAGTCCTGGTAAAGTTTATCGCCGTGATAGTGATGATGCTACTCACTCCCATCAATTTCATCAAATTGAAGGTCTTGTAATTTCAGAAGATATTACGATGGCAGATTTAAAAGGCACATTAGAAGTTTTTGCTAAAAAATTATATGGTGCTGAACGTGAAATTAGATTAAGACCAAGTTACTTCCCATTTACTGAACCCTCAGTAGAGGTTGATGTGAGCTGTTTTAAATGTGGCGGATCTGGCTGTAATGTTTGCAAGCAGACGGGTTGGATTGAAATTTTAGGTTCAGGTATGGTTCATCCGAATGTTTTAGAGATGGCTGGAATCGATTCTGCTAAGTATAGTGGTTTTGCTTTTGGTTTAGGACCTGATCGTGTAGCAATGTTAAAATATGGAATCGATGATATCAGACATTTTTATCAAAATGATGTTCGTTTTCTAAATCAATTTAAGGTGAAGGAGTAAACTTATGAATGTATCGTATCAATGGTTATCAGAATATCTAGATTTAACAGGTATTACACCTGAAGGCTTAGCAGATAAAATGTCACGGACGGGAATCGAAGTAGAAGATGTTTTTGTTCCAGAAACGGGCTTAAAAAAAATAGTTGTTGGTCATGCTGTAAAAGTGGAGGATCATCCTGATTCTGATCACTTACATGTCTGTCAAGTGGATATTGGCGAAGAAGAATTATCACAAATTGTTTGTGGAGCTCCAAATATCGCAACCGGACAAAAAATTATTGTAGCTTTACCGGGTTCAAGAATTACAGGGAACACTAAAATCAAAAAAGGTAAAATGCGAGGACAAGTATCACACGGAATGATTTGTTCGCTATCAGAACTAGGTTTCTCTGAAAAAGTCGTTCCTAAGAAATATGCAGATGGCATTTATGTATTACCTAGCGAAGCCGTTCCGGGAGAAAGTGTTTTTTCATACCTAGCAATGGATGATGCTATCTTGGACTTATCGATTACGCCTAATAGAGCAGATGCGTTGAGTATGAGAGGAGTGGCTTACGAAGTAGGAGCCATTTATGATAGAAAACCTATTTTTAAAGACTTTTCATTAAATGAAAATGAAAATGAAAAAATAGAAGACTATATAAAAGTAGCTGTTGAGGATAAAAAGGATACACCTTTTTACAGTATGCGAATGATTAAAGGCGTAAAAATTGCTGAAAGTCCAATGTGGCTTCAAACGAAGTTAATGAATGCGGGCATTCGTCCGTTAAATAACATAGTCGATATTACGAACTATATGTTATTAGAATATGGACAACCTTTGCATGCATTTGATTACGACCGATTAGAATCAAAGACTATTCTTGTTCGTCGCGCAACAACTGATGAGCAGTTGGAGACTTTAGATAGCGAATCACGTCAATTAACAAACGAAACTATTGTGATTACAAATGGAGAAAAGCCTGTTGCATTGGCAGGTGTTATGGGTGGATTGGGAACAGAAATTCAAGAAGACACGGTGAATATCGCGTTAGAGTCAGCTTTATTTGAACCAGTTTCCATTCGCAAAACGGCAAAAAAACTTGATTTGCGTAGCGAAAGTAGCTCACGTTACGAAAAAGGAATTAACCAAGGATCTATCTTAACTGCAAGTGCTCATGCGGCGGCGTTGATGAGCGAACTAGCTGGTGGTAGTGTTGTTAGTGGGACAGCTGTTGTCTCTGATTTGTATGTGAAAGATGCAGTTGTTACAATCACATTAGCTAAGTTGAATCGTTCATTAGGAACAGCTATTCAGACAGACGAGGTCTTATCAATTTTTAATCGTTTAGGCTTTAAAGTTACTGAAAAAAATGAGTTGTTTGAAGTTTCTATCCCACCACGTCGATGGGATATCTCTATCGAGGCTGATTTATTAGAAGAAGTCGCTCGCATTTATGGCTACGATAATCTACCTTCTACACTGCCAGTTATTGAATCAACTCCAGGGGAATTAGATGATAAACAACGTCTTATGCGCCATACTAGACATTATTTAGAAGGAGCAGGATTGTCTCAAGCCATTAGTTATGTTTTAACAACTCCCCAAAAAGCTGAACAATTCCTAATGAAAGAGAGCAATTCGACTAAACTTGATTTTCCAATGAGTGAAGATCGTAGCACATTAAGAATGAACCTTATTAGTGGCTTGTTAGATAATGTACATTATAATAGTGCTCGCAAAAATATGGATGTCGCTTTATATGAAATTGGCCGCGTTTTTTATAAAAGAGAAGGCAGTCTGTTGCCAATAGAAGAAGAACATCTTGCTGGTGTTTTAACTGGTTCATTAGTAGATAGCAATTGGCAAGAAAAAGCCAGAAAAGTAGATTTCTTTGATTTAAAAGGGATTTTAGAAGGGCTATTTGAAACATATGGCTTAACTGAACCATTAACGTTTGTAACGGATAAAAACCTTGAAGGTATGCATCCGGGAAGAACAGCAGCCATTTATTTAGGGGAGCAGTCAATTGGTTTTATCGGTCAAGTTCATCCTTTAATGGCTAAAGAGTATGATGTAAAAGAAACATATATTTTCGAATTAAACTTACAACCCATTATTGAAGGTGAAAAACACCCAACTATTTATGCTGGAATACCAAAATATCCAGGGATGACAAGAGATATGGCTTTGTTAGTAGATGAAACCATTACCAATCAACAATTAACAGAACTGATTTCTGAAAAAGGTGGAAAATATCTAAGAAACGTTCGATTATTCGATTTATATCAAGGAGACAAAATTGAAGAAGGTAAAAAATCATTAGCTTATACCTTATCTTATTTGAATCCAACTGACACATTAATAGAAGAAGACGTTACGAAAGCTTTTGAGAAAGTAACACAAGCGTTAGTTGAGCAATACGATGCAGTTATTAGATAGAGTTTGATTTTTTGAAAATATAGAGAAGTTTTGCTTTAACGGCAAAGCTTCTTTTTATTATTAGAATAAAAAATCATGAAAAAGATAGCCGAGGTATGGCGCCTGTGTTAAGCTAATAAAAAACTATTTTTAAAATGAAAAAGAGGGTGAAATATGAGAGATGGACAATTAAAAAAAGAAGTTACAGGATTAACTGCTTTAACAGTAGTAGTTGGAACTGTTATTGGAGCCGGTATTTTCTTCAAACCTACTGCTGTCTATGGCGCAGCAGGTGCACCAGGTGTGGGTTTGTTAGCTTGGTTCCTAGGTGGTCTGATTACGATAGCTGGAGGGTTAACCGTTGCAGAAATTGGAACGATTTATCCTGAAACAGGCGGAATGATGATTTATTTAGAAAAAGTTTATGGAAGATGGGTTGGGTTCTTAGTTGGATGGGCACAAATGATTGTCTATTATCCAGCAAATATCGGAGCATTGGCTATTATTTTTGCTACACAAGTTAGCAGTTTATTTGAATTATCAGATACAAGTATTGTTTCTGTCGCTATTATAACAGCTGTGTTTGTTATGTTTATTAATTTTTTGGGGACAAAGTACAGTGGTCGTATTCAAACAGCTGCAACTATTTTAAAGTTAATTCCGATTATCGTTATTATTATAGCCGGCTTGTTGTATCCGGGTGGTGGAGTCGTCCGTTTGTTGCCTTTTTCTGCTGCAAATCATCCTGTTGCTACAGGATTAGGTTCGGCCTTAGTGGCAACTTTGTTTGCTTATGATGGTTGGATTAATGTAGGAACTTTAGCAGGTGAAATGAAAAATCCAGGGAAGATGTTGCCTAGAGTCATTATTGGTGGGATTTCGATTGTTATGGCAGTGTATTTAATGATTAATGTTGCTTATTTATTTGTTTTAGATAGCTCACAACTTGCTAGCACAGATACACCAGCTGCATTGGTTGCTTCTAAGTTATTTGCCGGAGTGGGCGGGAAGTTAGTGACCATTGGGATTTTAATTTCTGTTTTTGGCGGAATGAATGGGTACGCTATTTCAGGTATTCGAATTCCGTACGTACTAGCGACTCAAAAAATGCTTCCTTTTAGCGAGTGGTTCAGTAAAGTAAGCAAACGGACAAATGTTCCAGTAAATGGTGGTTTAGTAATTTTAGGTATTTCTATTATTATGATTTTGACAGGTCAGTTCAATCAGTTAACGGATTTAATTATTTTTGTTATCTGGATTTTCATTACGTTAACTTTTATTGCGGTTATTATTTTAAGGAAAACCAAACCTGATATTGATAGACCGTATCGAGTACCGCTTTATCCAGTCATTCCTTTAGTGGCAATATTTGGCGGGTTTTATATTATCTTTAATACAATCATTGTACAACCTGGAAATGCGTTGTTGGGAACATTATTAACTTTATCAGGGATACCTATTTATCTGTACACTAAAAATAAAAACAACTAAAAGTAGCCTTTTCTTTCTTGCTAATAAGAAAGAAAAGGCTACTTTTCAACAACTTATTTTCTATTAAAGGCTAGCTATTTTTCGAGCTTTTTGTGTATTGGCAAAAGGCAATTCAGCATATTTCCCCAACAAAGGTAATCCACCACGTTTAAGTAACTTAGCGGCAATTATATCGACGTTGCTTCCGGCTCCTGATGGTATGGTGACGCCAGCCTCTTTTGTCATCGATTTCAAACTGTTTAAAAAAGCATAACGAGCAATGATAGAGGCAGCTGCAACCGCTAAATGATGACTTTCTCCTTTAGTTTGGAAATAGAGATTTTTTCTATTTGATTGGGCTGATCTTGGATATGCTTAAAGTAAGTAGAAGGCAATTCAAATTGATCAATTAAAATGCCATCGGGTACAATAGGCTGCAACTAGGTTAAAATATGTCCAAGAGCTTGGTTATGTAAAACAGCTTTCATTTTACCTTGAGTCATAGTGGGTTGAATCGCATTGTATTTTTGTGGCATGACAGTCAACAAACTATGAGGAAGAAAAGTGATTAAATCAGAAGCAACCCGGATGATTTCAGAATCTTTCATATCTTTCGAATCCCTGACACCTAATTCTTTCAATAATGGAAATTGACTTTTATCGACATAAGCAGCAACCACAGTTAACGGTCCAAAACAACGGCCATTACCAACTTCATCACTCCCGACAACGGACCAGTGGTCAAAACTTTTCGGTAAAGGAGTGTTTAGATCTTTTATATTTTTTTTACTAGACGTGACTTGGCTACTTTTATCAGCCCAAAGAGAGGTTTCTTGTTGCGCTTTAGCACCCTGGAACAAGACTTTCCCTGAGAGATAAGTAGTGATATTAATCGTGTTCTTTTTAGCTGCAAATAATCCACCAGGTGGAGTTGTAGTTTTTAAAACAGTTGGATACTATTTTTTCATTTCTTCTAACGTGTGAGGGGAGACAGTTAATACTTCATTGGACATAAATTTAGTCATCCTTTCTGATGAAAAAAAATAGTCTGAATAGTATTATAGTATAAAGAATCGGCTATTTAATATGGCATTAGGTTTGCAAATGACAGCTCTAAAAGGATAATCTGGTAAAGACTAAGAAAGTATGTTTTACAGAGGCTTTACTATAGAAAGAGAAGCCATGAGATACTGAGCTTCATTTATGGCAGAACACTGTCTAAGTAAAAAAGTTAAAGAAAAGAAGTGTCACTCTTTTATCTTTCATGGTAAAATAAAGGAAATGTGGTTTTTAGGAGGGGTTCGTAATGTCTCAAGGGAAAATTCGTTATAAAGCAACGATTGCAGGAAAAACATACACCATTATCGGCGCACGCTCTGAAGCTCACTTAAAAATGGTAGCTGAAACAGTTAATACACAGATGCGTCAAATTGAATCTTTGTCTAAAGATTTGGATCCAGAGAGACGTGCAGTTTTAGCAGCAGTTAATGCTGTTTCTGATCAATTTAATATGCAAATTAAACTGGATGAAATTCAAAGTAAGTTAAACGAAATGGAAATTAAACTAAAAGAGAATCAGGAAGAAATCAGATAGATTTTTGATTAAAGAGGGTGGTAAAATTGATGATGACGATTGCTATATTAATTATTCTAGCATTAGGTGCTTATGGAGGTGCTAGAAGAGGATTAGTGTTACAACTTGTACTGACGACTGGTTATTTTATTTCTTATTTTGTAGCATCACAATACTATAAAGCACTAGGAGCGAGATTAAATTTGCTCATTCCTTATCCAGCAGCTTCAGAAGGAACACAGTTTTCATTTTATAATCAAGCATTAGGATTTAGTCTAGACCAAGCTTTTTATAATGGCGTTGCTTTTGTGTTAATCTTATTTGTTGGTTGGCTTTTGACAAGGTTTATTGGAGGTTTATTAAATTCATTAACGTATATACCAGTAATAAAGCAGCTTAATTCATTAGGTGGAGCAGCATTAGCCTTTATTGTTTCCTATACAGGAATCTTCTTGGCGCTAATCTTGTTAACCATGTTGCCTTATGACTCTATTCAAAATGCTTTTAATGATAGCAGTTTAGCGCAAATGATAGTAGAGAATACACCAGTTTTATCTAAACAAATTTACAATTGGTGGATTCAAACAACACTGTAATTAATAATAAATGATTAACTGAGAAATCGTTCTTTTATATTAAAGAACGGTTTCTTGGTATCTATTTTGACTAAAAAAATTGATGAAGAGGTGAATACGATCAATAAGAAAATATTTCAGACACTAGAATTCAATAAAATTATTAAAACCTTATCACATTTTACTGCTTCTGAATTAGGAAGAGAACAAGCGCTTGAACTAAAACCATCTATTTCTTTATCGGGTATTGAAACGATGCAAAACGAAACAGAAGATGGCACAACTATTTTACGATTGCGTGGAGGAATGCCAATTCCTAAGCTGCATAATGTTAAACCTCATTTAAAACGTCTCCAAATTGGAGCTTCATTGAATGGGTTAGAAATTGCTCAAATTGGTAGAATTCTAAGAACAACTTCAGAAGTTTCTCGTTTTTTTGAAACACTAAAAGAAGCGGATATCGAATTAAATACACTCTATCACTTAGCAGCTAACTTTATTACAACTCCTACGTTAAACCAACAAATTCGCGAAGCTGTAGAAGAAGACGGTCATGTATTGGACGATGCTAGTCTTGCTTTACGCGGCATTCGCACCGGAATCAAACGTGGCGAAACAGGGATTCGCGAAAAATTAGATAGTTTAATTCGAGGGAAAAATGCACAGTACTTAACTGATGCAGTGGTAACTATGCGAAATGATCGCTATGTAATCCCAGTAAAACCTGAACATCGCGGTAGATTTGGCGGAGTTGTTCATGATCAAAGTTCAACAGGACAAACTTTGTTTATAGAGCCTCAATCAGTTGTAGATTTAAATAACCGATTGCGTCAATTGCAGATTGAAGAACGACAAGAAATTGATCGTATTCTGGCAGAATTATCGAATGAGATTGCTCCTTATGGAAATGAAATTTTAAATAATATGTTTTTATTGGGCAAACTTGATTTTATCGGTGCAAAAGCCAGTTACGGCAAAAGCATATCAGCTAGTCGTCCGTTAATTAGTGAGAATAACGAAGTGAAATTACTCAGTGCAAGACACCCGATGTTGGATTCAGAAACAGTTATTGCCAATGATATTCTAATTGGTGGTGAACACCAAGCGGTTATTATTACTGGACCAAACACTGGTGGTAAAACGATTATCTTAAAAACACTGGGTTTACTACAACTAATGGGACAATCCGGGTTACAGCTTCCAGTAGCTGAAGGGAGTCAAATGGGATTATTTACGGAAGTCTTTGCTGATATCGGGGATGAGCAGTCGATTGAACAAAGTCTAAGTACTTTTTCTTCACATATGACAAATATTGTTTCTATTTTGGATAAAATAGACGAAAAAAGTTTAGTTATTTTTGATGAGTTAGGTGCCGGTACAGACCCTCAAGAAGGAGCTGCACTTGCTATTGCGATTTTAGATAAGATTGGAACAATTGGGAGCTATGTGATGGTTACTTCTCATTATCCTGAACTGAAAGCTTATGGTTACAATCGACCGAGCACAGTTAATGCCAGTATGGAATTTAATGTAGATACCTTAAGCCCTACTTATCGTTTATTAATTGGTGTCCCTGGACGAAGCAATGCCTTTGAAATATCTAAGCGTTTAGGGCTGTCTTTAGATGTTATTGAATCAGCGCGTCAATTAATTGATGCCGAAAGCCAAGATTTAAATGAAATGATTACTGATTTAGAAAATCGACGGAAAATGGCTGAAACAGAATACCTTGAAGTTCGTTATCATTTGGATGAAGCAGAGCAACTTCATGCTGATTTGCAAACAGCCGTTCAACAATTCTACAGTGAACAAGAAGATTTATTAAAAAAAGCCCGTGAAAAAGCCAATAGTATTGTTGAAAAAACAGAAGAAGAAGCCAATCAGATTATTAAAGATTTACGAAAAAAACAACTACAAGAACCATATGGAAATAATGTGAAAGAGCATGAACTAATCGGTGCTAAGTCAAGTTTATCGAAACTACATCATGAAGAATCATTGTCAAAAAACAAAGTTTTAAAAAAAGCAAAAATAAACCAGTCTTTTAAATTAGGAGACGATGTACAAGTAGTGTCATTTGGGCAAAAAGGTGTACTCTTAGAAAAAGTGGATAAAAATCATTGGGTTGTTCAAATGGGCATGATAAAGATGAAAATTAAAGAAAACGACATTAAATTAACAACTCCTGAAAAAGAACCAACACGCAAAATGACAACGGCAGTCCGCTCTGCTTCTAACAGTCATGTTTCTACACAGTTAGATTTACGTGGCGAACGGTATGAAAATGCATTAGCTGATTTAGATAAATACCTGGATGCAGCCCTATTAGCAAATTACCCACAAGTAACGATTGTTCATGGTAAAGGCACAGGCGCTTTAAGAACGGGAGTGACAGAAGCACTAAAAAAACACCGTTCAGTAAAAAGTTTTCATTATGCACCAAATAATCAAGGTGGAAATGGAGCTACAATAGTAGAATTTAAATCATAGGCAAGATACTAGAAAACAATAAATTTATTTGTTATAATGAATAAAGGTTGAAAAACTTACTATTAATAAGCTGATATATTAGGAGGAATTTAAATGGTACAAGTAGTCACAGATAAAGATTTTGAAGTAGAAACGAAAGAAGGACTTAGCATTACTGATTTTTGGGCAACATGGTGTGGTCCTTGTCGCATGCAATCTCCAGTTTTAGAAGAAATTGATGAAGAAATGGGAGAACAAGTTAAAATCGTGAAAATGGATGTTGATGAAAATCAAAAAACAGCAGCTTCATTTGGAATTATGAGTATTCCAACACTGTTAGTAAAAAAAGATGGCGAAGTAGTTGAAAAACTAATTGGTTATCATGGTAAAGAGCAAATTGAAGAAGTAATTGCAAAATATAAATAAATTATAAAAATAAAGACTGCAAGCGACTTCTGTTTGGTGAACAGAAGTCGCTTGCAGTCTTTATTTTTTATTTTTAATATAATAGTCTAACTCTTGTTCTAATTCTTTCTTGATATCCCATTCTTCAATAGCTTCAAGAAGTTTAAGACCTTTTTGAATAAAGTGATCACCCTCTTTGTCTGTGCACGTTTTTTCTAAAATAATTCCTTTTCTTACATATAATACTGCCAGCATAATATATTTGGATTCTTTCTTGCTTTTTATAATCAATTCTTCGATTTGAATGAAAGCTTGTTTAAAATCTTGATCTTCCATTAATAAAAAAATTAAATTCATTGAGAAAGCCATTTGCAATTTAGAGGCTTCTTCAAAATGGCGATAATAATTTAAGTCTACTAAGGCACGTTTAGAGATAAATAAAGAGGTCTCAGCAGGGAAAAAGAATAAGATGTTATTTAGCAAACGCAGTTCTGTTAAGTACCATTTATCCATTTTTTCTAGGCGAAACCAGACTTTTTCTGCATGTTTGCAAGCTTTCTTCAAATCATTAGTCTCAGCTAAAGTAAGTGAGGCATTGTAAACTTCAACGATGTCTTTAATAATAGGATCATCATAATTTGCTAGGTAACATTCAGCTTCAGCTTTTAATTTTTTTAAAAGTTTTACATCAGAGTTGGTTGTAATAGAATTAAACTGAAACAAAATTGCTTCTTTTTTACTTAACTGATAAGAATTATGAATATAGAAGAATTCTTTATGTGACATATCCAAGTTAGTAAGAATTTGGAAATATTTTGTTATGTTAGTAGTGATATCTTCGGATTCAAACCGTGTATAAGTTGAGCGGTTCATGGCGTTGCGAGCAACGATTTCTTGTGTATAGCCTTTATTTTCACGTATTTTTTTTAAAGCTGGTCCAAAAGATTGACTAGGTTTGGTCATTATGAGCACCTTCTTTTTAATTTTTTAAAAACTAATGTTACTATATGCACATTATATAACAAAACCCTATTCATTTGCTATACTATGTTTATAGAGCGGAGGGATGACATGAAAGCAGACTACATTAAGGTCTTAAAAAAACTTGTGGCAATCTTACCAATACTTTGGTTCATGGGTGGCTAGACGAATATCGTATTAGCTGCCAAGACTACCGTTTTCCAAATGACTTGCTGATTGACCAAATGATAAATGAGGAATGAATTTGGAGAATAGGAGGAGTCGCACACACACACAGATAAAATGAACTTCTACGTTTAAGTAAGAATAATGAGAATTTTATTTTCATAAAGTGGGAGAGGGAATCATGGATAAAAAACAGTTAAATGTAATATATGCCTATATTATTGAAGGAAAAGATGCGAAAAGTACATTGAACATAGCTGAGGAAGATTTGATTGAAAACGCAGACGGTATCCTTGATTGTCCTTTTGATAGTGTTTTAAGAAAACACAATCTCACTTCAAATGATTTAAATAAAATGCATGTAAGTAAACTTACATTTGTAAAATTTATAAATGAAGCAACCATTACATTAAAAACAATTGAATTAAATATAAACTTATAAATTGAATAGAGTATCAAAACCCCCCCCTGTGTTTTGGTATACGATTTGAACACTGGTCTTTGGAGAGAGACACGTGTTCTTTTTTTTTTGTTAAAGAAGCCACTTTTTATAAAACACTCTAAATAAAGAATAAAATAAAAAGCAAATAAAAGTATGTTAAACTAACTTAAAGAGATAAAAAATCAAGTCAAGCACTAAAAATAAAAAGGATGAATAGTATGGAAGAATGTTATATTCCAACAAAAGAGGTTCGTTTGTTTTGTCAAGTAACTGGAGCAGGAAAACCCCTACTCTTATTGCATGGTAATGAAGAAGACCATACAATATTTAATAATCAAATAACTTATTTTAGTGATTTTTATCAAGTTATTGCAATGGATAGTCGAGGTCATGGACGCTCTGGACACGTTAGAGGTGAGATGACATTTAAAAAAATGACAAACGATATTATTAACGTATTGAATTATTTTCAACTGAATAAAGCGGATATAATCGGGTTTAGTGATGGTGGGAATTTAGGTCTGTATTTAGCATCACATTATCCAAAAAGAGTGGATAATCTTGTTGTTGTCGGTGCTAATTACAAGCCAGAAGGATTGAAAAAAAAAGATTTCTTACAAGTGAAAGGACTATATTATTATTTGAAACTATTAGGTTTCATTTCTAAATCTAAAAGACGACGCAAAGAAGTAATTGATTTGATGTGGCACCAAATTAAATTTAATGATGCTGATTTAAAGAGAATAAACGCACGAACGTTAATAGTAGTTGGTGAAAATGATGTGATTCAAAAGAAACACACGCAAATGATGCATAAATTAATAGCTGAAAGTATGGTTATTACTATACCGGAAACAACACATTTTTCAATGATTGAAAAACCAGATGTATTTAATGCAATTATTAAAGATTTTCTATCAGAAAAAATTTAAAGGGGCGTGTACAATGATGACATTTCGTACAAAGCGAGACAGTTTTTTACTTATTTTATTTTCATCGAACAGTTTTTTATTGGTTATTAGTCTGATTGTAGTTTTGACAAACGTATCATTTAACCAATGGTTTACTTGGATAGGCTGGATATTTTTGACACTTGCCTTGCTATCATGGTTAGCAGCTGCTTGGTTTATTGTCTATACTTTCAATAAAGATAGCTTACGAATACGAAAAGGAATTTTTACCAAAAAGATTCAATACGATCAGGTGATAAAAGTACAAGAGGTTCACTATCGATTAGCCGACCTGTTAAATGGAGAAAGAGCACTAAGCTCAAAAAATGGAGTGATTCTTCAGTACCAAACGAAAGTAGGGATGAAAATAATCAAACTATCTCCTGAAAACAAACAATCTTTTATAGCGGAATTGAAAAAACAAGTTCCAAAGATAAAAATAGACTAATTAAATAAGTAATGAACTTGAATCATCAAAATAGTTTATCGAAACCTACTAACTGTCTATTAAGATGCTGTTTTTTCATTTGCTTTATGGTGTTTATGGCCAATATGAATCCAAATTTTTTGTTTTTATTATCTCGTAAACAATGTCAGGACGATATTTAAATGGACAAGTTTGGGCTAAAAAATAGTCAACTTGTCTATTTGTTTTGGACAAGTCGGAAAGCTTTTTTTAAAACTTGTCAATTTTTGAATAGGGTATGATAAACTAACCGGTACGATCAAATTAATCTCATAGCAGAGAAGAAAAGAAAGATTAAACGTAAATTTTATGAGTTGTCACTCTATAATAGTAGTTAATAGAACGTTGTTAATAGAAATAAAAAGATTCCTAAAAAAATACTATGAATCATTCAGAATGAATGGAATTAACCTATATTTTTTTGTTTTATTTGCTTCTCTCAATTGAAAAATAATAGAAAAAGGGACACGAATTATGGAAATTGTCTTATCTAGTGTGAGTTCCTCTGTTCACTTTTTTGGTAAATTAATCGGAATTTTATTAGTTTGTCTTACTCAAGTAGTTATTTATGGCGTGATTGGTTTTATTGCTTATCAAGTTGGTAAGGAATTTGAAATAGTGCAAACCATTATGCAAGGGATTGATATCAAAGAATTGTTACAAGGTTTATTGGGATACTCGGCAATTTATTTTGTATTAGGGATTATTCTATACTCTGCTATTGCTGCCTTTTTGGGATCACTTGTATCCAAAATAGAAGATGTCAATAAAGCAGTATCCCATTAATTTTTCTTTCCATGATTGGTTTCTATGCTGGAATGTTTGCATTTGCCAGTCCTAATCAAATGATTGTCAAAGTAGCTTCATATATTCCTTTTTTCACTCCAATGGTCATGCCATTTAGAGTGGCTAGCGAAACGGTTACAGCTACTGGAAATATACTAGCTATTCTTTTAATGATTGTTTTTACTGTAGTTTGCTCATATGTTTCACTCATTCTCTATCGTTCAAATGGTTTAGTTTATTCAGATGCGGGTATGTTCAAAACGATGAAAACTTCATGGAATATCATGCGTAGCGAAAAGCAAAAGTAGACAAAAAAAAGGTATCGAGACAACTATACTCAATACCTTGTGTTATTATTTTTTATTGTGCTTTGAAGAACGAGAAGGCAATTCATCAAAAACAGCAGTCTTATTCTCTAACTGAATGTCTTCCGATTTATCGATAGTAGGTAAAGTATCCGCTAGTACATTCAACTTTTCTTTAGCTATTTTCCCAGGAAAATCCAACGAGTCTGGTTCTTTATTTTTTTTATTTAAAGTAAAAAATGCGTTATTTTGTTCGATTGGTTCTGAATCTTTTGCATCCTGTTTTAATATAAGTAAAACACTAAGATTTTTTGTATCTAATTCATAAAAGGCCTCTGTATAATTGCTTTCTTGTTGTTGAATTTGTTCTGCTAGAAATCCGGCTTCTAAATTAAAAGATAGGGTTTTAACAGCTTTGATTCGGCTTTCGACAAAAGAGCCAGTCAATCGGTAAACAATGGCATGATGATCCCGTTTATCTAGCATGAGAGTTCCAAATCCCGCTTTTTCGAAAAAAAGAATAATATCTTGAATAGAGCAAAGAGGGTATTGTCTTGCAATCTCTTTTCCAGCCCAATATAAAATTTCATTTGTTTCATTTCTTAATAAATTAGGTATTAAAACATCACGCAGTAAAGTTTGTCCAAAAAAAGGACTATTCTCTTCAAACAAATTTAAGTCAATGGTTGTTTTTTGTTCATTCATTCTTTTTCACCTCGCAGTTTATACTAATCTAGTATAACGTGCAATAGAGTAGAAACCTATCTTTTTTATTTATAAGACTTGAATTCTTCGTGAAAAAAAGAGAAGATAGAGCTAACAAATAAATTGACTTCATATAAAGGTTGTTAAAACATGAAAAAACAAGCGATAGGCTTTATTGATTCAGGAGTAGGTGGATTGACAGTCGTTAAAGAGGCTATTCGGCAACTACCGAATGAATCTATCTACTATGTCGGAGATACTGCCAGGTGTCCTTATGGTCCTAGGCCAAAGGAACAGATTTTAAAATTCACTTGGCAAATGACTCAATTCTTATTAAGTAAAGATATTAAAATGTTAGTAATAGCATGTAATACAGCAACAGCAGCGGCCCTAGTAGATATTAAAAAAAAATTAGCTATTCCTGTAATAGGAGTTATTTTACCCGGTAGTCGGTCAGCTATAAAAAGTACTCGGAATAATCAAATTGGCGTAATTGGAACAGAAGGTACAGTTAAAAGTAACGAATATAAAAAAATGATTCGTTCTAAAGATACTAAAGCGATGGTTACAAGTTTAGCCTGTCCAAAATTTGTTCCATTAGTTGAAAGCAATGAATACGATAGTGCTATTGCAAAAAAAGTTGTTGCTGAAACCTTGCGTCCTTTGAAAAACGCAGGATTAGACACGCTAATTTTGGGTTGTACACATTACCCGTTGTTACATTCTATTATCCAAAATGTGATGGGCGATTCTGTCACGTTAATTGATTCAGGTGCAGAAACAATCAGTGAAGTAAGTACTATTTTAGATTATTTTAACTTGGCTGTAGATAGTCGAGATAGCAAAAATACAGAATATAATTTTTATACCACAGGATCGATTCAAATGTTTGAACCGATTGCTTCACAATGGCTCAAAATAGACAATATTAAAATAGAACACATTAAATTAGGCCTTTAAAAACGTCTTTAGAATAGAGGGAATTATGCGAAAAGATACAAGAAAAAATAATGAACTTCGTCATGTTACAATTGAAACAAACTATTTGAAACACCCTGAAGGTTCAGTATTAGTTACTTTTGGTGATACAAAAGTCATTTGCAATGCTACGATCGAAACAAAAGTTCCACCATTTATGCGAGGGCAAGGAAAAGGCTGGATTCATGCCGAATACGCTATGTTACCTAGAGCTACAAACACAAGAACCATTCGTGAATCTGCAAAAGGGAAATTAACAGGCAGAACAATGGAAATCCAACGTCTCATTGCTCGTACATTACGCTCTGTGGTTGATTTGGATAAATTAGGCGAACGAGCTATTACAATCGACTGTGATGTCATCCAAGCAGATGGAGGCACTCGCACAGCCAGTATTACAGGTGCTTTTGTGGCGTTGAAAATCGCCATTTTAACATTACTGGAAAGTGGTCAAATAAAAGAAGATCCTATCAAAGAAAATATTGCTGCTATTAGTGTTGGAATAACAGAAAGCAATGAAGTATTATTGGATTTAGATTATTTAGAAGACAGCTCTGCTAGTGTTGACATGAATATCGTTATGACAACTAGTGGTAAGTTTTCAGAAATACAAGGGACAGGTGAAGAGTCAACATTTTCAGGTGCTCAATTAATGGATATGCTTGAACTTGGAGAAAAAGGGATAGAAGAATTAATCCATATACAAAATCAAGCAATCAAAGAAAGTTCTTCAAAACAAATAAATCTTGGCCTTGTTCTGTCCGATACTATTTTAATTGCAACTAATAATCAGGGTAAAGCACGCGAATTCGAAGCTTTATTTGCTAAAAAAGGAATCCAAGTTAAAACGCTGCTGGACTATCCAGAAATTCCTGAAGTAGAAGAAACAGGAACAACGTTTGCTGAAAATGCACTATTAAAAGCAGAGACGATTGCAAATAGGTTAAATGTAATGGTGTTAGCAGATGATTCAGGCTTAAAAGTTGACGCTTTAGAAGGACGACCCGGGATTTTTTCAGCACGCTATGCGGGTGAACCCAAAAGTGATGCAGCAAATAACGCAAAACTTCTACACGAATTAACGGATATTCCCAGTGACTTACGCACAGCACAATTTCACTGTACCCTAGCTTTAGCCTTTCCTGGTAAAGAAAGTTTAGTTGTCGAGGGTGAAGTAGAAGGTAGAATACTAGGTATACCGCGCGGCGAGAATGGTTTTGGATACGACTCTTTGTTTTATGTAGTGGATGCTGGTAAATCAATGGCAGAATTATCTGAAACAGAAAAAAATAAAACTAGCCATCGTGCACAAGCTTTAGTAAATTTAGACCAAGTATGGGATAACTGGTTAAGCGATCAAATAAATGAATAATGAGGTGGATGGAATGAAAGTATTAGTCGTAAGCGATAGTCATGGCGATCGAGATATTTTAGTAGAGCTTATTAAAAAGTATAAAGAAAAAGTTGATGCAATGATTCACTGTGGGGATTCTGAGTTAGCTGAAACAGATTCAGTTTGGCAAGATATGATGACTGTAAAAGGAAATACGGACTTCGAACAAGCTTATCCAACAGTGCGCACTGCAGAAATTGATCAGGAACAAATTATTTGGGTTCATGGGCATTTACATGATGTGAAGAAATCTAAGCAGACGCTGTTATTAGCTGCGAAAGAAGCACAGGCTAAGTTTGCTTTTTTTGGGCATACGCACGAATTAGGAGTAGAAATACTAGATGGAATTTTGATGTTGAATCCTGGGAGTATTTTATCGCCCCGTGGAGCCTATCGAGTAAAAACATATGCAATTGTTGAAACGGTTAAAAACACGATTCAAGTGACGTATTATAATAGACTGCATCAACCAATTGAGGAATTAAACTATTCATTTACTAGGTCATAATAAAGGATAACTAGAATAATGGTGTGTAATATACTATTATTTTAGTGTGTTTTCACTTAAAATGGATGAAGAGGTTCATTAGTGAGAAAGGAAACTGATAGACATGATAGGTAAAGAAATCGGGAAAATGTTATTAGAAAATCAAGAAAACTTTTTAATTCCTGCAGAACATGTGGCTCATATTCAAATGACCAACCGCTTAGACCATGCGTTATTAGTATTAACAAAAATAGGTTATACTGTTATACCCGTTTTAGATTCAAAATTTAAAATACGAGGATTAATTTCTATGTCTATGGTTATTGATGCAATAACTAGTATTGAAGATGTCGATTTTGATAAGCTTGGAGATATCCGTGTTGAAGATGTGATGCAAACAGATTTTGCATTAATCGAAAATCCTTATGATTTAGAAGAAGTTTTACATTTGCTCGTTCGTAACTCGTTTGTTTGTGTGGCGGCATCAGATGGAAGTTTCACCGGTATTGTAACGCGTAGTGAAATACTTAAAGCAACCAATAGAATTGCTCACGAGTTTGAAAATAAATACGATGTAAAACGCAAAATAGAGTGTGTATAAAACGCAAAATAGAGTGTGTATAAAACAGAAATATAAAAATGGAACTTTTGGCATAGGATTACAGGTGCGTTGGAATTGACGCTTACGTACACAACACAATACAGAAGATCGTTACGGGCTGCGTCGAGATGATTCCATCTTTTTGATGTAGCCCTTAACGGTTATTGTCTAGAAAAAAGTGCAACACAAAAATAAGTCATAAGAAATATGTAGTCAAAATGATGAAAGTTTGCTATAATTGCGTTTATGTAACCGCTTTAGCGGTTATTAACTCAAGTTCACAGCAGAAATTAGGCATTAAAACCTTGATAGAATTAGGCTGAAACTGGAGGTAATAAATATATCTAAAAGGGGATAACTATTATGACTAACTATAACGCAGTATTAGCAAGAAATACAAAAAATGCGCCAAAAAATATCGGACCCTATTCACAAACTGTAGCTTACTCTCATTACAATAATCTTTCAGCTCAATTGCCTATCGATCCAAAATCTAACGAATTAGTAGCGGGCGGTGTAAAAGAGCAAGCTGAACAGTGTTTTAAAAATATTAAGGCAATTTTAGACAGCATCGACCATATTATGAATGACATTGTTAAAATCACTGTATTCGTTAAGAATATCAAAGATGTTGATGCTGTAGACGAAGTCTACAAAACATTCTTCTCAAGCTATCTTCCTACACGTACGGTAGTAGCAGTTGCTGCTTTGCCTATGGCTGCTTTGGTGCAAATTGATGCACTTGTTTCACACGGTGAAGGTACAATTCCAAACGCACCACAATCAGGCGATCTTATTAAACTTACAAATAACACAGCAAATGCGCCAATGAATTCTTTATCTACTCAAGCTGTGGCTTTTTCGCATTACAATAATCTTTCAACTCAGTTACCTATCGATCCAAAATCTGGTAGATTAGTATCCGGTGGGGTAAAAGAGCAAGCTGGACAATGCTTAAAAAATATCAAGGCAATTTTAGAAAGTCTTGACGTTCCTTTTGACGATATTGTTAAGATTACTATCTTCCTTAAAGACTTCTCAGATATTGAAACTGTAAACGAAGTGTATACAACATTTTTCCCAGACTCAGCTATTGCTAGAGCCGTAGCTTATGTTCCTGCACGGACAGTAGTTGCAGCATCAGCTTTACCTATGGCTGCTTTGGTACAAATTGAAGCAGTTGTGTCACACGGAGACGGAACACCACCACAACTTATTGAAGATAGACATGGTCTTATCTTGGAAGCAAACAACACAAAAAATGCACCAATAAGCTCTCTATCTACACAAACTGTCGCTTTTTCTCATTACAACCATCTTTCAGCTCAATTGCCTATTGATTCAAAAACAGGTGAAATGGTAACGGGTGGAGTAAAAGAGCAAGCTGAACAGTGTTTGAAAAATATCAAGAAAATTATCGAAAGCGTCGATCACGTTATGGAAGATGTCGTTAAAGTAAATGTATTCCTTAAAAATATTGCAGATATTGATGCTGTAAACGAAGCTTACAAAACATTTTTCCCAGAAGGAACCCCTGCACGTACAGTAGTTGGCGTATCAGCTTTAACTGGAGAAGCTTTAGTTCAGATTGATGCAGTTGTATCAAATGCTGAAGGAACGCCTCCAATAGCATAAAGGGCATTCATTTATAAATACAGGAACTATCAACGTTACTTGTTAAAGCCGACAATGAATGAGAAATCGCATCTCCTAATTATAAAAATAGGCTGTCTCAAATGAAAATTGAGATAGCTCTCATTTCTTAACCACTCAGATGAAAAAGCATCGAGATTTTAGCCGATTGGGGCAGAAATCTTGATGCTTTTTAATAAATTTAAAGAGAATGCAAAATAGAAGGAATAAGAAAGATTGAAAGTTGATTAACTATAAAAGGGAAATAGAAAAGGTATAAATAATTTTTTATCTATTCTAAAATTTTATCTATTCTAAAATTGAGGCATTCGAGAATAGTTAACACTTCCATTGAACATAATAACCTACTTGACAATCATATAGAATATAGCAAGCAAAATAAAAAATAAACCACTAATGAGTACTGTCAGTCCAGAACCAAATGTAGCAAGCAATCCTCCGATTACTGGTCCAAGCATAGTACCAATTCCTTGAAATGAAGAGATAATTCCCCAACTTACGTTTTGGTCATCTGTTTGTATATTGCTTGCCACAAATGCATTCCAAGAAGGCAAATAGGCAGTATAAGCTATGGCAAGTAGAAAGACCATGATAAAAATGAGGATTAAAGATTTTGCTGTTGTCAGTAAAATGAGGCCTGATCCAAAAAAGACAAATCCAGTAATAAACATGGCTTTAGTTTTAAAATAATCAGTTAACCGTCCTAAAGGAATCATAAAAAGAGCAGCGGTGACACCAGCTGTTGTAACGAGTAGCATATAGTGACGGTAATCTAATAGAAGATTCTGTAAAACAAACGTTGGAAGAATAGGAATCATCATCCCAATAGCGATACTTTGAACTAAAGTTCCGGGCAAAATTTTTCTACTTCTAATAAAAACTTTAATGGCTTGCTTAAAAATATCACCGAAAGATTGTTGTTTTGCATTAGGATTGGGATGATTTCCTGAAAAACGGAAAAAGATGTACGCAATCCCGACAAAAATAGGCAATAGCCAATAAGCAAATAAAAAATGATCAATCATTAGATAATTCATTAGTATGACTCCACCCGCAATACCTAAAAGCCAGCAAAAGTAAACTAGCCCCATATTTGAACCACGTTTACCCTCGGTAGCTCTCGCTAAAACAATAATCCAAATTGGACAAGCTCCTAAACCTAAAACAACAGAAGCCAACAAAATAATAAATAAATGAAACTGAAAAAGAGGAACAGAAACTAAAGCTATAAGACTTGTAAACAAAGAAAAAGAAACAACCTTTTTAACACCAAAACGATTCATTAAAAATCCTATTTGAAAATTAGAAAAAGCATCACTTATGAAATGTAAACTGACAGCTAAACCTACGAAAGCAACAGAAAACTGATTTCCAATCGCTGCTTGTACGGGTAAGTAACTAATAACATACGCAGCTCGGACATATTCTATCAAAAGCAATGACAATAACAAAAAAAGGAAATGTCTATCAAGGATTGATGGTTTTTTTTCCATGTGAATTCTCCTTTGAAGAAGTAGTCTTTTTACTAATGGTTAAAACTTTATCGATGATTGTAGCAGCAGCGGTAGGATAAAAATACTTTTCCATATTCTTTTTTAACTCAGTAGAAAAAGAAGTATTCTTTAATAAAAAGAGAATAGCTGGGACTATTTCTTCTTCTTCATGTGTTATAAGAGCCATTCCTTCTATTTCAAATAGTTTGGCATTATCAAATTCTTGTCCTGGAACAGCGGGTGTTAAAACTAAAGGAACTTGGATGGCTAACGCTTCTGAAAGGGAAATACCACCAGGTTTAGTGACCATTATGTCAGCCTGTCTCATAAGAGAGGCCATATCTTCTACATAGCCTAAAATAAGTATAGAAGAGATACCTGTAAACTTAGTTAGAAGTAAGTTATAAAGCTCATGATTTCGACCGCAGACAACAGTAATGTTTAAATTATTTTGGTGATAAAGCTCTTCAATTAAAATAGGGAGATTTTTTATAACACCAAAGGCCCCAGCTGAAATCAATAATTCCTTTGGATGAACTGAATCGTTTGTTTTATTAGAAAAGAGCGTTTTTGTATTGTAGAATTCTTCTTTGATGGGTATGCCTGAGATCGTTATTTTATCAGAAGATATACCAGAGTTTGTTAATTCTTTTTTTAAAGATTTGCCAGCTATAAAGAAATGATCGATTTCTTCAGAAAGCCAACGAGAATGTAAAGAAAAATCAGTTAGTACATTTACAAAAGGGATATTATGTTCATTTTTTTGTTTATAAATAGGCAAGGCTTGCATTGGAAAAGTATTAATAACAACGTCAAAATCATAGCTATTCATTAGTTGACTTATGCGCATGTATCCATAGCGGTCAATAATACGATCAATTCGAAAGTCTGTTAAGCGCGCATCTGAATTATAATATAAAAACCCATAAATACTTTGGCCTTTAGTAAAGCTTTTCAGATACAGTTGTTTAGTGAAACTAGTGAGGATAGGATGAGCCTCGTAAAATAAATCCGAAATAACAATATCGGTGATGCCACGTTTATTCAACTCAGCAACCAAAGCATTTGTTACTTCCAAATGTCCGTTTCCATAACTGCCCGTTAAAATTAAAATTTTTGGGGTTGTCAATATATTTCCAGTCCTTTCATTCAATTAAAAATAGTCCTTAAAACAAAATCATAACGTTAGTTTATTTTCTTTTTAATAAAAAGTCTATGCGACTTTCGACATAGCGAGTAAAACCATACTCCATAAACGATGCAAAAAAACTTAAGTAGCCATTTTTATTGGAGTTGACGGAATGACAATGCCTTCTTTGGTTAATGCAGCAACATATTCTTGGAAAAAAGTATTTTGAATAGAGTACTGACTACCGTGGAGTGTGAAAATATGAATTCGCACTGCTAAAAAATTATCCCCAATATCCATTAAACCTAAACTAGTTGGTTGTTGAGTGATTTCAGGATGCAAAGGAACTAATCGGTTATTTACTTGTTCTATGATTGCATTCACTTTTACCATATCAACATCAGGTTTCATTCGAATATCTATTTGAGCACGCATGTCTTCTCTAGATAGATTGCTGACAATTGTAATGTAACGATTAGGTACAAAGTTTAGCGTTCCATCAAAACTTTTTACGATAGTTGTTTTTAAGTTGACATCGACAACAGTACCTGTAATGTCACTGAATGTAACAACATCCCCAATGTCCACTTGTTTTTCGAGTAGAATAAAAAAACCGTTCACAATATCACTGACAAATCCTTGTGCCCCTAAAGAGAATGCTAAACCGACAACACCAGCACCAGCCAACAACGTGCCAACAGGAATTCCAATTTCTGAAAGAATAGCATATGCTAGAAAGAAACCAAGCATGGCATTGTAAATGTTGTGGGTGAGATTATCCAAAGTATCTAAACGACTTAAAGAAATATGTTTTTTTCTTCGGTAATTTTGAAAAGTTCTAGTAATAAATGCATTTCCAATTTTTTTTATTACAAGAAAAATAAGAAAGAAAAGAAAGATTTGGATTGTTTTTGAGATACCAGCAGATAATAAATAGTTCCAATCGATATTTTGCCAAAAATCTATAAAAAAAGATGTTTGTTCTGCAACGGAATCTACTACTTCTGTAGTAACAGAACTGTCTGGTTGATTATTCATTGAAAGACTCCTTTGGACATAATTTTTGAAAACAGCTTACTATTTTTAATCATAACAAATTAATAAAAGAAAGGAAAATAAACCTAGCAAATTTTTAACTATCTTAATAATTCTAAAATGATTTTAAAGAAGAAATGAGACTTCTTTTTTTATTTGGTAATCGGTATCATATCATTTGAAGTGGTAAAAACGATATGGTATTCTAAATATGAAGTGATTTTATTATACTTTGCAGTGAGACGATTATTTTTTTAATGGTTCTTCATTTGTAAAATAGCATAAAATTGAGTAATCATAAATAAAATGAAGGAAGTGAGGAACTAACATGACAGGTGGAGAAGTAGCAGCTTTAATAGCTGCAATAGCATTTGCTGCATTAGTCGTTTTTTTAATTGTGGTATTATTAAAAGTTTCAAAAGTAATCGAAGAAGTTTCTAAAACTGTAAAAGAAGCAAATAGCAGCATCGAAGTAATAACTAAAGACGCTGATAGTTTGTTAATTGAAGTGGAAGGTCTATTGAACAAAACGAACACAACGCTTGATGATGTAAATGGAAAATTAAGCAAAACTGATCCTGTATTCCAAGCAATTGGAGATTTAGGGATGTCTGTATCAAGTTTGAATTCGTCAACACGTCATTTAGCAGAACATGTTTCTGGTACAACCAAAAAAACAGTCAAAGCAGGAATGGTAACAAAAGTTGGGAAAACAGCTTTAAATTTAAATCGAAAACGAAAGTCAAACTAACCGAACTCATTACGATAGACTAATTAGATAAGTAAAATAAAATAAGTTAACTTGAAAAGGAGAAAATTAATTATGACAAAAAAACATGGTTTTTTATTAGGTACACTTATCGGAGCAGCAACAGCTAGTATTACGGCATTATTATTTGCACCTAAATCTGGAAAAGAATTACGCGATGATTTAGCTAAACAAGCCTCAGATGCTAAAAATACAGCGAAAGATTATTCAGATATTGCAAAAGAAAAAGGAATAGAAATTAAAAATGTAGCTAAAGACGCATCAGATGATATAAAACTTAGTTTAAAAGATACAGCTTCTCAAATGAAAGAACAGTTAACCCAAACTTCTAAAGAAGTAGGAGCTGACTTGAAAGATATTCATGAAGAATTAATGGATAATACGGATAAAGTTAAATCTGATTTAACATCAACTGCTGTTGATACAAAAGAAGAGGTCGCATCAACTATTGATGATGCAAAGGCAAATATTAAAGATACGTCAGAAGATTTAGCAGACATTGCTACGGATACAAAAAAAGATGTAAAAGTTGTAGCTAAAGATGTATCAGAAGATGTAAAGAAAAAAGCTGATGAGGCTAAAACTGAAAAAGAAGAAACTGATTTAAAAACCGGAGTAAAATTAGATTCAGACTCATTAAAAAAAGAAATTGAAAAAAATACGATGGATTATAGTTCAAATCAATCTAATTCATTTGATACTAAAAAATAGTCAACGGTTCATAAAATTTCTGAACAACTAAAAAAATCAGCTGATTTGAAAGACCGTAAAACAAATAATACAAATGTAGATTTTTAACTATTAGAAAAAGATGCTATTTTCCTATTGAAAAAAGGGGAATAGCATCTTTTTTTTAAATAATTGATTGAAAGGCTGTAGATGTTTTTGTGAAAAGTTCGCAACCATTTTTTGTTACATATAAGCAATCTTCAATTCTAACACCTGCAACTTCTGGTACATAAATTCCAGGTTCTATTGAAAAGCACATACCTTCTTTAATGATTAACTCGCTGTCCTTCATGATGGAAGGGTGTTCATGGACGTTGCTTCCTAATCCATGTCCAAGACGATGGGTGAAGTAGTCTCCATATCCTTCTTTCGTGATAATATCTCGTGCGATTTCATCTAATTGTCCAGCAGTTACACCAGGTTCCACTGCTGCAATAGCAGCTTGGTGAGCTTTAAGAACAACAGAATAAATTTTTTCAGCTTCTATTGATGGCTTGCCAAAAATAGCTGTCCTCGTAACATCACTAGTATACCCGTTACAAACTACTCCTAGATCGAAAAGAACCATATCATTTTTTTTAACTTTTCTTGAACCAGGGATACCATGCGGACTAGCAGCGTGGTCGCCAGCTAAAACCATCGTTTCAAAACTCATTTCTTTTATACCTTGTTTTTTTAACTGGTATTCAATTTCCGCAACGATTTCTTCTTCAGAAATACCTTCTTTGATACTATTAAAGCCAATTTCTAAAGCTTTATCTGCCCACTTTCCAGCTTCTATCATACGGTTTATTTCATCAGGATTTTTGATAAGCTTCATTTCTTGTATTTTTTCTGATATATTTATAAATTGAGAGTTCTCAAAAAAATAAAGGAGCATTTCATAACGTTCCACAGTTAAAAACGCTTTTTCAATTGCAAATCTATTTGTACCAACTATTATTTCTTGTATTTTTGTTGAAATAATAGACCAAGGACTTTCATTATCTAGATAGCCATAAACAGAAAAAGACCATTCACTATTTTCTGCATCATTTACTTCTAAAGAAGGCGTGAAAAGAAAGGGATCAGCGAAAGGGAAAGCAACCAAAGCTGAAATTCTTTCGTGAGGATCACTTTTATAGCCACTGTAGTAAGCAATATTTTCCGGATCATTAATTAATACGCAGTCCGTTTTAGTTTCTTTTAACCATTTTTTTAACTCATTTAGCTTTTTGTTCATTATAGTTTAACCCCAACTTTCCAAAGTATCTTAATCTTTTCTAATTGTATCATTGAATAAATAAAAAACGTAAATAAAAAAGAATAAAGATAAAAAAATAAATAGAAGAATACAAATTAATGAAAACTCAAAATGAAACTTTCATGAAAACGTAAGTAAAACGCTTGCATTATGCGTGAAAGTCTGATAGATTGTATTAGGATAATACGAATGAACAAAATAAACTCAATTAAAGGAGATAATATATATGGAAAAACAAACGATTACAATTTATGATGTCGCTAGAGAAGCGGATGTATCAATGGCGACTGTTTCTAGAGTTGTCAACGGAAATCCTAATGTTAAGCCAACTACTCGAAAAAAAGTACTAGATGTTATCGATCGTTTAGATTATAGACCAAATGCAATTGCTCGTGGTTTAGCTAGTAAAAAAACGACTACTGTAGGGGTAATCATACCTGATGTTACAAATTTATATTTTTCATCATTAGCTAGAGGGATTGATGATATTGCTACAATGTACAAATACAATATTATCCTAGCTAACTCTGATCAAAATGATCAAAAAGAAGTAAATGTCTTAAATACCTTATTGGCAAAACAAGTCGATGGTTTAATTTATATGGGACATAAAATCACAGATGAATTGCGTGCTGAATTTTCACGTTCAAAAATCCCGGTAGTATTAGCAGGTACAGTTGACCCTGACAAGCAAGTAGGTAGTGTGAATATCGACTATGAAGCAGCAACAGAAGAAGCAATTGCTGAGCTACTAGCTAAGGGTCATCAACGTGTTGCGTTCGTTTCTGGATCTCAAAAAGATGAGCCCATTAATAGTGTTTATCGGATGAAAGGATACCAAAAAGCTTTAACAGATGCAGGCATCCTGTTTGATGAAAGCTTAATTTTTGAAACAGATTATACTTTCTCAGCTGGAGAAGAAATCTTTTCTAAACTAGCTGAAGCAAATGCAACAGCAGCTTTTGTTGGAGATGATGAGCTAGCAGTTGGTATTTTAAATGGTGCGTTAGACTCAAATCTTCGTATACCAGAAGACTTTGAAATCATTACGGCTAATAACTCAAAATTAACTGAAATGGTTCGCCCTAAATTGAGTACAATTACTCAACCTTTGTATGATATCGGCGCTGTTTCTATGCGTCTATTGACAAAATTGATGAATAAAGAAGAAGTAGATGAAAAAACAATCATCTTACCTCATCACATTGCCAACCGTGGAACTTCTAAATAAATTAAAAAACCCGACTGAAGATTTCTCTTCAGTCGGGTTTTTTAGGGGTTGTATTAATCAGATTCAGTCTTCTTTTTAGCTTCAGACTCAGCTTTAGCCTTGGCCTCTGCGTCAGCCTTCTTTTTAGCTTCAGCTTCAGCTTGTTTTTCTAGTTCTATTTTAGCCTTGGACTCTGCTTCAGCCTTAGCGTTATCCTCTTTTTCTTCTTTAGCTTTTTTCTCTTCTGCAACTTCAGCTTTTTTATCAGCTTCAGCTTTTGCTTTTTCGGCTTCAGCTTTTTCTTCGGCGGTAGCAACTCCACCCCAAAAGTCTTTTAAGTCTTTGTTACTTGCGCCAACAGCAAAATTATACGTAGCTGCTTTTGGGAGGTATTTGCTATTAAAAATTTCTGTCTTTGTTTCACCAGAAACAGTTATTTCTTTTCCATCAGCTAATTTAACTTTTCCAGCTTTTGTACCAGTCTTTTCATTTACAGTTGCCGGAACAATTCCTTTAGGTTGTTGGAAAGATTGGTTGGCTCCCATAATAGTTGGGTTAGCGTTATTAATGGCGTTAGCAAGTTGAGCCCAGTAAGTTCGATTTCTGCTTCCGGAACTACCAGCACCAGAACTTAGATCCAAATAATTTTCTTCAACAGAGTTGTCATACCCAATCCAAGAGCTCAAAGTAACTTTGGGTGTACTAGCAATGAACCAAATATCTTTTTGCAAATCTGAAGTTCCAGTTTTACCAGCTAAGTCAGCACTAAAAGTCAATTGACTTTCTACATCAGTAGCCGTACCAGCAGCTAAAACATCTCGCATCATATCAATAGTAAGATACGCTGTTTGAGGAGTAAAGACTGGGTTGGATTTCTCTTCATGTTGATAAAGAACGTCACCAGCTGAATCTTCAATAGATTCAATCATGTAATTTTCTGTATGTGTCCCCTTATTTGCTAAAGTAGAGAAAGCAGTGGTTTGTTCTAATACAGATGCTCCACCGTCAGTTCCACCTATTGCTAAGGAAATATTTTTATATTCTTCCTCTGCAATCGAATCTGTTCCTATCCCCATTTTTTGGAGGTACTCCCCAGGAACAAATGATTTTTGCATCTCCATATAGATCCTTGAAGCAACAATATTGCTAGAAGCAGCTAATCCTTTGCGGGCACTAATCCATGTCTCGGGAACGCTGTTGCCGTGATTTGTAATTTCATGGGTACCAGTAACACCATCAGGGACGACTAATTTTGTTTGAGGAACAATAGTAGCTGGTGTAATGGTCCCGTTTTCCAACGCTGGAGCATAAACTAAGATAGGTTTTATAGTAGAACCGGGAGATCGATTGGTATCAAACGCATGGTTTACTTGTGAGAGATTAAAATCAACTCCACCGACAAAGGAAAGAATAGCACCTGTTTCATTGTCTAGTAAGACACTACCATTTTGAACGGGTTCAATGATTGTAGTTGTTTCACCGGTTTCTGGATTCTTCCAGTCGATTTCTTTTTTATAACCTAAATTTTTAGCATTACTAGTAACGACATTTTGCATAGCATCATAAGCAAATTTATCAATAGTTGTTTTAATCTGATAGCCGTTCATCCGCATTTTTTGATCGGCTTTTTCATAATACTCATCGTATAAACTTTTATCAGCTGCTAAATCAGTAGCAGTAAACTTATCTGCTGTATACAGTTGTTCCATTAAAACTTTGCGTGCTTCTTTTTCAACGGCATTATAGATGTAAGAATTATTTTGCTTGGTTGTTGTATCTTGTTGGACGAAGTCCGCTGCTAGATCATAGCTTTTTGCTTTATCGTATTCTTTCTTAGTGATAGAGCCTTCGCGGTACATCCGGAATAAAACCTCATCTTTTCTAGCGAACCCAGCGGATAAATCATCTTTAACTTCACCATATTGGCTATATGGACTATATACGATAGGGTTTTGTGGTAACCCAGCAATGAAAGCGGCTTGTGGCAGGGTCAATTTTTTTGAAGCAACACCAAAGATGCCAGAAGAAGCTTCATGTAGACCGGCAATATTTTCTCCGTGATTATTTCGTCCAAAAGGAGAGACGTTTAAATAGGATTCTAATATTTCATCTTTTGAAAAAAAATTTTCAAGACGATAAGCAAGTAAGATTTCATTAGCTTTACGTTTAAATGAAACTTCATTCGTTAGAATTTGTTGCTTGACTAACTGTTGGGTCAGAGTAGAACCTCCAGAGACTGAACTAGCCCCGGTAATTTCTTGAAAAAGTGCACGAGCAATAGCTTTAGGCACGACTCCGTTATGCTCGTAAAAATACTCATCTTCTGTTGCTATAATGGCCTTTTGAACTAAATCAGACATATCTTCTAAAGGCATTGTTGTTCTTTTTAAGTCTGTTCTTAAATCACTGATTAACTCTCCGCCAGCATAATAAATAGAAGAAGTCGTTTCAATATTCTTTAAATCAGCATTCATTTCTTTATACGTAGGTGGTTCGTCTTTAGAGACTAAGTAAGCAAAGTAGCCTAATCCTGTTCCACCTGCAAATGCTACACCAACTAAAAGAAAAATGATTAAAGCAATAAAAAGGTTTTTTAGAACGTTGTAAGTGACATTAAAGCCAAAAAAGAAGGAATGATAACGATTCGATCGTGTGCTTTCTTCATTATTATTTTCTGGATTTTTTTTAGTGATAGTATTTTTAATATTCTTACTTTTCACAACAACCCATCCTTTTGCAGCCAATAAAATACCAATAAATTTGTCATCAAGTGTTTCAGGATTTGTATTTGGTTGTTTTGATTCTACAGGAGAATGGTTAGATGAAGTAGATTGTTGAGCGTCGGACTGGTTGCTTTGCTCTTTTCTTTTCTGTGTGAAAGAAGACCATTTTTCTTTCAACTTTTTTTTAATCATCGTAAAAAATTTTTTTAATTTTGCTAAGAAAAATGGAATTGTATTTTTTTCTGAATCTTTCAAAATGATTTCACCTCAAATTCATAGTCTTGATTAAAGTTACTCTGTTAATTATATCAAAAAGTTACAAAAAAACCTAACTTTTGAATGGAATAGGTGATAAGATAAGTTGAAATATCTCTAAGTAGTGAATAAAATGAATATATGATGATAAAATCATTAAAAAAAACTAATAAATGTATTGACAAGCTTTTATTTGTTTTTTATACTTGGGCTATCCAAAAAATGAATTGTGAGGGAATCAATATGAATAATCTGCCAAAAAACAGGACACAACTAAATAATTATTTCTTTAGCTATTTTAGAAGCTGTTTGTAGACAGGTCACACTTGGATACAAACAGGAAACAGTGATGTTTGTATCTATGATGGCTAAGGCATTTTGTATTGAGCTGAATGCGTCACATAGATGAAAGTTATATCTATGTGGTGCAAGAAACCTATTTTATCTTTTTTAAAATAACAAGCAACACCCACTTAGATTGTACGTTTATCTATGTGGGTGTTTTTAGTTTCTCAAATAATTGATTTGATGAAAAAAAGAGGAGACTAGGAGGAAAAGAAAATGAAGAAGAATAAACAGATTTGGAAAACAGGATTAGGATTAATGATAGCAGGAATAGTATTAGCAGGCTGTGGTACTGGTAAAGAAGCAGGAGATGGAAAAGAAGACGGTATAAATGTAGGAATCTTACAGTATATGGAACACGATTCTTTATCTCTAGCACGTAAAGGCTTCTTAAGTGAATTTGAAGACGCGGGATACGTTGAAGGTGAGAATCTGACCGTTGATTATCAAAATGCGCAAGGAGATCAAGCAAACTTACAAAGTATGAGTGAACGTCTAGCTGGGGAAAACGACGTTATCTTGACAATTGCTACACCAGCTGCTCAGGCTTTAGCGAATGTAACAGAAGAGGATCCCGTTTTGTTCACAGCAGTAACGGATCCAGTTGATGCTGGTTTGGTAGAAAGTATGGAAAAACCAGGGAAAAACTTGACTGGAACAAGTGATATTGTCCCAATTGAAGAACAAATCGCCCTATTAGTATCAATAGCTCCTGAGGCTAAGACAGTAGGAATCATTTATAATTCAAGCGAACCAAATTCAAAGATTCAAGCAGCTTTGGCTGAGAAAGCTATCAAAGAAAAGGGAATAGCAGTAAAAGTTTTAACAGTGACTTCAACGAATGATGTACAACAAGTTATGACAACATTAGCACAAGAAGTTGATGCAGTTTATATCCCAACAGATAATACTCTAGCTAGCACGATGCCAACAGTGGGAGAAATTGCAACTGAGTACAAATTGCCTGTAATACCTGGCTCAGCAGAAATGGTGCAAGCCGGCGCTTTAGCAACATATGGAATAAACTACACAGATTTAGGACGTCAAACAGCTGAAATCGCATTAGAAATTATTGAAGAGGGAAAGAAACCAGCTGAAATGAAAGTTGAGACTTCAAATAATTTAGAATTAGTTGTAAATGAAAAAATGGCAAAAGCATTGGGAATAGATCCTGCAAGTATTGTGGTCCCAGACTAAAAGGATAATGGAGGAGTTTTATACACTATGAGTATTATATTATCAAGCATTTCACAAGGTTTATTATGGTCGATTATGGCTATAGGTGTCTATTTGACTTTTCGGATATTAGATATTGCAGATTTAACAGCCGAGGGAAGTTTTCCTTTAGGCGCAGCGGTATGTGCGAGCTTAATTGTAGCTGGAATTTCACCAATCCTATCAACACTAATTGCTGTATTTTGCGGAATGTTAGCTGGAGTTGTATCTGGTCTTTTACACACGAAATTGAAAATACCGGCTCTATTAACGGGTATTTTGACAATGACAGGACTATATTCTATTAATTTAAGAATCATGGGTAAAGCAAACGTTACTCTGCTAGGAGAAGAAACATTGATTAGAACAGTTCAATCGTACGGCTTAAATAGTCGTATGGCTGTCTTAGTTGTTGGAATGATGGCGAGCCTATTAGTTATCTTTTTGCTGTATTTATTTTTTAATACAGAAACAGGTTTAGCCATTCGTTCAACTGGAGATAACGAGGCTATGAGTGAAGCAAATGGAATTCATACGAATACAATGAAAGTTATTGGATATATGTTAAGCAATGGTTTAATTGCTTTATCTGGGGCATTAATTGCACAAAATAATAGTTATGCCGATATTGGAATGGGTATTGGAACAATTGTGATTGGCCTTGCTTCAGTTATTATTGGAGAAGTACTTTTTCATCAGTTATCATTTGCAAAACGATTGTTAACGATTGTTGTTGGATCAATTGTATACCGATTAATCATTGATTTGGTATTGCAACTAGGTATTGATCCGCAAGATATTAAATTATTTTCGGCACTTATTTTAGCAATTGCTCTTTCTACCCCGTTAATAAAAAGAAAATCTAAAGTAGGTCAAAAAAATCGTAGAGTACGTAGAGTAAAGGAGGAGATAGTTAAATGACAGCTATTCTAAAAGTACAAGATATCCATAAAAGTTTTGAAATTGGGACAGTTAATGAGAATCATGTTTTAAAAGGGCTAAATTTAACAATTGAAGAAGGTGAATTCGTTACTATTATTGGTGGCAACGGTGCGGGGAAATCAACACTGTTAAATAGCATTGCTGGTAGTTTCTTTATAGATTCAGGCAGTATTCGTTTAGCAGGAGAAGATATAACACGCCAAAAAACAGCTGAAAGAGCAAAACACATTGGTCGTGTTTTTCAAGATCCTAAAATGGGGACGGCTACTCGCTTAAGCGTAGAAGAAAATTTAGCAGTTGCTTATAAGCGTGGCAAAAAACGTGGACTTTCCTTAGGAGTAAAAGATAAACAGCGAACAGAATTTCGTGAACGATTAAAACAGTTAGATTTAAATTTAGAAAATCGTCTGAAAATGGAGGTTGGATTATTGTCTGGTGGACAACGTCAAGCCTTGACGTTACTGATGGCTGCTTTACAAGCTCCAAAACTACTCTTACTAGATGAACATACAGCCGCATTGGATCCAAAGACGAGTAAAATGGTATTAGAGTTAACAGATAAAATAGTTAGAGAAGAGCAACTGACAGCTATGATGATTACTCACAATATGGAAAATGCAATTGAATACGGCAATCGGTTAATTATGTTATACAATGGACAGGTAGCGGTGGACGTAAGTGGAAATGAGAAACAACAAATGACTGTACCAGATTTATTAGAATTGTTTCATAAAAATAGCGGCAATCGGGTCAGTGATGACGCCTTGATTTTAGGGTAAAAAAACAGGACATATGTCCTGTTTTTTACTTGCAACTATTTGGTCTATAATGCGTTTGAGGGAGCAGACCTGTGTCCACTTTATGGATAATAATCGCTGGTTATGATTACATTACGTTTTTTGAAGTGATTAGGATTTAGCTGTTAGTTGGTGTAATTTTTTATAAACTGTTTGCTGGAAGCTTTTCTCCAATAGCAGCTAAACGTTCGCTCACTTCTTCTTGGCTCAAATGGTTCGTTTTAACGTAAAGATTTTCAGGAGCTACACGACATTCATGAGAGCACCCTTTTAGGTATTTAAATTCGTTTTCTTCAGAAGTTAGAATTTGACGGTTACATTTGGGGTTTGCACAGTTCACGTAACGTTCACAAGGCAAACCATCAAACCAATCACGGCCAACAATAATATGTTCTTTTTGGTTTACTGGAACACTTATGCGAGTGTCAAAAACATACATCTGTCCATCCCATAATTCTCCTTGAACTTCGGGGTCTTTACCGTAAGTGGCGATCCCACCATGTAATTGTCCCACATCTCCAAATCCTTCTTTAAGAAGCCAACCGGAAAATTTTTCGCAACGAATTCCACCAGTGCAATAAGTGACAATACGTTTGTTCATAAATTTTTCTTTATTCTCGCGAATCCATTGAGGAAGTTCACGAAAAGTACGGATTTCCGGACGGACAGCACCTCTAAAATGTCCTAAATCGAACTCATAGTCATTACGTGCGTCAATCACGATCGTGTTTTCATCTAAAATAGCCTTACGAAATTCTTCAGGTTCTAAATAAGTACCAGTAAGTTCGTTTGGATTGATGTCATCTTCAAGGTTTAATGTAACTAATTCTTGACGGTGGCGAACATGCATTTTTTTAAAAGCTGACGTATTCTCTTCATCAATCTTAAATACAGTGTCAGCAAAGCGAGAATCAGCGTGCATGGTGTCTATATAGTGTTGAGTTTGTTCAAATGTTCCAGAAACGGTTCCGTTTATGCCTTCTGCAGCAACTAAAATTCTGCCGTTCAAACCAATTTCTTTACAAAAAGCTAAATGTTCAGCTGTAAATTGTTCAGGGTTTTCAATGTTAACGTACTGGTAATAAAGTAATACACGGTAATCTTTAGACATTATAAATCCTCCTAAAATATATAAAGATGTAGTATAGATAAATAAACTATCTAACACTACATGATACACTATTTTATTTTATAAAAGCAAGAGAATAAAATAGATAACACGTTAACCAGTCATTCTAAAAAAAGCTAAGCTTGAATCATTCATACATTCTTTATAGGACTTTTTTCGGGACTATTGAAGAAATAGATTTTTAGACTGCAAACTCATAAAAGGAAGAATTAGCATAATTCGTAAAAGTTTCAAGAGGTTGTTGTTGATCAAAATCATAATAACACATATAAAATTTATTTATCTTCTAAGTGTTATTATTTGACATTGAATTGTAACCTAAAAGTAATCTTTAAAAGTGTTCTTCATGCTATACTGAACTTTGTGAACTGGTGATAACAGTTTAATTATTTTAAAAATAACTATTTTTTTGGAGGAGAATAATTAATGAATAAGAAATTACTTTCAATTGCAATTTTAGGAACAATGACTTTTGGTTCTGTTATTCTACCTATAACAGCTAGTGCTGAATCTTATAATGATAAAATTGAAGAAGCTAAACAAACATCAAATACAAACCAAAATAACATAGATACAGCTGATCAAAAAATAAATGGCTTATCAACAGAAAAAAACAATACACAATCACAATTAGAAGCGATAAATAAAACGATTAATGTTAATAAAGAAAAATCTCAAAAAATGGTTGGAGATATTAACAAATCTCAAGAAGAGATGGTAACTTTAAAAACTGAGATTGACTCACTAGAAAAAAAGATTGAAGAACGCAATGAACAATTAGATAAACAAGCACGTACAGTTCAAACTAATGGAGATACACAGAACTACATAGAATTTATTATTGAAGCAGAATCTTTAGTAGATGTTATTGGTCGTGTAGATGTCGTTAATCACATGGTAACAGCTAATAAAAACCTTGTGGAAGAACAAGTACAAGATCAAAAACTGGTTGTTGAAAAGAAAACAAAAACAGAAAAAACTATCGTACAACAAAATGCTTTAGCAGCTCAATTAGAAAATACACAGAGCTCACTTGAGCAACAATTGTTAGAAAAAGAAGTAGTTGTATCGCAACTTGCTTCAGAAATGTCAACAGCGCAAGCAGATAAAGATGCTTTCTTAGTACAAAAAGCAGCTGCAGAACAAGCAGTAGCAGATTATACAACAGCTCAAGCAGATGCAGAAAAAGCTGTTCAAGTAGCTTTTGAACAAAAAGAAGAAGAATCTAGAGTAACAATAGAAGCTGCTTCAACTGAAAATGTTGCAACTACTGAACAGAATACTACAGAAGTAGCTGAAGAAGCACAAACTTCTACTCAATCAAGTTCTGTTAATTCTTCAAATCAAGAGTCAAATACATCAGTATCTGTAAGTAAACCAACTGCCAATAAAGTTGTGATAACACCAGCGCCAGTTAAAAAGACAACACCAGCGCCAGTTAAAAAGACAACACCAGCGCCAGTTAAAAAGACAACACCAGCACCAGTTGAAAAGCCAGCACCAGCACCAGTTAAAAAGACAACACCAGTACCAGTTAAAAAGCCAGTACCAGCACCTTCAATAGGCGGAACATCTCTATCTTCAATGCAACCGGCTATCAACACTGCTTTATCAGCAGGGAAACCTTATCTTTGGGGCGGAGCATCAATTGCAAGTGGATTTGATTGTTCTGGATTTACTCAATATGTCTTAGGATCTGCTGGAGTTTCTATTCCACGTGTTGCATCTGCACAATACAGTGCTTCATCGCGTGTATCTAATCCAAAAGCAGGAGACTTAGTATTCTTTTCATTAGGTGGTTCTACTGTGGATCATGTTGGGATTGTAACAGGTGGCGGCGGTTTCGTTGGTTCACAAAGCAGCACTGGAGTGGCTTATACCTCTTATAGTTCTGGATGGTGGGCTAGCAAAGTTGTTGGGTTCGGAAGATACTAAAATAAAAGCGTAGTACTAATTGAAAAGACGAAGCTAGATTAATAAAATTAATCTAGCTTCGTCTTTTTTTGTATCTTACTTTGTATATTCTTCAGTGAGGTCTAAGAATGTTTGGATTTCTTTTTCCATAACTTCAATACCAGCTACCCAAAAATCTTGCGTATTTAAATCAACATGCAAATGTTTTTTAGCTAAGTCTTCTGTAGACATTGAAGCAGTGTCTTTTAATAAAGCGATGTACCGATTTTCAAAACCAGTGCTGTCTTCTAAATACTGCGCATAAATACCTAGACTGAAAAGATAACCAAAGGTATAAGGAAAATTATAAAAAGGAACGTCAGTAATGAAAAAATGCAATTTACTAGCCCAAAAATGGGGATGATAAGAATTCAACGAGTCTTTGTATGCTTCTCTTTGAGCTGCGTCCATTAATTCAGATAATCGTTCATCTGTAACAATTCCGTTTTGTCGTTCTGCATAGAAATTAGTTTCAAAAATAAAACGAGCATGTATGTTTAAGAACATAGCTAATGAATTTTGGATTTTTGTGTCAAGTAAATTTATTTTTTCTTCTTTAGTTTTTGCATCTTTTACGGTGGCATCAGCAACAACCATTTCGGCGAAGGTGCTGGCAGTTTCTGCTACATTCATTGCGTATTGTTGGTTTAATGCCGGTAAATCTTTCATTACATAACTATGGAAAGCATGACCTAATTCATGAGCCAACGTAGATACTTCACCAGGTGAATCAGCGTAAGTCATAAATATTCGAGATTCTTTACTTTCTGGCAACTCGGCGCAGTAGCCTCCCGGACGTTTCCCACTACGATTTTCGGCTTCAATCCAATTCTTTTCAAAAGCAGTTTGAGCAAAAGATGCCATTTTTGGACTGACCTTTTTAAAGTTAGCTATGATAAAATTGGCGCCTTTATCGTATGGATAAAGCTGTGGTTTGGTATTGCCCACTAAAACAGGAGATTCAACATCTTGCCAGTCTAATTGATCTTTCCCTATTAGTTGAGCTTTACGATTCAGATAATCAATAAAAGGTTGTTTGTGTTCACTGACTGCTTTCCACATAGCATCTAGCGATTCTTTTTCCATCCGATTGTATTCCAAAGGACGTTTTAAAAAATCCGAAACGCCATGTGCTTTATAATCAGTTAATCTAAAACCGGCTAAATGATTCAATGCATCAGCGAATAAGGGAGCTTTTTCAGCCCATGCGACTTCCCATTTATCAAACAATTGTTTTCTAACTCTTTCATCAGGATCAGAATTCATTTTGTTATAGGCTTGTCCAGCGGAAAGAGTCATGCGCGAACCATCCGCCTCCTCAAAAGGGATTTCAATTGTCGCAACTAACGTATCATAATGGTCACTCCAAGCCTGGAAACCGTCTATTGAAAGAGCATTGATTAAAGCTTCCTCAGATTCACTCAATAATTCTTTACCTTGAATTCTAGTTTCTTGTAAGACAAATTCAATTGGTTGAAATTCACTTAAAGAAAGTAAACCCTTCCAATCTTTATCTGACATAGCGACTATTTTTTTTGTGAGAATGGTTTTAATGGTATCAAATGAACTACTGAGTGTGAAAATTTGTCCGAATAAAGCGCCACTTTTTTTGTCTGTAACATCTGCTGACTGAACAGCTTCAACAAAGGTATGCACTTGTGATAAACCAAAGGTAATGTTTTCTTGACTTTCTAACATAGCTGAAAATTCTTTGAAGTCTGGTTTGTCTTTTGCACTATCCCATTTATTTACTTGCTCAGTTATGCTAACTAGTTGTTCTTCGATTAAACTTAGTTTATTTTGTAACTCACTAGATCCACTTCCACCTGAGAAAATAGAGTCTAAATCCCAATTCATTTCGTAAGTCATCTAAAAAAATCCCTTTCTTTATTAATCTTACTCTATTATAGTCTAGTTATTTAAAATATGAAAATACCAAATAAAAAATAAATTGAATCTAAAAAGATAAGTGTCTTTTATTTTGAAGAATTTAGCAGAAACGAGTTTATTTTTGCTTCATTTTTGATATACTAAAATGAATAGAAAAATTTCAATTGTGCTAGTTAAATTTAAAAAACATTTAGGAAAAGGAGTGTGAATATGCGTTCGACAACTAGAGATAGCAGTTATATTATTTTAGCGTTGGCTATCATGGGCATTCTTTTTTACAGTTCATCCCAACCTTATGAAGCACAATCAATTACTCCTATGCTTGATCAACTATTAGCTAAAGAACCACTGAAAAACTTGTTGAATAGTGTTCAGTTTAACTATGCAGGGAGTGAGATAAGTATTCAAACACTTGGTTATAGTAAATTTGTGGAATTCTTTATCCGTAAAGCTGCCCATTTTGGAACTTATTTTCTTTTGGGATTATTTTGGTTTTTAGGTTTGAAAAATAAGTTGGCAAGTCTGAGCTTATCTATACTTATCTCTTGGTTGTTGGCTTCTGGTTATGCGGCTATGGATGAATTCCACCAGGGTCTTACTCCCAATAGAACACCTCTATTGCAAGATATTCAACTAGACAGTATAGGAGCAGCAACTGGTATTATCTTAGCTGTACTTTTTTTCGTTTTTCATAAGACCAATTATAAAAAGAAGAAAAAATATCGAGACTAAAACAAGTTTTATGCATTTTAGAAAAGATTGCTCAACCATTTATTTTTTGGTAGAATAGATAAGGCTTACTTGCCTAAATAAACAATGAAATGAGGGAGTTGAATGTCAGGACATTCAAAATGGAATAATATCCAAGGACGAAAAAATGCACAAGATTCAAAACGTGGAAAAATTTTTCAAAAGATATCTAGAGAAATTTACATGGCTGTAAAAAGTGGTGGACCTGACCCAAATATGAACCCTTCATTGCGTATGGTGATGGATAAAGCTAAGTCTAATAATATGCCTAATGACAATATAGAACGTGCCATTAAAAAAGGTAGCAGTACAACCGAAAGTGAAAATTATGATGAAGTAACTTATGAAGGTTACGGTCCTAGTGGTGTAGCTGTTTTAGTTCATTCTTTAACAGATAACTTAAATCGTACTGGTACAAATATACGAGTTGCTTTTAATAAAAATGGTGGAGCAATGGGTGAAAAAGGATCTGTCAGCTACATGTTTGAGCGCAAAGGCTATATAGCTATTGAGCGAGAAGGTTTGAACGTTGATGAAGATACTGTGCTTATGAGTGTGCTAGAAGCTGGTGGAGAAGAAATGGAAACGTCAGATGAAGTTTTTGAGATTTATACAGATCCATCAGAATTCGCAGAAGTACGTGACACTTTAGAGAATGAAGGATATGTTTTAGCTAAAGCGGAAGTGACCATGATTCCGCAAACAACAGCGGAATTATCTGATGATAAAAAAGAAATCTTTGAGCAAATGTTAGACAAACTTGAAGACGATGATGATGTATCAGAAGTTTTCCACAACGCAGAACTATAAAGAAATTGAATTTAAAAACGAACGATCTAAAGACACTTTTTATTTTATCTATTTTGATAAAGTAAAAAGTGTTTTTTTTGTGTAAAAAAAAGAAAAAAGAAATAAATGCAAATATTAAAAAAGAGAACTAAAAAAAAGGAGGCATTAGATAACTATGAAAAAATTAAGGAGGGAAGCCCGAGACTTGAATTCTATCTCAACCAGTGAATAAAGTCTCTATAATGGCGATTAGAATGGAAATAGAACAATTTGCTGAAAATTTAATTTTAGAAGCACAAAATAAAGGAGCTAGTGATATCCATCTATTGCCAGAAATAACTCATTATTTTCTTTTTTTTAGAATTAGTGGCGAGCTGTATGAACACTCTCAAGTAAAGTCAACAGAAGCCAATCGTTTAATATCTTATTTTAAATATCTTTCCGGAATGGATGTAGGAGAGCGCCGAAAACCACAAAGCGGCTCAATACAATTAATGCTAAAAGAGAGCAAGCAAGCTCTGCGATTTTCTACTATATCGAATTACAGGAGCCAGGAGTCCATGGTGATTCGTCTGCTAAATGAAATGAAAACGGGTTCTTTGAATCGCACAACATTTTTTCAAAATGAAGTGATTGAAATGAATGAATTGGTTCGTTTTAAAAGTGGGTTGATTTTGTTTTCTGGTCCCGTTGGATCTGGCAAAACAACAACAATGTATCAATTAATTCGAGATTATCATACACAATTTAAACAGCAAGTCATTACAGTAGAAGATCCTGTTGAAATAGAAGAATCGGCCTTTTTACAAACGGAGGTAAATGAAAAAGCTGGAATTTTCTACGAAACATTATTGAAATCAAGTTTGAGGCATCATCCTGATACAATGATTATTGGGGAAATAAGAGATGAAGAAACCGCAAGGGTGGTTATAAGAGGAGCTTTAACAGGACACTTGATGATTGCAACAATCCATGCTAAAAATGCAGTAGGGGTACTCTCACGCTTATTAGAATTGGGAGTAACAATGGATCAGTTAAGGCAAACACTTTTAGGGATTGTTTTTCAGAAATTAGTTCCAAAACTGTGCGCTTTTTGTGAAGAAGAAAGTTTAGTGATTTGTCCACATGTTAAAGGACATGAAAAAAGAGCGGTTATCTATGAAGTTGTAACGAAGCAAGATTTACGAAATTGTTTGTCTAATGAGTTAACACTAACCAATCAACAAAATGATACTCCTCGTTCCTTTAATCGTTTACTTAGAAAGGCGTATGTTTATGGCTATATTAGTAAAACAACGTTTCAAAAATACCAAATCCCATAAAAAACCGACTCTCTCTATTCAAGCGTCATTTTTGATAAAGTTATCTTCTTTAGTGCAAGAAGGGTTTACTTTAGGTGAAGCATTAGTATTCTTAGCCAAAATTATGCCAAAAGAAGTAGTGTGGATTCAAATGATTATCCATCAATTAGAAAACGGGGAGCGATTTGATGAAGTAATTAGGAACCAAGGATTTTCAGAACGAGTGTGTTCGCAAGTCTATTTATCCTTGATCCATGGTCGTTTTTCGTTCGTATTATATTCAAGTGGACAATATCTAGCAGATAAAGAAAAACAAAAAAAAGAACTGATAAAATTATTGCACTATCCTATTATTTTATTGGTTTTTATGTCGGGTATTATGATAGCGATGCGTTTAGTTTTATTACCTAGTTTTGAAGAAATTTACAACACAACAGATCGAAGTTTATCATGGATAAATCGATTTGCCGTTATTTTTATTCAACAATTTCCAACAGTTTTATTTATTAGTCTGCTATTTTTCTTATTGCTGTTTATTATTTTTCAACAAAGATTAAAAACAGGGACAGCGATAAAAAAAGCCACTTTTTTCATGGGAATACCACTCTTGAATACGATGTTACGACTTTATTATACCCATTTTTTTAGTTATGAATGGAGTCAACTATTAAGAAGCGGTTACCAAATGAATGCAATCATTGAACTAATGCAATCAAAAGAAGCGACTAAATTAATGAGAGAAGTAGCTGAATACATGGAGCTGAAACTAGTAGCTGGTCAAAATTTCCAAGAGTCTATGCAGGCATTGACTTTTTTTAATCAAGAATTAGGGCTTATCATTTTACATGGAGAAGCAACAAGTCAATTAGCTAGTGAATTAGCCCTTTATTCACAAGATTGTCAAGATCGAATGCTAATCCAACTACAGAGGATGTTCAGTTGGATTCAACCGTTTATTTTTCTGATTGTAGCTTTTTTAATACTTTGTATCTATTTAGCCTTATTGTTACCAACTTTTTCTATGATGGAGGGAATGATGTAATGCATAAATTTAAAAAAATGGATGCTAAAGGTTTTACATTAATTGAAATGGTCCTGGTGCTGTTTGTTATTTCCATTTTGATGTTATTGATTATTCCAAATGTAGTAACACAAAAACAAAAAGTGGATGCTCAAGGAACCAAAGCACTAGTGACTGTTGTGCAGACTCAAGTCGAGTTATACGAAATGGAATACGGTATTAAGGCTACTACTTTTGAGGTATTAAAAGAAGCGAAATATTTGAGTGACGAACAATCAAAACAAGCGGATGCAAAACTTCAACTTTCTGATGGCAAGGTTACTGCAAAAATTCTTATCCCATGAAAAAAATAAATTCAAGTGGATTGTTGCTTTTCGAGATGCTAGTCGTTTTGTTTATTGCAACAAGCATGTTAATTATTCCAACTATTTTTTCAAAAAAAATCATTGAGAATACAGCAACTCAATTATTTGTTGAAGAGTTACAAAGCGGTATAACGACAAGTCAAAACTATGCTGTATTATCTGGTAAATGGTCTTCAATAGATGTTTCAGCACGTAATAATGATATTACATTTAAAGCGATGTCCCAAGAAAATCATTATTTAGAGTACCGTTTGCAATTACCAAAAAATATCACAACGCCATCTAATAAGCAATACATATTTAATGGTGGAAGTGGTAATCTTCAAAGCTTCTCCACATTGTATTTTGATATAGATGGAATTAGGCATGGATTAATTTTTCAAATGGGAAGTGGACGCTATAAATGGGAATAAACGGTTTAATCAAGAAGGCTACATCCTACTTGAAAGTTTGATTGCATTCTTACTAATAACACTCTGTATTGGTTTCTATTTACCCATGACAGCAAATTTACTGCTCACAATAAAAAAAGAAAAAATAGAGGTTGATTTAGTCCGGATTGCTTATGAACAATCACAAAAAATAGCACTTGGTCAAGATATAGATAGCACTTGGCAAACTGGAGAGATTACTTATGGTATCAATCTATCAGAAACAAACCAGAAAAAAGGTATCCATATACAATACAATGGTCGTAAAAAGAAAATGGATATTCTTTCAACTGAAATCACCAACCCTTAATGAACAGGGGTTTACACTGTTAGAGTCGATAGTGTCTTTATATGTTTTAGTTATATGTGTTTCATTAATTGGTTTTACAGCTAGTCAATACCAGTCTATTCGAAAACAAACATTTTTAGATCGTCAATTAGAATGGCATTTATTTCTCAATCAATTTGAATACGAGATTAAAGAACTAGTATTTAAAGATATCACAGCTAGTAAGGTAAGATTTGAAGAACAGGATGCTGCTGGTAGGGTACGCCGTTTAATTGTTTATCAAAAAGATTTAAATAAAACAACCTTAATTAAAACAACGGAATCAGGTGGATATCAACCATTATTAATGAAAGTTAGTAGAGTTACATTTACAAAAAACGGTGATTTTTTAGTTATACAAGTCTCTTTTTTAAATAAAGAAAGCTACAAGGCACAAGTGAAAATAACAGAACAGATTAAGGAGTTAAAATAATGAATCAAAAAGGAGCTATTTTACCTTCAGTAGTAATTTTTGTATTTTTGATTACTACAGTTATGGGAGGAACAGCTCACATATATAAAAATCAGATGCAGCAAATGATGATAACTGAAAATTACTATTTAATCCAGACCATGATTTCATTATCAAAAGCTGAGGTTCAAAGACAATTAATTGAATCACCAAACTTTAAAGGAGCTATTTTTATGTTTGAAGACGGAAAAGTAGAAGTAAGTAAAACGGTAACGGATTCATTTACCTTTATCGGATCAACTAAAAATACTATATTAAATCCAATAAAGATTAGTGTATTTTTTCATAGCGATAAAGAACTTGATGACAGAAAAGAGTGGAATTAAAAAAAATCATAAAGCAATAAAGGAAGTTGCCCTCAACATCAAACCACAAAATAGCTAGTTAGAATCCAAGTGGTATTAATTGTATTTATGATAGTAAAAAGCTTCTTACATGGATTTTAATGTGAGGAGCTTTTCAGCTTTTTAACAAGCTAATACGTTGCTATTTGTCTATATGACGGGTGGGGGAGAGGGATAAATATAACAATTACAATATAGTTGGTTACATTCTAATGTGAAAATCATACATAAGGATAATCTAACATCAAGAAAAGCCTTGTATATGGTGGCTTATTATTGGAATAGTCAGTTGATTTTTATTATTATACATCCTATCAAAAGTATTGAAAAAATGTAAAGAAGCTGGGTAAATAATAAGGTTCCTATTTTGAAAGTTTTTTTATAAGATCGTTTATTTTCATTGTAATACTTACCATATTAAGTATTCATGCAAGTAATCTTTTACCCAGTTTAAATGATAATAACAGCTAAATGTGTAAATGGAAAAAAAATGAAATAACTCTAAATTTTAAAAGGCTAACAGTAAAGAGACAAATCGGATGTTAACAAACAGATTATTAGATTTAATCTTTTGAAGTCTGTTTATTAGCCAAAATGAAGGGTTATTTCTTTTTACCCTGTAATTTGATATAATAAAATAGATTATGTTCAAGTATACGAACTAGAATGACTTAGTGCAGAATTAAAAATTGAGGAGTGGAACAGATGTCTCGTTTAAATAAGATAAGAGAAAGTATGAAAAGAAAAAATATAGAAGCTTTATTAATTACCAGCCCTTACAATTTGCGTTATGCATCTAACTTCACTGGAACAACAGGATTAAGTCTAATTACAATGGAAAATGCTTATTTTGTAACAGATTTTAGATATACAGAACAGGCAGCTACCCAAGCTGTTGGTTTTGAAATTGTGAAAAATAGCGGACCCATTTACGATGAGGTTGCTCGGTTAGTAGAAAAAGATACTATTGAAAAAATGGGTTTTGAGCAAGATTATATCAGTTTTAGTACCTTTGAACTTTTAGAACAAATTATTTCAAGTGAGTTAATTCCTGTATCAAATTTAATTGAAGAATTAAGAGAAGTTAAAGATTCTTCAGAGATTGAAATTATTAAAAAAGCTTGTTCCATTTCTGATGCAGCTTATAGTTATATATTAGGAGTAATTAAGCCGGGAATGTCAGAAATCGAGGTAGCCAATATCTTAGACTTTCATATGCGTGGGTTAGGTGCAACGGGTGTTTCATTTGAAACGATTGTAGCTAGCGGGATCCGTTCAGCAATGCCTCATGGAGTGGCAAGCAAAAAGATAATCGAAATGGGTGATTTTGTCACTATTGATTTTGGTTGTTATTATGAAGGATACGTTTCGGATATGACCCGCACATTTGCTATAGGAGAACCAGACGCAAAACTGAAAGAGATTTATGCTATTACACTAGAAGCACAATTAAAAGTAATTAATGCGGCTAAACCAGGAATGACGGGTGTAGAATTAGATGCTATTGCACGTAATCATATTGCTAGTTATGGATATGGTGAGGCTTTTGGGCATTCAACAGGACATGGTATCGGTTTAGAAATACATGAGGGTCCAAACGTTTCTAAATTGGCAACGAAAAAATTTGTCAAAGGGAATGTGATTACCAATGAACCAGGAATTTATTTACCTGGAATTGGTGGAGTTCGAATTGAAGATGATTTAGTTATTACTGAATTTGGAAATGAAGTTATTGTTCATTCTCCTAAGGAACTAATTATTCTTTAAAATATAAGAAAACCTAGAATGTATTAGGCAGATGAATAGAAAAATGATACACTAAAACAGAAAATAGGAACGATTCTAGGAGGAAAACACAATGATTTCTGTAAATGATTTTAAAACAGGTTTAACAATTGAATTTGACGGTGGACTTTGGAAAGTAATCGATTTTCAACATGTTAAGCCAGGTAAAGGTGCAGCTTTTGTTCGTTCTAAGTTAAGAAACTTAAGAAACGGAAATGTTCAAGAAAAAACATTTCGTGCTGGTGAAAAAGTTGGAAGAGCCCAAATCGATAAACGCAAAATGCAATTTTTATATGAGAGCGGTGAGGTATATGTTTTCATGGATTCTGAAAATTATGAACAAATGGAGTTGCCTGAAGAAGCTATAGCAAGTCAGTTAAAATATTTAAAAGAAAATATGGAAGTTCATATTTCAATGTATAACTCTGAAATAATAGGTATAGAATTACCAAATACGGTAACATTAAGAATCGCTGAAACTGAACCAGGAATCCGTGGAGATACATCTTCAGGTGGAACTAAAACAGCAAAATTGGAAACTGGAGCAAATGTTAACGTGCCATTCTTCGTAAACGTTGATGACATGGTTATTGTTAACACACAAGATGGTTCGTACGTTTCTCGTGCATAAAAAATTAAGATAAAGACAATAGGAGGTCTAGATGATGGCTGAAGAATCAAGTTTTGCAGTAAATAAAACAAAAGCAACTTTGGGTGAAATTGAAGTAGCTCCGGAAGTTATTGAAGTTATTTCAGGTATTGCTGCAAGTAAAGTATCAGGTGTTTACGCAATGCATGGCAAATTAAGTTCAGGCGTTTCTGAATTATTCGGACGAGTAGATCATAAAAAAGGCGTCCATTTAACTTCAGACGAAGAAGGTTTAAAAGTAGATGTATACTGTTATTTGAATTATGGCGTTTCTGTACCGAAAGTATCATTAGAATTACAGAAAAAAGTACGTGAACAATTAATTCAAATGACAGATATCGAGCTAAAAGAAGTAAATATCCATGTGGTAGGAATTGTGCCAGAAAAAACTGAATTAAAAGATTTGTTTAGTTTTGATGATGAAGATGGTGAAGTAGATTGAATTTAACCAGACGCGAAATTAGAGAGAAAGCATTACAATCTCTATTTCAATTATCAGCCAATGAGGATCTCGCCACTGAGATAGCTATGCAACAAGCTCTTATAAGCTCAAATGATTTAGCAGATGAAGTGGAAATGGTTTCAGTACCTGAGTATTTAGACTTACTTGTTAAAGGTGTCATCGAAAATCAACTAACTATTGATGAAGAAGTTCAAAAGTATCTTGAAAATTGGTCAATGGAAAGACTCGCAAAAACAGATGTAGTCATTATGAGGATTGCTATTTTCGAAATGCTTTATGTTCCAGACGTTCCAGCAAAAGTTGCTTTAAACGAAGCGCTTGAAATAACGAAGCTTTATAGCGATGAAAAATCAAGGAAATTTGTTAATGGAGTATTAGCAAATATCGTTAATAACTTGGAGAAAAAAGAGGCTGAATAAGCCTCTTTTTTCTTTTCTGAGAAACAGAGTTGAAGGCATACAACAATATAGCTTCGTATGGTAAAATAAATATATTGAGAATAAAAAAAGACTAGTAGAGTTAAAAGGGTGGGATTTATTATTAGCGCAATTATAATGAGCGGCAAGGATTTAGCGGCTGAAATGAATAAAGAGATGCAAGTAATGGTTGATAAGTTAAGATCAAAAGGCGTGACCCCCGGGTTAGCTGTTTTACTTGTGGGGGAAGATCCAGCTAGTCAGACTTATGTGCGCAATAAAGAAAAAAGAGCCAAATCTTTAGGCTTTTATTCAGTAGTAGAGAGATACTCTGAAGAAATTAGTGAAAAAGAAATTTTAAAAGAAATCAAACGATTTAATCAAGATGATGCCATTCATGGTATTTTAATTCAGTTACCATTACCAAAACAAATTGATCCTAAAAAAGTATTAAATGCAGTTAACCCAAAAAAAGATGTTGATGGGTTTCATCCTGTTAATATGGGGAAACTATTAATAGGGGAACCGGATAAGATTGCTTGTACTCCTTATGGAATAATGAAGCTGCTAGAAAATCACAAAATAGAGATTGCAGGAAAAACTGCTGTAGTGATTGGGCGTAGTAATATAGTGGGCAAACCAATGGCTCAATTACTATTGATGAATGATGCTACAGTAACCATGGCCCATTCAAAGACTAATCATTTAGCAGAAATAGCAAAAACTGCGGATATTTTAGTAGTAGCAATTGGAAAAGGACACCTTGTTACTAAAGATTTCATCAAACCAGGCGCAGTCGTTATAGATGTAGGGATGAACCGAGATGCTAATGGGAAATTAATTGGTGATGTAAAAGCAGATGAAGTAGCAGAAGTAGCTGGCTATTTAACTCCAGTTCCTGGCGGAGTTGGGCCAATGACGATTACTATGCTATTATATCAAACCATTATTAGTGCACAAAGAACAATTTAAATTGACCGATGAGTCAGGAGGATTTTTTTGACAGAAAAATATTTGACCGTCACGGCTTTGACGAAATACATTAAAAGAAAATTTGAACAAGATCCTTATTTAGAAAGGGTTTATTTAACTGGTGAAATTTCTAACTTTAGAAATCGTCCTAATGCACACCAGTACTTTAGCTTAAAAGATGAGCGCGCAAAGATTTCGGCGTTGATGTTTAAAGGAGCTTTTCAAAAGTTAAAGTTTACACCTGAAGAAGGCATGAAGGTTTTGATTATTGGTCGTATTTCTTTGTATGAAGCAAGTGGTAATTATCAGATATACGTAGAACATATGGAGCCAGATGGCGTTGGAGCATTGTATCAAGCTCTAGAAGAAATGAAAGTGAAATTAAAAAAAGAAGGTTTATTTGATGCACCAAAACAATTGATTTCTACTTTCCCTAAAAAGATTGCTATTGTGACTAGCCCATCAGGTGCAGTAGTTCGAGATATTATGACAACGATTAAAAGACGCTACCCTATTGTACAACTTGTTGTTTTCCCGACATTAGTTCAAGGAGCAAAAGCAGCGGATGATATAGTGAATAGTATAAAAATGGTTGAAGCTAAAGGCGATTTTGATACAATGATTGTGGCGCGTGGTGGGGGATCAATAGAGGATTTATGGCCATTCAATGAAGAAAAAGTAGCACGAGCTATCTTTGAAGCTAAAACGCCAGTCATCTCTTCAGTAGGGCATGAAACAGATACAACTATTGCTGATTTGGTTGCTGATATGAGAGCTGCAACACCAACAGCTGCAGCAGAGCTCTCAGTTCCTTTGCTTTCTGATGAATTAATAAAAATAGAACAAATGCGATTGCGTTTGATTCAAAGTTATATGAGGAAAATGGAAGTATTGAGCCAACGGTTAAATCGTAGTTTAGAATCGTATATTTTTAAACAGCCTCAAAGATTGTATGAAGGGTATGCTCAAAATCTGGATATGCTTTCAGAACGACTGGAGAGATTGCTGTCTGAAAAAGTACAGACAAAAACACAAGATTTTAAGTTAGTGCAATATAGATTGATGGGAGCAAGTCCTATTCAGCTAATAGAGCAAAAACAAAGAGATTTGCAATTAGGTAATCAACAATTACTTAATGAAATGGATCGTTATATGCAAAATACAGCTAAAAGAGTGGACTACGCCATGCAATCGTTAGATTATTTAAGTCCTTTAAAAATTATGAACCGTGGATACAGCTACGTGACTAAAGAAAAGAAAGTGGTTAAAACAATACATCAGATTCAGCTAAACGATCGTGTGCATATACATTTGCATGAAGGCGAGTTTGAAGCTACAGTAATAAATAAAATGGAGGAAAAAAATGAGCGCTAAAGAAAAAATAAAATTTGAAGAAGCTATGCAACAATTGGAAGAAATTGTTATAAATCTTGAACGGGGCGATGTTCCTTTGGAAGAAGCACTAGATCAATTTCAAAGAGGTGTTGGCTTAAGTAAGATTTGTAAAGAAACGTTACAAAATGCAGAAAAAACATTAACTAAAATTGTAGAAGAAAATGGCGAAGAAACAGTGTTTGAAAATGAATCTGATTCAAACGAATAGGAGTTGAATAGCAAATGGAATTCAATCTATTTGAGAAAAGAGAAAAGCCATTAATTGAAGCAGCTTTGATTAAATATTTAGATAACGGTACGTATCGAGATGGAACTTTAAGTCAGGCAATGAGATACTCCTTAACAGCGGGTGGGAAACGTATTCGACCTTTATTGCTGCTAGCTACTGTCCAATCTCTTGGTGGAGATGTAACGAAAAGTTATGAAATAGCAACGGCATTAGAATACATTCATACGTATTCATTAGTGCATGACGATCTTCCTGCGATGGATAACGATGTACTGCGCAGAGGAAAACCGACTAATCATAAAGTTTATGGCGAGGATATAGCTATTTTAGCCGGCGATGGTCTCTTAACTCAAGCATTTGAAATCGCATCAGTAGGTTCTTTACCAGATGCAAAAAAAGTAGCATTAATTTTAGCCTTAGCAAAAGCAGCCGGGCCAATGGGGATGGTTGCTGGACAAACAGAAGATATCGAAGGTGAAAATCAAAAACTATCACTAGGATTATTGAAGGCTGTTCATGAAAAGAAAACGGGAGAATTATTAAAATTTTCCATTTATGCTGGAGGACTTATTGCAGATGTCTCTCCTACGGTTAATCGACTGTTAGATGAATTTGCAGCACACTTTGGTTTAGCTTTTCAAATTCTTGACGATATAATGGACGTTATTGGTGACTCTACAGAACTAGGCAAGAAAACTGGGATGGACGCTACTTTAAATAAAAGTACCTATCCAGCTCTGTTGAGTTTAGAAGGTGCAAAAAAAGCTTTAGAAAATGAACTAAATCATGCGAGAAAAAATTTAGTGCAAATTGAAGACCATTATAAAAAAACAGATAGTAAGTTTGATAGTCAGTTATTATCTGAGATGCTTGATCTATTGCAACTTCAATAAAAGGAGATAATAAGATGAAGAAAGAACGAGTTGACATTCTCCTTGTAGAACAAGGTTTATTTGATTCTGTTGAAAAAGCAAAACGTGCCATTATGGCTGGAATCATCCTAACAGATAAAAACGAACGAATCGATACAGCTGGTGAAAAAATCCCCGTTACAACCCAATTGAAACGTAAAGGTGAAATATTACGTTATGTCAGTAGAGGGGGATTGAAGCTAGAAAAAGCTATGTCTATTTTTGATGTGACAGTAAAAAATAAAATAATGTTAGATATTGGATCATCAACTGGTGGTTTTACAGATGCAGCATTACAGCATGGAGCAAAATTAAGTTATGCATTAGATGTTGGGACAAATCAACTATCTTGGAAGTTGAGACAAGATTCACGTGTGGTAGTGATGGAACAAACAAATTTTAGGAATAGTAAATTGGAAGATTTTAAAGATGGTCAGCCTGATTTGGTCTCAATAGATGTATCCTTTATTTCATTGCGTATCATTCTACCAGTATTAAAAGAAATTATTTCCGCTGGAGGAGATGTATTGGCTTTAATTAAGCCTCAATTTGAAGCTAATCGTAATGATGTAGGAGAAAAAGGAATTATACACGATCCAATTATCCACCAAGAAGTATTAATAAAAATGGTTCAGTTTTCTCTTGATCAAGGATATGATGTTGAAGCATTAAGTTTTTCTCCGATTACCGGTGGACAAGGAAACATTGAATTTTTAGCTCACTTAAAATGGAATGACAAATTAAAAGGATTTATAAATGAAGCGATCGATATTAATAATGTAGTAAAGATGGCACATGAAAATTTTCAAGCTAAACAGAATTAAAAATTGTATATTCATATACAATTTTTTTGCTTTTTTCTTCAATATTTTAATAAACCTGATATAATTTGCTATTATATCTAGAAAATATACGGTATGATGAGTAAAACGCTGTATAATTATACTTACATTAAAATGAGGTGGAATTATGAAGAAGAAAGAACGGCATCAATTGCTAAAAAGTCTTATACAAGATCATGTAATTGAAAAACAAGAGGATTTTGTATCTATTTTAAAAGATCAAGGTACTGAAGTAACTCAAGCTACTATTTCTCGTGATATCAAAGAACTACAATTAATAAAAGTTCCTTCTATATCAGGTAGCTACCGTTATAGTTTACCACCCGATGTGCATTATGATACTTCAAAAAAATTAGAGCGCTTACTGAAAACATGTTTTGTTTCAGCTGATGTGCAAGACTACTTACTTTTGGTTCGGACAATTCCGGGGAATGCTTTTGCTTTAGGTTCTTTAATAGATCTATCAGAATTCGAAGAAATATTTGGAACGGTTTCAGGAGACGATAGTGTATTAATTATTTGTCGTTCTAACGAATTGGCCAAAAAATTGAAAAATCATTTTATCAGTATGTTGTAGATTTTAAGTAGGCGAGTTGATGGAGGTGAACGAATTGTTACAAGAATTAACCATTAAAAACTTTGCTATTATTCATGATTTGAGTTTAACTTTTGAAACAGGTATGACAGTCTTGACAGGTGAAACAGGTGCAGGAAAGTCAATTATCATTGATGCTGTAGGGTTATTAGCTGGTGGACGTGGTTCTAATGAATTTATTCGACACGGTGAAAGCAAATGTGCATTAGAGGGACTTTTCTCAATGGAAGGGAACTTGACAACGTATAAATTATTAAAGCAGTATGATATTGAAAGTGAAAATGATGATGTTATTATCCAACGGGACATTCACCGTAACGGAAAAAATGTTTGTCGTATCAACGGACGTTTAGTTAATATTGCGACGTTGAGATTGATTGGTGAAACATTAATTGATATTCACGGGCAAAACGAGCATCAAGAATTGATGAATCCTGAGAGACATTTAACGATGTTGGACCAATTTGGTGATGAGTCACTACAAAAAATAAAAGATACTTACCGTTCAACTTTTTCTAGGTATGTAGAAACAAAGAAAGCTTATCGTAAGTGGCAAAATAGTGAACAAGAATTTGCTCAAAGGTTAGATATGTTGCAATTTCAAGCAAATGATATCGAAATGGCTGAATTAATTGATAGAGAAGAAGAGGAGTTATTAGAAGAGAAAAATCTATTGATGAACTACCAAAAAATTACTAATGCTTTATCAGAAAGTTATGATGCACTACAGGGTGAAGAAAGTAATGGCATTGATCTAATTGGACAAGCAATGACAGAAATAAGTTCAATAGAGGATATCGATCGTACGTACAAACAATTTTCAGAGGTTGTTGCAAGCAGTTATTTTCAATTACAAGAAGTTGCTAGTGATATTCTACGAGAGATGGATCAAATGGCTTATGATGAAGATCGATTAAACGAACTTGAAAAAAGATTAGAACTTATTTATCAAATGAAAAGAAAATATGGAGAATCTATTGAAGAGATAAAAAATTATTATGAAAAAATTACTGTAGAGATTGATCAACTGCAAAATCGTGAAGATCATGTCAATTATTTAAAAGCAGAAATGGATGTTCTCTCAAAAGAATTGATCGATGAGGGTGAAACCTTATCTCAAATGCGACAAGTAGCTGCTGTAAAATTAGAGGAAGCTATCCATGAACAATTTAAAGAATTATTTATGGATAAAGTTATATTAAAAGTGTATTTTTTTGAAAAAAATCAAGATGAGATCTTGAACGGAGCTCATGAAACAGGACTGGATCGGATAGAATTCTATATTGCGACTAACCCTGGAGAACCGCTCAAACCTTTAGTCAAAGTAGCTTCTGGGGGTGAACTTTCTAGAATAATGTTGGCAATGAAAACTATTTTTTCAAAGACTCAAGGGTTAACTAGTATTATTTTTGATGAAGTGGATACGGGTGTTAGTGGAAGAGTCGCTCAAGCAATTGCGAACAAGATTTACATGGTTGCTACGCATTCACAGGTTTTATGTATAACTCATTTGCCTCAAGTAGCAGCTATGGCTACTCATCATTTATATATTTCTAAGACAATCATTGAGGAACGAACGGAAACGCATGTAGCAGCACTATCGGAAATTGAAAAAATTAATGAAGTTGCTCGTATGTTAGCAGGTACAGAAATTACAAAGTTAACGATTGAGCATGCAAATGAACTAATTAACTTAGCTGAAATCCAAAAAGATAAAAACTTAAACAAATAAAAAATTCCGTTACTCCATTGAGTAGCGGAATTTATTTTTAAAAAGCAATTAATTTTATGATAGTACCGATGACTATAGTACCGACCATAGAAAACAACATAACCCAAACAAAGATTTTGGTCATTTTTCTAGTTGTGTTTGTTTGTTTAGTTTTATCTTTATTTGCCATGACATTATTCGCCTACTTTCATTTGGCACATTTACTATATTGTACACTGAAAGAGGATGATTTATCAAGTTTTTTTAGAAATAATTATTCTTTTTTAAAATCCATGTTGTTATGATACTAATAAAAAGGATCAAAAACATGATAGCCCAAAAAGCGTTTGGTCCATTATCAATTGGTAAATTAACATTCATACCCCAAAACCCACCGAGAATTGTTGGAATGGTTAAAACGATAGTGATTGATGTTAAAATTTTCATAATATTATTTAGATTATTAGAAATAATAGATGGAAAAATATCACTAATTTGATCTAAAAGTTTAGAAGTTTCTTCTATCATAACTTCAGCCTGTCTGCTTTCAACGATAACATCATGTAATAAATTGCGATTTTCAGTACGTTCGGTAAAAGAATCTATTTCTTTTAAATCATTAAAAATTAGATGACTTGCATGGATAGAGGAACTAAAATAAATAAGACTTTTTTGAAGAGACATTAAAGCAAATAATTGTTCGTTTTCAGTAGATTTAGTTAATTGTCTTTCCATAGATTCTGTTTTTAGGATAATTTCTTTTAAATAAAAAACATAAAGTGAGGAAATTTGCCAAGCGACCTCTAAAACGAACTGTTCTTTTTTTTTGGTGTTTACTGGATAGCCAGATTGATTATTCATAATGTTTTTCAAGAACACAGGGGTATCTTCTACAGCCGTAATAAGTGTATCTTTAGTTAAGATCATAGAAATAGGAGTCGTTAAATATTCATCATACCCTGATTTATTCGTTATTTTGGTTGGGTAATTAAATACAATCAGATTTGGGTCTTTTGCTGGATCCATTCCTAGTTTTTCTTGCCGAGCAAGTTCATCTGGATCTTTGACAGAAGATATATAATCTTTTGGAAAGTTAAATTTTTTCGATAAGTACTCAATTTCATCAACGGTTGGATTTGTTACGTGGAGCCAATCGCTTATCTGATCTTTTTCGCTCATAATTATATGACCATCAAAATCAGTATAATAAGATTGATACATTATAAACCTCCTCATTCAATAAACAATTAATTTCTACCTATAGACTAATCATACACTATTTTAAAAAAAATCAAGCAATAATATAGAAATTAAATATAAAATAGAGGTAAATATTATCAAAAAAATAATAGTAGCAATAGAGCTTAAAGAATAGTAATTCGATTTTGAATAAGTTGGTTCATTTAAGTCTTTAAGAAAATAGTCGTGGAATTAACTACTCTCAGGTACTCCCTACTTTTAATCTCACCGTATTTTTGGTAGGATAGTAGGGTCAGATGAATCTTTAAAATTAAACAGTAACGCAAAAATTTAAAGGGGGAAATTAACCAATGAGTAAACAACAAATTGGTGTGGTAGGAATGGCTGTAATGGGTAAAAACTTAGCTTTAAATATTGAAAGCAGAGGGTATAGTGTTTCTATTTTTAACCGAACTGGATCAAAAACAGAAGCAGTTGTGGCAGAACATCCAGATAAAAACCTAGTCCCAACATATACAATGGAAAAATTTGTTGAATCATTAGAAAAACCGCGTCGTATTTTGCTAATGGTACAAGCTGGAAAAGGAACAGATGCAACAATTCAAGGACTTTTGCCACACCTTGATTCAGGAGATGTTTTAATCGATGGGGGTAATACCTTCTTTAAAGATACTATTCGACGTAGCGAAGCATTAGCTGAATCTGGTATTAATTTTATTGGTACTGGTGTGTCAGGTGGAGAAGAGGGCGCCTTATTAGGACCTGCAATCATGCCTGGAGGACAAAAAGAAGCATACGATTTGGTAGCACCAATTTTAGAAAAAATTGCGGCAGTTGCTGAAGATGGTCAACCATGTGTCGCTTATATTGGACCAAACGGAGCCGGTCATTATGTCAAGATGGTGCATAATGGAATCGAGTATGGCGACATGCAATTAATTGCAGAATCTTATGACTTATTGCGTAAAGTAGCTGGTTTATCAGTTGAAGAAGTAGCAGAAGTTTTCGCAGAATGGAATAAAGGTGAATTGGACAGCTTTTTAATCGAGCTTACAGCAGATGCCTTAACCAAAAAAGATCCAGAAACTGGCCAACCAATGATTGATATTATATTGGACCGAGCTGGTAATAAAGGAACAGGTAAATGGACATCACAAAGTGCACTAGATTTAGGCGTACCGCTACCTTTGATTACAGAATCTGTTTTCGCTAGATACATTTCAGCTTTGAAAGAGGAACGTGTAGCAGCAAGTGAAATTTTACCTAAACCAACAGACTATTCATTTGATGGAGACAAAGCTGTTTTAGTTGAAAATATACGTAAAGCTTTGTACTTCAGTAAAATTATGAGTTATGCTCAGGGATTTGCTCAAATGCGTACTGCTAGTGAAGAGTACGATTGGAACTTGCAATATGGACAAATTGCTAAAATCTTCCGTGCAGGGTGCATCATTCGTGCTCGTTTCTTACAAAAAATTACAGATGCGTATGATAAAAATCCTGAATTAAAAAACTTGATGTTAGATGATTACTTTATGGATATTACTAAAAACTATCAAGACGCTACAAGAGATGTAATAGGTATTGCTGTAAAATCCGGTGTTCCAATACCGACATTTTCTTCAGCCATAGCTTATTATGATTCTTACCGCTCAGCTAGATTGCCTGCTAATATTATTCAAGCTCAAAGAGATTACTTTGGTGCTCATACGTATGAAAGAACGGATAGAGCTGGTACTTTCCACTTTGATTGGTATGGAGATAAAGGTCAAGAAGAATTATAAGCAATTTGAAATATTTTTTTTAAAAATAACAACCACAGAGTTGCATTTTATTATGCTAATTTGTGGTTGTTTTTGTAATATAAATAAATTTTTTTTGCGCGATTACATTGGCTAAACGGTTTAAATTTTATGATAGAATCAAATTCATAAAATAAACACAAGAAAAAATAGTGGTCAATAGGGTAAAAGATTTAATTTTCTCATTTTATTTTAATTTATGGTAAAATTATAATAACTCTATGAGAATTTTTATTGAGAAAATTAGAGTAGCATGGTATTGTAACAAAGGCAAAGACCAGTGAAAATAGAAGAAATGGTGGGAATTGAATGAATAGAATATTAATTATTGAAGATGAAAAGAATTTAGCGCGTTTTGTTGAATTAGAATTAAAACATGAAGGATATGAAACAGAAGTTCGTTATGATGGTCGTTCAGGTTTGGAATCGGCATTAAATAAAAAGAAAAAATGGGATGTCATTTTATTAGATTTAATGTTACCAGAATTAAATGGTATAGACGTATGCCGTCGTATTCGTCAAGTCAGTAATGTACCAATTATCATGATGACTGCTAGAGATTCTGTCATCGATCGTGTCAGTGGGTTAGACCATGGTGCAGATGATTACATCGTGAAACCTTTCGCTATTGAAGAATTATTAGCTAGGATGCGGGCATTGTTTCGTCGGATTGAAATTGAAAATGAGCAAAATATCACCAAGCAAACAACTGTAAGCTATCGCGATTTAACGATTGAAAAAGAAAATCACGTTGTTCATCGTGGGGAAAAAGTTATCGAATTGACAAAAAGAGAGTATGAATTGTTACTAGAATTAATGGAAAATGTCAATGTTGTTTTGGCGAGAGACATCTTATTAAATAAGGTTTGGGGTTATGAATCTGAAGTAGAAACAAATGTAGTAGATGTTTATATTCGTTATTTAAGAAATAAAATTGATGTCCCGGGCGTAGATAGTTACATTCAAACAGTTCGTGGAACGGGATATGTGATGCGTACGTGATACGACCTTTTTTAAAAAAAGATAAGAAAAAACGCATCTCTTTAAAATGGAAATGGACAATAGGTGCTACTTTAGCGATATTTCTCACATACACCATTTTTACGGTGGCTATTTTTATTGGATTCAGACAAATTATGTTGGCTGAAGAAACAAAAGATGTAAAAGAAATTTTAATTGGTGTTACAAATCGTCTGAATGGTGGATCAAATGCGTTGTCAAAAGAAACAGTCTATTTAAATTTAAGTGGGAATTATACGTCTAATACGCTTGAATTGGGTGAAGAATTTGACCAACGGAACTTAGTTTATGGACAATCTAGTAATTACCAAGATACTATTTTTGCTAAAATGAATGAAGAGGGTGTATTAGTTCGAGTTTACAGTCCAACTTCAAGATTATTATTTGAAACTGAACCAAAAGACATCCCGTTTAAAAAATCAGCACAGCTTCTAATTGAGCCAATTGAAATTCAGAATAAAGAAGAAATACAAGGGGTTTCTCCAATCTATTCTAGAGTGACACAAAATTTAATTGGGTATGTCCAAGTAAAAAACGAGATGGTCAATTACCACCAAATGAGCGAGCGGATTTTATGGACTATCGGAGGTATTGGGATTTTAGCTTTAGTATTCAGTGCTATTCTTGGTTATTTACTAGCGGGTAATTTTTTAAAGCCAATCAAAAAAATCACTAATACAATGAATGATATTCGTAAGGATACACAATCCACTTCCCGAATTGAAATAGATGATGAAAATGATGAGTTGACTCATTTATCAACGGTTTTCAATGATATGCTAGATAGAATGCAGAAATACATTGAGCAACAAAAAGATTTTGTTGAAGACGTTTCTCACGAATTAAGAACACCTGTTGCTATAATGGAAGGTCATTTAAAGTTGTTGAATCGTTGGGGGAAAGATGATCCTGAAGTTTTAGACGAATCACTACAGGCTTCTTTGCAAGAAATAGAGAGAATGAAGAGCTTAGTTCAAGAAATGCTCGATCTATCAAGGGCTGAACAAGTTGAAATTCATTATAAAAATGAAAAAACAGCTATCAAACCTTTAGTTCTACAAATAATAAATAACTTTAAACTTATTTATCCTGACTTTGTATTTAATTTAGATGATGCTATTCGCGATGAAACGGATGTCTCAATATATCGGAATCATCTAGAACAAATTTTGGTCATTATATTAGATAACGCAGTGAAGTATTCATCTGATAGAAAAGAAATTCATGTGTCGATTGCTGCCGACAAACAAAATGTGGATATTGCTATTCAAGATTTCGGAGAAGGCATGTCACAAGAAGATACGGAAAAAATATTTAATCGTTTTTATCGTGTTGACAAGGCGAGAAGCCGTCATAAAGGCGGAAATGGGTTAGGTTTAGCTATTGCAAAAGAACTTCTAACAGGTTATAAAGGAACGATTTTTGTTGAAAGTGTTTTGGATTATGGTTCTATATTTAGAATAAAGCTTCCAATTCACCAAAATGAAATAAATGAACCAAAAGAAAATAATTAATCAAAAAAAGATTTCTGCCTTTTTTAAAGGCAGAAATCTTTTTTTATCTTCGTTGTTGTTTACCGGCATTGCGTTCAGGGTTATCATCAGAAGAATTAGAAGGAACAGGTTCATCTGTTAATTCTTTATTCTGTTCTTGAATTGGTTCGGCTTGTTTGATGACACGTTCCTTTTTAGGTCGATTTTTAATTTCTTCTGCAATTTCAGCCTGTATTCTAGGTTTGTAATAAAAGTTAGTAAGAAGTGTTTGGAACACTCCGAAAAAGCCACCAACTAACCAGTATAGACCTAATCCAGCAGGAGAAGAAATAGTGAATACTAAAATCATAATTGGATTCATGTACATCATCGTCTTCATTTGTTTCTTTTGCTCAGGTGCTAAACCAATCATTGAAACATAGGCTTGGACTAAATAAATTAACCCTGCAGCAATAGCTAAAGGTATGTTTCTTGCACCTAAACCAATTCCCATAAATGTACTGCTTGCAATTTCGTCAGACAACCGAATGGCTTGAAACATGGCAGTAAAGATTGGCATTTGAATAAGTAATGGTAAGCAACCAATGCCACCCAACATACTCATATTGTTATCTTTATAAAGACTCATTAACTCTTGTTGAGCAACGGCTTTTTCTTCATTTGTTTTTGCAGCTTTTTGTTTAGCTTGTATAACATCTAATTCGGGTTTTATTACAGCTGTTCTTTCTTGTTGAGCTAACGATTTCCTTGATTGGCTTAGATTCAAAGGCAAAATAATGATTCGCACAATTAATGTGATGATGATAATTGCAAAACCATAACTGCCATTAAACGTATCTGCTAACCGAAGGATAAGTTGTTGCGTAGGAACGACTAAAAGTTCATAGATAAAACCTTCAGGATTTCCTTGTTTGTCTGTACTCATACAACCAGAAAGAAAAAGCATGACGCTTAAAAGCGATCCAGTCAAGAGGTATTTATTTAATTTTTTCATTGCTCACTATCCTTCATTTTATATGTTTTTATTAATAACAAATCCAACTATACAGGATATGTGAATTGATTTCAATTAGTTATAGAAAATTTAATTTTTTCGGGCAAAGAAGAATCCTCGGTTATATCTAGTCGTTCAACTTCTCCACTCGGTGAGGGAGATTGCCTGATTTTATCTATAAATGCCTCTATTTTAGCAGGATCTCCATTGGCTTCTATATAAACGCTTCCGTCAGATTGATTTCTTACAGATCCGAAAACTCCAATCTGGTCAGCAACCATCTTTGTCATAAAACGAAACCCGACTCCTTGGACATGCCCTGTGACAGTCATTTTCACCTTTTTCATCGTTTTCCCTCCTGCCAATTCTATTTTTTTTGATTTAAGATTGGATGATTTTTTTCTTTTTAATTTTTGGAAAAGGTTTATGATTTTAATCTCCTCCTTTAAAAAAACTTCTGTCTCCATCATTTTATAAGGCAAAAGTGAATTCGTCAACTATTCAAAGAGACATATGATATAATTATATCGCGTATAATACTATACAATTGGAGTGAAAAAAATGTTTCAAGTAATAGAATTGCAAGGGGAGTATGAACCTTGGTGGTTTTTTGATGATTGGAAAGAACAAATAAGTCAATTTAAAACTTTTGAAACATTTGATGAGGCTTTGCTTGAATACCAACAAGAGTTTGAATTACTTCAAACGAAGTATCCTAATTGTCAAACTAAGAAAGATTATCTATCTGCTTTTTGGGATGAGAATCAAAACAGATACTGTCTGGAGTGCGAAGATGACATACAATTATTTCACAGTATCATGTTGCTGAAAGAATGCAAACCAATTTAACTAGAAACTTAACTTAATAGATAGATAGAAGAAAAAGAAAGGAATGGATATGAAAACCTTAATTATCGCTGAAAAACCAAGTGTAGGAAAAGAAATAGCCCGAGTTTTAGGAGCTGAAAAAAAGAATAAAAGTTATATTGAAGGCGAAGATATCATCGTAACATGGGCTCTTGGACATTTGCTAGGACTTAAGATGCCTGAAGATTATAGGTCAGAATGGGCTACATGGAATATGGAAAGCCTGCCATTGATTCCAGAAGAGATGCAAATAAAACCGTTAAAAAATACGGCTGCCCAATTAAAAATAATTAAACAACTTTCTCAACGAAAAGATGTAAACAAAGCGGTCATTGCGACAGATGCTGGACGTGAAGGTGAACTAGTAGCTAGATGGATTTTGGATTATGTTAAGTTTAAAAAACCGGTACAACGGTTATGGATTTCATCACAAACGGATCAAGCTATTCGAAATGGGTTTAAACAACTTTATCCTAGCAAAAAATATGATGATCTATATGATGCAGCAGTTGCCCGTTCTGAAGCTGATTGGCTAGTAGGCTTGAATGTAACAAGAGCATTAACAGTAAAATATCAAGACAGCTTATCTGCAGGAAGAGTTCAAACACCGACACTTGCCATGGTCAGAAAACAAGAAGCTCGTATAGAAGATTTTGTAGCGGAAACATACTTTAGTATTAACTTAACCATTGAGGGCCAAACGGCAACATTAAGTGAGGGGGCTCCAGAAAGAATAAAGGATCAAGTCGAAGCTGAGAAAATAGTAAGTAATTTAAATAAACAAGCCGTTGAGGTAAAAGAAGTAAAAGAAAACAGTCAAACTCAACTTCCACCTTTGCCTTATGATTTAACTGAGCTCCAACGAGAAGCCAATCAACGGTATCAGTTTTCTGCTAAAAAGACATTAAGTGTGATGCAAACTCTATACGAACGACACAAAATTGTTTCTTATCCAAGAACGGATTCTAAATACCTAACTTTAGATATGAAAGAAACGTTAAAAGATCGCTTGCAAGCTGTTCGCGGATTTGCTACTGAAGAGGTGAAAAGCATTATAAAAAAAGGGGCCCAAGTTACTCAGACAGCGCTTTTTGATGATACTAAAGTAACGGACCACCATGGGATTATCCCGACAGAAGAACGAGCTCATCTTGAAAAAATGGATCAAGATGAATTACGCATCTATCGAATGATTGTCGAACGATTCATTGGCTTATTTTTACCTGCTTATAAAGTAGCTAAGACAACGTATCTATTAGCCACAACAGATGCTACTTTTAAATTGAAACAAGAACTTGTTCTGGAAAATGGATGGCGTAAAACGGAACCTATTAAAGTGAAGAAACGCTTCAAGCAAGGAGAACAGTTGGGCAATTTAATTTTTCAGGCTAAAAAAGAACTGACAAAAGCGCCAGGAAGATTGACTGAGTCTACCTTACTTCAAGCAATGGAAAAACACAGTCTAGGAACTCCAGCAACACGTGCTGAGATTATTGAAAAATTAATAAGCAGTCAATTAATGGAACGACATGCAACAAAGTTATCTGTATCTCCTAAAGGTAAGCAACTATTAACATTAGTTAACTCAGCATTGGTTACACCTGATTTAACAAGTCAATGGGAAAAATCACTAGAACAAATAGCTGCTGGAAAATTAAAAAAAGAGGTATTTTTAGAACAAATAAAAATAGAAACAAAAAAATTAGTTAAAGAAATAAAAATGAGTGAACAGTCTTATAAAGACTATTCTCTTACAACTAAAACTTGTCCAGAGTGTGGCGAACTTTTGAAAGAACGAAGCGGTCGAGAAGGAAAAATGCTGATTTGTAGCAAAATAACTTGTTCATATAGACGCTTTAAAGAACCAAAAGTTTCTAATAAACGTTGCGTTCAATGCCATCGTAAGATGGAAATTCATGAAGGAAAGTCTGGTAAATTCTTTAAATGTAAATACTGCAATGTTTCTGAAAAAATGGACAATACAAAAAATAAAAAGATAACGAAACATGAAACTAAACGTTTAATGCAAAAAGTAAATAAAGAAGCTCAAGAAGAAGTAGAAAGTCCATTAGCGTTGGCACTTAAAGCTGCAATGGACAAACAAGAGAAATAAAACAAGGCTTTATGTTGTGCGGTATCGGTTATTTCTGTTTGAATCAGAATGGCCTTTATACACTGCAACATAAGGTTTTTTCTATCTTAAAGGTGGATTCCACTTTCCTTTTTTTTTGTGTATAATGAGAAAGTAATGCCAAAGGAGGTTAGTTATTGTGGCAACAAAAAAGAAGAATACTAAGAAAAAAAATAAAAAACAACACTTCTCAATTGAAATTATAGGACTTATATTTATTCTATTAAGCTTGCTCGCAGCTTCCCAATTAGGGTTTATTGGAGTTCTCAGTGCTAATTTATTTCGCTTTTTTGTAGGAAATACATTTATGGTTGCTGCTTTGTTACTGGGCTTATATGGCGGCTATTTAGTTTTAAGAGGAACAGAACCTCCATTTAAAAACAAAAGAATGATTGGATTAGGAATAGCTTATGCCAGTACATTGTTATTGTTGCATGCTCAATTATTTGCTCCCATTATAGATACAAACCTAAATGTTGTTTCAGCTTCATTGCGTTTTTTTATGGCTGATATGACTAAAAACGAAATAACTCAATCTTTAGGAGGAGGAATGATTGGTGGGGTAATGTATTCAGCTAGTTATTTCTTGTTTTCACAATTAGGAACTTACTTAGTAGTGGGTTGGTTATGGTTTATCAGTATCTTTTTGATTTTTGATTTATCTTTCAAAAAGTTTATGGAATTCGTTCGAAATCATTTGAAACATCTTCTTAATTATTTACGTACTATTTCAAAAAAAATAGGGCTGGCTGTTGCTAAACAATGGAAGAATATAAAAAAACAAAAGAAACGTATAGAACCAATAGATACGAAAGATCCATTAGAATCTGATAATTCACATACGAATAAAAATACTTCATTAAATGAACCGAAATCGTTAGAAATTGATAGTTATCAGAGTCAACAAAGGCCAGCTGAGACTCAAAAGAAAGCGGGAGTAAAAGAAGGTGCTTCGGATAATCAGGAATTAGATTTTGAAATTGAATCAGAACCTGAAAACATTGACTATCAATTGCCGCCTGCTAGTTTATTAAATGAAGTTGAACAAACAGACCAAACAAATGAGTATGCCTTAATTCAAAGAAATGTTAAAAAACTTGAAGAAACGTTTAAAAGTTTTGGAGTAGAGGCTAAAGTTACAAAAGCTAATCTTGGACCGGCAGTAACGAAATACGAGATTCAACCGGCTGTTGGAGTGAAGGTAAGTAGAATCGTGAGTCTAAGTGATGACATTGCTCTAGCACTAGCCGCTAAAGATATTAGGATGGAAGCGCCTATCCCGGGAAAACCTTTTATTGGGATTGAAGTTCCAAATAGTGAAGTGAGTCTTGTAGCTTTTAGGAATGTTATTGAAGGTCAAGTCAAAAATAACGAAAAACTATTAGAAGTTCCTTTAGGTAGAGATATATCTGGTAATGTTGCCATGGCGGATTTAACTAAAATGCCTCATTTACTTGTAGCGGGATCAACCGGAAGTGGGAAATCAGTTTGTATTAACGGAATCATCACTAGTTTGTTAATGAAGGCTAAACCAAACGAAGTGAAGTTGATGATGATTGACCCAAAAATGGTTGAATTAAATGTATACAATGGTATTCCACATTTACTGACACCAGTTGTCACGAATCCCAAAAAAGCAGCGCAAGCTTTACAAAAAGTAGTTTTAGAAATGGAACAGCGTTATGAGTTATTTGCTGCTAGTGGCCAACGAAATATTACGGGGTATAATCATTTTATTGTGGAAAAAAACTTAGAAAATGGAGAAGGGCATCCTACCTTACCCTTTATTGTAGTAGTAGTGGATGAGTTAGCTGATTTAATGATGGTTGCCAGTAATGAAGTGGAGGATGCCATTATCAGACTAGCGCAAATGGCTCGAGCTGCTGGTATTCATATGATTTTGGCGACACAACGACCAAGTGTCGATGTTATCACAGGGATTATTAAAGCTAATGTACCTTCAAGAATTGCCTTTGCAGTATCGAGTGGAACGGATTCACGAACAATTATTGATAGTAGTGGAGCAGAAAAACTACTTGGAAGAGGAGATATGTTGTACTTACCTATGGGAGAAAATAAACCTGTTCGTGTTCAGGGTGCCTATATTTCTGATGATGAGGTAGAGCGCGTAGTTGAGTTTGTTACCCAACAACAAGGAGCTAATTATGTAGAAGAAATGATGCCTGTGGATGAGCCCGAAACAATCAGTGGTGAAGTCCAAGACGAGATTTATGAAGATGCTGTTCAAATGATAATAGAGATGCAAACAGCTAGTATATCGTTATTACAAAGACGTTTTAGAATTGGTTACAATCGTGCAGCTCGATTAATTGATGAGATGGAAATGCGTGGAATCGTGGGTCCTTCCGAAGGAAGTAAACCAAGAAAAGTTAACGTTACAGAAAAGCCTGGAGAACCAGGTGAAGAAAGTTCAACAAATTAATGAACAATGGTTTTGTAAAGAATCGTTAGTTTAAAACTCTTTCTAAAAAAAAAAATTAGAATACCATTAAAATGTGAACATTTTTTATGAAAAACGGTTACATTCATCGTTTAATTGTTTATTTTGTTAATTAAAAATGGTATCATATTTATTAAAGGCAAGTGAACGCAATTTACTTGTACTAAAAACGTTGGGGGTTTTTTTAATGAAAAAACGCAATTTTATGAGTCTTCTAGCTTTAGGATTAATTTCAGGTGCTACATTAGCAGCCTGTGGATCAGATGATTCAGAAACAGCTTCTGATTCTGCAGCACAATCATCAAAAACTGAAGATAAATTTTCGGTAGTTATGGTAACAGATGTAGGTGGAGTAGATGATAAATCCTTTAACCAATCTGCCTGGGAAGGTATGCAAGAATGGGGCGAAGAAAACGATAAGAAAGAAGGAACCGACGGCTTTAAGTACTTACAATCGAATGAAGATTCAGAATTTGTAACTAATTTGAACAGTGCTGTACAAGCTGATTTTGATGTAGTATTTGGAATTGGATACAAATTAAAAGAAGCAATGACAGATGTTTCAGGACAAAATGAAGACCAACACTTTGTTATTATTGATGATATGATAGAAGCTCCAAACGTTGCATCCGTATTGTTTAAAGATCATGAAGCAGCATTTTTAGCAGGAGTAGCAGCAGCCGAAACAACTGAATCAAACAAAATAGGCTTTATCGGTGGACAAGAAAGTGATGTTATCTCACGCTTTGAAGCAGGATTTGTTGCTGGAGTTAAAGCAGTTAACCCGGAAATAGATGTAAACAGTGAGTATGTAGGTTCTTTTGGTGACGCAGCTCGTGGAAAACAATTAGCAGCAGCTATGTATAGTAGTGGCGTTGACGTTATCTATCAAGCAGCAGGAGATTCAGGTAACGGCGTATTTTCAGAAGCAAAAGATTTAATGAATGCTGATGAATCTAAAAAGTTATGGGTAATCGGAGTTGACCGTGATCAAAATGATGAAGGTAAATACGATACAGGTAACTTAACACTAGCTTCTACACTTAAAGGTGTAGGTGCAGCAGTTAAAGACATCTCAAATGAGGCAATGGCTGGTAATTTTGCAGGTGGAGAAGTTGTTAACTACGGTCTAGCTGAAGGCGGTGTTGACTTGACAGATGGTAACTTAACAGACGAAGTTAAAGAAAAAGTCGCAGAATACAAAGAACAAATCATCAGTGGAGACATTGAAGTACCACAAAAACCTTAAAAATAATAAAAGATTATATTAGAGATTAAAATTAAATTCCTTAAGAGAAAGGCCGGATGTTTATTCCGGCCTTTTCATCTCTTATCCACTATAGGTAAAGGTAGCCTTTTTGGAGTCCTAAATAACTGAAAACGCTACACATGTAAAAAATCGTTGTAGCCCCTGATTGAGAAATGACGTATAATGAATTATGAATTTAAGCAGTAAAAAGGAGTGAGTTCATCGTGTCAGAGACAAATTTCGTTATCGAAATGAAAGGTATTACAAAACAATTTGGTACCTTTAAAGCAAATGATAATATTAATTTACAGCTTAAAAAAGGAGAAATTCATGCTTTATTGGGTGAAAACGGGGCAGGGAAATCGACTCTGATGAATATTTTGTCAGGACTTTTAGAGCCGACTTCAGGAAAAATTTTGATTAATGGGAAAGAAGTAACAATTAATTCCCCTGGAATGGCTAATAAACTGGGTATCGGAATGGTTCACCAGCATTTTATGTTGGTTAAAAAATTTACGGTTACTGAGAATATTATTTTAGGTAGTGAACCGAATAAAGCTGGTGTTCTAGATCAAAAAACAGCTCAACAATCGATTAAAGAATTATCAGAAAAGTATGGTTTATTAGTAAATCCAGCATCAAAAGTGGAGAGCATCTCAGTCGGAATGGAACAACGTGTAGAAATATTAAAAACACTCTATCGTGGTGCAGAAATCTTAATATTTGATGAGCCTACAGCGGTGTTAACTCCTCAAGAAATTGGTGAATTAATGCAAATTATGAAAGCATTAACTAATGAAGGCAAATCTATTATTTTGATTACTCATAAATTAGATGAAATAAAAGAAGTTGCAGATCGTTGTACGGTTATTCGTCGCGGCCAAAGTATTGATACCGTTGATGTATCAACGACTTCGCAGCAAGAATTAGCAGATATGATGGTTGGTCGCTCAGTTTCATTTAAAACTGAAAAGAAAGAAGCACAGCCTAAAGAAGTTGTTCTTTCAGTCGAAAATATTGTAGTTAAAGAAGATCGAGGCCTAGAAGCTGTAAAATCTCTAAGTCTTGAAGTAAGAGCTGGAGAAATATTGGGAATAGCTGGAATTGATGGTAATGGGCAAAGTGAATTAATCCAAGCGATTACTGGACTAACTAAAACAGAAAGTGGAAAAATTAAATTGAATGGAAAAGAAATTCAAAATAATACACCACGTAATATCACTGAAAATGGTTTAGGACATATCCCTGAAGATCGCCATAAATATGGACTAATTTTGCCAATGAGTCTAGAAGAAAATATTGCAATTCAAACCTACTACAAAAAACCATTAAGCAATAACGGCTTTTTAAATCCTAAGGAAATTAAAAAATATGCAAAGAAATTAATTGCTGAGTTTGATGTGCGCACTCAAAATGAAATGGTTCTGGCAGGTGAGTTGTCTGGAGGAAACCAACAAAAAGCCATTATTGCTAGAGAAATTGATCGCAATCCATCTCTATTAATTGCAGCGCAACCTACGCGCGGATTAGATGTTGGAGCAATAGAGTATATTCATAAGCGTTTGATTGAACAACGAGATAATGGGAAAGCTGTCTTACTAATGAGTTTTGAATTAGATGAAATTTTAAACGTTTCAGATCGCATTGCTGTAATGTACGAGGGAAATATTGTAGCAATCGTCAAACCAAAAGAAACAACACAGCAAGAATTAGGACTACTAATGGCAGGGTCGTCTCTTCAAAAGGCTAGAGCTGCTGCTGAAAAAGAGCTGGGAAAGGAGCCAACTAACGTTGAACAATAAAAGTAAATTAGATGGTATATTAGTTCCGGTATTTTCGGTTATTTTAGGATTATTATTAGGAGCATTAATTATGTTAACTTTTGGCTATAACCCAGTTGCGGGTTATCAAGCCATGTTACAAGGCGCATTTGGCAATTCATTTTATATTGGAGAAACATTAAGACAAGCAACACCTTTAATTTTTACGGCGCTTGGATTTTCAGTAGCGTATACAGCTGGCTTCTTTAATATCGGTGTTGCTGGACAAGCATTACTCGGTTGGCTATTTTCAGTTTGGTTTGCATTATCATTTCCTGAAATACCAGGTATTATTTTATTAGTTGTTAGTTTAATTGTTGGTGCTTTAGCTGGTGGTCTATGGGCGGGCATTGCAGGTTTCTTGAGAGCTTATTTTAATACAAGTGAAGTTATCGTAACGATTATGTTGAATTATACAGCCTTGTATACAGCAAATTATTTAATCAGAAATGTCTTATCTGAATCATCAGATACAACAGCTCGCATCCCTGAAGGTGCAAGTCTTCGTTGGGCATGGTTATCAGATTTAACAAATAATTCAACATTGCATGGAGGAATATTCTTAGCGTTAATTACGGCTGTTATCGTTTGGGTATTTATGAAAAAGACAACAGCTGGTTTTGAAATAAGAGCAGTTGGTTTAAACCCTTTTGCATCTAAATACGCAGGAATGAGTACAAAAAGAAACATTATTATTTCAATGCTAATTAGTGGTTCACTAGCAGGTTTAGGTGGGGCTATGGAAGGCATGGGAACTTTTCAAAACATCTTTGTTCAAGGATCAATACCATCAATCGGGTTTGACGGTATTGCCGTTGCTTTATTAGGACTAGGTAATCCGGTAGGTATCTTATTCTCAGCTTTATTATTTGGTGCTTTAAAAATTGGCGGAAATAGCATGCCTTTAGTAGCAGACGTGCCTACAGAAGTTGTTGATATTGTTATTGCTTCTATTATATTCTTTGTCGGAGCTAACTATTTAATCCGCATGTTTGTCGATAAGCGTGCTAAATTAAATAAAGGAGGAGTCAAATAAGATGGATATTATTAATGTATTGCAACTTGTCTTTTCTTCAGCGTTGGTTTACTCAGCTCCTCTAATTTTGACTGCACTAGGTGGCACGTTTTCAGAACGAAGTGGGATAGTTAACGTTGGACTTGAAGGAATTATGGTAATGGGTGCTTTTGGTTCAGTTGTTTTTAACTTGACATTTGCTTCTCAATTAGGTAATTGGACACCTTGGGTAGGTGTGGTTGTAGGCGGATTGATTGGTATTTTATTTTCACTCATTCATGCTGTCGCTACAATAAATTTACGAGCTGACCATATTATTTCTGGTACGGTTATCAACCTAATGGCTCCAGCTCTGGCTGTATTTTTAACGCGTGTTTTATACGATGGACGTGGGCAGACAGATATTATTTCAGAAAACTTTGGTAAAGCAAATATACCTTTATTAGAAAACATTCCGGTTTTAGGACCTATTTTCTTTAAAGGAACATCTGCCCCTGCATTTGTTGGGATAGGTATTGCAGTTATCTGTTGGTTTGTACTATTCAAAACTCGTTTTGGTCTAAGACTAAGAGCAGTTGGAGAGCACCCTCAAGCAGCTGATACATTAGGAATCAATGTTTACATGACTAAATATGCTGGCGTTTTACTATCTGGATTACTAGGTGGTATGGGTGGAGCAATTCAAGCTCAAGCTATTTCATTAAATTTCTCGGCTTCAACAATCGCAGGACAAGGTTTTATTGCAATGGCTGCCATGATCTTCGGCAAATGGAATCCTTTAGGAGCTATGGGTGCTGCAATATTCTTTGGCTTTGCTCAAAGTCTAAGTGTTATCGGAAATTATATACCGATTATTCAAGATGTACCAAGTGTTTGGTTGCAAGTTGCTCCTTATCTAATAACGATTATTGTATTAGTAGGTGTCATTGGTAAATCTGAAGGTCCAGCAGCAAATGGTAAGACATATATCAAATCAAAATAACGATTATAAAAAAACAATTAGAAGTAAATCTTCTAATTGTTTTTTTGTCAGGTAGGACACTTCACTTTTTACATATTTTAAACTATGATAAAGAGAAGATTGCATCTACACATAAGGAGGAAAAAAATGTCTATCCAATTAACTGAAGGAGTCAACCTTCATATCATTCCAACTGAAAAGTATAAAACAGTAAGGATTATAATAAAGTTTCGTACTCCTTTAGATAAGGAGAATATAACTAAAAGAGCTTTGTTATCTAGCATAATTGAAACGAATAGTGAAAAATATCCGACACAGACAACTTTAAGAAGTGAATTATCAAATTTATTTGGTGCAGGATTTGGAAGCTCGGTAACTAAAAAAGGAACAGTTCATGTTTTAACCTTATCTTTAAACGTTGTTAATGAAAAGTATTTAACAATGGGCGACTCGATATTAACACAATCACTTGAATTCTTGAAAGAGATTATCTTTCATCCTAACGTGTTTGAAGGACATTTTGACAAAGATACATTTATACGTGAAAAAGAAAACCTAGTTGATTACTATGATTCGATTGCAGATGATAAGCAAACGTATGCTAATTTAGAATTACAGAAACTTTTTTTTGATGAAGAAAGTCAAAAAATTCCTAGTATCGGGACTATGGAAGATTTAGCAGAAATTACTGAGACATCACTATATGATTACTACAAAGAAATGATCCAACAAGATCAAGTGGACATGTATGTACTAGGTGATGTAGATGAAAATCAAATAATCAACCAACTTAAAGGGTTTCCTTTTGAACCAAGAAAATCAAAACAACAAGAGCTTTTTTATGTTCAAGCAGATTTTGAAGAAGTAAATACAAAAATAGAATACCAAGAAATTAAACAAGCTAAGTTCAATTTAGGGTACACAACGGATATCTTTTATCTTCAAGATAATTATTATGCAGGTCAACTATTTAATGGTTTATTTGGTGGGTTCCCTCACTCTAAATTATTTGTAAACGTTAGAGAAAAAGAAAGTCTAGCTTATTATGCATCTAGTTCATTAGATACTTTTAGAGGTATGATGATTGTTCAAACAGGAATTGACAGTAAAAAAATGGGTCAAGTAAAAGAGATCGTTACGCTGCAATTAAAAGAGATGCAAACTGGTAATTTTACTAAAGAAGATATACACCAAACAAAACAAATGTTGAAAAATCAATTGTTGCAATCTGAAGATAATTCAAGTGCGGTGATTGAGCGAACTTATTCAAACCAATTAGCAAAAAATGAAATCATAAGTATAAAAAAATGGATGGCAAATATTGAAGCAGTAACAAAAGAAGAAATCATAGAGATAGCTAATCAAGTCAAATTAAAGGCGACATTCTTTCTATCAGAGGAGGTTAAATAATGGAGAAAAAGCAGTATGAACAATTAAATGAGACGATATATACTGAAACACTATCAAATGGGCTATCCGTTACCTTATTGCCTAAAAATGAATTTCATAAAACTTACGGACTATTTACTACTAAGTATGGTTCAATAGACAATCAGTTCATACCACGAGATAGTGATCAATTAACTCGTGTTCCGGATGGTATTGCTCATTTTTTAGAGCATAAAATGTTTGAAAAAGAAGATGGAGATGTTTTTAATCTATTTGGCAAACTGGGGGCTTCAGCAAATGCTTTTACAAGTTTTACTCAAACCAGTTATTTGTTTTCGAGTACCACTAATGTAGATGAGAATATTGGGACATTACTAGACTTTGTGCAAGAACCGTATTTTACGAAAGAAACTGTCGATAAAGAAAAAGGGATTATTGCTCAAGAGATACAGATGTATGAAGATGAACCAGATTGGCGTTTGTTTTTTGGCTTGTTAGGTAATATGTACCCTAAGCATCCTTTGCATATTGATATTGCAGGTACCGTTGATAGTATTATGGATATAACAGCTGAGCTATTACACGAAAGCTACAATACATTTTATCATCCTAGCAATATGAATCTTTTTGTTGTAGGTAAAATGGATCCAGAAGAAATGATTCAATTGATTAAAACAAACCAAGCTAAAAAGAATTTTTCAGAAGCGACTGAAATTGAACGCTATTTCCCTGAAGAAACAACAGCTGATATTAAACCTTTTGACTCAATAAAAATGGCCGTGAAAAGGCCGAAAAGTATCGTGGGTATTAAGGGTGTCGGCCGAGCTCCAGAAGGCAAAGGAGCTTTAGTCTATAAGACCACTATGGATTTGTTATTAGCCTTGTTAGTTGGGCCTACATCAGATAATTATTTAAGGTTATATGATACTGGCATTATTGATGATAGTTTTTCATATGATTTCAGCTTAGAACGAACGTTTTATTTTGCTGATATTGGAGGAGACACAAAAGAGCCAGAAGCTTTCAGTAATGTCATAAAAGAAATTTTATTAACAGCTAAAGTTAGTCCAGAATTGAATCAAGCACATTTAGTTCTTGTGAAAAAGAGAATGATAGGCCAGGTTCTTCAATCTCTCAATTCTCTGGAGTATATTGCTAGCCATTACAGCCAACAGAATTATGGTGAAGCTACGTTATTCGATTTAGTTCCAATCATTGATTCCATCACTCTAAATCAAATAAAAGTTCTTGCAGAAGAGTTTATGCAAGAAAAGTATATGAGTGTTTTTCATATTTTGCCCAAAGAAGACAGCAAAACATGAAGTCAGCTTTAATCATGGGAGCTAGTGGAGATATTGGTGCAGGAATTGCAAAAGAATTGGCTGAAAGTGGTTGGTCATTGTATTTACATTATCATACAGATGATAAAAGTGTTGGAAAACAACTTCGCGATTATCAGACTGCATTTCCTAAACAGGATTTTTTTGGAATTAAGCTAGATATGACAGATGAATCAGGAATTGAGGAGTTTGTTAAAAATATTTTCCAATTAGATGCAATTATTTTTTCAAGTGGTTTTACAACTTTTCAATTATTGACAGAAGTAACGTCTAAAACAATGGATGATATGTGGGCAGTCCATGTAAAAACGCCTTTATTAATGTTGCAGACACTACAAACAAAATTAGCTTATTCTAGGTCGGGAAGAGTTGTTTTTATCAGCTCTATTTATGGGGAATCAGGTAGTTCGATGGAAGTTATTTATAGTACAACAAAAGGAGCTCAATTATCTTTTGTAAAGGCCTATAGTAAAGAGGTGGCTAGCTTAGGTATAACAGTTAATGCTATCTCGCCAGGGGCAATCGAAACAAAAATGAATTCGGACTTTAGTGAATTGGATTTAGCTGCATTAAAAGAAGAGATACCAGTTGGACGTATGGGTAGTATTTCAGAAATTAGTTTTTGGGTCCATCAATTATTAGAACCTAGAAGTGCCTATTTAACTGGACAATCTATTATTGTAAGCGGTGGATGGTTAAGGTGAGAGAAGAGCAGCTACGCAAACAATTGCTTGTAAATAAAAACGACTAACATCAAAGTTTGACTAACATCAAAAAGAGATGTTAGTCAAACTTTGATTGTGTTATAATTAAAAGTAATATGAGCTTTTTAGGCTCTCTAAACAAGAGAACTGGTAGGTGAGAATAGAATGAATGAAATCGGTGAAAAATTACAAGAAGCCAGAAAAGCTAAAGGCTATACTTTAGACGATTTACAACAAATGACAAAAATACAAAAACGTTATTTAATTGCAATTGAAGAAGGCAATTATAATGTCATGCCAGGTAAATTTTACGCGCGAGCTTTCATTAAGCAGTATGCTGATACGGTTGGGCTCAATGGAGATCAGTTATTAGAAGATTATACAGATACTGTTCCTCATACTCATGACGAAGAATACGTAGAAAAAGCGTCGGCAAACCAAACACGCTCAGGTAATAAATCAGGTAATAAGGTCCTTACAAAAGTTCAAAATCATTTGCCTACATTACTCATTTCAGCTGTAGTCATCATTGTAGTAACGTCAATTTATCTAGCCTTTATCAAGACAAACCAAGCGGCTAAAGAAGACATGATTACGAAAAATTCAGAAACGGTCGTTGTCTCAAGTACGGAATCTAATTCATCAGAGACAAAAGGGTCAGAAAAAAAGGAGTCTTCTTCTGTCGAAAAAGAAGAACCTAAACAATCCATATCCATAGTATCTTCCACTGGTTCTCAGACTAGCTTTGCCGTAACAGGAGTAGCTGGAAAAAATGAAATTAGTTTGATTGCTGAAGGTGGAGACAGTTGGGTAAGTATAGAAATTGACGGCGTTATGGTCGATCAAGCCTTATTAACTACTGGAAACTCATTGAAAGCTACTATCCCAGATGGTGCAAAGCAGGTTAATCTAGTTATAGGGAACGCTGCGGTTACATCTGTTCAGTTAAATGATGAGAATGTCGAGTACGCTCCTGAAGCGGCCGATGCAGTCACACAGAAGATTGAATTTCAATTTAATGAAAAAGAATAAAGTAAGAAGACAATAAGACATCTCTTTTATTAGAGTTTTCTTATTGTTTTAAATTTAAATATAAATAAAAAAGAAAGAAGGCGATAGTTTGAATTTACCAAATAAATTAACGGTTGTGCGTATCTTTATGATACCCATTTTTGTCATCATCGCTCTGGCTCCTTTAAATTGGGGAGTTTGGCAAATATGGGGGTCAACGATTGAGATTACACAGTTAATAGCAGCAATTATATTTGCAGTTGCTAGTATAACAGATTGGCTTGATGGGAAAATTGCTCGCTCAAGAGGCTTGGTAACAAATTTTGGAAAGTTTGCAGATCCCTTAGCTGATAAAATGTTAGTAATGACTGCATTAATTATTTTAGTTGGCCAAGGCTTAGCTTCTTCATGGGTTGTAGCAATTATCGTTTGTAGAGAACTAGCGGTAACCGGATTGCGTCTATTATTAGTTGAACAAGGAGGAACAGTCCTGGCGGCAGCATGGCCAGGTAAAATTAAGACCATGACTCAAATGATTGCCATTATTTTGTTATTGGTAGATAATTTACCTTTTGAAGGTTTAGGTATTCCTTTAGCTGATATCATGTTGTATATCTGTTTGTTTTTTACTATTTATTCAGGAATCGATTATTTTGTGAAAAATAGCAGTATCTTTAAAGGTTCCATGTAACCTTCTTCGGTGTAATCATACGTGTCTTTAAAAATAGGTTGGGACAGTCGTCTCAGCCTATTTTAGATACTGTGGAATGGTAATGAGAATCTATCTTATTTCAATAATGATTTTATGATCTAATAAAAAAAATAGAAGACCGTCAACAAGCGTATATTGACTATAAGTGAGGAGAAAAAGATGAATGCTGAAATAATTGCTGTCGGGACAGAACTATTGTTAGGACAAGTAGTGAATACAAATGCAACATTTTTATCGAAAGAGTTAGCAACATTAGGTATTGAAGTTTATCATCAATCTGTTGTAGGAGATAATGCAGAAAGATTAGAAGAAGCCATACAATTTGCTGAAGAAAGAAGCGATTTGGTTGTTTTAACGGGAGGCTTAGGTCCAACAAAAGATGATATGACAAAACAAATTTTAGCAAAGCATCTTGGAAAACAATTGGTACGGCACGAAAAGACTATGGAAAAAATTATAAAGTTCCACGAACAAAAAAATCGCCCTATGTCTGAAAACAATGAACTTCAAGCATTAGTAATCAAAAATTCAAGTGTTTTAAAAAATAATAATGGTATGGCTGCAGGCATGTTTTTAAAAATGGAAAATTGTTTTTATTTGTTGCTGCCAGGACCGCCACACGAATTAGAGAGAATGTTTGAGCAAGAAGCAAAACCATTGCTACTGAAGCAAACAGCAAATGAAACTGTTTTGCTATCGAAGATTTTACGCTTTTATGGAATAGGTGAATCGCGTCTAGTTACATTGTTGGAGGATTTGATTGAAAAACAAGCAAATCCTACGTTAGCTTCTTATGCAGGTAAGCATGAAGTGAGCTTGCGCTTAACGGCCAATGGAAGGTCTGAAATCGAGTGCGAAAAAAAGTTGGATAACTTAGAGGTAATAATAAGAGAACGCGCTGGAGACTACTTATATGGCTATGGAGATGACACAAGTTTAGCTGAAGTAGTCAGTAAAGTAATGAAAGAGAGAGAATTGACATTATCAGCAGCTGAGAGTTTAACAGGAGGAGCTTTTCAGAGTACGGTAACATCTATATCTGGTGCTTCAGAATTTTTTGAAGGTGGATTGGTCACTTATAGCAATCGTATAAAAAAAGAGATACTCGGTATCAATCAAAAAATGATGGATCAATTCGGAGTTGTCAGTAGCCAATGTGCCATTAAGATGGCCGAACAGGTCAAAAGTCAGTTCAACACAGATATTGGAATTTCTTTTACTGGTGTAGCTGGTCCATTAAAGTTAGAGAATAAAAAACCTGGTACAGTTTGGATAGGTATAGCAATCAAAAATGAGCGTCCGTATGCAAAATGTTTTCATTTTGAAAAAGATAGAAATAATAATCGGGAACTTTCAGTTCTAGCAGGATTAGATCTAATTTATCGAGAATTATTGGACAAGCAGATTAATGGAAAAGTCCATTGGACTCAGTGAGAAATGGATTAGATAGCGCACCGAATGTTTGTTCGGTTTCTTCTTGCATTTTATAAAAAAAGAAAGTATGATGGATGTTGACAGACCTATAAAATAAAATTAATTATGTAAATTGATAGCAATAAAAAACAATTTAGGAGGACATACAATGGCAGAAGACCGTAAACAAGCATTAGAATTAGCATTGAAAAAAATTGAAAAGAACTTTGGTAAAGGCTCAGTTATGAAGTTAGGAGAAAAAGTGGATACTCGTATTTCAACTATTCCAAGTGGTTCATTAGCGTTGGATGTAGCGCTAGGAGTTGGTGGTTTCCCAAGAGGGAGAATCATAGAAGTATATGGACCAGAAAGTTCTGGTAAAACTACAGTAGCGTTGCATGCTGTAGCTGAAGTTCAAAAACAAGGTGGAATTGCTGCATTTATTGACGCTGAAAATGCACTAGATCCTAAGTATGCAGCCGCATTAGGTGTAGATATTGATGAGTTACTATTGTCACAACCAGATACAGGTGAACAAGGATTAGAGATTGCGGATGCGTTAGTTTCAAGTGGTGCTGTAGATATTGTTGTTATTGATTCAGTGGCGGCATTAGTTCCCCGTGCAGAAATTGAAGGTGAAATGGGAGACAGTCACGTTGGTTTACAAGCTCGTTTAATGTCTCAAGCTCTTCGTAAATTATCTGGTTCAATTAACAAAACGAAAACAATTGCTTTATTCATTAATCAGATTCGTGAAAAAGTTGGAGTTATGTTTGGTAATCCTGAAATTACACCAGGTGGACGTGCTCTTAAATTTTATGCAACGATTCGTTTAGAAGTAAGACGTGCAGAACAAATCAAACAAGGTACGGATATTATGGGAAATCGTACAAAGATAAAAGTAGTGAAGAATAAAGTAGCCCCACCATTCAGAATAGCAGAAGTTGATATTATGTATGGAGAAGGAATTTCACAAGTTGGAGAACTCGTGGATATGGGATCAGAAAAAGATATTATAGACAAAGCGGGAGCTTGGTACTCTTATAAGGGGGAACGAATTGGACAAGGACGAGAAAATGCAAAACGTTACTTCATAGATCACCCTGAGTTAAGAGCCGAAATCGAGAAAAAAGTACGTGCAGCTTATGGTATAGGTGAGGCTGAGGAAAATACAGATGAAAAAGATAAAGAAAAAGAAAAAAAGAAAACTGATTCAACTTCAGAAAAAAAAAGTAAACCGATTTTAACTGAAGGAAAATAAAACCTATTTAAAAAAAGGCCTAAAAAGAAGCTAGGACGGGTTGTACCGGTTCAGCTTCTTTTTTTTTTTTAAAAGAAAAAAAGGTGAAGAATGAGAAATATATAAGATAACGTTCTCATTTAATGGACAAAAGTAGCATAATCACCCTCAAAAACTATTATTAAGTTGACATGTCCCGTGTAGACAATTAAAATTAGAATATCCTTTACTTTATCTTTAGATAACAGGTAGGTTTTATTGGTAAAAAAGTTACGAAGTTCTACCAGATAATTGATAATTGATAATTGATAAATAGGAAATGACAAATTAAATAAGATACGGAGGTGGAAGAATGAATTTTAACAGTATAGCCTTCGCTATCGTTACTTTAGTTGTCGGTCTTTTTGTAGGGTATGCCATCCGCAAATCAAAACATGAAAAAGAATTGGCTGGTGCTAGGAACACTGCAACTGGAATATTGGATGAAGCTTATAGAGAAGCAGAAACCATGAAAAAGGAAGCGATGTTAGAAGCGAGGGAAGAAAACTACAAATATAGAACTGAAATTGAAACTGAGCTGAAAGAAAGAAGAAATGAGATTCTAAGACAAGAAAATCGGTTAGTACAGCGTGAAGATAACATTGACCGTAAAAATGACAGCTTAGAAAAACGTGAACGGACACTTGAAGCAAAAGAAGAGAAATTAGGTTCAAGACAACAACTATTGGACGATTTGGAGATCCAAGCAAGAAAGCTAGTTGAACAACAAGAAACAGAATTAGAAAATGTAGCTGCTCTTTCACGAGAAGATGCTAAACATATTATTATAGAAGAGACAGAAGAACAGTTGTCTCATGAATTGGCTGTTATGGTTAAACATTCTGAAGAAAAAGCTAAAGAAGAAGGAGATCGTCGTGCACGCGAATTGATTGCTTTAGCCATTCAAAGAAGTGCTGCAGATCAGGTTTCTGAATCTACGGTTTCAGTCGTATCTCTACCGAATGATGAGATGAAAGGTCGTATTATTGGACGTGAGGGTCGTAATATACGAGCTCTTGAAACGTTGACTGGGATCGATTTAATTATTGATGATACACCAGAAGCAGTCATTTTAAGTGGATTTGATCCGATTCGTCGTGAGATTGCCCGTATGACACTTGAGAAACTAATTCAAGATGGAAGAATTCATCCTGCCCGCATTGAAGAAATGGTAGAGAAATCACGTAAAGAAATGGATGAACGAATCCGCGAAATTGGTGAACAAGCAACATTCGAAGTCGGAGTACATTCTATTCACCCTGACATTATAAAAATATTGGGACGTTTACGTTTCAGAACAAGTTATGGACAAAATGTCTTGCAACATTCGATTGAAGTCGCTAAGTTAGCAGGAGTACTTGCCGCTGAATTAGGAGAAGACGTGACCTTAGCTAAACGTGCAGGACTACTTCATGATATCGGTAAAGCGTTAGACCATGAAGTAGAAGGTTCTCATGTAGAAATTGGTGCAGAAATCGCTATGCGTTACAAAGAAAACGAAACAGTGATTAATGCAATTGCCTCTCATCATGGAGATGTTGAAGCAACTTCTGTTATTTCAGTCTTAGTAGCAGCTTCAGATGCTTTATCTGCCGCTAGACCAGGAGCTAGAAGTGAATCACTTGAAAATTATATTCATCGTCTTGAAAAATTAGAAAATATTTCTAATAGCTTTGAAGGTGTAGAACAGAGTTATGCTATTCAAGCTGGTCGCGAAATAAGAATCATGGTTAAACCAGATACAGTTGATGATCTAGAAGCTATCAATTTAGCTCGGGATGTTCGAAATATGATTGAGGATGAGTTAGATTATCCAGGACATATTAAAGTAACCGTTATTCGTGAAATACGAGCAGTTGAATATGCAAAATAGGTAGCTTCAAACAGAAATGAACTTAAAAAGATACGAAACGAATGATTTTCATTCTTTTCGTATTTTTTTTAATGGTAAAAAGATAAAAGAAGAATCAATGGAAGCATGTCGTAGCTTTTCTTTACTACGAATTATTGTTAAAATGGTTTGAATGCAATTATCTAGAGAAGAGGCAATAGAAATGAGATTATTATTCATTGGTGATGTTGTAGGATCTATGGGACGAGAAATGGTTCATGATCATTTACACAAATTAAAACAACAATACAAACCACAAGTAACTATTTTAAATGGTGAAAATGCAGCAGCAGGAAGAGGCATTACTGAAAAAATCTATAAAGGGTTTCTCCAAGATGGAGTAGATATTGTTACTATGGGAAATCATACATGGGACAACCGTGAAATTTTTGAATTTATTAAGGATGCGAAAAAAATGATTCGTCCAGCAAATTACCCTGAAGGAACACTTGGGAATGGTATTGCTTATATTAAAGTAAATCAATTGGAGTTAGCTGTTATCAATCTTATTGGTCGAGTATTTATGTCAGATGTAGATGATCCATTTAGAAAAGCGGATGAATTAGTTGAAGAAGCGAGCCAACGGACTCCTTTGATATTTGTTGATTTCCATGCTGAAACAACCAGTGAAAAACAAGCATTAGGATGGTACCTTGATGGTAGAGTTTCCGCAGTAGTTGGAACACATACACACGTACAAACTAATGATGCCCGTATTTTACCCGCCGGTACAGCCTACTTAACCGATGTGGGCATGACCGGTCCGTATGATGAAATTTTAGGAATGAAACGTGAATCAGTTATTAATCGCTTTTTGACTCAGATGCCAACACGCTTCGAGGTGCCTAAGGAAGGACGTAAATTATTATCAGGTTGTTTTATCGAAATTGATGATTTAACGGGAGCAGCAAAAAAAATTGAAAATATTGTTATTAATGATGATCGTCCATTTGGGAATGATTTTTAATAAGTATAATCTATTAAAAAGGGTAAAGTGAGGAAGGAAATAAGCATGCCACAAAAAACAGAACATACACCTATGATGGTACAATATTTAGGGATTAAAAAACAATATCCGGATGCGTTTTTATTTTATCGCTTAGGTGATTTCTATGAGATGTTCAATGAAGATGCGATAAAAGCTTCTCAACTATTGGAAGTTACATTAACTAGTCGCAATCGCAATGCAGAGAATCCTATACCGATGTGCGGAGTACCTTATCATGCAGCCAGGGGATATATTGATGTATTAATTGAAAAAGGCTTTAAAGTAGCTATTTGTGAACAAGTAGAAGATCCGAAAACTGCTAAGGGAATGGTCAAACGAGAAGTCGTTCAATTAATCACACCTGGAACGGCGATAGAGTCAAAAAATATGGATGCAAAATCTAACAATTATTTGGCTGCAATTTTGGTAACGAATACCAACCAATTTAACTTAGCCTATGCTGATTTAAGTACCGGAGAACTAAAAGCTACCCAGTTATCTTCTGTGGAAGAAGTAATCAATGAATTAAGTAGCTTAAAAACAAAAGAAGTTGTTTTTGAAGAAGCTGAAAGTCTTGATTTACAAACTGAATTACAAATGAAGTTAGGTGTCATGATATCAACGCAACAAAGTAGCGATGAGAATGCTTCATTATCTTATTTGTCTAGTGAAGTAGAGGATGAGCACATTATTTCAGCTATAAAAATGTTGTTGTCTTATTTAGCAGTAACTCAAAAAAGAAATTTGACTCATTTACAAAAGGCAGAAGTATATATCCCAGAACACTTTTTAAAAATGGATCATTATTCAAAACATAACTTAGAGTTAGCTTCTTCTATCAGAACTGGTCAAAAAAAAGGAACCTTACTTTGGCTTTTAGATGAAACTAAAACGGCTATGGGTGGCCGGTTAATGAAGCAATGGATTGATCGACCTCTAATTCAAGAACAGGCTATAAAAAGACGTCAAGATGTTGTAGAAAGTCTAATTAATCATTTCTTTGAACGAACCGATTTAAATGAAGCTTTAACAAAAGTGTACGATTTAGAACGTTTAGCTGGAAGAGTAGCATTCGGAAACGTTAATGGTCGAGATTTGCTTCAATTGAAAAGTTCTTTATCACAAATCCCACTATTGAAGCAAATTATCGCTTTAATAAACAAGAACGAATGGGATACCTTACTGACTAATTTAGATGATGTTCCTGAGGCTGTGGAGTTAATAGAACGTGCTGTTGATTTAGATGCGCCTCTTTTTTTGAAAGATGGGAATGTTATTAAAGATGGATTTGATGAGCAACTAGATTGTTATCGAGATGCTATGAAAAATGGTAAGCTATGGATCGCTCAACTAGAAGCTCAAGAACGCCAAAAAACAGGCATCAAAACTTTGAAAATTGGTTATAATCGAGTATTTGGCTATTATATCGAAATAACTAAATCTAATCTAGCTTCCCTACCGGAAGGGTTATATGAGCGTAAGCAAACTTTAGCCAATGCTGAACGATTCATTACACCTGAATTAAAAGAAAAAGAAACACTCATTTTGGAAGCAGAAGAAAAGTCATTAGCTTTAGAATATGAATTGTTTACCAAAGTGAGAGACGAGGTTAAGCAATATATTGATAGACTGCAATTGTTGGCTAAGACAGTAGCAACTATTGACGTCCTGCAAAGTTTCGCTACAATTAGTGAGAAATACCACTACGTAAGACCAGAGTTGACTTTCGATAGTAGAGAACTGGTACTTAAGGACGGTCGACACCCGGTTGTAGAAAAAGTACTAGGCCAACAGACTTATGTGCCCAATAGTGTTGAAATGAACGAGCAGACAGAGATTATGTTGATAACGGGTCCAAATATGTCCGGAAAAAGCACGTATATGCGTCAGCTAGCCTTAACGGTCATTATGGCTCAGATGGGTTGCTTTGTTCCTGCTCAATCAGCTAAATTACCAATATTTGATCGGATTTTCACTCGTATTGGAGCAGCGGATGATTTAATTTCTGGGCAAAGTACGTTTATGGTTGAAATGATAGAAGCTAATCAAGCGCTACGTCATGCTACTCAACATAGTCTGATTTTATTTGATGAGATTGGTAGAGGAACAGCTACATTTGATGGTATGGCTTTGGCAGAGGCCATTATTGAATACATCCATAATCATGTCCACGGAAAAACATTGTTTTCTACTCATTATCATGAATTGACGGTATTGGATGAGGAGTTAAAAGGGTTAGTAAACACGCATGTAGGGGCTATAGAAGAAGATGGAGAATTGATCTTTTTACACAAAATGCTACCAGGAGCGGCTGATAAGAGTTATGGGATACACGTAGCTAAGCTGGCTGGGTTGCCCAAGAACTTGTTAACGAGAGCAACGGTAATTTTAGAACGTCTGGAAAAGAAAGAAAAATTATTATTAGAATCAACAGGTCAAGAAACGAAGAATACAGATAAAACAAAATCCAGAAAAAATAAAGAAATAGAAAAAGAAGAGCAATTATCCTTGTTTGGAATAGTAGATGAAAAAGAAGTTTCTATTGTAAAAACATTAACTGAATTAAATCTATTAACGATGACTCCTTTAGAAGCCTTAAATGTATTGCATAACCTCCAACAGCAGCTTGACTAAAGAATAATGTAAAAAATAGACAGAAAGGAACAGAAAAAAATGGCGAAAATTCAAGAACTTTCCGAACTATTAACGAATCAAATTGCAGCTGGGGAAGTGATCGAACGACCAGCTTCCGTTGTGAAAGAACTGATTGAAAATGCAATTGATGCAGGCAGTACCCAAATCGAAATTTTAATTGAAGAGGCTGGACTTAAAAAAATTAAGATAATCGATAATGGAGAAGGAATTTCATCAGAAGAAGTGTTAAATGCTTTTAAGCGACATGCGACAAGTAAGATTTATTCGCGTGATGATTTATTTAGAATTCGTACATTAGGATTTAGAGGCGAAGCTTTGCCAAGTATTGCTTCTGTTTCTGAAGTTACATTGGAAACCTCAACTGGAGAGCAAGAAGGGGCTTTCGTCTATTTAAGAGGCGGTAAACTAATAGAAGAACGTTCTGCTCAGTCCAGGAAAGGAACTACAATAACGGTAGAGAATTTGTTTTTTAATACACCTGCTCGCTTAAAGTATGTAAAAACAATCCAAACTGAGCTTGCTAATATAACAGATATCGTCAATAGAATGGCTATTAGCCATCCTGACATAGCATTTAGGTTGGTTCATGATGAGAACCAATTAATGAGAACCGCTGGCAATGGTGATTTAAAACAAACGTTAGCAGGGATTTATGGTGTGGCTTTGGCTAAAAAAATGCGTAAAATAGACGGAAAAGATTTAGATTTTCAGATCAGTGGGTATATATCACTACCAGAAATGACAAGAGCAAGTCGTAACTATCTTTCTATTATTATTAATGGACGTTATATTAAAAATTATTTATTGAATAAAGCTATTGTTGCTGGCTATCGTTCGAAACTTATGGTCGGTCGTTTCCCAATTGCTGTTATTGAAATTACAACAGATCCATTATTGATGGATGTTAACGTTCACCCGACTAAACAAGAAATAAGGATTAGCAAAGAAAAAGAATTGATGGCGTTAATTGAATTAGCTATTCACCAGTGTTTAAGTAACGAGCAGTTAATACCGGATGCAATAGCTAATTTAAATTTCAAAAAACAAACGGATCAGACGTACAACTCTGATGAACAAACAAAACTAAATTTTTCTGATGATTCAATCAATCAAAGCAATAAACCTGAAAAAGCAGCGACTTATCATGATCTTTGGGAAACACCAAAAACTCGATTTTTCTCTAATCAAAAAAATGAAGAATTTAATAATTTGCAATCTAAACCAGCAGATGAGGACGAGAATGAGACTTTTATTTTAAATGAGCCTGACTCTTTGAATAATCAAGAAGACAAATCTAGTTTACAAGTTGCTTTATTATCTCAACATCAGGCACCTTACCTTCAAACAGCCGAAAAACTAATGGAAGCTAAGAAAATGGACTTACCTGAAAAAATTAATTTGCCTTCATTAGAATATATTGGACAAATGCATGGAACCTATTTGTTTGCACAAAATGAAGAAGGATTATATATCTTAGATCAACATGCGGCACAAGAAAGAATCAAATACGAATATTTCCGGAAAAAGATTGGTGAAGTAAGCACAGATTTGCAAGAATTATTAGTGCCTATTTTATTGGATTACCCTAATAGTGATACTATTAAAATTAAAGAAAATCAGCAGGCTCTTGAAGAGATTGGCATTCACTTAGAGGCTTTCGGGCAAAATAGTTTTTTGTTGAGAAGTCATCCGGTGTGGTTTGATAAAGGAGCAGAAGAGCAGATAGCTAAAGACTTAATTGATTTATTGTTAGAAAAAGGTAAAGTGGATGTGGCAAAGTTTCGTGAAGCTACAGCTATTATGATGAGTTGTAAAGGATCCATAAAAGCTAATCATCACTTAAATGACGCAGAAGCACGTTCTTTATTAAAGGATTTAACTAAAACTAAAAATCCTTATAATTGTCCTCACGGTCGCCCTGTATTGATTCGCTTCACGAATAACGATATGGAGAAAATGTTCAAACGGATTCAAGATTCTCACTAACAGGTTTATGTTTTAGAGTAAGCGGATAACTTGAAGCTTTGTTTGATATACGATAAGATAAATTAAGGAATAAATGTTAACTTCTGCTGCTAAGCAAAGAAAAACCGTCTGATTTAAGAATATTTTTAGCATAGAATAGGAGTGTATGTATGAAAGATGTAAAAAAAGACGAATTGAAAAAAAGACTGACACCCATTCAATATGAAGTAACCCAAAACGAAGCAACAGAAAGACCTTTTACTGGAGAGTATGATGCCTTTTATGATGACGGTATTTTTGTCGACGTAGTAAGTGGAAAACCGTTATTTTCTTCAACAGATAAATACGATGCTGGATGCGGTTGGCCGTCTTTTACAAAGCCTATTGATTCCAAAGAAGTGATTGAAAAAACAGATCGTAAATTATTAGGTATGAAAAGAACGGAAGTACGCAGCCAAGAAGCGGATTCTCATTTAGGCCATGTTTTTAATGATGGGCCACCTGAAGAAGGCGGATTGCGTTATTGCATCAATTCTGCTGCTTTACGGTTTGTTCCAAAAGAACAACTAGAACAAGAAGGTTATAGTTCATATTTAAAAATTTTTAATTAACAAATTTTAAAAAATCTATTGTTCAACTAGTCTTAATTCAAAAAATTCTTCACTCCATTTAATCGAGTGAAGGATTTTTTGGTTTGTTCAAGATAATTATGAAATGAGATAAATGATTTTAGAACTTTCTTTTAAATGTTTAAATATGTTAGAATGAAAAGGGAACAGGTGTACTTGTCAAGTACCTTGGATATTTGAACGAATGGAGCTAAAATGATGTATGAATACCTTAAGGGCATGGTTACTTTTATTGGTCCTGCCTATATCGTGCTAGAATTAAATGGAATAGGTTATTTGTTATACATAGCAAATCCATTTCGGTTTTCTAACCAATTAAATCAAGAAACAACTCTTTATATTCATCAAGCTGTCCGAGAAGATGCTATCACTCTATATGGATTTAAAGACTATAACGAAAAACAGTTGTACTTAAAATTAATTAGTGTATCAGGAATTGGACCTAAAAGTGGATTAGCTATATTAGCTAATGATGACCATTCAGGTTTAGTGCAAGCTATCGAAAACGAAGAGGCCTCATATTTAATGAAGTTTCCGGGAGTGGGTAAAAAAACAGCTGCTCAAATTATTTTAGACTTAAAAGGTAAACTTGACGACTTAGAAATAATCAGTTCGCCAGTTGTGGGAGCGATTCAACAGCACTTGAGTTTGTCTCATAAACAAGGACCTGTTAATGAAGCAGTTGAAGCTTTAGTTGCTCTCGGGTATAGTGCAAGAGAAATCAAAAAAGTTGAACCAGAAATTCGCAAAATGAATAAAGATACAACAGATGCTTACTTAAGAGAAGCATTACGTTTATTGATGAAAAAATAAAAATGCTGTAAAAAAAAGAGGTGAATAAAAATGTCTGACCAAGAACGCATTATCTCAGGGGAAAGCGACAGTTTAGATGAATTATCTATCGAAAAAAAATTGCGTCCTCAACGTTTAAATCAATATATTGGACAATCAAAATTAAAATTAGAACTAGGAATTTATATTGCGGCTGCTAAAAACCGTGAAGAAGCTTTAGACCACGTTCTATTATATGGACCACCTGGACTAGGCAAAACAACAATGGCAATGGTCATATCAAATGAAATGGATGTCAATATACGTACGACTAGCGGTCCAGCAATTGAAAAAGCAGGGGATTTAGTTGCATTATTAAGTGAATTAGAGGCCGGCGATGTTTTATTTATTGATGAAATTCATAGAATGCCACGAATGGTAGAAGAGATACTCTATTCAGCAATGGAAGATTATTTTGTTGATATTATTGTTGGTCAAGGGCCAACAGCCCATCCAATTCATTTTCCGTTGCCCCCTTTTACGTTGATAGGAGCAACAACACGAGCAGGCATGTTATCAGCCCCTTTACGAGATCGTTTTGGAATTGTTTCACATATGGAATATTATACAGTAGCAGATTTAAGTGATATTGTTATTCGTTCTGCTGATGTTTTTCAAACGGAGATACATGTCGATGGTGCATTAGAAATTGCAAGAAGATCAAGAGGCACCCCGCGTGTAGCTAATCGTTTGTTGAAAAGGGTAAGGGATTATGCCCAAGTGCAATCAAATGGCGTGGTAGATAAAAAGAGTGCAGATGAGGCCTTAACTATGCTAAGAGTAGATCAAAAAGGCTTGGATTTTGTCGATCAAAAAATGGTCAGAACAATGATTGAAGTTTACAAAGGTGGACCAGTAGGACTGTCAACAATTGCAGCTAATATTGGAGAAGAAATGGAAACAATTGAGGACATGGTGGAACCTTATTTATTGCAGATGGGCTTTATTCAGCGGACGCCACGTGGTAGAATTGTTACACAGCTAGGTTTTGACCATTTAGGTTATCCTCCTACAAACAATTAGAGACAGGGGCGTTTAGTTATGTTATCAACAAATGATTTTGATTTTGAATTACCCGAGGAGTTAATTGCACAAACTCCATTAGAAGATCGCTCTGGCTCAAAGCTATTGCTGCTAAATAAACAAAATGGCGAGATAAAAGACGAATACTTTCCAGCTATTTTAAATGAACTAGAGGCTGGTGATGCGTTAGTTATGAATGATACGCGTGTATTGCCAGCTAGACTTCATGGAGTGAAACCTGAAACTGGTGGACACTTAGAAGTATTGTTGTTAAAAAATACTGCTGACGATCAATGGGAAACATTGGTTAAACCTGCAAAAAGAGCAAAAATAGGAACGAAAATTTCATTTGGTGATGGTCGTTTAGAAGCTGTCGTAAAAGAAGAGTTAGACCATGGTGGTCGAATTATTGAATTTTATTACGAAGGGATTTTTCTAGAAGTATTAGAATCGCTTGGCGAAATGCCATTGCCTCCGTATATAAAAGAACGCTTAGAAGACAATGAACGGTATCAAACAGTTTACGCGAAAGAGAACGGATCTGCTGCAGCTCCGACTGCTGGACTTCATTTTACACAAGAGTTATTAGAAGAAATTAAAGCAAAAGGGGTTAAACTTGTATTCTTAACACTTCACGTTGGTTTAGGTACGTTTAGGCCAGTAAGCGTTGATTCAATTGAAGACCATGAGATGCACTCTGAATTCTATCGATTGTCCAATGAGGCTGCCGATCAGTTAAACAAAGTAAAAGCTACTGGAGGAAAAATTATAGCGGTGGGTACAACTTCGATTCGTACGCTTGAAACAATAGGTACTAAGTTTAACGGTGAAATTAAAGCAGCTAGTGGTTGGACTACTATTTTTATTTCTCCAGGGTATGAATTTAAAATTGTAGATGCTTTTCTAACAAATTTTCATCTTCCAAAATCAACACTAGTGATGTTGGTTAGTGCTTTTGCAGGAAGAGAGAAAGTTTTGGAAGCATATGCTCATGCGGTAAAAGAACAGTATCGATTCTTTAGTTTTGGTGATGCTATGTTCGTAAAATAATTAATGGTTGCATATGATTTAAATATAAATAAAATAAAAAAAGAGAAGCCGGCTAAAAAACGCCAACTTCTCTTTTGTTTTAAGAGAGGTATGAGTGAACTATTTGACTATTTAAACAGGTTAAACTTTAACTACTGAATTTCTTTTAAAAACGACATACATCTTACTTCACTTTATTCGTAACACTTAATTAAGAGAATCTTTTTTGATTTGAAAAATGTTTTTTTAATCTAATTGCTTGTTCATGTTACAAAACGTTTAAGGGTCTTGCTCAAAGAAATGTGAATCTGGTAAACCAAAACAAAATGTTGAATTAATTGTTTCTTTGAATCTAAACAACTAAGAAACTCTTTCGTTCACCCATACTTGCATCTCTCTTTACACTCATAATATACCACATAAAGATATCGCTTACAAATGATATGCTTTCTTTTTATAAATGAATTTGCAAAATAATAAAAACATTAGTATAGTTAGTAAGTTAATAAATTTTAGCTAATGAGCTTAATGATTTTAAAGTATAACGAAAGTAGGAAAATAACTATGTCGGAACCAGCAATTAAATATCGATTAATAAAAAAAGAAAAACATACAGGGGCTCGTCTAGGAGAAATTATCACTCCTCACGGAACATTCCAAACGCCTATGTTCATGCCCGTAGGGACTTTGGCAACCGTTAAAAGTATTGCTCCAGAAGAACTTGAGTCAATGGGAGCTAGTATTATTTTAAGTAATACCTATCATTTGTGGCTCAGACCTGGTGAAGATATCGTGGAAGAAGCAGGTGGACTGCATAAATTTATGAATTGGGACAAAGGGATATTAACCGATTCAGGTGGATTTCAAGTCTTTTCTTTAAGTGATCTGCGACAAATTGAAGAAAAAGGGGTTCATTTTAGAAATCATTTAAACGGGTCTAAAATGTTTCTTTCACCGGAGAAAGCTATTCAAATTCAAAATAAATTAGGGCCGGATATTATGATGAGTTTGGATGAGTGCCCACCATTTGATGAAAGTTTTGACTATGTAAAAAAATCTGTAGAACGTACGACACGTTGGGCAGAGCGCGGCTTAATGGCCCACGCTAAGCCTAATAGTCAAGGTCTTTTTGGAATTATTCAAGGAGCAGGATACAAAGAATTACGCCAACAAAGCGCTAAGGAACTTGTTGCAATGGACTTCCCTGGCTATTCAATTGGAGGGTTATCAGTAGGAGAGCCTAAGCAATCAATGAACGAAGTACTTGAATACACTACACCTTTGATACCAGAAAATAAGCCACGCTACTTAATGGGCGTTGGAACGGCTGATTCATTAATTGATGGAGTGATACGGGGAGTAGACATGTTTGATTGTGTCTTGCCAACCAGAATAGCAAGGAACGGTACTGTTATGACTAGTCAAGGACGAGTAGTCATCAAAAACGCACAGTATGAGCGTGATTTTGGGCCATTAGATCCAAAATGTGACTGCTATACCTGTAAGAATTATAGCCGAGCATATATCCGTCATTTGATCAAAGCAGATGAAACTTTTGGGTTACGATTAACAAGCTACCACAATCTTTATTTTTTATTAAATGTAATGAAAGATGTTAGACAAGCAATCAGGGATGATAATTTATTAGAATATAGAGAAAGTTTTTTTGAAGAATATGGTTACAACAAACCAAATGCAAAAAACTTCTAAAACTTAATAAAAAAATAAGTGGTACTAACGAGTAAGTTTTGGTACAGTAAATACTGAGAGATAGTTTTAAAATATAGAATGGAGTGAAGTAATGGAATTTCTTTATAGTGTGTTACCGTTTGCTGCAATTATGGGCTTAATGTATTTCATGATGATTAGACCACAAAAAAAGGCGGCAGACAAAACAAAAAATATGTTGTCTTCAATGAAAAAAGGTGACGGTGTTGTGACAATAGGTGGCTTACATGGAGTAATTGACGAACTCAATGAAACAGATAAAACAGTAGTCATAAATTGCGAAGGAATCTTTTTAACTTTTGAAAGGCGCGCAATTGCTCGTATTAAAGATTTAGCAGTAGCTTCAACAATTGAAACCTTTGAAGCTGAACCAGAAGATAATGAATTAAACAGATAAAAACTTCACGACTGAATAAACAAAAGAGAAGGTTTTAATCTTTTCTTTTGTTTTTTATCTTAATCTAAAATCGACAATAAAGTATAATTATTTTTTTCAGAAATAGAGGTGTTTAGAATGAATGAGCATTCATTTTCTTTATATAAAAAAATTGAACCATGGTTGGACTTAAAGATAACAGAATTCCAGTTATTAGGATATGGACAAATATCCCAAGAGGATCTATGGCGTTACCTAACTTTATTTTCTTGGAAAAGGAATACACCCACTCATTACTATCAACAAATTCAACACATCATGCAATTAACACCGAATGATTATTTAGATTTTGCATCTGTTGAAGTATTGATTTCTCCGATAGATTCATTAGAAGATATGGATATAAATGATTTATTATAAATATAGGTATAATAAAACCAATTCTATTGAAGTATATACTACACCTCAAAAGTTAGAGAACCAATCTAATTTTTGAGGTGTATTTTTTAAACCAATAAATTTAAAATAAAAAAAGTAGTGAATCACGATGTAAATTAAAAAAAGGCAATAAGAATATGTTTTTAGATCAATATTATGGAAGATAAATCAATTTTTACCAGACTTGTTTTCAGATAGTACAACAATAAATAAATCTTTTATTGTATTCATTGTGAAATCAATATCAAATGAATTTTTACTAACCAAATAAAATTAATTAATAGCAAAGCGTATTATCCACAAAAGAAAGCGTTTTATTAAAGGTTTTTGTTCTTTTTTTAATTTTAAAATAAAAAGAAGGAAAAAGCTTTACATTTTATTATGAATGAATTATGATTAGGTTGTGAATAAGTTAACAATAAAAAAACGGAGGAATACAAAATGACTTCTACAAAATTAGAGAATAAAGTTAAAAAAGACACAATCGAGGTTGCAGACACAAAATTACCTATCGAAGTGGCTATTAATGAAATGACAACTAAAGGTAAAAAAGCCTTAGCAACATTAGAAACGATGAATCAAGAACAAATTGATCACATCTGTCACCAAATGGCATTAGCAGGATTAAATGAACATATGCTTTTAGCTAAAATGGCTGTTGAAGAAACAGGTAGAGGAATTTACGAAGACAAATGTATAAAAAATATGTTCGCTACAGAATCTATCTGGAATACAATCAAACATGATAAAACTGCAGGTATCATAAGCGATGATGAACAAAGTCAATTAATTGAAATTGCTACTCCTGTAGGAATCGTTTGTGGAGTAACTCCTGTAACGAATCCTACTTCAACGACATTATTCAAAGCATTGATTGCTATTAAAACACGTAACCCAATTATTTTTGCTTTCCATCCAAGTGCTCAAAAATGTTCAGAAGCAGCCGCACAAGTTGTTTTAAATGCAGCTGTTAAAGCAGGAGCTCCTGAAGATTGCATTCAATGGATCAAACAACCCTCTTTAGAAGGTACTAACTTATTGATGAATCATTCAGATATCGCTATCGTTTTAGCAACTGGTGGATCAGCAATGGTAAAAGCCGCATATTCAACTGGAAAACCCGCTTTAGGAGTAGGACCAGGAAATGTTCCTAGTTATATTGAAAAATCAGCTAAAATTAAACGTGCTGTTAACGATGTTATTGCTTCAAAATCATTTGACAATGGAATGATTTGTGCCTCAGAACAAGCCGTTATTGTTGACCAAGAAATTTATGATGAAGTAAAAGCAGAGTTCATAAAGCATCAGGTATATGTTATTAAACCGACTGAATTAAAAAAACTTGAAGATGCAGTAATGAATCCAACTAAAACAGCTGTTAATGCAGCTATCGTAGGAAAATCTGCAGAAGATATCGCTAATCTTGCAGGAATTAAAGTTCCAAAAGGAACAAAAATAATTATTGCTGAATTAGATGGAGTTGGAGAAAATTATCCATTATCACGTGAAAAATTATCTCCAGTTTTAGCTATGCTTAAATCAACTTCAACTGAAGATGGATTCTCATTAGCTCAACAAATGTTAGAATTAGGTGGTTTAGGTCACTCTGCAGCAATTCACACATTAGATGATGAACTAGCAAAAAAATATGGAGAACAAATGAAAGCTTGTCGTATTTTAGTAAACTCTCCTACAGCACAAGGTGGTATTGGCGATTTGTATAATAACATGATTCCTTCATTAACGCTTGGATGTGGTTCATACGGTAAGAACTCAGTATCTAAGAACGTATCTACTATTAACTTAATGAATATTAAAACAATTGCAAAACGTAGAAATCATATGCAATGGTTCAAATTACCATCAAAAATTTATTTCGAAAAGTATTCTATTCAATATTTACAAAAAATGGAAAATATTAAAAAAGTATTCTTAGTTTGTGATCCAGGTATGATTGAATTTGGCTATGCAGATAAGGTTATTGCTGAATTAAATAAAAGAAAAGAAAGTGTACAAATAGAAATATTCTCAGCAGTAGAACCTAACCCATCAACAAATACAGTTATGGCTGGAACAGAAGCTATGATTCAATTCCAACCTGATACCATTATCGCTATTGGCGGAGGTTCAGCTATGGATGCTGCTAAAGGTATGTGGTTGTTTTATGAAAAACCAGAAACAGAATTTTTTGGAGCTAAACAGAAATTTTTAGATATTCGTAAAAGAACGTACAAAATTCCTACTTTAAATAAAACTCAATTTGTCTGCATCCCTACTACATCAGGAACTGGTTCAGAAGTAACACCTTTTGCAGTTATTACAGATAGTGAAACACACGTGAAATATCCTTTAGCCGATTATGCGTTAACGCCTGATGTTGCTATTATCGATTCACAATTTGTCATGAGTGTTCCTAAATCTGTTACAGCTGATACAGGGATGGATGTCTTAACACACGCAATTGAATCATATGTTTCTGTAATGGCAAGTGACTATACAAAAGGGTTAAGTTTACAATCAATTAAATTAGTATTCCAAAACTTACGTAATTCTTACTCATATGCAAATGAAGAAGCCAGAGAAAAAATGCATAATGCATCTACTATGGCTGGTATGGCATTCGCAAATGCATTTTTAGGAATAAACCATTCTATTGCTCATAAAATAGGAGGAGAGTACAATATTCCTCATGGACGTACGAACGCAATCTTGTTGCCTCATGTCATCCGTTACAATGCAAAAGATCCTTCAAAACATGCATTATTCCCTAAATATGAGTTCTTCAAAGCAGACGAAGATTATGCTGAAATTGCTCGTTTCATGGGATTCAAAGGAAATACAACCGAAGAATTAGTGGAGTCATTAATCTTTGAAATTAGCAAATTAGGTAAAGATGTTGGTATCGAGATGAATTTGAAGGCCCAAGGTGTTACACAAGAAATTTTAAATGACACCGTTGATCACATGGCTGAACTAGCATTCTTAGACCAGTGTACTACTGCGAATCCAAAACAACCATTAATTAGTGAATTACGCCAAATTATTATTGATGCTTATGATGGTGAATAAATAACAATAAAATATAGGTTTAATTTAGATTCTAAAAATATAAGTAGCAAGAAAGTCTAAATAGAAGAGAGAATGATACTGTGTTCCTGATGCAAAGGAAACACAGTATCATTCTTTTTTTTGCAGATAGTCGAACAAATTTTTCGAGTTTAAATGATATTATTCAATTTTTTTAAAAAACAAACTTATAGATGTGTGTAAATACCATCCATGGAAAGATTGCTTTTTAAATTAAAAATAGTTATAATTAAACTAATAAGTTAGGTTTGCCTAAAAATAGAAAAGTTGGTGATATAATTGACACCTAATAAAGAAGATTATTTGAAAATTATTTATGAACTTGGTGGAACAGAAAAAAAAATAAATAATAAAGAAATTGTAAAGAGATTAGGAGTTTCAGCAGCTTCAGTTAGCGAAATGATGTCTAAACTACTAAAAGAGGGTTATATTGAAAGATTGCCTTATCAAGGAGTAGAACTTAATGAAAAAGGTCTGCGTAAAGCTAGCACATTGATAAGAAAACACCGATTGTGGGAGGTTTTTCTAGTTGAAAACCTTGGGTATTCTTGGAATGAAGTTCATGCAGAAGCAGAAGTTTTAGAGCATGTTTCCTCAATTGAATTAACCAACCGGTTAGAAAATTATTTAAATTCACCTAAAATATGTCCTCATGGAGGAATGATTCCAGGGGAAAACGGTATGCTAAAAGAACCCTTGTTGGAAACCTTAGTTGAACAAAAAGAAAATCAAAAAGTGCGAATAAAACGTGTAGCAGATGAAAAAGACTTGTTAGACTATCTAGTCTCTATAGGTATTAAAATAAATGATGTCTGCACAATTGATTCTATCGGTGCTTATGAAGGATCCATCGTAGTTGAAAAAGAACAGAAAAAAATTCAGATAAGTTTTAAAGCTGCATCAGATATATACGTTCAGGTAATTTAGATAAAAAGAATTCGACGCAAAAGCCGAATTCTTTTTTTGCTTCATAAATGACTAATCTTGAATAGAAATATGTGTTCGCGTATAATTATAAGAAAAGGAGGCAAAGAGAGTGGAAATTGGAGTGGTACGTTTTGATGAACCAAGTAAGGATACATCTAGAAAAATTATTCACATTGATATGGATGCTTTCTTTGCTTCTGTCGAAGAAAGAGATCACCCAGAATTAAAAGGGCAACCCATTATCATTGCTAAACACCCTAACTTAACAAAAGGAAAAGGAGTCGTTGCAACGGCTAATTATGTTGCAAGGACATATGGAGTGCACTCTGCAATGAGTGCTCAAAAAGCCTATGAATTATGTCCTAAGGGTGTGTTTATTTCAGGTAACTATGAGCGATATCGAGAGATTTCAGCAAAAATACGAGAAATTTTTTTGAACTATACGGATATCATTGAACCGCTTTCTTTAGATGAAGCTTATCTTGATGTTACAGAAAATAAAAAAGAGATGAAAAGTGCAACTTTTATTGCTCAGTCTATTCAAAAAGACGTTTGGGACAGTGTGCGTTTAACTTGCTCAGCAGGAGTATCTTATAATAAATTCATAGCAAAACTAGCTTCAGATTTTAAAAAGCCAGCTGGAGTCACTGTAGTCACACCGGATGAAGCCCTAACTTTTTTAAGAAATCTTCCTATCGAAAAATTTTATGGGGTAGGAAAGAAGACTGTCGAGCGGATGCATGATTCAGGTATTTTTAATGGCGAAGATTTATACCAAAAAAATGAAATGGATTTGATTCGTTCTTTTGGAAAGATGGGTTATTCTCTTTACCGAAAAGTTAGAGGGATTGATGATTCACCAGTCCGTATTAGTAGAGAAAGAAAGTCAGTTGGGCGGGAAAACACGTACAATAAAAATTTAGTGACAGAAAATGAAATTATAGCAGAATTGCGTTTCTTATCTAATAAAGTCCAACATTCATTAAGAAAAGAGCAAAAGCATGGAAAAACGATTGTGTTAAAGGTTCGTTATTCTGATTTTGAAACAGTGACTAAACGACATACACTACCTCATTACATTAAAGATGCCGAAGAAATATTTTTTCATGCTCAAAATATTTGGGATGAAATAGGGCAACTAAAAAAAGGAATTCGATTATTGGGGATTACGGTTACAACGCTTGATCCATTGACGTTTGAAAACATTGTCTTGCCTCTTTGGGAAAACTAAAAAAAGTGGCATCTAAAGAAAAACTGACCTAAATTGATTTCTTTTTTCTAAAAGTATACTGTATTTACTAATACAGTTTTTTTGTTGTGTTATAATGAAAGGGGATTTTAATAATGAAGATATCATGGCATGGACAATCATTTTTACAAGTTGTTACCAATACAGGATACACAATTTTATTTGACCCATTTATTACAGGAAATCCAAAAAATAATCTTAATTCGAAAACAATTGTAGCGGATGTTATTGTTGTTACACATGCTCATGAGGATCATATCGGTGATACACAAGAAATTGCAAAAAGAACAAATGCTTTAATCGTTACGACTGTTGAAATAGCTAAGTTTTTTGAAACAAAAAACTTAAGAACGCATGGAATGCAAATGGGAGGAAAGCATCTATTTGATTTTGGAGAAATTAAGATGACTCAAGCTATTCATGGGTCATCTTATGAAATTGATGGCAAGCTTACGACACTTGGATTAGCAGCTGGAATTATTTTCCATTCAGATGGAAAAACAATTTATCATGCTGGGGATACTGCTCTCTTTTCTGATATGAAGCTGATAGGTCAGTATCGTCCTTTGGATGTGGTATTTTTACCAATCGGAGATAACTTCACGATGGGTCCAGAAGATGCTGCTATTGCTGCTGATTACTTGAAAGCTAAAAAAGTCGTTCCGATTCATTACAATACTTTTCCTTTGATTGAACAAGACCCTATAGCTTTTTGCAATAGTTTACCTGGAGAACAAGGGAAATTTTTAAAAGTAGGAGAAATTTTAAAAATTTAATAAACAACTATTTTTGGAGGGTAATCTATGACGACTAAACACGAACGAATATTAGCTTATATAGAAACTTTACCAGTTGGAGAGAAAATTTCTGTGCGATTAGTCGCTAAGAATTTAAAAGTCAGTGAAGGAACAGCCTATAGAGCCATTAAAGAAGCGCAAAATAATGGATTGGTTTCGACTATTCAACGAGTAGGAACCATTAGAATTGAAAGGAAAATGAAAGAAAGTATAGAAACACTTAGTTACGGCGAGATTGTAAAAATTATTGAAGGCGATATATTCGGAGGAGAGAATGGACTAAACAATATTTTAACCAAATTTATTATTGGTGCAATGACTGAAGACGCAATTGTTCGTTACATTACGCCTGGATCTTTAATGATTGTTGGAAATCGAGAGAGTGTTCAAAGGTTAGCCTTGAAAAGTGGAGCTGCTGTTTTAATTACAGGGGGGTTTGAAACAAGCGATGAAATTATTGAGTTGGCTAATGAATTAGCCTTGCCGTTAATGGGAACAAGCTATGACTCATTTACTGTGGCTACCATGATTAATCGTGCTATGACAGACCAACTAATAAAAAAAGACATTATCTTAGTAGGAGATATTTATACAAAAATTAACCAAACAATGCATCTAAATGTAGAAGATACCATATTAGATTATCGTCGATTAAATGAGAAAAGTGGGCATACAAGATTTCCTGTTGTAGGGAAGAATTTACGTTTAGTTGGGATTGTTGCCGCTAAAGACATGATTGGAAAACCTGATCAACAAAGTATTGAGCGCGTCATGACAAAAGATCCTACAGTAGTGAAGACACATATGAGTGTGGCTAGTGTCGGACATCTTATGATCTGGGATGCGTTGGAAGTTATGCCGGTGGTCGAAGACAATCTAACGTTAATGGGAATTATTTCAAGGCAAGATGTCATGAAAGCTATGCAGTCTGCACAGCGACAACCACAAGTTGGGGATACCATTGCTGATCAGATTCATGAACAAATAGAATTAAGCAGTGAAACGCAAGAAATGGTTGAAAACTCTATCCCTTCTTATAAATTCACTGTAACGCCACAGATGACAGATTCGGTAGGGACCATTTCCTTTGGCGTGTTGAGCGAGATTATCACTAGCTGTGCAAAGCGTTCATTGTTGCTTTATCAAAAAAGAGATGCTTTGATTGAACAGATGGATTTACATTATTTTAAAATGATTCAATTGGAGAGCACGTTAGAGATTAGACCCAAAGTTTTTGAAATCGGTAGACGTTCGTCGAAATTTGATATTGAAGTGTATGTTGAAAATGTGTTAGTTGCTAAAGCTATTGTGATTTGCCAAATGATGCAAAGAAATTAGAAAGGAGTCAGCCCAAATGTCATTATTTCCATATAAAGAAATACTAGAAATGATAAAAAAATACGATACGATTATTGTACACCGCCATATGCGTCCAGATCCTGATGCTTTAGGATCACAAGGCGGACTTGTTGAGATATTAAAAGAGAGTTTTCCGAAAAAAAGAATAATTAAAGCTGGGGGACCAGTAGGAGACTTAGATTTTTTGATAACGATGGATGAAGTTAACGATGACGATTATAAAGGATCTCTAGTTATCGTAACAGATACTGCTAACACACCAAGGATTAGTGACGAGAGATATAAACTCGGTTCGATGCTAATTAAAATAGATCATCATCCTAATGATGATATCTATGGAGATGTACAGTTAGTAAATATCAATGCTAGTAGTTGTAGTGAGATAATAGCTGATTTTTATTTAGCGAATCAAGATGAACTAACCTTACCTAAAGAGGCTGCACGATTATTATATGCAGGCATTGTCGGCGATACTGGACGCTTCTTATATCCTTCAACCACCCCGCATACAATGAGAATAGCAGCTAAATTAATGGAGAATGATTTTATTCCTAATGAAGTAAATAACCAAATGAATGTTGTTTCCCAAAAAGTAGCTAAATTAACTGGCTACATATTGCAAAATCTCACTATTTCTGAAGTTGGGGTAGCAAAAATTTTGTTAACTCAAGAGATATTGAACACATTTAATGTAACAGATATGGAAACATCTTCTATTGTATCTATTCCTGGAACGATTGATGGAGTTTTAGTCTGGGGAATCTTTGTTGAGCAAACAGAAGGGCATTTTAGATGTCGTTTACGATCAAAAGGACCAATTATCAATGAAGTTGCTAAACGTCACCATGGGGGAGGACATCCTTTAGCAAGTGGTGCAAATGCAAGAAACAAAGAAGAAATTGATCAAATTGTAGAGGAGCTAACAGATCTTGCTAGTAAATGGCTGAATGAATAAGGAGGAAATCTTGCGCTCATTAGCCGAATGTCGGTGAAAACACTAAGCATCAATTGTAACCAATAAAAGCCTTAGAATCACTCATATAGTGATTCTGAGGCTTTTTAATTGCACTAATAAAACTTATGGTTAATTCTTTTTTAATGGATAGTATCTGATTCTGAGTAATTATTACTGTTATTACTATTTTTAATAATATCGATTGTCTCGATGGTGCTACTGCCGGATTTGATTACTTTAAAGGAATAAGCGCCTTCTACAAGAGATTCCCCTTCAGTAATATCATATTTTTGATTTAACATCCAACCGCCCAAAGTATCTACGTTTTCCTCTTCAATAGATAAACCAAAAAGTTCATTAATCTCATCAACAAGCATTCTTGCACTAACGCGATAATGGTTATCGCCAACTTTTTTTATCTTAGGTTCTTCGACACTTTCATAATCATCACTGATATCTCCTACTATTTCTTCTACGATATCTTCCATTGAAAGCATTCCACTAGTACCACCGTATTCATCGACCAAAATAGCAATCTGATTGCGTTCTTTTTGCATCTTAACCAATAATTCTTTAATAGGAACCGTTTCAATTACACGAATAATAGGTCGGATATAGTGAGAAAAATTAAAATCATCTGGTTTATTTTCTTCAACAGCATTAACATAAGCTGCGAAAATTTCTTTCGTATTTAATATTCCAATGACGATATCTTTATCACCATCTTGAATCACTGGATATCGAGTATAACCTTTTACACTAACTAGTTGACTAATCTCTTTTAATGACATGTCTGTGGAAACAGTGATCATTTCAGTTCTTGGTACCATAATTTCACGACTCATTCGATCATCAAAAGCAAAGACGTTTTCAACAAATTGATATTCATCTCTATTTATCTCGCCGCTTTTTAGACTTTCTCCCATAATAATTCGAAGCTCTTCTTCCGAAACGCCTTCACCAAATTCATTTTTATTAGCAACACCAATGGCTTGAGAAATTTTATTTGCTAATTTATTCAAAATGAAAACGATAGGATACATTAGTTTGAACCAAAATTGTAACGGCCGAGCAAGGATTAACCCTATTTTTTCAGTATGATTGATGGCTATATTTTTTGGAACAAGTTCACCGATAATTACTTGAAGAAAAGTTAATACTGTAAATGAAAGAATGATAGAAGATAGTTTCGAAATAGAAGATGGTAATTGAAGATTTGTAAATAACATATCAAACAAACGACCGAAAGTTGGACTGCCTAACCAACCAATGGCTAGAGAAGTAACCGTGACACCCAATTGAGTAGCAGATAGATAAGTATCAAGTTTTTGAGTCATGTTTTTTAGCAACTGTGCTTTTTTATTGCCATCTTCAATAAGAAAATCCAATCTTGAAGGGCGTATACGGACTAACACAAATTCGGACATTACAAATAAAGATGCAATTAATAAAATGAAAAAGAACAAAATCATACCAGTAGTTATTGACAAATGGATGCTTACGTTACACTAACGCAAGCTTCACCTCCTTGTTAATTTATCACTATTATTCAACTAATGTTATTCTGTATGTGTTAAGGATTGAAGAAAGTCTTTTAGAATAAAAAACCATAAAATAAATAAGGATCAATAGTAAGCTGTAGCCTAAATGTATGTCGTTTTGATCAGTTAATCATGATTTCTTGTTTTTTCTCCCCGAGTTCCTCGCCTCACTTTAATTTAATAAGTACTTAATATTAATTGATTTTAAATTAATTATTAAAGATATGGATATTTAATTTTAAAAAAGTCTTATATGTTTACTTTACCTTAATATGATAAAATGTTAAAGTAAAAAACATATTTATCTTCTGTTTTTTGTAATAAAAGAGATAATAAGGCTATAACGCAATTATCTCCTACTTAAGAAGGATTCAAAGCGTAAAAACAGTTGATATACTTCAACTATGAAAAATTGAAAGAACATCAAAAAGTAAAAACGAAGGATGTTAAAAAAATGAAAGCAAAAGATTTTTTCAAAAAAGTTGGATTTTATCTAACTGCGATATGGCAAAAGTTAAAACCTCAAATTAAAAAATTTCTGAAAAGCTTTAAAAAAATATGGAAAAAGTTTCATGCAACTAAAATCCTCATTCTTATGATTTTATTAGCTTCTTTATTTAGTAGTAGTTATTTATTGTATTTAGCAAAAACCTCAAACGTTTCGACATTAAAAGCTGGACTTGAACAAACAACAACGGTATATGATATCGACGGAGATGAAGCGGGTACGCTTTATTCACATAAAGGGTCATTTATACCGCTAGATGATATTTCACCTTCAATCCAGGCAACGGTAATCTCAACTGAAGATAAACGATTCTATGACCATAAAGGCTTTGATGTTATCGGGATAGCTCGTTCAGCAGTAGGTTTTGTACTAAATGGAGGAAAGATAAGTGGTGGCGGCAGTACCATAAGCCAACAACTAGCAAAAAATGCTTATTTAACACTAGATCAAACGTTAATAAGAAAACTAAAAGAATTATTTTTAGCGATTGAAATTGAAAAACAATATACAAAGAATGAAATATTAGAAATGTATTTGAATAACGCTTATTTTGGCAATGGTGTTTGGGGAGTAGAAGATGCTTCGCATAAATACTTCGGGAAAAATGCTAGCGATGTTTCTTTGACTGAAGCGGCTACAATAGCCGGAATGCTAAAAGCACCAACTACCTATAATCCACGAGACAACCTAGATAATGCACTATCAAGACGTAATATCGTCATAGATTTATTAATAAAAAATAAAGGCGTTTCACAAAAAAAAGGTGAAGCAGCAAAAAATGAAACCTTGCAACTAATGGACGATTATCAACAAAATAATGGTTATCAGTACCCTTATTATTTTGATGCAGTCATTGAAGAAGCCATAAATAAATATGGTTTAAATGAAGAGGAGATATTAAACAAAGGCTATAAAATATATACCTCACTAAATCAAAATTATCAATCAAGAATGGATCAAACCTATGAAAATGATTGGCTTTTTTCTGATGCTTCAGACGGAACGTTAGTACAAAGTGGCTCTGTTGCAATGAACCCTAAAACTGGCGGTATTTATGCTATTATAGGGGGACGAGGTGAACATACCTTTAGAGGGTTCAATCGAGCGACTCAAATCAAACGACAACCCGGTTCAATTATGAAACCATTGGCCGTTTATACTCCTGCCTTAGAATCTGGTTATGAAATCGATTCTATCTTAAAAGATGAAAAAAAATCTTATGGCTCAGATGATTATACACCAGAGAATTATAATCTTAACTATGCTGGAGAAGTTCCAATGTATCAAGCTTTAGCTCAAAGTTTAAATGCACCTGCCGTTTGGCTTTTAGATCAAATAGGTTTGGAAAAAGGAATAAAAAAAGTAGAAGATTTCGGTATACCAGTTCAAGAAAAAGACAAGTACCTTGGATTAGCTCTTGGTGGCACAACAGGAGGAGTATCCCCTCTTCAGATGGCTAGTGCATACACGGTTTTTTCAAATGCTGGATTACGTAGCGAAGGGTTCTTTATTACTAAAATTGTCGATGCAACAGGAGCGATAATTGTCGATAATACGGAGCATAAAACAAAAAAAGTCACTTCGCCTGAAATAGCTGAGAAGATGACGAGTATGCTATTGGGTGTATTTACAAATGGAACAGCTAGTAATAACGCACCAGAGGGCTATGAGATAGCTGGAAAAACAGGTAGTACAGAAGTAACCTTTAATGATTCTGGTGGGACTACAGACCAATGGACAGTAGGATATACTCCAGATATCGTGGTTGCTACGTGGATTGGCTTTGATGAAACCGATGAAAACCATTATATGGGAACAGGTAGCTCAACAGGAGTAGGTCCGTTGTTTCAATTACAAATGCAAAACATCCTCCCAAAAACACCTGAAACTGCATTTGGTACGACAAGTGCCGAAACAATTGTAGATTCACAAAAAGAAAACGACTCTTCTCAATGGCAAGAGAATCTCCAAGAAAATATTGGTCAATGGGGAGAACAATTCAAAGAAGGACTAAATCAGTTGAAAGATAAAACAGGTAATTTGTTAGAGCGTTTTAACAATCGTTGATAGTTTCCTAAGAATAAAATGAGAATATTGGAAAAAAATAGTGAGAGATGGTATAGTATAACGGTCAAGAAAATAAAATCAGGAGAGTGGTATGGATTATGAACAACATTTATGATACAGCAAACAAACTTGAACAAGAATTAAGAGAAACGGAAGCTTATTCAGACTTGAAAGTAGCCTTTTCAACTGTGAAAGCTGATTCTGAAGCCAACGAAGTTTTTCAAAAATTTCAAGAGGTTCAAATGAAATTACAACAAAAACAAATGTCTGGTGAAGAAATTTTAGAAGAAGAAATTAATGAAGCACAAGAAATGGCTTTAAAATCAGGTGAAAATAATCTGATTAAAGATTTAATGGATGCAGAACAAAAATTAAGTACATTAGTTGATGACTTAAACCGTATTATTATGAAACCAGTACAAGATATCTACCAGGGTTAATTTTACAAAAAAGAGTTCACTAGTTTTAATTAAGAGTGGTGAGCTCTTTTTTTGTACATATATTGGAACATATGTGCCCATTAAACAGTATGTAATTTATTAGTAGAAAGGAAGGATAATCATGGTTCAATTCATTCACGGTGCTGATTTGCACTTAGATAGTCCTTTTATTGGTTTGAAATCAATGCCCGAATTTGTTTGGCAAGCAATTTATCGTTCGACCTTTGAGTCACTATCTCAATTAGTAAATGTAGCTATTGAAAAGAAGGTTGATTTTGTATGCCTCGTTGGTGATATTTATGATAGTGATGATCGTAGTGTCAAAGCTCAAGCTTTTTTTAGAAATGAAATGGAGCGATTAAATGAAAAAGAGATTCCAGTTTATTTATCACATGGTAACCATGATTACATAGGAAACCAGGGGTTACACTTGGAAATGCCAAAGAATGTAATTATTTTTGGTGAAAATCCTGAAACCTATTGGGTAACGACAAAAAAAAATGAAAAAGTTGCTATAACAGGTTTTAGTTATATGAAACGTTGGATAAAAGAAAGAAAAATAAAAGACTACCCTAAAAAAATAATGAAGCGGACTTTCAAATCGGTATGCTTCATGGTTTTTCAGAAGGGTTAGAATCAGAACATGGTAATTATGCCCCTTTTACTTTAAGAGAGTTAAGAAGCAAACAATATGATTACTGGGCTTTAGGTCACATTCATAAACGGCAGCAATTAGCAACCCATCCTCCAATCATTTATTCAGGCAATACTCAAGGGCGAAATAGTAAAGAAAGTGGACCAAAAGGTTGTGAGTTAGTTACGTTAACAGATACTAAAGAACAGATTGATTTTTATCCAACAGCAACTATTCGCTGGGAAAAATTTGAACTATCTATTAAAGGGTTAGTAAGTTTAGATAATGTTTATACTGCTATTCAACAAGCTGTCATGTGCAAAAAAAGTACAGCGTATAATTTATTTGTTTCGATTGATTTAAAAGACGCAGAAACGTTATTAGAGGGTATTAGAAAAAAGATTACTCAAGGAGAGTTGCTAGAAGCTCTACAGCAAATTGCACAAGACGATCATTTTGTTTGGATATATCAAATCGAGATGGTAGCTGAAAAAAAAGAAAATGAACAGTATACGCGGCTTTTTTCAGAAGAATGGCAAAAAGCACTTTTAGAAATGGAAGAAGAAACAACGTTTAATGAATTAACAAACTCTTTTTTTGACTACACAGAAATATCAGATTTGCTTAGTTCAAGAGACTCCTCATACAGGTATAAGATAATTGAACGTGCAAAAAATCAAGTTAAATCTGTGTTAACTATTGAAGGAAGTGATGAAATTGAAAATTAAATCAATAGAAATTTACGGATTTGGCAAGTGGATTGATAAAAAAATTGAAAACATAGAACAAGTCCAGTTATTTTATGGCGAGAATGAAGCAGGTAAAACAACTTTAATGGCTTTTATTCATAGTATACTATTTGGTTTTCCCTCGAAACAAAATTCAGATTTGCGCTATGAACCTAAAACTACTAGTCAATATGGAGGAAAGCTACTAATAGAAGACGACTTATACGGAGAAATCAGTATTGAGCGAATAAAAGGTAAGGCAAATGGAAAAGTGACCGTTACATTACCAAGTGGTGAAACAGGTTCAGATAAATTATTAGAAAAGTTAGTTTATGGTATAGATAAAACGACTTATCAGGCTTTATTTTCATTCAATCTTTTTGGGATACAAAAGATTCAACGAATGAATAAAGCTAAATTAAATCGCTATTTTTTAAGTGTGGGAAGTTTAGGTAATGAGCATCTTTTAAAACTAGCGGATAAATTTCAAACAGAAGCTGGTAAGCTTTACAAGCAGACTGGACGAGTCCCTGAAATAAATAAAAAAATTAGAGAAGTTGAAAACAAAAAACAACAACTTCGAATAGCAAAAGGGAAAAATAATCAATACACACACATATATTCTGAAAAAGAAAAATATGAACAAGAAATAGAAAAAATAAAAGATGCACGAAGTGAAAACGAAACTCACTTAGAGCAACTAAGTCGCCTAGCCGTTAACTGGAACCATTTTTCAGAAATACTAGCGATTCAAGAAGATATAAGGAAAAATAATATCAAAAACATGCCTCAAGATGGTTTGTTTCAACTTAATCATTTAAATCAATCAATTGATCAACTTAGAGCAACAATGATGCAAGAAAAAGAACGTTCTAAACAAGCCATGGAAAAAAGTCACTTGACGAAAGCGCAATCTTTATTTATAGAACGAAAAAATGATATCCAAAGAATAGTATCTTCAATAGATAGTACAAAATCTATTTTACAAGAAAAAGAATTTCTTGAACGAGAAGTAAAAAAAGAATCCGAGCAAGTGATGCGTGGTAAACTTCAACTAGGTTTGAATATTGGACAACGGATTCCATTACGTCAGACAACAACGCAAAAAGAAAATTATCAAAACCTCTATCAATCTGTTTTGGAAAAGGAACGTAAATTAAAGGAAGCAATAGAAAAAAAGACCTTTCTGATCTATCAGCAAAATTCGTTATCAGAGCAATTAGATAAGATTGAACCTGAGATATGGGACAATCAATTATTTCAAGAAACGGAAAAAAGATATCAACAGTCAGAAAATCAGGAATATAATCGAGATCAGTTCTTGATGAACAAAAAAATTAAGTCTAAAGAGAAAAATAAACGTTTGAAAACTAGCTTAACTGGATTATTAGGAGTAGTACTAGGAATTTCAGGTTTTATAACTGAAGGACAGATTGGTTCTTTCGTTGCCTTGATAGGGATAGCAATCGTTGGAGTAACAAACTTACTGTATTTTATAAAAAAATCTAAAAAAGAAACAAGTGACAAAAAAGATAACGATATCTTGAAAAACACTTATGCAGATTATATTAAACAAATTGAATTACGTAAGCAATGGCGTGCTCAGTTAGCTGAATATGATCAAGTGGTAATGGAGTCCAAGCAAACACAAGAAACGATAGAAAAATATACAAATCAAAATAAAGAATTAACGAACAAGTTGAGCCAAATCATAGTGAATAATGGTTACCCTGAAAATATGACGATAGAAAGTTTAGTGAATCAAGAAGATCTTTTTGATTCTTTACGTGAGCGAGTCCAAGCTGTGGATGAAAAAGAGGAATTGTTAGAAAAAATATCTGAACAGTTGTCACAATGGAAAAAACAGGTGCAATTTCTGGAGTCGGTAATTTTAGTTGATTGGGAACACTTTCCATCTGTTCTATCAGGTATTAATCAATTTTACCAAGATTCTCTAGTGGATGAACAGACCTTTTTAGTCATACAAAAAGAAGAAGAAGCTAGACAAGAGCAAATGAAAAAAATAGTATACGAACAGAGAAATTTTGAAAAGCAAAGAGTAGTGTTATTCGAATCTGTTGAGGCAAAAAATGAAGAGGATTTTCGCAAAAAATTTGTTCTTTTTGATGAATGGAAGCGGAAAAAGGCTCGTTTGCAGTTATTGGAACAACAAGTTTCAGAAGATATTAAGTTATTAGAACAGTTCCGAGACCAAGAAGATCTATTGGGACAAATTGAAAAAATAAAAAAAGCTATTCAACTTCATAGAGTAAGTGAAGAACAGCTAATTAATAAAAGAATTAAGAAAGAATTGGCTTTGAAAGAACTAGAAAAAGGTGGAGAGTATTCTATCTTGCTACAGGAGTATGCAAATCTCAAAAGTGAGTTACAAGAATTAGTAGATAAATGGAGTACGTACAAAGTTGCCGCTGAATTAATTGAGCGTGCGATGACACATGCACGTAAAAATCGATTTCCTGAAACAATCCAAGATACAACAAAATTTTTTGAACTGTTAACTAAAGGTCAATATAAAAAAGTCCTATTAAAAGAAGAAAAAATAGAAGTTCAAAGACAGGACGGAGCCATTTTTGATACTTCAGAGCTATCTCAAGGTACAGCTGAACAGTTGTATGTGGCTCTAAGATTTGCTTTTGTTAAAAATGCGAATGACATTGTACCATTACCGATTATGATTGATGATGGATTTGTAAATTTTGATCAATCGCGCAGATTGCAAATGATAGAATTGATTCAGCAGATGAGCAAAACGACCCAAGTTTTTTATTTCACATTTGATCAACAATTCTTAACTAAATTTCGAAAAGAACAGATAGAGATGTTATAATAGAGATAGTTTATATAGAGCGGGGGAGTATGATGGAAAAGAAATTATTTGAATATAGTGTAGATGAAGCTTTTGAACTATACTTATTAATTAAATCCGCAGATATACGTGTAGCAAAAAACGGCAAAAAATTTATTGCATTTACTTTTCAAGACACAAGCGGACAAATGGATGGGAAATTTTGGGATGCATCAGAAGCAGAGATTGCTTCATTGACTGCTGGAAAAGTAATCAATATATCTGGAAAAAGAGAGTTGTATCAAGGTAATCCTCAAATAAAAATTTTTAAATTAAGAGCGACAAAAGGTGGAGAACCCAATAGTCCTGAATTATTTATTGAGCGGGCGCCCTTAAAGAAAGAAGTCATGATGGAAGAACTAAACGAAACTCTTTTTGAAATAACAAATGCTAATATGAATAGAATTGTTCGTTATTTGTTGAACCACTATCAAAAAGACTTCTTTCAATTTCCAGCAGCTAAAAGATTTCACCATGCTTTTGTTGGAGGACTAGCTTTCCACACCATATCAATGTTAAGGATGGCTAAAACAATTGCGGATCAATATGAGGAAATCAATAAACCATTATTGTATTCAGGAATTATTTTACATGATTTAGGAAAAGTTATTGAATTATCCGGACCTATCTCAACAGAATATACATTAGAAGGAAATTTATTAGGCCATATCGTTATTGTTGATGAGCTTATCACTAAAGCTTGTCAATCATTAAAAATAGACGATAAAAGTGAAGATGTTCTTTTATTAAAACATATGGTCTTGTCTCATCACGGAAAATTAGACTACGGATCGCCTGTAAGACCTAAATTGAGGGAATCAGAAATTCTATTTATGATAGATAACCTAGATGCTACAATCACTATGTTGAATAGCAGTTTAAGTAGAACAGAACCCGGAGAATTTACTGAACGACTATTCGGATTAGATAATCGGGTCTTTTACAAACCACTAGGTAGTGATAATGAGAAGATTGAAGAAGAATAATTTTATGGTGTAGCTGAATTTTTCTCAGCTACACTATTTTTTGATTATCTTATTGAATAAAGTTTTAAGAATCTAAAAAAAGACGCTATTTTTCTTATGGAAAAGAAAATAGCGTCTTTTTTTTGTTTAGCGAGTTATTTTTTGATAGTAGCAAAAAAATTAAAAAGATAAAAAGTTAAACTAATGATTATTTAGCACTTTCAGAATCAGCTGCAGGTTCTGTCTTTTCTGATTCCTTAGCAGATGTGTCAGCTTTTTTAAGATAGCTGTCCATTGCAGTAGATAAATCAGAATCATTAATTACGACATTAGCATCTTGCATGATTTTAGAAAGAATAGATTGGACAGCAGCACTGTCTGCTAATTTATCTTGTAACAATTGTTCTTCTATTGTTTTACGTTCTTCTTCTAATGAACCTTTTTCAGATTTTTTATCCATTTTTATGATATGGTAACCATATTCAGATTTTACCGGTTCAGTAGTCATTTTACCTTCTTCTAGCTTGTTAGCTGCTTCTTCAAATTCTGGAACCATTTCTCCTGTTGAAAAAGTTAATTCTCCACCCTTTTCAGCAGTATTTGTATCTGTAGAGTTTTCTTTTGCAAGAGTAGCAAAATCAGCACCATCATTTAATTCAGTAATCAATTCTTTTGCTTTTGCTTCATCTTCAACAAGAATATGAGAAACAGTCATTGGAGGCGTAAAAGCATCATATGCTGCTTTCACTTCTTTATCAGTAAATTCAGAATTTCCTTTTACGGCTTCTTCAATTAGCAAGTTTAAACGTATAGTATCTTTGTATGAAGCATCTGTAAATCCTGAAGAAGCAAGAACATTTTTAAATGCGTCAGAGCCACCATAAGATTCTTCTTGAGTTGTATACTCATCATTTACTTTTTTGTCTGTGATTGTTTCACCATATTTTTCTGTTAAAACATCTTTAATAATTAGTTGTTGTAGAGTAGAAGATCCAACATTTGTTTTCATGGCTTCATAAAGTTCATCTTGTGAAATTTTACCAGCAGTTGAAGAGGCAACTGTATTGTCTGCACATCCGGCAATAGTTAAACCAGCTAAAATAGTTGCAGTTGTTAAAATAATTTTTTTCATTATAAGTAGACACATCCATTTCTTTTAATTTACATACTTAACATTTCCAGTCACAAGTAATAATATACCACATTCACTTAAATAAAAAAACAAAATCGGGCAAACATAAATAAAGTCTACTAAAACTCACAAAAAGAACACAAATAGGAATAAAAATAAAAAAGGTTCCAAAAAAGTAAAAACACAATGTTTATTGCGCATCACTTTTTTTTGGGACCTTCCTTCTCATATTTGTTTATTTTTTATGCCGGTTGAACTTGCTGATTTAAACCTTCAACATCTTTTGAAAGTTTTTCGGTTTGTTCTTGAATTCTTCGCATACGTGGTTCTGTTTGATTTGTAAAGTCTTCGATTGATACAGTTATCTCTTGAGTGAATTCATCTGCTAAAGCTTTTCCTTCATTTGAAAGTGTTGAAAAAGCTTCTTTTAGTTCATTCATACTTTTAGTTACATCATCTACTAAAAGAGTGGTATCATCTATATAATCGAGTAAAAATTCACGATTCTCTTCACCTGATCTTGGAGTTTTTAATAGTGTATAAATACCTCCTGCTAAAGAGCCAAAAATAAGTCCTTTAAAAAATTCGTTTGCCATGATTATACCTCCATTTTTTCTTTAATTGATGTGACAATCTTATCTAATTCTTCAGCAGTATAGCTATTTGAGTTATCACCAAACGACATACTGAAATCATCCTGTTTCGTGTAGCGAGGAATCAGATGAACATGACTATGAAATACAGATTGATAAGCAACAGAGCCATTATTATTTACAATATTCATACCAGTTATAGTTAAATCCGATTGTTTAATCGCACGCGCGATTTTTGGAATACGCGAAAATACAGTCGCAGCTAATTCTTTATCATAATCAAAAATATCAACTACGTGTTTTTTTGGAAGAACTAATGTGTGACCGGGTGTAACTTGAGTTAAATCAAGGAATGCAATGATATCTTCATCCTCATAAATCTTTCTGCTTGGAATTTCATTGTTAATGATTTTGCAAAAAACACACTCTGACACAAGATAACCTTCTTTCTCATAGTTTGACTTTACGAGACAATAACTATAAAAGATAACATAAGTAGTCATCTTCATCTTAAATGTAGCACAAAATTTAAATAAAGTGAAACGCTAACTAAAATAAACTGAGTAAAGCAACTTTGAGTATCTTATGGTACAATTAAAAAAATTTTAAGAAAAGAGAGGAACAAAAAAATGAGTCTAAAAGTATTAAATGTTACAGGCGGCTATACTCAAGTTCCTGTATTAAAAGATGTATCCTTTGAAGTAAATGATGGAGAATTAATTGGGTTAATTGGCCTTAATGGAGCTGGGAAAAGTACAATTATTAAGCATATTATCGGTTTGATGGAGCCGATAAAAGGAGAAATAATACTAGATGGCCAGACATTAAAACAAGAAATCACTAGTTATCGCAAAAAGATTGGTTATGTTCCTGAAATGCCAGTTTTATATGAAGAATTAACATTGCGTGAGCATATTGAAATTACTGGAATGGCTTATGATATCCCCTCTGAAATTGCATTTAAAAGAGCTGGGAAATTACTTAAAACTTTTCGATTAGAAAATAAACTTGATTGGTTCCCTGCATATTTTTCTAAAGGGATGAAACAAAAAGTTATGATTCTCTGTGCGTTTTTAATTGAACCTAGTTTATATATTATTGATGAACCATTTGTTGGTTTAGATCCATTAGGAATTAATGCATTATTAGATTTGATGAATGAAATGAAGCAACAAGGAGCTTCTATTTTGATGTCCACTCATATATTAGCTACAGCAGAAAGAGAATGTGACCGTTTTGTTTTACTCCATGAAGGAAAAGTACGAGCAGATGGAACTTTGGCTGATCTAAGAGAAACATTCGGTATGCCATCTGCAACATTAGATGAGATTTATCTTCAACTGACTAAAGAAGAGGATGAGCAAAGATGATGAATGATATTTGGAAAAAAAGATCTGCTCAACATCAGAAAAAAATGATGCACTATTTAAAATATGTATTGAATGATCATTTTGTTATTGTATGTTTATTTCTTTTTGGAGCCTTAGGGTATGCTTATTCAGAACTACTTAAAAGTTTAACAGATTCGTTTAACTATGGACGCGTAATAGCGGTTGTTGTTTTTACAGGTTTAATCTTAATCGGAAAACTAGCAACTTTTTTGAAAGAAGCAGATATTGTTTTTTTATTACCAAAAGAAAAAGAATTAAAAAATTATCTTCAATTAGCCAAAAAACGGAGTATTATTTTGCCAGCTGTTATAATTACACTAGGGACAAGTATAATTATGCCATTATTGGTCGCAACGTCTTCGTTTAAATTTACCGATATGTTCTTTTTTGTAGTATACTTAATAATGATAAAAAATTTAGAATTTGAGATACAACATCTTTGTATGAAAGTTTTCTCCTCACATAAAAGAAATAAAATTAGACTTATATTTTTAGTTACAATATTTGCTGGAAGTAGTTTATTAGTATTTTTGTCACCGCTGGTAGGAATTGCGTATGCTTTTATAATGAACGGATTATGGTTAAAGTATGGAGTTAAGTATCGCTATAATCTTCAATATCAATGGCAAGATATGATAAAACAAGAACGGAATCGTGTACAACGCATTTATCAATTTATCAATTTATTTACAGATGTACCTATTTTAAAAAGTACGGTCAGAAGACGTAAGTACTTAGATGTTTTCTTAAATAAAAATAAAAAAGATCATGAAAAAACATTTAATTATTTATATACACGAGCGTTTCTCAGAGGTACTGAGTATAGTGGTCTATTTATCCGCTTGTCTTTGATTGCCATGGGACTTATGTTAGTTGTAGAACCATTTTTGCTTCATTTGTTAGTAGCATTGCTTTTTTTGTATTTGACGGGATTTCAGTTAATTCCACTATATTTTCATTTTGATAATATGGCGATGGCCGTTTTATATCCAATTAATCATCAACAAAAACTAAAAGCGATAAAAGCAATTTTATTTAAAATACTTCTAATACAAAGTTTTGGAATACTCCTTGTGTCATTAGTTGTTTTATCTTTATTTGAAGCTCTATTATTGATGGCTACTTTAATGGTATTTAGTCTGTTATTCAGTTATTTTTATTTGCCAACTAGAATTAAAAAAATGCAACGATATTAATGATTTGTTAGTAAGAATAATGAATTCTGATTTGTCAAATTAAGCTATACAAAATATCTTCATCCATGTAACTCATAAAAACTTCCAGCGGTGTTTGGTAATTTAATGACTTTCTTGGAATTATATTCCGTTTGTGTGCAACAGACGATACGAAAGCCTGATCAACTTCGTTGAAATCCATTTCTTTTGGCAATCCATCTTTTCGAAGAAGCCCATTAGAATTCTCGTTTAAAGCTCGTTGTGAAGGCGTTCCAGGGTCAGCGAAGTAGATAGCGACATCATGCTGGTTGCACAAAGATTTCCAGTTGGAGAACTCCTTACCGCAATCAAAAGTAATTGATTTGAATAATTTTTTTGGTATGGATTGGAACCATTGATTCATAGCACTCTCAATGTCGCAGGCTTTACGCCCTTTGGGCTTTAAGGTAATGATAGCTTTCGATAAAATCTCTACTAGAGTAATGACCGCACTTTTGTGGCGGACACCTACAATGGTATCTCCTTCGATATGACCAAATTCTTCTTTAAATGTTGGATAATCTATTATTCTTTCAGAGATATTTCGTTTATAAGCTTGTCTACCTCTACGTTCTTGATGTCCGTTAGGCTTTCTTTTCCCTTTCATTGGAAGGGTAGCTTCATCGAATGTTTTTTCTTTAAATTGTCTATAAAGTGTTCGTACGGAACAGTCTATTGTCATTTCTTTACGGCCAATAATGACATCAGGCGTCCAGCCTTCAGCTACTTTTTCCTTGATATAAAGATGTTGTTCTTCTGGTAAAACAACTTTTTCGCGTCCACACTGCTTCTTGTTTTTCTTATACCGTAGGTAATACTCGAAAGCTGTATGTCCTGCTCTGAAGAACCTGATAACATTATTAATCGGTGTTCGAGTACGATTCAAGTAAGCAGCTATTTTAGCAACTGGAATACCTTGATGGTAATAAGCTTCTATCATCACTAGTTCATCCATGGTAATATGGGTATAGGTCATTTGTGATCACTCCTTGTTTTCTATGGTTGGAAATACAATTAGAGTTTATCACGAATGGCTTTTTTATTTGTATAGCTTAATCTTACAATCCACGAATCATAAAATCTCAGTAATTTTTAAATATAGAAGTTGAATAGTTATGTGAACCAAGTATTCAACTTAACGAATCTATTTGAAAGAGGAGAAAAGAATGAAAGTTATTTGGAATAATCAACTTGTTGAACGGGAAGATGTTAAAATCGATATGGAAGATAGAGGGTATCAATTCGCTGATGGTCTTTATGAAGTTATACGTGTTTATAATGGTGTATTGTTTACTGCAAAGCAACATATTGAACGTTTATTCACAGGTGCTAAAAAGATAGATTTAATTTTACCATTTACAAGAGAAAAATTAATAAAGCTGTTAAGTGAATTAATTGAGGGGAATCAAATTGAAACTGGTAATATTTATTTACAAGTGACCAGAGGAGTTTCAAGCCCAAGAAATCATGCTTACCCAGAAACTGAATGTACTTCAACTGTTTTCACAGCTTCAACAACAAGTGTTCCACGTAATTTGAAAATGATGAACGATGGTATAAAGGTTATTACGTTACCAGATATGAGATGGCTACATTGTGATATTAAATCCATCAGTCTTTTAGGAAATATTATGGCTAAGCATGAAGCACACAAAAAAGGTAAAGATGAAGCAATCTTGTATCGTGATAATCGTGTCACAGAATGCTCTACATCTAACATTTCAATAATAAAGGACAACATTATTTATACTCATCCTGATGGTAATTTAATTTTACCTGGGATAACAAAATCAGTACTGTTTAAAGTTGCTAGACAAGCTGGAATAACAGTTAAAGAAGAAACCTTTACACTCAAAGAATTAAAAGAAGCAGATGAAGTATTTGCATCTAGTACGACAATGGAGGCAATGCCTGTTATAGAGATTGATGGTGAGCTTGTTGGCGGTGGCAACTGTGGGCCAGTTGTTAAGCTGTTACAGAGCCTTTATGTTACCGAAATTGAAACAGAGTGTGGTATAATTAGCTGAAATTAAATAAAGATGAATAATTTAAGTGAGACGCAACTTCTAAAAAAAGTTGCGTCTTTTAGATGTTTATTAAGAAGGGGTCATTTTATGGACGATCAGTTAAGGAGGGAACCGAAAGAAACAAAACAAATAGCATCTATTTTAGGTGTTATTATTATGGGAACTTTCGTTACGATACTAAATCAAACGTTAATGAGTACAGCTCTTCCTAGCATTATGAAAGAGTTTTCGATTACAACAACTCAAGGACAATGGTTGACAACGGCTTATATGTTAATTAACGGAATTATGGTACCTATTACTGCCTATTTAGTAAACAGGTTTACAACAAGACAACTTTATTTATTTGCTATGTCAACTTTTTCAGTTGGGACTCTAGTTGCAGCTACTTCTAAAATTTATAGTCTTCTTATTGTTGGTCGAATGATTCAAGCAATCGGTGCTGGAATTGTCTTGCCACTTCAAATGATTGTTATATTATTTTTGTTTCCGATTGAAAAAAGGGGAGCGGCAATGGGGTTGATAGGGTTAGCTATGAATTTTGCGCCAGCGATAGGACCAACATTTTCAGGATGGGTTGTACAAAACTATGAATGGAACAGGATATTTTATTTCGTTTTACCTTTCGCAGTGTTAGATGTACTCGTTGCTTTTTTTGTTTTAAAAAATGTAGGAGAAATTGGCCGCCCGAAACTAGATTGGCTTAGTGTTATTTATTCAACCATAGGATTTGGAGGTTTATTATTTGGTTTTAGTAATGCATCATCACATCCGTTCTTCAGTATAAACGTTGCCTTATCAATTTTCGTGGGTATTTCATCTATCATATTGTTAGTAAAGCGAAGCAAACAATTAAAAAACCCGCTATTAGATTTCAGGGTATTTAAATACCAAGGATATCGTCTGAATTTAATGATTTCTTTTATTATTACTGCTGGTTTATACGGTGCAATTATATTGTTGCCTATATACTTCCAGACTATTCGCGGTTTATCTCCGATGCAATCAGGGATGATATTGTTACCAGGAGCACTGGTACTTGCGGTCATGAGTCCAATAACCGGGCGTCTTTTTGATAAATATGGCGGTAAAAAATTGGCTATAATAGGTTTGATTCTTATTACAACAATGACAGTGATGATTGGTTTTATCGATTTGGAAACGCCCATTAGAACGATTGTGATTTTACAAATGATTCGTTCATTAGGATTTTCATTGACATTGATGCCACTACAAACAGGAGCGTACAATGCTGTACCATTATCAATGGCGCCAGACGCTTCAGCAATGTTTAATACTCAACGTCAACTAGCTGGGTCAATGGGAACTGCTTTATTTGTAGTTGTTATGACTTTAGCCTCCAATACAGTCGCTGTAAAAGCTTTAAACTCAGTTCAGTTAGCTAATCTAGCTGGTTTTCAGGCAGTATTTTTACTTGTGGGAGGTTTTTCATTTGTAGCTTTAGTCATGACCGTTTTCATGAAAGATGATACAATGATACGAGAATAAATAACTCTTTAAAAATAATAAATTAGATAGAATTAAAGTGACTGGCCAATATGTAATGATTGGCCAGTTTTTTATTAGGAAAAAAAATGCTATTTTACTTTAAAAGCTAGAATAAATAAGTAAAAAAAAAATATTAGAAAAAAGAACGTATATGCGCTTGACGTAATTACAATTTCTATCTAAAATAGGAATGAATAGAATGATAGATGTCATTTGTGATATCTGTCATTTTTTGTCTACGTAGAAAAGTAAGTTAATATAAAACAAGGAATGATAGGGTATGAATTTTGAAATAGATTCTGGATGGAAGTTACATCCAGTCGGTGGTGACACAGGTCAAGCTTATATGGGAATCAGAGCAGAAGAAAAGCTTTTTTTAAAGCGAAATTCTTCGCCTTTTTTAGCTGCACTTTCAGTTGAAGGTATTACCCCAAGGCTAGTCTGGACAAAGCGCATCGGAAATGGAGATGTGTTGACAGCCCAAGAATGGTTAAATGGTCGTACCCTTGAGGGGAAGGAAATGTCCTCCTCTGCAGTTGCTCAGTTGCTGAGTCGTATTCACACTTCAGAGCCATTGAGAAGTATGTTATCACGAGTGGGTGGAAAAGAAATAACCCCTGAAATATTACTTCAAAATTATGAAAAGGAGTTACCAAATGATTTACAAAATCATCCATTATTGAATAGCATATTTACAAACTTGAAGATAGAAGCAGCCACTATGAAATCTGTTACTCCTAAAGTTTGTCATGGAGATATCTATCAAAAAAATTGGTTATTATCAGATCAAAATCGTTTATACTTGGTTGATTGGGACTCTGCCATGTTGGCAGATCCAGCAATGGATTTAAGTATGTTGCTCTTTCAATATGTACAACGCGAAAATTGGATTGATTGGCTTGAATACTATGGAGTTGTTGCTACAAACGAATTGATTGAACGTATATTATGGTATGCCTCAATGAATTATTTGACACAGACAAAACGTCATCATCATGAGTCTAGGTTTTACGAAATGAACAAAGATATCTTGAAATTACAAACTATTCACTCAGTAGCACCAGATGGAAGAGAGTAGAATCTTCTTCGACGTTTCGAAGAGGGTTTTAATTTTATGTTTTTGCTGATAGTAGGAAAATGTTATAAAAAGGAGAATGAATATGCGTTTAAGAAAGAAACCGGGAGCACCGGCTAAAATAGCTGAATACTCACAATATATTGCTAACACTCCTGAGGAATGGATTGGTAAGTGGTATGATCGCTTTAAAAACGATTACCCCATTCATATTGAAGTTGGAACTGGAAAAGGTCGTTTTATTACTGAAATGGCCAAAATTCATCCTGAAATCAATTACATAGGGATAGAATTACAAGAAAGTGTCATAGTGGTCGCTTTGGATAAACTAATCGAAGAAAAATTACCTAATTTGCAACTACTCCATGTTAACGGTGGATCATTAACACAATATTTTGCTAAGGGAGAAGTCGATAGAGTCTATTTGAACTTTTCTGATCCATGGCCGAAAAGCCGCCATGAAAAAAGACGGTTAACTTTTTCTAGTTTTTTAAAAAACTATGAAGAAGTGTTGATTCCAGAAGGTGAGATCCATTTCAAAACGGATAATCAAGGACTCTTTGAATATTCATTAAGTAGTTTTTCTAAATATGGAATGATTTTAGATCAAGTTTGGCTAAACTTACATGAAAGTAGTTTTGAAGATAATATTATGACTGAGTATGAAGAGAAATTTTCAAATCGCGGACAACGAATTTACCGAACTGTAGCAAAATTTCCTAAAAGAAAATAAAAAATGTGGTCCGCTCATTTATAACTGAGTGGATCACAATTTTTGGTTTTTATGAAATTAAATACGATAAATATCTAAGATAGTGCCAGAGTAAGCATCTGCAATAAACTCATATTGAACGAGTTTTGCTTCTTCTATTCGTGATATTCCGCCATAGTAAACATCTGTCTTAAGTGTGAATTTTCGTAAAGGTATTTTTTTTAATTCAATCCATGATCCTTCAATAGGACCTTCAGCTAAAAATTGTTTTTTTACGGATGATAAAATAGTATCACCATGGATAGCCACATTTTTTTGTAAATAACGACGCAAGAAATAGCCACATACTACACCTGCTCCAAAGAGAAAACCGGCAGCTACTTTAATCGTTACTGCTTCGTTTTTTTTGTTTTGCACGAGTATCCCAACCTTTCAACAGTTCATATCTTTTATTAAGTATACTACTTATTGAAAAAAAAGTCTTCTAACTTAAATTTAGTGTATAAGTAAGGTATAATGTAAAGGAAAGTTATAAAAAAGTTATAAAAAATAGAAAGGAGAACATAAAAGTAAATAGGACTTTTATGTATACATAAATTATGGAAGAAAAAACATTTGAATTAATTAAGAAAATGACAGAATTACAAGGAACTAGCGGGTTTGAACATAAGGTAAGAGAAGAGATGAGAAAACAATTGACTCCTTTAGTAGATGAAGTCAGGCAAGATGGTTTAGGAGGGATTTTTGGTATTCGCAAAAGCAAAATTAAAGATGCCCCTAAAATTATGGTAGCTGCTCATATGGACGAAGTTGGTTTTATGCTTGCTCGTATAACAAAACAAGGACTATTCAACGTTGTACCTTTAGGAGGATGGAACCCCTACGTTGTTTCAGCACAACGATTTACCTTGCAAACAGCTAAAGGTGATTATCCTTGTGTTTCGTCATCTGTACCTCCACATCTTTTAAGGGGCAAAGATGGGAGCAATACAAAACTTGAAATTAGTGACATTCTTTTTGATGCCGGTTTTGATTCAAAAGAAGAGGCAGAGTCTTTTGGAGTCCGTCCAGGAGATACAATTGTACCGGATGTAGAAACGATAAAGATGGCAAATGGCAAAAAAATCTTGGGGAAATCTTGGGATAATCGCTATGGTACAACAGTAGTAATTGAGGCTTTAAAAGAATTGGCCAATGAAGAGTTACCAAATACGCTAATTGCAGGTGCCAATGTACAGGAAGAAGTTGGATTACGAGGTACTAAAGGAGCAGTTCATCAATTTAAGCCAGATTTATTTTTTGCTGTAGATTGTTCTGCTGCCGATGATTTAACCGGAGATAAATCTAATTTTGGACACTTAGGTGAAGGATTCTTACTTAGAATTCAAGATCCAGGTATGATTACATTAAAAGGGATGCGTGAATTTTTACTGGACACGGCTGAAAGCAATCATATACCATATCAGTATTTTGTTTCTAAAGGTGGGACAGATGCTGGAGCAGCTCAAGTTATGAATAATGGTATCCCAAGTGCAGTTATTGGTGTATGTGCACGTTACATCCATACCCATCAAACCGTCTTTCATATTGACGATTATGCGGCAGCTAAAGAAATGGTCGTACAAATTTCACGTACATTAGACCGAAGCACGCTTGAAACAATCAAAAGAAATAATTAAATAATTTGGAAAGGAGTTTAGGTATGCAAAACTTAACTTCAGTAGAAGAGTTTCAACAATTAAGTAAAAGTAAAAAAGTCATTTTCTATTTTAAAACAGATTGGTGTGGTGATTGCATCTTTATTAAACCAAAAATGCCAGAAATTTTAAAAGCTCATCCAGAAATTCAATTTGTTAAAGTAGATCGTGATGAGTTTATCGATTTATGCGAAGAATTATCCATTGTCGGCATACCAAGTTTTCTTGCTTATGAGAATGGTGAGGAAACGGGAAGGTTTGTTAGCAAAAATCGTAAAACAAAAGAAGAAATAGAGGCATTTATTCAAACCTTAATAAGATGATTTGATTAGAAAATAATGTGAATTAGGAGATGGAGACATGGAACATGAGAAACAACAATACGCTCGTATTTTAATTGCTATTGATGGAAGTGATTCCGCGAGAAGAGCTTTTGAAAAAGCTATTCTAATTGCTAAACGTAATGATTCTGAATTAATCATTGTACATGTAATTGACTCAAGTTTTTATAATATGGGAGTCCAAAATTCTACCTTCAATGCTATCGAGATTGATGCAACAGAGATGGAAGCACTATTAGAAGAGTACAGCAACGAAGCTAAAGAAGCTGGAATAAAATCGGTTAAGACCGAATTGACTAAAGGATCTCCTAAGCGATTATTATCTTTCGAAATTCCAAAAAAATTCCAGACAGATTTAATTGTTGTAGGCAGTACGGGTCTTAATATGATTGAGCGTTGGATGGTTGGCAGTGTTAGTGAATATATTATTCGAGAAGCGAGTTGTGACGTTTTGATAGTAAGAGATACAAAAAAAGAGGATGAGTTTAGAATATGATAATTAGCTGTTACAATAAAGATGGTATTGGAGATGTGCTTTTGGTTATGACCAAAAATAGTATACCCAAAGATCAAGATTTTGAGACAAAAGAGAAAATCACGCGTATTTTTAATAACGTAACAAAAGAAACAGTAGGGTATAATTTTTTTGATGTTTCTAATCATATACAAATAAACGGAAATGGACCACTAACATTAGACGCTGAGCAAATTAGAGTTGTCAATACCCTTCTTTCAAAAGAAGGGTTTACTGACCAACTGAAAATAGATAAAGCACCTAAATTTGTCGTTGGATATGTAAAAGAATGTGTCTTACATCCTAATTCTGATCACTTATCTATCACTCAAATAGAAATAGATAATCAAGAAGTTGTTCAGATTGTATGCGGGGCCTCTAACATTGCAATTGGACAAAAAGTTGTAGTGGCTAAAGTTGGGGCAATGATGACCGATGGAACGACTATCTGGGATGGAGAACTAAGAGGAGAATCAAGTCACGGTATGGTCTGTTCTGCCAGAGAATTAGGGATAAAAGAAACTACGGCTAAAAAAGGTATTTTAATCTTGTCAGATTCTAGCATAACGGGTACTGAATTCCTAATATAACGTAAAAGAATAGGGAATTAAGAAGTAGAAAATAGTCTATTATAGTACTATTTTCTACTTCTTTTTTGTTTTGAAAAACTCCCAACTAAGGTACTAGATTAATTCTACAACCTCTATGAGATTTGTGTTAAACTAATACACGAACATCGGAGAGGGAAGGAGCGTCATCATGTCAAAATATGATGGACCAAGTTATAAAAAAGACCAGAAACGGTTGAAGAAATCTGAGTTTCCTTTCTATCGTGACTCTGCACAGGCTACGAAGAAAGACAACCTTTTTGATAGGTCTAAAACATCAAAATTTGAAAAGCCTATAAAAATAACTCGAGAAATTAACGTTGATGTTACAGAAAAGTTGTTTTCTGAAGAGATAAATAAAAGTAATGATGAACGAAAAAAATGGTTGTCAAATGAAAATAAGGATGACAGTAAAACAGCACAATTATCGTCCTATAAAAAAAGTAACTCAAATAAATCAAAAGAAGACAGTAAATCAGCGGAAATGTTTAAAAGGGATGAAGCAACTTATCAGAAAAGACGGAGTTCAACCCCATTTAAAGTTCAAAAAATTCCTTCTCCGTACTATGGTTTTAATAAAAATTTAAAAATAGAAACAGCAAAAGTAAATTATAAAAAAATATTGAGAACTCTCGAAAAAAAAGAAGATGATTTTATTTTATCTATTGATCATCTCTGTGAACCCATCATCAATCTAGATGATGATGAAAATAAGACTAATCAAGAGAATCAAAAAGTTCTTCAACAACCTAGTCTTTTAGAACAGCCAAAGAAAAAACTGAGCCGTTCGTTATCAGCAATGATAGAAGAAGAGCGAGATAATCAAATCAATCGCCAGAATAAAGGAACGAGTTATTTTAATACTATAAATATTGTCCAAGAGACAAAAAAAATAACAAACCCAGAAGTTACACCAGCTAATAAATCTATTCGTTTGAATTCAAACGAAAAATTAATTAATCCAATAGTAACTAATAAGCAAATGATAGATAAAGAAGTGAAATCGAAACCAATTACTTTGGGAAAAAAAGATACGATGACAGATGAAGAAATCGAAATGTTAGAACTTAAAGCAGCACTTAGTCGGTTTAAGTACATTGAAAAAAAGGCTGAAAAAGAAAAACAACAGTCTGTAATTAAAGAAAAAGAAAATAAAAGTGTATCAAAAGACACAGATATTAGTCAACTAACAGAAACTGATCAACCAGTAGAAGTTGATAAAAGTAGCAAAGAAGAAACCTTAAGTATAGAAAAAGAGTATCAAGAAGATGAGGCTCTGAAAAATGACAGAACAATCACAGAACCAGAACCAGAACCAAAACCAGAACCAGAACCAGAACCAGAACCAGAACCAGAACCAGAACCAGAACCAGAACCAGAACCAGAACCAGAACCAGAACCAGAACCAGAACCAGAACCAGAACCAGAACCAGAACCAGAACCAGAACCAGAACCAGAACCAGAACCAGAACCAGAACCAGAACCAGAACCAGAACCAGAACCAGAACCAGAACCAGAACCAGAACCAGAACCAGAACCAGAACCAGAACCAGAACCAGAACCAGATAATGAAGAAAGAAACAAGAATTTATTAAATAATAGTCCTGATGAATGGATTAGTGATGAAAAAGAACATCTGAGAGAATACAACTTTCCATCGTTAGAATTATTGAATCCACCAGTTGATTTTCCAAGCAATGCTATTGATGATTGGGTTTTAGGACAAGCTGAATTATTAAATGAAACGTTAGATGCTTTTAATATTCTTGCTCAAGTAGTGGGATGGACTGTCGGTCCTGCGGTTACACAGTTTGAGTTGCAATTAGGTCGTGGTGTCAAAGTAAATAAGATCACTAATTTATCAGATGATTTAAAACTGGCTTTAGCAGCTAAAGATATTAGAATTGAAGCGCCAATTCCAGGGAAAAATACTGTAGGTGTTGAAATACCAAATAGAATTTCAAGACCCGTTATGCTTTCTGAGGTAATGGCTAGCGAGAAATTTAAAAATAGTCATTCACCATTAACGGTTGCACTTGGTGTGAATTTAGCAGGAGATGCTATAGTGTCGACACTTGATAAAATGCCTCATGGTCTAATCGCTGGCGCAACAGGATCAGGTAAAAGTGTCTTTATTAATTCTATTTTAGTTAGTTTATTATATAAAGCTAAGCCGAATGAAGTGAAACTTATTTTGATTGATCCTAAAGCAGTTGAACTAGCACCGTACAATGCCATTCCACATTTATTGTCACCCGTTATTTCTGAACCAAAAGCTGCAAGTGAAGCCTTAAAGTGGGCTGTCAATGAAATGGAAGAACGCTACCAAAAATTGGCCTTAGCTGGTGTAAGAAATATTCAAAGATTTAACGAAAAAGCTCACGAGCATGGAGATTATGGGCTAATATTGCCCTATATTGTCATTGTTATCGATGAATTAGCTGATTTAATGATGGTAGCTAGCAGTGATGTTCAAGATTCAATTGTGCGTATAACTCAAAAAGCACGTGCTGCTGGAATTCATTTGTTAGTAGCGACTCAACGTCCAAGTGTGGATGTTATTACTGGAACGATTAAAAATAATATTCCTACTCGTATAGCTTTCATGGTGTCCAGCCAAGTAGATTCACGAACAATTATGGATTCAGGCGGAGCTGAAAAATTGCTTGGTAAGGGAGATATGCTATTTTTAGAAAATGGCGCAAGTCAGCCTATCCGTATTCAAGGAACATATGTCGAAAAAGAAATAGACAACATTGTAAAACATGTAAAAGAACAACGGAAAACAAATTATTTGTTTGAACCTGAAAGCTTATTGGCTAGAGTAGAAGCTGTTGAGGGAAAAGATGAATTATATGAAGAAATTTTGCTTTTCATAATTGAAGAAGGTCAAGTTTCAGCTTCCTCATTACAACGTAAGTTTAAAATAGGATTTAATAGAGCCTCTAATTTAATTGAGGCGCTAGAAAATGAAAATTTGATTTCACCCAATAAAGGATCGAAACCACGGGATGTTTTTATAACAAAAACTGACTATGAAGAACGGTGCAAAAAGCATAACTAATCATCGGTTTATTCAGTAGGATTCTAAATACCCTAATAAATAAAAAGAAGGCATAGATTATACAATCTCTCAAAAATAAACATTTTTTGGAGAGGATGAATCTCAGCCTTCTTTTTTATGACTAATTATTATTAACGTTATATAATTAAAAGAAAAGTTGAAAAAGATTATTTGTGGTCGAAAAAAAAAAACCATGGTATACTGTACTCGTTCTTTATTATTTTTTGAAAAACAATTATTTTTGAGAACTAAATTATCTATAAAAATCATGAATATTAAGTTTAGTTAGTAGATTTAAAGACAAATAAAAAATGTAATAGAAATAATGGAGGATTTATAAAAATGAATAATGAAACAGTCTATCATTTTGTTGGAATTAAAGGTTCTGGTATGAGTGCACTAGCATTGATCCTTCATGATAAGGGTTTTAAAGTTCAAGGTTCTGATGTAGATAAATATTTTTTTACGCAAAAAAATATTGAAGACGCAGAAATTCCAATTTTAACTTTTGATGAGAAAAATATTCATGAAGGTTTAACAATTATTGCAGGTAATGCATTTTCGGATACACATAAAGAAATCGTTGCGGCTAAAAAAATGAATTTACCAATCATACGTTACCATGACTTCCTTGGTGAATTCTTAAAGCTGTACACAAGTATTACGGTTACGGGTTCTCATGGGAAAACAAGCACCACGGGATTGTTGGCTCATGTAATGAGCACAATTGCTGATACCAGCTATTTGATTGGTGATGGGACTGGACATGGAGTCCCAGATGCAGATTACTTTGTACTCGAAGCTTGTGAGTATAGACGACATTTTTTAGCGTACCATCCTGACTATGCTATTATTACAAATATTGACTATGATCATCCTGATTACTTTACTAGTCTAGACGATGTCGTCAGTGCCTTTGAAGAGATGTCTAAATTAGTTAAAAAAGCTATTATCGCGTGTGGTGATGATGAGCAATTAGTGAAACTTAAGACCGAAGTGCCAATTGTTTATTATGGATTTGGTGATAATAATGACTTCCAAGCTAAAAACTTAAGTCGCTCAATCACAGGTTCTGCTTTTGATGTATACATTAAAAATGAGTTTTATGGTCACTATGTTATTCCTATCTTCGGAAAACACAATATTCTAAATGCATTAGCCGTGATTGCTATCACTTACTATGAAAAATTAGATAAAGAAAAAGTAATGGATAATTTCACAACATTTGCAGGAGTTAAACGCCGTTTTACTGAAAAAGTAGTGGAAGATATGATTATTATTGATGACTATGCCCATCATCCATCAGAAATACGAGCAACAGTTGATGCTGCCCGTCAAAAATACCCAACTAAAGAAATTATTGCCATTTTTCAGCCGCATACATTTACTCGTACAGTGGCTATGCTAAGTGAGTTTGCTACTTCTTTGAACTTAGCAGATACCATTTATCTTTGTGACATTTTTGGTTCTGCTCGTGAGCAACGTGGGGATGTTACAATTGAAGACTTAGCTGAAAAAATTGATAAGGGCGCTGTCATATTAAAAGAAGAAAATATGTCTCCATTATTAAAACACCATGATGGAGTAGCTATCTTTATGGGTGCTGGAGATGTTCAGAAATTTGAAATTGCTTATGAAACAATATTAAGTCATTCAGCATTGAGTAAATAAAAAACGATACCTATTCATTTTTTTTGAATAGGTATCGTTTTTAGCATTAAGAAATAAAAATTCTTATTTTAAAAGAAAGAATGACTTTTAGATATTAGCTATCTCATATATTATTTGTTAAAATAATATAGAAAAAGATAGTTGGATTAACTAATGATAGTTAAAAAGTTAAATCATCAATCTTATAGGGCAGACAAGAAGGAGCTTTTTTATGACTCAAAAAAACAAATTATTGTTGATTGATGGAAACAGCGTTGCTTTTCGGGCATTTTTTGCATTGCATCAACAATTAGAGCGATTTAAAAATAAAAATGGACTTCATACAAATGCATTGTATGGCTTTCATAGTATGATTGAGAGTGTTTTAACAAAAGAAAAGCCATCACACGTTTTAGTTGCTTTTGACGCTGGAAAAACAACTTTCCGGAATCAATTTTTCGAAGAATATAAAGGCGGACGTTCTAAAACACCGAATGAATTTACGGAGCAAATGCCTTATTTAAGAGAGCTCCTAGAAGGATTTGGTATCAAGCATTATGAATTAAGTAATTATGAAGCAGATGACATTATTGGCACGCTATCTGATAAAGTTGATCCTGCTATTTTTGATGTGGTGATTATTTCTGGAGATCGAGATTTGACACAGTTGGCCAAGGGAAATGTGAGAGTCGACATCACTGTAAAAGGAGTTAGCGAACTTAAAGAATATACAATCGAATCAATTGTAAATGAAATGGGGATTAAACCAAAACAAATCATTGATTTGAAAGGACTTGCTGGAGATGCTTCAGATAATATTCCAGGTGTAACTAAAATTGGAGAAAAAACGGCTTTGAAGCTTTTAAAAGAATACCATTCTGTTGAAGGGATATATGAAAATATCGCTCAATTAAAAAAGAGTAAAATGAAAGAAAACTTGATTAATGAAAAAGAAACGGCTTTTTTAAGTAAACGTCTAGCAACAATTATGCTTGATACTCCGATAACAATTGATGTCAATGATTTAGCATATGATGGACCAAATATAGAAAGGTTAATTCAGTTTTATAAAGAGATGGATTTTAAAACACATCTAAGTAAATTAGATACAACAGAATACGATGCTGCGAATGAAGAAAAAAGGGAAGAAGTCTCTTACGAATTAGTAACAGAGATTACTCCTGATTTATTTACGGATAAAATGGGGCTTTACCTCGAAATGTTAACAGATAACTACCATACTTCAGAAATTATAAGTGTTGGTTGGGGGGATAAAAACCATATTTACGTCGGAAATCCTGAAGTAGTTTTAAAATCAAACTATTTTCAGGATTGGGCACAAAACTCCGCTTTATCCAAACAAGTTTTTGATGCAAAGCGAACTTATGTTGCTCTAGAACGATATGGGATAGAATTAAAAAACATTCAATTTGATATACTTTTAGCTTCTTACATTTTAAACACTAAAGATAATAGTAAGGATTTATCAGAAGTCGCTATAGAACATGATTATTTTAATGTCTCACCAGATGAAGCAATTTATGGGAAAGGTGCTAAAATTCATATCCCGGAAGATCAATCTGTTATGCAAGAGCATATTGCTCGTAAGCTGAGAGCGATTATCTTATTAAGTGACCAACTTGAACAACATTTAGCACAAAATAATCAAACAGAGCTTTTTTATGATATGGAATTACCTTTAGCAATGGTTTTAGCAAAAATGGAAATAAGTGGAATAAAAGTTGATGCACAGCGCTTAAGAAAAATGAAAGTAGAATTTGCACAAAGATTATCTGGAATTGAAAATCGCGTTTATAAGCTAGCTGGAGAAACGTTTAATTTGAATTCACCTAAACAACTGGGAGTTGTTTTATTTGAAAAAATGGGCTACCCAGTAATTAAAAAAACAAAAACCGGTTACTCAACAGCTGTGGATGTATTAGAACAATTAAGAGATCAGGCTCCAATCGTTGAGGATATTTTAGAATATAGACAAATTGCGAAATTACAATCTACTTATATAGAAGGATTGTTGAAAGTTATTCACGGCAAGAACGGAAAAATTCATACTCGATATATGCAGACTATTGCCCAAACTGGACGTTTAAGTTCTATAGATCCTAATCTACAAAATATTCCTGTTAGATTAGAAGAAGGACGCAAGGTAAGACAAGCTTTTGTACCTAGTCATGAAGGTTGGAAGATATTTGCTTCCGATTACTCACAAATAGAATTGCGTGTATTAGCACATATTTCAGATGATGATCATTTAAAAGAAGCTTTCATTGAAGGACAAGATATCCATGCCAGTACAGCAATGAGAGTATTTGGCATTGAAAAACAAGAAGATGTAACACCAGAAATGCGTCGACGAGCCAAAGCCGTTAACTTCGGAATAGTTTATGGAATTAGCGATTATGGATTATCAAAAAACTTGGATATTAGCCGTAAAGAAGCTCAAACATTTATTGATACTTACTTTATTAAGTATCCAGGTGTAAAAATTTATATGGAAGACATCGTTCGTGAAGCTAAAGAAAAAGGATATGTTGAAACATTATTTCATAGAAGACGTTACTTGCCCGATATAAATTCGCGCAATTTCAATTTACGCTCGTTTGCAGAAAGAACGGCTATGAATACACCTATTCAAGGAAGTGCTGCTGATATTATTAAAGTAGCTATGATTGAAATGGAAAAACGTCTAAGAACTGAAGGGCTAAAGGCAACCATGTTGCTACAAGTTCATGATGAACTAATTTTTGAAGCGCCAGAATCTGAGATTCCTTTTCTTGAAAAATTAGTTGCTGAGGTAATGGAAAATGCCGTTGCTTTAAATGTGCCTTTAAAAGTAGATAGCAGTAGCGGAGATAGTTGGTATGAATCAAAATAAGAAATATACATTAGAAAGAAGAGGTTGAAGAGATTGCCAGAGTTACCAGAAGTAGAAACAGTTAGACAAGGTTTATTGAAGCTTGTTCAAGGAAGCACAGTTACAGGAGTAGACATTTACTGGGAACGAATTATTTCTGGAGACATTCATAGTGAAGAATTTTCTTCTCAATTAATAGGCAATCGTCTATTAAATATTGATAGAAGAGGAAAATATTTAATATTTAATTTTGACCATTGGAACATGGTTTCTCATTTGAGAATGGAAGGTAAATATGAAGTCTCTAATACAAATGAACCACTAAAAAAACACACTCATGTCGTGTTTCATTTGTCAGATGGTCGTGATTTGCGCTATTTAGATGTTCGTAAATTTGGGAGGATGACTTTAGTCCCAAAAGGTGAAGAATTTAACGTAACAGGTTTGAAAACAATTGGACCTGAACCGATTCCTGAAACATTCAATTTAACTGTTTTCAATAAAACATTGAAACAAAAAAGTAGAGCAATAAAACCTCTTTTATTAGAACAAAAAATTGTTGCTGGGTTAGGGAATATCTATGTAGATGAGGCTTTATTTAAAGCTAAAATCCATCCTCTTAGACCGGCTAATTCATTGAAATCTAAAGAAGTAGAACAACTGCATCAAGCAATCATTGATGTTCTTAGAAAAGCAGTACTAGCGGGTGGAACGACTATTAGGACCTACAAAAATGCTCTGGGGGAAGCAGGGAATTTTCAAGTGGAATTGTATGTTTACGGCAAAACAAGTGAACCCTGTGTAAATTGTGGTGCTCCGATACAAAAAATAAAAGTAGCTCAAAGAGGCACTCACATTTGTGTAAACTGCCAAAAGCTAACTAAAAAGAATAGTTTGCCTCGATCTTAAAGAAAGGGAGTCTTTTATGACTGTTATTCTAGGTTTAACAGGAGGGATAGCGACAGGGAAATCCACAGTAAGCAATTATTTTAAAGAACTGGGTATTCCTATTATAGATGCAGACATTGGTTCAAGAATAATAGTTGAGCCAGGAACTGATGGGCTGAAAAATATTGTGACATACTTTGGGGATAAGATTCTTAAGTCGGATGGTACTTTGGATAGAAAAAGATTAGGTGATATTGTGTTTAATGACAAAGCACAATTAAGTGAATTGAACTCTATTTTGGAAGAATATATACGCAGATGGATTACTGAACAAATTGCTGATTACCTTAAACTAAATCTACCGTTGATTGTTTTAGATATTCCATTATTATATGAAAAAGATTATTTATCAGTAGTTGACTTAGTAATGGTAGTTGCAACGACAAAAGAAGTACAGTTAAAACGATTAATGGAACGTGATAAGCTAACTGAAAAGGCAGCTGAAATGAGAATCTCTACGCAACTGCCCATGAAGATTAAAATTAAAAGAGCAGACGTAGTCATAGATAATAATGGTACAAAAAATGAAACGCAAAAACAAGTTCGCTATTGGTTAAAAAAATTAACCTAATCGAACAAGTATAAGAAAAGAAAGAGTGGACAGCGTAACTTGTTCATTCTTTTTATTTTCTGCGAATAGATTATGAAAGAAACACTACATGTTTCTTGTATTTAACCTCTTTACGAGCTGTGTTATAATAAAACTATAATAAATCGAATAATAATTTTTTAAAGAAAATTATAAAAAAGGATGATGAATAGTGCAATGTCCTCACTGTCAAAATAATGGTTCCAGAGTTGTCGATAGTCGTCCTGCAGATGATGGGCGGGCTATTCGTAGAAGAAGAGAATGTGAAGCGTGTAGTTTCCGGTTTACGACTTTCGAAAGAGTAGAACAAGCGCCATTACTCGTTATCAAAAAAAATGGAACAAGAGAAGAATTTAACCGTGGAAAAATATTACGAGGTATTATTCGTTCGTGTGAAAAGCGTCCGGTCGCAATAGAACAAGTAGAAAAAATAGTAGATGAAGTAGAAAATAAAGTTAGGAGTTTGGGAGAGAATGAAATTTCTTCAGCCATAATTGGCGAGTATATTATGGAAAAATTAGTTGAAATTGATGATGTAGCTTACATTCGCTTTGCAAGTGTTTATCGCCAATTTAAAGACATGAGTGTCTTTTTAACTGAGTTACAAGAACTTGAAAAAAAGAAATCTAAGAAAAAATCTGGCGAGCATTAAAAGAATTAGAAAGGTGTGAAGGCATTTGAACTATCCATGGAAAAATATGAGTCCAAAAGATGGATTCATGGTCCGACAAAATGCCCAACTTTCGGATATAGACCAAAAAGTTCTTACATTTTTATACCAACCTTTAATTGGCTCTAATGCATATAGTCTTTATATGACATTATGGACAGAAGTTGGAGAGGAAACATATTGGAGTAACGGTATTCTACACTCTGAATTATTAACATTATTAAATATTGGAATTCCTGAATTATATCAAGCAAGAATTAAACTAGAAGCGATTGGACTATTAAAAAGTTACCTCAAGAGTTCACAATCAGACAAAGTATACATCTATGAGTTGCTTGCACCTCAATCGAGTGCAACCTTCTTTAGAGATGACTTATTAAGTCTCCTTCTTTTCGAAACTGTTGGTGAACGTAAGTTTAAAGTCTTAAGAAGTCGTTTTATAATTTCTTCATTTGACAAAGAAAAATACGAAGAAATTACAAAATCATTTTTAGACGTTTACCATTTTGATGCTAATTTATTAAAGCAAGAGGAAAAATTGTTAAAAGAATCTGTAGAATTGATAGGGGAAAATCCGGCTAAAGGTCCAACCGTTGACGCTCAAACATTTGATTTTAAATTTTTTTATACAGGGCTTAACAAGCACTATGTTAATCGATCAGCTATTACAAAAGAGTTGGAATCTACCATGCTAGTTTTGCACACAATGTATGGTATTAATGAATTGGATATGCAACAGTATATTTTAGAAGCTAGTGATATTGATACAGGTAATATTGATGAGCGTAAATTTAAAAGTATCGTCTATCGTCATTACCATGATGATAAGCAAGAAAAGGTCAAGCTAGAAGATGTAGTTGAAAAAGATATACAGGCTAATCAAAATCAAAACAAAAATCGCAAAGGCTATCTACGACAACAAGGTTTAACAGATAACGAAATAAATTTAATTGAGGCAAGTGAAGAAATTAGTCCCTATGATTTTATGACTTCTATAAAAGAACAAAAGGGCGGTTACGTAACAAAAAATGAAGAGTGGACTTTACAAGAAATACTTAGTAAAGCTAATCTACCATCAGCGGTTATTAATATATTGATTCATTATATATTGGTAATTAGAGATAATCCGATTTTTGAAAAAGCCTTAGCGTATAAAATTTCAAATGATTGGGCTCAAAATAAGGTTGTATCTCCTGAAATGGCTCTTCAAAAAGTAAAAACGATGTATCAGGATAATGCTGAAAAAAAACAACAATCACAAAAAAAACAGTATTCAAATACTGCATCATCCAATTACGGAAAAAACAATAAAATAAGAACAGAAACACTACCAGAATGGGCTAAAGATGGTAGTGTAGCGAAGACTGAAAAACCAATGAGTGAAACTGAAAAACAAGCTTTTATGGATAGATTGAAAAAAATTCAAAGCTTTGGAAAAGAAGGTGACTAATATATGGAAGATATGGGTAAAAGTCTGACAAAGATGTTGAAGGATCGAAATCTGTCTGAACAATATGAAAAACTTATTCAAGAAGTTTTAAATGACTCAGATGTTCAGTATTTTATTAAACAAAATGAAGAAGTACTAACTCAAGAATCGATAATGAAGAGTTATGCAAAGCTGTATGAGTTCGTTAATGAAAAGAAAAAATATCAAGAAAAAATAGGAATGATGGCTCCAGGGTATAAACCGCAACTGATTATGAACTATCATTTTATAGATGTTTCATATATTCCTACAGCTGAACTAATCGCTAAGCAAAAAGAACAAGCGATTAAGAGCCGTATTCATTCAATGGATATGCCTAAAGATGTTAGAACAGCAACATTTGAACAATTTCATATAACGGACATGCGTGCAAAAGCAATTAATGCTGCCTATGACTTCATTGGGGATTATTTAGAAAATCCTAAAGGCTTCCATCAGGGACTCTACTTATATGGAGCATTTGGTGTTGGAAAATCTTTTTTGTTAGGAGCAATTGCTCATGAACTGGCAGAAAAAGGGTACCCGACAACCTTGATGCATTTCCCTTCTTTTGCAGTTGAAATGAAACAAGCTATTGGACAGAACACTACTGGTGAAAAACTGGAAGTTGTAAAAAAAGCTCCGATTCTAATGTTAGATGACGTTGGGGCAGATTCAATGTCTAGCTGGATACGTGATGATGTCTTAGGAGTTATTCTACAATACCGAATGCAAGAACAACTCCCAACATTTTTTTCTTCAAATCTTGATATGAAACACTTAGGAGAAGAGCACCTAAGAGTGACTCAAAGAGGGGAAGATGAGCCGTTAAAAGCACAACGTATCATGGAACGAATAAGATATTTGTCTAAAGAATTAGAAATGACTGGGAAAAACCGTAGACTATCTTGAATTTTTTTATTCTAGTTACAAGAGAAACCAAATATTAACTTGATTTAATGTGTGAAATCTGGTTTAATTATAGCAATAGATTAAATCTTTGAAAAAGACAATGAAATAAGAAAACATTCCACAAGAGAAGGAAAACATGGCTGAAAGTTTCCTGAATAGTCCTTATTTTTACCCCTTTTGAGTACCGCTGTGAACTAGTTTTTAATAGCAGAGGTCATTTAGCTAATGTTATCAGCTAAGAGTGAATTCTATGGGATAAACGAGTATTTATACCAAATTAGGATTCTAAACTTGGGTGGAACCACGACTTTGTCGTCCCTTTTATGTTAAGTAATTAACATAAAAGGGACTTTTTTGTTTTTATTATCTAAAAAAAACACTATTTTTAATATAAATGAATGAAATGGAGGAATATGATTATGTCAGATATTAAAATTATTTTGCCTGATGGTGCAGAAAAGGTAATGCCAGAAGGTGTTTCAACAAAAGATGTGGCTGAAAGCATCAGTAAAGGATTAGCGAAAAAAGGGTTAGCAGGAAAATTTAATGGCAAACTTGTGGATTACAGTCGACCATTAGAAGAAAACGGCACATTAGAAATCATTACGCCAGACCATGAAGATGCTTTACAGATAATCCGTCACTCAAGCGCTCATTTAATGGCAAATGCTTTGAGAAGATTGTATCCTGATATTAAATTTGGTGTAGGACCAGCAATCGATACAGGTTTTTATTATGATTCAGATACTCAAACACCAATTACAGAAGATGATTTACCAAAAATTGAAGCAGAAATGATGGCAATTGTTAAAGAAAATAACCCAATTGTTCGCAAAGAATTAACTCGCGCAGAAGCATTGGATGTTTTTAAAGATGATTCTTATAAAGTGGAATTGATTACAGCCTTACCTGAAGACGAAAAAATTACCGTGTATAGTCAAGGTGACTTTGTTGATTTATGTCGTGGCGTCCACGTTCCAACTACAGGTAGAATTCAAGTTTTCAAACTGTTATCCCTTGCTGGAGCTTACTGGAGAGGTAATTCAGATAATAAAATGATGCAACGTATTTATGGGACAGCTTTTTTTGATAAAAAAGCTTTAAAAGAATTTTTACAAATGCGTGAGGAAGCGAAATTACGCGATCACCGTAAATTAGGTAAAGAATTAGATTTATTTATGATTTCACCTGAAGTAGGTTCTGGATTGCCTTTTTGGCTTCCAAAAGGTGCAACGATTCGACGAGTAGTTGAACGCTACATTACAGATCGTGAAATTAGTTTAGGGTATCAACATGTTTATACACCAGTTTTAGCTGATGTAAACTTGTATAAAACTTCTGGTCATTGGGATCACTACCATGATGATATGTTCCCACCAATGGATATGGGTGATGGCGAGATGTTGGTATTGCGTCCAATGAACTGTCCACATCATATGATGGTTTATAAGAACGACATTCATAGTTACCGTGAGTTGCCAATTAGAATTGCTGAATTAGGACAAATGCACCGTTATGAAAAAAGTGGCGCACTTTCAGGTTTACAACGCGTGCGCGAGATGACTTTAAATGACGGGCACACGTTTGTACGCCCTGATCAAATTCAAGAAGAATTCTTGCGTACGATTGAATTAATGTTAGCTGTGTACGAAGATTTTAATATTACGGATTACCGTTTCCGTTTAAGTTATAGGGATCCTGAAAATACAGATAAATATTTTGATGATGATGCAATGTGGGAAAAAGCTCAAAAAATGATTAAAGATGCAATGGATGAAAAACAACTAGATTATTTTGAAGCTGAGGGAGAAGCAGCTTTTTATGGTCCAAAACTAGATGTATTAGTTAAGACAGCTATTGGGGTTGAAGAAACACTGTCTACTATCCAGTTAGACTTCTTGTTGCCTGAAAGATTTGATTTAACTTATGTTGGAGAAGATGGCGAGAACACACATCGTCCTGTTGTTATTCATCGCGGGATTGTTTCAACAATGGAACGTTTTGTAGCTTATTTAATAGAAGAATATAAAGGAGCATTTCCCACATGGCTAGCTCCTGTACAAGCAACGATTATTCCAGTTAATTTAGAACTTCACTCTGATTATGCTTATGATATAAAAAATAAAATGAATTTATTAGGTATGCGTGTCGAGGTCGATGATCGGAATGAAAAAATGGGTTACAAAATTCGCGCTTCGCAGACACAAAAAATTCCTTATCAATTAGTTGTAGGGGATGATGAGGTAACGAACTCAACAGTAGCCGTTCGTAAATATGGTGAAAAAACAACTCAAGTAATTGATTTAGAAGAGTATTTAGAAAAAACAAAAATAGAAATTAAAAATTTTAGTCGTTAATGGTTTACAAAAAAAAAATTCGTGATATAATTAGAAAGTTGAGAAAATAAAGCAGGAGCCCTCGCTTCTCGCCTGAGTTGACTAAAAGTCTCTGGGCTAGATATAAACGATGATAGCTTACGCATGGCGTAAGTTGGAAATTATTTATAGGCGAGTTCATTGTGAATTCGCCTATTTTTCTGCTGTTCTTTCTCTCAAATCTAATGGAGGTGTATGACCATAGCAAAAGATATGATGGTAAATGACGGCATTCGTGCACGTGAATTGCGCGTTATAGGTAGTAATGGTGACCAACTTGGACTTAAAACCAAGAGTGAAGCATTGTCAATTGCAGAAGCAGAAAACTTAGACTTAGTTCTAGTAGCTCCAACAGCAAAACCACCCGTAGCACGTATTATGGATTATGGTAAGTTCCGTTTTGAACAACAGAAAAAAGAACGTGAAGCCCGTAAAAACCAAAAAATAGTCAGTCTTAAAGAAGTACGTTTAAGTCCAACAATTGATTTAAATGACTTTAATACGAAATTACGCAATGCGCGTAAGTTCCTTGAAAAAGGAGACAAAGTTAAGGCATCTATTCGCTTTAAAGGTCGTGCCATAACTCATAAAGAGATTGGTAAAAAAGTTTTAGATCGATTAGCGTTAGAAACAGCTGACATTGCTAGTATTGAATCAGCTGCTAAAATGGACGGACGTAGTATGTTCTTGATTTTAGCACCAAAAACTGAAAAGTAAGAGTATTTTAAGGAGGAAAAAATAATGCCAAAACAAAAAACACACCGTGGATCAGCTAAACGATTCAAAAGAACAGGTAATGGTGGATTAAAACGTCATCACGCAAAAACAAGCCATATGTTCGCAAATAAATCTCAAAAACAAAAACGTAAATTACGTAAAGCAACTATGGTTTCATCAAGCGATATGAAACGTATTCGTCAACAATTAGCTAACTGGTAATTATTGAATAGTTTTTAAGAACAATAAAATAATAAAGACAATTATGTATAAGAGTTTTCTAAAAAGGAAACATCTTCGAGGAGGAAATTAATATGCCACGTGTTAAAGGTGGGACGGTTACTCGTAAACGTCACAAAAGAATATTAAAATTAGCAAAAGGTTATTATGGTTCAAAACATACTTTATTTAAAGTATCTAAGCAAGCAGTAATGAAGTCTTATCAATATGCATATAGAGATCGCCGTCAAAAGAAACGTGATTTCCGTAAATTATGGATTGCTCGTATTAATGCAGCAGCTCGTCTAAATAACATGAGCTATAGCACATTCATGCACGGTCTTAAGTTAGCTGAAATTGATATCAACCGTAAAATGTTAGCGGATATTGCTGTTACAGATGCAGCAGTTTTTACAGCACTAACTGAACAAGCAAAAACAGCTCTAGAAAATAAATAAATGATAAGTAAGAGGTTAGGACAATAAATTGTCCTAACCTCTTTTTGTTAAAGTAGACCAGAAAAAAATGCAACTGTTAAATGAATCACCCTCATTCACCATGGAGGAGGTAAGAGGTCCCACATCTCAAGAAGATTGAAGTACTATTATTGATTATTCTTCGAAATAGTAGAATTCAAATATTTTTTCAAAAACAAATGTAATAAATAATGAATAAACGTGTTGCTTAAATGATAATAAGATGATAGAATTATTTGAGTAAACTAATATTTATCTCATAAAGAAATTTTTATAATATAAAAACAGGGGGAAAACAATATGAAAAGAAATAAAATGTTGAGTTTGCTTGGTATTACTGCAACTTCTGCCTTGTTGTTGGCAGCTTGCGGCGGCGGAACGGATAGTGAAGATACTTCTTCTTCAAAGTCAAATAATAATGGTATGGATAGCGAACAAGTACTTAATTTGATAGAAAGTGGCGAAATTCCAACAATGGATTCTGTCTTAAATACAGACGTAGTCGGCGGGAATGTGATGAATAACGTTTTTGAAGGACTTTATCGTCAAGGACTAGATGGTAAGCTTGTTTTAGGAATGCTTGAAGCAGAACCAGAAGTTAGTGAAGATAATTTAACATATACATTTAAAATTAGAGAAGATGCAAATTGGTCAAATGGCGACCCAGTTACTGCAGGTGATTTTGTCTATGCATGGCAAAGATTATCTGACCCAACGGTTGCCGCTGCTTATAATTATATGATCCAAGATGTTGTTGAAAATGCAACTGAAATTATCAATGGAGAAAAAGAACCAAGTGAGCTTGGAGCTAAAGCGATAGATGAAAAAACACTTGAAGTTAAATTAGTTCGTGCTGTTCCTTACTTTAAGGACTTGTTGACATTACCAATGTATTACCCACAAAATCAAGCTTATGTTGAAGAGTTAGGTGATGATTTTGCGTCAAATAGTGATAATTTAATCTATAACGGTCCATTTACTTTAACAGAATGGGACGGAACAGGCTTGAGCTGGGTCTATCAAAAGAATGAAGACTACTGGGATGCAGAAAGCGTTAAATTAGATACAATCAATTTTGACGTAGTAAAAGAAACTTCAACAGCTTTGAATTTATATGATACTGGCGGGATTGACCGGATGAAGTTGACAGGAGAATACGTACAGACTCAAAAAGATAATGAAGATTTACTGGTTGAACCAACATCATCTGTTTTCTATTTCAAATTTAATCAAGAAAGAAATGGTGAAGAAACGGATTTAGCTAACGAAAATATCCGTAAAGGACTTGCAATGGCTTTTGATAAAGAGGCTTATGCTAAAACTGTTTTACAAAATGGTTCTTTACCAGCTAATGGTTTAGTTCCTCAAGGACTAGCGGTTGATCCAGATACCGGTGAAGATTTCCGTGATCAAAATGGAGACTTATTAGAATTTAATGTAGAAGAAGCGCAAAAATACTTTGAAAAAGGTTTAGAAGAAATTGGTAAAGATAGCATTACGTTAGAAATTCTTGGAGATGATGGAGAAAATGCTAAAAAATCTCTAGAATATATGCAAGGTCAATTAACTCAAAATTTACCTAATTTAGAAATTACATTACGTAATGTACCTTTCAAGGTTCGTTTAGAAGCAGATTCAAAACAAGATTATGATATCCAAATGTCTGGATGGGGTGCAGACTACGCGGACCCAATTAATTTCTTAGAATTATTTGCTTCAGATAATGGGAACAATAAATCGAGTTATGCTAATGATGAATACGATGCTTTAATTAAGAGTTCTCTAAGCGAAGTAGAAAATTTAGAAGAGCGTTGGGTTGGCATGTTAGATGCTGAAAAAATTCTGATGGATACAGCTGGGATCGCACCAATTTATCAACGTTATAACTCTGTTTTAGAAAAACCATACGTAAAAGATATCGCTGCTCACTTAGTTGGAGCAGAATACTCATACAAATGGGCTTATGTAGACGGAAAATAATAAGTAAATGTATAGATAAAAAAGAAGCAGGTTTACTTGCTTCTTTTTTTTATGTGAAAACACTAATATATTCATTAAAAATACATGATGATGATTTGCGCCATTTTCCTCATGATGATAGAATCAAGTGTATTATTCTTATGTAAAAAGTAAGTATGAAACAATCGATGAATCAGGGGGAAACAAATATGAAAAATATGAAATTATTAAGTTTATTGGGTATTACATTATTATCTACAACTGTTTTAGTTGCTTGTGGATCAAATAATTCAAGTTCTGACGATGGAAAAACAACTAAAGAATTGAATTTAGTTGAAACAGCTGAAATACCAACAATGGATTCAGTTTTAAACACCGATACAGTGGGTTCTACAGTTATGAACAATGTAATGGAAGGATTGTATCGATTGAATTTAGATAACAAACCTGAACTTGCTATGGCTTCCGAAGAGCCTACTATTAGTGAAGACGGTTTAACGTATACTTTTAAAATAAGAGAAGACGCACAATGGTCTAACGGAGATCCTGTTACTGCTAATGACTTTGTTTTTTCATGGCGTCGATTAGTTAATCCAAGTACTGGGTCTCAGTCTGCTTATATGATGGGAGGAATCGTTAAAAACGCTTCTGAAGTTAATAAAGGAGAAATGGAACCAGAAGAACTAGGAGTAAAAGCAATTGATGAAAAAACATTGGAAATACAATTAGAATCTAAAGTACCTTATTTTAAAGACTTGCTATCATTATCCATGTTCTTACCTCAAAATGAAACGTACGTAACAGATAAAGGAAATAAATATGCATCAGATAGCGATAATGCAATTTATAATGGACCATTCGTTTTAACAGACTGGGATGGTACTGGCTTAAGCTGGTCTTACGAAAAAAATGCTGATTATTGGGATGCAGATACTGTTGAATTAGAAGGAATTAATGTGGATGTTGTAAAAGAAACCTCTACTGCTATTAATTTATACGATGCAGGTGAAGTAGATACAATTAAATTATCTGGTGAATATGTACAAACAAAAAAAGGAGATCCTGATTTGGAGTCTGTTCCAACATCTTCTGTTTTCTATTTTAAATACAACCAAGAGCGCAATGGAGAGCCAACAGCTTTAGCGAATGAAAACATTCGTAAAGCTATCTCAATAGGATTTGACAAAGAATCTTATGCTAATACAGTTCTACAAAATGGATCGTTACCTGCTAACGGATTAGTTCCAGAAGGGCTAGCTAAAAATCCTTCAACAGACGAAGACTACCGTGAAGAAAATGGGGATTTATTAAGCTATGATATCAAAGCAGCACAAGATTATATGAAAAAAGGCCTTGCAGAATTAGGAATGGATTCAGTAGAATTAGAATTACTTTCAGATGATTCTGAGAATGCAAAAAAATCTTCAGAATTCATGCAAGGTCAATTAATGCAAAATCTTCCTGGTTTAAAAATAAACATTCGTTCAGTTCCGTTTAATGTTCGACTCGATGTAAATCAGCGTCAAGATTATGATATTCAAATGGCAGGATGGGGAGCAGACTATGCTGATCCAATTAACTTCCTTGAATTATTCAAAACAGGAAACTCAAATAACAAAGCTAGTATTTCTATCCCAGAATATGATGCATTAATTGAAAAAATCGGAACCACAGATCTTGATGATCCAGAAAAAAGATGGGCTGATATGCTTAGTGCTGAAAAAATATTATTAGAAGAAGCGGCTATCGGACCAATCTACCAACGTTATAATGCAATATTGAGAAAACCATACGTTAAAGATGTAGGGACACACTTAGTAGGGCCTGAGTATTCATTTAAATGGGCTTCAATCGCAGAATAATAGTTTGTTTTAAGATAAAATAAATGAATAAAGAAGCAAGAAGAGTGGTAAAACTTTCTTCTTGCTTTTTTAAGTTCATTGTATGAAAAAGGGTTCCTCTTTTATGATTTAAAATGATATAGTATATATAACTATTATATACTGGAGGTCATTTTATATGAACGATAAAGAACTAATAATGTTACAAGAGTTAACAGATGCTAGAGGTGTACCTGGAAACGAAAAAGAAGTACGAGAGGTATTTGTCAAATATGCTGAAAAATCAACTTCTTCAATATCGTATGACGGGTTAGGAAGCGTCATTGCCAAACATATTGGGGATGAAACTGGTCCTAAAGTATTGTTTGCAAGCCATTTAGACGAAGTCGGTTTTATGGTTACAGCGATTACTGAAGAAGGGTTTATAAAATTTCAAACACTTGGTGGATGGTGGTCTCAAGTGATGTTAGCTCAACAAGTTCAGATAACGACTTCAAAAGAAAAAACGTTACATGGAGTTATTGGATGTAAGCCACCTCATGTATTGACGACAGAAGTAAGAAATAAAGCATATGATATTAAAGACATGTTTATTGACATAGGTGCAACAAATAAAGAAGAAGCATTATCTTGGGGTGTGAAACCAGGAGATATGGTAACTCCGTATATTGAATTTAAACGATTGAATCAATCTAAATTTTTATTAGCAAAAGCCTGGGACAATCGCATTGGTACTGCAGTAACTCTAAAAGTGTTGGAAAATATTGCACGTGAAGGACATCCAAATGAGGCATTTGCTGTTGGGAACGTGCAAGAAGAAGTGGGGCTACGTGGAGCAAAAACTTCAACGTACTTAGTCGATCCTGATATTGCATTTGCACTAGATACTGGTACTGCTGGAGATACGCCGGGGATGACTGATAAAGAAGCAGATTCTAAGTTAGGAAAGGGTCCTCAGATTATTATTTATGATGCTTCCATGGTCGCTCATAAAGGATTGCGTGATTTTGTCGTAGGGGTAGCAGAAGAGTTGAATATACCGTTTCAATATACGGTAATTGCAAGTGGTGGAACAGATGCAGGAAGTCAACATGTGACGAGAAATGGAATACCTTCATTGGCAATCACAGTGGCTACAAGGTATCTCCATTCACACACATCTGTTATACATGAAGATGATTATTTAAATACAGTTACTTTGATGACAGAGGTTATAAAAAGATTGGACAGTAAAACTATTGAAAAAATAAAATTTGGATAAGGCAATTAAAGATTCATTAATGATGGTATGCCCTCGATTATCTAACGAAAACGTTCAATGATTAGTTCGACTGTTTAAAGGGGAAGAAGAAATATGAAAAGGGCAAAAAAAAGAATTGCTATTATTGGTGGGGGTATTACTGGTCTGACTACAGCGTACCGTGTTAAAAAAATAATTGAAAAAGAAAATTTACCTTTTGAATTAATCATATTGGAAGGATCTTTAAAAGTAGGCGGAAAAATCTACACCATGAAAACGAAAACGCGTTCCATCGATCTTGGAGCTGAATCCATTGATACAAGATATCCAGAAGCTTTAGAATTGATTAAAGAATTGGGATTAGATGATCAACTAATCTACAGTGAAGGAAACAAACCAGATGTCTTTTTCTATAATCGCTTATATCAACTAAATTATCCAACCTATAATGGCATTCCGGTTAGAAGAAAAGATATATGGAAAGGGAATTTATTAAGTATATGCGGGAAAATAGTAACGTATAAAAGTTACTTTAATACCTTTAAAAAGTTAGAAAAAGATATAGAAACTAGTGCTTACTTAAAACGGCTTCTAGGAGATGAGATGGTTGAACATATTGTAGAACCGTTCTTCACCAAAATTTACGCTAGTGATTTAGACAAAATTGGGATTAAAGCGTCAAAAGAATTAATCTATGAAATTGAAATGAAGTATGGCAGTTTACAAAAAGGTTTAGCTGCTCATCCAGAACTATTAGATGGTTCTGGTAACTATATGACTTTCAAAAATGGATTATCTGTATTAACTAATGCTCTGGAAAAAATATTGAAACCTCATATTCAGTATAGAAAAAAAGTTTTTGAAATTAAAAAGAATGATGAAGATATGTATATCTTAGATATAAATCATACAGAGCAAGTTAGAGTGAGTGCAATTTGTATAGCAACTCCGATAACCGAATATTTTAAATTGATTGATCATCCCGAAATATATAAAATTTTTAGTAAAATAGAAACAGCATCAGTAGGTTACATTATTTTTGCATTTTCAAAAGAAGCCATTAAAAATATGCCAGCAGGCTTCGGAATTGTAACACCAAGAAGAAGTGATTCTTTTGTTACATCAGTTGTTTTCTTAGACAAAAAATGGCCAACTTTAAAAAGAAATGAGGAAGTTTTAATCGGAGTCAATTTTGGTCGCGATGGAGAAGATGCCTTAGTATCTTTGAGCAATAAAGAAATTGAACAGTCTATTTTAAAGGATTTAGGTATTATATTAGGAATTACTGAAAAGCCTTTGTTTAGAATTATCAAACGATGGGCTAATGCTATTCCTCAATTTACAATCACTCAAGAAGAAGATATTCAACACGCTAAAAAGATTTTGTCTGATGAATACCCAGGAGTCTATATTGCAGGTCAAGGTTTAGCCGGATTTAGTATTAACCACTGTATTCAACAAGCTAATGATGTCGGAACTCAAATTATTGAGTATGCAAAAAAACAAAATTGTTTATAAGATAGTAGATTTAATAATGAAATAACCTGAAATAAAAAGTCTTTTTTACGTTTAAAAGGCTTTTTTATTTTAAATAAGTTCAGAGTGTTGTAAGGTAATAAAATAAGTTGGAAAAGGAGAATGTAATGATGAAATTAACTATTTTAGGTTACTGGGGTGGCTATCCTACAAGAAATGAAGGAACAAGTTCTTATTTATTAGAGTCAGGCGACTATCATCTATTGGTTGATGCTGGTAGTGCTTCGTTAATTGCACTTGAAAAACATCTTGATCCTTTAGAACTGGATGCTTTGCTTTTGACACATTATCATGCGGATCACATTGCAGATGTAGGAGTTTTACAATATACGAGACAATTAAAAAGATTAGATAATAACGAAAGAAGAGCATCAGTTCTACCTATCTATGGTCATCAAGAGGATATAGAGAACTTTAGTCGGCTAACAATGGACCGGATAACAAAAGGAGTAGGATACTCAAAAGATGATGTACTAACTGTTGGACCTTTCGAGATTACGTTTATGAAGACCTTACATCCAGTTCCTTGTTATGCTATAAGAGTTAAAGAAATAAATACTGGAAGAGTATTGGTCTTTACTGCTGATTCAGGATATTTACCACAGTTTATCCCATTTAGCCAAGATGCGGATGTTTTATTAGCAGATACTAACTTTTTTAAAGGAATGGAAAATCATCGTGTTCATATGACTTCAATCGAAGTGGCTAGAATTGCAAAAGAAGCAAAAATTCCAAAACTAATTTTAACCCATTTGCCTCAAGAAGCAGATTTAGATTTGCTGAAAGCACAAGCAATTAATGAGTCCCCTAAGACTGAAGTTATTTTAGCCAAAAAAGATTTGATTATACACATCTAAGGGATATGTAAAATATAAGTACGGATGAATTGCGTACTAAAGAAAAGAGGAACAAAAGATGTATTATGTAGCAAATGAGCGTAATGGAAAAGAAATTACTGATCCAAGGATTAATTTAGCAATAGAAACATTCTTATTAAAAAATGTTTTGTTAGAGGAACCCGTTTTACTTTTTTATATTAATGAACCGTCTATTATAATAGGACGTAATCAAAATACTATTGAAGAAATAAATATGGAATATGTTGAAAAAAATAATATTCACGTTGTAAGACGTTTATCAGGTGGAGGAGCAGTTTATCATGATTTTGGAAATCTTTCATTTTGTTTTATCAAAAAAGATGATGGGAATTCCTTTAGAGATTTCGGGAAATTTACGGAACCAGTGATACAATCCTTACACAAAATGGGGGTCGAGGGAGCGGCTTTAATCGGACGGAATGACTTAGTAATTGATGGTCAAAAATTTTCCGGGAATGCTATGTATTCGACAAATGGGCGTATGACTGCTCATGGCACATTAATGTTTGATAGTGATATAGAAGCAGTTGTAGGAGCGTTGAAGGTTAGGAAAGACAAAATTGAATCTAAAGGAATAAAATCAATCAGAAGCCGTGTAACAAATATCCGGCCTTATTTGTCTGAAGAGTATCAATATATGACAACCAAAGAATTTCGTGATAAATTGTTAATAAATATCTTTGATGTTGATTCTAAAAAAGATATCAAAGAATATAAACTAACGGAGCAAGACTGGAAAGAAATTGAAAAAATTTCTAATGACTATTTTAGAAATTGGGATTGGAATTATGGGAAGTCTCCTAAGTTTGAATTAATTCGCCGTTACCGTTTTCCTATCGGATCAGTTGAATTTCAATTGAATGTTGAAAAAGGCAGAATACAAAATGTACGAATATACGGAGACTTTTTTGGATTAGGTGAAATTTCAGACGTTGAAGAAAAACTAAAAAACATAAAATATGAACAGGATGCTATCGAAGAAATATTTAGTGAAATTGATATTCAAAAATATTTTGGGAATATTACTAAAGAAGAATTGATCAACTTGATTTATTAAGCACATAAAGAAGTTAGGAATACCTCCACTGAGGGTGCGTCTATTCCTAACTTTTTTTGAACAGTTTAATAATTTTTAAGTAAAGTAGTAAAAAAGCAAAGCTATTAAGCTAATGAATAGTAGGGATATTCCAATTTTTAAAGGGAATTTATATCCTTGCCCGACAGACTTAGATAATGGAATATCCTCAAGTTCTTCTGAGTTTTCTTCTCGACGCATTTTTGCTGTTACTTTTTTCATACTATAATGAAAGAAATCAAATGCACCTGAATATAATACCGCCCAAAAAAGACTAATGATTAAAAAAAGACTAGCAGCGACAAAAGTAATATTTGTGGTCTGCAAAAAACTAATATTTCGGTAAATAATTAATTCTAAAACTAAACATAAGATGAAAATAATACTAGTCAATTTAATAACAGTAAATTTGATTTTCATTTTAGACCTCCTAGTAGTGAGTGATAAGTTTCAATTTACAGTATATTCAAATAAAATACAATAATAAAATTAAAGTAAAAATTTAATGATAAAATGGCTAGAAAACCAGTGATTCCGCCATTTCTTTTTAATCTTGTTTTTTTAAAATATAATTTTTTTAAAAAAACTTTTGCATTTATCCCTGTAACACGCTATTCTATATAGTATATTCTCTTTTTGAATAAAAAAAATGAATTACTGGAGGTGCTTAAATCGATGAAAAATTATGCTAAATATCTTGGTAAACGTTTCTTATATATGTTGTTGACATTATTCTTAATTGCATCGATCACGTTCTTCTTAATGAAGCTTTTACCGGGAACTCCATATAGTAACCAGGACAAGCTATCAGAAGAACAAATTTTCATCATGAACGAAAAGTATGGATTAAACGAGCCACTTCCGATTCAATACTTAGTCTATATGACAGGTTTGTTACAAGGAGATTTAGGGACCTCTTTCCAATTTAATAATACTCCTGTAACTGAATTATTATCAACCAGAGTAGGACCCTCCTTACAGCTAGGAATTCAAGCTGTTGTGTTAGGAACCACCCTAGGAATTATTCTAGGTGTTATAGCGGCCATGAACCAAAATACATGGATAGACACTACAGCGACCTTTACGGCAATACTTGGTCGATCAATACCTAACTTTGTTATAGCGGTATTGCTACAGTTAATTTTTGGTGTTTACCTGAAGTGGTTCCCTATTGCTCTTTGGAACGATGGATTCCAATCATCAGTATTGCCAACCCTTGCCCTAGCTATTTCGCCACTTGCTGATTCAGCTCGTTTTATTCGTACTGAGATGGTAGAAGTACTGGGCAGTGACTACGTTGAATTAGCACGTGCTAAGGGACTAAGTCGTTGGACAGTAGCGTTCAAGCACGGTGTTCGTAATGCATTAATACCTTTAGTAACAATTTTAGGCCCCATGGCAGTTGCTTTAATGACTGGGTCAATGGTAGTAGAAAACATTTTTGCAATACCAGGAATTGGCGAGCAATTCGTAAAATCAATTTTGACAAATGATTATCCAACAATTATGGGTGTAACCATTTTATACTCAGCAATGTTAGTGGGTATTATTTTAGTAGTCGATGTTTTATACGGTGTAATCGATCCGCGTATTCGTGTTGCAACTGAAGGAGGAGACAATTAAATGAATAAATCAAAACAAACAGTTGTTGATGAAACAACTAAACTGTCTCCTGAAATGTTTAATCCAGCTGGTAGCTCAGATAAAGGAGACAATGAAAAAATAACAGCACCGTCATTGAGCTTCTTAGAAGATTCTTGGAGACGACTAAAAAAGAATAAAGCTGCGGTTATTAGCTTGTTCGTATTAATTATCTTTATCCTTTTAAGTGTTTCAGCACCAATAGTTTCGCCTCATAATCCTGATATTCAAGTAGTTTCGCACGCAAACTTGCCACCTAGAATTCCAGGTATCAATATTAATGGATTAAATGGTACACAAGTTGTTGGAGACACGAGAGTTGACAAGTATGAACAAAAAAATGTAGCTGAAGACGTGAATTATTATCTAGGAACAGATGGTTTAGGACGAGATTTACTTTCTCGTATTTTACATGGGACTCGCGTTTCTTTATTAATTGCTTTTGTAGCAGCATTATTTGATTTAACGATAGGCGTCGTCTACGGTCTAGTTTCTGGCTGGGTTGGTGGAAGAGTTGACAACGGAATGCAACGTTTATTAGAAATATTATCAGGTGTACCAAATTTAGTTGTTGTTATTCTAATGTTGCTTATTTTAAATCCAGGTATTCAATCAATCATCATCGCACTAGCCATTACCGGTTGGATTTCAATGGCACGTGTCGTTAGAGCTCAAACATTAAAATTGAAAAATCAAGAATATATTTTAGCAGCTCAAACCTTGGGTGAATCACCCATCAAAATTGCATTTAAACACTTAATACCAAATCTATCAGGTATCATCATCATTCAAACGATGTTTTCGATTCCGGCTGCCATTTTCTTTGAAGCTTTCTTAAGTTTCATCGGTATAGGTATCCCGGCGCCTACAGCATCACTTGGAACGTTAATTAACGATGGATATAAAACTTTCCGCTTCTTGCCTCATTTAATGTGGTATCCAGCAGCAGTTATTTGTATCTTGATGATTTCATTTAACTTGTTAGCTGATGGTTTACGAGATGCATTTGATCCAAAAATGAAAGATTAGCGAGGTGAAAACGAATGACTAATGTATTGGAAATCAAAAATTTAAATATCACATTCGACACCTACGCTGGTAAAGTAAAAGCTATCCGTGGTGTCAGTTTTAACTTAAAAAAAGGTGAAACATTGGCAATCGTAGGTGAGTCAGGATCTGGGAAATCAGTTACGACTCGTAGTATTATGCGTTTACTTTCTCAGAATGCGAATGTCGAAGATGGATCAATTCTTTTTAATGGTGAAGATTTAATCAAAAAGTCTGAAAAAGAGATGCAACAAATTCGTGGTAAAGATATCGCTATGATTTTTCAAGATCCAATGACGTCACTTAATCCTACAATGACAATTGGGAAACAAGTATCGGAACCGATTCGTCTTCATCAAAAATTAAGTAAGCAAGACTCTTTTAAAAGAGCTCTTGAATTATTAAACTTAGTAGGGTTGCCAGAAGCTGAAAAGCGTATGAAACAATATCCACATCAATTTTCAGGGGGACAACGCCAAAGAATCGTTATCGCAATAGCTTTAGCTTGTAATCCGGAAATATTAATTGCAGATGAACCGACAACGGCTTTGGATGTTACCATTCAAGCTCAAATTCTTGATTTAATGAGAGAGCTACAAAAGAAAATATCGACTTCAATTATTTTTATTACTCACGATTTAGGAGTAGTTGCAAGTGTTGCTGATCGAGTAGCCGTGATGTACGCAGGAAAAATTGTAGAGATAGGAACAGTTGATGAGATTTTTTACAATCCACAGCATCCTTATACATGGGGATTAATTAGTTCTATGCCAACACTAGAAGTTAAAGAGGCGCTGTATGCTATTCCAGGAACACCACCAGATTTATTGGATCCGCCAGTAGGAGATGCATTTGCTCCTCGGAATGAATTTGCCATGAAGATTGATACTGAACTTGAACCGCCTTTATTTAAAGTATCTGATACCCATTATGCAGCTACGTGGTTATTGCATCCTGATTCTCCAAAGGCCAATCCACCTGCTGAAATTAGAGCAAGACAAGCAGTTTATGAAGAAAAATTTGCTAATCATTATAGCAAGAACGAAACCTCCATTTTTGATTCTGAAAATGAAGTAAAGGGAGGCGTTTAAAAATGGAGCAAAAAGAGAAGATTTTAGAAGTTAAAAATTTAAAACAATACTTCAATGAAGGCACAAAAAATGAAGTGCGTGCTGTAGATGACATAACTTTCAATATTTTCAAAGGAGAAACTTTTGGTTTAGTTGGTGAATCTGGTTCTGGAAAATCAACAACAGGACGTTCTATTATTAGACTGTACAATCCAACTGATGGAGAGATTGATTTTGAAGGTACGAAAGTCCATAGCATAAAAGGCAAAAAAGATATGTTGAAATTTAGAAGAGATATGCAGATGATCTTTCAAGATCCCTATGCCTCTTTAAATCCTAAAATGAAAATTCGTGATATTATTGCTGAAGGTATCGATATACATGGTTTGGCTTCATCAAAAGAAGATCGCAATCAACAAGTTGATGAATTGCTTAAAACGGTTGGGTTGAATCCGGATCATGCATCACGTTATCCGCACGAATTTTCAGGCGGCCAACGTCAAAGAATTGGGATTGCAAGAGCATTAGCAGTTAAGCCTAAATTTATTATTGCAGATGAACCTATTTCGGCACTAGACGTCTCTATTCAAGCACAAGTAGTGAATTTATTAATGGAGTTACAAAAAACAAAAGATTTAACTTTTTTATTCATCGCTCATGATTTATCAATGGTAAAATACATTAGTGATCGTATAGGTGTAATGAATAGTGGGAAATTACTTGAATTAGCGGCTGCTGATGAGGTATATAATAAACCTTTGCATCCTTATACTGAAAGTCTACTTTCTGCTGTTCCGTTACCCGATCCAGAATATGAACGTAACCGTATTCGTACACCCTATATTCGTAGAGAAGTAAATAGCGAACCAGAAGCTTTAAGAGAAATAACTCCTGGTCATTTCGTTTACTGTCGCGAATCAGATATTCCTGCACTACAAGAAAAAAAGGCGAATTACACGAAATGAAAAAATATCAAAATACATGTTAATTTGAAGACGAAAGTCTCATTTTAAGGTGTATTTTTTTATTATTACATTTTATAAAATATCTTATTATAATGATTATAAATATCTGCATTTAAATAGTAAGTGCTAATCATATAACGTTTTTTTGGTTATTAATGCGAATAAACAAAAAAAATCAAGTTTAAAGGTCTATTTATTTTTTAAAAGTGACGGAAAAATGACGAAAAGTGTAGTAATTTCTTGGAATATGATATATAATAAATAGAGTAAGCTAGCAAGTTAAAGGTGCCATTAATAGTTACTATTTATTGACTAGATCAATCCGAATAAAAAGGGGAGAATAACATATGGTTACAATTTATACATCACCAAGTTGTACTTCATGTCGAAAGGCTCGTGCTTGGCTAGAAGAAAACAACATTACTTACAAAGAACGAAATATTTTTTCAGAGCCGTTGGATATTCCTGAGATTAAATCTATTTTACGAATGACAGAAGATGGAACTGAAGAGATTATTTCTACAAGATCGAAGGCTTTTCAAGAGTTAAATATTGATTTGGAAGAATTACCACTTCAAGAACTTTTTGCTCTGATTCAAGAAAATCCTGGATTGTTGCGTCGTCCGATTATGGTAGATGAAAAGAGATTGCAAGTAGGATATAATGAAGATGAAATTCGTCGTTTCTTGCCAAGAGAAGTACGTGCAATCGAATTGTTACGAGCTCAAAGAATCGTGGGTTACTAAAAATTAATTTAATCAAAGAGAGTTTGTCACTTAAAATTTATTTTATGACAATCTCTTTTTTTGTAAATTTTTTCAAAACTTTGCTATTAGATTACTATTTTCAATACATTTATCTTTACATTTTATATATTTGCTTTAAAATAGTTAGTATGAATATTCTTTATTATCACCAAGGTGAGTAGGGAGTTAAGAAGCGAGGTGTAGGACTATGGAGATGGAACATATAAATGAGAATACAATCCGTGTGCTTATTGAAAGTACTGATTTAGAAGAAAGAGGGATAACCTTTTTAGATCTTTTAGGGAATCATAAACAGATTGAAGATTTCTTTTACAGTATTTTAGAAGAAGTGGATGTAGACGAAAAGTTCCAGGAATCTGATGCTATTACATTTCAAGTTTTACCAAATGGAAATGGATTAGAGTTATTTATCAGTAAGGGTGGTCCGTTAAATGAAGATATTGATTTTTCTTCAGCATCCGGTAATTTTGAAGCAAATGAATTTTCTCAACTTATAAAAAACCAATTAATAGATGATGATGATGATCAAGATCAAGATATTGATCAAGAATATCTAAATGATTCAAGTAGACAAACTCAAGAAGTGGTTTTGAGATTTAATGAATTTGAAGATATGGTCTCATTATCTAAACAATTATATTTAGACAATGCTACTTCCAAACTTTATTGGTATAAAAATAGTTATTTTCTTTATTTAATCTTCTTTACAGAAGAGACGACTGAACGAAGTGTAGAAGATCAAATCACAGTAGCTCTAGAGTTTGCGCAGAGAACCCCTATTACTCAAGGGATTTTAGCAGAGCACGGTAAAGCGATAATGGAAAATAATGCTTTAGAATTAAGTCGTTTTTATTTTAAATAAAACCTATAAAAAAGCAATTTCCAGAAATTTAAATTTCTGGAAATTGCTTTTTTTGTTTTTTGTTTATAAATGTAGCATTTTTTGCGGATACTATGTAAAACCGTATGAATGGAAGTGACTACATGTTAATAGCTTTAAATGGTAAAAACCAGACTATCCATGCTAATAAAGTGAATGAAGAAATAAGAGGAAGAAATCTTTATTATTGCCCTGATTGTAAAGAATGTGTATTTTTAAAAAAAGGTGTATTAAAGGTAGCTCATTTTTCACATTTCAATCAAACTAACTGCAGGTTATTTTCAGAAGGTGAAACAAAAGAACACTTACAAGGAAAGCAAATATTGTATGATTGGTTTATAAAACAAGGGCTTAGATGCGAATTAGAAGCCTATCTACCGAATTTAAATCAGCGACCCGATATACTTGTTTGGGTAAATCAAACAAGAATAATAGCTATCGAATTTCAATGTAGTTCAATGCCTCTAAAAAGAATGGAAAAGAGAACAGCTGGGTATAAAAAAAATGGTTATGATGTTTTTTGGATACTTGGTTCTCAATTTAAGCTTACTGATAAGATAACCGCTTTTCAACGTCTTTTTATATATAGTGATAACCAACTAACATCTAGTCTGTTTTTCTTAGATGTCTCAAAAAAAAATATATATCTATATTCAAATATTCAACAAAAAAATATAACCCAAAGAATAGTATATGATAGCTACTTAATAAATTTAGATTACTTTAAATTAAGTGAGGTTTTAATGATGATAGATAAAATTAAAAGAAATTCAAAAAAAACAAAATATCTTTATCAGCCAAAAGATTTAATACAAAGTCATCTTTTTCTCAATCAAGGGCGAATGTATCAAACTCCTGAAATTGTGTCTTTTCAAAAATATATTTATCAAAATGGTGATTCTTTAATTTCTATTCCGAAAGAAGTCTATTTCAAGGTGCCAGGACAAATAACGATTAAAACACTGCCTCATTTTTGGAAATATATCTTACTTAAATGGTTAACTGCAAATAAAATTAATTCGGTAATTACTTTAAATGAACTGGATAATCAAATAGATGAAATGATAAAAAATAAATCACTAGTCTTTCATCCGATGCCTTTGATTTCATTAGAAGTACAGAAAAAGCCTATTTATTTCTACGTTCAACTCTTAATAGAATCAGCTATCTTAGAGAAAAATAAATCTAACCAATGGGTTTTGATAAAAAAGCCATATTGTTATAAAAATGAACAAGAAAAATTAGCAGCTTTCCAAAAGGACTCTCTTTAATTAATTGAATAATGTGGTAAGATTAAAAAGGATTTAAATTGAGGGAGGACAATACTATGAGTGAATTTAAAAAAATACCAAAACGTGAAGAAGTACCTGAAATGTTGAGTTGGAATTTAAAGGTTATTTTTAAATCAGATGAAGATTTTTTTATATCTTATCAAGAATTAGAAAATAAAATAGTCGGTATTTCAGATTTTAAAGGGAAGTTGAGTAAAAGTTCTGAGCTTTTTTTAAATAGTATCCAATATATCTTAGATGTTTCTAATCAATTGGAAACTATTTATGTGTATGCTCATTTAAAAAATGATCAAGATACAACAAATACCATATACCAAGCAATGTATGACCAAGCATCTACACTAGCTACAAAAATTAATGAGTCTATATCTTGGTTTGAACCAGAAGTAATAGAAATTCCAGAAGAAAAGCTAACAGAATTTTTAAAAGAAAATAATGATTTAGCTATGTATCAACATTTTATTGATCAGTTGACAGCTACTAGAAAACATGTTTTGACAGCCGAGGCAGAATCTTTGTTAGCTGGAGCGGGAGAAATATTTGGAGCTTCAAGTCGGACGTTTAATGTTTTAAATAATGCCGATCTTCAGTTTCCAGTTATAAATGATAAGAACGGAAATACGATTCAACTATCTCATGGTGTATATGGCCAAGTAATGGAAAGTACAGATCGTTCATTAAGAGAGGCAGGTTTCAAAGCATTATATAACGTTTATCAAGGACTAAATAATACGTTTGCAAGTACATTATCCTCTCATGTTAAGTATCATAATTATAATGCATCTGTCCATCATTATCGCTCGGCACGTGAAGCAGCACTGTCTGTTGGACACATACCCGAAGCCGTATATGATACGTTGTTAACGGTAGTTGATGATAACCTTGATTTACTCCATCGTTATGTAACATTAAGAAAAAGGCTTCTTTCGGTTAGCGAATTACACATGTATGATATGTATACACCTATTATGGGAGAAGCTAGTATTAAATTTACTTATGACGAGGCAAAAGAAACAGTTTTAGAAGCCTTAAAGCCATTAGGTAAAGAGTATCAGTCTGTGTTAGAAAAAGCTTTTAATGATCGTTGGATTGATGTAATAGAAAACGAAGGAAAAAGAAGTGGAGCTTATTCATCTGGTGCTTATGATACAAATCCTTATATTTTATTAAATTGGCATGATTCATTAAATCATCTCTACACATTAGTTCATGAACTAGGTCATAGTGTTCATAGTTATTTCACACGAAAAAATCAACCGTACGTTTATGGTGATTATTCTATATTTCTAGCAGAAATAGCTTCGACAACGAATGAAAATCTTTTAACGGAATACTTGTTGAGAACTCAAACAAAACCTGAGGTACGTGCGTACATTTTAAACCATTATTTAGATGGTTTTAAAGGAACCATCTTCAGGCAAACACAGTTTGCTGAATTTGAGCATTTTATACATGAAGAATCAGCAAAAGGTACACCCTTAACTGCAGACTTTTTAAATCAGGCCTATAAAAAATTGAACGACCGCTATTATGGACCATCTGTTTCAGAAGATCTAGAAATCGTTTATGAATGGTCTAGAATACCTCATTTTTATTATAATTATTATGTCTATCAGTATTCTACAGGATTTTCAGCAGCCACTGCACTTGCTGGTAAAATTTTAAAAGATGATTCAGGTAAATCTTTAGAAAATTATTTAACTTATTTGAAGTCTGGAAGCAGTGATTATCCAATCGATGTGATGAAAAAAGCTGGGGTAGATATGACTAAAAAAACTTATATCAAAGAAGCTATGGAGGTATTCAAATTAAGACTAGATGAATTAGAAGTTATTGCAGATAGTAAAAATAGTGAATTGTAATCATTAGGGAGTGGGATATTAAGCGTTTAGACCCGAATTACTTCATGGAAAAGCGCAAGATGGTCATAGACCATCGAACATTATTCGTGAAGTGGATATTGGATTTGCTTTTTGGAGCACGTTCCAGAATGAAAATTCTGATATGTGAAAGAGGCTGAAACATTTGGTTGTGTTCCAGCCTCTTTTCGTATAAAAAGGTATAGTTCAATGAACAGATGAAAAAACCTCCAAATCCACTCATTTGAAGGTCTTTTTATCTATTAAAAATTAGTCGTTTATATCTACAGTTAAATGGATAGTTACTTTTCGTGCTATTAACTTAAAGAACAAACAAATGATTCTTTTTTTTATTTCTACCAGAAAAAGCTAGCTGATTCTTATCTTTGCCTTCATTGCACAATGCTTGTAGCGTTTCAAAATTGATATCCTCTTCAATTAATAATCCGTGATTGGAGCTCTGATCATTGAAGACGACGCAAGAAGGGTTAGAAAGAACATGCATTTCACGCGCTACTTTCTGATCTGCTTCAAAAGCGGTTTTAGCAAATTCTGATTGTTTATCTTCAGAAAACATAGGGATATCTAAATTAGATTTCAAGGCCGTTTCATAAACTAGTTTTTGTGAGAAGGGCTGATTGTCAATCGCAATAGCTTGTTGTAAGGCCATTAAGAATATACGGCCTTTCTTTTTACCTTGCATTGATGCAGCGGCATAAGCTAGACACGCTTCGTAGATTTGAAAGAAATGTTTGTTTCTTAAATCTAAGTCATTTTTGGGTAATTTTTTTGCTTTCATGTAATCAGAAAATGTCTTGAAATTGTGGACAGGGATAAAGTGGAAATGAATTTTTTTTTCGTTTGACTCGATAAAGTCCAACAATCCTTTCTCCGCTTGATAACATGCAGATCCAATAGGGTTGATGAACAAATAAATTTCTGTCACTTGTTTGTATTGATTCCCTTTACTGGAATGCGTACTTGATAACATCTTATTTCACCTTTACTTTGTATAGTATTAAAAACATTGTTGTTTTATTTACAACATACTTATTTTATCAAAGATTCAAAAAAAATAGTATCAATAAGTCTCATACTAGATTTTAAAAAAAGGGTGGCAGTCACATTTTAGTCACATTTCTATTTTTTTATTCAGCTTTATTTTTTAGTGAATTATTGATCATCCTGACAATTTTATTTTCTGAACGATTTTTTTTTAACTGATGCTTTTTTAAAAAAGTATCAAAAGCGATTTCTCCGGTTTGAGCTTCATGTACTTCGAACTCTAATTCAAAATCTGTTTGTTCTCCATAAAAGCTTTGATCTAGTACGATTAACCCCACAGAAGTTTGTTTTTCAAAACGTTTAGTTTTAAGCGAGCCAATTAAATGCATATCTTTTGGATTAATATTTAGTTCTCTTAGTTTTCTTGCTACATGACCTGTAAAATAAATCTGATCTTTTAATAATAAATCTTCAGATTCAATAATTGATAAGTAGTCTGTTGTTTCTAATAAGTGTTTGTTAAGTGGTGTTTTAAGTGTTAATTCAGCTGTATCATCAAGTACTCTAATTCTTAAGCCAGCATGCATTTTTTTTAACTCCCAGAGAGTAGAATCAAAGTAATGATTTTCTTGTATAAAAAAGTCTCCTTCTTCAGCCTTATAATAATTAAGAAGCCTATAATAATCCTTAGCAGACAATTTATTTTTAAACTCTATTTCAAATTCTTCACTCATATTTTTCACTCCTTTAACTAGTTTAATTAAACTATAGTACCGTCAACTTTAAAAAGCGAGTCACAAATAGAATAGCATATTTATTTTATATTTGTAAATTTCGATTATTTCTTATTTTAAACCGTATATGTTAAAATGGGTATATATGCAATATTTACGTGAACGAGTGTTAAAATGAGCGATAAAGAAGGTTGAAATAATGGAAGAAGAAATGAATTGGGAAGATTTTTTAATACCCTACCAACAAGCAGTAGAAGAATTGAAAGTTAAATTAAAAGGGATTCGAAAACAATTTGGAAAAGAAAATTTGCACACTCCGATTGAATTCGTTACTGGACGAGTAAAACCGATAGATAGCATTTTAGCTAAAGCAAAACTACGTAATGTGCCATTAAAACATTTGGAAACAGATATGCAAGATATAGCTGGTTTAAGAATTATGTGTCAATTCGTGGAAGATATCCATGAAGTAGTTCGTTTATTAAGAAATCGAAACGATATTAAAATTATAGAAGAACGGGATTATATCACAAATAAAAAAGAGAGTGGTTATCGTTCTTATCATGTTGTATTTGAATATCCTGTACAAGTCATTGAAGGCGAAAAAATAATTTTGGCTGAAGTTCAAATAAGAACACTTTCAATGAATTTTTGGGCAACCATTGAGCACTCTTTAAATTATAAATACCAAGGTGAATTTCCAGAAGATATCAAGATTCGATTGAAAAGAGCTGCGGAAGCTGTTTTTCAACTAGACGAAGAGATGTCTCAAATTAGAGAAGAAATTCAAGAAGCACAACAAATGTTTTCACATAACCAACGAGATAAATCAAAAAAAATTAAACATAAGAATGCTAAATGAATACAAGTTAATTGCTTTAGGATAGGAGGAAAGAGTTGTGAGAATAGCTATTGTTCATAATAATAACGAAAAGTCCCTAATATTAGTAGCCGAGTTACGAATAATGTTGGTTGAAAAGGGGATTCAGATAGATAATAAAAACCCTAATTTAGTTATCACAATAGGTGGAGATGGAACATTGCTATCAGCTTTCCATCGTTATGCACACCTGTTAAATCAAATACGTTTTGTCGGAGTGCATACAGGACACCTAGGTTTTTATACGGACTGGCGTGATTATGAACTTCCAGATTTAGTAGCAAGCTTAATTGAAGATAAAGGAGAAAGCATCAGTTATCCATTATTAGACATCAAAGTGAGTTATCAAGGGAAAAAAGAGCCTTCTCATTTTTTAGCATTGAATGAATCGACAATGAAACGTGTAGATGGGACGATGGTTTGTGACGTGTTTGTTAAGGATGAGCTATTTGAAAGATTTAGAGGGGATGGACTTTGTGTTTCAACTCCTACAGGTTCAACTGGATACAATAAATCAGTTGGAGGAGCGATTATTCATCCTAGACTGGAAGCTATTCAGTTAGCAGAGATAGCATCTATTAATAATCGAGTTTTCAGGACGTTAAGTTCGCCAATGATAGTAGCACCAGATGAGTGGATACGAATAAGACCCGTTACAACAGATGGATTTGTACTGACTGTCGATCAATTATCATCATCTGAAAAAAATATCGTTGAATTACAATATTGTATAGCAGAGGAGCGTATTCATTTTGCTCGTTATCGGCATACACATTTTTGGAGTAGAGTAGAAGACGCGTTTATTGGAGCGAAAAATAAATATGAAGTTTAATTGGATTTATGAGTCATCGGAAAAACAACAAGTAAAAACGTTTTTAAGAACAAAAGGAATTTCGAGAGGATTACTAGCAAAAATAAAATTTCAAGGTGGGAAAATTGAAGTTAATCACCGCGAAGAGAATGCCGTATATTATCTTGAAGACAAGGATCAAGTAGACATCACCATACCAGATGAAAAAGGTTATGATACGACCATGCCTATCGATATTCCAATTGATATTATTTATGAAGATGCACACTTTTTAATTGTCAATAAACCTTACGGTGTAGCTTCAATTCCTTCAAAGGTTCATCCAAAAGGTACCATGGCCAATCGTGTAAAAGGATATTACGTACGCGAAAATTATATTGATCAGGTCATCCACATTGTTACACGTTTAGATCGGGATACAACCGGTTTGATGCTGTTTGCTAAACATGGTTATGCTCATGCTTTATTAGACAAAGAGCTGAAATTAAAGCAATTACATAAAAAGTATGTTGCTCTAGTAACTGGGAAAATAACAGATGAATTACATGGGAAAATAGAAGCTCCAATTGGTAGACCAGAAGACTCCATTATTAGAAGAATCGTTCATCCAAAAGGTAAAACAGCTTTGACTGAATATTGGGTAAAGGAAAGGTATAATCAAGCAACTTTAGTAGATGTCCAATTGCATACGGGAAGAACTCATCAAATACGTGTTCATTTTGCGCATATTGGTTTCCCATTGATGGGTGATGATCTTTACGGTGGAGAAAAAAATGAATGGATAAAAAGACAAGCTTTACATTGTCGTGAATTAGATTTTATCCATCCTTTCACACACAAAAAAATTGTATTAGAAGCAGACTATCCCGAAGATATATCAGAATGGCTCAAACATAATAATGGATAGAATTGCCTTTTAGAAAGGAGCCTTATTATTGAATGAAGCACAATTAGAAATGGAAGGAAAATTAGCTTTATTGAAGCTTTATTTAGAAGAAAAAAAATTAGAAGAATTTCGTTTCGAATTTTTATCCTTACATGCTTATGAACAAGGTCAATATTATTTGTCATTAACGGAAGAAGAAAGAAAGCGAATGTATTTTTACCTTTCACCAAAAGAAATGGCGGATATGTTTGAAATTCTGGAAGAAGATGAAGAGTCTGTTGAAGTTTATTTAAAAGAAATGGATCCTCAATACGCGGCTGACATGTTGAGTGAGATGTATACGGATAATGCGGTAGACATTTTAAATCAATTAGAAAAAGTAGATTTACGTAAGTATTTAAATATGATGACCGCCGATAATGCAAATGAAATAAAAGAACTGCTTCATTATGAAGATGAGACAGCAGGTTCGATTATGACAACTGAATATGTTTCAGTGGAGGCGACACAAACAATTCAAGACGCTATGCATATCTTAAAAAGCAAAGCTTTAGATACAGAGACCATTTATTACATATATGTGATAGATACTGCTGAAAAACTTGTAGGTGTTATTTCTTTGAGGGATTTAATTACTCATGAAGACGATGAATTAGTTTCGGATGTAATGGGAGATCGTCCTATCTCAGTAAATGTAACAGATGATCAAAACGATGTTGCTAAAACTATTCGGGATTACAACTTCTTAGCTGTTCCCGTGGTAGATAAAGATGATTATCTTTTAGGCGTCATCACGGTTGATGATATTATTGACGTTATCGATGAAGAAGCCGCAAGTGATTACTCCGGTTTGGCCGGTGTTGATGTTGGCGAGCAATCTGAAAATCCCTTTATAGCAGCTTCAAAGCGGTTGCCATGGTTGATTACGTTATTGTTTCTAGGAATGGGAACAGCATCGTTAATCAGTCGATATGAAGTGTTAGTAAGTGAAGCTAGTATTTTAGCCGTCTTTATATCTCTGATAACTGGTACAGCTGGTAATGCAGGAACCCAATCATTAGCGGTAGCGGTTAGGAAATTAGCAGACAACGATGACAAAAGCAAAAGTTTTAGTCGTCTAGTTATCAGTGAAGTTTTAACAGGTGTAGTTACAGGTTTGACAACAGGAGTTACTATTTTTTTAGTAATCGGTATTTGGAAAGATAACTTTATTCTAGGTTTTGTTATTGGAACAGCGATGCTTTTTGCAATTATTGTAGCCAATTTAGCAGGAAGTTTGATTCCTATTTTAATGGATCGACTAGGTTTTGATCCCGCGGTCGCAAGCGGACCGTTTATATCGACTCTAAGTGATTTAACAAGTGTCTTAATTTATTTTAATATTGCAGCTTATTTTATGAAGTTTTTTATATAATTTTTTTTGGGGTAATAGAAAAAAAGTTGAAAATAAATCAATAAAGACAACTTTCTTTTTTTAGAAAGTTTTTTTTAATAGTAAAGGATTGAAATAAAGTGGTTTATCGGAAAAAAAAGAAAAAATTGACAAAAAAACAAAAAAATCGACAAATGAAAGTAGCGACATTAATTTTTATTATTCTTTTTTCTTTTACAATTGGATTGTTTTTAGGGAGAAATGATAGGCCAGTTAATTATATTAGTGAAAAAATAAATCAATTTAAAGAAGAATGGATTCTTGTTTTTCAAAATCATTCTACAAAAACAAATAATAATAATCAAAGCATTGTTCAGAATGCACAATTTCATTTTTTAAATGTAGGTCAGGGATCTTCGACGTTACTCCAATCGGATGATGGAACAACTATTTTAATTGATACGGGTCGATACGAAGATAAAGATAAAAAAATCTTGACTTATTTAGACCGCTACATTGGAACGGGTGGGAAAATTGATTTACTGATTTTCACTCATAATGATTCCGATCATATTGGATATGGCGATTTGATTTTGCAATATTATGATGTTCAAGAAGTATGGATGAACGGCTATGATTCAACCAGTAAAATTTATGAACGTGTACTGGATGCAATCGGAAATAGCAATACACAATATGTTGAACCAAAAAATGGAGAAACACATCAAGTTGGTCCTTTTTATCTAGAAGTGCTAAATCCTGGGACCGAGTTAAGAAACAACCCAAATGATGATTCTATTGTGACTAAGGTTTCATTTACTAATTTCAGTGGATTATTTAGTGGAGACGCGTCTTCACGTGTTGAAAAAAATATCATAAAAGATGGAGCAAATTTAAACGCTGATTTACTTTTAATGGGTCATCATGGTTCAGAAACCAGTACAAGTAAAGAATGGGTAGAAGCCATAAATCCGGAAATTAGTGTTTATTCAGCAGGTGAAAACAAGGGTTATCGTCATCCGGGATTAGAAACAGTAGATCGACTAAACAAAATGAATATTCCTATTTATGGAACGGAAAAAAATGGAACGATTACGATAAAAGCTAATAAAGATGGAACATTTATTGTTGAAACTGAAAAGGAGGAATAGAAAATGCGAGTAATTTTAGAAGAATTAGAAGGAGATGTTGCTCGACTGATTCCTGATAATGGCAATGATCCAATTGAAATAAGTAGATGGAATTTACCTAATGAAGTAGTTTTAGGTGATGTTTTTGAAATCTATTATGAATCAAATCGACCATCGATTATTGAAAAAATTAATTTAATTCCGAATGAAAGAAATAGGCGTTTGGAAAAAGTAAAAACAAAACGAGAAATCCTAATTAAAAGAACGGAAGGAAAAAAATATCAGGTGAAGAGACTAAAGGATAGTTGAAAAGTGTGATGTTAGTCGCTAATTTGGTTGAACAATAAAAATAAGGAAAGAAGGTTTGAAAAAATAAAAATCGCAATTTTTGCTGCAATGGCTGAAGAAGTTAGGTCTTTACGAGAAAAGATGGGAATGAAAAAATCACAGTTGCTAATGCGGTATTCGAATAAGGATTATTAAATGGCAATGATATTGTCTTAGTTCAATCTAGAATTGGTAAAGCGAATACTGCATTGTCTACAGCGATTTTAATAGAACGGTTTACGTCTGACTTTATTTTAAACACTGGTTTTGCAGGAGGGATGGATCGCTCTTTGTGCATTTGGGATATCGTTATCTCAACAGAATCAATTTTTTGCGATGTCGATGCAACTGTTTTTAATTATACTTTAGAACAAGTTCCAGAAATGCTAGCTAGTTGCCAAGTAGATGATAAATATAGTGAACTTGCTCTTAAAGTATTTGTTGAATTAGATACTAGTCAAAAAATAATATGCGGTTTTAATCCTTACAGCAGATTCTTTTATGAGTGATAAAAAAAGAGTAGAAGAAATTAGAAGATGATTTCCAACTGCGAAAGCTGCAGAAATGGAAGGACTGCTATTCATCAAACAGCCTATCACTAAGCTATTCCATTCATAAATATTAGAAGGTTATCAGATATAGCAGGTGAAAATGCAGAAGCAGGTTTTGAAAAAATAGGAATCTTGCAGCAGAAACATTGATGTTGTTTGTTGAAAAATTCGTTGATTAATTGGTGGAATTGAGCAAATAAAAAAATAACGAGCGTATTTCCTTTTCTAATAGGGAAATATGATCATTATTTTTTATTTTTAAATCTTATTGTTTAAACTAGTAACGTGGTTAAACTAAGCTTTTAATCATATCGTGATGAGGGATGCCTGCATCCAAATAGCCTTCACTATTAATCGAATAACCCAAAGAGGAATAAAATCCGATAGCTTGGTCTTGAGCTCCTAAAACTAAAGAAACACGTTTTTTTTCAATCGCAAAGCGTTCTATTTCAGCCATAATCTGTTTGCCAATTTGTTTGCCACGGTAGTTTTTTAAAACAGCTACACGTTGTACCTTATAGGTGCGTTGATCCATTGGCAAAAGTCTAGCAGTAACAACAGGAATTGAATCTAAATAGCCGACTACATATGTGGTTAGAGTTTCAAATTCGTCTACTTCCATTTCTGGTGGTACTTGTTGTTCATCTACAAAAACCTTGTTTCGAATAGATAATGAATCTTTATAGATAGTAGAATTTAAATCAGTTGACCAAAAATAATTCATAACTTACCTTCTTTCTACGTTATTCTGGCTCTAAGAATAACATAGAAAATAGGATGTTTCTAGAGGAGACGAACGGTAGGAATAAATCTTTATTTTCTATCACCACTAACATATAATGATGAAAACAGTAAGATGGAGGTGAAATAATGAATAATAAAACAATTGGATAGATGAAATATTTAGCCAATATACCTTCTCCAACTGGAAACACGAGTCAAATAATAAAAAGAAATAAAGCAAATCCTTACAAAATTAGGATATGATGCTTATGAGAATAATAAAAGCAGTTTAATAGGAACTGTTAAATGAAAAGACCACAAAAATAACGTCTAGTAACCGCTCATGTAGATACACTTGGAACGATGGTACAGGCTATAAATCCGGATGGTCGCTTGAAAATGAATCTGATTGGAGGGTTTCGATATAATGCGATTGAAGGTGAATATTGTACTATTCAGACTTCTCATGGAGAAACGTATACAGGAACAATTCTTTTACATCAGACAGGCGTTGACGTCTATAAAGAAGCCGGTACAGTTCAAAGAGATTAAACAAATATGGAGATTCGTATTGATGAAAAACTCAAAGTAAGGAAGAAACAAAAAATTAGGTATAGAAGTCGGAGATTTTATTAATTTCGATCCTCGAACAGAGGTAACAAAAAGTGGCTCTATTAAATCCCGCCATCTTGATGATAAAGAAAGTATAGCCCTATTATTAAATTTTTTAGAAAAAATAATGAAAGAAAAAATTGAATTACCTTATACAACTCAATTTTTTATTTCTAATAACGAAGAAATTGGATATGGAGGAAACTCAAATATATTTGAAAAAGGAGTAGAATATTTAGTAGTAGATATGTGAGCTATTGGTGACAATCAACAAACGGATGAATACTCTGTATCTGAAAGACAGTAGTAGATGTTCGTCATGCGTTAATCGGTGCAGGAATCGATGCTAGCCATGCAAATGAAAGAACTCATAGGTTTTTAATAGAAGTAACGGAGAAATTAGTTGGAAATTATTTACTAAGCTCTATGATGGATTCAGTATAAAAAAGGAGATGGAAAAATGGAACTCTTCAGGAAATCAAAATTAATGTTTTGGTCTATCTGGCTATTAGTTATAGCAACTTTAATTTTTATGTCAACAAAGATTGATTTTATATTTCAACCAATTACAACATTTGTGTCAACGTTGTTTACACCGATACTGGTAGCAGGATTTTTGTACTATCTTTTGAATCCTATAATTAATTTAATGGGAAAAACTAACATAAAACGTAAGTATGGCATTATAATTATTATGCTTTTATTTCTAGGAATAGTTGTTATTTTGATTGTTTCAGTACTTCCTATTTTAGTTAATCAAATTGGGCAATTGATCTCTAATATCCCGGACTTAATTAAGTCCTTGGAAGATTATTCTAGAGAAATTATTCAAAAACCTTGGTTAAAAAACTTTAATATAGAAAAATCAATGAACAAATTAGATTTATCTATTGGAAATATAGCTAATATTGTTTTTTCAGCAATTACAAATAGTGTAGGTTCAATTTTTGGAGCAGTTGCGAATACCACTATTGTTATATTTACCGCTCCTATTATACTGTTTTATATGTTTAAAGACGGACAACATTTTCGACCAGCAGTAGCAAAATTTTTTCCAAAAGAATTTAGAGGACAAATGATTGAGCTGCTTGGTCAAATGAATAATACGATTGCTTCGTATATTAGTGGACAATCATTGGTTTGTTTGATGGTTGGGATCTTTACGTTCATTGGCTACTTAATTATAGGTATGCCTTATGCATTGTTGCTAGGAATCATAGCAGGAATTACTAATATTATTCCTTATGTTGGTCCTTATATTGGTGCAGCACCTGCAGTCATTATTGGTTTAACTATTTCTCCAACAAAAGCAATTTTGGTGGCATTAGTTGTCTTAGTGGTGCAACAAATAGACGGTAACTTCATTTCGCCAAACGTAATTGGAAAAACATTAGCGATACATCCCTTAACTATTATTGTAATTTTATTAGTTGCAGGAAATCTCGCTGGACTTTTGGGTATGATTTTAGGTGTGCCATTCTATGCAGTTGTAAAAACGATAGTTGTCTATTTACATGATATGATAAATATAAAAAAGAGACACCAAAATTTACAAGGCGAAGACAATAAAAAGTAATACAGTTCTTCCAAAAACTCAATATAGTATCTATATACTTAAAATAAGCATCCAAAAGAAAGATATCTTTCTTTTTGATGCTTATTTTAATGAAATAATATGTTTGTTTTAATGAAATAAATTAGTTAAATGACATTAAATCACTAATATTATTTAGTGAAATAATTCTTTAAGTTTCCTTTTTTAAATATATTGTGATATAGTTTAATTGTGTTTGGTGAAGAATAATACCAATTAAATGGTGTTAATTTTATTAAACAAATCCAATAAAAAGTTAATAATAGGAGGAATTACAACATGAAAGTAATCGTAATTGGCTGTACTCATGCTGGGACATCAGCGGTAAAAACAATTCTAAATGAAAACCCTTCAGCAAAAGTAGCAGTTTTTGAACGTAATGATAATATCTCATTTTTATCATGTGGAATTGCACTATACGTCGGTGGTGTAGTAAAAGACCCAGCAGGGCTATTTTATTCAAACCCTGAAGAATTAACAGCTATGGGTGCAACAGTGAAAATGGAACACAATGTTAAAGAAATTGATACAGTTGCTAAAAAAATAGTTGTTGAAAATATTAAAACAGGTGAAGTATTTGAAGAATCGTATGATAAGTTAGTTAACACTACAGGTTCTTGGCCAATTATCCCACCTATTCCTGGTATTGATCATAAAAATATTTTATTGTGCAAAAATTATAATCAAGCAAATGAATTAATTGCTAAATCAAAAGATGCTAAAAAAATCACAATAGTTGGTGGTGGATATATTGGTATCGAGTTAGTTGAAGCTTTTGCTGAGTCTGGTAAAGAGGTAACACTAATCGATGGTTTAGACCGAATTTTAAATAAATATTTAGATAAAGAATTTACAGACGTATTAGAAGCAGATTTGCAAAAACGTGGCATTAAAATGGCGTTGAACCAAACAGTAAATGGCTTTAATGCTAATGAAGCTGGTGAAGTTGTGTCTGTTGTAACTCCCAAAGGTGAGTATGAAGCAGATTTAGTTGTTTTGTGCGTAGGATTCCGTCCTAATAACGATTTATTAAAAGGTAAAGTAGATATGTTACCAAACGGAGCAATTATTGTAGATGATTACATGAGAACAAGTAATTCTGATATTTATGCTGCAGGAGATAGCTGTGCAGTAAACTATAATCCAAATGGTGGACATGCTTATATTCCTTTAGCAACGAATGCTGTTCGTATGGGAACACTGGTAGGGAAAAATATTGTAGAACCAAAAGTTAAATACAGAGGAACTCAATCAACATCTGGTTTATATTTATTTGGGTTTAATATTGGTTCAACAGGAGTAACTACTAGTGGCGCACCACATTTTGATTTAGATGTTCGTTCTGTTTTGGTTAAAGATAATTATCGTCCGGAATTTATGCCGACCACTGAAGAAGTTTTAATGCAATTGGTCTATGAAGTGGGAACAAATCGCATCGTTGGTGGACAAATTATGTCTAAATATGATGTAACACAATCTGCTAACACTCTTTCTTTAGCTATTCAAAATAAAATGACTATTGAAGATTTAGCATACGTTGATTTCTTCTTCCAGCCTCACTTTGACCGTCCTTGGAACTACTTGAATATATTAGCTCAAGCAGCAGTAGAACAAGAAAGAAAATTAGCTGAAAAATAATTTAGGATACTATTTTTAGAATCGAAGGAAAGGAGGAAGGGACATTTGTCCTTTCCTCCTTCTTTATTTTACGCATAGTAACTGAAAAGAAACTAATTAATGATTGAAACTATCTTTATTTGGTTCAATCTTTCGTCAAGAAGTTTTTTGTATTACAATAGAAAAGCGGGTTGTTACCATATGATAGGTGTAATATGATAATGATTGAAAAAGTGAAGTTACCTATTAATAGGAAGTGAAGAACTTGAGGAAAAATAATGTTAGGTATTATAGCGGTACTTCTTTCTATGATAGGAAGTTATTTTGTTTTAGATTCTCCAAACACGAATTCATTAGTGGAATTAGAAGCTAAAGGATTATCGATAGAATTAGAAAGAGTGATAAATGGGGATACGATTATATTTAATCAAAATGGAGAAAGTCAAAAAATACGTCTATTTTTAATGAATACTTCTGAAAGTACGATAGCTAAGACTGGTGCAACTCAACTATTCGGAAAAGAATCAAAAGAATGTTTATCAGACTATTTAATGGGAAAAAATGAGCTATTAGATATGAACCTACTTAAGAAAAAGAAAATCAATATGGATGTACATTAGCCTATCTATTTGCTGATGATGTATTAGTCGAAGAAGAACTAGTTCGTGAAGAGCAAGCGATAGTAGTCTATAAAGAAGGTTAAGAACATTATTTTAACAGATTAAAAGAAGGAGATAAAAAGAATAGTTGGTCGAAAAAGGGTTATGCAATGAAATATAGATTTAATAATAAATAAAAAATCTTGATGAGTGTGCTATAATTATTTAGATTATAGTTAAGGAAGAGTTCTACAGAAAAGGGTATTGACTTGTAACTGCATGCCAGTAAATAAAAAGACTAAATAATGATTTAAATGAGGGATAATAATATGGAACAGAAATTAAAAGACGAAGTAGAATCAAGAAAAACTTTTGCGATTATCTCCCATCCGGATGCTGGGAAAACAACAATCACTGAACAACTCTTATTATTTGGTGGAGCAATCCGCCAAGCAGGGACAGTGAAAGGTAAAAAAACAGGTAAATTTGCAACTTCTGACTGGATGGAAATTGAAAAACAACGTGGCATATCCGTTACTAGTTCAGTTATGCAATTCGACTATCAAGGCAAGAAAATTAATATTCTAGATACGCCTGGGCATGAAGATTTTTCAGAAGATACGTATAGAACGTTAATGGCTGTGGACAGTGCAGTAATGGTTATTGATAGCGGGAAAGGGATTGAACCTCAAACTAAGAAATTATTCCAAGTTTGTCGCATGCGTGGCATTCCAATTTTTACTTTTATTAATAAGCTTGACCGCGATGGCAAAGAACCATTGGAATTACTAGAAGAACTTGAAGAAGTGTTGGAAATTGATTCTTATCCTATGAACTGGCCTATTGGAATGGGAAGAGGTTTGTTAGGGCTATATGATAACTACAATAAAAAGATTGAAATTCATCATCCTGAAATAAATGGGAAAGACGGAGAAAAAATCGTTGAATTAAATGCAGAAGGTAAAATAGAAGGAGATCATCCTATAAAAAAATCTTCTCTATATGATGAAGCGATAGAGGATATCGAGTTATTAAATGAAGCAGGAAATAAGTTTTCCGAAGAAAAAATTCTAACTGGACAATTAACACCAGTATTTTTTGGATCTGCTTTAACTAATTTCGGAGTCGAAACTTTTTTAAATACTTTTCTGAATTTTGCACCTAGTCCATCTTCTCATAAAGATGTGGCAGGCGATAAAATCCCAGCAACAGCAGATGATTTTTCAGGTTTCATCTTTAAAATACAAGCAAACATGAATCCCGCTCACCGTGACCGTATTGCGTTCATTCGAATTTGCTCAGGCGAATTTGAACGCGGAATGGATGTAACGCTTGCTAGAACGAATAAGAAAATAAAACTATCTAACTCAACTCAATTTATGGCTGAGAGCCGTGAAACAGTTCAACGAGCAGTTGCAGGAGATATTATTGGCTTGTATGATACAGGTAATTTTCAAATTGGTGATACTATTTTTGAAGGAAAAAAAAATATTGAGTTTGAAAAATTACCGCAATTTACACCTGAAATTTTTATGAAAGTTTCAGCAAAAAATGTAATGAAACAAAAATCTTTTCATAAAGGTGTTCAACAATTAGTACAAGAGGGAGCGATTCAACTGTATAAAACGTTCCATACAGAAGACTATATTCTGGGAGCAGTAGGACAATTACAATTTGAAGTTTTCCAGTATAGGATGCTACATGAATACAAGTCAGAAGTGATTATGACTCCAATAGGGAATAAAATTGCACGTTGGATTAAGCCAGAACAATTGGATACAAGTATGTCATCTAGTCGAAATTTACTTGTTCGCGATCGTTATGATCAACCTTTATTCTTATTTGAAAACAAATTTGCTATGCACTGGTTTGCAGATAAGTATCCAAATGTAGAATTGACATCGTTGCTTTAAAAATGAAATAAGGGGCTAGGACAAAAAGTCCTTAAAAAAATACACTCCCAAAACTAATGAATTATTTACTCATTAGTGGGAGTGTATTTTTTTATATTTCTATTTAACTTTAAAGGAAGAAGACAATTTTTTTTGTGGAAAATATTTATGTCCTAGCCAATTTATAAAGGAAGGGGAAAAAAGAAATAATTATTGTTCTACTTGTATGGATAATTCAACGATGTTAGGAGCGTGTAAAATATCTACTTGATTAAGTTCCGCCTCTAAAATATTCTCAATGGCGTATTGAATCTCTGTATTCTTTATATTACGGTGATTGTTTAATAAAAGAACATCTTCATGAGTAGGAGCTCCCGAAAAAATTATAGTTGTCGGACCTAATGTATAAACTTTAATAAAGTTTGCATCAGTACTTCCTAATTGCTCGGTTACTAAATCTATATGGCTATTGGTAACGTCAATAAGCTTCATTTTTTCACCTCTTTTTTAAATCTATTATATTAAGGCCATTATATAATTAATAGTTAGTAAATTCAAAGCATATTAATTGAGTGAAACAGAATACAATATAAAAAACAGAAAAATTATTCTGAAATATATAATCAAAGACTGTCTAGAATATCGTCTAAACAGTTTTTTGAATGAATAAAATTTATTTAGCCGTTTCGTTAGTAGTTTGATTTGCCTTTGTTATTGAAGTGATGTCTTGTTCAGATGTTACGATAATCTCATCATATTCATTAATTGAAGCTGCTAATTTTTTGATTTCTGGGTAATCAATATAAAAATCAGCAATGCGATCTTCTATTTGTTCTTGAATGATGCGACGTAATGGTCGAGCTCCTAGTTGAGGATCGTATCCTAGTTCAACTAATTTTTTCTTAGCAAGTTCATCAGCTTTTATACTAATTCCCTGATCTTTAAGCATATCGTTAACATCTTGTAACATCAAGTCAACAATTACAAGTAGGTGTTCTTGTTTTAAGGAATTAAATTCAACAATTGCATCAAAACGGTTAATGAATTCTGGCTTAAAGAAATCAGTCAAATGATTTAACACGGATTTTTGATTACCTTTAGCGGCTGCAAAACCAACATTTGCTTCTATTGAACCACTACCAGCATTACTAGTCATAATAATTATGGTATCTTCGAAACTAACGGTACGACCTTGTGCGTCAGTTAGACGACCATCTTCCAAAATTTGTAAAAACATGTGTAAAACATCTGGATGTGCTTTTTCAATTTCATCTAAGAGCAAAATACTGTATGGATTATGACGAACTTTCTCAGTTAGTTGTCCTGCTTCGTCATAGCCTACATATCCTGGAGGGGAACCAATTAATTTAGAGACGCTGTGTTTCTCCATGTATTCGCTCATATCAAAGCGAATATAAGCCTCTTTGTTGCCAAAGAGCTCTAAAGCTAGTTGTTTAGCTAATTCTGTTTTACCAACACCTGTTGGCCCGACGAATAAAAATGATCCAATCGGGCGATTTTTTTTATTCAAACCGATACGACTTCTGCGGATAGCTTTAGAAATTTTTTCGATTGCTTGATTTTGTCCAATGACATGTTTACGCAAGTCAGTTTCTAAGCTACGAAGTTGTGTTTGTTCTTTTTCTTTAAGTTCACCCACTGGTATATTGGTTTTAGTTTCAATGATATGAACCATATCTTTTTCCGTGACAATAGGACGTTCCTCGGACTGAATAGTTTGTTTATCGCGCATAGCTGAAAATTTTACTGCTTGATCACGATAGAACGCAGCTTTTTCATAATCTTCTTTCTTTAAAGCTACTTGTTTTTGTTGAGCAGCTTCAGCAATTTTATCCTCAATAACTTTTGGATCAACTACTTGAATCGTCAAGTTCTTTTTAGAACCAGATTCATCAAGTAAATCAATAGCTTTATCTGGTAAGAAACGATCCTGAATATATCGGTTAGATAAAAGAACAGCATCCCGGATTGCTTCATCAGTGTAAGTTACTTGGTGATACTCCTCGTATTTGTTTTGGATACCTTTTAGAATATCAATGGTTTCGTCTACTGAAGGTTCACTTACGCGGACAGGTTGTAAACGTCGCTCTAAAGCTGCGTCTTTTTCAATAGTACGATATTCTTTTAGAGTAGTAGCTCCAACCATTTGTAGTTCACCACGTGCTAAAGCTGGTTTTAACATATTCCCCGCATCCATACTACCCTCTGCACTGCCGGCCCCTACAATTTCGTGAACTTCATCTATAAAAAGAATGATTTTTGGATTTTTTTTCATTTCATCCATTAATTGCTGCATCCGTTCTTCAAATTGTCCTCGGACACCAGTTCCTTGTACTAAAGAGGCAACATCTAATTGAATAACTTCTTTATTCATTAATTTTTCAGGTACTTCAGCATTTACAATTTTTAGAGCTAAACCTTCTACTACAGCTGTTTTACCAACACCTGGTTCACCGATTAAAACGGGATTATTCTTTGTACGACGATTCAAGATTTCAATCACACGCTCAATTTCTTTATTGCGACCAATAATAGGATCGATAGCACCATTTCTTGCTAAATCAGTTACATTCGTACCATATTCTCCTAAGAGGCCAGTTATTTTATTTGTAGGAGGTTGTCCGCTCCCACCACTATGAATATTTTGAGTAGGTTCGAAATTTTGATCATTCTGTTTAGGCGAATTTATAGAACGGAAAAAATCATCTAAATTACCTAAACCAAAAGGATCTTGTGGAGTTTGGCGATTATTTTGACTAGTTCCTTTACTGTTTGCTTCCTTTAATAAACGGTAACAATTTTGGCAGATATCTAATTGGCCTTTTTGACCATTCATATTTGTATATAAATGAATAGTTGCATCTTGTTGATGACAATTTTGGCATAACATATAGCACACAACCTTTCGATGATTAATTTTTAAGGTATAGAAGATGGTTTTTGTGTTTGACCTTCCCTGACCTTGTTTTTTATTATACACTGACCTTGTCTGACATTCAAGTGAATTGTTCTATCTTTTATCAAAAAGTTAGAGTACAATAAACATTTATTAAATAAGGATTTCACTTTAGAAGGGGAATGACAACTAAAATGGATAATAGTCAAATTGAAGAAAATGTTGAGAAGTTAGTAAGAGGCGAAATGGAAGAAATCATTATAAAAAAAGAGGATTTTATGAAGTTCAGAGAAATCTGGTTAAATCATCCAAAAAAAAATTCGATTATTGGCAAAGCAAACCACTATGGTGAAGTTAGTTATCATTATAATTCAATCGAATAAACTGGTAATAAACAACATGATACAAAGAAAAAAAAGAAAGTAGTTGTAGAATCTTATTAAAAATGGTAACCTATGAAGATGTAAGGGTTATTTTTAAATAGCGTGTTCTTTAAACAAAACTGTTTGGAAAACAACTACTATAGAGAGAACCCTCATAAAATTATTTTTTATTAAAAGGAGATCAAACATAATGGAAAAACGCGATTTTCATGTAATAGCTGAAACAGGGATTCATGCACGTCCAGCAACTTTATTGGTACAAACAGCTAGTAAATTTAGCTCAGATATCAATCTTGAATACAAAGGTAAATCTGTAAACTTAAAATCTATCATGGGTGTAATGTCATTAGGCGTTGGCCAAGGTGCAGAAGTTGTTATTAGTGCAAATGGTACTGATGAAGCAGAAGCAATCTCAAGCATCGAAGAAACAATGAAGAAAGAAGGTTTAGCTGAGTAATGGTTGAAAAATTAAAAGGGATTGCAGCAAGTGACGGCATTGCTACAGCAAAAGCTTATCTTCTTGTTCAGCCCAATTTATCTTTCGACAAAATCTCAGTTGAAAATTCTGATTCAGAAATAGACCGTTTAAAAAATGCCTTAAATAAAGCTAAGCAAGAACTTGAGCTGATTCGTTCTAAAGCTGCTGAAGCTTTAGGCGAAAAAGAAGCTCAAGTTTTTGATGCACATTTGATGGTTCTTTCTGATCCTGAGTTAATTGGGAGTATCGAAAGTAACATAAGCGATAATAAAGTAAATGCTGAAAGCGCACTTAAAGAAGTAACAGATATGTTTATCGGTATCTTTGAAGGGATGGAAGACAATCCTTACATGCAAGAACGTGCTGCTGACATTAAAGACGTTACAAAGCGTATATTGAGTCATCTTTTAGGGGTAAGGTTACCCAACCCATCAATGATTGATGAAGAAGTAATCGTTATCGCACATGACTTAACTCCAAGTGACACAGCTCAATTAAACCGTAAATATGTAAAAGCTTTTGTAACAGATATTGGCGGGCGGACTTCTCACTCAGCAATTATGGCACGTTCTCTTGAAATTCCAGCAATTGTTGGAACTAAAACTATAACAGATTTAGTTAAAGAAGGAGACAACATTATTGTAGATGGTCTAGAAGGTGACGTATTAGTTCATCCAGATGAGACTGATATTTCTGCTTACGAAGAAAAAGCAAAACAATTTGCAGCTCAAAAAGTAGAATGGAATAAGTTGAAAAATGAAAAAACATATACTGCTGATGGGAAACATATTGAACTAGCTGCCAATATTGGAACACCTAAAGACTTAGTTGGGGTTAAAGATAATGGTGGAGAAGCTATTGGGTTGTACCGTACTGAGTTCCTTTATATGGATTCACCTGACTTCCCAACTGAAGAAGCTCAATTTGAAGCCTATAAAACTATCTTAGAAGGTATGGGAGACAAATCAGTTGTTGTTAGAACAATGGATATCGGTGGAGATAAAGAACTCGCTTATCTAACACTGCCTCATGAGATGAATCCGTTTTTAGGATACCGTGCAATTCGTATCTGCCTAACAGAACCAGAAATGTTTAAAACACAATTGCGTGCATTATTGCGTGCTTCTGTTTTTGGTAAATTGCGTATCATGTTCCCAATGATTGCAACTTTAGGAGAATTCCGTAAAGCTAAAGCTATGTTGCTAGGAGAGAAAGAAAAATTAGAAAATGAAGGCATTGCTGTTTCAGATGATATTGAAGTCGGTATCATGATTGAGATTCCTGCTGCAGCTGTACTTGCCGATAAATTTGCTAAAGAAGTAGATTTCTTCAGTATTGGAACCAATGATTTGATTCAATATACTATGGCAGCAGATCGCATGAATGAACGAGTTTCTTACTTGTATCAACCATATAATCCATCAATACTACGTTTAATTAAAACCGTGATTGATGCCTCTCACAAAGAAGGCAAATGGACAGGTATGTGTGGAGAAATGGCTGGAGATCAAACCGCAGTACCATTATTGATAGGACTTGGACTTGACGAGTTTTCGATGAGTTCATCAAGCATTTTGAAAACACGTAGCTTAATGAAACGTTTAGACTCAACAAAAATGGCTGAATTAGCAGATAAAGCAATCAATGATTGTGATACAGCTGAAGAAGTCGTTAGCCTAGTTGAAGAATATACAAAATAAAGTAAAAAACGTTGAAATCTTTTGATTTCAACGTTTTTTGGTTGTATATATGACGTTGGTGAAAGAATCACTAGCGTCATTTTTTATGTTCTTTAAATATAAATAGAAAACAAGTGAGTTCTCCTGTAAAATAATAGTCGACGAAAACTTACAACTAAGAAGGACTCACTTGACTACTTCAAAGGATAGTCTAGAAATACTAGATATTCAAGATGTAAATAGTCAATTCAAATGCAATTTTATTAAACACGGTCAATATAATGGCGGGGAATATAAAACTCGCTCCTACTATTTTATGTTCGGATAGCGCTTTGAATCCACCATTGTATCTGCAATGTTAGTCTACGGTGTAATATCAACTACTACTTATCAGCGCTATTAATCGATTATTAAAGCGGTTTAAGAAAATAATTACAATGAATTAAAAGAAACTTCAAGTAGAGAGATAAGTAAGGAAGTCTCTTTATTATAGAAATACGTATCAAAACCTCAAGAAAATATTTTCCTTATCTTAAAAATACCTTTTATTATCTTTGTTGTAATGCCGTTATTCTAATGGGGAAATAAGAGGTATTAAAATTAACTTTCTTAATTGAGTTGTTTATTGTTGTAGAAATTTATTGAATTATGAGAACTGGATTATTTCATATTTAATATGAAACTGAAGATTAATAGAAATAGCATCAGACAATAAGTTCAAAAATACGAATAATTGAAGACTAATCTTTTCCAGCAATGTTAGTAAACGTAGAACTATTTTTGAAAATGTAATCTATTTCAAGGTTTTTTGATTATATAAAGGCTAATATTTATGTTTTTACATAAAACGAAGTATAATCAAACAAAGGGGTGAAATTAAATGAAAGTTGGAATTTTTACTGATACTTATTTTCCACAAATAAGCGGAGTAGCAAGTTCGATAGAGGCATTAAAAAGAGAACTTGAGCGACAAGGACATGTTGTCATCATTTTTACTACTACTGATCCTAAAGTGAAAGATAACGAGGAAGGGATTATCCGATTGCCAAGTTTACCTTTTTTTTCATTTCAAGATCGTCGAATTGCAATAAAAGGTTTGCATCGAGCAGTCAAAATAGCTAGAGAACAAGGCTTAGATATCATTCACACTCAAACAGAATTTAGTCTGGGACTAACTGGTAAATATATTGCACACCAACTAAAAATTCCATGTGTCCATACTTACCACACAATGTATGAAGATTATCTTCATTACATTGGAAAAGGAAAAATTCTTCGTCCGAATCATGTTAAAATTGCTTCAAAATTATTTTGTAATAAATCTACTGGTATTATAGCACCGAGTAAAAAAGCAGCACGTCAATTATTAAATTATGACGTTACTTCAAAGATAGTAATTATACCTACTGGAATTATTTTAGAAAATTTTTTTAAAAAAACAACAAGAGATATACGGACAGAGTTGTCTTTTAGTAGCGAGGTACCTTTGCTTTTATCTTTGGGGAGAGTTGCTAAAGAAAAGAGTATTGATAGTCTTATTACAGCTATGCCAGAAGTCTTAATTAAAAAGCCGGCAACAAAGTTACTTATTGTTGGAGATGGTCCAGAAAAGCAAGAACTGGAACGTTTAGTGCAAGAGTTAAATCTGACCAAGTCAATTTTTTTCGTAGGAGAAGTAGAAAATTCTCAAGTACAAGCCTACTACCAAGCTGCTGATTTATTCGTAAGCGCTTCTGATTCGGAATCACAAGGATTAACATATATTGAGTCGATAGCATCTGGAACAAATATTGTGGCAAGACACAATGAGTACACAGAAATGTTGACTCATAATGGGGATTTTGGAGCAACTTTTAAAAATGATGAAGAATTAGCGAATACTATTTATCAGTGCTTGACGGAAAAAACGTTAAATATAAATACTGAAAATATAGAAAAAAACCGAGAAAGTTTATTTGAAATGTTATCATCAGAATTATTTGGAGAAAAAGTGATACAATTTTACAAAGAAATGATTCGACAATATGATGATGAAAAAAAGTTAGCGATTCTTTTAAAACAACGATAAAAAGATAAAAGAGGAGAAATAATCATGATACGAATAACAATGTTTTCTTCTGCAGATAAGGTAGCTGGACAAGGGGTAGGTAGTGCTTATTCAGAACTAATCAATTTGTTGAGAAAGTATCATGCAAAAGAGTTGGAAGTTAAAATTAATCAGTACTATAAAACAGACATTAGTCATTATCACACGATTAATCCTACATTTTTTTTGAGTACTTTTTTTAAAAAAAGGTTTGGTAGACGAATTGGGTACGTGCATTTTTTGCCGTCCACTTTAAAAGGGAGTATTCATTTGCCTAGTTGGATAGAATCGTTATTTTATAGCTATATCGTTACATTTTATAAACGAATGGATCATTTAGTTGTAGTCAATCCTTCGTTTATTGAAGAATTGACAAATTATGGAATAGTGACAGAGAATATCTCCTATATTCCGAATTTTGTTTCAAAAGAAAAGTTTTATCCTATAGAAGCAGAAAAAATGAAGAAAAAAAGAGATAGTCTAGATATTCCAGAAAATAAATTTGTAGTTTTGGGAGCTGGACAAATTCAAGAGCGTAAAGGAGTACTTGATTTTATCAAACTTGCAAAAGAGATGCCAGAAGTACAATTCATATGGTTAGGTGGGTTTTCATTTGGAAAAATAACAGATGGTTATGATAAATTCAATAAATTAATAGAACAATCACCTGAAAATCTATGGTTCCCTGGAATAATAAATAGAGAAGATATGTGTAGCTATTATAACCTAGCAGATGTCTTTTTATTGCCATCTTTCGATGAACTTTTTCCAATGTGTATTTTAGAAGCTTTCTCTTGTGATAAACCGGTTATTTTGAGGGATTTGGCTTTGTACTTGCCCATATTAGAAGGTTACTATGAACCAGCATCTGATCGAAAAGAGATGAAGAAAATAATTAGAAAAATGATGTCTAGCTCAGACTATTATCAAGATTTAGTTCAAAAATCAATTGCCGGAAGTAAGATTTATTCAGAAGAAAGACTAGCGAAAATATGGCTAGATTTCTATAGACAACAAGCTAAAATAAGGTGATTGTTAAATTCCACAAACCATTAATCTCTAATAATAAAGCTGATTAATAAAAACGTTTAATATATTAGTTTTTTATCTAAAATGTTATACTATTAATGTTATTTTATCTGGAAGGAGTGGTTATAAAAATGAAAAAAATTGGCTTTATAGGAACAGGCGTAATGGGTAGCTCCATCGTGAAACACTTACTTAAAGCTGGATATGAAGTAAATGTTTACAATAGAACAAAGAGTAAAACAGATGAATTAGTTTTTCTTGGTGCTGTTTGGTGTGAAAATCCTGCAGTGGTGACTAAAAAAAGTGAAGTTGTTATTACGATTGTGGGGTATCCCACTGACGTAGAAGAAACGTACTTAGGGGAAAATGGAGTTTTCCAAACAGCAACATCCAATCATATTCTAATAGATATGACTACTAGCACTCCTACTTTAGCTGTTAAGTTATATAAAGAAGGGGAAAAAAGAAATATACCTGTATTAGATGCTCCAGTTTCTGGTGGAGATTTGGGTGCGCAAAAAGGAACATTAACTGTTATGGTTGGTGGAGATAAAGAAGCATTTGAAATAATTGAACCTATTCTAACTGTATTTTCAAGTAAAGTGAATTTACAGGGTTCAGCGGGTAAGGGACAACATACAAAAATGGCCAATCAAATTATGGTAGCCGGAACTATGACAGGTATGACAGAAATGTTGGTTTATGCTGAAGCAGCGAACTTAAATTTAGAAAGAGTTATTGATACGGTAAGTGGTGGTAGTGCTAGTAACTGGTCATTAGTAAATTATGGTCCTAGAATTTTAAACGAAGATTTTTCACCAGGTTTTTTTGTAAAACATTTTGTGAAGGATTTGAAGATTGCCTTAAATGAAGCCAATAAAATGAATATAGATCTACCTTTTACAGCTTTAGCCCAGCAGTTGTATGAAAGACTAGAAACGGAAGGTTATGCAAATGATGGAACTCAAGCATTTATTAAACTGTGGTGGCCAGAAGGGAAAAGATAAATCTTAATGATGATTTTTAAGCAGTCTAAGAGCATCTAGGATTCTAAAAGATAGGTTGTTTAATTGAAAAATTGAAATTATTTTAAGAAAAAAGGATAACTTTGCTGTCTTTTAAAGAAAAATCTGTTAAAATAGTGACTGAGCCAAGTTTGAAAGGGGTACGAGATCATGAAACCTTCACAATTACAGGCAATTATTCGCCGATTGGAAGCTATGCTAGAAGATAAAGATAGTGAAGTTCAAGTTCGTAGATTTGAAAAAGAAGGCAATGAACGCTGCCTGATTTCCTATGATGCTAAGACTACTACTTTTGAATTAGAAGACAGTTCAACACATCAAGTTTATCAATTTGATGATTTAGATTTAGTTGCAATTGAGATTTTTGAATTATTGCAAGACTGATAAAAGATAGAGAATGAGCTTAGTTAAACTAGCTTATTCTTTATTTTTTTGTTTGAGATTCTAAAATCAAACATGACTAAATAATAATTGAAATTAAATTAGAATAATCCAGCTTAGAATAAAATGAGTATAATATAGTTTTTAAACTTATAATTCTACCTGAATCATTCGTAGTATCTTTTACAGAAATATTTTTACTAGTATCGAAGAAATAGAGTTTCAGAGTGCAAGTTCAGAAATATGTTTTGGAACTTTCTTTTCTTCTTTGCAATGTCAACGATTTAAGCATACCGTTTAGGTTATTGTTCTTTATTCAAGGAAAATATTTTAGACTTATTCATTCCCGTGAGGAAATGGATACTTGTTTAGCAGGTAAAATGATGGGGGAAAAGTTCTTTTACATGAACTCTATCGCTCAAAATTAATTCCATCATTTCTTGTTCGCTAAGAGTTGGCCAATAAACATGATACGTACGAAACTTTCTTAAGTAGTGCTGTCCTACTATTTTGGTTCTTATCCAGAATTGAAATTGAAAAGATATAAAAAGGTCATTTTAAAACTATATCCTGATAGGACGGTTAAAGAAGTTGTTAGCACAGATTCAGGAGTTCGTGTTTAGATGGATGGAGACTTCTTTTCTATTAATTTTTTACTTCTGTTAAAAAAACGAATCAAAAAACGAATCTCTGCTAGACATGTAACTACAAGGATTCGTTTTTTGATTCATATTATAGTTTTCCTAAAATCTTGCTCCCGTGAATTTCATTGACACCTAAGAAATCGATAACAGCTTGAGCATTCTCATCTGTTATTCCGCCTCCTGGCATAATGACTATTCTATCTTTTGCATAATCAACTAATTTTTTTAAATGGAACAAAGTTGTTTCGATAGGCTGATCAGCTGTTCCTCCATGTGTTAAGATACGTTGTACGCCATGCTCAACTAACCAATCGATAGCTTCAAATTGACGCTCGTCGGAAATCGTATCAAAAGCCATGTGAAAAGTAACTTGTAATCCATAAGATTCTTCCAAAATTTGTTCCATTGCATCTTCATCTAACCAATTGTTTTCATCTAAACAGCCCACTACAATTCCATCTAATCCAAGGTTTCTAGCTTCAATGATATCATAGCCCATTATTTTTAATTCAACATCATTGTAAACAAAATTTCCACAACGTGGACGGATAATTGTCATCACAGGAACAGAATGTTCGCTACAATAAGCTAAGGTTTCTTGCATCACTCCCTTACTAGGTGTTGTCCCACCGCAAGATAAATAATCACACAGTTCGACTCGATGTGCACCCTTGGCAATAGCTGATGGAACAGATGTATAATTTTCAAGACAAACTTCTTTAAGAAACATTCTTTCACTCTCCATTTTTTTACAAATATTTGTTAAAGTATACCATGAAAAATAAAATTAGTTTACCACCTATCACTTTATTGAATAATGTATAAGACTTCGTTATAATAAAAATGAACGGATAGATAACAAATAAATAATTAAGGTAGTGAATTCAAAGAATGAGTCTTATTTTTTTAAAAGATGTAACTTTAAAGGATGGTATATAATGAAAATTTTGGTTCAAAAATTTGGCGGAACATCCGTTAAAGACGAAAAAAGTCGTGCTGCAGCAGAAAAACATATTGTTCATGCTATTTCTTTAGGATATAAAGTTATTGTAGTTGTTTCAGCTATTGGACGTTTAGGAGATCCGTATGCCACTGATTCTTTACTTTCACTAATTGGTGGAAATCGTAGTTATTTAGATTTACGCGAAAAAGATATGCTGCTTTCAGTGGGAGAAACAATTTCCACAGCTGTTTTTACTAATGGTTTAAAGAAAAAGGGAATAGCAGCAGTTGGTTTAACGGGTCAGGATGCTGGAATTATTACTAACGAAGATTTTGGCAACGCTAAAGTAAAAAGAATAGATAAAACTGCCATTACTAATTTTTTTAAATTGAATGATGTTGTTGTAGTTACGGGTTTCCAAGGAGTGAGTGAAAGTGGACATATCACCACAATTGGGCGTGGTGGAAGCGATACAACTGCAGCTTTTTTAGGTGCTTCTTTTGGGGCTGAAAGTATTGACATTTTTACAGATGTTTCAGGGATGATGACTGCCGATCCTCGTCTAGTTGATAATGCACAATTTCTAGAAGTTGTAAGCTATCGAGAAGTTAGTAATATGGCACATGAAGGAGCAAAAGTAATTGATCCTCGAGCTGTTGAAATTGCAATGCAAGCTGGAATACCCTTGCGTATCCGATCAACGAACCAACCAGTTACGAACACAGGGACGTTAGTGACACATATCGAAAGTCAAATAGAACATTATCGTCAGGTTACTGGAATTGCTCATGTTCCAAACTTAGTACAGTTTAAGGTTGAAGCTGATTATGAGATGCAGGAAAAAATCTTTACGTCACTAGCTTTATTACAGATTAGCGTTGATTTCATTAATATTTTTCCAGATCATATTATTTTTACGTTGCCTCAAACAGCTTTAGAAGATGCTCAAGCGCTATTTGAAAAACAAGCCGTTTCATATACTTGTATAGAAAACTGTGCAAAAGTTGCAATTGTTGGAGCAGGTATCACAGGTGTACCAGGAATTGTTTCAAAAATCGTGACAACTTTAGCCAATAATCGCGTACCTATCTATCAATCGGCAGATAGTTATACGACTGTATGGATTCTAGTAGCGGAAGCCAACTTAAGGATTGCTGTTAATTCACTGCATGCTGTCTTTTTACAAAATGAGAATCAAACTAAAAACAATTGAGTTTGATTGCTATTTCATGGTTTTAACGTATAATTGATTAGATAGTAAACTAGAAGGAGTACTGGAAAAGTACTCCTATTTTAATGAGTAGGGAGAAACTATGCTGAATATATTTAAACCAACATGGATGATAGAAGCTATATATCACTTAACACCTGAACAATTAAAAAAACAAAATGTAAAAGCTGTTCTAACAGATTTAGATAATACTCTGATTGCCTGGGATAACCCTGACGGTACCCAAGAACTGATACAGTGGATCCAAGTAATGAAAGATGCAGGTATCCCAGTTATTATACTGTCAAATAATAGTGCACATCGTGTTGAGAGAGTAGCAAAAACCTTAGATTTAGACTATGTTTCTAGAGCTATAAAACCGACAATAATTGGATTTAAAAAAGCAGAATCAAAATTAAATCTTCCTAAAGAAGATATTTTGATGGTTGGAGATCAGATTATGACTGATATATGGGGCGCTAATTTAGCGGGCATTCGTACAGTACTAGTAAAGCCTATCATCGACAGTGATGCTTGGAATACAAAACTTAATCGTTATATGGAATTGCATATTATGAATTATTTGATTAAAAAAGATCCAGACATGAGATGGGGGAAGTCATTACATGACGAAAGAATTAATGAATGAAGAAGAATTACGGTGCATTGGCTGTGGAGCAGTTATACAGACAGTCGATAAAGATCAATCTGGTTATACACCAGAATCTGCACTGAAAAAAGGTTTAGAAAAAAACGAAGTCTATTGTCAACGTTGCTTCAGATTACGTCACTACAATGAAATTCAAGATGTCCATTTAACCGATGACGACTTCTTGAAATTGTTAAATGAACTAGGAACAAAGGATGCACTGATTATAAACGTCATTGATATTTTTGATTTCAACGGCAGCATGATTCCAGGATTGCACCGTTTTGTTGGAGATAACCCTGTTCTTTTAGTAGGGAATAAAGTTGATTTATTACCTAAATCTTTAAAACGAGGTAAAATGACACAATGGTTACGTGAGAGAGCTTTTGAAGAGGGATTGCGTCCAGAAGACGTTGTCTTGACAAGTGCTGTTAAGCCTAAAGAAATGGAAAATTTACTAGCTATTATTGAAAAACATCGCAAAGGACGGGATGTTTTTGTAGTAGGAGTAACAAATGTAGGGAAATCAACTCTTATCAATCAAATTATCAATATGACTGCGGGGGTACAAGATTTAATTACAACTTCCCAATTTCCAGGAACAACATTAGACAGAATTGAAATACCGTTAGAAGATGGGAAATTCTTAATTGACACTCCCGGCATTATACATCGCCACCAGATGGCCCATGTTTTAGGAGATAAGGATTTGAAATTAATTGCACCAAAAAAAGAAATCAAGCCAATGGTTTATCAGCTAAATGAGGGACAAACATTATTTTTTGGTGGTGTCGCACGTTTTGATTACTTGAAAGGCGATAAAAGGTCTTTTACTTGTTTTACATCAAATGACTTAAAAATTCATAGAACTAAACTAGAAAAAGCAGATGAATTGTATCAAAAACAAGTAGGGAAATTATTGCAACCTCCTCGTGAAGATGAAGTCATGGGCTTTCCAGAATTGGTTCGTTTTGAGTTTACTGTTAAAGAAAAAGCCGATATTGTTTTTGCGGGCTTAGGATGGGTTACAATTAATGAACCTGGAGCAATAATAGCTGGGTGGGCTCCAAAAGGTGTAGACGTTATTATAAGGAAATCATTGATTTAATAAAATTAGAATCGAGAGATCGATTTAACTGGAGTGAGAAAATGGATTTAACAGGAAAACAAAAGCGTTTTTTAAGAAGCAAGGCACATCACTTGGATCCAATTTTTCAGATTGGGAAAAATGGTCTAAATAAAGAAGTTATTGTTCAAATAGGGGAAGCTCTTGAAAAAAGAGAATTAATCAAAATTAATTTACTACAAAATACAGATGAAGCAGTTGAGGAAGTAGCAAACAAAATTGAGACAGAGTTAGGGTGTAAGGCTGTTCAAATAATTGGTCGTGTGATTGTTTTATTTCAGCCTTCTACACAAGAAAAATACCAACGGATTTCAATGAAAGTACCAGCAAAAAGAAAAAAATAATTTTGTGAGGAAAGGTGATTGTTTTGAAAAGGCCAACTATTTTTTTTAATCAAGCAGAGGCATTGATGGAAACGGCTCCTTTGGGAATTGAACGAAAAAAAGTAGGGATTTTAGGCGGAACGTTTAATCCCCCTCATGTTGGCCACTTAATAGTCGCTGATCAAGTTTGTCAACAACTTGATTTAGAGAAGATGTATTTTATGCCAAGTGCTAATCCACCACATCGTGATGGGAAAGAGGCAATAGATGCCAATCATCGTTTGAAAATGGTTGAGGCAGCAATTCAAGATAATCCTTATTTTAATATTGAACGAAATGAAATCGAACGAGGTGGAAAGAGTTTCACCTATGATACAATGATTCAGTTAATTGAACAACATCCTGATACAGATTATTATTTTGTTATCGGAGGGGATATGGTTGAATACTTACCTAAATGGTATGAAATTGATAAATTACTTCAATTAATCCAGTTTGTAGGAGTGAATCGTCCTGGTTATGCCTTAGCAACTGAGTATCCTATTATTTGGGTGGATGTTCCATTAATAGATATCAGTTCAACCATGTTGAGAAAGAAAATAAAAATGAATTGTACTGTACAGTATTTGATTCCAAATCGAACCTTAGAGTACATTTATGAGAAGGGATTATATCAACATGATGATAAAATCAACTGACATATCTTATAGTAATAACTACATCCAATTTACTAGAAGTGAGCTACTTGAAAAAGTCCAATCAAAAATGAGCCAAAAGCGATTTGAACATGTTCTTGGGGTTGAAAAAGTTGCTGTTGAATTAGCTCAACGTTATAATGATTCGATCGAGGCAGCAAGCATTGCTGCTTTAACTCATGATTACGCTAAGGAACGAGATCCGCAAGAGATGCATGATTTAATTATTAGTGCAAATTTAGATCTAGATTTACTACAATACGGCAGCGAAATTTGGCATGGACCAGTAGGAGCGATTTTAGTAAAAAAAGAATTGCGTATACAAGATGAAGAGATATTAAATGCTATTCGTCATCATACAGTTGGTTCTTCTAAGATGAGCATGCTAGAACAAATTATTTATGTCGCAGATTATATTGAGCCAGGACGTGATTTTCCTGGAGTAGATAAAGCTAGGAAATTAGCGATAAGTAATTTAACACTGGCTGTTGCATTTGAAACAGAACATATATTGCAACATTTAATTTCAAAAAAAAGAAAGATTTACCCAAAGGCTATTGAGACGTATAATGCGTGGGTAGCAAAAAATTAGGAGGAACAACATGACAGCAACAAGCGAAAAATTATTAGAATTAGTAGTAAAGGCTGCAGATGATAAACGGGCAGAAGACATTATGGCTATGGACGTTAGAGAAATTTCGATTTTAGCAGACTATTTTGTTATAATGCATGGGAATAGCGAAAAACAAGTTCAAGCTATAGCAGACGAAATTATTAGCCAAACACAAAAAACAGGCTATGAAGTAAAACGTGTTGAAGGTCGAGATTCAGCAAAATGGTTATTAATTGATTTAGGGGATGTTGTCGTTCACGTATTCCACTATTCAGAGCGTGCATTTTATAATCTTGAAAAATTATGGAGTGATGCACCCTTAGTTGACATCACAGAGATGGTCTAAAAAAAATGAGCTATCAAACTTTTGCTCAAGTCTATGATGCAATTATGGATGACTCGCTTTATGAACGTTGGGGCCACTTCGTTGACCAACAACTTAATAATAACGGTCAAAAACTATTAGAACTAGCATGTGGGACTGGAGCTTTAGCAGTGACATTGAAAAAACGTGGTTATAACGTAACAGGGCTGGATTTGTCTCCAAATATGCTCAGTCTTGCAAACGAGCGAGCGTTGTCAGCTGGGGTTCGTTTGCCTTTAATTGAAGGCAACATGTTGGATTTATCTGAAGCAGGAGAGTTTGAAGCTGTTACTTGTTTTTCAGATTCTATCTGTTATATGCCAAATGAAAATGCAGTCTTAGATGTCTTTAAAGAGGTATCTAAAATCTTAAGTTCAGATGGAACATTTCTTTTTGATGTTCATTCCACTTATCAAATGGACGAAATTTTCCCCGGCTATATGTATAATGACCAATCAGAAGAAATTAGTTTTCTTTGGCAAAGTTACTCAGGAGAGGAAAGATATTCTATTGAGCACGATTTAACCTTTTTTGTTTACGATAAAGGTATTAATCTGTATGAACGTTTTGATGAAACACATAAAGAACGGACCTACCCATTAGAAGCCTATTGTGATATGCTTGGAAAAGCTGGGTTCACTTCTATCGAAGTTTATTCTGATTTTGGTGATTCTGAGGTAAAAAAAGAATCAGTACGCTGGTTTTTTGCATGTACAAAATAAAAATGTTTAGTCATTAAAGTTGATTAAATAATAATAGCTTCAACAGAGTAAAAAACAGGAGAATCGAAACTGATTTTTCTGTTTTTTTAATCTATTAAGAGAATATAATGAAAAACGGAGGGTTAACACATGCTAGAAAAAGCCCGACAATTATTGAGTGAAATATATGGATTTAACGAGTTTAGAACTGGACAAACTGAAGTAATTGAAAACATTTTAAATGGGAAAGATTCTTTAGCTATTATGCCTACAGGTGGAGGGAAATCGATATGTTATCAAATTCCTGCTCTACTATTTGATGGAATTACAATTGTCATTTCACCTTTAATTTCTTTAATGAAAGACCAAGTAGATGCTTTGACAGAACTAGGTATACCCGCCACATTTTTAAATAGTACACTATCATCTCAAGAGATGAATGAACGCTTAAAAAAAGCTAGTGACGGAGAATACAAATTGGTTTATGTAGCTCCCGAACGATTTCAAACAGAAGAAATTTTTTATCTTATGCAATCTATTAAAGTTTCATTGATTGCAATAGATGAAGCCCACTGCATTTCCCAATGGGGGCATGATTTTAGGCCAAGTTATTTGTCTTTATGTGAGACGATTCAACACTTTTCTTATCGTCCAACTATTTTAGCTTTAACTGCAACTGCGACACCGCTTGTGTCTAACGACATAATCAATTTATTGGATATAAACGAAGGAAACCTTGTTAATACTGGTTTTGTGCGCAATAATCTAGCTTTTCAAGTGGTGAAAGGACAAGAGCGTAATCGATATCTATTAGATTATTTGAAAATAAATGAAGGTCAATCCGGTATTATTTATGTAAGCACTCGCAAAGAGGTTGAACGAATTTATGAATTACTACAATCAAAAAAAATACTAGCAGGTAAGTATCACGGTGGCATGAAAGAACACGAACGAAATGAATGGCAAGAAAAATTTCTTTATGATGAAATAACAGTAATGGTGGCAACAAATGCTTTTGGAATGGGCATTGACAAAAGTAATGTACGCTTTGTTATCCATTATCAGATACCTAAAAATATTGAAGCTTATTATCAAGAAGCTGGTCGTGCAGGACGAGATGGGCTACCAAGCGATGCAATTTTATTATTCTCACCACAAGATATACAGATTCAATATTATTTTGTTGAGCAATCAGATATGGATGAGGAACATAAAAAATTAGAATATACTAAGGTAAGAGAAATGGCCCAATATGGTTCAACACAGATGTGCTTACAATCTTATATTGTTCGATATTTTGGGGATGAATGCAACGAATGTGGCCACTGTAGCAATTGTTTAGACGAACGAGAAGCTATTGATATCACCAAAGATACTCAAAAGGTTTTATCTTGTGTTAAGCGGATGGGAGAAACGTTTGGTAAATCTATGGTTATGAAGGTTTTGACAGGCTCAAAAGATCAAAAAATTAAACAATGGAAATTTGAAGAACTATCAACATATGGTTTGATGAATGGAGTACCACAAAAAGAAGTTACGCAGCTCATTGATTACTTAACTGCAGAAAAATTTTTGATCCCAACAGATGGACAATACCCTTTATTAAGGATTACTGAAAAAGGGGCATCAGTGTTGAAAGGGAAAAGTAATGTTACTCGTAAACAAGCACAAAAAGCACAAAAAGTAGCCATTGATGATAGTTTATTCGATCGTTTACGAGAAATTCGAAAGGGTTTAGCAACCTTGCAAAAAGTACCTCCGTATGTTATTTTTTCAGATGAGACCTTAAGACAAATGTGTCAGTTAGTACCTCAGACTGAAAGTGAATTACTTTTGGTTAAAGGTGTAGGGGAAAATAAACTAGAAAAGTATGGTTCAGTATTTCTTGAAGCGCTAAAAGAGATTAAAGTTACAATTTGAAGTGAGGATGAAAAATGAAAAGTTGCGGTGTTATTGTAGAATACAATCCATTTCATAATGGCCATCTTTATCATATCCAACAAGCAAAAGAAAAAACGAATGCAGAGGTAGTCATTGTAGTAATGAGTGGAAACTTTTTACAAAGGGGCGAACCCGCAATTGTAGATAAATGGACACGTGCAGAGATGGCTTTATCCCAGGGAGCTGATTTGGTGGTTGAATTACCTGTCTCTTTTAGTGTTCAACCAGCCGACTATTTCGCTAAAGGAGGGGTAGCTTTACTTCAGGCTTTGGGTTGTAATGATTTGTGCTTTGGAGCTGAGACGGGTAAGGCTATCGATTATTTCGATATGACAAAGATACTTAGTCAAAAAGAAACAGTAATTGAGGAACGTTTTAATGAACTGAAAAATGATGGGACTAGTTACGCTTTTCAAATGAATCAAATAATGCAGGAATTAATTCCAAACACGGCACTTAACCTAACTTCACCGAATACTATTTTAGGCCTAGCTTATGCAAAAGAAAATGCTAAGTATTCTGATCCGATGAGATTGTACCCCATTAAACGAAAAGAAGCCGAGTATCATGATACAAAAATAAAGCATACTCAAAAAATAGCTAGCGCTACAGCCATTCGTAAAGAGTTGAGCACTAATCCTAGTCAAAGAAACTCATTGGTAGCCTTGAAAGAAGTTTTACCGGAGTCTAGTTATGAGTTGTTAGCAAATGCTGAGTGGATAACGTGGGAAAATTATTGGTCGTATCTTAAATATCAATTGATTAATCAATCAATCAATGAATTGCATTTAATCTATCAAATGAAAGAAGGAATTGAGTACCGGTTAAAAGAAAAAGTTAAAGAAGCTAAAAACTTTAAAGATTTTATTTCATTAGTAAAAAATAAACGCTATACTTGGGTTAGGTTACAGCGTTTATGTGTGTATATATTATTAAATATTAAAGAATCTGAAATAAATCCGCAGTTAGACTCACCAAAAGCAATTCATATATTAGGTTTTAATAAAACCGGTCAGACTTATTTAAATCAAATAAAGAAAACTGTGGAATTACCTATACTCAATAATATCAATCAAAAAAATGCTTCTCTATGGGGATTAGATATTAAAGCAGGCGAGATTTATAATTTAGGATATACACAAGCAATAATACAACAAGATTATCGGCGACAACCATTAATATGGGATTAGTTTTGGGTTTTTTATGAAAAGATATGTGAAAACAAGGATTGCATGCTTTTTAGTGTAAGGTAAAATACGTTGACAAAGGTATGATTGACTAGTATAATTACCTTTGTTGCTTTAGGAGTGATGAAAAATGAAATGGTCATTAAACGAATTGCAAAAATACCGCTTTGAACCGCTTATTTTCTCTGAAACAGTTGATTTGAAAAAATCCTTGATAAAGAGGAATAAAGAAATTTTAGATGTATCTCCAATTCTTTTGGAAGGAAATCTAATCGTTCAAGAAAACGAGATCTTGCTTCATATGGTTGTTTCATTAAATGTGACGCTACCTTCCGCAAGATCATTAGAACCAGTATTAATACCTCTATCTTTAGAGGTAGACGAGATTTATATTCCAGAACATATAACGAGTCGCGAAATTGACGAAGAAGAAGGAACGATTATTCAATTAGAGAATGACTGGATCGACTTATCAGAGGCAATTGAAGATGCGGTATTGTTAAATATTCCAATTCAGGTCTTCACTGAAGAAGAAGCACAGGAAAATAAAATGCCTAGTGGAAACGATTGGGTTGTTATGTCTGAACGAGATTTTATATCAGAAAAAACAGAACAAAAAGCTGAAACTTTGGATCCTCGTTTTGCAGGTTTGAAAGATTTATTTAAAAATGAATCTGATGATAAGAAGTGAGAATAGAGCTTAAATCTTCTCTTTTCAAGCTATCAAATGAAGAACAGAAGAAATTTTAAGGAGGTGTAGAGAATGGCAGTACCAAAAAGAAGAACATCAAAAGCTAAGAAAAACAGACGTCGTACGCATTTTAAATTAGAAGTGCCAGGCATGAATGCGTGTCCTAACTGTGGTGAATTGAAAAAAAGTCATCACGTTTGTGCAGCATGTGGCCATTACGATGGTAAAGAAGTAGTAAGCAAAGAAGCATAATCCTAACAGTATCTTGAGATAATGTTAAAAACACCTTTGAGACCATGGCTCAAGGGTGTTTTGCTTTGGGAAAAAATAAAAAATTAGTACTAACAAATTTGATTTAGTTGTTAGCTATTTTTTTAATTGTATACAAAAAAACTAATTTAAGGTAAATTGGATAAGAGGTTTAACTGAGTAAACATCCATAAATATAGTCGATTAAAAATAGCCTTATCATTTTACAAATCGAAAGGAGAATCATCTTGAATGGAGCAATGTTTGAAATATCAGATATAGTGCTTTATTTTATACCGATTGTATTGCTTTATTTTTTTAGTGAAAGTGTTAATCGCCATTTTAGAAATCAACAAATAAACATTAAACTTGCAGACTTAATAGTTCCTTATTTAATGATGGGTATACAGATATTAAGCATTCAAACTTTTGGAAAATCTATTTTCTCTTACTTTTTAATTTTTATACTTAGTTTAGGAATGGGTATTGCAATACTCATAGCCTACAAAAAAGGGGAAATTATTTACAGCCAATTTTTTAAAACGTATTGGCGTTTTGTATTCATATTTTCTTTTTTCACCTATTACTTGTTAGTAGGAGCCAATATTATAAATAAACTAACGATTTCTTAAGCAGTAGGATGGATTTTCAAACCATCTTGCTGCTTTTTTGTCTGTTATTTGGGAGAAGTCACCACTTTAAAATTCTTCTATTATTACCGTCTATTAAGACAAATAACTAACAAATATTTCAATACTCATTTTTTTTTGAAATGTATCGTTTAGTTGTGGTGGAAAGTGGGGCAATGTGGTAGACTAAAATCATCTATTGATGGTGAGGTGAGTATAGATATGTTGATGGGTGAATATAAGCACAATATTGATGCCAAAGGCCGCTTAATTATGCCAGCTAAGTTTCGTAATGACTTAGGAACGACTTTCATTTTAACAAGAGGTTTAGATGGATGTTTATTTGGTTACCCCAAAAACGAATGGTCTATACTTGAAGAAAAATTAAAACAACTCCCATTAGCTAAAAAAGAAGCTCGGGCATTTACAAGATTCTTTTATTCAGCAGCAACAGAATGTGAATTAGATAAACAAGGAAGAATTAATATACCTCAAACATTAAGAGAACACGCAGATTTACAGAAAATCTGTCACGTTGTAGGGGTCTCCGATCGCATCGAAATTTGGAGCGAAACAAAATGGAATGCTTTTTCGGCTGAAGCGGAAGAATCATTTGATGAGATTGCCGAAAATATGATAGATTTTGGTTTTTAAAACGTTAACGATTGACTAAAAAATTAGTATAAAAGCTAGGTGGGGAAAAAATGACAGAATTTAATCATGAAACAGTCTTACTCCATGAAACAGTAGATAATTTATCTATTGTTCCGGATGGAATTTATGTTGACTGCACATTAGGAGGAGCCGGACACAGTGAATACTTGCTTTCTCAATTAAACGAAAACGGTCATTTATATGCTTTTGATCAAGATACAAGAGCAATTGAAAATGCTGAAATCCGGTTAGCTGATTATGTCGAAAAAGGGATGGTCACATTTATCAAATCTAATTTTCGTTTTATAAAAGAAGAGTTGAATGCTCAAGGAGTACTTGAAGTAGATGGAATATTTTATGATTTAGGCGTTTCATCACCACAACTGGATGAAGCTGAAAGAGGTTTTAGCTATCATCAAGATGCCCCATTAGATATGAGGATGGATACGGATGCACCGTTGACAGCTAAAGAAGTTGTTAATTCTTGGACTTATCAAGATTTAGTAAGAATTTTTTACCGTTATGGGGAAGAAAAATTTTCTAAAAGTATTGCCCGAAAGATCGAAGCAGCACGAGAAGAAAAAACAATTGAAACAACTGGGGAACTAGTTGAAATCATTAAAAGAGGTATTCCTGCACCAGCTAGAAGAAAAGGTGGCCATCCTGCAAAACGTGTCTTTCAAGCGATAAGAATTGCTGTGAATGATGAGTTATCTTCAGTAGAAGACTCCCTTGAAGAAGCAATCAGCTTATTAAAAGTAGGAGGCAGAATTAGCGCAATTACTTTTCATTCGTTAGAAGATCGAATTGTAAAATCAATGTTTAGAGAATACGCTAAGGGTCAAGAAACACCAAGAGGGTTACCAGTTATTCCTGAAGAATACTTACCAGAATTAAAATTGATTACTCGAAAACCAATTTTACCAAGCAAAGATGAATTGGAGATAAATAATCGAGCTAGAAGTGCAAAATTAAGAGTGGTAGAGAAGCAAAGGAAATGAAAATTTGAAAATAGAGGTTAGAAAGGAAGTTATCTAAATGTCGTTAAATAGTAATCTAGCTAGAAATGTTGAAGTGGAAATGCCTCTACAGTCGCCACTTGCCACACCAAAACAAACAAATAGCCCGATACATAAACCTATTCCCGGAAAATCAATTGTAACTAGAACAGAAAAGATGTTGATTGGAATGATTATGACTATAGCCTTCACCTTAATTGCTGTTAGTATCTCTTTAGAGATTAATGTGGCAAGTATAAATCGTGCCTTACAAGATACCAAAACTTCAATCGTAAGTACAACGACAATAAACAATAATTTGAAACAAGAGGTACAAGAGCTTTCTAGGTACGATCGGATATATAAAATTGCTAATAATCAAGGGCTAAAAATGAATGAAGCTAATGTAAGGAATGTCATTAAATGAAAAATAAAAACCCTTTAAAGAATAGAAAGAAAATTACGATCCTGCTTTTTTTCGTTACCTTATTTACATTTTTGGTATTTGTAGGACGTTTTACTTATATTATGGTAAAAGGAGAAATTAACGGAGAAGATTTGTCTCAAAATGTTAATAACCTCTATACAAGAAGTAGCGTACTCGAAGCAAACAGGGGAGCCATTTATGATATGGGCGGCAACCCTATTGCTATGGACGCTACTTCTTATTCGTTAATCGCTATCTTAACAGATAAATGGTCAAATTCTCCTGATAAACCTCAATATGTGGTGAATAAACAAAAAACAGCTGTAGCTCTAGCCAAGCATATCGCTATGAGTGAAGCTGATATTTTAAAAAAATTAAAGCAAAAAGATTTGAGTCAGGTTGAATTTGGTTCTGCAGGTAAAAAATTAACATATGATATAAAATCAGCAATAGAAGAAGAAAAACTACCAGGAATTATTTTTGATGAAACGCCGACTCGATTGTATCCAAATGGTATTTTTGCGTCGCATATAGTTGGTTACGCTGAATTGCCGACAAATGAGGACGGTGAGATAAGCGAACATTCATCAAATGCCGATTTAATTGGCTTAATGGGTATAGAACAAGCTTTTAATGATGTGTTGACGGGTAAAGATGGTTCTATCGAGTACCAGAAAGATAGTTTTGGTTATGTTTTACCTAATTCTTCTGTGAAGTCTACTGAGCCAGTGGATGGTAAAGATATTTATTTAACTTTGGATAAAAGAATGCAAGTTTATTTAGAAAGTGTTATGACTGAGGTTAATGACAAATATAAACCAGTGGGTATGACAGCTACGCTGATGAATCCGGAAACAGGTGCGATCATAGCTGCTTCTCAAAGACCATCATTTAATGGGACGACTAAAGAAGGAATTGGAGATTTATGGCAGAATTTACTAGTCGAAAGTACTTTTGAACCAGGATCTACAATGAAAGTATTAACACTTGCAGCAGCTATCAACGAAGGAGTATTTAATCCTAACGAAACCTATATGTCAGGTTCTAAAAAAATCGAAGGAGGCATAGTAAATGATCACAATGTAAATGGTTGGGGTCAAATTAGCTTCTTAGAAGGGTTAGAACGATCAAGTAACGTAGCTTTTGTAACCTTAATGGAAAAAATGGGAACAGAAACTTGGAAAGAATATATGGATAAATTCGGTATAGGAAAGTCCACATCTACCGGTCTGCCAAATGAACAAGATGGCTCTAATCCTTATATGTGGCCACTTGAGAAAGCCAATACTTCATTCGGACAAGGATTGACAGTAACTGTTGTTCAGATGATGCAAGCTTATTCAGCCGTAGCAAATGAAGGCAAAATGATGAAGCCACAATTTATAAGTAAAATTGTTGATCCATTGACAGGAAAAGAAACCGTATTTGACCCTGAAATTGTAGATGAACCCATTTCTAAAGAAGCAGCTGATCAAGCTTTGAATTATTTAAAAGAAGTAGTATACAGTGAAAATGGTACTGGACAAGGCTATAAAATAGAGGGGCACAAAATTGCAGCCAAAACAGGGACGGCTCAAATTGTAAATCCTGACACAAAGGAGTATTATAGCGGAGGAAACAATTATGTTTATTCAGTTGTTGGAATGGCACCAGCTGATGATCCTAAAGTGGTGCTATATGTAACGGTGCAACAACCAACAATTAAGGACTCTTCAGTAATTGGAAGTGATGTAGTTAAAGCCGTTTTTAATCCTGTTATGAAACGAGCTCTTGAATACCAACATTTAACTGATGAATCAAAAAATCAAGATGTAAATCAAGTAGAAATGCCAAAAGTAACGGATCTGACTAAAGAAGGGGCATTAGAAAAATTAGATGAATTAAAGTTAAATGTGACCGTTATTGGAAATGGTGATACAATAGTACAGCAACTGCCAGTGTCTCAAAAAATAATTATTGAAGATCAACGGATTATGCTAATGACAAATGGAGCTATGACAATGCCTGATATGGCAGGTTGGTCAAAGAATGATGTTTTAAAAGTGTCTGAAATTACTGGAATAAAATTTACATTTAAAGGAGAAGGGTATGTAGTTGAACAGAGTCTCATGCCTCAAGTTAATATGCAGAATGAAGAAACAATTACTGTTACATTAGCTTCTCCTCAAGAATAGAAAAGGTGGAAACTATGAAAGCAATCGAATTAATCGCATCACTTATTGTTAAAGGTGCATCTGTCAATATTCCTCAAGAACTATCTATCTCTAAAATAACCCAAGATACACGAGAAATTGAACAAGACTCCTTATTTATTTGTATTGTGGGTTCGGTGCAAGATGGGCATAAGTTGGTTGAAGAAGCGGTTAATAAAGGAGCCACTTTGATTGTGGCTAGTAAAAAAATAAACGTATCTGTACCGGTGATTTATGTGGCAGATACTACAAAAGCTATGGCTATTTTAGCAGATTGCTTCTACCAGCATCCTAGTCAAAAATTGCGAGTCATCGGAGTAACGGGTACAAACGGTAAAACAACGGTTACTCATTTGTTAGATCAAATTTTTAGAAATAACAGAGAAATAACAGGTGTTATTGGAACGATGTATAGACGTATTAATGATGAGATACTCTCAACTAAAAACACGACGCCAGACAGCATTACCTTACAAAAAACATTAAGTGCAATGAATCATGCAGGTGTGACTACATGTGCTATGGAAGTGTCTTCTCATTCTTTAGTACAAGGAAGAGTATGGGGAATAGATTTTGATATCGCTATTTTTACAAATTTGAGTCAAGATCATTTGGAGTATCACCATACAATGGAAGAATATGCGCATGCAAAAGAATTGCTTTTTTCTCAATTAGGGAATAGTTACCAAAATGCAAAACCTAAATATGCTATTTTAAATGTTGATGATTCTGTTGGTAGAAGCTATCAAAATAAAACAGCAGCTCAAATCTATTCATATGGTATTGATGTACCAGCAGACTTTAGAGCGCTTGATTTAAAAACAACCAATAAAGGAACTAGCTTTACATTATTATTCCAAGAAAAAGAATATCCTGTTCATATGCAGATGATTGGTAAATTTAATGTCTCCAATGCATTAGCTGCAATTGCAGCTGCCTATGCTTCAGGAATGAACTTAGCTGGTATTATTGACTCAATGGAAGAAATTCAAGGAGTAAGAGGCCGATTTGAAGTTGTACAAGGTAAACAAGACTTCACAGCTATTGTGGACTATGCTCATACACCTGATGGATTACTAAATGTTTTGGATGCGGTAAATGAAATTAAAACCGGTAAAGTTTATTGTATAGTTGGATGCGGTGGAGATCGAGATCGGACGAAAAGACCAATCATGGCAGAAGTAGCCTTTTCACATGCGGATTATGTTATATTTACTTCTGACAATCCAAGAACTGAAGATCCGCAAGAAATTCTTGATGAAATGGTTATCAACTTAAAAGTTGGAACCTACCAAATGATTCTAGACCGTAGAAAAGCTATTCAAACAGCTGTGAATCAAGCAGTTGCGGATGATATAATTTTAATTGCAGGAAAAGGACATGAAGATTACCAAATTATCGGAACTAAAAAACATCACTTTGATGATGTTGAAGAAGCAAAAGAAGCTATTAAACTAAAAATTAAAGAAATTTAGGAGCGATTAAGTATGTATTGGACAGAAATGTTATTGCCGTGGGTTAGCAGTTTTGCACTGACTATTATGGCAATGCCAATTGTCATTGGCTATTTTAGAACGAAACAATTAGGGCAAACAACAAGAGATGAAGGTCCAAAATGGCATGAAGTTAAAACTGGGACACCAACAATGGGTGGTGCTGTTTTCCTGATAGCGGCTGTCATTTCAACTGTTTGGGTTGGCATTTGGCAGAAAAGTTTAACAATAAGTTTAATGTTATTGTTATTTATCACCTTACTTTATGGTCTACTTGGTTTTTTAGATGACTTTATTAAGATTTTCAGAAAACGAAATTTAGGTTTAACTTCTAAGCAAAAATTAATCGGACAGGTAGTCGGTGGAATCTTGTTTTTTGTTGTTTATCAATTGAGTGAACTTTCAACTAATTTAGCGATTCCTTTTATAGGTACAATCCATTTAGGATGGTTATATGGCATTTTTGTTTTATTTTGGCTAGTAGGATTTTCCAATGCGGTTAACTTAACTGATGGGTTAGATGGTTTAGTTGCCGGCACAGCAGGTATAGCCTATACAGCCTATGCAGTCATTGCTTGGCAACAGCAACAAACAGATGTGTTAATTTTTTGTTTAACGATTATTGGAGGGTTAGTAGGATTTTTCTTCTTTAATAAAAAACCTGCAAAAATTTTTATGGGAGATGTTGGTTCATTAGCATTAGGCGGTGGATTGGCAGCAGTATCTATTTTATTAAAACAAGAGTGGTCATTACTTCTAATTGGGTTAATCTTTGTAATCGAGACGGCCAGTGTTATGATCCAAGTAACTTCGTTTAAACTAACAGGAAAAAGAGTATTTAAAATGAGCCCAATCCATCATCATTTTGAAATGAGTGGTTGGAGTGAATGGCGTGTCGTTTTAACATTTTGGTTTATCAGTCTTGTTACAGCAGCATTAAGTCTCTGGTTAATTTTTTAAAATAAAATAATAGGTGAAAAACTCTGTTGAAAAGAGGTTTGAAGATGAAAAAAATTAAACGATACGAAAATACTAAAGTGTTAGTTTTAGGACTAGCTTTAAGTGGTGTGAATGCTGCCAAATTGCTTCATTCATTGGGAGCATTGGTAACAGTTAATGATTATAAAAATTTTGATGAAAACCCTGAAGCACAAGAATTGCTAGAATCCGGGATCCGAGTAGTGACAGGAGGGCACCCTGTAGAATTACTTGATGAAGATTTTGAATGGGTTGTAAAAAATCCGGGAATTATGTACACCAATCCGATTATTGTGCGTGCTATTGAAAAAGGAATACCAGTTATCACAGAAGTCGAACTTGCCTATGAAGTTTCTGAAAGTATATTAGTAGGGATTACTGGTACAAATGGAAAAACAACGACAACTACTATGATTGCAGATATTTTAAATAAAGGTCGTGAAAAAGGACACGCTTATGTTGCTGGGAACATTGGGACTCCAGCTAGTCTGGTAGCCCAAACAGCTTCAGCAAGTGATGAAATTATTATGGAATTATCTAGTTTTCAGTTGATGGGAATAACAGAATTAAGGCCCCATATCGCAATCATCACAAATATCTATTCAGCGCATCTTGACTATCATGGATCGAGAGATGAATATGTTCATGCCAAAATAAGAATAACTGAAAATCAAAGCGCATCTGATTTTTTAATTATTAATTGGGATCAGCCTGAATTAAGAGAATTGGCAAAAATGAGCAAAGCTCAAATTATCCCTTTTTCACGATATGAACATTTAGAAAATGGCGTTTATTTAGAAAACGATGTTATTTATTATCAAAATGAACCGATTATGAATAAAACTTCTATATTGGTACCCGGCGAGCACAATGTAGAGAATGCCATGGCAGCAATTGCTGCAACAAAATTATTGGGACAGAAAAACGGGAGAATAAGGGAGTGTCTTGAACAATTTAAAGGTGTGAAGCATAGAACTCAATTTGTTAAAGAATTTCAGGAAAGACGTTTTTATAATGATTCAAAAGCTACTAATAGCTTGGCTACAGAAAATGCATTAAGAGGCTTTAATGTACCGATTATTTTACTCGCTGGAGGTCTGGATAGAGGGAATGATTTTGATGAATTAATTCCAGAACTAAAAAAAGTGAAAGCGTTAGTTGTTTTTGGAGAGGCAGCAGCAAAATTAGCGAAAACAGGTGAAAAAGCTGGGATTCAGCACATTAAATTTGTTCAAAATGTAGAGTCTGCAGTACCTGTTGCATTTGACTTAAGTGAACGAGGAGAAGTTATCTTGCTATCACCAGCTTGTGCGAGTTGGGATCAATACCGTAGTTTTGAAGTGCGTGGTGATGCATTTATCGACGCAATTGAGCAATTAGTCGATGAAATAAAAGAAGAGGAGGAGTAGACCAACTGGTCTGACCTAAAATGAAAATTTTATTATCTGGCGGTGGAACAGGTGGACACATCTATCCTGCTCTAGCTTTAATTAAGAGATTGAAACAGTTAGATCCTGCTACTGAAATTTTGTATGTAGGAACAGAAAAAGGATTAGAAAGCAAAATTGTTAGAAATGCCAATATTCCGTTTAAATCAATTGAAATACAAGGATTTAAACGTTCGATTTCTATTAGTAATTTGAAAACAATACAATTATTTATCACAAGTATTAAAAAATCTAAAAAAATAATTAAAGAATTTAGGCCGGATGTTGTTATCGGTACTGGTGGCTATGTTTGTGCACCAGTAATTTATGCGGCTTCAAAATTAAAAATTCCAACGATCATTCATGAGCAAAATAGTGTAGCAGGTGTGACAAATAAATTTTTGGCTCGCTATGTAACCAAGATTGCCGTGTGTTTTGAAGAAGCCCAAGCGGAATTCAGTAAGTACTCAGAAAAAGTTAACTATACAGGAAATCCGAGAGCACAAGAAGTAGTAGGTATAAAACCATCATCTATTTTAAAAGATTATCATTTAGTTGCCGATCAGCCAACTGTTTTAATTTTTGGTGGAAGCCGTGGTGCTAGAAGTTTAAATCAAGCTTTCCTTGAGGCCTTACCAGAGCTAAAAAATAAAAACTATCAAGTGTTGTTTGCGACTGGAGATATTCATTACGAAGCGATTAAGGAACAAGTTGAAACACAACTACAAAATATTCAGTCTATTTCGGTTGTTCCATATATTGAAAATATGCCTGAAGTTTTTGCAAACGTTGAATTAGTAGTCTCTAGAAGTGGTGCAACAACACTAGCAGAACTAACAGCTTTAGGTCTACCGAGTATTTTAATTCCTAGTCCTTATGTAACCAATGATCACCAAACAAGAAACGCTGAGAGTTTAACTAAACGTGGAGCCGCTAAAATGATAACTGAAAAAGAATTGAATGGGAAACAGTTAACAGAAGCAATTGATGAGTTAATGCTACATGAAGATGCAAGAAAAAATATGGCAGATGCAGCTGGAAAACTAGGATTACCTAAAGCTGCTGATTATTTAATACAAATTATAAAAGACATTACACGTTAAAAAATGATAAGAGGAGAACAGCGTATGACGGAAAAACAAGATTCAACTAAACAGAAGAAAAAATTGTCTGCGCAATCGTCTTCTTGGAAAAATAAAATACGTGGAAAAAAAGCAGAACAGAAAAAAAGAAATCATTCATTGGAAGATAAATTACCTAAATTAAAAGAAAAACGTCGTAAAAAAATGCAACAACGATTGATTTTGTTACTTTTGTTATTTTCATTTGCAATTTTAGTAGTCGTGTATTTTATAACACCGCTAAGTAAAATTGGGAAAATCAGTGTTAGTGGTGCTAGTGAAGTTACAGATCAAGCTGTGATTGATGCTAGTCAAATTAAGTCTGGTGATTCTTTGTGGGAAACATTCTTTTTAAGAAAAGAAAAAGAAACGCTAGTAAAAAAACAACTATCCCAGGTGAAATCGATGGATTTAAAGTTTGATAGTGTAAATTCTTATGAATTAGTTATTACAGAATATAAAACGGTAGCTTATTTAGAGAACAATGATGCTTATTATAATATTCTCGAAAACGGAAAAATTGTAAATGAAAGTAGAAAAGTTTCAATCGGAAATCAGCCTATATTTATTCATTTCAAAGAAGGAAAAGTATTAAATGAAATGCTTGATCAGTATCATTTACTTAAAGAAAATATCCATAATAGTGTATCAGAAGTTGAATACACACCAAGTAAAACTGATCCATATTTAATAAAAATGTATATGAACGATGGAAACCAGGTAATTGCATCTATTACATCATTTGCTAGGAAAATGGCTTATTACCCAGATATTGTTCGAAAAATTGGTAAAGAAAAAGGAACAATAAATATAGAAGTAGGTATTTATTTTTTACCATTTGAATCGGTTCCTCCTGAAATAAAAAAAGAGAACGATGATTAAAGAAGAATAAGTAATAATTAAAGAAAATTTGCCGGAAATAAGAATTTAAGAATGCTATTAAAACCTTCGTAAATTAAGTACCGATATGGTAAAATCAAATATAAGTATTATAAACTAAAAATAAAAACTGAAAATGAAGTATAAGGAGGTTTCAATGAATGAAAAATACTGGAATGTATGTAAGTCTAGATATTGGAACCACTTCAATAAAAGTCGTTGTAGCTGAATTTATTAACGGTGAAATGAATATTATTGGAGTAGGAAATGAAAAATCAGAAGGTTTAAGTCGCGGGATTATCGTTGATATTGATAAAACGGTTAATTCAATAAAAAAAGCTATTAAGCAAGCAGAACAAAAAGCAAACGTTGAGATTAACAAAGTGATTGTTGGTATTCCAGGAAATAATATTGAAATTGAACCCTGTTATGGCATGATTGCTGTTTCTGGCGAAAATAAAGAGATAACAAAAAATGATGTACAAAATGTATTATCTGCTACCATGGTGAAATCAGTTCCACCAGAAAAAGAAATTTTGGCTATCTTACCAGAGGAATTTATCGTGGATGGTTTTGATGGAATTAAAGATCCTCGTGGAATGATTGGTGTTAGATTAGAGATGCATGCTACTATGATTACGGGTCCAAAAACCATCATTCACAATACAAAGAAGTGTGTTGAAAAAGCTGGACTACAGATTGAAGATATTGTCCTACAGCCACTAGCTACAAGCAGCATAGCTATGTCAAAAGGAGAGAGTGATTTCGGTACTATCTTAATTGATATGGGTGGTGGACAGACTACAGCATCAGTTATGCATGATAATCAGCTAAAATTCGTTTACGCTAACCAAGAAGGTGGAGAATACGTAACAAAAGATATATCTGTTGTTTTAAATACTTCTTTTGAAAATGCCGAAAGGATTAAACGTGATTATGGTTATGCACTTCCAGAAGAAGCTTCATCCGATGAAGAATTTCCGGTAGATGTTATCGGACAAAATAAACCAGTGAATGTAGATGAAAAATATTTATCAGAAATTATCGAAGCACGCTTAGTTCAGATTTTCGAAAAAATTAAAACTGAACTAGATTTCGTAGAAGCGCGTGATTTGCCAGGAGGAATTATATTAACTGGGGGAGCTGCTGCACTTCCGGGAATTGTTGATTTAGCAGAAGATATGTTTGGAATTAATGTCAAACTCTATGTTCCTGATCAAATGGGGATGCGCTATCCAACATTTACGACAAGTATTGGTTTAGTAAATTATGAATCACGTTTGGATGATATTCATCAAATTATAAAAGGCTATTCATTGAACCAAAGACCAGTTGATGAAAACGATAGTACACTAAGACAAAACCAAAACCAAAACCAAATACCTGAATACGAAGAACAAGAACAACAATACAATGAGAAACCGAAGAAACAAGAAAAACGTAAAGAAGACAGCTTGGTTTATAAAGCTAAAAGTTTTTTCTCGAATTTTTTTGATTAAATACAGTAGACTTTGTCATTAGGAGGAAATGGAATGGATTTAGAATTTGATACAAACCCGATGAATAATGGAGCAATTATAAAAGTGATCGGTGTTGGTGGAGCAGGGAATAATGCTGTTAACCGTATGATCGACGAAGGTGTTAAGGGCGTAGAATTTATCGTAGCCAATACAGATGTGCAGGCATTAGCTGGATCAAACGCAGAAGTGAAAATACAATTAGGACCTAAACTTACTCGTGGATTAGGAGCAGGTGCTAATCCTGAGATTGGGCGTAAAGCAGCAGAAGAGAGTGAAGAACAAATTGCTGATGCGTTGAGAGGCGCTGATATGATATTTGTTACGGCAGGTATGGGCGGAGGAACAGGTACTGGAGCCGCAGCTATCGTAGCACGTATTGCAAAAGAACAAGGTGCGTTGACAGTGGGAGTGATTACTCGACCATTTACTTTCGAAGGACCTAAACGTGGGCGTTTTGCTGCTGAGGGTGTTGCTCAGATGAAAGAGCACGTGGATACATTAGTTATCATATCTAATAATCGTCTATTGGAAATCGTCGACAAAAAGACACCAATGCTTGAAGCTTTTCATGAAGCTGATAATGTATTACGTCAAGGAGTACAAGGCATATCCGATTTAATAACTGCACCAGGGTATGTAAACTTAGATTTCGCAGACGTTAAAACAGTAATGGAAAATAAAGGTTCAGCATTAATGGGAATCGGTATGGCTAGTGGGGAGAATAGAACAGCTGAAGCTACGAAGAAAGCAATCTCTTCTCCATTACTTGAGGTTTCTATTGACGGAGCTGAATCAGTCTTATTAAACATAACTGGTGGTTCAGATTTAACGTTATATGAAGCCCAAGATGCTTCAGATATTGTTTCTTCAGCTTCTACAACAGAAGTAAACATTATTTTTGGGACATCTATCAATGAAAATTTAGGTGACGAAGTTATTGTAACGGTCATTGCTACAGGTATTGATACAACTAAAAAAACAGAAACACGTCCTAAATCTTCAGGAAGAAACCGTAGCATAGACTCAAGCGATTCGCAAAAACGTGGAGAGGGAGCACAAGCAAGAGCTTCAAAAGATCCTTTTGGTGATTGGGATATTCGCAAAGAACCTAATGTTCGTGAACAAAACTTTTCTAATTCACAATCAGAATCAGGTTCTGAAAAAGATAAGTCCGAATTCGATCTTTTTAAACGTGAAGAAAAACAAGAACGTGGACATAAATCTGAAGATGAAAATCTTGATACACCACCATTTTTCAGAAGACGTCGCAAGTAAATTAGATGATTAATATAAAAGAAAATGTTTCTCAGTTTGAAGGAAAATTTAATCAAGCTTTGAAAAAAGGAGAACGGAAAAGTTCTACTGTTCAAGTTGTTGCAGTAATTAAAAATAGTCCAATTCAACTAACAAAAGAGATTATTCAAGAAGGATTTAATCATTTAGCGGAGAATCGACCTGAAGGATTACTTGAAAAGCAAAATGAATTGAATAACCAAAATATAACTTGGCATTTTATTGGGAATTTACAAACGAGAAAAGTAAAAGAGATTATTAATCGTATTGATTTTTTACATTCTCTGGACCGCTTATCCTTAGCAAAAGAAATTGAAAAAAGAGCAGAAAATAGTATAGCTTGTTTTGTACAAGTCAACATTAGTGGAGAAAATTCTAAAAGTGGGATACATCCTGATAAATTAGAAGAATTCATTACACAATTAGCTGATTATCCTAAAATTAAAATAATCGGTTTAATGACGATGGCTCCATTGTTAGGGGATGAAACGGTTATTCGATCCGTTTTTTCAAGATTGAAAATCTGTCAGGAACAGATAGCAAAAAAAAAATTGCCTTACGCTCCATGTACAGAACTCAGTATGGGTATGAGTGGAGACTACCAAATTGCTATTGAAGAAGGGGCGACTTATATTCGAATAGGTTCCTCATTTTTCAAGAGTAATTAAATCGTGTTACCGCCATTTATTCATTAAGGGGGATTAAAATGGGAATGAAGAATAGATTTAATCGTTTTTTTGAACTAGATGGAGAAGACGAGTTTGATCCAACACCTACTCAAGAATCTCCCTCCTTTTCTAAAGGTGGGGAAAATAGGAAGAATGTTAATCAAACAGTTCCTATTATCAACACTAAGCGAGAGAAAATAAATAATAAAGTGGTGCCATTTAATCAGCAGCCCACATCAAAACAAGCTAAAATCACTATTCTTGAACCTCGAGTATACTCAGAAGTACAAGGGATAGCTGATATTTTGTTGGAAGATCAGTCAGTTGTGCTGAACTTTGTTCGGATGGATGAAGAACAAGCGAAAAGAATTGTAGATTTTTTAACAGGAACTGTCTACGCATTAGGTGGGGATATTCAGCGCATTGGTGATGAGATATTCTTATGTACTCCTGAGAATGTGAGTATTGACGGTACGTTAACTGATATTATGCGTGAAAAAGAATTATATTAGAAAAGAGGAGTACGCTAAACGTTATGGATATATTATATTTAATTTACCTTATTTTGTCGAGATTGATTCAAGCTTATTCGACCCTTATCATTATTTATATACTAATGTCTTGGTTTCCAGGAGCTTATCAATCAAAAATTGGTCAAATTTTGGTGCGAGTTTGTGAGCCCTATCTAGGTTTTTTTAGACGTTTCATCCCACCAATAGGTATGATTAGTGTTTCTGGAATAGTAGCGATAGTCGTTTTAAACTTAGCACAAAGAGGATTGTTTTCATTTTATCAAATAATTGTAAGATTAATTCTAAGCTTCTGACCAAGGAGGTATTTTGATGATAGAAAATGTTTATCAACATTTCAGGAAAGAAGAACGTCCTTTTATCGATCAAGTTACCGATTGGATTAGAGAATGTGAAGATCAATATACGCCTTATTTAACAAATTTTTTAGATCCAAGACAGGCTTATATAATTGAAACAATTGTAGGGAAAAGAAGTGGCATAAAAATCTATTCTTTCGGCGGTTATCAAGCTGCTGAAAGAAATAGGATTTATATTTGTCCAGAATATTTTATACCGACACAAGATGATTTCGAAGTAGCTCTTTTTGAAATACGTTATCCAATCAAATTCACAAAATTATCGCATGGAAAAATCCTTGGTACATTGCTTTCAACAGGTTTAAAAAGAGATTATTTTGGAGACATCATTTCTGATGGAGAACGATGGCAGTTTTTTATTGGAGAGAGTATGAAGCCATTTGTTCAAAATCAAGTTGAAAAAATAGGAAATGTCTCCATTAGATTAATAAAAAAAACTTATTTAGATATTTTGAAACCAATTGATAATTGGACAATAGTGCAAGAGACAGTGTCTTCTATGCGTCTAGATACAATTATAGCTAGTCTGTTTAATATTTCTAGACAACGTTCAAAACAAATGATTGAGTCCGGAAAAATTAAATTAAATTGGTCAGAAATAACTCAACCAGATTTTGAATTAGGAATCTTAGATATTGTTTCTATACGAGGATTTGGCAGATTACAAGTCCAAGAAATAGTAGGTAAAACAAAAAAAGATAAATGGCGTATAAAATTTGGAATCTTGCATAAATAAACTAATTAGGTATTCTAGTAATGAATCATTAAACGTCGAAGCAAAGATAAAAAAATCAGATGATGGAGGTGTCTTAAATGGTGTTAACTCCTTTAGATATACATAATAAAGAGTTCCCTGTAAAGATGCGTGGATATGACCAAGATGAAGTGAATGATTATTTGGATCAAATTATTAAAGATTATGAAATGGTTCTAAAAGAAAATCGTGAATTAGAAAAAAATCTAAAATTTTCTGAAGAAAAAGTAACGCATTATAATAATTTACAAGATGCATTAAATAAATCTATTATTGTTGCTCAAGATGCTGCTGATCGGTTAAAAGAAAATGCAGTAAAAGAAGCGGAACTAATAGGTTTAGAAGCAGGGAAAAATGCGGATCGTTTACTTGATGAAGCAGTTGCCAAGGCAAAGAAAATTACAACTGAAACTGATGAGTTAAGAAAGCAAAGTAGAATCTTTAAACAACGATTACAATTAATGATGGAGTCACAATTAGAAATGGTGAAAAATGAAGAATGGGAAGATATTTTAAAGCCTTCACAAGAAGAAGCGTTAGAAATACCAACTTTAAAAGAATTGCTTTCTGAAATGAAACAAAAAGAAAGTTATGAAGAGAAAATGGAATCAGCTACTAAAGAAGATGAATCAAAAAATAAAGATAATCAAAATACTGAAGGCATAACGCCTGCAATAGAATTACCATAAATTTAAAACTATGATTGGAATAGAAAGCAATACAATACTTATTAGCGAGTTAGAATATGGTGAAAGTCTAACAGTACCTTCTATTGTAAGATCTTCCAAGAGTGCTGATTTGAAAACGCTAGTAAGATCAGCCGGTTGATAACCGTTACCAATTACTTGAGAGGAATAAAAATAACATTCATTTCCTGAACTTGGGTGGTATCACGAAGTCACTTCGTCCCTTTTAAGGGGTGAAGTGTTTTTTTGTACACTAAATTTGTGTTTTTTAAGTAGGAAACAGTATGCCATAAAAAAATTATAACGATAAAAATGGAGGAATAAGTAATGAAAATGAAGGAAACATTACAATTAGGGAAAACAGCTTTTCCAATGCGTGGGAATTTACCAGTACGTGAAATTGAATGGCAAAAAGAATGGGAAGATAAAGACATTTATGGTCAACGTCAAGAATTAAATAAAGAAAAACCTGCTTTTATTTTACATGATGGCCCTCCGTATGCTAATGGAAATATCCATATCGGGCATGCATTGAATAAAATTAGCAAAGATATTATTGTGCGATACAAATCAATGACGGGCTTTCGTTCTCCTTATGTACCTGGATGGGATACACATGGGTTGCCCATTGAACAAGCTTTGACCAATAAAGGTGTTAAGCGTAAAGAAATGTCTATTGCCAAGTTTCGTGAACTATGTGAAGAGTATGCTTGGGAACAAATTAATAAGCAACGGGATGATTTTAAGCGTTTAGGTGTTGCTGGTGAATGGGATAATCCTTATGTTACGTTGAATCCTGATTATGAAGAAGCACAAATTCGTGTTTTTGGTAAAATGGCCGAAAAAGGGTATATCTACAAAGGATTAAAACCAATTTATTGGTCTCCTTCAAGTGAATCCGCACTAGCAGAAGCAGAAATTGAGTATAAAGACGTTAAATCTCCAAGTATCTATATTGCTTTTAAAATTGTTGACGGTAAGGGATTAGTTGATGAATCCACATCGCTTATTATTTGGACCACCACGCCTTGGACTATTCCATCTAACTTAGCGATTACTGTTCACCCAGATTATGAGTATGTTACGGTCTTAGCAGATGGGAAAAAATATATTCTTGCAAAAGAATTACTAGATACGGTTGCTCAAGAAATTGGTTGGGAAGACGTAGAAATTATTAGTGAACTTAAAGGGAAAGATATGGAATATATGACTGTTCAACATCCAATGTATGATCGGACATCTTTAGTTATATTGGGAGACCACGTTACATTAGATGCTGGTACTGGACTAGTTCATACGGCTCCTGGACATGGGGATGATGACTACATTGTTGGGCAGAAATATAAATTAGGCGTCTTGTCACCAATTGATGATAGAGGATGCTTTACAGATGAAGCTCCTGGTTTAGAGGGTGTATTTTATGATAAGGGAAACAAATTAATTACCGATATCTTAAAAGAAAATGGTTCTTTACTCAGTTTAGACTTCTTTATGCATAGTTATCCTCATGATTGGCGTACAAAAAAACCGGTTATTTTCCGTGCGACACCTCAATGGTTCGCTTCTATAGATCTTTTTAGAGAACAAATTTTGGAAGCTATTAAAAAGGTGAATTGGACACAACAATGGGGTATGCAACGTCTATATAATATGGTACGTGATCGTGGCGATTGGGTTATTTCTCGTCAACGTGCGTGGGGTGTACCGTTGCCTATTTTTTATGGTGAAGACAATGAACCAATTATCACACCAGAAACAACAGACCATGTTGCAAAATTATTTGGGGAGTTCGGTTCCAATGTTTGGTTTGAACGAGCAGCCGTTGATTTGTTGCCAGCAGGATTTACACATCCGTCTAGTCCTAATAATATCTTTACCAAAGAAAAAGATATCATGGATGTTTGGTTTGATTCCGGATCTTCTCATGAAGCAGTCTTAAAAGAAAGAGCTAATTTATCATTCCCAGCAGATATGTATCTAGAAGGATCTGATCAGTATCGCGGTTGGTTTAACTCTAGTATTACAACAAGTATCGCTATTAATGGTGTAGCACCTTATAAAACGGTACTGTCTCAAGGAATGGTATTAGATGGTGAAGGACGTAAAATGAGTAAATCACTTGGTAATACGATGTCTCCTGACAAAGTAACCAAACAAATGGGTGCTGATATTATTCGTCTTTGGGTTGCTAGTGTTGATTCTCAAGCAGATGTACGTGTAAGTGACGAGATTTTAAAACAGGTTTCAGAAGTATATCGTAAAATTCGCAACACCATGCGTTTTTTATTAGCGAATACATCTGATTTTAAAGCTGAGAATCATGCTATTGAATTCCATGACTTACGTTCAGTTGATAAGTATATGATGGTCCGTTTAAATCAGCTTGTTGAAAAAGTGGAAATGAACTTCGAAAAATATGAATTTCCAGCTATTTATCAATTAATTAATAATTTCTGCACAGTTGATCTATCTCAGTTTTATTTAGATTTTGCAAAAGATGTTGTTTATATTGAATCAGAAAATTCATACGAGCGTAGAGCGATGCAAACTGTATTCAACGAAGTGCTTGTTAAATTGACTAAATTATTAACGCCAATTTTACCTCATACAGCAGAAGAAATATGGAGCTTATTGGATGAAAAAGAAGATTTTGTTCAACTAGCTGAAATGCCACAAGTTAAATCTTATGAAAATGAAGCAGAATTAATGGATATGTGGAATGCATTTATGGCTATTCGTCAAGATGTTCAAAAAGCATTAGAAGAGGCGCGTAATGATAAAAAGATTGGTAAATCATTTGAAGCGAAGCTAACTATTTATCCTACTGCACCTACAAGAGATTTATTTACATCATTAAATAGCAATATTGAACAATTATTGATTGTATCAGACTTACAAATTGTAGGAGATAAAAAGGATGCACCAGAAACAGCCTTACAATTTGATTCTTTAGCTATCCTAGTAGAACATGCCCACGGTGAGACTTGTGAAAGATGTCGTGCGATTAAAGAAGATGTAGGAACAAATGCTACAGCTCCGACTCTTTGCGAACGGTGTGCAGGAATTGTATTAGAAAATTTTCCAGAGGCTTTAGTACCAGAGCAATAAAGTAAGGTGACTCATTAAAAAAAGAGACATAAAAACTCCTTGTAGGTAATTAGCAGAAATTTCTTTTCTTTCTAAATTACTTTGCAAGGAGTTTTTTTATTGTTCACTTTCTAAGGAGTTTTTCACTTCATTTAAAATATTTTTGGCCCACGTTTTTTTCACAGAAGGTAAGAGCGGAGTAAAAAGCAAACTCTTTCTTCCTTTCAAGCGAAGGTCTAAGGAAACTTTTAATTGTATTTTGTTTTTAGAATACTGATAAATACTTAGTTCGCCAAGACCTGATATGTGTTTATTTGTTGAAGAAAAAGTAAAGTGAACGTTGTTAGTTTTTGTTTTCGTTTTCGTTTCAAAATGAAAGGTTAATAATGTTTTGCGTGCGACTGACCCTAAGGATAAAAAGAGGTCTACCAAATAAGTACAATCAGAAACAGACGTAAGTTGATTAAATCCTGGTAAAAAAGGTAACCAAAAATTAGGATCATTTATTATTTTTATGGATTTTTTAAGTGGAGCATTTATAATAACCGAGTATTGCTCTAATGACATAATAACTCCCCTTTTTTTGTATCAAAAATTAAAAATAAAAACTCTTTGAGAAATTTTCTCAAAGAGTTTTTATTAAATCATAAAACACAATTAACCTTTACGTCTTCCCATGATAAGTGAAAAGATGAAGATTAGAGCTACAGCACCAATTAATGCAGGTATAATAGCAAATCCACCAATGACAGGTCCAAAGCTACCAAATAATGAAGAACCAATCCATGAACCGATAAATCCTACAATAATGTTACCAATGATACCTCCTGGTACGTCTTTACCTAAAATCATTCCTGCTATGGCTCCTAAAATACCGCCTACGATAAGTGACCAAATAAATCCCATTATAATTTCCTCCTTTTACTAAATAAATAAGTAATATTACTATTACTATTACTATTATAGACACATCGTGTTCACAATTCAAGTGATATACATTGAGCTACAATTTTTTTGAAATATTTAATTTAAATGGTTATCTCACTAGTCCATAAGATGACGGTTTTAGAATCTAAAGATTTTTGAACATCGATAATCCTTTGATTTGAACTACCTCTGAACTGAAGAGTTAAATCACGTTTATTTATTTCAAAACGACCATCAATTAGAACATCCATGTAAGAAAGCAGTTCAAGCTTGTCTTCTGATTCTAGCATCAATTCTTCCCACGTATAACCAGTCCAAGCCCAAATGTCTTTGGACTTCCCAAATTCTTTTTTTATCCGTTTTGATAAAGGATTAACAATTTCTGTATTCAAAAAAGGTTCTCCACCAAGAAGAGTGAGACCTTGTACATATGGTTGATTTAGATCCTCTAAAATTTTATATTCTAATTCTTTAGTGTAATAATAACCATAATCAAAATTTTGTGCAATTTTATTGTAACATCCTTTACATGCAAATAAACAACCACTTACATATAAACTGCAACGAACACCTTCACCATCAACAAAAATAAAGGGTTTATAATCAGCAACTTTCATTTTACTATAGTCTTTTGATAACCATTCTTTTGGCTTTGGATTTCTCATTTTATTGTTCCTCCAGATTGATTGTGTAATTAGTTAATATGTTTAACACGAGAAGTGATTTCTTTGTGTCGACCCTGAACCATTGGTCTTGCTTGCGGATTACCTAGATAACCACAAGTTCGCTTTACTACATCACATGTTTTAGGGTTGCAATTATTGCACTCAGGGCACTTAAAGCCTTTTTCAGTTGGATCGAAATCACCGGTAAAACCACACTGGTAGCAATGATCAATAGGTGTATTTGTTCCGAGGTAGCCTATTCTATCATATGCGTAATCCCATACAGCTTCTAAAGCTTTAGGATTTTGACGCATATTAGGATATTCGCAATAATGAATAAATCCACCACTTGTTAATTTAGCGTAATCTTTTTCGAAGTCTAGTTTTTCAAATGGAGTTGGTTTTTTTCTAACATCAAAATGAAAACTATTAGTATAATATTCTTTCTCAGTAATATCAGGAATAACACCGAATTTTTCTGTATCTAACCGGCAAAAACGATCGGTTAAACTTTCACTAGGGGTAGAATAAACACTGAAGTGATAACCATAGAGGTTACCCCATATATCTGCATGTTCTTTTAGTTGTTTTAAGACAGTCAAAGTGAATTCTTTAGCTAAAGGAATATCTTCCCATTCGGCACCATAAAATACAGTAGCCACTTCATAAAGGCCAATGTATCCAAGAGATATCGTTGCACGTCTATTTTTGAATACTTCATTCACGGATTCATCTTTATCTAATCTCTTACCAAAAGCACCATATTGATAAAGGATAGGGGCACTACTTGGAAGAGCTTCTTTGGTTCGATTGATTCTATAAATAAGGGCATCTTTACAGATAGATAATCGTTCTTCTAAAATTGTCCAAAATTTATCCATATTATTATTTGATTCAAGAGCAATACGCGGTAGATTCAATGTAACGACACCTAAGTTCATTCGACCAGAATTGACTTCTGTTCCATTCTCATCTTGCCAACCTTGTAAAAATGAGCGGCATCCCATAGGTGCTTTAAAACTTCCAGTTATTTCTTTAAGCTTATCGTACATCAAAACATCCGGGTACATTCTTTGGGTCGCACAGGCAACTGCAAGTTGTTTAATACTATAATTAGGATCTGATTCATTAAGATTGATACCCTTTTTTAATGTGAAAACTAATTTAGGGAAAATAGCTGTTCTTTTTTCTTTACCAAGTCCTTTTATCCGAACAGAAAGAATGGCTTGTTGAATTTCTTTAGCGTACCAGTCTGTTCCTAAACCAAATCCCAGAGTAGTAAAAGGCGTCTGTCCTTGAGAAGAGAAAAGAGTATTGATTTCATATTCTAGGCTTTGCATAGCATCATAAATATCTTTTTTTGTTGCTTGAAGAGCATATTTTTCTCTTTTTTCAGAATGATCAATCCATTTAATGGATTCAGTTAAGTGTTTTTTAAAATTGAGTTTTGCATAAGGAGCTAGAACTTCATCAATTCGATCAGCACTGCACCCACCATACTGACTAGAAGCAACATTGGCTATTATTTGAGCCATTTGAGCAGCTGCTGTTTGAATAGATTTTGGACTTTCGACTTCAGCATTACCAATTTTAAATCCTTCGGATAACATATGCTTAAAATCAATTAAACAGCAGTTTGTCATAGGAGAGTAAGGGTGATAATCTAAATCATGATAATGAATATCACCTTTTTGGTGGGCATTTCGAACATGTTCCGGTAACATTTTTAAGCCAATTGACTTTCCAACAACTCCAGCAGTTAAATCACGCTGAGTGTTAAATATTTCACTGTCTTTATTAGCATTCTCATTAACAAGTGAAGGATCTTTTTTTAACAACGTATTAATAGCATGATTGATATCTGTTTCATTTTTTCGGTTAATCGATTTTTGAATTTGGAAATCAGTATAAGTTTCAGCTAAGTCAGTTCTTTCTTGATTGATTAAAACTTGTAAAATAAACTCGCGAATTTTAGAAACGGGTATCTTATTTTCATTAGTGTGGATTAGTTCATTTTTAATTATTTTTACTATTTCTAGTAAATCATAATCACTTTTATATTTCGAGTTATTTGTTAATATTTTGTCTGCTTTCAAAAGAGAATGATAAATTTTTTCTTCTTGGAAAGTTGTTTCTCGTCCGTCACGTTTAATGACTATAGCAACAAGAGTGTTTTTATTGTTAGTATAATCATAATTTTTTATTTTATTTTCCATTTTATTATTTCCCTCCTGAGTAGGTAAGTTATTCTAGTTATGTAAAAAAATACCATATGTAGGATAAAACCTTAAGTGCACACTACATATTGTATCACTGTTCAATGATATAAGATATCAAAAAAATCCGTTAAAAATTTTTTAAAATAAAAGATAAAACAAAACCCTTTATTATCCACTATAAAAATAGCAGATAATAAAGGGTTTTGTTATTATTTTATTTAAGATTGATCACTAGTCAACTCTAATAATTTATTTTTCAAAGAATCTTCCATGACAGTTAATTCATTTTCAGCTTCTTTTCGTTTTAAGCGACCAGTTTTTTGGATTTGTAATGTTTCCTGTAAAGTTTCTACTAAATCATTTTGAGTTTTTTGTAGTGTTTCAATATCAATAATACCACGCTCATTTTCTTTGGCTGTTTCAATAGTAGATATTTTTAACATTTCTGAATTCTTTTTCAATAAATCGTTTGTTGTTTCTGATACTTGTCTTTGAGCGGTAACAGCATCTTTTTGACGCAATAATGTTAAAGCAATAGCAATTTGATTTTTCCAAAGCGGAATAGCAGTATTAATAGACGATTGAATTTTTTCTGCTAAAGCCTGATTAGTATTCTGAATCAAGCGAATTTGAGGGGCTTGTTGGATTGTCATTTGACGTGCTAATTTTAAATCGTATGTTCGTTTTTCTAAACGATCTAAAAATTGATTTAAATCATTGACGATTTGGACGTCCATTTGATTTGAACTATTTTCAGCATTTTGGATGGCTTCAGGAATAAACGTATTAGCTAGTTCATCTATTTTAAGTTCACCAGCGGCAATATAAATATTTAAAGCATCAAAATAATCTTTATTTTTTTGGTAGAGTTGTTCTAACATAATATTATCGTTAACTAATCCGTTTTTTTCTTTATCTAATTTGATGCTAATTTTATCAATTTGTGCGCCAATTTTTTGATATTTTGATGTCATCTCATAGATAGATTTTTTAACTCGTCCAAATATTTTTTTAAAAACGTTGTTATCTTCCGCTCTTAAATCTTCAGGATTGGCTTCATTTAAACGAAACATCAAATCATTTAGAGAATCACCTATTTCACCAGTGTCCTGGTTTTGAACTTGGTTTAACATAGTATGCGAAAATTCACCTAATTTTTGTTGAGCAGCAGCTCCGTAGCTCATAACAGATTGGATATTGGTAACATCGATTTGATCAGCTAACTCTCTGGCTTGTTTTTGACGTTCTTCTGATAAACGATTAATCAAACGATCAACTTTCTGGGTTTCAACCATATCTTTTTCAACCGATTCTTTCACAGAAGGTGTATTTAAGTTAGCTTCATCAAAAGGATTTGATAATAATTCATCTAGCTCAGAGTTTACTTGTTTAAAGGAACTATTGTTTGTTGATGTGTTATCTGTCATTTTTCCATCTCCCTATATGATCTTAAAGTTCTTGGTTTTCTATTTCTTCAAAGGCTGCATTATCTCGTTCTATAGCTTTTTTCGCAAGTTCTACTTCAATACTCATGTCATCAAAATCACCTGATTTAAAAGCAACATAGTCTACAGCAATTAAATGGCACATTTCATCAATAGTTGCTGCACTCTCATTGAGAACATCGTAGGTTGCTTTACTTTTCACTTCATGTTGATCAATTTCAATATATTTATTTGTCAAATCAACTAAAGAGGATAAGTGAACATAAAGAAATTTATTTGCTTCGTTCAACCGACGAGGATTTTCTGTAATTTCTTTAAACAAAGATTTTGCTAAATGAACCGTATTGTTTCGTTTTTCAATAGCAGATAGTTTTGAAACGAATTGCATGTTTTTTTCTAAGGTTAAAATTTGCATCTTTGCAACATACATAGTCTCTCTAAAAAAGTTCATTTCTTCTTTATTTAATCCATTAGATTTATAAAAATTCTCTTTTTGAACGGAGACCTTTTTTAGCTTACCGTGAGACTGACTAGTTTTATTTTCATTTTGCATATAGAAGAGAATGCTACCAATCGCAATACTAATAATCAATGACCACCAAAAACCTAAATCAAAAATAAAGGCTAAAAGCAGAAACATCAAAATTGTCGAGACACTAATAAACGCGTAACGTAATACATCGATAACATTTTTAGAAAAATCATTCATTTTGTATCACTCCATAATTTTATTTAACTACATCATTCCGTTTATTGTACATCTTTATTTTATCACAGATGTGTATAAAAGGCCCATCAGACTTAAGGTTGATTTCTATTTATTTTTATTCAGAATAATTCATGCTATTTTTTTCAGAACTATTTTTATCACTATTGAAAACCTATGGATTTTAGAGTGGAAACTTATCTAATTTATCTTTAACTTTCTTCTCTTCGTTGCTAGGACTCCAATTTAATCATACCACTTAGATTATCACATCTTATTTGGTACGCCCCCCCCCACGAAACTAATATTAATGCTAGCATCAAGAAACTTCTAGTCGATTTCATGAACAGTAGTGTCATAATAGGTATTTAGTAGTTTTTAAGGAAATCTATGAATTATCTAGGTCTATTTATAACTGTAACTAATATTAACTAATGTCCCTATAGGTTAGAAATAATGATATAATTTCAGGATTGATAAAGTAATTACAGAACTGTATGATAAGAAAGAAGGTATCCATAATAGCAGGGGGAAATCTAATGGAATTTAACGAAGAAACAATTAAAAGTCAACGTATTTATAAAGGAAATATTACAGAATATTGGGTAGAGGAAGTTCTTTTACCGAATGGAAAAAAAGCAAACCGTGAATTAGTAAAACATGCAGGGGCAGTTGCAATTATGCCTTTCACTGCAGATGGAAAAATGATTTTTGTTAAACAATTCCGAAAAGCCATTGAAAAGACTATTTTAGAGATACCCGCAGGAATGATTGACAAGACAGATGATAATCCTATAGAAACTGGGAAAAGAGAACTGGAAGAAGAAACAGGTTTCCAAGCAAAAGTTTTTGAACTCGAAACTTCTTTTTACACATCACCTGGCTTTTCAAATGAGTTTTTGTATATTTACCGAGCTGAAGAGTTAACAAGAGTAGACCAACCGTTAGCGCAAGATGAAGATGAATTTCTTGAACTCGTAACATTATCTTTTGAAGAAGCTTGGGTGGCCTATGAGAAAAAGTTAATAATTGATTCTAAAACAGTATTTGCTCTTTTTTATTGGAAAATGAAAAAAGAGATGGAACAAAAGAATAGATGAGGTGTGAACGAAAGAATGGATCAAAAAACAAGAGCTGAGTCGCGAAAAGTAAAAGAGCAAGATGCAAAAGAGAGAAGTAAAAGAAGGAAAGAACGTGATAAAGTTGAAAAAGATTATCAAAAGAAGCTAGAAAAAGAGGGGAAATCCCTAAAAAGTAGGAAAACAGAAAACGATAAATATCGGAACATCGACAAACTCTTAACAAAAGCTATTATTGTAGTCTCATTATTGCTCATTATTGTATTAATAATAGTGTTTTTAATTTAATTTTAAAGGAGAAATAAACGTGAAAATTGGAATTATTGGTGCTATGGAAGAAGAAATTATTTTGTTGAAATCAAAAATGACAACCCCTAATGAATGGCACCAAGCTAATGTCGTGTTTATATCAGGAGAAATAGAAAAACATCAAGTTGTCTTGGTACAATCAGGTATTGGTAAAGTGAATGCGGCGATTGCAGCTACTTTATTAATTTCTCAATATGATGTAGAGATTTTAATTAATACCGGTTCTGCTGGAGGTATTGGTAAAGGTCTAACGGTGGGAGACATTGTTATCTCAACTCAAGTAGCTTATCATGATGTAGATGCGACCATTTTTAATTATGAAAAGGGACAAGTACCGCAAATGCCTGCTCGCTATACAGCAAATGAAGAACTTGTTGAAAAAACGATTGCTGCAGCAAAAAATGTTGGTTTACATCCAGTAAGAGGGCTTATTGTTACAAGTGATTCATTTATCGCTGGTAAAGCTCAAACAGAAAAAATAATAGCAGACTTTCCCGATGCTTTAGCAGCAGAAATGGAGGGTGCAGCAATCGCTCAAGTTTGTTACCAATTTGGAAAACCTTTTGTTATTTTGAGAGCTATGTCAGATGTTGCAAACGAAGAGGCTGGTATTAGTTTTGATGAATTTATTATTGAGGCTGGAAGACAATCGGCTAATATGGTTTTAGAATTATTGAAAAGTAGTTTGTAATCTACAAACGGGGATTAAACCGTCTAAGATAATGAGAATTTACAAAATATATTTATTGGAAAAGAAAGGAAAGAATGATGGGTATCATAGAGACTGATAGGCTACTATTAATTCCATATACGATAGAATATATTGAAGCAACTTTGTCAGGAAAAAAACAATTAAGAGACGTATCAGGTTACGAAGTAAGTAGTGGATGGCCCGGTATCGAATTTTATTTTTACTTACCTTTCGCGTTAGAGGAGTTAAAAAAAAAGCCGGAAATGGAAAAATGGACGAGGTTAATTGTTTTAAAAAAAGAAAATAAAATTATTGGTGAAATAAGTGTACAAGGAAATTCTAGTAATACATGGATTCCAGAGTTAGGATATGGGATTGTTGCTGCTTATTCAGATCAAGGTTTTGTGACTGAAGCAGTTAAATCATTTTTAGAATGGCTTACAGAGGCGCAGAATTTTCCATTGATCAAAGCTAAAACTTTTTTGAAAAATAAAAAGTCACAACACATTTTAAAAAATAATGGATTCATTAAGACAGGAGAAGGGGTAATCGGCAGTGGTGAAAAAATCATTAAATTCGAATGGAGAAATAATGAGCTAGAAGATGAGAATTAGACTGAACTAATGAAAAATAAAGTAGCCGAAAAGAATAGGATCTCTTCGGCTACTTTATTTAATCGGATTGAGGTTTTACGAAAAAAGCTTTTTGAAAAAAGACTTTTTTTCATGTTTCTCTTTTTCGGGGTCTTCATCAGCTGCTGGGTATTTTTCTGCAACATTAATAATCTCATTATTCACTGCTTGTGGAGCAATATAAATTAATCCGATGTTGCAATTTTCAGCATCCTCATCTGTTACGATTCTAAATGAACAATTCAACTGCTTACTTAATTTAATGTAGGGATTTAAATCTTTTATATCAACAGATCCGTTGAATAAAAGTGTATTACCCGGGTATTTAGTTATTTCTTTTTTTAGCGCATCCAAGTAATCTGTAGAAATTAATTGTTCAAGAGTCATCGATAAATAAATACGTTCTCTTAAACTCCCAAGGTATTCTTGACGTTCCTCAGGTTTAGTCTGATTAGCTCCATAAATGCCTTTGTTTAAATAGTCTTGCATATTATCTGAACTCATGAGAATCTCCCCTTCCTTTAAAAAACTTTTTTAATTAATAAATTATTTGGTTCTATTATAACATAGATCAGCATAATTACATTTTTATACTAACAGATACGAAAAATTTTTGTCCTTACTGGCATTACGATAGAAATAGAGAGAGGAAGCGAGACATGATGGAGTTAGTGAGCTTTACTCAGGAAGATTTTGATGTTTTTGCTATCGAAAGTCTAGAGTCTAGAATGAATGAAATTCGAAAAAAAATTCAACCAAAATTTAGAACAATAGGAACAGAGATTTCAAAAGATTTAAGTCCGTTATTGGGAGCTAATTCTTTACCCGTACATATTGCTCAACACCTTAGAAGAACTAAAAATCCACCTCAAGATACTTGGTGTGCAATTGGTGGGGACAATAGAGGATATAAAAAATATCCCCATTTTCAGTTGGGTCTTTATCAATCGCATTTATTTATTTGGTTAGCCTTTATAGATAATCCACAGTTTGAAAAAGAGATGGCACAAAGTTTCATTGATAATGATGCAACTATTCAAGCTTTACCTGCTGATTATGTTATTTCTTATGACCATACTATGGAAGGAGTATTACCCATTGATGAAAGTGAATGGAGTAAAGGACTTGTACGATGGAGAGATAGTAAAAAAGGTGAGTTTTTAGTTGGCAGACAGTTAAGTGCTACTGATCCGATTTTTAAAGATGCTCAAGCTCTTCATATATTTGTACTAGAAACGTATCATTCTTTAGTTCCTATATATAAGCAAGCCTTTCAAGCCTACCCAAGTGAATAATTCAAATAAGTTCATTTACTATAGATACTGATGAATAAAAAAACGATGATTCTATTGGAATCAACGTTTTTTTATTTTTTATGGATACAGCGAGCCATGTAATCATATAAGATTAAGGCATCGTCATCAGATGAGAGGTAAAGGATAAATGTTGAACGATTTCGCGTTAATTTGACGGATGTTCCAGAAACCTCAAGTACGGTTTGATTGTACACAATGTACGCTCCTTTAAATAAGTAGTCTTAGTTGAACAGATAAATTATAAATACAGATATGATTTCTAGTCTAAACATACTACCATAAATTAAACTAAAAGTAAATGGAAGATACTTGATTTTAAAAGATTCTATTATTGCTATCCTACTTTATTAAGATCACATCACTTAGTTAAAATAAAATTAGAGTGAATTGGTTAGGTTAATGGGTTGCTTATAAACTTGAAATAATTTATTCAACAACCAAATATCTTCGTTTGCAAGTCTATATAGTTCTTTAAAAACATGTTGGATAGCCTCTGACTCATCTATTTCTTTGATAATAACCAACAATTCATTTTGATAACGATCTAAACGGCTTAAAACTGAGAGGTACTCATCAATGAAATCAGAAAAATTATCTTTTCCATATAGCAAATCTTCTTTTAGAAAATGAGAATTTTTAAAACCTGACTCAATGACTTCACTAATTGTTGTATTAGCAGTTTCAGCTAAACGAGTCATTTCATTTCCAAAATCGTCACTTACTTCAATCAACACATTTATCACCTCAAGTTCAAATTAGTTATAATTTAATTATAAAGCATCTATTCTTAATAGGGTATCAAGTGTTCACATAGCATAAAAAGAATAATAGCTTTATGTCTAAATTGTGAAATAAAAAGGATGAAAAAGTTTAAATTTATTTGCCACTATTTCAAGATGTAATTGTTTAACTGTCTAACTAATATAGCCTTTATGATTGATTATATTAGTAGATGAATAAAAAAACACAATCAGATATATCTGATTGTGTTTTTTAAGAATAGTATGTTTATTATAATCGAATTAACGGTTGTAGAACTCAACGATGAATGCTTCGTCGATTTCAGCATATAATTCTTCACGTAATGGTAAACGATTCAATGAACCTTCTAATTTTTCTCCATCGAAACTAACAAATTCTGGACGGCCGAATAATGATTCAACAGCAGAAGTGATAATTTCCATGTTTTTAGATTTCTCACGAACAGAGATAGCTTGTCCAACAGCAACACTGTAAGATGGGATATCAACGCGTTTGCCATCAACAAGGATATGACCGTGGTTAACTAATTGACGAGCTTGACGACGAGTAGTCGCGAAACCCAAACGGTAAACAACATTGTCTAAACGTTGTTCTAGTAAAATCATAAAGTTATCCCCAACTTTACCTTCTTTAATTTTACCAGCTTTAACAAATAAATTTTTAAATTGGCGTTCGTTCATGCCGTACATATTACGTAGTTTTTGTTTTTCTTGTAATTGTAACCCGTATTCAGTTAATTTTTTACGACTGTTCGGACCATGAGGACCTGGAGCGTAAGGACGGCGTTCAATTTCTTTACCTGTACCTGAAAGTGAAATACCTAAACGACGTGAAATTTTCCAACTTGGACCTGTATAACGTGACATAATAAAATTCCTCCAATAATGTTTTTTTGGAGTAAAATAATAAGTTGATAGTTCAATATTCCGTGCAGTTTATTTTTCATTCTTCGCCTTTGCAGCCGCAGGTTACACAAATGCACCAATATTGGCAATAAACTGTTGACGCGAACACCACTCTCACGCTGCATTATTTTACACAAATTCAATTATACAATGCGTGCTTCTAAAGAGTCAAGCTTTCTTTTTTTACAGTTAAATCATAGGTTGACTATTTTTTTGTAAAAGTTCAATAAATAGCTCTAAAAAGTGTTGATCTATTTTATCAAATCGATTTTTTATTGGGGCATCAATATCTAGGACCCCTATTTTTTCGCCGTTCAGTACCAAGGGTATAACGATTTCTGATTGGCTTGCAGCATCGCAAGCGATATGGCCTCGGAATTTAGAGACATCTCCAACGATAAGCGGTGCGTTTTTCTCAAACGCCGTTCCACAAACACCTGCACCTATTTTTATTCTTATGCATGCCACTTTACCTTGGAAAGGACCTAATACTAATTCATCTGATGTTTTTTCGTACAAATAAAATCCAGCCCAATTGATATCAGATAAATTTTCAAACAATAAAGCTGCAGCATTGCTCAAGTTAGCAATCAGGTTTGTTTCATCATTGATAATAGCGGTAAGCTGTTTATTCATTAAACGATAATTTGATTCTTTTGACATGGAAATTCCTCCTGTAATGAAGACACGTACTAGATAAGATAAAATAAAAAACCGCTTTTAGTAGTGTTAGATTTCATTATATATGTTACTATATACAATAGGTATTTCTATAAGAAAATGCAACTTATGTTAAAAAGTTTTTCTGATATCGTAAAAAAATATGAACTAATAATAACTATTTTTCTTATATAAACGTATCAATTTGGCTGGAGGTATCAACAAAAAATGAAGTTTGAATATATTTTAGTTACTATTATCTTTTTGGCTCTCATTGCCTACTTAATAAGTTTCATGATGAAAAAGAAACATTATTCGTTAATCAATGGTCTAGAAAAACAAAAATTTGAATTAATGGATTTGCCTATACCCGATGACTTGCGAAGAGCGAAAGACCTACAATTAACAGGGCAGACGAAAAAAAAGTTCAACCAATTGCATTCGGAATGGCAGAAAATTGAAACTAAAACTTTTCCAGATTTAGAAAATCATTTGTTTGATGCAGAACAAGCTGCAGACCGTCTGCAATTAATTAAAGCAAAAGCAACAGAAACGAAAGCAGCCAATTTAATTAAAAATATCGAAATGGATATTAAAGAAATTCAAACTGCCTTATATGAACTACTTCAAAGTGAAGAGCAAAATATACTAGAAGTTAAAAGAATACAAGAAACTTATCAAGAAATAAGAAAAAAATTATTAACACAAAGTTTTTCATTTGGTCCTGCGTTAGAAAAGTTAGAAAATAAATTGACTTTTTTAGAAGTTGATTTTTCAAAAGTATCAGATTTAGCAGCTTCTGGAGATCATGTTGAAGCTAAAAATATTTTAAATAAAATTGATGCAGATACAAAAAGTTTGAACCATAGTATCAAGCAAATACCTGGGCTTTTAAAACAACTGGTAAACGAATTTTTTGAACAAGTACAAGAATTAAAAGAGGGTTATGATGAGCTTATTGAACGACAATTCGTTTTTTTAGATGATACTATCTTAGCAGACGTTGAATCAATAGAGATGAAATGTAAAAGTGTCGAAGAAGCCATTACAGAATGTGACATCGAAAAGGCTAAATCGATAAGCACAGAAATAGAAGATGAGATTAATCGGTTGTATGACGCTATGGAAATTGAAATTGAAGCAAAAAAATTCATCGTAAATCAGCAGCCCGTATTAGATGATTATATAGAATTTGTAATTGAAAAAAATCGAAAACTTTTAATTGAAATTGATCGTGTGGCTCAAAGCTACGCATTGAACCACGATGAATTAAAGCAAGCTCAAAAAATGCAAGAACAACTGAGCGAGATTCAAGATAATTTTGATACATTTACAGATGGCTTAAATAGCCAACAAGCTATTTTTAGTGCAGTAAAAGAAAGCTATACAGAGCATGCGAAGTTACTCGAACAAATTGAAGTGGAACAAAAAATGATTAACGAACATTTATTAGAATTACGCCAAGAAGAAAAAGAAGTCAAAGATAAAATTGATGATTTTGAATTTAATTTACGTGGAGTAAAACGGTATATTGAAAAACAACATCTTCCTGGATTACCAACGCAATACCTAGATTTTTTCTTTGCAACGACAGAACGAGTAGAAGAACTATCTAAAGAATTAAATAAATTAAGAATAGATATGAAAGATATCAAACATTTATGCGATTTATGTGATGATGATGTGGAACTTTTAATTAAAAAAACGGAAGAGATAGTAGATAATGCATTGTTGTGTGAATATATGATGCAGTATGCTAATCGTTATCGTCATACACATCCAGAAATAGCAGAGGCTATTGTAAAGAGCATGACAACATTTAATACTGAATTTGATTACAATAAAGCATTAGAACAGATTTCAACAGCTTTAGAAGAAGTTGAACCGGGCTCGTTTAAAAAGATAGAAGAAAATTATCTAGAAGATAAACAAAAGAAATGATGAAAAAACGACAGAGTCTTTCATTTAATTGGAAACTCTGTTTTATTTTGTATTAAATCAATGATGAAAAATCCATATCAAATCATGTGAAATAGATAATAGAAAGTGTGAAGATAAATGATATATTTTGATAATAGTGCAACGACTCAAATAAATGAAGAAGTATTGCAAACATTTATAGAGGTAACTAGAAGTGTCAATGGGAATCCATCTAGTATGCATGCACTGGGAGATCAAGCTGCTTCTTTGATGAAGCAATCACGTATGCAAATTGCTTCTTTACTTGCAGTTACACCACAAGAAATTTACTTTACTAGCGGTGGCACAGAAGGAGACAATTGGGCCATCAAAGGAACAGCTATTGAAAAAAAAGTTTACGGCAACCATATCATTACAACAACTGTGGAGCACCCTGCTGTAAGTGAATCTATAGGCCAATTAGAACAATTTGGTTTTGAAGTGACCTATTTACCGGTTGATAGAAATGGGGTTATTTCTATCACAGATTTAAAAAATGCCATACGAAAAGATACAATTTTAGTTTCTGTTATGGCTGTTAATAATGAAGTGGGTAGTGTACAACCCATTGAGGAAATTGGTGAAGTTCTAAAAGATTATCCATCTATTCATTTTCAGGTTGATGCTGTTCAAGCTATCGGGAAAATACCGGTGCATTTAGGCCCAAATTCTCGTATTGATATTGCTGTTTTCTCAAGTCATAAATTCCATGGGCCAAAAGGAACAGGATTTATTTATTTGAAAAAGGGAAGGAAAATAGCGTCTTTAATGAATGGTGGTGGACAAGAAAATCGAATACGAAGTGGTACAGAAAATGTTGCTGGTATCGCAGCTACTGGGAAAGCTTTACGTTTGGTCATGACAGATGCTACCAATAAGCAAAAAAAACAAAGAGAAATTAGAGATTATTTAATTAATGAGTTGAACAACTATAAAAAAATTGTACTGTTTTCAACGCAAGCAGGAGCACCACATATTCTTTGTTTTGCTTTAAAAGGTATCAGAGGAGAAGTGTTGTTACATGCTTTTGAAAATGAATCTATTTATATTTCCACTACAAGTGCTTGTTCTAGCCGCAAAAAAGCGAGTTCTAGCACTCTTTCAGCCATGCATGTACCGGACAGTCTTGCAGTTGATGCTGTTCGTATTAGTTTATCAGATACAAATACTATGGAAGAAGCAAAACAATTTATGAGCGTATTTAAAAAGCTGTATAAAAAATTCCAATCAATCAATGCATAAGAAAGAGAAGTGAATATAAAATGCAATACAATGAAGTGATGGTCCGTTACGGAGAGTTATCTACTAAAGGTAAAAATAAAAAAAAATTTATTAATAAACTAGTCCAAAATGTAAAATTTGCTTTATATGATTTTGAGCAACTTAACGTAACGGGTGAACGAGACCGAATGCATTTAAAATTAAATGGTGTAGACAGTGATTTGGTTTTGGAGAGATTAAAACCTATTTTCGGGATTCAAAATTTTTCTCCAGTGGTAAGACTGGAAAGAGATATCGAAGAAATGAAAAAAGTAACAGTTGATATGGTCCAAGAATTATATACAGAAGGTAAATCATTTAAAATCACCACGCGTCGTTCAGATCATGAATTTAGTTTAGACACTGATGAAATTAATCATTTATTAGGATCAGAAGTTTCAAAAAATATTGAAGGTATTAAAGTGAAAATGAAAAACCCTGATATTAATATACGTGTTGAGATTAGAAATGAAGGTATCTTTCTTTCTAGTCAAACAATATTAGGAGCAGGCGGACTACCAGTAGGTTCAAGTGGGAAAGGTATGCTAATGCTGTCTGGCGGGATTGATTCCCCAGTAGCAGGTTACTTGACAATGAAGCGTGGTGTAGAAATCGAGGCCGTTCATTTTCACAGTCCTCCTTATACAAGTCCTCGGTCTTTGCAAAAAGCCAAGGATTTAACTTCAAAGATGGCTGCATTTGTCGGAAATATTATATTCATTGAAGTTCCATTTACTGAAGTTCAAGAAGAAATTAAAAGATGTGTACCTGAAGGTTACTCAATGACAGTGACACGACGTATGATGTTACGAATTACAGAACGAATTCGTGAAGAACGAAAAGGATTAGCTATTATTAATGGAGAGTCTCTTGGACAAGTAGCATCGCAAACTTTGCATAGCATGATAGCCATTAATGATGTGACGACTACACCCATTATCCGTCCTGTTGTTTCAATGGATAAAAACGAGATAATCGATTTAGCTCAAAATATTGATACATTCGAATTATCAATACAACCTTTTGAGGATTGTTGTACTATATTTGCGCCAACTACTCCTAAAACAAAACCAGATTTAGAAAAAACTAGACGATATGAAGCGAGATTGAATATAGAAGACTTAATTCAACGTGTGATGGATAATCTGGTTTTTTCTGAAATAAAAGTAGGAGATACTTTAGAAAAGCAACAAGCCGTCAAATATTCTGGACTCTTATAAATAAATAAAAAAGATTAGAAAATGTACTCCTTTTAATAGTTAGCTAGCAGGAGAAAACAAAATATCTAATCTTTTTTATTATAATATAATAGCGAGTGTTTTATTTTCATTTAAGAAAAGTAGTAAAATAGTTTTGAATGTGATTATTATCACAAAAAGATTGAGTTTTATTTTTATTGATGATATGATTTGAGGAAATAGACATGCAATTGGAGGATTTCTAATGAAAATCAAGCAAGAAAAACAGTCTGTACCGAAAGCAACTGCTAAAAGATTACCCGTTTATTATCGATGCTTGAAAAAGCTTGAAGATACTGGAGTTAAAAGGATAAAATCACAAGAAATTAGTGAATTAACTCAAATACCTTCAGCGACAATTCGTCGTGATTTTTCTCATTTTGGTGAATTAGGCAGAAGTGGCTATGGTTATGAAGTTGATTATGTAGTAGAAGTGTTTCATGAAATTTTGAATGTGAATAAAATCATCAATATAGCCTTAGTAGGTGTAGGAAACATCGGGAAAGCGCTGATTGCTAATAATTTCCGCAGAAATGACAATATGAAAATAACGTGTGGTTTCGAAAATAGTGAAGAAAATTCTGGGAAAATTTTATCAGGAGTTCCTATCTATTCTATTGATCAAATGAAAAGTGTTTTATCTCGTGAAAACATTCATGTAGCGATTTCTACAGTTCCAAGCGAGCATTCACAAGAGTTGGTAGATAGGTTGGTTGATTCTGGAATTACTTCTATTTTAAATTTTGCTCCTGGTAGAGTAATAGTTCCATCAACTGTAGATGTTCGTTATATTGATTTAACAGGTGAAATATTAACTCTGGTCTATTATGATGGTAGATTGCTTCCACCAACGGTAAAAGGATAAAATGAAAATTAGGATACTTACTATCTTTTCTAACCTTTAAACACACAGTACCTACTCTTTGACACTAAATTTATAAAATAGATGAATTCCGGATTTGCATTTTTCTTTTCAGACAGCGTATACTTAACAAGTAAATATGTTTAGAAATGGGAGCGAGTAAATATGGAGTTCACAAAAAAAGGCAAGCCACTTAAAGTAGAGGGGACATTACCTAACGTTGGTGATAAAGGCCCAGACTTCTCAATCAAAAATAGTAAGGATGAAATAGTAACTTTAGAAGACTGTAAAGGGATGGTTACTTTAATAAGTGTTATCCCTGACATTGATACGAGAGTTTGTGCGATTCAAACAAAATCGTTTAATAAAGAGGCAAGTGAACTTGAAGGAATCAAAATAATGACTATTTCTACAAATACGAAAGATGAGCAAAAGAAGTGGTGTGCAGGAGAAGGCATAGATATGGAAATGCTTCAGGATACAGATTTATCTTTCGGAAAAGCCTATGGAATAGCTATTCCTGAACTAAATGTCTTGGTTCGTTCTGTGTTTATTATTGACGCAACTGGGAAGCTAGTTTATAAAGAAGTGGTATCAGAAATGAGTGATGAGCCAGATTATGACAAAGCAATCAAAAATACAAAAATAGCACGTTAATTCTGACTTTTCGTTAAAATCAGGATTGAATTAACAGCTTTTCAATGCTAAAATGAACTATAGAAAAAAAGCGATGAACAAGAGGAGTAATTTTATTAGATGGGTATTCAGAGAAAAGAACAAATGCTGAGAGTTCTTGACCATGATAAAATGAAAGTAGCTTGGGAGCTGACGAGGTGAAGAAATAGTAACTTTGTCCGGAATAACGTTTCGTTAAAAACGTGAAGAGAGGTATATTTTCTAAGGAAATATACAATATAGGTGGTACCGCGAATCAAAAAGCATTCGTCCTAATACAAAAATTTGTATTAGGGCGGGTGCTTTTTTTACTATTTCAGAAAAAAATAAAAAGAAAAGAGGCTAAAAAATGTCCAAAGAATTAAAAATGCCGACAAAATATCAACCCCAAGAAGTTGAAGCTGGTCGTTACGAAAAGTGGCTTGAAAAAGATTTATTTAAACCAAGTGGAGATAAGACAAAGGAACCCTATTCTGTTGTTATTCCTCCTCCAAATGTGACAGGTAAGTTGCATTTAGGGCATGCTTGGGACACAACGTTACAAGATATCATCATCAGACAAAAAAGAATGCAAGGTTTTGATACTTTATGGTTACCAGGGATGGATCATGCGGGCATTGCTACACAAGCAAAAGTAGAGGCTAAATTAGCTGAAGAAGGCATTTCACGTTATGATTTAGGGCGAGAAAAATTTATTGAGACGGTTTGGGAATGGAAAGAAGAGTATGCTGCAGTTATCCGTGAGCAATGGGCGAAAGTTGGGATATCCGTTGATTACGGACGTGAACGATTTACTTTAGATGATGGTCTATCCGAAGCGGTTAGGAAAGTTTTTGTTACGATGTATAACAAAAATCTGATTTATCGTGGAGAATATATTATCAATTGGGATCCAAAAGCAAAAACGGCTTTATCAGATATTGAGGTAATTCATAAAGATGTTGAAGGAGCTTTTTATCATATGACCTATCCATTAGCAGATGGTAGCGGTTCTGTAGAAATTGCCACAACACGTCCGGAAACAATGCTTGGTGACACTGCAGTGGCGGTTCACCCTGATGATGAACGCTACCAACATCTCATTGGTAAAAAAATCATTTTGCCATTGATGAACCTTGAAATACCAATCATTGCGGATGAGTATGTTGAAATGGATTTTGGGACAGGTGTGGTTAAAATAACGCCTGCGCACGATCCTAATGACTTTGCGGTAGGAAATCGACACGATTTACCTCGTACAAACGTCATGAATCCAGATGGGACGATGAACGAAGTGACAGGTAAATATGCAGGTATGGATCGTTTTGAGGCTAGAAAAGCTGTTATTAAGGATTTAAAGGCTGAAGGACGATTAGTGAAAATCGAAAAAATGACACATAGTGTAGGACATTCAGAAAGAACAGGAGTCATTATTGAGCCACGATTATCAACTCAATGGTTTGTTAAGATGGAACCTCTTGCAAAAGAAGCAATCGCTTTGCAAGCTACTGAAGATAAAGTTAATTTTGTACCTGAACGTTTTGAAAATACCTATTTAAGCTGGATGGAAAATGTCCATGATTGGGTTATTTCTCGTCAATTATGGTGGGGTCACAGAATACCAGCTTGGCATCATAAACATAGTGGAGAACTTTATGTCGGGATGGAAGCACCCGAAGATAGTGAAAATTGGGAACAAGATCCAGATGTTTTAGATACTTGGTTCAGTTCAGCTCTTTGGCCTTTTTCAACAATGGGTTGGCCAGATGAGGACTCAGCAGATTTTAAACGTTATTTCCCCAATAACACACTAGTAACAGGCTATGATATTATTTTCTTCTGGGTTAGTCGCATGATTTTCCAAAGTCTTGAATTTACTGGTAAAAAACCATTTAATGATGTGCTTATTCACGGGTTAATTCGTGATGAAGAAGGTCGCAAAATGAGTAAATCTTTAGGCAACGGAATTGATCCGATGGAAGTAGTCGATAAGTATGGTGCTGACGCTTTGCGGTGGTTCTTGTCAAATGGTTCCGCTCCAGGTCAAGATGTTCGTTTTAGCTATGACAAAATGGACGCTTCATGGAATTTCATTAATAAAATATGGAATGCAAGTCGCTTTGCATTAATGAATATGGAAGATTTCACAGTTGAACAAATTGATTTAACAGGTGAAAAAACGATGGCCGATCGATGGATCTTAACTAAATTAAACAAAACAATAGAAAAAGTGACAGATTTATTTGAACGCTTTGAATTTGGCGAAGCAAATCGGCACCTCTATCACTTTATCTGGGATGATTTTTGTGATTGGTACATCGAAATGAGTAAAGAAATCTTATTTAATGATGATGAAGAGGCTAAACAAACAACAAGAAGTATTTTGGCTTATGTGTTGGATCAGACACTCCGTTTGTTACACCCAGTTATGCCTTTTGTAACAGAAGAAATTTGGGAAAATATTCCGCATATTGGAGAATCATTGGTCATTGCAGAATATCCTGTTGTTCGTCCTGAACTATCGGATGAGGAATCGACTGAAGGAATGGATGTATTAATGGAATTGATTCGTTCTGTCCGTAATATTCGTTCAGAAGTTAACACTCCTTTATCCAAGTCAGTGGAACTATTGATTAAAACAAATGATAATAAAGTTGAATCGTTCTTGAAAAATAATATTTCTTATATTGAACGCTTTTGTAATCCTGAAAATCTAACTATCTCAAGTACCATTAAAGCTCCTGAAACAGCTATGAGTGCAGTTATTACGGGTGCAGAGATTTATCTTCCTTTGGCAGGTTTGATTAATATCGACGAAGAGATTGTTCGTTTAGAAAAAGAATTGGCTAAATGGTCGGGTGAAGTTAAAAGAGTTAGAGGTAAGTTATCTAATGCTAAATTTATCGAGAATGCTCCGATTACGGTTGTAGAAGCAGAAAAAGCAAAAGAAACAGAATACCTTGAAAAACAAACGCTTGTCTTAAAAAGAATTGAGACATTAAAAACTCAATTATAATTAAATTAAAAACTCAATTATAATTAAATAGACTTGAAAAAAATCTTTGCCTTCACTACTATGAAAGAAGGCAAAGATTTTTTTGCTGTTTATTGGAAAACGATGACTATAAAAGACGAGGTGCAACTGATGTTTAAAACATACGAAGAGGCATTGGACTGGATTCATGGCAGAAAAATTTTTGGAATGAAACCTGGACTTAAGAGAATGGACTGGATGCTAGAAAAATTAGGATCTCCACAAGAAAAAATAAAAGCTATACATGTTGCTGGTACGAACGGAAAAGGTTCGACCGTTACGTTTTTAAGAAATATGTTAGAAGCAAATGGCCAGACAGTTGGAACGTTTACATCTCCTTATATTGAGACGTTCAATGAACGTATTAGTGTTAACGGAGTGCCTATATCGGATGAAGAAATTATCCGATTGGCTAACGTGGTTTATCCTTTAGCCTACGAATTGGAAGAAACTGAGTTGGATGGACCTACTGAGTTTGAAGTGATTACTGCTATGATGTTTATTTATTTTGGTGAAGGTCATGCTGATGTAGTAGTGATTGAAGTTGGATTAGGAGGCTTATTGGATTCAACAAATGTTGTGACTCCTGTTGTCTCAGTCATAACTACTATTGGTTTAGATCACATGCAGGTATTAGGAGAAACGTTAGCTGAAATCGCCTCACAAAAAGCAGGAATCATTAAACCAAATGTTCCTGTTGTAGCAGGAAGGATGCCTAATGAAGCTCTGCAAGTTATCCAAACGGTTGCTAAAAAAAACGAATCTAGCATTAAATTATTTGGAGAAGATTATTGGTCTTCGAAATGCCAAACACTACCAACTTGGGGTGAGCAATTTACTTTTGAAGATGAACACATTTATTTAAATCAGATACAAATAAAAATGTTAGGACAACATCAAATTGAGAATGCGATGGTGGCTCTAGAAGCGTTACAAATTTACTGTCATAAGACAAATTTAGAACTAAACCATGAAGCGACAAGGAGAGGGCTTAAATTAGCTTTTTGGCCAGGAAGAATGGAAAAAATTAGCGACAGTCCTATGATAGTCTTAGATGGCGCTCATAATGAGCCCGCTATACGCAGATTAATTGAAACGATAAACGCTGACTTTAAACAACAAGACGTTTATTTAATCTTTGCTGTTCTACAAGATAAAGCGGTCAATAGTATGCTAAGTTTATTAAAGGAATTGGCGAATGTTCATATTACTTTAACGAGCTTTGCTAATCCTAGAGCTGTTAAAATAGAAGAACTGGAATCATATGCAATTTCAGGTATAAAGGTAAAAGAATACTGGCAAGAAGCAGTAGCAGATATTATTAGAGAAATGGATGAAAACGATATTATTTTAATTACCGGCTCACTTTATTTTATTTCAGAAGTCCGGCAGTTATTACTAAAATCAACTGATGAATGAGGAGGTTTTAAAATGAAGCAAATCAAAGCAGTCATTTTTGATATGGATGGTCTAATGTTTGATACCGAAACAATGTATTACAAAGTAAATAAAGAAGTAGCAGATCTTATAGGTATGGATTTTTCATATGATTATTATTCTAAATACATTGGAATTTCTGATGAAGAATTCCATAGAAACTTATATTTAGATTTCAATGACGATGAAAAAGTTACTCTTTTTATAAAAAAAACTAGTGAAAGGCTTATTGAAGTAATCGAAAGAGACGGATTAATCAAAAAACCTGGGTTATTGGAATTATTAGATTACCTAGCAGAGAATCAAATAAAAAAGGTTGTTGCTTCAAGTAATATAAATTCGGTTGTTTCTTTTTTTCTGAAACGAGAAAATTTAGAAGGCTACTTTGATTACTTTATTGGTGGAAATGAAGTGAAACGGGCAAAACCAGATGCTGAAATATTCGAAAAAGCTTGGTCTGATTTAGGAGTAGAAAAAGAAAATACACTAATTTTAGAAGACTCGCTTAATGGTATAAGAGCAGCATATGATGCACAAATTAATGTAATTATGGTGCCAGATATTTTTGAGGCTGGGGATGAAGAAATACGAAAAACATTAGCTATCCATAAAGATTTGCAACAAGTTAAGAACTTTATTCATGATACACATGCTTTGTTAACTATGTGATGATAAAAAAATGAAAATAGCTCTTTTTTCTTGCGTATATTAAAAAGGTAGGTAGAAAAGGAGTGTTTTTATGACAGGAAAAATGACGAGTCTAGTTAAAGAGGTACCTGTTTTTTCAAGACCAAGGGAACGTTTAGAGAACTATGGAGAAAAAGCATTAGCCAACCATGAATTATTGGCAATTTTACTCCGTACAGGAACAAAAGATTCGAATGTTATGGTGCTTGCAATGAAAGTTTTGAATACTTTTGAAAATTTATATTTTTTGAAAACAGCTTCGATAGAGGAGCTGATGGGGATAACGGGAATTGGCAAAATTAAAGCCACAGAAATAAGAGCAGCAATTGAATTAGGTATTCGCATTTCTCAAGCATCTCAACTTAAAATTGGGCAAATTACCTCTAGTCGTAATGCGGGAGAGATGCTATTGAATGAAATGCGTGATTTGCAACAAGAACATGTGATTGTGATGTACTTAAATACTAAAAATGAAATCATTAAGAAAGAAACAGTTTTCATTGGAGGCTTGAATTCTAGCGTAGCTCACCCCAGAGAAATATTTAGAGGAGCTGTTCGATTTTCAGCAGCGCGTATTATTATTGGTCACAACCATCCCTCCGGAAATCCTGAACCTTCAGAAGCTGATATCATGTTTACCAAGCGGATGGCTAGTTGTGGGGAAATGATGGGTATTGAATTGCTAGATCACATCATCGTTGGGCAAACTTATTATATAAGCTTAAAAGAACTTGGCATATTTTAATATGAAAACCATATTAAATAGTTGAATCATTTTATTGTTCATGTTATACTTAATACAAGTTTTTGTTTAGGTATAAGAAAAGAATTGTTTCAAAACATTCCGATTCGTACCGTTAGCAAGGCTTAACAAAATGTGCAAAACGCACGAGGAGGATATTTTATAATGGAACAAGGTACAGTAAAATGGTTTAACGCAGAAAAAGGTTTTGGTTTTATCGAACGCGAAAACGGAGACGATGTATTCGTACATTTCTCAGCTATCCAAGGCGAAGGATTCAAATCTTTAGAAGAAGGACAAGCAGTAACTTTCGACGTTGAAGAAGGAAACCGTGGACCTCAAGCAGCAAACGTAAACAAAGCTTAATTTAAATTAAACTTAAAACGTAAAAAAACTTAGTCAATTGACTAAGTTTTTTTTATTATTATTTTATCTAATCGTACCAGTAAGTGATTCGCTATGTGTATGGATCAGAAAAGGCAGTCTAAATAGGTGGATATCCAATAAATAGTTAAGTTGTTCTTGCTATGTATTGAATCACATGTTACACTAGCTTTAAGGTTTTTGTGAGGTAACAGAAAAGAATTGTTTCAAAACATTCCAATTCGTACCGTTAGCAAGGCTTAACAAAATGTGCAAAACGCACGAGGAGGATATTTAATTATGGAACAAGGTACAGTAAAATGGTTTAACGCAGAAAAAGGTTTTGGTTTTATCGAACGCGAAAACGGAGACGATGTATTCGTACATTTCTCAGCTATCCAAAGCGAAGGATTCAAATCTTTAGAAGAAGGACAAGCAGTAACTTTCGACGTTGAAGAAGGAAACCGTGGACCTCAAGCAGCAAACGTAAACAAAGCTTAATTTAAATTAAACTTCGAGAGATCTGGTAATTTTTACCAGATCTTTTTTTTATACCAAATGAAAATAAAGCGTTTTACTTGCTTAGAATATAGTATTATGATAAAATATTTTTAACGTTTAAGTTGATGTAGGTGCAAGAATTGTTGTTGAAATATTCAGAATCTTACTATTGACAGAAACGTAAAAATACAAAGTGTTTAGTGCACGAGGAGGATATTTATAATGGAACAAGGTACAGTAAAATGGTTTAACGCAGAAAAAGGTTTTGGTTTTATCGAACGCGAAAACGGAGACGATGTATTCGTACATTTCTCAGCTATCCAAGGTGAAGGATTCAAATCTCTAGAAGAAGGACAAGCAGTAACTTTTGACGTTGAAGAAGGAAACCGTGGACCTCAAGCAGCAAACGTAAACAAAGCTTAAATTAAACTTAAAACGTAAAAAGACTTAGTCAATTAACTAAGTCTTTTTTTTATGACCTTTTTATCTGATTGTAATAATAAGTGATTGGGTGTGTGTGTAGATTGGAAAATTGAGGTTAAGTAGATGGATAATTTATAACTTTTCTTTAAATCTACGAAAAGTCTAGTGTGATGCTCTTTTTCATTTGATTTTCCTGCACTCTTTTTGTGTAACAAAAGAACTTTATTCTATTATTGAAGTGCAAATTAACAACCATAGAATGGGGTTCACTCAAGGTCTCTGTTACAAAGAAGACGGCATATATACTTTTGATAAAATAATTAGAAGTAGCATGATACCAACTTTAAATCAGATTTCCTAGGATTATTATTTGGGGAATAATTGAAAGGTTTGTGAATCTCGGATAACACTCAGAATGGATAAGTCGCAAAAAAATCTTGGATAAAGAACAATAACCTAACCAACAGGATTAAATAGTGGATATCGTAAAGCCAAAAAGAAAGGTTAAAATACATTGTCTGAGTTTTCACTCTGAAACTCTATTTTTTCACTAATGAAAAAAATTCTGTATAAGATATTATGGATAATTCAAGAAGCAGCTGAATGTTTAAGGAATAGTCAATTTCTTCTTGCTATATATTGAATCACATGTTATACTAGTTTTAAGGTTTTTGTGAGGTAACAGAAAAGAATTGTTTCAAAACATTCCAATTCGTACCGTTAGCAAGGCTTAACAAAATGTGCAAAACGCACGAGGAGGATATTTAATTATGGAACAAGGTACAGTAAAATGGTTTAATGCAGAAAAAGGTTTTGGTTTTATCGAACGCGAAAACGGAGACGATGTATTCGTACATTTCTCAGCTATCCAAAGCGAAGGATTCAAATCTTTAGAAGAAGGACAAGCAGTATCTTTCGACGTTGAAGAAGGAAACCGTGGACCTCAAGCAGCAAACGTAAACAAAGCTTAATTTAAATTAAACTTCGAGGGATCTGGTAATTTTTACCAGGTCTTTTTTTTGTGCTATATTTAAATTTTCCTAATACTGTAATCTAATACGTCTAATATTTTCTAAGAAAAATAAGAGAAATAAAAATAAAATTGGAAAATGATAACAAAAAATAAACCTATCTTTCAGCTATTTAAAGATTTTACTTAGAAATTATAAATATTTTGTTAAAATAGTGGGATAAGTAATGTTTTGGGTAAAAAAATGAAGTATGATGAAATTATGATAAGGAAATTCTATATCATTTTTGTTATACTATCTGTAGAATCTAATGAGTATTAATAAAAAAAATATTCTATGAAAAAAAATTAGATTTGTTTGACTTGAGAGGATGAAATACGTGTTTAGATTTGGAAGTAAAGATATTGGAATAGATTTAGGAACGGCTAATACAAATGTTTTTGTAGAAGGTAAAGGGATTGTTTTGAGAGATCCTTCAGTAGTAGCTAAAGATATTTCGACGGGTGACATAGTAGCAGTCGGTGAAGATGCAAGAAATATGATTGGTAGAACCCCCGGTTCAATTGTAGCTATTAGACCTATGAAAAATGGTGTTATTGCTGATTACGATACTACTGCTGCAATGATGAAGTATTACATTGAAAAAGCTATTGGGAAAACGACATCTAAACCGTACGTAATTGTTTGTGTACCAAGCGGAGTAACTGAAGTAGAAAAACGCGCTGTTATTGATGCAACAAGGATGGCAGGAGCTAAAGATGCATTTATTCTTGAAGAACCATTCGCAGCTGCTATAGGAGCTGGTCTGCCAGTAATGGAACCAACAGGCAGCATGGTTGTTGATATAGGAGGCGGAACTACAGATGTCGCAACGATAGCGTTAGGTGGTATTGTAAGCAGCCGTTCAATCCGGTTAGCTGGAGACAGTATGGATGAAGGGATTATCCATTTTGTACGCAAAAAATTCAATTTGTTAATTGGAGAACGCACAGCTGAACAAATTAAAATTGAAATTGGTTGTGCTTCAATTGAAAAAGCAGCTGAGTATGGATCTATGGATGTTCGAGGAAGAGATTTGTTAACTGGCTTGCCGCAAACGATTCAGGTTTCTGCGGTAGATGTTGCTGAAGCAATCAAAGAAGTTGTTGATGGCATCGTTAGTGCTGTAAGAGAAACTTTGGAAGAAACACCACCAGAAATTTCAGCAGATGTGATTGATCACGGCATTGTTTTAACAGGAGGCGGAGCATTATTAAGAAATATTGGTGATGCAATAGCTGATGAAACTGAAGTGCCCGTTTTTGTAGCAAATGATCCGTTAGATTGCGTTGCTTTAGGTACTGGAGAATCACTTAAGCACATAGATGTATATAAAAAGAAAAGAATGAAATAAGATGAAAAATATATTATGATGAAAAGATGCGGAAGCTATTTTGCTTCCTGCATCTTTTCATTTGATATAAAAATTTAGTGGATTACTAAGTTTTTTAGCTAAAGTTATGGTAAAATAAACAAAGCCTGAAGAATTAATGAGGTGATAAATTGCGTCAATTTTTTTCAAATAAAAAATTAATTATATTGTTGGTTAGTATAATTGTTTGTCTAGGTTTAATAGCCTATTCTATTTCAGGAAACGGTAAATTGCCAATAGTGCAACGATTCGGAAACGACATTACGGCTGTGACTGGTCAATTGTTATCAAAACCAACTAATGCGGTTGTCAAATTTGTTGATTCGGTGGAGAATTTGAGGAATACCTACAAAGAAAATCAATTGTTAAAATCAAAAATTGATGGTCTTTATGAAACAGAAGTAGAATTAGGTAATTTAAAACAAGACAACCAAAAAATGAAGGAACAACTAGAATTACAAGATACGCTTTCTGATTATAAGAAAATTAATGGAACTGTTATAAGTCGAAACCCTGATAATTGGATAAATCAAATTATTGTTGACCGAGGAAGTCAGAGTGGCATATCTGTAGGGTTATCTGTTATGGCGGACAATGGACTGATTGGTCGTGTGATAGAAGTGAATCCAGCTAGTTCAAAAGTCCAATTGATTACAACTTCAGACCAAAATAATAGTAGAGTTGCGGCTTCAGTTTCTTCAAAAAAAGGATTCGTCCATGGAATTATTAATGGATATGATTCAGAGACTAATCGTTTGATTATGAAACAAATAACAACCAAGATAACCTTAAAAAAAGGGGATCAAGTGATGACTTCCGGCTTGGGAGGCATATCACCAAATTCATTATTAATTGGTTCAATTGATGAAGTAAAACTAGATTCACACGGGTTATCTCAAGAGGCTTACGTTATACCTGCATCAGACTTTGATGATATTCGTTATGTAACTTTTATTCAACGGACAGCTGAAAGCGGGGAGTAAGATGAGTAGGGATTGGAAAATAAATATTTTTGCTCCAGTGTTAATTTTTTTGGGACTGTTGATAGATGGTCTCATTTCAGGCACTTTTTCTGAACATTTGTATACAGAAGATGGGAATGTCATGGTACCAAGATTAATTATTCTTATACTTGTATTAATTTCATTTTATCTACCCAGAAACAAAATGATTCTATATGCTATTGTTTTTGGGTTTCTGTATGATAGTTACTATGTAGGGGTATTAGGGATATATGTAGCAATTTTTCCTTTGATTGTGTATGTTACAAATAAATTGAAACAGGTATTAAACCCAAATCCAATTACTATTGGGATGATGATTTTCATTAATTTAACTATTTTAGAAACAATGCTCTATTGGATTTATAAATTATTAGGTTTTACTATGATTGATATGAATACTTTTATGGCTAACCGCTTGGGTCCTACATTATTGTTGAATTTGGTATTCTTTATAATCACATTTTATCCATTAAAAAAATTAATACTTAAAATGACTGGGAATTAAAAATAGTGGAATCCTTGTTCGTTATTTAGATGATGGGAGTTGTTGAAGTGAAACAGAGTGTGACATTAAAAGGAAGTAAAGATGGTTTTGTATTAACTTTAAACGAATCAGCTTCTTTTACTGCAATTGTTGAAGAGTTAGAACAGTTGTTAGAACATCTTAAAACGGAGTCGAAAAAAGATGACTCAAACGAAAAAAATAAAAAGATTCAACTAGAAGTAATAACTGGAAATCGTTTATTAACGGATGAAGAAAAAAAAGTACTAACAAAAATGATTAAAGAGAATAGTCATTTTGAAATAAAAAAAATTAGTTCAGCTGTTTTAACTTACGAATCAGCTCTAGCTTGGCAACAAGCTGTTAGTTTACAGATGGAGATACAAACAGTACGTAGTGGGCAAGTACTTCAAGCTCCAGGAGACATTCTTTTTGTTGGAAAGGTTCATCCTGGTGGAGTGATTCGAGCAAATGGTAGTATTTTTATCATTGGGGAATTACACGGTGTTGCACATGCAGGATTTGAAGGAGATGCAGCAGCGGTTATTGTTGCCGATTTTCATACAAATGCACAAGTACGAATAGCAGATAATGTTCAAATAATAGAAAATCAATCAGCGGAAAAATTGAGTGTAAAGAAAAATGAATTTGCATTTATAAATGATTTACATATATTAGATTTTGAAAATCTAGATCATTTAAGTAAAATGCGGCCGATGTTAGGTAAATTGACAGGGGGATTAATTTAAATGGGAACAGCAATTGTAATTACTTCTGGAAAAGGTGGCGTAGGGAAAACAACGTCAACAGCAAATATTGGAACTGCGCTTGCCTTACAAGGTAAACGGGTATGTCTGATTGATATGGATATAGGTTTAAGGAATTTAGATGTTATTTTAGGTTTAGAGAACCGAATTATTTATGATATTATTGATGTTGTTGAAGGACGCGCAAAATTACATCAAGCAATTATAAAAGATAAACGATTTAATGATAATCTATATTTACTACCAGCAGCACAAAATGCAGATAAAAATGACGTTAATGGCGAACAAATGAAAGAAATTGTTGCGGAATTAAAGGAAGAATATGATTATATTTTAATTGACTGTCCTGCGGGAATTGAACAGGGATTTCAAAATTCAATTGCTGCCGCAGATGAAGCAATTTTAGTAACTACACCTGAGATATCGGCTATTCGAGATGCAGATCGTATAATTGGGTTGTTAGAACAGACCGAATTAGATCCTCCGCAGCTTATCATAAACAGAATCCGCAAGAGAATGATGCAAGATGGAGAAGTTCTAGATGTAGACGAAATTACAAGACACCTTTCAGTTGATCTATTGGGTATTATTTTTGATGATGATGACGTTGTTCGTTCTTCTAATAAAGGAGATCCTATTGTCTTAAATCCGAAAAATCCTGCTTCACAAGGATATCGAAATGTCGCTCGTCGTATATTAGGCGAAACAGTACCTTTGATGTCGATAAAAAAAGAAAAAGAAAGTTTTTGGAAGAAACTATTTGGCAAAAAAAGTTAAATGTGTTATAGTTTTAAAAATAAACAAAAGCAAAGACGAGAAAAAGTAAGGTTAGAAACTCAACAGAGAGATTGCGGTTGGTGCGAGCAATTAAGAGCCTAGTCTGAACACACATCTCCAAGCTGACAGTTGAACCATACTTAGTAAACTGATCCGGGTGTACCCGTTATAGTACTAGCGTTTAGTTGTTTTGAACGCGATAAGGTAGTTTTCTGTAAAGAGACTACAAAAAAAGGTGGTACCACGATATAAAAACTATCGTCCTTTGATTTCCTGTTATTTAGGGAGTCAAAGGACTTTTTTGTTTTTATTTAAATTGGTTTTAAAAAAAAAGAGATTGGGGAGTTTGTAATGAAAAATAATTTATTGAAGATTATCACAGGTTTAGGTTTATTCATATTGGTTCTTTCGGGTTGTAGTACTAATTCAACAGAAGAAGATAGCTATGATTCTATTTTAGAAAATGGCACAATTGTAATGGGACTGGATGATACCTTTGCACCAATGGGTTATAGAGATTCAAACGATGAAATAGTTGGATTTGATATTGATTTAGCTAATGAAGTCGGGGAACGTATGGGAGTTGAGTTTAAATTTCAAACGATTGATTGGGCATTAAAGGAAACAGAATTAAATGCTGGAAATATTGATGTAATTTGGAATGGTTATACCATAACCGAAGAAAGAAAAGAGAAAGTACTATTTAGTAGTCCTTATTTGAATAATAGTCAACTTATTATTGTTTTAGAAGATAGTCCAATAAACAGCAAAGCCGATTTGAAGGATAAAACGGTGGCTGCACAACAATCATCAAGTGCAGTTGATGCAGTTATGGCTGATGATTCAGATATAATTAAAACATTTAATAACGGTGAAATAGTTCAGTATCCTTCTAATAACGATGTGTTTAATGATTTAGCATCGGGACGAAGCGATGCGATTGTAGTAGATGAGACAATGGGTCGCTATTATATGCAACAAAATAAAGACATGGATTACCGAGTGCTGGATGATAATTTTGGTAATGAAGAATATGCAGTAGGGTTGCGTAAGTCGGATGTTAAGTTAAAACAAGCTATAGATGAGAATTTAGCAGATCTTAAAAAAGATGGTACCTATGATAAGATATATGATAAATGGTTTGCAGAGTAGAAAAATAGCGTTGTTTAAATGAAACATACTTAACACGTTTCATTTAAACAACATTATGATAAAAAAGTTTCTAATAAGATAATAAAGAAACTACATACTACTTGAATATTTTATGAGAGAAGAGGAAGAATATGAATCTAATTAATGATATTATGCCTACTTTAATTAATGGTCTAGGTACAACAATGCGTCTTTTTATTATTATCTTTGTTCTAACAATCCCTCTAGGCTTTTTAGTTGCGTGTATACGAATTTATTCTCCACGATTCCTTTCTTGGGTTATTCAACTGTATATCTATGTTATGCGTGGTACGCCCTTATTATTACAGTTGATGATTGTATTTTTTGGTCTTCCGTTAATTGGAATTACATTTGATCGGTTTACAGCAGCTATTATTGCATTCGGTTTGAACTACACAGCCTATTATGCGGAGATATTTAGAGGTGGAATCATATCCGTGCCACAAGGGCAATTTGAAGCAATTAGAGTTTTGGGAATTGGTAGAATACAAGGCTTTAGAAGAATTATTATTCCACAAGTTTTACGTACGGTCCTTCCTTCTGTCGGGAACGAAGTTATATCACTAGTAAAAGATACGTCACTGGTCTATATCCTAGGACTTGGAGAGTTATTGAGAGCCGGACAGATTGCAGCAAACACCTATGCTTCACTACTGCCTTTTGTAGCAGTTGGAATCATTTATCTCTTTATCACAGGAATAATCACAATTATTTTGCTTATTGTTGAAAAGAAATTTAATTTTTGAGAGGGTGAGCTATATGTTGTTGAAAGCACTAGGAGTCACTAAAACGTTCAATAAAATGAAAGTAATAAATAACTTCGATTTTACAATAAGTCATGGAGAAATTATTTCTTTAGTAGGTGAATCAGGAACAGGCAAAACAACGTTTATGAGACTGTTGACTGATCTTGAAGAAGCGGATACAGGTACAATTTCAATAAATGGTGATTACCTTTGTAAAATGACGACTGAAAAAAAAACTCACTACACTTCAAAGAAAGAGAGAAATCGATATGGCAACAAAATTGGATTGGTTTTTCAAGACTACCAATTATTTCCTAATTTAAATGTCATACAAAATTGTATTGAAGCGCCTGTGCAAAAAAAGTTAATGACAATAAAAGAAGCGACAATAAAAGCTGAAAGTTTACTAAAACAAATGAATTTATTAGACAAAAAAGACTCATACCCAAAAACTTTGTCAGGTGGCCAACAACAAAGAGCAGCAATTGCACGCGCAATGATGTTAAGTCCAGAAATACTTTGTTTCGATGAACCAACATCAGCATTAGATCGCCATTCTTCAAATGGAGTTGGTGAGATGATACAAAAGATAGCTGCTACAGGAACAGGGATATTGATTGTTACTCACGACATTGAGTTTGCAGAAAAATTTAGTACAAGAAATATCTCTTCAGATACTTTTATTTAAAATAATAAAATAGCAATTATGTAAAAAAAGATTTTTTTACAAAAAGATAAAATTATTTATTGACGTAGAAGTCTCTTTTTGGTATGCTACTACTGTTGTTAATGTGTAGCACCACAACTACAACCGCGCGGGAATGAGTTTGTAAGTCCAGTAATGGCGCTCATGACGGCGAGTCTAAGTCTAATAAGGAGGTGCGAATAAATGTACGCAATTATTAAAACAGGTGGAAAACAAATTAAAGTTGAAGTGGGCCAAGCAATCTATATTGAAAAATTAGATATTGATGCTGGTGAAACAGTTATATTTGATGAAGTTATCTTAGTAGGTGGCGAAGAAACAAAAGTTGGTGTTCCAACTATTGATGGAGCTGTTGTTGAAGGTACAGTTGAAAAACATGGTCTTCAAAAGAAAGTTACGACTTTTGTATACAAACGCAGAAAAGACTCACATCGTAAACAAGGACATCGTCAACCTTATACAAAAGTTATGATTAATGCAATCAACGCATAAGAAAGTGGTGTCTGTGAATGATTCATGCATTTTTGAAGCGTAACGAGGAGAACAATATTGTTTCTTTTGAAGTTACAGGTCATGCAGAGTCAGGAGCTTACGGAACTGACATTGTCTGTGCAGCCGTATCAGCTTTAACAATTGGGACAACGAATAGTTTATCTGTTTTGGGTGGATTCACTCCACTGGTTGAAACAAATGATGAAGTCGAAGGTGGATATCTTTATGTTGAATTACCAGTGGGAATCACTGGGAAACAATTGACTACTACGCAGATTCTTTTGGAAAGCCTTCTCTTGTCTTTAAAAAGTATAGCAGAAGAATATCCTAATTATGTCAAATTGAATTACATTTTAGACTAAAAACAGGAGGTGCAATTAAAATGTTGAAAATGAATTTACAGTTCTTTGCCCATAAAAAAGGGGGCGGATCTACAACTAACGGTCGTGATTCTCAATCTAAACGTTTAGGTTCTAAACGTGCAGATGGTCAAACTGTTACTGGCGGATCAATTTTATACCGTCAACGCGGTACTAAAATCTACCCAGGTACTAACGTGGGAATTGGTGGAGATGACACTTTATTTGCTAAAGTTGATGGCGTTGTTCGTTTCGAACGTAAAGGCCGCGACAAAAAGCAAGTATCTGTTTACCCAGTTGCTCAATAATTTAACAAAAAAAACTCTTCTATTTTTTAGAAGAGCTTTTTTTTTAGTTTTAATTCTTTTTTAATTCTTTTTTTAAAAAAATTAAAAAAAATTAGAAAGAGAGGAGAGTTATAGTGATTGATTTAATTATTGGTATTTTAGGCTTTAGTATAAGTGCCGCAGTCATTATCATCATTCTTTTTGGTTTGTTGAAATTAGAAATCTGGGTATACAATGATGCGAATAGAAGACGAATGCGAGGCGGTATTTGGGCTTTTTTAGTATTGATTACTCTAGTTATTCCAGGTTTGTTAGTTTATTTACTGATTAGAAAACCAGCTGGTAATTTTAAATACCATCATTTTAAAAAGAATCGGTTTTAATTACTTTGGTAACCTATTTTTTTATTATTAGTGGTATTATTATTTTAAGATGAAATTCAGAAAAAAATAGTCATAATTTTAAAAAAATGAGTCTTGAAAGTTAGACGTTTATTCGTTAGAATAATACAGGTAGTAATTAACTTGTAAAACAGATGATTAAGTTTGGTAAAGAATGATTTTTTTAATAAAAGAGCTATGGATTAAGAAAAGAGGTCGGGCAAAGTGTCTCAAAAAGAAATCGAACGTTTATTTTCAGGATTAGATACTTCCGTTCAATTGTTACAGAAAGAATTAGGTGTTTCATATTTAGAAGGACTTTCTGAGACAGGTGAAAATATTATTGATGGAAAGAAGGCAACGCAAGAAAATAAGTATCCTTCAGACCAAACAGTAAAAATGCTGACGGAACTTTATCAAGAATTGCCTCTAGATAATATGGAACCTGAAGAGATAAGAAAAAGTTTTCAATTAGCGCTGTTAAAAGGTGCGAAAAGTGACCAAGTGCAAGCGAATCATCAGATGACACCTGATGCTATTGGATTTATATTATCCTATTTAATTGAAAAGGTTATTGATATAGATATAAAAAAAATACGTCTACTTGATCCGGCAGTTGGAACAGGGAATTTATTGTCTACCATTTATAATGGATTGACTTTAAAAGAAATTGAGGTTGAAGCTGAAGGAATAGACAATGATGATTTATTGTTGTCATTGGCTCTTATTAATACAGAACTTCAAGGGCAAAGAGTAAAATTAACTCACCAAGATGCGCTGACAGACTTACTTATCGATCCAGTAGATATTGTGGTCAGTGATTTACCAGTAGGTTTTTATCCGATAGATAAGAATGCTAAACGTTTTAAGGCGAGTGCACCTGAAGGACACTCATACGCGCATCATTTATTTATTGAACAAAGTATCTATTACCTGAAAAATAATGGTTACGGAGTGTTTTTAGTCCCTACACAACTATTTGAAACAAAAGAATCAGCTGCATTAACTAAAATAATTCAATCCGAAGCTTATCTTCAAGGCATGCTTCACTTACCAAAAGAATTGTTTAAATCTGAGAAGTCAAGAAAATCTATTCTTTTAATTCAAAAAAAAGGAGATAAAGCAAAACAAGTAAAACAAGTTTTGTTAGCTCAGATACCTGATTTTAAAAACCAAACCTCTATGCATCATTTTATGCAAGAAGTTGAAAATTGGAAACAAGAAAATATAAAAAATGAGAAATAAGGGGTTTTATTATGTCAAAAACAATCGCAATAAACGCAGGAAGTTCTAGTTTAAAGTTTACTCTTTACGAAATGCCAGCAGAAGAAGAAATTGTTTCAGGAATTATTGAAAGAGTTGGTCTAAAAAATTCTGTATTTACAACTAAATACAATGGCGAAAAATATAAAGTAGTTGAGGATATCAAAAATCATGAAATCGCAATACACATGGTTTTAGATAAATTAATCGAATTAAATGTAATTAAAAATTATGAAGAAATTACAGGTGTCGGTCATCGTGTGGTTGCTGGGGGTGAAATTTTTAAAGATTCAGCTCTTGTCACTGATGAAGTAATCGCTCAAATTGAAGGCTTGGCAGAATTTGCGCCCTTACACAATCCTGCAAATGCTACAGGAATTAAAGCATTTAAAAAATTATTGCCAAATATCACTAGTGTAGCAGTATTTGATACATCATTTCATGCGTCTATGCCAGAAGAAAACTACTTATATAGTATTCCAATGAGTTATTATAAAGATTTTGCAGCCCGTAAATACGGAGCTCATGGTACATCTCACAAATATGTTTCAGAACGCGCAGCTGAAATGCTTGGTAAACCATTAGAAGATCTTAAACTCATTACTTGTCATTTAGGAAATGGCGGTTCTATTACAGCTGTTAAAGAGGGTAAATCACTTGACACATCAATGGGCTTTACTCCTCTAGCAGGGATTACTATGGGAACGCGTTCAGGTGATATTGATGCTTCTATATTGCCATTTTTAATGAATAAATTAGGTCTTAGTGACATTAATGAAATGGTTTATATTTTGAATAATAAATCTGGATTATTAGGTCTTTCTGGTGTTTCTAGTGATATGCGTGATGTAGAAGATGCAGCAGAAGCAGGAAATGAACAAGCACAAATAGCTTTAGATATTTTTTATAACCGTGTACAAAAATATATTGGTCAGTATTTTGCCTTATTGAATGGTGCAGATGCGATTGTCTTTACAGCAGGGATTGGAGAAAATTCTCCTGAAACACGCCAAATTATTATTGATGGTATAAATTGGTTTGGAGCAGAAATTGATGAAGAAGCAAATAAAGTACGAGGTAAAGAACGTATTATCTCTACTACCGATTCAAAAGTAAAGGTATTGTTAATTCCAACAGATGAAGAAATTGTTATCGCACGTGATGTAGAAAGATTACGTAAGTAATTGACTTATTTAATGAAATAAAAGCAAAATAAAAGGGGCATTAAAAAAGTTTTAACTTTTTTAATGCCCCTTTTATTTTAATAAATTATGATTCCGGAATATTATCTAAACCAGTTCTAACAATTAATACATCACATGAAGCGTGTCTAATAACATACTCTGAAACGGAACCTATAAAAATACGTTCAACAGCATTTAAACCGGTTGCTCCTAAAAGAATTAAGTCAATATTTTTGTCTTCCGGTATTTGTTTTGCGATTAAAACTTTTGGTGAACCATATTCAATAGAGTAACTAATATCTGCAACTCGGTGATTCTTAGCATAGCGAACATATTCTTCTAAAGTTGTAGTAGCTTGTTCCTTAGCTTTTTCAGCCATAGAACCATCAAAGGTTGAAATACTCTGAAAAGCTCTAGTATCAATTACATGTGCTAAAATTAAAGTAGCATTATTTCGTACAGCAACTTGTACACCTTTTTTAAAAGCAAGTTCAGCTTCTTTTGAACCGTCAATAGCAACCAAAATCCGATTATACTGTTGTAACATATAAATCACTCCATTCTAATTAAATTATTGAACTAGTTAACAAGTACTTCTATCTATGATTATTGTACCTCAAATAAATTCGTTTTCATAGAATTTGTATTCAATAAAGTAGATAAAGTGTTCATATTAAGAATTCACATAAAAAAGTTCAAGGCAAAAATAAAAATCATCATAAAAAGACTTACTAAACCTAAGAATCCAAATGAAAGCCAAACAGGATGATAAAAAATTAAAGCTAAACTAGCAATTCCAGAAAAAATAAATAGTATTCCAAAAATAAGAAAAAGGTTTTGAGCATATTTTTTTCTCTCAGCATGAAGATTTGGAATAAAGATAGTCGCTTTACCACTTATTAAAAAATAAGATAGGGATAACAAAAGAAAGGCGAAAATTCCGAATAAAATTTGTAACAACATACTGGATGTTCCTTTCTGTAGATAAGTACTTTTAATCACTTTAAAATAAAATAGAAACGACAAAATAGAAAAAAGCCACTCAATAAAGAATGGCTTTCAAAGTTTTTCAACTTTAATAAGAAATCCGGTGATGCCGTTTATACGTCCAGGTTGTATTGAACCCGCAGTTAGCAGGTGGGCTCCACTGTCAAACGTCTAACTACCAAGTGAAAAGGCATGTTATTTGTTTGAATCAGTTTGGATCCCAAGGTAATATTAATTGTTCGGTCAACACATGTTGGACATGACGAGCATCTCAGAAATCTTATCTTTATATTAGCATACAGCTAACAAACTGTCAATAATTCAGTAATGCTTTCGATTCAAAAAACATACCTACAATACAACAAAGAAACCGCTATTTTATTCTTTTTTTTGGTTGATCTTATTGTATTGACGTGCTAATGCATCTTCATATTTCCCAGTGTGGTTAGGGTGATAATAAATAGATTTTTTTAATTTATCTGGTAGATATTGCTGATCTACCCATGCTTCTGGATAGCTATGAGGGTATTTATAAGTTAAACCACGACCTAAATTTTTTGCACCTTTATAATGAGAGTCTCTTAAATGATCAGGCACATCTCCACTTTTTCCAGAACGTATATCCTGTAAAGCTGCATCAATTGCAACGACTGAAGAATTTGACTTTGGTGAAAGGCACAAGTCGATAACCGCAGTAGCTAATGGAATTTTGGCTTCTGGAAAACCAAGTCTTTCGGAAGCATGGATAGCTGTGACAGTCCTTTGAGCAGCAGATGGATTAGCTAGCCCAATATCTTCGTAGGCAATCACCATTAATCTTCTAGCAATAATAGGCAGATCACCGGCTTCTATTAGACGGCCTAAGTAATGCAAAGAAGCATTTACATCGCTGCCACGAATAGATTTCTGTAATGCTGAAATAACGTCATAATGAGCGTCTCCGTCTTTATCATGAGTCAATGCTTTTCGTTGAATACATTCTTCTACAATATCTAGAGTGATTTGAATTATCCCATTCTCATCGGGATTAGTTGATTTAACTGCTAGTTCCAATCCATTAAGAGAACTCCTTAAATCGCCATTAGTTGTTCTTGAAAGGTGTAAGGTAGCTTCATCTGTAATATTAACAGTATAATTACCTAAGCCACGTTCTTTATCTTCAAGAGCAGAAGTTAAAGCTAGTTGTATATTTTCTATAGAAAGAGGTTTTAATTCAAAAATCTGAGCTCTACTTCTGATAGCAGGACTGATAGATATATAAGGATTCTCAGTTGTTGCGCCAATTAAAATGATTCGACCACTTTCTAAGTGGGGCAGCAAAAAATCTTGTTTAGGTTTGTCTAGACGATGAACCTCATCAAGCAAAAGAATCACCGAACCACTCATCTTTGCTTCTTCAGCAACAATTTGTAAATCCTTTTTAGTATCAGTAGCAGCATTTAATATCCGAAAAGCATATCGAGTGGAACCTGCAATAGCGCTAGCAATACTTGTTTTACCAATACCTGGAGGTCCATATAAAATCATGGAAGACAGCATTTTTGCATCAACCATCCGTTGAATGATTTTTCCAGGCCCTACTAAATGACTTTGTCCAATAACTTGATTGATGCTTGTAGGACGCATCCGGAATGCTAAAGGTTTATTCATATTTTGCACCTCCATAATAATTACCTTAACAGTATATCATTTAAAGACTTCAGCTTCTACTTATAACGAACGTTTGTTTGCAGGATAGTATAATTAAAAATGAGAAAAAGTAAGTAATGTTCCCTATTATTTTAAAATTATGCTATCATTAATTAGAATAACAAGTTAAGTAATTTAATAGCTAAATAAAAAACTTTCCTAAGGACTTTCGGGTTATGAAGGAGTGAAAAATTTGATAACAAAGCTAACAAAAAGGAAAGTTTCATCCTATGTTGTACCCGTGAAATCAAGCGTTCAAATAGAGGCTGAAATTGAAGCGGAAGATATCTTGAATGAAGCTTATCACCAAACTAACAGTATCTATCGCCAAGTTCAAGAACAACTGGTAGAATTTAGAAGTCTTACTAAAGAATATAAGAAAAGCTTTTATCAAGAAGAAAGTAGTAGATTGCAACAGTTGGAAAAAAAAATTACCGCATTAGAAATAGTCTATGCAATCAAACATCAGGCTCTAAAAAAAATATTTGAAAACAAACAAATAAAAATGGATGACATTCTTGTGAAAAAATCTGATGAGATTGAAAAAATACTGAGTGTAAAAAAAGAAGAATATCAGAAAGATATAATAGAGAATCTAAAGTACTTAAGAGAAGAAAATGAGGCATTTATTTTTTATCAAGAGCAAGAAAAGGCTAGTTTAGAAAATAAAGAGCAAGAATTATTTTTAACTATACAAAAAATACAAGACAACTATAAATTGAGCGAACAAGAACTGAACAACCAACTAGATTATTACAAGGAGCTAAAAAAGTTAAAGCAAACTAGAGTGTTTAAAGTTGGGATAGTGATCCTTTTCTTAGCTACAATAAATATTGTACAGTTAACTTTTTCTCAACCGCAAAGATTGCTTGAAACCATTTTCCCTTTATTAATAGCCTGTGCGACAGTATATCTTTTATCTATTACAATATCAGAAGGTAAAAAAGAGAAAAATCAGCATAAGCTGCTTCAGCGCAATCAATTTTTAATTGAGCAAAACTTGGAAATTAAAGAGGGAATTAAATATATAGAGGAAGATTTGAAAAAACTATTAAATGAAAAAGCCAGCTTAGAAAAAATAGATCGTTCTTTTGGAGATAATTTTCAGTTTCTAAAGATTATACAACAAGATTTAAAAGAGTCAGAGATGAAGCGTAAAATTTTAGAATCAGAAAATGCAGCATTAAGGAAACATTTAATTTCACAAAAATAAAATAAGAGTAACATTTTTAATCTATAACATAATTATTTTATAGATATGAAAGGAATAAAGGTAAATTCAATCATGAAGGAATCATCTACATTTGAACAAGTACAAGCATTCCATGAAGTTTTTAATCAACCAAAAAATACTAGTCCGACAGCACTAGTGCCACAAGAAGCGTTACACCGTGCGGCATTTTCAACAGAAGAAATATTAGAATTTTTGTATGCAAGTGTAAAAGGGGACTTATCGTCATTTGAAAAAATCGTTTTCCAATGGGAACAGTCTGTTGTTAAAACGATTACTAAAATAAAAATGGAAAATAAAGAAGTCAAGTCGACTTTAGTCGGGCAAGTTGATGCATTGATAGATGCGAACTATTTTAATTATGGTTCGTTTGTTTTAATGGGTGTAGATCCAAGACCTATTTCAACTATTGTGCATGAGGCTAATATGGGGAAACGATTTCCTGATGGAAAGCCTCATTATCGAATATCAGATGGCAAAGTATTAAAACCAAAAGATTGGGAACAACTATATGCTCCAGAAAAAAAAATCAAAACTGAAATTGAAAGACAAATCAAAGAAAAAAGAGGGAACATATAGATGAAGACAATTAAAGAAAATATAAAAGAACTTAAAATAAATCACGCTTTTTATAAAGCTATTTATGGTATAGAAAAAGAAGGGTTACGGGTTTTGAATACGAGTACACTGTCTTTAACTGAACACTCAACTCAATTTGGAAACCGTTCATTCCATCCGTATATTCAAACCGATTTTAGTGAATCACAATTAGAATTAATTACTCCACCACTTAACTCCATTAGTGAAACTAATAGATGGTTAAGTGCGATTCATGATGTTGTACTAAGAACTATTTCTAAGGATGAATTTATTTGGCCGATGAGTATGCCAGTTGTTTTACCTGAAGAATCTATTATACCTATAGCAAACTTAGATAGTGAAAAAGATGTAGCCTACCGTAAACATTTAGCGGATAAGTATGGTAAAAATAAACAGATGTTGAGCGGAGTTCATTATAATTTTGAACTTGATAAAGAAATGATAAAACAATTGTATTTAAATCAAACGGAGTATGTAGATCTCGTTCATTTTCAATCCTCTCTTTATTTAAAATTAGCAAGGAATTTTTTGCGTTATCGATGGGTTTTAACCTATTTATTAAGTGCTGCACCTGTTGCAGATTCTTCCTTCTTTAAGAATAAAAAATGTGAAATAGACCCTCCAAAAAAATACATTAGAAGTATTCGTAGTAGCCACTTTGGTTATGCTAATTCAGAGGATGTATCTATTTCATTTGAGACGGTTGAAAAGTATGTTGAAAATTTAGAAACAGCTGTAAACGAAGGTATGTTATCTGAAGAAAAAGAGTTTTATTCAGGTGTACGTTTAAGAGGAACCAAGAAAGCTCGTGAGATGCTGCAGGAAGGTATTTCTTATGTAGAATTAAGAATTTTTGATTTGAACCCTTTTGATGCTTTTGGGATATCTGAACAAGATATGCAGTTCATTCATTTGTTTTGTATGCTAATGATTTGGAAAGATGAGTCAGCAACAATGGAAGAAGTTGAAAAAGGAAAAGAAATGAGCGAGATAGTTGCTTTAGAAAATCCTTTTGAGGCTACTCAGTACCATAAAGAAGGAATGGATCTTATAAATCAAATGTTTGAAATGATTCAAGAAACTAATGGTTCGCTTACTCAAACTAACTGTATTCAGCATGCCAAAGAACAATTCGAAAAACCAGAAACGACAATAGCCGCTCGAATGGTAGAAGGTATTGAAAACAATGGAACCTATTTGTCTTTTGGGATGCAATTAGCTGAAAAATATAAAAAAGAATCTCTTGAAAAACCTTACATGGTAAGAGGGTTTTCAAATATGGAATTATCAACTCAATTGCTTATTTTTGATGCCATTCAAAAAGGTTTAATAGTAGAAATTTTAGATGAAACAGAACAATTTTTAAAATTGAGTTATAAAGACCACGTTGAGTATGTGAAAAATGCTAACATGACATCAAAAGATCAGTATATCGCTCCTTTAATTATGGAGAACAAAACGGTTACGAAAAAAATACTTGCTGCCAAAGGGTTTAATGTACCAGCAGGGGAAGAATACCATAATAAAAAAGAGGCTGAAGAAAATTATTGGCTGTATAAAACTAAAGGGATCGTGATAAAGCCTAAATCGACTAATTATGGCATCGGTATCTCTATATTTAAAGAAGGCGCTGATTTAGATGATTATCAATCAGCTTTAGACTTTGCCTTTAAAGAAGATTCGACTATTTTAGTAGAAGAATTCATTGAAGGAACAGAATACCGCTTTTTTGTTCTAGATGGTCAAGTAGCAGCAATATTATTGCGCACGCCTGCCAATGTAATTGGAGATGGAGAACACACAATAAAGGAATTAGTCGCAGAAAAAAATAAAAATCCATTACGTGGAACGAATCACCGTGCGCCACTTGAAGCGATTCAATTAGACGAGATTGAACAATTAATGTTAAAAGAACAAGGATATACTATAGATAGTATCCCTAAAAAAGATATCCAAGTATACTTGCGTGAAAACTCCAATATGAGTACAGGTGGAGACTCCACTGACGTGACGGATATCATTGATGACTCTTATAAAAAAGCAGCGATAGAAATGACCGAAGCAGTAGGCGCAAGGGTTTGTGGAGTAGATTTAATAATTCCAGATTATACTCATATCTCTACAAAAGAAGCTCCGGGATATACTGTCATTGAAGCGAATTTTAATCCTGCAATGCATATGCATGCCTATGTATCAAAAGGACAAGGGCGACCATTAACAATGGGCATTTTGAAGATGCTTTTTCCAGAAATAATTTAAGGCACAAAAAAATAGATAAGAGAGATTCGACAAAAGTCGTTGGATGTCTCTTTTTATCTTCATATCAACGAATATTGTTGTTACTATAACAGAAAATATGAAAAGGGAGGATAACAATGGAAAGATTTTATTTTGACTACGCTGCAACTAGTCCAGTACATCCAGAAGTAATAGAAGTTATTTATGATGCGATGAAAAATCATTTTGGTAATGCTTCTAGTATTCACTATTTTGGAAGAGATAGCCGGCGAATTATGGATAATGCCAAAATGGTATTTGCTCGAAGTATTGGCGCTAAACCAAATGAAATTGTTCTAACAAGCGGTGGAACAGAGAGTGATAATACAGCTATTATAGAGACCGCATTTGCTCGAGAAAAAGAAGGCAAACACATCATCACAACAGTCATTGAACACCATGCCGTTTTAAGACCAATGGAGTATTTGGAAACGATGGGATTTGAAGTTACCTATCTTCCTGTTAATAAGTTTGGCATGATTGACTTACAAGATTTAAAGGAAGCATTAAGAGAAGATACCATTTTAGTTTCTATTATGTATGGAAACAATGAAGTAGGATCAATATTGAATATTGAATCAGTCGGGAAGATCATTAAGGAAAGCCTATCTACGGCGTATTTTCATACAGATGCTGTTCAAGCATATGGATTAGAAACAATAAATGTGAAAAAAGACTTCATCGACTTGTTATCCACTTCGAGTCATAAAATAAATGGACCTAAAGGAATTGGATTTATATATATAAGTGAGACTATCCATTTGCCAAGTTTTATGCTTGGTGGAGAACAAGAGATGGAACGCAGAGCAGGAACGGAAAATATTCCCGCAATAGCTGGATTCCAAAAAGCGGTAGAAATCGCACAATTAAAAAAAAACACACGTAAAAAAGATTATCAAAATTTTAGTAACCATTTGTTGTATCGCTTAAAAGAGGGTGGTGTTGAATTTGAAATAAATGGTCATCCTGACAACAGATTATTGCATATCATCAATATCTGGTTCAAAGATGTCTCATCAGAACAATTATTGCTCTTAATGGACTTAGCTGGCATTGCTATCTCTGCTGGATCAGCTTGTACAGCCGGAAATATTAATCCTAGTCATGTTCTAATGGCTATGTATGGTGAAAAAAGTCAGAGGGTAAACGAATCTGTTAGAATTAGTTTTGGAATAGAAACAACTATAGAATTGATTGATCATTTAGCAGATGAATTAATTAGAGTAACAACAAAATTAAAAAAATAAATAAGTGATTAGTCAGTAAGATTTAATAGGTAATTATGATATAGTAGATAAGAATAAATTTAATCTGAAAAGCAAATATAATAGATGAGGTGAAAGGATTGGCATTTGAAAAGATAGCAAAGCTACAAGGTTCAAATGATGTATATACACTTAGTCCTGACTTAAAAAAATATACATTAAGAGATAACGCTTTTGAAGAATTGAAAACAGGCAATTTCCAATATCTTCGCACATTATCTGGTGATTCTATGGTTAACCAAGAAGTAAAGTTGAAGATTGTTATCTCCAATGATTTATCTAAATTAAAAATAGCAACAACTACTATGAATGGTCTTAGAGCCGTTAACATTTATACAGGCGATACTTTTAAAGAAATACGTGAAAAACACGAATTTATTATGCAAGAATTTTTAAACAAAGGAATTTTCAAAAAAAAATAAAATAAGCGAAAAAAGCATTAAAAATGGGTTTATCCATTTTTAATGCTTTTTTTAGATAAACTGCAAGCCCAGTTATCTTGCTTTCTTTCAAAAAGTTAGTATAATGAACTAGACTGAAAAAATACGACCTTCAAATCGTTAAGATTTTCAGAATCTATTTGAAATGATGGTGAAAGTATGAAAAACAATAGCAACACACGCGTTGTGGTAGGAATGAGCGGCGGAGTAGATTCTTCTGTTACAGCTCTATTGTTAAAACAACAAGGTTATGATGTAATTGGAATTTTTATGAAGAATTGGGATGACACCGATGAGTTCGGAGTATGTACAGCCACTGAAGACTATAATGATGTTGCTCTAGTTGCTAACCAAATTGGTGTTCCATATTATTCAGTAAACTTTGAAAAACAATATTGGGATAAAGTATTTCAATATTTCTTAGATGAATATAAAAAAGGACGGACACCTAATCCTGATGTGATGTGTAATAAAGAAATTAAATTTAAAGCCTTTTTAGACTATGCCGTCGAATTAGGAGCAGATTATGTCGCTACAGGCCATTACGCTCAAGTAGAAAGAGACGAAAATGGTGTCACTCATATGTTGAGAGGAATCGATAATAACAAAGATCAAACTTATTTTTTGAATCAATTATCACAAGAACAATTGGCTAAAACGTTGTTCCCATTAGGTAATATGGAAAAAAGTGAAGTTCGTAGAATCGCGGAAGAAGCTAACTTAGCAACAGCTAAGAAAAAAGACTCTACCGGAGTGTGTTTTATTGGAGAAAGAGATTTCAAAAAATTCTTGATGAATTACTTACCAGCTCAACCTGGTAAAATGATGACACCAGATGGCGAATTAAAAGGAACACATGATGGCTTGATGTACTATACAATTGGACAAAGACAAGGATTAGGAATTGGTGGAGGCGGCGCTTCTAGCGAGCCATGGTTTGTTATTGGAAAAGATTTAAAAACAAACACATTGTTTGTTGGTCAAGGATTCCACCATGAATGGTTATATGCTACACGCTTAGATGCTACCAATATTCATTTTACAACAGATGAAACAAAAGCAACGACATTCAAATGTACGGCTAAATTTCGTTATAGACAAGCGGATACAGCTGTTACAGTCCATTTAAATAAAGATGGAACGACAGCTAAAGTTGAATTTGATGAGCCTGTTCGTGCAATTACTCCTGGGCAAGCCGTTGTCTTTTATAAAGAGATGGAATGTCTTGGCGGAGGTACAATTGACGCTGCTTACAATGCATCAAGAGAATTACAATACGTATAATACTCTAAAGAAGACGGGCTTGTGTTTAGTCCTGTCTTCTTTTCTAATTTTAAAAAATGTAAACTGACAGAATATAGAAAATTATCTTTGTTTGGTGTAAAATGATAAGAGTTATAAAGGAGTGAGCAAAGTGAACCTAAATCATAAAGCTTTTCAATTATGGGAAAATGGTCAATTGAATGAGGCTGTTCAGTTATTATTTGAAGAGATTGAAAAAAACGATGAAAATAGTGATAGTTATTGCAACTTAGCCAGTATTTTTATTTTAGCTAAAAAATATGATGATGCTCAAGTTGTTTTAGAAACAGCTCATGAAAAATATCCGAACCACATAGAATTACTTTATACATTTGGCAATCTATATTATCAAAAAAATAATTCTACACTTGCTTTAAAGTACTTTTATCAGGTATTTAATGGGAATGAAGATAGCTTGAAAAAAGATGCGACAATTATGATAGGTCAGTGTTATTTACTATTAAATGAACCCAAAAAAGCATTAGTTTATTTAATAACAGCTTATGAAAATAATGAAAAAGATAGTTCAATTATGATTTTATTAGGTGATTGTATGATGCAAACAAGTCACTTTAAAGAAGCCAAAAATTATTATATGAAAGCTTGGGAAGTATCACCTAAAAATGATGAAATTTTGTTTAAACGAGGTTTGGTAGGAGCTGCTTTAAAAGAAGAACCAGAAATTTTTAATGATTTTTTTGAACAATCAAAAAAACTAAATCCCAAAAAATATCAAAAAAGACTTCAACAAATAAAAGATATTGAGACCTTTATTTATAGTCAAAAAAATAATACACAACCAATAAATGAAAATGAATTAAACGATCGAAAGGATGGATAAAAATGGCTGAACAAGAAAACTTAGCTTTATTTTCAGCGGAAGAACCATATATAGTGGGACAAACCGTAGCCATATTTTATCAAAATCCAACAAATTTTTATAAAGTTTTATTAGTAAAGGTAATGGAAACAAATACAAACTATGATGACAAAGAAATTGTGATTACTGGAAGTTTCGGTCAAGTTCAAGAAGAAGAAAGTTACCGATTCTATGGAAAAATAGCCGACCATCCCAAATTTGGGGTTCAGTTTAATGCACATCGTTATAAACAAGAAAAGCCGACCTCTGTAGTTGGAATAGTAAATTATCTTTCCAGTGATAAATTCCCAGGCATTGGTAAAAAAACGGCAGAAAATATTGTGAAAGTACTAGGAGAAGAAGCTATTGATCGAATAAGTGATGATCCTGCTATTTTAGAAGAGATCACTGGTTTAAATGATAAAAAAAAAGCGGTTTTAGTTCAAACTATTCAAGCAAGTGATGGAATGGAAAAAATTATTATTGGATTAAATAGCTATGGCTTTGGAAGTCAACTAGCATTTAATATTTATCAAACGTACCAGAATGAGACATTAGAAATTATTCAAGAAAATCCTTATCAATTAATTCAGGATATTGAAAATATTGGATTTAAGAAGGCTGATGCTATTGCTGAACAACTTGGTTTTGCAGCTGATTCGCCTGCTCGATTAAAAGCAGCTGTTTTTTTTGCTTTAAATGAATTATGTTTAAGCCAGGGAAATACTTATATATTAGCAAAACCTTTATTAGAAGAAAGTCTGCGAGTTCTAGAATCAAGTCGATCTTTCATTATTGATCCAGATGCAGTTGCTTCTGAATTAGTACATCTTGTTGAGGAAAATCAAATTATTGAAGACAACAAAAGAATATACATTAAATCTTTATATGCATCTGAGTGGGGAATCTCTTCATCAATAAAACGATTAATGGATCGTAAAAAAATAAGTTATAAAGCGCATGACATACCAAAAGAAATTAGAAAATTAGAAAAAAGATTGGCTATTTCGTATGGTAAATCCCAATTGAAAGCCATTGAAGAAGCGATGTTATCTCCAATATTTATTTTAACAGGGGGACCAGGTACCGGGAAAACAACTGTTTTAAATGGGATAGTTTCCTTATTTGCAGAATTAAATGGTCTGTCTCTAGACCTAAATGATTATACGGATAAAGCTTTTCCTATATTGCTTACCGCACCTACAGGAAGAGCGGCCAAAAGAATGAATGAAACGACTGGATTACCAAGTAGTACAATTCATCGCCTTCTAGGATTAAACGGAAGAGAAAGTAACAATGAAGACCAACAATCTGAACGTGAATTAGAGGGTGGGTTATTAATTGTGGATGAAATGTCGATGGTAGATACTTGGTTAGCTAATCAAGTATTACGGGCAGTTCCTCAAAATATGCAAGTTTTATTAGTGGGAGATAAAAATCAATTGCCATCTGTAGGTCCAGGGCAAGTGTTGCATGATTTGATTGATGCAAAATTAATATCAAGTATGGAGTTAAGTGAAATTTACCGTCAAGAAGACGGTTCTTCAATTATCCCATTAGCTCATAAGATTAAAGATGGCCAATTGCCAACAGATTTTTCACAAAATAAAAAAGATCGTTCACTAATTACTTGTAATGCTTATCAAATTGAAGAAGTTATTAGTCAAGTCGTAACTAAAGCTAAAACAAAAGGATACACACAGCAAGATATACAAGTTTTAGCGCCAATGTATCGTGGACCAGCTGGGATTGATGCGTTGAATAAAATGATGCAAGAAATTCTTAATCCAAATGATACAGGAAGACGAAAAGAAGTGAAATTTAATGATAAAGTTTATCGAATTGGAGATAAAATTCTACACTTAGTAAATAATCCTGAACTAAATGTGTTTAACGGAGATATGGGTGAGATAACGAGTATCGTATACGCAAAAGAAACAGATGATAAAGTGGATGAATTAATCATTCAATTTGATGCAAATGAAGTAACGTATAAAAGAAACGAATGGAATAAGATTACGCTTGCTTATTGCTGTTCTATTCATAAATCTCAGGGTAGTGAATTTAAAATGGTTATCTTACCTATGGTGCACAACTATGGTAGAATGCTCAGACGAGACTTATTGTATACTGCTATCACGAGAAGTAGTGAGTTATTGATCTTGTGTGGTGAGATTAGTGCATTTCAAGAATGTGTAGTAAAATCCTCTGCTACAAGATTGACTACATTAAAAGAACGGCTTTGGGATAAAGATGTTGTTATGTTAGATGAATTACAAGATAAAAAAGAAGATAGTAGTATTGAGGAAACAACAACTAAAGAAAAAACTTCTCCAAAAATTTTGGAAGAAGAGATTTCATTATTCGAAGAAATAGGGGTAAAAGAAGATAAACCAAAATCTTATCGATTAACCATAGATATGATAAGAAAAAATACTATAAATCCGATGATAGGCATGGAAGGAATAGCACCTTGAGTCATCGCCTATTCTTACTATTAGATCCAGAAATAGCGAATAGAGGATTGAATCGATAAATTCACAGATTTTCCCCCTAAAAATTCCCCATCTGCTTGGACATCTGCTAGCTGATTTGAAAGAATCTCAATATGAGTGCCTTTCAAATAATGGACATCTTTGTGATTTAAATGTCGTCCACCGCTTAACAGTAAAATAAAAAGAAAAATAATTTTAAAAACAGAAACCTTTTGCAAAACAATTAAATCAATACAATTATCATATGGCGAAGCTTTTGGAGATATTCCAATTCCACCACCAAAATAAGGGTGATTATTAACGGTAACTAAAAAAGCTTTAGGAAATATCAAACGGACGTTATCTACTTTGACTTCAATCGGAAATCCTTTTTGTTTAAATAAGACAATAATTAATGAAACTACGTACGTCAAAGAACCCATTTTGATAGTATTTAGTTTCTTTTTTATTGTTGATAAATTGGCGTACTTAACCGTAGCAGCATCAAATCCCACTCCGATATTATTTACTGCATACCCTGTTTCATTTGAAAAACTTTCATAGAAATGAAGGATATCTATTTTTTTAGGTTCTTTACAATTTAATATTTGTTCCAAAGCTTCAGTTACATTCTTTGAAATGGTTAACCCTTTTGCAAAGTCATTTCCTGACCCAGCGGGGATATAGGCTAAAGGAATATGTTTTTGTTCTTCTCCAAGTCCTGTAAGGGCCTCATGTAATGTTCCATCTCCGCCTACGATAAGCAATAAATATTTCTTTGTAGTGAAGTTGATGTTTTTTTCATTTGAAAGATTTGCAGCTAATTGTATGGTATGGCCTGCATATTGAGATGGGTATAAATTGAAATCAATCTTTTTTTTATTTAATAATGTTATTAACGCGGTGGATACTTTTTTTCCATTACCTGAACCAGAAAGTTCGTTAACGATAATATGAATTTTAGTTGGGTTGATCATAGATACTCCTTTATAAAAATGCTTTATAAAAATTTATGATTAAGTATAAATGAATTATAAACTAAAAAAAAAAAAAAGTAAGTAAAATAATGAAAGATTCTAGTTTAAAATAAAATTGAAGAATCTGGAAGAGTTTAATGGTAGAACTCAATTTAAAATAGCTTTAGATAATGAATCATTAATTATTACTTACTCTGACTTAGTAGGAACAGGTACTAGCATTAGGGCAAACACTAAGAATAACTTTTTAATTCAAACAAGTATAAATGATTAAGGTAATAAGCGGGGCTTTATTGAGAATCAGTTTAGTGACGGTTTTCTAATAATGCCTGAATGCCTGAATTTCATATAATACAATCGTATTGAAGATACTACTGGAGAAACCTTTTTTACTCTGCTGAGTTGGAAGTTTTTTGACTGTTAACTATCAGGGAGTTATTCTTATTTGTATTTCTCTCAAAATAGTGTAAAATTTAGGGACTTGAAAGATAAAGGGTTGAGATGAAATTGAGTACAGATATAAATAAAATAAGAGTGTTAAATAAACTCGTCGCCCATTATGGAATTCAAAATTGGTGGTCGGATGAGAACCGCATAAAAGACTGGGTTTCGATGATTCTGATTCAGCAAACAACGCAGGAGAATGTCGAAAAAGCCTTGGAACAGCTTGAACCGTATTTAAGGGTGGACAAATTGTCTGACATGGAAGAAGAGAAGCTCCAGTTACTGATTCGACCAGCGGGATTTTACAAGCAGAAAAGCACTTATATTAAAGAACTCATGATATGGTTTGTCAGTCATGGAGAAGATTTTGAAAAGTTTGAGCTGTATTCTGATGAGACGTTGCGGAGAGAATTACTGAGTATCAAAGGTGTAGGTCCGGAAACAGCGGATGCGATGTTGCTGTATATCTTCAATCGAAATGTGTTTATTGGTGACCAGTATGCAATTCGTTTGTTTAAGCGGCTAGGATTTGGTGAGTTTAAGAACTTAGGACATATGCGCAGAGAGTTTAATCACTTAGCAGAAAGTGTCCCAGTTGAGTTATGTAAAGAATGGCATGCAGCAATTGATGAGCATGGAAAAGTATTTCGTAAAAATAAAGAGGTGGATGAATCGTGGTTACTCTCTTAATCCACAAGTGAAACTAGCTTAATTGATGATATAAAAAAGCTTCCATAATCTGTACCAACCTCTAGAAGTTAGACCTAAAAAATCTAACTTCTAGAGGTTTTTCATATCATGAAATAGACAGGTAGTTTTAAATTCAAAATTGTACAAGCATATTTATGTGGCGAAGATGGATACGCAGTGTTAGCGAATTGATTTGGAATTTCACACGCCTATCGATTCCTGGATTGTTAGCTTCTTAAATATTAGAGGTAAGACTATCTCCTACCATAAGAAATTCAGTTTTATTATCCGTATTTAAGGTATCAAAAATATGTGTGAAGAATTATGGGTCGGATTTTTCCACTCCGAATTCTTCAGAAGTGAAGATTTTTTCAAATAAGTAGATTAAATTGGCATCTGCCAGCCTTTTTCATTGTTTCTTCGCAACACTATTTATTCCAGCATATATCGGATATCCGTTTTTCTTTAAGGTCGGTAACAGTTCATGCGTATGATTCATCTTCTGTTACCCTTTCCCAAGGGATGATCGCCTGTTCCAGTTTTTGCCATAAGCAATGGTTAATTTCTTTAGACATGTAAACAGTTTCTTCGGTATGGGGAAGGCTATAGGTATCAATAATCTTTTTCAGGAATTGTTCTTTTGCTTCCCAGAATTTCAGTACTATGTTATCCAAATCAAAAATTATTTCCTTGTATCACGTTAGTTATTTATTGCTATTTTGCTGTAATCATTAAGCACTATCTCGAATTATTTTTATCTAATATGTCTATTTTATCAATGTGCCAACTTAAGTACAAATACTTTTTTTGTCTGAATAGATATCGCTTAAAGAACTGCTTATATTGTATAAAGTTCTATTTAAAAAGAAATTCTCTGAACTATCATATTTCTACCTAATAAAATACTTTTGTCATATACTATAAGTAATCTCAAGTAAATAAAGGAAGAAACGATATAGCTACAGGTGAAAAGAATATTTTTTTAAAAAAAGTAGAGAGAAAGGAGACCGTCATGCGTTATACAATTACAGGAGCGACGGGTCATCTAGGTACTGAAGTGCTGAAGGTCGCCACTGAAAAACTATCTATTGAAGAATTACGAATATCGATTCGCACTATCAAAAAAGCTGAGAAATATAAGCAAATGGGAGTGGAAGTGAAAAAAGCTGACTATTCTAACAAGGCAGAACTTGTCCTTGCCTGGCAGGATACGGATGTCCTAGTTTATATTCCCAGCATTGTGCATCCGAGCTATGAACGGCTACCAGAAATCGAAAATGTTGTTCTAGCTGCTGAGGAGGCAAAGGTGAAACACGTCATTTTCGTGAGTTTCTATGCGGATCAGGAAAACAATCCGTTCCAAATGAGTCCTTTCTACGGCTATGCCACCAGACGTCTGGCCTGTTCATCGCTCTCATATACGATATTGAAAAATGCGATGTATGCCGATCCTTTGATTAATTATCTTCCAGAACTCATTGAACGGGGAAATGTCGTCTATCCTGTGCCTCATGAAAAGGTCAGTTTTATTTCCCGAGAGGATAGTGCTAAAGCTATTGTGGAAGTTGCAGCAGACGCTTCCCTTCAGAATAAGACGTATACACTGACACAAAATCGTTCTTATACTATGAGAGAACTGGCTGATACACTCAGCAAAGTATCTGGCGAAAAGATTGGATTTTCCCCAATGTCTCTAAAGAAGTTTGCTCAGACTTACGATGAACCAAAAGGATTTGGTGGCCTCTTAGTTTCCATGTACGAAGCTGCCAACTGTGGACTGATGGATATCGTTACGGAGGATTACCGTACAATTATGGGACGTGAAGCAGAATCGCTCTCCAGTTATCTTAAACGACACTATCCAACTAATTAAAGTAAACCTATAAAAAAATCACTTATTTTAAATCGTTCATGATTCATATATGAGTAAGCATATATAAAAAAATAGGATGGAGTAAAATCCATTCCTATTTTTTGAGTTTTTTTTCGAGCCAATTTATTTATCATAGATAGGCTAAATAAGTTTCAATGCAATAAGATAACATGAGAGAAATAAGGTGTCTTAACATGTTATGATATCTTATATAAAACTTTTTTCAAATTAAGGTCAAAAAGAGACAAAACTTACTCCAAAGAATCAGATGACTAAGAAGGGAAGGGAATGTCATGGCTGAGACTAAATGGTTTCATTTAAGTAGTGAAGAAACAGAAAAAGAAAAACAGACAAACAGTCGAACAGGATTAACTTTAGAGGAAGTCGAAAAACGAAAAGAAGAGTACGGATTAAATGAATTACCTGAAAAAAAAGGTATACCCGAGTGGTTGAAATTTTTGAAACATTTTAATGATGTGCTTATTTATATCTTATTGTTTGCTGCTGTTGTTACACTTGTTTTAGGTCACTATGTTGATACTATTGTTATCTTACTTGTTGCTATTATCAATGCTGTGATTGGATACATTCAAGAGAATAAAGCAGAAAAAACGCTTGAAGGAATCAAAAATATGTTGTCCCTAGAAGCGGTCGTTCTTAGAAATGAACAGAAAAAAGAAGTAAATGCGTCAGAGCTCGTACCAGGAGACATTGTGATACTCAATTCTGGAGACAAGGTCCCTGCAGACATTCGGCTGTTTCGTACAGAACGGCTAAAAGTAGAAGAGTCCTCTTTAACAGGAGAATCAACGTCCGTAGAAAAGCAAACGGCTGCTTTAGAAAAGGATACACCCCTTGGGGACCGAACAAATATGGTGTTTTCAGGAACAATGGTTTCCTCAGGGACTGCAAAAGGCATTGTTGTTGAAACAGGAGAAACAACAGAATTGGGTCAAATTAACCGATCTATGAGTGAAGTGGAAGAAATGAAGACACCATTGCTCAAACAAACGGCTAAATTCGGAAAAACGATCTCAATCGTAATTCTTTCTTTGGCCACTATGTTATTCATAGCTGGCATAGCTATTCATGATTATGACTGGGGCGAACTTTTACTATCCGTCATTAGTTTAACAGTCGCTTCTATTCCTGAAGGGCTTCCTGCTATCTTAACTATTATTTTGGCATCAGGTGTACAATCCATGGCACGTAAAAATGCAATCATGCGCACACTTCCGTCAGTAGAAACGCTAGGTGCTGTAACGGTTATTTGTTCAGATAAGACAGGGACACTTACAAAAAATGAAATGACGGTGCAATCGGTAATCACTAGAGAAAATAGCTATACTGTAACAGGATTGGGTTATGCACCGGAAGGTAAGATAGTAAACGAATTGGAAGATAAAAAAGATGTCGATGAAGATAGAGACTTGAAAGAGTTACTCACCGTAGCCAAAACAGTAAATGAGTCTGATATTTATCAAAAAGATGATGAATGGCTCGTGAGAGGAGACCCAACGGAAGGGTGCCTAATAACACTAGCAGAAAAAGCAAGTACCTCTATTGATGCACTTGAAATAAACTCTAAAATTCCATTTGATTCAGAATACAAATATATGGCAGGATTAGTCGAAGAAAACGGACATAAAAAGATCTACATTAAAGGTGCGCCGGATCGTTTATTTGAAATGGCTGATTTGGATTCAAAAACACGTGACTATTGGGAAATACAAATGAATAAACGGTCTAAAAAAGGTGAACGTGTTCTCGCAATGGCAATCAAAGAAATCTCGAAGACAAAAGAGCACATTGATCATGAGGATATTCAATCAGGAATAACGATACTTGGACTTACAGGTATCATTGATCCACCGCGAGAGAATGTTATAAAAGCCATCAAAGTCTGTAAAGAAGCGGGTATCCAGGTTAAAATGATTACAGGAGACCATAAAGAAACAGCCTTGGCGATTGCCAAACAGCTAGGGATTACCGATCAAGATAACGTCTGTGAAGGACGTGAGCTAGAAAAGATGTCCGATACAGAATTACAAGAGATTGTGGAAGAGGTTGATGTCTTTGCACGAACGAGTCCTCAAAATAAATTAAAACTGGTAGAAGCATTGCAAAAAAATGGACACATTAGTGCCATGACCGGTGATGGTGTGAACGATGCACCAGCACTGAAACGAGCAGACATTGGGATAGCTATGGGCATCAAAGGGACAGAAGTAGCTAAAGAAGCCTCCGAGATGGTTTTAGTGGATGATGATTTTTCAACCATTGTTAATGCGGTAAAAGAAGGTCGAAGAGTATATGACAACTTAAAGAAAACGATCCTCTTTATTTTACCAACTAACGGTGCTGAAGCATTATTGATTACGACAGCATTATTGGTAGGGATTGAAGTACCGTTAACACCGGTGCAAATTCTTTATGTTAATATGATTACTGCTGTAACAATCGCTTTAGCTTTAGCTTTTGAACCTTTAGAAAAAGGCACAATGTCAAAACCGCCACGTGATTCTAATCAAAGATTGTTAAGTCCTTACTACGTCTTTCGTATCCTTTTTGTTTCCATGCTTATTGGCGGATCAATCATGTGGGTTAATCTAGTTTTACTAGCAGGATATGATGTTGAAATATTGAATACGGTGGCACTACATTCACTCGTTTTAGCTCAGTTGTTTCATTTATTTAATGTAAGAACTGAACGTCACTTCAGTTTGAATCGTCAATTTTTTAATAATAAAGCTGCTTTTCTAGTATCGGGTCTGTTGATTATTTTCCAACTATTAGTCACCTATGTCCCGTTCTTAAGCAACGCATTAGGACTTTACCCAATTCGTTTGAATGATTGGATTTACCCTATTGTTATAGGGATTGGTGTCTTTATAGTAGTAGAGATAGAAAAATTCATTACACATAGTGTCCTAAAAATAAATAATAGATGAATGATTATAGGTCAGTAAATGAGAAGTATAGTAGTTATTCAATCAGTTAAAAAGATAATAGAAAAAAGAAGGAAGAAGGAAGTGAGGCATGAAATAGTTGGACTCGAATCGCTTCACGAAAAAGCACAAGATAGTCGAAGACCAGTGAACGTCGGGGATGTTTTTAGAGGATGTTCTAGAATGAAAATCCAGATATATGAAAGAGGTGGGGACATTGTAGTGATCCCCGCTTCTTTTTTACATAGATAGGCTATTTTATGACGTTAGTTACTGACACGTCGTTAAGTTTTACTTTTAACAGGTTTAGTTCTTTTCAAAATATAGTTATGATAGGTTTTATTAATTATAAGTGCGATGACATTGTTACTGGAAACGTTTGTTGCCGTACCAAAACTATCTTGAGTAATGTAGAGCGAAATAAATAGATTCCCTAATAACCCGGTTGGATCAATACCAACTGTATAAATAAACGGAAAAGCGCTCATAATAGCCCTATTTGGCGTAGCAACCAGTGCAACATCTTTTAATCCATTTATTTGATATAATTCAATTATTTTTTCAAAAATCAGTATAAAAAGTCTACTTTAATGATAGAATAGTCTGTAGTTTGAAAAGTCTAAAGAAAAAGGTGTTTATAGTGAGAAAAAAATTTAAAAAAGATCAGTTTCCTCTGCATATAATCGACATCATCTTTATTGTGGTCGGTTCTTTTGTTGCAGCAGTTTCATTCAATATATTTCTTTTGCCAAACTTTATTGTATCAGGTGGTATTAGCGGTATAAGTACAATTTTGAATAGTTTATATCAATGGAACCCCTCAGTTGTACAATTAGCATTTAATGTCCCGCTATTAGTCTTATGTTTTATCGCTTTGGGTAAAGAAGCAGGTTTTAAAACAATTTTAGGAAGTTTAATTTTACCAGCATTTATTGGTTTATTAAATTTTATGGAACCTTTAACAATGAATCCATTATTAGCAGCAATATTTGGAGGCATCACGACAGGAATAGGCTTAGGGTTTGTTTTTAAAGCTAAGGGATCTACAGGCGGAACAAGTATTATCGCCCAAATTATTCATGTGTACTTAAAATTACCTTTGGGTACAAGTATGGCTTTAATAGATGGAGTTGTTATTTTTGCAGCGTTGATAGCATTTGATGCAGAAACGGTTATGTATTCCATTATTTCGTTGTTTGTTATTAGCCGGACGATTGACATCATTCAAGTTGGATTCAATAGATCTAAGAATGTAATGATTATCTCAGATCAAGCTATTGAAATTAGAGCAGCTATTTATCAAAATATAAATAGAGGTGTCACTAATTTACGAATTACTGGAGGATACGGAAATAACAAAAAAGAAATGCTGATGTGCGTAATAGGTGAGCGTGAGTTTACTTATTTACGAGAAACAATCTTAGAAGTAGATCCAGATGCGTTTGTTGTAGTAATGAGCGCTAGCGAAGTCTGGGGTAGAGGATTTACAATGGCTAAGGATTCTACAATCGAAAATGTATAAGTCTGTTTAAAGAAAAGTCAGGTCACCATAGCGCTATTAAATTTTCTTTAGTGAGTTCAATCATTCATTGGTTTGTTATTGACTTTTAGTAAAAGTTCTCCTATAATTTAAAACGATAGCGAAAAGGACATGTTTTTTTATATTTTAACCTTTAGAGAAGTTTTCCAAGGCTGCAAGAAAACTGGTAAGTTAAAGAAATGCTCCCTTTTTTAATACTATAGTAGCAATACTATCGTTTCTCACGTTATAGAGACTTAAGAGGTAATGAATAGGTTGAATGACATCATTGCAAACAAGGTGGTACCGCGCTTACATCGTCCTTGTCTAGCAATGTTGTTGTTTGGCTTTTTTTATACTCTTTTTTTAAAAATAAGGAATTCGAAAGGAAGAAAGAAAATGAAACAATTAACTAGTAACCAAGTTCGTCAAATGTTTTTAGATTTTTTTGAAGGTAAAGGTCATAAGGTTGAACCTAGTACTTCACTTGTCCCGTTTGAAGATCCAACATTATTATGGATTAACTCAGGTGTAGCAACACTAAAGAAATATTTTGATGGTTCTGTTATACCTGATAACCCTAGAATCGTAAATGCTCAAAAAAGTATCCGCACAAATGATATCGAAAATGTAGGGAAAACGGCTAGGCATCATACGTTATTTGAAATGTTAGGGAACTTTTCTATTGGAGAATATTTTAAAGAAGAAGCAATTGTTTGGGCATGGGAATTTTTGACAAGTGATAAGTGGTTAGCATTAGATCCTGAAAAGCTTTATGTAACAGTTTATCCAGAAGATAAAGAAGCTGCTAAGTTATGGAGAGACAAAGTCGGTCTTAGAGATGACCATATTATCGAAATTGAAGATAATTTTTGGGATATTGGAGTTGGACCTAGCGGACCGGATTCTGAAATTTTTTATGATCGTGGAGAAAAATTTAATCACTTATCAAAAGATGATCCTGAAAATTATCCGGGCGGTGAAAATGAAAGATGGCTCGAAATATGGAACCTAGTGTTTTCTGAATTTAATCATAAAGAAAACGGGACCTACGAACCACTACCAAATAAAAATATAGATACAGGTATGGGACTTGAAAGAGTAGTCTCAATTCTACAAGATGCTCCTACAAATTTTGAAACAGATTTGTTTATGCCTATTATTCGTGAAACTGAAAAATTAAGTCAAAATAAATCTTATGGAATAAATAAACAAGATGATATTTCATTTAAAGTAATCGCAGATCATTTACGCGCAGTAAGTTTCGCGATTGGTGATGGTGCACTGCCTTCAAATGAAGGACGTGGATATGTTTTACGAAGATTGCTTCGCCGTGCAGTGATGCATGGTAAAAAACTAGGAATTGATGAAGCATTTATGTTTAAATTAGTTCCAGTTGTTGGAAATATTATGGATTCGTTTTATCCTGAAATTTTAGAACAGCAAGCCTTTATTGAAAAAGTGATTAAAAATGAGGAAGAACGTTTTCATGAAACGATTAATGACGGCTTATCAATTCTAAATCAACTTATTTCGGAGTTGAAAATAGCGGGTGAAAATAAAATTACTGGAAAAGATATATTTAAATTATATGATACTTTTGGATTTCCTGTCGAATTAACCGAAGAATATGCTGAAGATGAAGGCCTATCAGTCGATCATGAAGGCTTTATCAAAGAAATGGGAGCTCAACGTGATCGTGCGAGATCAGCTAGAAGTGATGGGAAATCAATGGGTGTACAAACAAAATTATTCTCAGATTTAGCTGTTGATAGTATTTTTATTGGTTATGATCAAACTTTAGTAGAAGCAAGACTTGAAGTAATAGCAACAGATGAAGAATTAGTTGAGACAGCTAAAGCAGGCGAAAAAGTTAGAATGATTTTTAATCAAACCCCTTTTTATGCTGAAATGGGTGGTCAAATTGCAGATAAAGGTTTATTGCTAGATTCGGATGGAAATACAATTGGAAAAGTAATAGACGTTAAGAGAGCACCAGCTGGTCAATCCTTACACATTGTTGAAGTATTGAGTGATGTGCTAGTAGGCCAAACAATGAAACTAGCAGTGGATAAAAGCTTGCGCAATAAAATAACGCGAAATCATACAGCTACTCATTTATTACACCGTGCTTTAAAAGACGTATTAGGAGAACATGCTAATCAAGCGGGATCACTAGTGATGGCGGACTATTTGCGTTTTGATTTCACTCATTTTGGGCAAGCAACTCAAGCAGAATTAGATGAAATGGAACACAAAGTTAATGAAAAAATTTGGGAGTCTTTAGAAATTAAAACAATAGAGACCACTATTGACGTAGCACGTGAAATGGGTGCAATGGCACTATTTGGTGAAAAGTATGGAAATGAAGTTCGTGTGGTCAGTGCAGGCGATTATTCAATAGAATTATGTGGTGGAGTTCATGTGAATAACACTGATGAAATTGGGCTATTTAAAATTCTTTCAGAATCTGGCATAGGAGCAGGTGTTCGAAGAATTGAAGCTATTACTAGTGAAGCAGCCTTTCATTATTTGCAAACACAAGAAAGACGTTTGAAAACAATAGCAAGTCTAGTAAAAGCTCAACAAATTAAAGATGTAGAGAGAAAAATTCAACAGTTGCAATTAGAGTTGAAAGAAACCCAAAAAGAAAATGAATCATTACAGTCGAAATTAGCCAATGAACAGGCAAGCGATATTTTTGATGAAATTCAAACAGTAAATGGTATTAGTATCGTCACGGCACAAGTAGATGTTAAAGACGTGAGTCAGTTACGACAACTTGCCGATCATTGGAAACAAAAAGCTATTTCAAATGTCTTAGTTCTTGGTTTTTCAAAAGGTGGAAAAGTTAACTTGCTGACTGCAATCGATCAAGAAACTATCAAAAAAGGTCTAACTGCAGGTAATTTAATTAAAGAAATTGCACCATTAGTTGGTGGCGGCGGTGGTGGTCGTCCAGATATGGCACAAGCTGGAGGTAAAAATCCTGCTGGACTAACAGACGCATTACAAGAAGTAGCAGATTGGGTAGGAAATAATAGTTAAATCTTTCTTTAGCAAAGAAAATAGCAGTTAAAAAAGTTTGTTTTTAATTGGTTATTTAATCTAAAATGAAGCTATTTTATAATAAAAACGAAAAATAGTTTCATTTGTTTATAGTTATTGTAGTTTGAAGTCCTTTCTTGTAGAATAAAGATATAGTTTACAGAAATCGAGGTGCATAATATGAGTTCAATAGATGAAACAGTTCGGTTTAATGTTGGTGATAATCATGACAAAGACGTGAGACAAACATTGACGTTAGTGTATGAAGCATTGGAAGAGAAAGGGTACAACCCTATTAATCAGATAGTTGGCTATCTACTTTCTGGAGATCCAGCGTATGTTCCACGTCATAATGATGCTAGAAATTTAATTAGACGTCATGAACGCGATGAGATCGTAGAAGAATTGGTGAAGACTTATTTGAAAGAGAGCGGTAAAGAAATTCAATGAGAACGATGGGATTAGATGTAGGTTCAAAAACAGTTGGCGTTGCAATTGGCGATCCATTCGGTTGGACAGCACAAGGAATTGAGACGATAAAAATTAATGAAAGCCAAGAAGAATTTGGTATGGAAAGATTAAAAGAATTAATCAAAGAATATGAAGTTTCAAAAATTGTTGTTGGATTACCAAAAAATATGAATAACTCAATTGGGCCAAGAGCAGAAGCTTCGATTCGTTATGCTGACCTTTTAAAAGATTTATTCCACCTGCCTGTTTTTTTTCAGGACGAAAGGCTCACTACAGTTCAGGCAGAAAGAATGTTAATTGAAGAAGGGAATGCTTCACGGGCAAAACGTAAACAAGTCATAGATAAAGTTGCAGCCGTTATGATTCTCCAAAACTATTTGGATAGTAATCAAAACTAGCTTTTGATAAAGAGTTAGGTTAAACTAAATTAGTAGAGTTATAGACAATTATAAAGGAGTGTTAAATATGGCCCATGAACACGAACATGATCACGATCACGATCACGAAGAACATGAACATATCACAATTATAGACGAGCAAGGCAATGAAGAATTATACGAGATTCTATTTACATTTGACTCAGATGATTTTGAAAAATCCTATGTGTTAGTTTATCCTGCTGGTTCTGAAGAAGGAGAAGAGGTTGAGTTGCAAGCCTATTCTTACGTGGAGAAAGCGGATGGCAAACAAGGGGATTTAGAACCCATTGAAACAGATGAAGAGTGGGACATGATCGAAGAAGTATTAAATACTTTCATGGCAGATGAAGATGAAGATTAAGACTTCTTTTTAACTAATTGAATTAAGTGAAATTGAGCTGATGATGGAATCGTTGGCTCAATTTTACTGTTTATAAAGCTATATATAAATAAAAAAACGCAAGAAATAAATCAAAATTAACCTACATAATTTAAGGAAACGAATGTCATTAATAATACACAAATAACTAGTCGTTCTCTTTTTCTATTCACTTTGAGTATGGTATCATGTATAATGATTCAAGTTAGTAGTTAAAATGTGCAAAAATAGAGAAGATATATTAAAATATGTTTATTTCTTTATTTTGATAGGAGGGCCTCTTTTTGGAAAAGAAAGATATAAAAAGCAAGAAAAAAAATGACGAGCAGAATAAAATTGAAACGAATCCTAAATTGGTCGAACGGCAAAAAGAAAAAAAGATGGTTAAAAAAATTGTATGGAGCATTGTTACAATATTAGTTACTCTTATGATTATTTTTGGGATAGCTAGTTACCAGTATGTGACATCTTCTCTTCAACCATTAGATGCTACTAGTGAAGAAGAAATTCAAATAGAAATACCCTCAGGTTCTTCCTCGGCAGATATTTCTCGTATTTTAGAAAAGAATAAAGTTATTAAAAGTGCGTCCGTGTTTAGATTTTATATAAAGTTAAATAATAAAACTGATTTTCAAGCTGGCTATTTTCTTTTTTCTCCTTCAATGACTTTGGAGGAAATCATTCAATCTCTTCAATCAGGTGGAAGTCCTATTGCTTTTGATGGAACAAAGATATTAGTTCAAGAAGGATTAACGATTGAACAAGTAGCTGAATCAGTTGCAAAATCAACTGATTATAGTTCTTCAGATTTTATAAAAAAAGTGAAAAACACAAAGTTCTTAATGGAATTAAAACAAACCTATCCAAAACTATTAACTAGTGCAACTGAAGCAAAGGGAACAAAATATGTACTGGAAGGGTATTTATTTCCAGCTACCTACGATTTCTCAGCAGATATGTCTCTTGAGACTGTCATAGAAAATATGGTTAAAAAGACGGATGAAGTAATGCAAGAGTATTATGCGACTATTCAAGAAAAAAAAATGACTGTTCAGCAAGTGATTACCTTGGCTTCATTAATTGAGCGAGAAGGCAATTCATATGAAGATCGCACAAAAATTGCTAGTGTGTTTTTCAATCGTATTGAAGCAGAAATGCCCTTACAATCAGATATTAGCGTGCTGTATGCGCTAAACAAGCACAAAGAAATCGTAACGTATAAAGACTTAGAAACAGTTTCTCCCTATAACTTATATCAAAATAAAGGTTACGGGCCAGGACCTTTTAATAATCCATCAGAAGATGCAATTAAAGCTACATTAAATCCTTCAGATACAAGCTATCTTTATTTTTTAGCAGATACCTCAATGGGTAAAGTATATTTTTCAAGAACGTATGCCGAACATCAAGAATTAGTTGAAGAATACATCACTCCTTAATAATTCGAGGCAATAAAGAAGAGAAAAAAGCATTGAAATGGTTAAAAATCAATACTTTTCAACAAGAATGGGGCGAATAAAAGCATGAATACTGAACGCAAACCAATTGTCATTGGTGTAACAGGTGGATCTGGAAGTGGGAAGACAAGTGTAAGCCGGGCAGTCTATAATCATTTCACTGGACATTCTATATTAATGTTGGAACAAGATTTTTACTATAAAGATCAAAGTGAGATATCGTATGAAGAGCGGCTAAATACAAACTATGATCATCCATTTGCTTTTGATACAGATTTACTTATTGAACATTTGACGGATTTAATCCACTATCATCCAATAAAAAAACCAGTGTATGATTATGCTGCCCACACAAGAAGCGATAAATTCATCGTTCAAGAGCCAAAGGAAGTTATTATTTTAGAAGGAATTTTAATCTTAGAAGACAAACGATTAAGAGACTTGATGGATATTAAAGTTTATGTAGACACAGATGATGACATTCGAATTATTCGAAGAATTAAAAGAGATATAGAAGAACGTGGTAGGACGTTAGATTCTGTTATTGAACAATATTTAACTGTTGTAAAGCCTATGCATACACAGTTTATTGAACCAACTAAAAAATTTGCAGATATCATCATTCCTGAGGGTGGACGAAATCAAGTTGCTATTGACTTAATGACAACTAAGATTAAGAGTATCCTTGAATATCAATTAAAGTCTTAATAAACACAGACAAATTATCACGAAAAAACAGTTAAAGAAATTATAAGACAATAAATTGAAAATATAAACTTAAAATTATATAAGAATGCCTGTAAAGTGTTTACAAATAATAGCTTACATGGTATCTTATCTCTATTGAAATTGTAAAAAAACTTTCAATAATTAAATAATTATAAAACCAATAGACAAGCTTTTATTTAAAAAGGAGAATTCACTTATGATAGAAAAAATATATCCAATGACTTTAGATGGAAAAAACAAACTAGAGGCAGAATTAGAAGAATTAAAAACAGTAAAAAGAAAAGAAATTGTTGGGAGAATAAAAATAGCACGCAGTTTTGGTGATTTATCTGAAAACTCTGAATACGAATCAGCTAAAGATGAGCAAGCTTTTGTTGAAGGCCGTATTACGACAATTGAAACAATGTTGCGTTTTTCTGAAATAATTGACAACTCAAAAAGTGCAACTGATGAAGTTTCAATTGGTCGTAAGATAACATTTATTGAATTACCTGATGGTGAAGTTGAGGAATACACAATTGTAGGCAGTGCAGAAGCTGACCCATTTAGTGGTCGCATCTCAAATGATTCACCTATTGCTAAAGCTTTAATGGGCAAAAAAGTTGAAGATCAAGTTGTTATTTCAACACCAGGTGGAGATATGACAATTAAAATAACAAGTATAGAATAATAATAAATTAAAAAAGGATGGCTAGTTTCAATGAGCTATTCTTTTTTTATTAATACTATCAGACTTTAGTCTTAGACTGACTTCATGCTTTAGCAGGCGGTTTTTTCTTTTTAAATAGTTTATACTGATGCTAAAGTACCAAATGTGAAGGAGATTAAGTGCGATGAAAAAAAAATGGCAATTATTTGTTCTAATTGAAGCATTGTTGTTAGTATGGTTATTATACGAATCAGTGAGCAATAGTTTTACGCTGTTAACTTTTATCATAGGAGTAGTAGTTTTATTACGTAGTAAACACAAAAAAAATAATTCAAAACGCCAAAATTATTTAATGATTGGTAGTATTTTAATTTTAATTGCTCTATTATCCACAAGTGCAGTTTGGTTTATGTTAATTTGTGCCATTCTGTTTTTTGTAGTTTTAGGTAACAAGTCATTATTAAATTTTAGATTCTCTAATTTTGAGGCCCCGTGGCAAGATAAAGATATAATTATTGTAGAAACAGCAAAGAGTTTGCCAAAGAACGGCAAACGATTTAAAAGAAGTTGGTTTGGGAATGAAAGAATCGGTAATGCAGTCTATGAGTGGGATGATATTAATTTAACTGTCTTTATGGGAGATACAATTGTAGATTTAGGCAATACGCTTTTACCTAAAGATGAAAGTTATGTCATTATACGCAAAGGCTTTGGTAAGACCCGTATCTTAGTTCCAACAGGAATTGGTATAATGATTGAACACAGTGCCTTCAAAGGAAAAGTATTTTTTGAAAGTGATATTTTTGTATTAAGCAATGAATCTGTAAAGTTATATAGCGAACAGTATGATGAAAATACAAGGAAAATAAAACTGATTACGACCGTTCTAGTTGGGGATTTAGAGGTGATAACAATATGAAAAAAAAGAATATCAGGATACGATTTACTCAGATTACTTTTTTTTCCTTTTTATTTTTTCTGATTATTTCCTTATCTTACGGCTATGCAATACAACCTAATAATTGGGTCATTACTATTTTTACAACACAGTTCTTACAGGTGCCTTATATACTTTACCTAATAGGCGTATCATTAATTATTGGGTTGTTAACATCTCTTTTGTTATATGAGCTTCAACGAAGAGAATGGCGGCATATAGAAGAAACGTTACATTTGCTTGCTAATGGAAATTATTCAGTTAATCGTATAGACGGATTATTGGATAATGAAATAGGAGAGTTTGACCATTTAGAAGACATAAAAGATTCACTTTCTTCTATTCGTATTAAACTACTTGATTTATCTAAAGAAATTCAGAAACAAAGTAATTATCCTTCACAAGTTGATGGACAGACAAAAGAAGAAATATTAGAAATGGAAAGACGTCGTATTGCTAGAGAATTACATGATTCGGTTAGTCAACAGTTGTTTGCAGCAATGATGCTTTTGTCAGCAATCAACGAACAGATAGAAGATACTGATGATGTGATGAAAAAACAACTCAAAATGGTGGAAAGTATTATTAATGAATCACAATCCGAAATGCGAGCGCTATTACTACACCTAAGGCCAATTAATTTAGAAGGTAAAACGTTGAAAAAAGGAATTGAACAATTATTAACTGAACTAAAAACGAAAATACAAATAAAAATGACTTGGGAGATAGATGAAGTCACTTTAGAAACCGGAATGGAAGATCATTTATTTCGGATAATACAAGAGCTCCTTTCAAACACGTTAAGGCATTCAAAAGCTAAAGAACTGGAAGTTTACTTAAAGCAATACCACGATTCGTTGTCTTTGCGAGTGATTGATGATGGGATTGGATTTAATCCTGATGAAAAAAAAGCGGGTAATTATGGTCTAGTTAATATAAATGAACGAGTAAGCAATATGGGTGGAACATTTAAAGTCATTAGTTTCTTAAATAATGGGACTAGTATAGAAATTAAGATACCGTTTATCAAAAGGAGTGAAGTAGAATGATAAAAGTATTATTGATTGATGATCATGAGATGGTAAGACTAGGCGTTTCATCTTATTTATCTATTCAACCAGATATTGAAGTTATTGGTGAGGCTGAGAACGGAAAAGTAGGTTATCAAAAAGCAATGGAACTTAAACCAGATGTTATTATGATGGATTTAGTAATGGATGTTATGGATGGTATCGAATCAACGAAAGCTATCATGACAGATTGGCCAGATGCAAAAATTATTATTGTAACTAGCTTTATTGATGATGAAAAAGTATATCCGGCTCTTGAGGCAGGAGCAGCGAGTTATATATTGAAAACATCTACAGCAAGAGAGATTGCTGATGCCATTCGTTCTACTTATAAAGGAGAATCTATCTTAGAAGCAGAAGTTACTGCAAAAATGATGACGCGATTCTCGAAAAAGAGACAGCGTTTTCTTCATGAGGATTTAACAAAACGTGAAAAAGAAATTTTATTGTTAATCGCACAAGGTAATTCTAATCAAGAGATTGCTAATACTCTTTTCATAACCTTAAAAACAGTTAAAACACATGTTTCTAATATACTAGCAAAATTAGATGTTGATGATCGGACTCAAGCCACAATATACGCTTTTAGACATCATCTCATTCATTAAAAAAATATTGTTGAAACAACGAAATTTCAACGTCTGTTTTTTGTATAGTGATATGTTAAACTAACTATAATGTTAAACTAACTATAGGGTAAGCAACGAAGGGAGGATTCACAGTTTTAGGTTCTGTGAAGTAAAAAATGAAAATAGACTTAACTGAAAATGCAATAAAATGGTTCGAAAAAGAAGTTGGGGTTTCAAAAGATAGTGGTGTATGTTTTATGGGTAAAGTATATGGAAAGACTGATGTGCATGAAGGCTTTTCAGTTGGAATGAGTATCTGTCAACCTGAAGATGTTCTAACTAAAATAGAAATTAATGAAGTAACCTATTTTATTGAAAAGAATGATGACTGGTTTTTTAGCGGATATGATTTGAAAGTAGATTACAATAAAGAAAGTGATGAACCTGTTTACACGTTTATCAAACAAATATAATTAAATAAAAAAACCTTACTTTCAAAAAGAAAGTAAGGTTTTTTTTATACCGGCATAATAACTGGTAAGACCATTGGATGACGTTTTGTTTTCTCATATAAGAAAGGTTTTAGACTCTCGATAACAACTGATTTAATTGCTTGTTCTGTGAGTGGCTCATCACTGTCAGCAATTAGTTTTCTCAAGCTTCTAGTAATAACGCGTTGAGCATCGTTGATTAGTTCTCCAGACTCTCTCATATAAATAAAACCACGCGATAAAATATCTGGACCAGCTAAGATATCTTTAGATTTGTAGTCAATCGTAACAACGACAACGACTAGACCTTCTTCAGAAAGTAAACGACGGTCGCGTAAGACAACATTTCCAATATCTCCGATACCTTTTCCATCTACATAAACATCTCCAGCATCAAAATGTCCTGCTCTTCTAGCAGATTCTGCAGTTAAGGCAAGAACATCGCCATTTTCCAAAATAAAGCAATTTTCTTTAGACATACCAATTTGTTCAGCTAAACCAGCATGAATTTTTTGCATACGATACTCACCATGGACTGGAACAAAATATTTAGGCTTCATTAAACGTAACATTAATTTTTGTTCTTGTTGGCCACCATGTCCAGAAGTATGGATATTATTAACTTTTCCATGAATAACATTTGCTCCAGCTTCAGATAATAAATTAATAACTCGGTTAACGCTAGCTGTGTTTCCAGGGATTGGAGAGCTTGAAAAAATAACAGTGTCTCCAGGTTGTATTGAAATCTGACGATGTGTTCCATTAGCGATTCTGCTTAAGGCAGCCATAGGTTCACCTTGTGAACCTGTACATAAAATAATGGTTTCGTTTGCAGGCATACGATTTAATTCTTGAGACTCAATAAATTTTTCATCAGGAGCCGTAATATAACCTAGTGAACGTCCAGTTACAACAGAAGATTCCATACTTCGACCAAAAACTGCTATTTTTCTACCTGTTGTGATAGCCGCTTGTGCAACTTGTTCTAGACGGGAAATATTAGAAGCAAAAGTGGCGAAAATAATTCTTCCTTCAACTTTTTGCATAATATTTGTAATGGATTCACCAACGCCTTGTTCTGAATTTGTAAAAGTCGGAATTTCAGCATTTGTACTATCTGAAAGAAGAGCTAAGACTCCTTCATCTCCAATACGAGCCATTTTATGCAAATCAGCTGGTTGACCAACTGGAGTGAAATCAAATTTAAAATCTCCCGTTGCGACAATATTGCCAGGAGGTGTTTTAACAACAATTCCAAAAGCTTCAGGAATACTATGTGTTGTTCTGAAGAAACTAACAGTTGTTTTACGGAATTTGATAACGTCATTTTCACCGATTTCGTGTAATTCAGTATCCCGTAGCAATCCATGTTCATTTAATTTATTCCGAATTAAAGCACTTGCTAAGGGACCAGCATAAATAGGAATATTCGCTTGTTTTAATAAGAACGGGATACCACCAATATGATCTTCATGGCCATGAGTGATGACCAAAGCTTTTACTTTATTGATATTTTGAACAATGTAGCTATAATCAGGAATAACATAATCGATTCCTAATAAGTCGTCTTCGGGAAATTTGATACCGGCATCAATAATGATAATTTCATCTTGAAATTGAATGCCATAGGTATTTTTACCAATTTCACCTAAACCCCCAATGGCAAAAACGGCTGCTTCATTGTTTTTTATAGATGGTTTCATTTAGCAAACTCCGTAAGAGCAAAGGCTGCGTTTTTTTGTTCATATTCTAGATGACTGCCATCTAAAGGCTGTATGAACTCAATGTTGAAGGGGGTGTTCGTTTCAACAAGACTACGTGCTTCAATTTCTGTGTTAGCTTCGATATATAAAGATTTTGTTTCTTCCCGTTTCGGGTTTCTTATATTAGATTCTTGATAAGTGATTTTGTAAATCATATATTTCTCTCCTTTTTAATATCATCATAATGATGATTTGTTTTATAGACGATTATTGGGCGTATTGGTGCATAATGAAAAAAACCATCATATTACACTACTTAGTGCTGATTAGATGGAACCACATCAGTTTTGTTTCATACATTATACTGGTAAAACAAGCAGAAAAAATTTCATAGTTAAACAGTGTAACTCAACGCTGAAATATTTTTTACTATTTTTCCCGAACTGGTGGTTGTGTTAGTCTCACAACAGATACTACTATTTTAACATAGTTCAATTAGTAAGTATAGAAACTAAGACTAATCACCCAAAAAAAGAAAAAAATCTAGTGAATAATAAAAAATGAAAGGACGAATGTTTCTTTTATCTAGACTATGCTATATTAACTAGAAAGAGTTTAGTCGTGATGGATTAAAAGGAGATGAACAAAGTGAAATTAATGTTAAGTTATTTAAAAAATTACAAGGGATTGCTAGGGTTGAATTTTCTATGTGTATTTGGCTTTGTTATTATTGAATTAGGGTTACCAACTTTATTAGCTTTAATTATTGACAAAGGAATTATTATGAATGATTTTTCTGAGGTCATGAATTATGGTGAATGGATGGTTGTAATAGCTATTATAGGATTAATTAGTCTGATAGGCTTAGCTTATACAGGAAGTAAAATAACTACTGAAATTGTTAGAGATATTAGAAATGATATTTTTATGTCTGTTCAATCTTTTTCTCATAGTGAATTCAATCATATTGGTGTTTCCTCATTGGTTACTAGGACAACAAATGATGCTTTTCAAGTGATGACTTTTTTACAAATGCTCTTAAGGTTAGGTATGATGACACCCGTAATGTTTATTTCTAGTTTTATAATGATTGTTAGAACAAGTCCGTCACTATCGTATACTGTATTGCTAGCCATTCCATTTCTGTTTGCAATCGTATGGTTAATAGCTCGGAAATCAGAACCGTTATCAGAAAAACAACAAGTAAGTTTAGATCATATCAATCAAAACTTGCGTGAAAACTTAACCGGTTTAAGAGTAATTAGAGCTTTTGTTAAAGAAAAATTTCAAGAAGAAAGATTCATTAAAGTTAATCAAAATTATACAAGAGTTTCAAAAAAACTCTTTAAGTTAATGGCATTAGCTATGCCTAGTTTTTCTATTATATTTAATATAATTTTAATCACAATTGTTTGGTTTGGAACAATTGAAATTCAAAGTGGAAATTTACAAATAGGTAATTTAATTGCATTTATAGAATATATTTTTCTCGCTTTATTTTCATTTATGCTGTTTGCGAATGTATTTATGATGTACCCAAGAGCAGCTGTATCGGCAGAAAGAATAGAAGAAATTATTCAAACGGTACCTTCGATTGATGAAAATGAAAATGGTGTAATAGAAACAACTACTCATGGACAGGTCGTTTTTGAAAATGTTACGTTTGCTTACCCTGGAAATACCGAGTCGCCCGTTATTAGAAATGTTAGTTTTAGTGCTAATCCTGGAGAAACAGTTGCATTTATTGGTAGTACCGGAAGTGGGAAATCAACTTTGATACAGTTGATCCCTCGCTTTTATGATGTGACAAAAGGGCGTGTTTTAATAGATGGAGTGGATGTTAGAGATTACCAACTAAAAGCTTTACGAAAAAAAGTAGGATTCATTCCTCAAAAAGCTCTTTTATTCACTGGGACTATTTCTCATAACATGCGATATGGCAAATGGAATGCGACCACTAATGAAGTAGATGAGGCTTCTGATATCTCTCAATCTAAGGAATTCATTCTATCAAAACCAGCTCAATATGAAGAAGTCTTAGCAGAAGGTGGAAGCAACATGTCTGGCGGACAAAAACAACGTCTTTCTATCGCAAGAGCCATCATAAAAAAACCTGATGTATATGTCTTTGATGATAGTTTTTCTGCATTAGATTATCAAACAGATGCAAGATTAAGAGAGCGTTTAAAGTCTGAAACTCAAGATGCGTCTGTTTTGATTGTTGCGCAAAGAATTGGTTCTATTAGGCATGCTGATAAAATAATCGTTTTAGATAAAGGAATCGTAGTTGCGCAAGGCACGCATGAAGAACTAATAAAAATGTCAGATATTTATTATGATATAGCTGCATCTCAATTGTCGAAGGAGGAATTAACATGAAAGGATCGTTAGTCGCAATTCGGCGTTTGTGGAAATTCATCAAGACTTATAAGACAGGCTTCATTTCAGCTATTGTATTGACGATGATTTGTATGCTAATGAGTGCACTCCAACCCTTTATTATTGGTCTTGCTTTAACAGAAGTTGGGAAAAATGTAGCCGATATAGTTAAAGGGGTGCCAGGAGCTAAAATTAATTTTTTATATGTCCGTCAAGTCCTTATTATTATGTTAAGTGTTTCAGCAGTTTATCAACTAACTCTTTATGCTTCTGCTTATATTATGACTAATGTTGTTCAAAATACTATGCGCGATTTAAGAAATACAATTGAAAGTAAAATCAATCGATTACCAGTTTCTTATTTTGATCGTAATCAACAAGGAAATATTTTAAGTCGTGTAACAAATGATGTAGATGCAGTAAGTAATGCTATGCAACAAAGTTTAATCCAAATTGTAAACTCGATTATGGGAATTGTTTTTGCAGTTCTGATGATGTTGTATTTATCTGTACCATTGGCGGCAGTTATTTTAGTATTGATTCCTACTTCACTTTTTATTTCAAAATACATTATTCGCAAATCGCAACCATATTTCATTCAACAACAAAATGCTATAGGAGCGATGAATGGGCATGTTCAGGAAAGCTATAGTGGATTCTCTGAGATAAAACTATATGGAAAAGAACAAGATAAATTAGAAGAATTTAAAGTGATTAATCAAAATCTGAGTGAATATGGCTTTAAAGCGGCTTTTATTTCAGGAATTATGAGTCCTTTAATTGGTTTTGCTACTCATATAGTGTACTTTGTAGTAGCCGTATTAGGTGGATTATTTGTCATCCAAGGTGCACTGTCTTTAGGTAACTTACAAGCATTTACGCAGTATATCTGGCAAATCAATCAACCTCTTACTCAGATAACCCAACTTTCAGGAGTCCTTCAAAGTGCTGCAGCAGCAGTTGGAAGAATTTTTGAAATTTTAGATGAACCTGAAGAGAAACCAGATGTTATTCGAGTAGATATACCTAAACCAGTATCCGGAGATGTTACTTTTGAGCATGTCACTTTTGGATATGATAAAAGTAAGCCGTTGATAAAGGATTTAAACGTTCAAGTAAAAAGTGGTCAAAAAGTGGCTGTTGTAGGTCCAACTGGAGCAGGTAAGACGACACTAATAAACTTATTGATGCGTTTTTATGATGTTGATAGTGGCGCAATAAAAATAGATGGAATTGATACGAAAACTATGGATCGAAAAGAAGTAAGAGCGCAGTTTGGTATGGTTTTACAAGATGCTTGGCTATATAATGGAACAATAGCAGATAATATCCGTTTTGGTAAATTAGATGCTACGGAATATGAAGTTGTAGATGCTGCTAAAACAGCAAACGTTGATCATTTTATACGCACTTTGCCTGATGGGTATAATATGGGGTTAGATCAAGAAGCTTCTAATATATCTTTAGGACAAAAGCAACTATTAACCATTTCTAGGGCAATCATTTCTAATCCTAGGATTCTTATCTTAGATGAAGCAACAAGTTCGGTTGATACCCGCTTAGAAGCTTTGATCCAGAAAGCTATGAAAAAAATAATGGAAGGACGTACGAGCTTCGTTATTGCTCATAGGTTATCAACTATTCGTGATGCAGATTTGATTTTGGTCATGGACCAAGGTGAAATTGTAGAGCAAGGCAATCATGAAGAACTGTTAAATAAAGGTGGATTCTATGAAAAGTTATATAACAGTCAATTTAAACAAGCGCAAGAATAAAAGATTATTATAGAGAGAGGTCAGAGGGTAATGGAAAAGAAAATGATATTTTTTGATATAGATGGCACTTTGTTAAATCATGAAAAAAATTTTTTGCCAAATACAAAAAAAGCCTTAGACAAGTTGAAAGAAGAAGGTCATGAGGTTGTCATTGCAACCGGAAGAAATTTATATTTAGCTAAATCAGTCATTGATGACTTAGGATTTAATAATTATATTCTTTGCAATGGGGCAGTAGGATATTTTCACAATGAATTAGTCTATGAAAATAGATTGGATCAAAGCGAACTAAAAAGATTAATTAAAATAGCAGATGCACTAAATCATAATATTATTTATGAATCTGCTGACATGTTGAAAAGAAGAAGCGAAAAAAATGATATCAGAATGATTACGGCTATGAAGAGTGTTGGATCTAGTACGCCTCTTTACGATCGTGATTATCATTTAACTAATCCTATCTATCAAGGATTAATATTTTATACCGACGAAGAAAAGAATGCCTATGAGAATGGACAATTCCCTAAATTTAAATTTATCAGATGGCATGATAGTGGAGTTGATATTGTCCCGCATGATGGGTCTAAAGCACATACGGTATTAGATTTTGCAAAAAAACAAGGATTTGCAGTTGAAGATACGATTGCTTTCGGAGATGGGTTAAATGACCTTGAAATGCTTACTGAAGTAGGCATAGGAGTAGCAATGGGAAATGCTTTAGAAACGGTAAAATTAAAAGCAGATAAAATAACTAAAAGCTGTAATGAAGATGGGATTTATCTTGCATTGCAAGAACTTAATCTGATATAATAAAACAGTAAATAAATAAGATTCATTTCTTATTTATGGGGGTATAGCTCAGCTGGGAGAGTGTTTGGCTGGCAGCCAAAAGGTCAGGGGTTCGATCCCCCTTATCTCCATTAAAAAAGATAGAAATAAATAAAACTACTAGAAACTATTGTTTACTAAACAATAGTTTCTAGTAGTTTTATTTATAAGCAAGGGCTTAATATAGTGGTAAATAGTTTAGTATAGGATGCGTTACAGTGTTTTTTGTCGTTTAGATTGAGTTTGTTTAATAAAAATAAGTTGAAACAAAGGGAATATGCTCTCTTTGTTCCAACCAATTCTCATATATTTTGTTGCTTAATATTTAACTAAGATAGAATAGAAACGTTCTCATCTAAATGAAAAGGGTCCTCATTATTAATATGATCGTAAAACATGATTCCGTTAGTATGGTCAATTTCATGTTGAATAACGATAGCTGGATAATCTTTTAATCGGATTTTCTGTTTTTCTCCATCCAAATCAAGATAAGTCACAGTTACTCTAGTATGACGAGGAACATATCCTGGAACATCACGGTTAACAGAAAGGCATCCTTCTCCTTCCGCTAGACAAGCACTTTGAACAGAATGACTAACAATTTTTGGATTAATCATAACTGTACTCAAAAGAGGTTCATTTGTTTCATCATCGACATTAGGTATATGGACAGCAATCATTTTTTTTCCAACATCTAACTGAGGCGCTGCCAAGCCAACTCCGGCACGAAGTTGATATTTTTCAGCTAATTCTGCATCTTGACTATTTTTCAAAAATTCCAACATCTCTTGCCCCATTGTTTGTATGTCCTCGCCAATAGGAAAAGTAATTTCCTCTGCGGGCGTTCGTAAAGTGGGGTTGCCTTCCAAAATGATATTTTTCATTGTAATCATTTGTACTTCACTCCTGTAAATAAATTTTCCATAGAATATTTTACTCATTATAGGCATAGTAATTATCAACTTTATAATTTTAACAGCTATTTAACTAAAATGCACGGCAAATTAAATTTAAAGATGATCATGATGATTAGGATGAAACAAAAATTTTATTTTGAAAAAGAAATATGATATAATATGGAACAAGAAACAACATGTTTGTTAACAATTAAAGAAAGTAAGGGGAGATAGTATGCAAGAAGCAGCAAAATACATTGAAGACACATATGCAAAAATACTGAAAAGAGATCCTGATCAAATTGAATTTCTACAAGCAGTTAAAGAGTTTATTGGTAGTATTGAACCAGTATTTACTGCTCATCCTGAATTTATTCAACAAAATATATTAGAACAAATGATTGAACCTGAAAGAATTATTCAATTCAGAATCCCTTGGATGAATGATCAAGGTGAAACCAAAGTAAATAGAGGATTTCGTGTGCAGTTTAATTCAGCAAATGGGCCTTATAAAGGCGGTCTTCGTTTTCACACAAGTGTAAATCAAAGTATTGTTAAGTTTCTTGGCTTTGAACAAATTTTCAAAAATAGTTTGACAGGTCTACCAATTGGTGGTGGAAAAGGCGGTAGTGATTTTGATCCGAAAGGGAAGTCAGATAATGAAGTCATGCGTTTTTGTCAAAGCTTTATGACTGAATTGCAACAGCATATTGGACCTGATTTAGATGTTCCTGCAGGCGATATCGGAGTTGGAGCTAGAGAAATTGGCTACCTATATGGACAATATAAGCGCTTGAACGGTTCTAAAGCAGGAGTTTTAACAGGGAAACCAGTTTTTCTAGGAGGTAGTCTTGGTAGAACGGAAGCAACAGGCTATGGGGTTGTTTATTTCACAGATAAAATGCTTCAAGATACTGGTGAATCGTTTAAAAATAAAAAAGTAGTTGTTTCTGGAAGTGGGAATGTAGCTATATATGCCATTCAAAAAGTTCACGAATTAGGTGGGAAAGTTATTGCTTGTTCAGATTCTGATGGCTACATTTGGGATCCGGATGGAATTGATTACACTACTATTAAACAATTAAAAGAAGTAGAGAGAGAAAGAATTTCGGAATACGTTCAATACCATCCTAAAGCATATTATTATGAAGGAAGTATCTGGGACATAGAAAAGGAATACCAAGTAGCGTTGCCTTGTGCTACGCAAAATGAAATAGATGGTGAAAATGCGAAAAAAATGATTGAAAAAGGAGTCATTGCAGTTGCTGAAGGAGCAAATATGCCTTCTAACTTAGATGCAATAGCAGTCTATCAGGAAGCTCAAATCCTTTATGCACCAGGCAAAGCAGCGAATGCTGGCGGGGTAGCTGTCTCTGCTTTAGAGATGTCTCAAAACAGCCAGCGACTTAGTTGGTCATTTGAAGAAGTAGACGAGAAGCTAGAAAGTATCATGGAATCCATCTATATTGAAGTACGAGATACTGCTAAAACATATCATATGCCAGGTAATTTCGTAGTGGGTGCAAATATTGCTGGTTTCATGAAAATCGCTCAATCAATGATTAGTCAAGGACTCGTATAAAAAGAAAGAAACAGATTTTAAAGTCTGTTTCTTTCTTTTTTTTAAATAGAATAATAAAATGATTTTAAAAAAATGGAATTGAATAGAAAAACTAGAGTATATGAGAAAGTTCTAATCTTTTTTTACTTTGTGAATAAAATAATATTGTTTTCATCAAGTGTTTACTGTATTCAATGTAATACAGTTTTTTTTAAATTATATAACAGTTTTAAGCTCGATTTATCAATTTTATTCGATATTTTTTTTTATAAGAAAGACTTTTTTTGAAAAAAACCCTCTAAAATTAGTCGTGAAATATTTCACGACTGCAAAAAAAATCAAGGATTTTTTATATGAATGCCTCGGAAATAAGATTTTGCAGCTTAGAAAGCGTTGATATACTTGCATAACTAGAAAAAGAGTGGTAAATTTAATTAGCAAATAGATTGCACTAATACAGTTTGTGAAACTGTGTAAAACAGAATTTTATGAAAATTAGAATGTAAAAAGAGAGGAATGGTTTAAAAATGGCTAACAAGAAACAACCCGTAGATTTTGAAGCATTGTTAAGTACCGTTGATGCGGCTTTTCCAATGGTACAAATCCTAGATAAGGATGGTAAAGTTGTTAATAAAAACATCATGCCAGATTTATCTGATGATCAATTAGTGGAATTAATGGAGAAAATGGTATGGTCTCGTATTTTACATGAACGCTCAATGGCTTTAGCTCGTCAAGGACGTTTAGGTTTCTATGCTCCAACGGCTGGACAAGAGGCCTCTCAGATGGCAAGTTATTTTGCATTTGAAAAAGAAGATGAATTATTCCCAGGATACCGTGATGTTCCTCAATTGATTCAACATGGTTTACCTGTCTATAAAGCTTTCTTATGGTCTCGCGGACATGCAGTAGGAAGCCAATATCCTGATGCTTTACATGCTATGCCACCTCAAATTATTATTGGAGCCCAAATTATTCAAGCTGCAGGAGCAGGACTTGGATTGAAAAAACGTGGCAAACCAAATGTTGCATTCACGTACACTGGCGATGGTGGTTCATCACAAGGGGATTTCTATGAAGGAATGAACTTTGCAGGGGCCTACAAATCTCCAGTAGTATTTTTCATTCAAAATAATGGCTACGCAATCTCAACTCCACGTCATAAACAAACGGCTGCTACTACATTAGCTCAAAAAGCTGTTGCAGCTGGAATCCCAGGAATCCAAGTTGACGGTATGGATCCATTAGCCGTTTATGCTGTTACAAAACAAGCGAGAGAGTGGGCAATTGCAGGAAATGGTCCAGTGCTAATTGAAACAGTAACGTCTCGTTTTGGTCCTCACTCAACTTCTGGAGATGATCCAACACGTTACCGCGATCAAGAAAGTTTTGACTATTGGGAACAACGCGATCCACTTATTCGTTTCCGTAAGTTCTTAACGGCAAAAGGTCTATGGTCTGAAGAAAAAGAGCAAGTATTAATTGAAAAAACCCAAGAAGAAATCAAAGCATCAGCTAAAGAAGCTGACCAAGTACCTAAGCAAAAAGTTTCAGACTTTTTGAAAAACATGTACGAAGAGCCAACGCAAGTGATTAAAGAACAAATTGCGACTTTTGAAGCAAAGGAGAATAAATAATTATGGCACAAAAGACAATGATTCAAGCGATTACTGAAGCACTTGAACAAGAAATGGAACGTGATCAAGATATCTTAGTTTTTGGAGAAGATGTCGGTAAAAATGGCGGAGTATTCCGTGCAACTGCAGGTCTTCAAGAAAAATTCGGCGAAGACAGAGTTTCCGATACACCCCTTGCTGAATCAGGTATTGGCGGAATGGCTATCGGTTTAGCTTTACAGGGTTTTCGTCCAGTTCCAGAAATTCAATTTATTGGATTTATTTTTGAAGTATTAGACTCCATTGCTGGTCAAGCTGCACGGACACGTTACCGTATGAGTAGTACCCGTAGTTTACCAATTACAATTCGTATGCCATTTGGTGGCGGCGTTCATACACCAGAAATGCACTCAGATAATTTAGAAGGTTTAATGACACAATCACCAGGTTTGAAAGTCGTTATTCCTTCAAATCCTTATGATGCAAAAGGGCTTCTAATTGCATCACTTCGTGATAATGATCCAGTGGTATTCATTGAGCATATGAAATTGTACCGTTCATTCCGTGACGAAGTACCGGAAGAATCTTATACTGTTCCACTAGGTAAAGCTGCTATTTCTCGTGAAGGTAAAGACGTTTCGGTCATCACTTATGGTGCGATGGTTCGCGAAGCACTTAAAGCTGCTGATGATTTACAAAAAGAAGGTATCTCTGTTGAAATCATAGATTTAAGAACTGTTTCTCCATTAGACATTGAAACAATCATCGCTTCAGTTGAAAAAACTGGCCGCGTAGTTGTTGTTCAAGAAGCACAACGTCAAGCAGGTGTTGGTGCTATGGTTATGTCTGAAATTGCAGAACGGGCTGTGCTTTCATTAGAAGCCCCTATTGGCCGTGTTGCTGCTCCAGATACAGTCTTTCCATTTGGTTTAGCTGAAAGTTCTTGGTTGCCAAATGCTGCAGACATCGCAGAAAAAGTGAAAGAAGTTTATAATTTCTAATTTATAAATCATTAGACGAGATAATAATAGATGTAAACCATTTACTGAAATAATAAATGGTTGCATCTATTGATTTTAAAGTGTTTAGTTAATCTTATTTTTTGGAAAATAGAATGGCTAATAAAGAAGGGAAGAAATCAAAAATGGCTTTTAAATTTAAATTACCAGATGTTGGAGAAGGAATGGCAGAAGGCGAAATCGTAAAATGGTTAGTAGCTGAAGGCGATGTAGTTAAAGAAGAAGATTCAATCGTAGAAATTCAAAACGATAAATCAGTTGAAGAAATTGCTTCACCCGTTTCTGGAACGATTAAAAAGATTTTAGTATCAGAAGGAACAGTTGCTAATGTTGGCGACGTCATTGTTGAGATTGATGCTCCAGGGCATGAAGATGAAGAAGCAGAAGAAACAGAAGTTCCAGAAGCTGCTCCAACTCAAGCTGCAGCTCCAAGTACTCAAGGAAGTTCTTTCTATCAATTTAAATTACCAGACGTTGGAGAAGGAATGGCAGAAGGTGAAATCGTAAAATGGTTAGTAGCTGAAGGCGACGAAATCAAAGAAGAAGATTCAATCGTAGAAATTCAAAACGATAAATCAGTTGAAGAAATTGCTTCACCCGTTTCTGGAAAAGTTAAAAAGATTTTAGTATCAGAAGGAACAGTCGCTGCTGTTGGTCAAGTAATTGTTGAGATTGATTCACCTGAACACAACACTGAAAGTGCAGTTCCTGCTGCTGAAAATAATGCTCAAGAAACAGCTCAAACAAAAGGAACAGCAAGCGTTGTTAAGTCGTCTGACTCTAACAAACGCGTACAAGCTATGCCTTCAGTACGTCAATTCGCACGTGAAAGTGATGTAGATATTACACTAGTTACACCAACAGGTAAACATGGTCGTGTAACAAAAGAAGATATCACTAGCTTTAACAAAAATGGTGCAACTCCAGCAGTGAGCTCAGCACAGACAGCTACAGCTCCTACAACAAAACAAGCTCCAGCAGCTAAAACAGCAGCTCCAGCTAAAGCATTTAAATCTAGCCAAACTGAACTTGAAACTCGTGAAGCAATGACTCCAATGCGTAAAGCAATTGCGAAAGCAATGGTAAACAGTAAAGCAACTGCTCCACATGTTACTTTATTTGACGAAGTTGACTCAACTAAATTAATGGCTCACCGTAAACATTTCAAAGATATTGCAGCAGGCAAAGGTGTTAAATTAACATTCTTACCTTATGTCGTTAAAGCAATTGTTTCTGTCTTACGTAAATATCCAGCATTGAATGCTTCAATTGACGATACAACAAACGAAGTAGTATACAAGCACTACTTTAATATTGGTATTGCTACTGATACTGATCGTGGTTTATTCGTACCAGTCATTAAAGATGCAGATTCTAAGAGTATCTTTACTATTGCAGGAGAAATCACTGAACTTTCTGGTAAAGCTACAGAAGGTAAATTAGCAACAAATGAAATGAGCAATGGTTCTATTTCAGTAAGTAACATTGGTTCAATTGGTGGCGGTTGGTTTACACCAGTTATAAACTATCCAGAAGTTGCTATCTTAGGCGTTGGTCGTATTGCTAAAAAAGCAGTTGTAAATGCAGAGGATGAAATTGTCGTAGCACCAGTTATGCAGTTATCATTAAGCTTTGACCACCGTATCATCGATGGAGCAACTGCACAAAAAGCAATGAATGAATTAAAAACATTGCTTGCTGATCCAGAATTATTATTGATGGAAGGATAAAGGTGAGGTTAAAATGGTAGTAGGAGATTTCGCAATAGAGTTAGATACAGTTGTTATTGGGTCAGGCCCGGGAGGATACGTTGCAGCTATTCGTGCCGCTCAAATGGGACAAAAAGTAGCAATCGTAGAAAGAGAATACATCGGCGGAGTTTGTTTAAACGTTGGTTGTATTCCATCAAAAGCTTTGATTAGCGCTGGACATCATTATCAAGATGCTTTGCATTCAGAGACTTTTGGGATTACAGCTGAAAATGTTGTATTAGATTTTGCTAAAACTCAAGAATGGAAAGAAAATAAAGTTGTATCGACTCTTACAAAAGGTGTCGAAGGCTTATTGAAAAAAAATAAAGTTGAAATTTTAAGAGGTGAAGCTTACTTCAATGACGAGCATACTTTACGCGTTATGGGAGAAAAAACTGGTCAAACTTATTCTTTCAACAATGCAATTATTGCAACAGGTAGCCGTCCAATCGAAATCAAAGGCTTCAAATTTGGTAAACGCGTTATCGATTCAACTGGTGGCTTGGCTCTTCCTGAAGTACCTAAAAAATTAATTGTTGTTGGTGGAGGTTACATTGGTAGTGAATTAGCTGGCGCTTATGCTAATTTAGGTGCAGAGGTAACTATTTTAGAAGGAACTGCTTCTATTATGCCAACGTTTGAAAAAGATATGATTAAATATGTTACAACTAACTTTGCTAAAAAAGGTGTAACAATTGAAACATCTTCAATGGCTAAAGAAGCGATTGAAACAGAAAATGGCGTAACCGTTAAGTACGAAGTAAATGGCACAGAAAAATCAATTGACGCTGATTATGTAATGGTAACTGTTGGTCGTCGTCCTAACACAGATGAGCTTGGCTTAGAAGGTGCTGGAATTGAAATGTCTGAACGTGGTTTAGTTAAAGTAGATGAGCAAGGACGTACAAATATCAAAAACATCTTTGCTATCGGGGATATTGTTCCCGGTGCTGCATTAGCTCATAAGGCAAGCTATGAAGCTAAAATTGCTGCAGAAGCAATATCTGGTAAAAAAGTAGCCGTTGACTACAAAGCAATGCCGGCTGTAGCTTTTACAGATCCAGAATTAGCGGTTGTAGGATTAACTATTGCAGAAGCAAAAGAAAAAGGAATGGATGTTAAAGCGTCTAAATTCCCATTAGCTGGTAATGGACGTGCACTTTCGCTGAATGCAACGGATGGATTCGTACGTCTAGTAACAACTAAAGAAGATGGTCTTATTGTTGGAGCACAAGTTGCTGGTGTAGGTGCTAGTGACGTGATTGCTGAACTAGGACTAGCTATTGAAGCAGGAATGGTAGCAGAAGATATTGCGTTGACTATCCACGCACACCCATCTTTAGCTGAAACGGTTATGGATGCTTCAGAATTAGCATTAGGATTACCAATTCACATGTAATTCAAATAAATTTAAATTGTTTTTATTTATCCAATAAAGACATGTACAGAAAGAAAAAAACACTTATTCTTAAATGAATAAGTGTTTTTTTGTATATGATAAAATAAACAGTGAAAAATTTGGTATAATAAGAAATAATAGTAACATGAAAAATTCTCTTAATTTATTAATAGAGTTGAAAATAGTCTGTTGGAGGCGATTTAGTGAGTGAAGGACAAGGGAAAAAAATTATTATTGTAGGTACAGATGAAACAACCTATCAATTTGCTTTCTTAAGTATGTTAAAATTAAAAGTAGCAAAAATATTATTTTATCAACTTCCATCTTTAGAAGAGAATAAAATACGTGATTTACAGTTTGCTTCTTCTTTTTCATTGGCAAGTTCTTTTGCAATCGCTAACGCAAAAGATTTTCTTTCTACTGATTTATTAATTATAACAGCACAGGAAGAAAGAAAATCTGATGAATCTGATAATGATTATATTAGAAGGAATATATCATTAATACGCAAGGTAATTAAAAAAGCTATGGCAAATGGATTTAGTGGTTTAATTTTAATTGCCACTGAACCGACCGATATGTTTACTTATCTTGTTTGGAAATTTTCGGGTCTTCCTAAAGAAAAAATAGTTGGACTAGGAACGTATATAGATTCCATCCTATTTAGGCAACTCTTAAGTAAGAAGCTATCTGTTTCTTCCAGAGATGTTAATGCTTTTATTGTGGGTGGGAGCTCAAAGGACAGTAAAGTAACGACTTGGAGTCGATCTAATATTGGAGGTAATCCAATTCTTAGTTTAATGATGGATAAGAAAAATCATTTTAATCAAAATGATAGGATAAACATCGAAACAATCCTTTCAGAAAGAGATTTGTTTTCAAGAGAAACCAATTCTTATTTTACAAACGTTTCTGCTCTAGTTAAATTGACACAACTAATTTTTACTGATGAAAAAGCGTTAGTTACTTTAATGCACTTAGTGGACATAGAAGATTTAGTGAATATCCCATTATCGCTTCCGGTTTTATTAGGAAAAGAGGGTATTATTAAAATATCCGAACTTGGTTTTTCGGACTCAGAAAAAAAAGAATTGCTTAAAGTTGCGCGAGAGACTAGAGATTATTTAGACTGGATAGAAAAAGGTTAAAGGGGAAAATAATGGAAAATAAAAGTTATAGTTATCCAATGGATTATGATTGGACAAAAGATGAAATGACAAAGGTCATAAATTTGTGGAGAGCAGTTGAGTTAGCTTACGAAATGGGAATAACAAAAGAAGCATTTTTAACAAGTTATCGTCAATTTAAAGAAGTTATTCCTTCAATTGGTGAAGAAAAAAAATGGAGTCGTCAATTTGAATCCATTTCTGGTTATTCTGTCTATGCAGTGCACCAAGAAGCTAAGAAGACGGATAAAAAAATAATTTTTATGAACAAAAGCAGATGAATAGAAAACAGATTTTAAACATGGTAACTTAAACCACAAGAGAGGAAGTGAGTTCTTGAATCAAATAGTTAAGCGAGATCAATTAATAAAAGAATGGATTTATGTAGCTGCTGATATAAGTAGAACTTCTTTTGAACAGACCATTAATATAGAAGAGAAAACAAATCGTACGGATTTAGTGACTAGTATTGATAAAGAAATTGAACAGTATTTTATTGAAAAAATAGCTACCCACTTTCCTAACGAACGGGTTTTAGGGGAAGAAGGTTCAGGGCATCAAATTACTGATTTAAAAGGTGTTGTGTGGATAATAGATCCTATTGACGGAACATTAAATTTTGTGAAGCAAAAAAATGATTTTGCTATTATGATAAGTGTTTATGAAAATGGCATAGGTTATTTAGGGTATATATATGATGTTATGAAAGATGAGCTTTATTCTGCTGTAAAAAACCAAGGAGCTTGTCTAAATGAAATACCGCTAAAAAAAGTGAAGGATATTCCTTTGCGAGAAGGGTTAGTTGCGGTTAGCCATCGTTTGATGTCCAGTGAAAAAAATGACGAAGCGAGAAAAATTGGAAGAGCTAGTAGTGGCGTGCGGATGGTGGGCTCGGCCGGTCTTGAAACTGCACGTGTAGCAACAGGAAGGTTAGTTGCTTATATCGGTGCATCTCTAGCGCCTTGGGATATCGGTGCCGGTAAAGTGATATCAGAAGAATTAGGGCTAATTTATACACAGTTAAATGGAGAAAAAATTGATATGTTACATTATAATAAAACGATTGTAGCAACACCTTCTGCACATAAAGAAATAATAGAGAAATTTAAGTTAGATAAAGAAGGTTAAACTGAGATGGCTCTATTAAATGGTAAAGCAATTATCTCTAAAGTATAGGTTAAAACAAAGAATAAAAAATAAAAAAACAAGCTGAATTGAAACATTGATATAAATAAAAATAAAAATATACCGCTAACATTAAGTTTTTTCTTTTCAATCTTTTGTTTTAGTGTTAAACTGTACAAGTTGATAGTTGTCTTCACAAGTTTTCAATGCGTTTTCATACTGGAATAAGTATAAACTTACGGAAAATTCAAGTGCATAAATTGGATTGAATGATTTTCATATTGATAGATAGCGAATCAGAAGAATCGAAATAATGATAAGAATCATGGAGGAATATAGTAATGAAAAGAAGAGAAGATATTAGAAATGTAGCCATTATTGCCCACGTCGATCACGGCAAAACAACATTGGTGGATGAATTATTGAAACAATCTGACACATTACATTCTCATAGCAAATTGGCTGAACGCGCAATGGACTCAAATGCTCTTGAGCAAGAGCGTGGCATTACAATTTTAGCTAAAAACACAGCTGTTAAATACAATGATACTCATATTAATATCTTAGATACTCCAGGACATGCTGACTTCGGTGGAGAAGTTGAACGTATCATGAAAATGGTTGACGGAGTAGTTTTAGTCGTGGACTCATATGAAGGTACAATGCCTCAAACAAGATTTGTATTAAAAAAAGCATTAGAGCAAAAATTAGTTCCAATCGTAGTTGTTAATAAAATTGACAAAGACTCAGCTCGCCCTGCAGAGGTTGTTGATGAAGTTCTTGAATTATTTATCGAATTGGGTGCAGATGATGACCAGTTAGACTTCCCTGTTATTTATGCTTCAGCTATGAATGGAACAAGTAGTCTGTCTGATAATAAAGAGGATCAAGAAGAAACAATGAATTACATCTTTGATACAATTATTAAAGACATTCCTGCTCCAATAGACAACTCGGATGAGCCATTGCAATTTCAAGTATCATTATTAGACTATAGTGATTATGTAGGAAGAATTGGTATTGGGCGAGTATTCCGTGGAACGATCAAAGTTGGCGATAATGTTACGTTGAGTAAATTAGATGGATCTACTAAGAATTTCCGCGTTACTAAATTGCTTGGTTTCTTCGGTTTAGACCGTGTTGAAATCAATGAAGCAAAAGCTGGGGAATTAATCGCTGTATCCGGTATGGAAGATATTTTTGTAGGTGAAACAGTTACGCCTAGTGATCATATCGATCCACTACCAATACTTCATATTGATGAGCCTACGTTACAAATGACTTTCTTAGTAAATAACTCTCCGTTTGCAGGACGCGAAGGAAAGTGGGTTACTTCACGTAAAATTGAAGACCGCTTAATGTCGGAATTGCATACAGACGTTTCTATGCGTATTGAAAATACAGAATCTCCTGATGCTTGGATTGTTTCTGGACGTGGAGAATTACATTTAGCAATTTTAATAGAAAACATGCGACGTGAAGGATATGAATTACAAGTATCTCGTCCTGAAGTTATTTTACGTGACTTTGACGGGGTTCAATGTGAACCTTTTGAGTTAGTTCAAATTGATACTCCTGAAGAATACATGGGATCAATCATTGAATCATTAAGTGCTCGTAAAGGCGAAATGAAAGATATGATTAATAATGGTAACGGGCAAGTTAAATTAACTTTCTTAGCTCCTGCACGTGGATTAATTGGCTATTCTACTGAGTTCCTTTCAATGACAAGAGGATACGGAATCATGAATCATACTTTTGATCAATATCTACCACGTTTAAAAACTAAAATCGGTGGACGTCGTAATGGAGCATTGGTTTCAACTGAAACTGGCAAAACAACCACTTACGGAATTATGGGTGTTGAAGACAGAGGAACAATTTTTATTGAACCTTCAGTTGAAATATATGAAGGAATGATTGTTGGAGAAAACTCTCGCGAAAATGATATCACTGTTAACATTACAAAAGCTAAACAAAAAACTAACGTTCGTTCTGCTAACAAAGATCAGACAAACGTGATTAAAGCTCCTCGTCATTTAACTTTAGAAGAATCATTAGAATTCTTGGGTGATGATGAATATTGTGAAGTAACTCCAGAAAGTATTCGTTTACGGAAACAAGTTTTAAATAAAAATGAACGTGAAAAGTCTGCTAAGAAAAATAAAGCTTCTCAAATAGGTTAAACTTATTTGAAAAAGACTACCCGATGAGATTGAATCATTAGGTAGTCTTTTTTCTTTTTTTAATAGTAGGAAGAGATAATGACGACTTGTGGATTTAGTTTTATTAGAATACCTATGCTTTCGTATTGTTGGATGAGCATATTGTTGATATAATGAAAATGTTATACTAAAGGAGGAAGATTTATGCTGAATAATATTCAGAAAAAAGAGGCTTTAGATGTCTTGTTAGATGATGCTACAAAAATCTTTCAACTTATTGATAATCAAAAAAATCAGTTGTGTCTAACTGAATGCCCTGCTTTTAATGAAATTGTTGATACTCAAATGTTTGGACTATCAAAAGAAATTTCTTTTGCAAAAAAAATTGGAGTCATTAACTCAACTGAAGGTGACCGTATTTTAAGCGATTTAGAAAAAAAATTAAACGATTTGTACGCGAAAGCTTATAATGAAAAAAAATAGTAGAATAATAAAGGGGGCCAAAGGCTTCTTTTAAGCCGATAGTATGATGAAAAAGTTGAAACATTTAGATCAATATATTTTTATCCCGTATGTTATTTTGTCTATATTCGGTACTTTAATGGTTTATAGTTCGAGCAGTTACGTTGCAATTGGTCAAGATAAAAATCCGGAATATTATTTTTTAAGACAGGCTGTATTTGTATGTATAGGTCTTTTTATTAGTATGTTTATCTTTTCAATTAAATATAGCCATTTAAAATATAAAAAACTAATTAAGTACACGATTATATTTACAGTATTGCTGCTAGCTTATCTTCTTGTTTTTGGGAAAGAAATCAACGGAGCAAAAGGCTGGCTTGATATTGGGCCAGTAGGAGTACAACCAGCTGAATTTGCAAAAATATCGGTTATTTGGTATTTTGCTTATATATTTTCTCGCAGGCAACAACAAATTATTCGTGATTTTTGGTCTTCGATGAAACAACCTGCATTTTTATTTGCAGTCATTCTTTTGTTAATTGCTATTCAACCAGATATAGGAGGAGCAGCAATCATTTTATTCATTGGTATTATTATGATATTTGCTAGCGGAGTGTCTACTAAACTGGGTATCACGATGGGAGCACTAGGTATTGCAATCATTTTTGGTGTGGTTGAGTTGGTAAGAATTTTTGGGACAAAGTTGCCTTTTCTGCAACCGTATCAATACGATCGGTTTTTAGCTTTTTGGGATCCATTTAAAGTTTCTGAAAGTGCGGGGCTTCAATTAGTTAATTCATACTACGCTCTTAGCAGAGGTGGTGTTTTTGGAGTAGGGATTGGACAAAGTGTTCAAAAAACAGGCTATTTGCCGGAACCCTATACTGACTTTATTGTCTCCATTTTGGGAGAAGAGTTAGGACTGCTAGGTGTAATAGTTGTTTTAAGCCTTTTTGTTTTTTTGATTTTGAGAATTTATTTGATTGCTATTCGGACGAAAGATCCTTTTGGATCATTGCTTTGTATTGGAATTGCTACAATGTTCCTAATTCAAGGTTCAATCAATTTAGGTGGTGTTCTAGGACTCATGCCTATTACGGGGGTAACATTCCCTTTTATTAGTTACGGGGGTTCTAGCACACTAGTGTTAACCATTTCAATAGGATTAGTCTTGAATGTTAGTGCAATGAATAAAAAACAAGAACTTGGAAATAATAGTTAATGATATTTATGAAAAGAAAGACTGCAAGTAAAAAGGGACTTCTATTTAAAAGAAGTCTTTTTTTAAAATAGAATGTAGTTTGATAATATGAATTAAATAATTGAGTGACTTAGGAGTGAAATGATGAAAAAAGTATTAGTAGCTAATAGAGGAGAAATAGCCATTCGAATATTTCGTGCGTTAACAGAACTTCATATTGGAACAGTTGCCGTTTATTCACAAGAAGATGAAGGTTCTGTTCATCGTTTTAAAGCGGATGAAGCTTATTTAGTAGGAGATGGAAAAAAACCGATAGAAGCTTATTTAGATATAGAAGATATGATTCGTATTGCAAAAGATTCGAATGCAGATGCGATACACCCAGGATATGGTTTTTTATCAGAAAATTCGGATTTTGCTAGACGTTGTAAAGAAGAAGGTATTATTTTTATTGGTCCTAAGTTACATCATTTAGATATTTTTGGGGATAAACTAAAAGCGAAAGAAGCAGCCATTGCAGCGGGAATAAAATCTATACCAGGTTCTCAAGGCCCAGTCTTGAATGTTGAAGAAGTAAGGTCTTTTGGAGAAAAATTTGGCTATCCCATCATGATAAAAGCAGCATTAGGCGGCGGTGGAAGAGGAATGCGTGTGGCCTATTCAGCCGAAGATGTAAAAGATAGTTTTGAAAGAGCTCGTAGTGAGGCAAAAGCCGCATTTGGAAATGATGAGATTTACGTAGAACGTTATATTCAAGATCCTAAGCATATTGAAGTCCAAATATTGGGAGACGTTCATGGGAATATCGTTCATTTATACGAACGTGATTGTTCTGTACAACGCCGACACCAAAAAGTTGTAGAAGTTGCACCCTGTGTTTCTATACCGGATGAATTGCGTCTCAAAATGTGTCAATCTGCTGTTCAATTGATGGAACACGTAGGCTACGTAAATGCAGGAACGGTAGAATTTTTACTTGAAGACAACGAATTTTATTTTATTGAGGTTAATCCACGTGTACAAGTAGAGCATACCATTACAGAATTAATTACAGGCATTGATATTGTTCAATCTCAAATTTTAATTGCGCAAGGAAAAGATCTCCACAAAGAAATTAATATTCCATTTCAAGATCATATACCTTTAATGGGTGCGGCTATTCAGTGTCGAATAACAACTGAAGATCCGCTTAATGACTTTTTACCTGATACGGGTAAAATTGATACCTACCGTTCTCCAGGTGGGTTTGGGATACGCTTAGATGCGGGTAATGGATTTCAAGGCAGCGTGGTTTCTCCTTTTTTTGATTCATTACTGGTTAAAGTATGTACGCATGCTTCTACGTTTGAATTAGCGGCGCAAAAAATGACACGATCTTTGAGAGAATTTCGTATTCGTGGTGTAAAAACGAATATTCCATTTATGGAAAATGTTATTTCACATCCTGTTTTTCTTTCGGGAGAAGCTAAAACAACATTTATTGATTCTACTCCTGAACTTTTTAAATTCTCAAAAGTTCGTGATAGAGGGAATAAAACGATGAAATACATTAGCAATATTACGGTAAATGGTTTTCCAGGCATCGAACATGCTCCAAAGAAATTTTATGAGCCGGCTAGAAAACCTAAGAAACTAATCCTATTAAATGACCATTCTATCAGTGCAAAAAGTATTTTGGATCAAAAAGGTGCAGATGCTGTAGTAAGTTGGGTGAAAAATACAAAAGAAGTTTTATTGACGGATACAACATTTAGAGATGCTCATCAAAGTTTACTGGCAACTCGCGTGCGCACACAAGATTTTTTGAATATTGCTGCAGAAACAGAAAAAGCCATCCCGCAATTGTTTTCTTCGGAAGTATGGGGAGGAGCCACTTTCGATGTTGCTTATCGATTCTTAAATGAAGATCCATGGGAACGTTTAAAGAAGTTAAGGAAAGAAATGCCAAATACTCTCCTTCAAATGTTGTTTAGAGGTTCTAATGCAGTAGGATATCAAAACTATCCTGATAACGTAATTGAATCATTTATTCAACAAGCAGCCAAAAGCGGAGTGGATGTTTTTCGTATCTTTGATAGTTTAAATTGGATTCCTCAAATGGAGAAAAGTATTCAAGTTGTCAGAGATACAGGTAAGATAGCTGAAGCAGCTATTTGTTATTCAGGTGACATTAATGACCCTCTAAGAACTAAATACACGATTGATTACTATAAAGATATGGCTAAGGAACTAGAGAACCAGGGAGCACATATTATAGCTATTAAAGATATGGCAGGGATATTAAAACCAGAAGCGGCTTATCGTTTAATCAGTGAGCTAAAAGCAACCGTTCATGTTCCGATTCATTTGCATACTCATGATACGAGTGGAAATGGTATTTTCACTTATGCTTTAGCTGTTAAAGCAGGGGTAGATATTGTTGATGTAGCGATGAGTGCAATGAGTGGTGCTACTAGTCAACCTAGTATGAGTAGTCTCTACTATGCTTTATTAGGAACCCAACGTGTTCCATCTATTAATATTGAGAATACACAACAAATTAATCATTATTGGGAAGATGTAAGGACCCGTTATAGTGATTTTGAAGATGGAGTTAGCGCACCTCAAACAGAAGTCTATCAACACGAAATGCCAGGTGGCCAATATTCTAACCTTAAGCAACAAGCGAAAGCTGTCGGACTAGAAGATAAATGGGATGACATTAAAAAAATGTACGCAATAGTCAACCGAATGTTTGGTGATATTATTAAAGTAACTCCATCTTCAAAAGTTGTTGGAGATATGGCTTTGTTTATGGTGCAGAATAATTTGACAGAAGAAGACATCTACAGTCAAGGACAATCAATTGATTTTCCAAAGTCGGTAATAAGCTTTTTTGCGGGGGATTTAGGCCAACCTGTGGGTGGATTTCCAGAAAAGTTACAAAAAATTATTTTGAAGAACAACCAACCTATTACTGTTCGACCAGGAGTTTTAGCCAAGCCAATTGATCTTATTCAAATAAAAGAACAACTAGCTAGACTAATCGATAGGCAGCCTTCTAATGAGGATGTATTAAGTTATATTATGTACCCAGAAGTGTTCTTAGATTATCAAAAAAATTATGAACAATTTGGTGATGTGACTGTTTTAGATACAGCAACATTCTTTCATGGGATGCGGACTGGAGAATCAATTGAAGTACAGATTGAAAAAGGAAAAACATTGATTATAAAACTGAATCAGATTGGTGAACCTAATTCTGAAGGTAATCGTACGATGTATTTTGATTTAAATGGTCAAGGTAGAGAAGTCATAGTGAAAGATAGAAGTATTACAAGTACTAAAATTATTCGAAAAAAAGCTGAACCAACTAATAAAGAGCATGTCGGCGCTACAATGCCCGGTTCAATTATAGAAGTTCTAGTTTCGAAAGGGGACCGTGTTAGTCAAGGAAATCCAATCGTCATTACTGAAGCAATGAAAATGGAAACAACGATTAAAGCTGCTTTTGACGGTGTAATTGATCAAATTTATATAGAAGCGGACAATCTCATTGAAACAGGCGATTTATTAATTGAAATGATTGCCAAATAAAAAGTAGGTGAGGAGTATCGTAAAACATGAAAACTATTTTGAGAACAATCCCAATTTTTTTAGTTTTAATGATTTTGATCTATTTTATTCCTCAAATTATTTCTGATAGTCCTTCTGGAATTATTACTCAAAAGAAAAACACAACGGAATTAAAAAAAGAGACTCAAATTGGTCCGATTCCTGCTGTTAAACAAGAGACTTTTCCTCTTACAGGAATGGGTCACTATATGGGAGAACCAATTGATACATTTAAAAAAAAATTTGGTGAGCCGTTACGTATTGAATCCAATATATTTGGAGATGAGTGGTGGATTTATGGAGACAACGAAAATGATTATTATCAAGTAGCAGTATCCGAAGAAGATACGATAACATCTATTTTTGTTTTAGGATCAACACTCGATGTTTTACCATTTAAAGTTGGTATGGATATAACAGAAGTTTATCAATTAGCTACTTTATATCCTACTTTTTCTTTTGATTATAAGAAGACTAATTACATTATTGAGTTGTCAGAAAATGATTTGAATTATCATCCATTAGTTATTTTTGAAAAAAATATTTTCGCAATTTTAATGGTTGATCGAGAAACCAATAAAATTAATGCCATTCGCTATGTAGACGAACCGACATTGTTGCAATCTGATATTTATGAAGTAATTCCTGAGAATGAAGTGATTACAAAGAAAACACCAAAAACAGATTTAGAAAATAGATATGATGGAAATGTGCAAGAAGTAGAAATGACGATTAATATGTTAAGACAACGATATGGGTTATCTGAATTAACTTATAGCAAACAACTCTCTTCAATGGCCGATGATATTTTTATCAATCAAAGTAAATCTGTTTCTGAACAATCAAGTGAAGAAAAAAATGGGGGAAATAGTTTTCAAACTGAAAGTTCAATAAAAATAGATACGTCAAATAAAAATGAGTCTATTCAAAAGGGGCTAGCTGAACATGAGGATGAAGAAGGTTTCGAACATACACCCTTAACGAGTAAACAAATCCATGATTATTTGGAAATGAATAAAATTAGTTTAGCCGATACTCGTGTTGTTTACTCCAATAAATTTACTGATCCAACATGGTTAATAACGTATTGGTTTAGTTTAGAGAATCAGCGAACGATTCTAACTGATCCTTTGATGAAAAGGTTTGGATTTGCTTTTCGTAACGAAGAAGTAATGTTAATATTAGATACAGAAGTAGAACATACGAAAAAAACAGGAGCAAATATAAAGTAAGAAAGGAGACCTTTAATTGGAACTCATATTAAACGAAAGACAAGGTATTGTAGTTTGGGTTTATAGCTTAAGACATATGAAGACACTCAAAAGATTTGGCTTGATTCACTATGTGTCGAAGCGGATGAAGTATGTTGTTATTTACGTAAACCGCACAGATTTAGAACCCACTATTCGTAAACTGAAAGAGTTGCATTTTGTTCGACAAGTAGAACAATCGTATAGGCCATTAATAAGTATGGATTTTAAAGAAGTTCTCAAAAATGTGACTCCTAGAAAAGAAGTTAAAGAAGTAGAAGAATTTGATAAGCTATTTATAGAAGATGATAAACACTTAAAAAAAAAAGTTGAATCTCATCTACCTTATCAGTAGCGACTAAGGTCTATAGAAGTTATCGCGCTCTTTGTTTGCCAGTGCTAAATTTTTAGGTTGAAATACATTTTAGAATAAATATTCAGACATGCTAAAGAGGTTGGGATTTTTGTTCCAATCTCTTTTTTAAAAGATAAAATAGTAAAGAAAGATTGGTGCTTTAATGAGAGTTATTTCTGGTAATTATGGCGGAAGAAAATTAAAATCTGTTCCAGGTGAGAATACAAGACCAACATCTGATAAAGTTAAAGAGTCAATATTTAATATTATTGGGCCATATTTTGATGGTGGCAAGTGTTTAGATTTGTTTGCAGGTAGTGGAGGTTTATCTATTGAAGCCGTTTCGAGAGGGATGGAGCATGCTGTATTAATAGATAAAGATATTTCTGCAATTAAAATAATAAAAGAAAATATTGAAATGACTAAAGAAAAAACTAAATTTGACGTTTATCGAAGTGATGCAAATCGAGGGATTGAAATGTTAGCAGCTAAAAATAACCTGTTCGATATGCTCTTTCTAGATCCACCCTACTTTGAACAAGAAATTGTCAAACAGCTCGAAAAGATTATGGCTCTAAATCTTTTGGCTGATAGAGCAATAATTGTTTGTGAAGTAGGAAGAAAAGTTGATTTACCAAATGAAATCGGATTAGCTAAACAATTTAGGTCGACGGTTTATGGAGCTAGTAAAATAGTGTTATATGAAGTTGTCAGTGAAGGAGACCTTGAAAATGATTAAGAAAGCACTTTTTCCAGGAAGTTTTGATCCATTGACAAATGGGCATATTGATACAATCGAACGTTCTGCTAAATTAGCTGATTACCTTTTTATAGCTGTAGCAACCAATACATCAAAAAAAAATTTGTTTGATGCAGATGAGAAAATAGAATTAATTCAATTAGCAACTAGACATTTGGAAAATGTTTCTGTAATTGAACACACAAATGGATTAACGGTAGATTTAGCAAAAAAAGTTGGAGCAAGTACATTAATTAGGGGATTGCGTAATGCTGAAGATTTTGAGTACGAAATGAATATTGCAGCAATGAATAAAACACAGAATCCAGAAATTGAAACGATTATTTTGATGGCATCCCAACAGCACCGATTTTTAAGTTCAAGTTTAATTAAAGAAGTGGCATTTTTTGGTGGAGATGTTTCAAATTTAGTTCCAACAGATGTTAATATAGCGATTAAAAAGAAATATTCTGCTTTTGAGTATGAGGATGAAAAATCTTAGAACAACTGCGACGTAAAGGATGAATCTAATGAAAAAAATAAAAAATGCTAAGTCTATTATTTGGTTCGTACCTATTCTTATCATTATTTTGGGGCTAGTCATACCTCTTCCTTACTATATTGAAGCTCCAGGTTCAGCTGTCCGTTTATCTGAATTAATTAAAGTCAATAAAAGAACAGATGATAATTTGGGAAGTTTTATGTTGACTACTGTCTCTATCCGTAAAGCAACGCCATTAATATACTTTACAAAATACTTGCCTTTTCGTGAGGGGGTAACTGAAAAAGAATATTTGGGTATGTCAAAATCAAGCGAAGAGTATGCTAACTTACAACAGTACTATATGGATAGTTCAATCAATACGGCTATTGAGGTGGCTTATAAAACTGCGAAAGAATCCTACAAATTAATCTATAATGGTATCTATGTTATGTCCATTTTACCAAAATCAAATTTTTCAGAGGAACTACTAGTCGGTGATACTATAATGGCTTTAGACGGAAAAAAATTTAAGAGCTCTACTGAATTTATTGATTATGTGAAAAATAAAAATATTGGGCAGGAAATAGTGGTTACTTACAAACGCAATGGTAAAATTAAAACTATTTCTGCACCATTAATGGAAATAGAAGAGAATAAGCTTCCAGGATTAGGTATCAGTTTGGTGGATCATACATCTATTGAGACAGATATACCTGTTTCAATAAAATCAGATGAAATTGGAGGCCCTTCTGCCGGCTTTATGTTTTCTCTTCAGATATATACTCAATTGACAGAACAAGACTTGCGTAATGGCCACGAAATTGCAGGCACTGGTACAATTTCAACTGATGGAACAATAGGACGAATTGGTGGTATAGATAAGAAAGTTGTAGCTGCTAGTAAAGAAGGGGCGACTATATTCTTTGCACCGGACGATGGTATAAATCCAGTTGTTAAAAAAAAATATCCATCGATACAATCAAACTATAAAGAAGCTTTAAAAGCTGCTAAAAAAATAGACACGGATATGAAAATTATTCCAGTCAAACAGTTTCAAGATGCTATTGACTATTTAAATCAATTAAAATAAAAAATACTTCTTAGGATTTTACTCAAAATGTAGTGACCCCAAATAGTTAGACTTTTAACGGAGTAGTTAATTCTACTCCTTTTTTTGTGCTCTTTTACCTTTACACTATAATTATTTCTAAAAATGGTTTAAACAAAGACTGCTTTTTTATTGTTTAGAGATTAGCTGTGACCTTAGAGACACTCAAGCAGAGTAATCATTAAGGAGTACAGTTTGTTGTTCTCTAAATTGAATAGGGCTCATCCAGTTTAATTTACTCTTCATCCGTTCGTTATTGTAATACTCGATATAACTTTCTATTGCTTGTTTTAATTCATTAAAGCTGCGGTAAACTTCGCCATAATAAATTTCTTGTTTGAGTATTCCAAAAAAATTCTCGATTGGTGAATTATCTAGACAGTTTCCCTTACGGGACATACTTTGAAAAATTTTGTGTTCTTTTAATTTATAGGAGTAGCTTTTCATTTGATAGGCCCAACCTTGATCAGAATGAAAGGTACGTCTATAATGGCAGTTACTTGTAGCTTCGATAGCCTCTTCAAGAGCCCCCATTATTGCTAATGCAGTAGGTCTTTTTGAAATACGATAAGAGATGATCTCACTATTATACATATCTAAGAAAGGGTCTAAATAGAGCTTTCCCTGACGGATAACACCGTTTTTATCCGTCTCAAAGTATTTGAATTCAGTCGTATCCGTTGTGATTTTTTGATGAACTACATTAGTATAGAACCGGCGGTGGATATTATTTTTCGCTATGCGACCAACAGTCCCCTTATACGAACTATACTTACGTGATTTACGAGTATAAGAGTGTACTTGGATTTTTAGCTTTTTAATTAATCGTTGAACTTTCTTTTTATTTACTTTGCGTCCTCGCTTTTCCATCTCTTTTTGTGCACGACGATACCCATAATCCTTATGATCTTTACGAATTTGAAGTAATAATTTTTCATCTTCTTCATCCTTATTAGGCCGATTGAATCTCTTTTGCCAATACATGTAAGTTGATTTTGGAAATTTAAGAACCTCAAGAATTTCTTTTAATTGGAAGTCTCTTCGGAGGTTGTGGATGATTCTTGAGATAACTTCATTTCTAGTCGAGTTTCCTCGCGACGCAACCTCCTCAATTCTTTTAAACAAGCAATCTCAATTTGTAAAGCGCGGTTTTGTCTTTCAAGTTCTTGGATTCGGGTTGTTTCTACTTTATTAGGCAGCTTTTCAGAGATAATGACTTTATCTTTTTTATCAGACACCTTCGGTGGCCTCCCTTGTTGTTTAGAGAGCCTTTGAATACCATAATGACGATATTCCTTTACCCAACGTGTAAGAATAGAAGGATTAGTGATTTCAAGGAAATTCGCTAATTCAAAGTAGGACATCTCTGTAGTTAAATATAATTCTACCGCATTTGTTTTGAATTGAATAGAATAAGAATTATTTTTCCTTTTTCTCATAAGTCCTTCTTCGCCAAACTGTTTATAACTATTAACCCACATACGAACCTGGTATGCGTGTAAAACCCCAAACCTAGTCGCTAGTGTTCCATATCCCCCTTCACCACGTAAATAGGCTTGAATGATTTCTAGTTTAAGTTCAAATGTATATTTTGCCATATGAAAAACCCCCAAAAGTTAGATTTTTTAGGTCTAACTTCTAGGGGTCGGTACAAAATCTTAAGAAGTTTTTTTTATTGACTGCTATACTTGCTTGCAGCCCTTAAAAAAAATCTGTTTAAAATAAAAGAAGTACTATATTATTGCGGATAGTTTATAAGAGATGATAAAGGTAAAGGAGATTGCTACCGTATGAATGATTTGGTTGAAATATGGTTAAAAAAAAGAAAAATGATCATTGCTATCAGTACAATTGTTGTCTTTTTGTTTGTTATCGTCCTATTACTCTTTATCCTTTTTTCTAAAACAAAAGCATCTGATCAAATGAATGAGTCCTTAGCTGATCATTATATGAGCCAAACTTCTGAGTTACAAAATAGTCTCACTTTAGATGGAAGTAGTAGCAATGTACCTTTAAAAAATGAGAATGAGGCAAAAGAATCTATTTATGTTGATGTTAAAGGTGCTGTTCAAATACCAGGAGTTTATGAAATAAATGCAACGACTCGTTTGACTGATGTCATCATTTTAGCTGGCGGATTCTTACCAACAGCTGATCAAAGTAGGGTAAATCTTTCTCAAAAGCTAACGGATCAGATGATGATTATAATACCAACGATAGGAGCAGGAGTTGAACAAGAAAGTTCCAATGAAACTGATAGTAAGGAGGAGTCGCCAGTAATTATTAGCATACCAAATGATCTAAGCGATAAAGAGACAGGAAAAGTAAACCTCAATACAGCCGATATCACTCAACTACAGACATTATCAGGGATTGGTGGAAAGAAAGCTGAGCGCATTTTGCAATACAGACAAGAACATGGTTCGTTTAAAGCGGTTGAAGAATTAAAAGAAGTTTCTGGTATTGGCGATAAAACATTTGAAGCATTGGCTGATTTCATTAGTGTGGGCAAAGACTAATCATTTTCTCAATGAAAGATTGTAAACATAGAAAAGCTTTTGTATACTGATAGAAATGTTTACTATAACAACTATTCATTATCTTTATAAATGATTTAGATTAAATTGGAGGGAACAATGATGGCAGATAGAATTCCGTGGAATCAATATTTTATGTCACAAAGCCTATTACTTTCGTTAAGGAGTACATGTACAAGACTGATGGTAGGGGCTACGATAGTCAGAGAAAAAAGAATTATCGCAGGTGGCTATAATGGTTCTGTGAGCGGAGATAAGCATTGCATTGATGAAGGGTGCTATGTTGTAGATGGACATTGTATTAGAACAATACATGCAGAAATGAATGCTATCTTACAGTGTGCGAAATTTGGTGCACAAACAGAAGGTGCAGAAATATATGTCACTCATTTTCCTTGTCTTCAATGTACTAAAATGATTCTTCAAGCAGGTATTAAAAAAATTTATTATCTAGAAGATTATCATAATAATGATTATGCATTAAATTTAATTGAACAAGCCCACGTTCAATGTCAAAAAGTTTTTTTATCAGAAAACTTTTTTAAAGAATTAGAATTTTAAGCCAATGATTACGTTTGAGAAAATCGCCACATGCAGAATCAATAGTTAATTTTAAATGAGAAGTTATTTCTTATTTCCAGCCATATTTTGTCTGATCAGTTCACTAATGATTTTAACATCTGGATATTGGTTAACAATAGCTATTTATATTCTTTTTTTTCTACGTTTATGTGTTACGAAAAGAAGAACTTTAATTATTGGTTCATTAGTTTTATCTTGTATGGTTATCTTATTAACTAGCGTTCATCAATGGACAAATAAAACAAACTTAACCGCTGAAGATAAATCGTTTATAATTAGAATTAAGCCCGATCAAATTAAAGTAGATGGAAACCAATTACAGTTTTATGGGACTATTGAAAAGTCGGAAAACCATCCGGAAATATCTGAAAAGATTGTCGTTTTTTATACTCTTCAATCAAAAAAAGAAAAAAAAGCATGGGAGTCTCAAACAAACATATTTACCGTTAAAAGCACAGGGAATTTAGAGATACCCGGAAAGAATCGTAATCAAAACCAGTTTGATTACCAAACATTTTTACACCGTAAAAAAATTCATTGGATTTTAAAGGTTGAAACGTTTTATTCGATGGAAAAAACTAAAGCTTCTATTACAAAAAAAATGATTCCAGAAAATATGAGAATGGCTATTTTAAAGCATATTGATAAAAAAATAACGATAAAGACATCTCAATATATGAAGACCCTTCTTTTTGCTGATTTAAGTTCTCTTGATAAAATAACGGTACAAAATTTTAAAGAAATAGGGATTATTCACTTATTAAGCATATCAGGACTGCATATTCAATTTTTTGTAACGGGTTTGGTTTATTTATTATGGCGAGTTGGCTTTACTAAAGAAACAACTTTTTACTTAATGTTGATTATTTTGCCTTTTTATGGAAATTTAACTGGTTGGGGAACGAGTGTATATCGTGCAATTGTTATGTCTTTGATTATATTGATAAGTTCTCATTTTAGAATGATTATTTCTAGTCTGGATGTTTGGTCATGGACTTTGTTATCCGCTTTAATTATTAATCCGTATCAAGTTTTTTCAATAGGATTTCAATTAAGCTACCTTTTGAGCTTAGTCTTATTAATTTTGTCGCAAACTTATCTTACTATCTCTAGATCATCGCTAGTTACAAATTTTATTATTTCTTTTATTCTCATGTTAGTTTCGATACCAATTTTATCTTATCATTTTTTTGAATTTTCGTGGATTGGTATTTTCGCTAATTTATTATTTGTCCCTCTCTTTACTTGGGTTTTATTGCCTGTTTTTATCCTGTTGTTAATTCTTTCATTTTTTTTGTATTTAAACCCATTTTTTGAATACAGTTTAATGAGTATAGAAAAACTATTAACCTTTATTGAAAAAATGGTTGAATCGATTAGCGAACTACCGTTTATCACAATAGTTACTGGAAGAGTGCCACTTTTTTTAACGATTTTGCTTATTCTTTCTTTATCTTGTTTTATTCTGACACTAGAAATAGATGGGAAATATATAAAAAAACGGATTCTTAGTACAAGTTTAGTCGTTGTCTCTTTAATCTTTTTTTGTTACTACCAACGTTATTCTCCAGTTGATAAAGTAATAGTAATTGATGTTGGACAAGGGGACGCGATTTTAATAAAAAAATCATTTGGTAAAGGAACGTATTTAATTGATACAGGTGGTACTTTAACTTTTGAAACAAAAGATTGGCAAAAAAAAGAAAATCCATCTTCTATAGCCAAACGAATAGTGATACCTACATTAAAATCACAAGGTATATCTACTTTAGATCAAGTTCTAATTTCTCATGGAGATGAAGACCATACTGGTGCATTGTTAGAGCTATCGCAATCGATTCGAGTGAAAGAACTGTTATTTCCAGTTGGAGCACTAAAAAAACCAGTATTTTATAAAACTGTTTTGGAGATGACTAAATCCGGGACAGCTATTCATAAAATTATAGTCTCTGGAAAAGAAATAAAATTTGTGAATCCAATGCTAGCAGTATTATGGCCGACATCTCCAGGAAAAGGTGATAACAATGATTCTATGGTTCTATATGGGAAAATAGGTTCTTTTTTTTGGTTATTTACAGGAGATATCGAAGAAGGCGAAAAAAAGTTGATTCAGCAGTATCCAAATTTAAAAGTAGACGTCTTAAAAGTAGCACATCATGGAAGCCAAACATCTTCCAGTCAAATTTTTCTTAATCATATTCAGCCAAAATATGCATTGATTTCTTGTGGAATAAATAATCGTTACAATCATCCAAATACAGAAGTGCTCAATCGAATTCAGAAAGAAAATAGTCATATTTATCGAACAGATAGGAACGGTGCTATTCATTTTGAATATATAAAACTAGGAGAGAAAGTATACCAAGAATCTTTTTATACGCTATTTAAAGAAAATGATTGATTGAGCTTGCAAAAATTAATTAGGATTTGTACGATGTAAGAAGGATTAGAAAGTGGTGGCGTACATTGAATTTTTCAAAAGAAGTTGCAAAACTAAAAAACAACGAAATTGCACCAATTTATTTAGTTTTAGGAACAGAATCTTATTTGAATCGGATTGTTAGAGATACGTTTATTCATTCTATTTTAAAAGAGGATGAAGTTGATTTAAATTTGGGCATCTATGATATGGAAGAAGTTCCCTTGGGGACAGCATTAGAGGATGCAGAATCCATACCCTTTTTTGGGGATCGACGGTTAGTTATCATTGATCGCCCGCTTTTCTTAACAGGAGATAAAAGTAAACCTAAATTTGAACATGACATGAAATGGTTTGAAAATTATCTAAATAAACCTTCAGAAACAGCAAGCTTAGTTATTTTTGCACCTTATGAAAAGTTAGATGAACGAAAGAAAATAAGTAAATTATTAAAAAAAAAAGCCGTTATTATTGAAACAACTATTTTATCAGAAAAAGAAATGAGAAGTTATGTAAGAAAGACCATTGAAAATGAAGATTTTACAATATCACCTGAAGCTTTTGAGTTATTTGTTCAATTGACGGATGCGAAACTTACTGTAGCAATGTCTGAGCTACCAAAATTATTTTTATTTGGTCAGAAGACAAAATACATTACTAAAGATGCAGTTTCGGAGTTGATAATCAAATCACTCGAACAAAATATTTTTTCTTTAAACGAATATGTTCTAAAGAAAAAGGTCGGTCCAGCTCTTGAGTTATATCATGACTTATTATTGCAAAAAGAAGATCCTATTAAAATTAATGCTATCATGACCGCCCAATTTCGATTATTGCTCCAAGTAAAAATACTTGAAAAGAAAGGCTACCAGCAAGGGGATATAGCAAAGATATTGAAGATTCATCCTTATAGAATCAAGTTGAGCATCCAGCACATGCGTCCATTCAATAAACAGGTTTTAGCAGATGCTTATAACGGTCTAATTGATACAGAATATCGTCTGAAAACGGGTCAAGGTGATAGGGGAATGCAATTTGAGTTATTTGTTTTACAATTTGCTAGTAACCATTTAATGACTCAATAAATTATAAATAGATAGACTATCAAGTAAAAAAACTTTACAGTTTATATTGCAATGAAGCTGCTGATTATGTATAATGATTAACGTGGGAAACAACTGGAATAATCTATTTTAAGTTGTAATTAATTGAAAGTGGGGTGAATCAAATGCCAAACATCGAATCTGCAATCAAACGTGTCCGTACTTCAGAAAAATCTGCTTTACAAAATAACGTTCAAAAGAGCGCTATGCGTACTGCTATTAAAAAATTCGTTCAAGCTGTTGAAGCTGGAGATGAAAATACTGAAGATTTACACAAAGAAGCAATCAGAGCCATTGATATGGCTGCATCTAAAGGATTGATTCATAAAAATAAAGCTAACCGTGACAAATCTCGTTTAACAGCTAAATTAGCTAAATAAGATACCCATAGTTAACTTATTTTTTATGAAAGCCACACACATGATTTATCATGTGTGTGGCTTTTTTTGTGTATAAAATTGACGAAAGCCACTCCGCAATGGAGTGGCTTTCTAATTAAAAATAAATACTTGTAAAGTTATTCGGGGAAAATACTAATCAAATTATATTAATTGATTTCTCATCTAAACAACATAAACCCAACCTCTTTTATGTCCTTACAGTTCTATAACTGCGCCAGTGTGAATAAATTTCTTTAAAACAATTCTATATAAAAATACATACTTACTTTTAATACTTAAATAGTATACCATAAATAGTGTGTAATAAATAGCTATATTTTTTTGAGACAGTATAAGCATTCTAGAAAACACAATCATGTCCAAAGATGGATAAAAATTATTTTTAGATTTTATTGTATCCTAAAATAGGTATCCAGCTCAGCATAAGTATATACGGGTTGTTATTATTGTAAGAACGTACGTTCAGTGGTAAAATGGGGAATTAGAGAGTATGATTAACTTTTCTTCTTCATGAAAAATTCGAGAAACTGGATGTGAAAATAAAATGGAAAAAGATCAGTTTAAATTGGTATCCAATTATAAACCTGGTGGGGACCAGCCAAATGCTATCAAGGAATTAGTTAAAGGAATTGAAGAGGGAAAAAAAGAGCAAACTTTATTAGGAGCAACAGGGACTGGGAAAACATTTACAGTATCTAATGTCATTCAAGAAGTAAATAAACCAACCTTAGTTATTGCGCATAACAAAACATTAGCAGGTCAATTATATGGCGAATTTAAAGAGTTCTTTCCTGAAAATGCAGTAGAATATTTTGTCAGTTATTATGATTATTATCAACCAGAAGCGTATGTTCCTTCTAGTGATACGTTTATTGAAAAAGAATCAAGTGTGAATGATGAAATCGATAAATTACGTCATTCAGCTACAAGTTCCTTGTTAGAACGTCGCGATGTGATTGTAGTAGCCTCTGTCTCGTGTATTTTTGGTCTGGTAAATCCTCTAGATTATCGGGATCATGTTTTGTCTTTGCGTGTGGGCACAGAAATGAAACGAGACGATATGCTACGTCGTTTAGTTGATATGCAGTTTGAGCGCAACGATATTGATTTTCAGCGTGGAAATTTTAGAGTTCGTGGAGACGTAGTAGAAATATTCTTAGCTTCTAGAGATAGTGATGCCGTCCGGGTAGAATTTTTTGGAGACGAAATCGATCGCATTACTGAAGTAGACGTCTTAACAGGTGAAATTAAAGCTGAAGTTCAGCATGTACCTGTTTTTCCGGCTACTCACTTTGTAGCAAGTGATGAACAAACAAGAAATGCAGTAATAACCATTCAAAAAGAGCTAGAAGATCGATTGAAAGTTTTACGTGCAGAAGATAAACTAATTGAAGCACAACGTTTAGAACAGCGAACGAATTATGATTTAGAGATGCTTTTAGAAATGGGTTATTGTTCGGGAATTGAGAACTATTCAAGACATATGGATGGTCGGAATCCTGGGCAGCCACCATACACACTAATAGATTTTTTCCCAGAAGACTTTCTAATCGTAATAGATGAGTCCCACATCACCATGTCACAAATTAGAGGAATGTATAATGGAGACAGAGCAAGAAAAGAACGATTAATTGAATATGGATTTCGTTTACCAAGTGCCTTGGACAATCGACCTCTGCGTTTAGAAGAGTTTGAAAAACATGTTAATCAGATTATGTATATTTCTGCTACACCGGGACCTTATGAGCTAGAACGCACGCCAGAAGTTGTAGAACAAATTATCAGACCGACTGGTCTACTTGACCCAGTAATTGAAGTTCGTCCGATTAAAGGGCAAATTGACGATTTAATTAATGAAATTAATAAAAGAACAGAAAAAAATGAACGGGTTTTTATCACTACTTTAACAAAAAAAATGTCTGAAGATTTAACAGATTACTTAAAAGAAATTGGTATAAAAGTATCTTATTTGCACAGTGATATTAAAACGTTAGAAAGAACAGAAATAATTCGCGACTTACGTTTAGGAGTTTACGATGTATTAATTGGTATTAATTTATTAAGAGAAGGCATCGACGTTCCTGAGGTCTCTTTAATAGCAATATTAGATGCAGACAAAGAAGGTTTCTTGAGAAGTGAACGATCATTAGTACAAACTATTGGACGTGCTGCACGGAACCAAAATGGAAGAGTAATCATGTATGCTGATAGAGTAACGGATTCAATGAACGCGGCGATAGGTGAAACGGAAAGACGTCGTGAAACGCAAAAAGCCTACAATAAAAAACACAACGTGATACCAACTACAATTATCAAAGAAGTACGTGATCTGATTTCTATTACCACGACTGTCTCAGGTAAATCTAAAGAAGGATTAACTTCAAATAAAATAGCAAAATTAACGAAAAAGGAAAGAAAAGAAGTAATTAAAAATATGGAAAATGAAATGCATGAAGCAGCAAAATCACTTGACTTTGAAAAAGCGGCTAATTTAAGAGATATTGTATTAGAATTAACTGCTCAATATAAGTAAAAAGATTTACTAATTTAAATGTCTGAATTAAGAGCTTTATTTAGTTAGCATGAATCAATAATTGAAATCCTTAAAAATGAAATGACTAAAGAATTAATACTTGCATTTCTTTGCAATATCATGTAATGTTTGTAAATGTATAACATGCATCCATTACTTGGTTTAACGACTCACCAACGTATACTCGGTAATAGGACAAACTAAAAGGAAGAGGTGTTTAGAAATGGCAATTTCTAAAGAAAGAAAGAACGAGATTATGAGAGAATACGCAACACACGAAGGAGATACTGGTTCTCCAGAAGTGCAAGTTGCTGTATTAACTGCAGAAATTAATCACTTAAACGAACATGCACGTGTTCACAAAAAAGATCACCACTCATACCGTGGACTTATGAAAAAAATTGGTCACCGTCGTAACTTATTAGCATACTTACGTAATAAAGATGCTAGTCGCTACAGTGAACTAATTAAAAGATTAGGCTTACGTCGTTAAAGATGTTTGTCTTAGTATAAAGCGAGGTTCGCAGGAATCTCGCTTTATTTTTTGCATATTCTAGTCAATAATGATAAAAAAAAATCAAACTACACGTTCCATTAACCATCCTACTATACAAATGTGAATTTCTAATAGATTAGAGATTGACATTTGTTTAGTAGTCTGTTTGGGGAAATGAATGGTAATTTGATAAAAAAAGGGGAACAATAATTTATGTCAGAAAAACAAATTTTTACTAAAGAATGGGCAGGGCGTACGTTAACGGTTGAAGTTGGTCAATTAGCTAAACAAGCCAATGGGGCAGCCTTGATTAGATATGGCGATACAGTTGTATTATCAGCAGCAGTAGCTAGTAAAAAAGCAAAAGATTTAGATTTCTTCCCATTAACTGTGAATTACGAGGAAAAAATGTATTCAGTAGGTAAAATTCCTGGTGGATTTATTAAACGTGAAGCTCGTCCTAGTGAGGCAGCTACGCTAACTGCACGATTAATTGATCGTCCAATACGTCCAATGTTTGCTGATGGGTTCCGTAATGAAGTTCAAGTAACGAATGTTGTTATGTCAGTAGAAAAAGACTGTTCACCATCATTTTCAGCAATGTTTGGATCATCATTGTCTCTCGTTATCTCGGATATTCCATTCGCAGGTCCTATTGCGGGTGTTGATGTTGGTCGTGTTGATGGAGAATATATTATTAATCCTACAGTAGAACAAGAAGCGATGTCAGATATTCATTTGACTGTTGCAGGCACAAAAGCAGCTATAAATATGGTTGAAAGTGGAGCAAAAGAGGTTTCTGAAGAAGACATGTTAGGAGCTTTGCTATTTGGACATGCGGCTATTCAAGAACTTGTTGCATTCCAGGAAGAAATTAAAGAAGCTGTTGGTAAAGAAAAAATTGAAGTTTCTTTATTAGAGATTGACTCTGAACTTGAAAAAGAAGTAAATGATGCCTATAAAGAAAAAATGAGTATTGCAATTAAAACAGAAGAAAAGCTAGCTCGTGAGGAAAATATTGAGACTGTTAAAGAAGATGCCATTCTTTTTTACAATGAAAAATATGAAGGTCATGAAGAAGTGGGACGAATCAAAAAAGAAATTAAAATGATTGTTGAGGATATGGAAAAGGCTGAAGTTCGTCGTTTGATTACAGTTGACAAGATTCGTCCTGATGGTCGTAAAATTGACGAGATACGTTCATTATCTTCAGAAATTGGAATTTTACCAAGAACACATGGTTCTGGTTTGTTCACACGTGGTCAAACACAAGCATTGACTGTTGCAACATTAGCTCCGCTTGGTGAACACCAAATTATCGATGGTTTAGGAATCGAAGATAGTAAAAGATTTATCCATCATTATAATTTCCCACAATTTTCAGTTGGAAGTACCGGTCCTAATCGTGGACCAGGGCGTCGTGAAATTGGGCATGGAGCACTTGGAGAAAGAGCTTTAGCACAAGTTATTCCTAATGAAGAAGATTTCCCATACATGATTCGTTTAGTTTCAGAAGTATTAGAATCAAATGGTTCTTCGTCTCAAGCAAGTATTTGTGCAGGAACTTTAGCTTTAATGGATGCAGGTGTACCAATCAAGTCACCAGTAGCCGGTATTGCTATGGGACTTGTAATGGAAGACGAAAATTACACTGTTTTAACAGATATCCAAGGTCTTGAAGATCACTTAGGTGATATGGATTTCAAAGTAGCTGGAACAAAAGACGGAATTACTGCCTTACAAATGGATATTAAAATTCAAGGAATTACTCCTCAAATTTTGGAAGAAGCATTAACTCAGGCTAAAAGAGCGCGCTTAGAAATTTTAGACGAATTAGTTTCTACAATATCTGAGCCACATAAAGAATTGAGTGCATACGCACCGAAGATTGAAATGATGCAAATTAAACCTGATAAAATTAAAGTTGTCATTGGCCGAGGTGGCGACCAAATTAATGCGATTATCGAAGAAACAGGTGTGAAAATCGATATTGATCAAGAAGGAAAAATTAGTATCGCTTCAGAAGATGCTACAATGATAAAACGTGCGAAAGAAATCATTGAAGAATTAACTAAAGATATCGAAATTGGCAAAGTTTATTCAGGTAAAGTAAAAAGGATTGAAAAATTTGGAGCTTTTATAGAAATTGCTAAAGGAAAAGACGGAATGGCTCACATTTCTGAACTAGCTAATGAGCGAGTAGCTAAAGTAGAAGATGTTTTAACTATGGGTCAAATAATTGATGTAAAAGTTGTTGAAATTGATAAACAAGGAAGAATCAATCTTTCAATTAAAGCTTTATTGAAAAAAGAAGATTAAATGAAAAAAAGTAGATCTGCATTATTTTGCAGGTCTACTTTTTTTCTAATTATTAGATATTTTTATGATTAATTTCCCATAAAGATAACAACACTTAGAAATAAGCGATTGTTATTTTTTAATCGTATCAAGCCAAGAAGAAAGAATTAAAGATAGCTGTTTTTGTTGTTCTTCATTGCTGATAGTAGCAGGATTGTCTCCTTTTTGATGTCCGTAGCTTCCAAAACCAGCATGATTACCATCTTTGATAGATAAATATAGCGTATTTTTAGGTAAAAATTTCTTGCCATCTATATATGACTTCTGATTTAGGACACCATCATTTGAACCAGTTACCGATAAAATAGGTAACAAACTATTTTTCAAACTACCTTTAGGATCAGGATAACTGGCTAAGAAAAATACGCCCTTTAGTAAACCGGATTCAGTTGAAGGATTCATTTGTTTATCATGAGCAAAGCGACTAGCCATTACGCCTCCTAAAGAATGGCCGCCTATGACATAATCACCAATAGCATATTCGTTGATAATTGTTTGTGCTTTATCTTTACTAGTAACAGCTAAATTAAAAGCGTGATGAATTAAATACACTGGATAGCCTTCTGTAGCTAACTTTGAAGCCCAAATGCTGTAACTCTTCTGATTGACAAGTGCGCCTTGATAAAAAATAATTGAAATGGGAATAGCAGGTTCTTTAGGTTTAAAATAAACTAAATCTGTTGTTTTTTCAACTGTATAGGAAGCCTGATTGGTTGCGGCTTGAAGAGCTGAGGGAGAGGGCTGATAAGTAAAATTTTTAAGCATGATAGATCCAATTACAAACAAAAGTAGTAAGGCTAATGTAGTCCAAATGGCTATTTTTTTCTTATTATTCATTATGTCTCCTTTATATTGTGTTTATTTTATATTTTTATTTTAAACAGTTTATTTCATTCTATCATCAATTCTATTATATTGGTTTAAATAGATTCAAAATAGAGGGATTAATCTACATATGTATGATTTCTTTGCTATTTATGCTAAAATAAATAATGGTTACGTTTGTAGGGTAAATTAAAAAGATTAAATAATAACTATGAATTTTTTTGTAAAGGGGTAATATTCAGATGAGCAAATATACGATAGCCGTAGTCGGTGCAACTGGAGCGGTTGGAACAAAAATGATTGAAATGCTTGAAAATTCAACTTTACCGATTCGCAAAATTAAAATCCTGGCTTCGAAACGATCAGCAGGGAAAAAAATGATGGTTAATGGTTTAGAATTAATGATTGAAGAGACAACTCCGGAGGCATTTGATGGAATTGATATTGCATTATTTAGTGCTGGTGGGAGTGTCTCTCAACAATTTGCTCCAGAAGCAGTTAAGCGGGGTGCAATTGTTATTGATAATACTAGTGCCTACCGTATGGACCCAACTGTTCCATTGGTTGTTCCTGAAGTGAATCCGGAAGCATTAAGAGGCCATGCGGGTATCATTGCAAATCCCAATTGTTCAACTATTCAGATGATGGTAGCATTAGAACCGATTCGTAAAAAATATGGGTTGAACCGAATTATCGTTTCAACTTATCAAGCAGTCAGTGGTGCTGGAATAGCAGCAGTTAAAGAAATGAAAGAACAGGCTCAACAAATGCTGAATGATGAACCTTATGAAGCCAATATATTGCCTTCTGCCGGTGATAAAAAACATTATCCAATATCATTTAATGTTTTGCCTCAAATCGATTTATTTGCTGAAGAAGGTTATACTTTTGAAGAATGGAAAATGATGAATGAAACAAAAAAAATAATGTCTGACAATGAAATAAAAATTTCAGCTACCTGTGTACGTGTCCCCGTGGTATCTGGTCATTCAGAATCTGTTTACATTGAAGTTAAAGATGAATCAGCATCGGTTAACGCTATAAAAGAAATTTTGCAATCAGCATCAGGAGTAGAACTTCAAGATGATCCTTCTACCCAAATATATCCAACTCCGCTTGAAGCAGAAGGCAAAAAAGAAACGTTTGTCGGTAGAATTAGAAAAGATAGAGATATTAAAAATGGATATCATATGTGGATTGTATCAGATAATTTGATTAAAGGTGCGGCTTGGAATTCAGTTCAAATTGCTGAGAAACTACACAGCATGGGGCTAGTGAAAGACAAATAAATCCTAAAAAATAATCATGAAAGAGAAGGTGTCTGTAATGAGTTTAATGAAAGCAAGAATTATAACAGCAATGGCTACTCCTTTTGATGAAAAGGGACAACTTGATTTTGATAGGTTAGAACCTTTAATCGATTATCTTTTAGCTAATGGAAGCGAAGGACTTGTCATAGGTGGGACAACTGGAGAGTCCCCAACATTGTCTCACAACGAAAAATTGGATTTATATAAGAAAGCAATAGAAATAATTGGTGGCCGTGTTCCAGTTATAGTTGGAACTGGAACAAATAATACAGCTGAAACAATCTCATTTACAAAAGAAGTAGAAAATATTAAGGGCATCGATGCCGTATTAGTTGTAGCGCCTTATTATAATAAACCAAATCAAGCTGGATTGTATGCCCATTTTGAAGCTGTATCTAAAAATACAGTTCTACCAATCATTATTTATAATGTTCCAGGTAGAACAAGTGTCTCGATTGATCCCGCTACAACTATTCGTTTGGCAAATTTAGAAAATATTATTGGCGTTAAAGAGTGTATGGGATTAGATGCAATAAGTGAAATTATTGAGCAAACCAGTGATGATTTCTCCGTGTATTCTGGCGAAGATAACTTAACTTTTCCTGCTAAATGTATAGGTGCTACAGGTATTATTTCTGTTGCTAGTCATATATTAGGTAATGAGATGAAAGAAATGTACGATTTTCTTGACGAAGGGAAAATGAGTGAAGCTGCAAAGCAACATCGTCAATTAATTCCTAAAATGAATAGTCTCTTTTCTGTACCATCACCTGCTCCTGTAAAAATGGTTTTAAATAATCAAGGAATAGCAGTAGGAAGCGTAAGATTACCTTTGGTGGACTGTACAAAAGAAGAATCGCAAAGTATATTAAAAATTTTAAATATAAACATTAAATAAATGAATAAAAATAGAAAAAAACAGAGGTGAAGAAATGAGTAACATTAAAATAATTCCACTAGGCGGCGTACGTGAAAACGGAAAAAATATGTACGTCGTGGAAGTAGATGAAGAAATATTTGTTTTGGATTGCGGTTTAATGTATCCAGAAACAGAACTATTGGGAATAGACATAGTTATTCCTGACTTTAGCTATTTAGAAGAGAATCGCGACCGTGTAACTGGAGTATTCTTGACACACGGACATGAGGATGCTATAGGAGCATTGCCCTATTTTCTTCAAAAATTTGATGTACCAGTTTTTGGTACTGAATTAACCATAGCATTAGCAAAATTATTTATGGAAAAAGATAGTCAAGTAAGCCAATTTAACGATTACCATATTGTTGATGAAAATACTGAAATTGAATTTGAACATGCTGTTTTAGGTTTTTTTAGGACAACTCATACTATACCAGATTCAGTAGGTGTTACATTGAAAACAAATGAAGGTAGCATTGTTTATACCGGTGATTTTAAATTTGATCAAAGTGCTACTCCTGCTTATCAGACAGATTTAGCTAAAATAAGCGATATAGGAAAGACTAAGGTATTGGCTTTGTTAAGTGATTCAAGTGATGCAGAAAGCTCTATCGAAAACATGAGTGACTATAAAGTTGCTGAGCAAGTTGAAGACACATTCCGAAATACTAAAGAACGGATCATCGTAGCTAGCGTTGCTAGTAATATTTTGCGTATCCAACAAGTAATGGATGCAGCTTTTAAATCCGGTAGAAAAATATTTTTTACTGGTAAAAAAGTAGAAGAAATCGTTGAAGTAGCAATGAAACTCAAAAAGATTAATTTACCAAATGAAGATTTAATTGTCCCAATTGAAGATATTGAAAAATATCCAGATAATGAAATTGTTATTTTGGAAACAGGTACGACAGGAGAACCAATTAAAACCCTTCAAAGAATGGCAACGGGTAAACATTTACAAATTAATATAAAAGAAGGGGATTTAGTTTATATTGTTACTAGCCCTTCTGTTAGTATGGAAGTCACCGTTAATAAGACTAAGAATATGATTTATCGTGCAGGAGGAGAAGTAAAACAAATTTCTGATAATATAAAAGCTTCAGGACATGCTACTCCAAATGATTTAAAGTTAATGATTAATCTAATTAAACCAACCTACTTTGTTCCAGTTACTGGAGAATATCGACGTTTAGCTGCACATGCTAAGTTAGCTCATGAAGTAGGCATTCCTTTTAAAAATATTTTTATTCCTGGAAAAGGAGATGTTGTCGAGTACAAGGCGGGACGTATGTCTATGTCTGGTCAAGTAACTGCTGGCAACACAATGGTAGATGGTATTGGTATTGGAGATATTGGCAATATTGTTTTGCGAGATCGTAAACTATTATCTGAAGATGGTATTTTTGTAGCTGTAGTAACAATTAGCCGCAAAAAAGGAAAAATTATGTCAGGCCCTGAAGTCATGACACGTGGTTTTGTATATGTTAAAGAGAATACGGATCTTATTCAATCAAGTAATGAGATTGTTAGAAAAGTTGTAGAAGATAATTTGAATCATAAAGAGTTTGAGTGGAGTCGTCTAAAACAAGAAATTAGAGACGCATTAAGTAAATATTTATTTGAACAAACAAGAAGAAGACCTGTAATTTTACCAATTATTATGGAGACAAGCTCACGTAATAGAAGAAATTAAGAACCAATAAAATACTAAACAAAAACTTTCAAAAAGGAAACTCTCTTTTTGAAAGTTTTTGTTTAACTGAGGATAAGGGTTAAGGGTTGAATTTCATAAGCCTAATCATCTCTTTTTAACAACATGAGCCTATTTTATGGTGTTAACCACATAGTTAATCTTGAATCAATGGAATGACCTTATGGGGCGTTTGAATGGGTAATAAGAACATCGAATTTTTTGTTACTTAGAGATTTATAAACATAAATAGGTAAAAAAATAAAAAAATGACACCATTTCCTAAAGAAGGAGCAGGTGTCATTTTTAATTTAAAACATTCAAATTACTAATGCTTTAATATTTTTGTTTTTATTTAGTTACATCTTTAGTCCAAGCTGCAACTTCTTCAGGATTATCATCAATCCATGCTTTTGCAGCATCTTTTGGATTTTCACCTTCGCTGATAGCTAACATAACAGTTTCAATATCTTCAGTTGTCCAATTGAATTGATCTAGAACTTTATAGGCCTCTGGCATATCTTTTTCTAAGTCTTTTCTAACCATAGTGTTAATTGTTTCGCTTCCACCAAATGTTTCTTTAGGATCTTCAAGATATTTTAAATCATAGGTTGCAAACATCCAATGAGGTGACCATCCGGTAACAATAATCTCTTCTTTATTTTCGATAGCTTGTTTCAAAGCAACAGTCATTGCTCCAGATGAAGAAGTTTCTAAATCCCAATCACCTAAATTGTCATATTCTTCCATTGTAGTTTCTGCTGCAACTACTACACCCGCGCCAGGCTCAATTCCAGTAATTGTTTTATTGGCTTCATCTGTTAAGTCCTCAATAGAATTAACATCCATATATTCAGGAACGACTAAACCAAGTTTAGCACCCGTTAAATTTTCACCCAGGTTTTCAACGTCAGCGCCATATTTTTCAAACTGTGATGCGTGTGTACCAGGTAGCCAAGCAGCGACCATTCCGTCTGCTTCACCACTGGAAACAGCTTCCCACATAACAGCATTATCAAGAGGTATTAAAGTAACATCGTAGCCTAATTCTTCCAAAACAGCACCAACCACGTTTGTAGAAGCTACTTCAGTATCCCATTCTACATACGCAAGATCAATTTCTTGTCCTTCTCCTACTGAATCGTCTTTTGTAGTGTCCTCATCATCAGATGCACAACCTGCAGCAAACAATGAAAGTGCTAGTCCCGTTACAAGTCCTAAACGTTTAAAATTACTTTTTATCAAAATAAAAACCACCTTTTATATATTTTTTATAGCGAATACTATACCATGTTTATTCAGTTACACCTTTAGTCCAAGTTGCAACTTTTTCAGGATTATCATCAATCCATGCTTTTGCAGCATCTTTTGGATTTTCACCTTCGCTGATAGCTAACATGACTGTTTCAATATCTTCTTTAGTCCAGTTGAATTGATCTAAAACTTCATAGGCCTCTGGCATATCTTTTTCTAAATCTTTTCTGACCATTGTGTTAACTGTTTCGATTCCACCAAAAGTTCCTTTAGGATCTTCAAGATATTTTAAATCATAGGTTGCAAACATCCAATGAGGTGACCATCCGGTAACGATTATCTCTTCTTCATTTGCAAGGGCTTGTTTTAGAGCAACAATCATTGCTCCAGATGAAGAAGTGTCCAAGCTCCAATCATTCAGACTATCATATTTTTCTAATGCGAGTTCTGTTGCAGCTACTAACCCAGCACCAGGCTCAATTCCAGTGATTGTTTGTTTGGCTTCGTCGGTTAAGTCCTCAATAGAATCAACATCCATGTATTTAGGAACAACTAAACCAAGTTTAGCACCAGTTAGATTCTCACCTAAGTTTTCAAGGTTATCACCATATTTTTCATAGTGTGATGCGTGTGTATTAGGTAGCCAAGCAGCGACCATTCCGTCTACTTCACCGCTAGAAACAGCCTCCCACATAACAGCATTATCAAGCGGAACCAAATTAACGTTGTATCCTAAATCTTCCAAAACAGAACCAATAACATTTGTAGAAGCGACTTCGGTATCCCATTCTACATATGCAAGATCAATTTCTTGTCCTTTACCTACTGAATCGTCTTTTGTTGTTTCTCCATCATCAGATGCACAACCCGCAGCAAACAATGAAAGTGCTAGTCCAGTTAGAATTCCTAAACGTTTTATATTACTTTTTAACAAATAAAAACCACCTTTTATATATTTTTTAAAGCAAATACTATACCATGTTTATTCAGTTACACCTTTAGTCCAAGCCGCTACTTTTTCAGGGTTATCATCAATCCATGCTTTTGCAGCATTTTTTGGATTTTCACCTTCGCTGATAGCTAACATGACTGTTTCAATATCTTCAGTTGTCCAATTGAATTGATCTAGAACTTGATAGGCTTCTGGCATATCTTTTTCTAAATCTTTTCTAACCATAGTATTAATTGTTTCGATTCCACCAAAAGTTTCTTTAGGGTCTTCAAGATATTTTAAATCATAGGTTGCAAACATCCAATGAGGTGACCATCCGGTAACAATAATCTCTTCTTTATTCTCGATAGCTTGTTTCAAAGCAACGTTCATCGCTCCAGATGATGAGGTCTTCAAATTCCAACCATTCAGACTATCATATTGTTCTAGTGCGAGTTCTGTTGCAGCTACTATACTAGCACCAGGCTCAATTCCAGTGATTGTTTGCTTGGCTTCGTCGGTTAAGTCCTCAATGGAATCAACATCCATGTATTTAGGAACAACTAAACCAAGTTTAGCCCCAGTTAGATTCTCACCCAAGTTTTCAAGGTTATCACCATATTTTTCGTAGTGTGATGCGTTCGTATTAGGCAGCCAAGCAGCGACCATTCCGTCTGCTTCACCACTAGAAACAGCTTGCCACATAACAGCATTATCAAGAGGTATTAAAGTAACATCATAGCCTAGTTCTTCCAAAACAGTACCAACCACGTTTGTAGAAGCCACTTCTGTATCCCATTCTACATACGCAAGATCAATTTCTTGTCCTTCTCCTACTGAATCGTCTTTTGTAGTGTCCCCATCATCAGATGCACAACCCGCAGCAAACAATGAAAGTGCAAGTCCAGTTACAAGTCCTAAGCGTTTTATATTAGTATTTACCAAATTAAAACCACCTTTTTTATTAATTTTTACTCTTATTGCTTAATTTTTGAGTGATACGGTCAATAATGATTGCCAATACAACTAAACCGATTCCGGATACGAATCCTGTCCCGATTTGTGCACGTTGTAAGGAAGAAAGAACCTCTCTACCTAACCCTGGTGCTCCGATCATAGATGCAATAACAACCATAGATAATGCTAACATAACAGTCTGGTTGATTCCAGCCATAATTGTTGAGGTAGCAAGAGGCAATTCTACTTTAAATAATTTTTGAAATCCTGTACTACCAAATGCATCAGAAGCTTCGACTAATTCAGTAGAAACTTGACGAATCCCTAAATTAGTAAAACGAACAGTAGGGGGAATAGCAAAAATTAAAGAAGCGAATACTCCTGGGACCATTCCGATACCAAAAAAGGCAACTGCTGGTATTAGGTAAACAAAAGCAGGCATTGTTTGCATAAAGTCTAAAACGGGTTTTAATATATTGTTAGCAATCGTACTCTTAGCCATCAAAATACCAAAAGGTACACCGATAATAACTGAAAGTAAGCTAGCAACTAAAACTAGGGTGATGGTACTCATTAAATCTTCCCAATGACCCTGATTGTAAATAAACCATAGACCAACAACTGAGAAAACGGATAGCCCAAACTTTTTGCCACTGACAAAGAATGCTATTAACGCAATTAAAAGAATGAAAATAATGGTTGGAATAAACAATAAAAAACTAGTGAGTGCATCCATAAACAATTCTGAATAAGTTTGAATGGGGTCAAATAAAAATGCAAATGTTTGCGTCAACCATGTCGTTAGTTTTTCAATTTGTTCTGCTACTGGCAATTTAGGAACTAAGTTTAAAAAATCATTCATTGGTTAATTCCTCCTCTTCGTTTTCGCCGGCTAATGCAGCTATTACTGCTCCTCTAACGATGATGCCGACTAATTTCCCATGATCTACTACTGCAACAGGAGTTGTCGTATCATGAATGACTGAAAAAATATCATTCATGGATGTTTTTCGATTAACAGTTGGGATATCTGATTTTAGAATAGTTTCTAAGCTCGTAATAGATTGTTTTCGTGCCTCAGCAGCATCTTCAGCAGTGACATAACCTTTTAAATTACGGTTATCATCAACAACTAAAATACTAGATATCCCTTCAAGTTTCATTTGTTCTAACGCAACACGTGGGCCATGTTTGTTGATATTGATTGTTTCAGGTCGTTTCATAATATTTTCTGCAGAAAGAACCTTAGAACGGTCAACATCTTCAACAAAACGTTCAACATAGTCATCTGCAGGACTCATTAAAATTTCTTCAGGTGTGCCAATTTGCACAATAGATCCATCTTTCATTAAAGCAATTCGATCTCCAATTCTTAACGCCTCATTTAAATCATGAGTGATAAAGATAATGGTTTTTTTTACGGTTGCTTGTAATTCTACTAATTCATCCTGCATTTCTTTTCGAATCAGTGGGTCTAAAGCAGAAAAAGCTTCATCCATCAACAAAATTTCTGGATCATTTGCTAATGCTCTAGCCAAACCGACACGTTGTTGCATACCACCGGATAACTGAGCAGGGTATTGATTAATATAATCTCCTAAACCAGCGTTTTCTAAAGCTTGTTTAGCTTGTTTAGCTCTTTCTTCTTTACTTACGCCTTGAATTTCTAAACCATATTCGGTATTTTCAAGAATTGTACGTTGAGGAAATAATGCGAAGTTTTGAAAAACCATACTCATTTTTTTACGTCTCACTTCACGCAAATCTGTCTTGTTCATAGCAGATAAGTTATCACCATCAATGTAAATATTTCCTAATGTTGTGTCGATCAATCTGTTTAACATTCGAACTAAAGTAGACTTACCACTCCCAGATAATCCCATAATGACGAAAACTTCACCTTCATTAATTGTAAAACTAACATTGTTGACACCGACCGTAACGCCAGTTTCTTTTAATATTTCTTGCTTTGACTTATTCTGGTCTAAAAGTTCAGAAACACGATCAGTTTTTTTACCGAAAATTTTCGTAACATTTTCAACTTTTATTTTTATCAAAAAAACCACTCCTTTTTTTATTTTTTTATTAACAATTTTTTACAGGGTAAAACAAAACAACAAAATAATTATTTTAAAGCATAAAATAAGCAAATTGTTGTTGTCATAAATGTAATAAACAAGTTTTTTTTTGGGGAAAAACCTGTACTCAAGAGTCTACACACGATATAGTATACCATGTAAAAATTTAAAATGAAAACAAAGCGAGTTTTCATTGACCGCTAATAACAGCATTATTCGCTGTTTTAAAGCAACTATGAGAAGTAAATTATAATCCGGGGAGTTTTTTATCATTTGTTTTAATTAAACGATATTTTAGTTAGATGAAATATCAATTTCAAAAAATAATGCTTGTGATTTTAGAATGCGATCGATAAACTAAATAGAGTGAAAACGTTAATAAAATAGCTCTAAACAGCGCATTATTAAGATTCACAGTTAAGGAAATTGATAGGCAAAAAGGGTGGCTTCTAAGATACTAAAAAAAAAGTGTGAAAAAAATTAACTGGATTACATTCAATTTTTTAATAATTGTATAATCTTTATCACTAGTGTTGCATTAAACTATTAATGCTTTTTTTTTTTGCGCTTTTTTATCCACTTCTGACTCAATTCTTTCAACCTTCCGATTAATATAATCTTTGGCTTCTTTACCATTCGCAAACTGCACTTCTAATTGTCCGTTTTTGCGCACAACTACCCCTCTGAACTCTAGTACACTGCTACATTCCGAAACGACACCTACTTGGTGAAATAAAATTTGAAGAAAAAAATCTCCATAATACTATTGTATCAAGCTCTCAGGCTATATTCAGCTGTTTTTTTTCACGGATTTAGGTTTAGTTTTAATTGACAATGATAATCATTACCAGAACGCAGTTCTGCTTTCAAAAAATCTCCTGTTAAGCCATCAAAAGCAACCAATGGATGATAACCATTCGTTTGATAGTGTGTATTATAATTTGTATTTTCTTGATAACCAAATGCATCTAAATGTGTTGAATCTAAATCGAAAATCAGTTCAGTTGTATTACGAGTTGTTCGAACTTTGTCAATTAAAGATTGGTTTACTTCTTGTAATTGACTAATATTTTCTTAGCTTAGTCGACACAACAAACGAGATATTGAAGGCTGAGAAGCGAACCTTTCTTTGCCTAAAACACTTTGAAAAATTGAATTTTTTGATAAGATATCAGCAGAAGAATCTGTCTTATACCCTGCAATCAACTGGAATAGTAATTGTTCGATAATTGAATAATTATTATGCTTATAATATAAGCGACTATCTTTGATAGTGAGTTTTTCTTTCAGTACTTTTATAAAATTAATTTTGTGCATAAACTCTTTAGCCAATATTAATCCAGAATCAGTTGAAAGATTTCTACCATTATTTGAAATGGATATTTTAGAATTGAAAAGCAAGTAATTTTCGTGTAATGTAGCCATTTAGAGAACCCCTTTCATGGTTTAGTTTAGTCGGTTTAACCACAACAGATTGGGGGTTCTTTTTTTACACCCAAAGGGTGCAAGAAAATCAAATAAAAGTAGCACTACAATACACATTAAATAGCTTTTGAAAAAATCTATGAATTATTCAGGCAATATCATATATATTTTTTTTAAGTAGTTAGCAACTAAAAAATGAAAGGAAGAGACATTTTATGGATTTTAATTCATGGAGCTTCATACTGGACAATCTTGAAGCTACCGGTGTTATAGGTGGGTATGTCTCCATCTCAATTATCGGCGTTTACTTACTTACTTATGCATCAAGAGAGAAACTCTCAGGGAATAATCAAATAGGACCGAGTTGGTCTCACCCTATTATCGGAGCATTATTAGGGATAATACCTGGATGTGGCGCAACAATTGTGGTTTCATCGATGTATAAAAATCGAAAAATATCATTTGGTGGGTTATTTGCTACATTTATAGCAACATTAGGAGAAGGATCATTTGTGTTATTGGGGGCTTCTGATGAGGTGAGCGTTGCCGCAAATCTAAAAGCATTTTTAATAGTCAATTTAGTAGGCGCCATTGTCGCTATTATTTTTGGTTATCTAGTTGATATGATTGGAATAAATATCAATTCGCATGAAATCCCAGAAAAAATAGTAGAACAAAGCCACCACTCCAGTAAAGCAAGAACAATACCACATGTAATTGTTGAGTATGTCGGATTTTATCTCATTCTAACTTTCAGTGCTTTTTTGCTTCCTGGATCAATAATGGCTTTATGGGGTGATGGTATTACAGGTTATGATGACTTATCCGTTTGGGTAGCCATTTTATTTACAATTTTTTCGATTATTTATTATTTTGTGTACAAATTTAATTACAAAGGACATGACTGTTCTTGCGACAACAATGTGAAGGCAACTTTATTACATGCCGTATTCGATATTTCTACTATCATTATTTATGTATTGGCTGGACTATTAATTGCTAACTATATTATTGATATTTTGGTAGGACCAGAGACTTTTGATGCGTGGATGACTTCATCAGCTTTCGTTGTGGTAGTCATTGCTGCCATCATAGGGGCAACACCGGGTTGTGGCGGGATGATTTCTGTTGCGGTTGCCTTTATAACTATCCCAAATTTCCCGATAGCGGCTTTAATTGCAGCAGGCATCGCAACTAGTGGAGATGGAATTTTCCCATTACTAGCATTTAACAAAAAAGCTGCGTTAATCGTTACAGTATTTGGTTTTATAATTGCCTTGATGGTGGGTTATACCGTTTTAGTCTTAGGTATTGAAATCTAAAACTATATTTCCTTGCGAAGTTCTTGTAATTTTAGCTAACTATTTTAGCTAACTAAATAAGAAAAACAGACTTCTTTTCAAATAGTGAGTCGGTTGCGGTCGGTTCAATTTGAACCATATACGTATTTTATGAAACTATTCGAGCCAGATTAAGTGTAGATCCTCTCAAACCGTTGTGGATAAAACCGAATAACAGTAAAATTTTCTGAAAAAAGTCATCCTCTGCGCTAGCAATTGACTTTTTTGTAAAAATTTAAGAAAGTAACTTGTGACTAAGTTAACAAATTGTGAATCTACCTCTATTATTTTTTTATGCAACACTAGTGAATCTTTATATTGGTTTTAAAAAAATTTGTGAAAAATAAAAAAATAAAAAATCATGAAAATTAAAAGCAATTTTTTTAAGAATAAAGGCACCTTTTTCTTTTTATTTGCCCAATAAATAAAGTAATATGTATATAGGAAGAGGTTTGAGATTATAATAATTATTGGAAGTTATTTTTTTAGAAATAATAGATAGATTGTTATAAATTTGATTCAAATATACGTTGAATTGATGCTACTGCAGCATGAAAATATAAACTCATTTAAAACAGGGGGTGAAGGATATGATAGAATACAAAGGAATTAAATTAAAAGAAGCCACAATAGAGGATATACCACTCATAGAAAGTTATTTATTAGAAGAACATCAATATGCGGATATGCCGATAAAGGCGATGACAAATAGTTTACATGAAACTGAGAAGTATCCTATTCTAATCTTGACAGAAAATAATTTAGTAGGATTTTTCATTTTACAAAAAAATAAAGTTATTGAAAATTTTCCAATAAGTAAAAGCTGTCTATTCTTAAAAGATCATTCAGTGGATGAACGATTTCAAGAAAGAGGATTTGGTAAATTATCGATAGAGGCACTGCCTGATTATATAAAAATTCGATTTAATGAAATTAATGAAGTAATTCTTGCTGTGGACTATGATAACCTTAGTGGACAAATGTTATATTTAAAAACTGGCTTCAAAGATACAAAAAAACGGTACAAAGAAAACGGCAGGTATAAATTTATTTATTCTAAAATTTTAATGAACTAATACACAAATCTCTCAGTAGAAAAATAAAAATATGATTTAATTGAAAGGAATATTAAATGAACAAAAAAAGTGTTTTTTTGGGACTTTTAGTTATGTTGACTGCAATAGTCATTATAGGAGGAGCCCAATATAATAAATCTGTGCAAGCAGAAAAAATGGAGAATTCCGAACAAAAAGTCAATCAGACTGAAACCATAAAAAAATTGGTTTATGGTTTATTTGAAGATAAAAAAAAGGAGAAACTAGCTAGTAACATTACAGAAAAGCAAATAAATAGTGTTTTACAACAGGTGGAACAATTGCCAAATAATTTAATTAATAAGGAATTGTTAAATGATGTAGACACAGCAAATGTATTTTATAAAGCCCAAATAAAAGTAGCTGCTCTATTAAAAAATGCAATTTTATCGGATAATGTAACTAAAGAACAAATAAAAGAAGCAAAAGACTCTTTAAAAAAGATTCGAACCTTGTCACTTCCTTTGCATAAAGAGTTAAGCTTTACATTAGCTAAAGTGAGTGAACAGTTTGATTACAACCAAGAAACGATTAAGTTGTTCTCTAACCTTTTTGAAGACAACGATAAAGAAGTAGTCAAAAAAAATGTTACCAAAGAACAACTTGAGCAAATTGAAGTAAAAGTTAATGCTATAAAAAACAAGAAAATTAAAAATGAACAAAAAAAACGATTAAAACTTGCTAATATGCAGTTAGTTACAAAAGAGGAAGAAGAAAAAGCATTAGAAGAACGACAATTAGAAGAAAAATTAAAAGGAGAAGTCGAACAAGAAGAACAAACTGAGCAAAACCCGCAAGATAATTTAGAAGAAGATGTAGATAGTAATAGCAATACAACATCTGAAGACTATCAAAATACGTGGAGACCAACAATATCCAAGCCAGCTAAACCGTGGGGACCTTCTGAAAATAAAAAACCGAACCCAAAAGTAAAATCAGAACCAAGCCCAGAAGTAAAACCGGAAGGAAAGCTGGAAGTAAAACCAGAAACTGATTCAGATCCAGTCCTAGAACCAAAGCCAGAACCAGAACCAGAACCAGAACCAGAACCAGAACCAGAACCAGAACCAGAACCAGAACCAGAACCAGAACCAGAACCAGAACCAGAATTGTCTTCGGAATCGAGTGCTGAATCGGGTGATTAATAATTTAAATACAAATGTCTAACTTATTGCTTGAAAAATTATAGTTATTATTAATTCTGAAGATGTATACTGTTATTCTAAAATCTTGCGCTGTTGCTAAAGACCTACTTGACAATGGGATACAAGTTAACTATAGTAATTGAGAACAAAGAATAAAATAGAACAACCATCACAAAGGGGTGCTGTAAAGCTGAGACTGAATCTTTGATTCTAACCCTTCGAACCTGTTCGTTAATACGAGCGTAGGGATTGTGACGGGGCAATTGATTATAAAACAATCATTTTAGCTCCTCCTTTTTTGTGTGGCACTGTTCGACACACTAAAAGGAGGTTTTTTTTATGGAAAATATTAGTTTACGAGTTTGGATTGAAGGGACAATTGTAGCAGCATTAGCAATTGTTTTATCTTTTATTCCTACTAATATTGGGACGGGATTTACAATTTCGCTGGGAATGATACCTTTAGTTTTATATTCACTTAGAAGAGGGACAATTGCTGGTTTAGCTGCAGGATTTTTATGGGGAATCCTGCATTATTTAATAGGCAATGTTGCAATTTTGAGTTTGATACAAGGGTTTATTGAATATTTTATTGCATTTATGTTTGCAGGAATGGCAGGTCTATTCTCCAATTCAGTTCATCTTGCTATTAAAAATAAAAAACCTATTAAATTAATGTATTATATTGTTATTGGTGCAATAACAGGAACGATTGCTCGCTTTTTTTGGCATTTTATTGCTGGATACTATTTCTGGGGAAGCTATGCTCCCGAAGGAATGAGCGCGGTGTGGTATTCATTTATTGCAAATGGGAGTAGCGCGTTAGCTACGATTATCGTTACAGCAATAGTGTTAGTTTTATTAAGTAAGACAAATCCTTATTTATTTATACCAATTGATAAAAAATAAAATGTTTTAAGATAAATAGATTATAGATAGTATATTTTCTACTAAATAATAATTTGACTACTTAAATTACCTTGATAAAGCTAGTAAAAAAGTATGTAACATAGTAAGATTAGGAAAAATGATTTGAAAGGACTATATATGCAAATATTTTTATCTATCTCATCTGTTATTATTACTTTAAATACTATTTTTGCTATGATTACTGTTTTTCGAGAGAAGCGTGATATTGCAGCAACTTGGGCTTGGTTAGTGGTTTTAATGCTATTGCCTGTTGTTGGTTTTGTTTTTTACCTATTCATTGGAAATAAGTTATCAAGTAAAAAGATTTTTGATATCAAAGCTCAAGAAAGTATCGGTATGTTTGAATTAGTACAAGCGCAAAAAGAGCTATTAGCAGAGGATGAAGATTTACTATCCAGTAAACAGGCCTCAGAAAATGCTAAAGAAATGGCAAGTTTATTTCTTGAAAGCGATGAATCTATTTTAACTAAAGGCAATAAAGTTCAATTATTTACAGACGGAGCTAAAAAATATGAATCGTTAATTTCTGATATGTACGAAGCTAAACATCACATTCATTTAATTTATTATATTTTTAAAGATGATAAAATTGGAAGAAAAGTATTGCGAGCCTTAGAAGATAGAGCAGCTGCTGGTGTGGAGGTTTTAGTCATATACGATGCTTTAGGGTCACGTTCTTTGAAACCAAATTTCTTTAAAAAATTAATATCTTCAGGAGGCCGTGCCGAGTCTTTTTTTGGTTCACGTATTAGCATAATAAACTTGAGGTTTAACTACCGTAATCATAGAAAAATTGTTATTATTGATGGTAAAATCGGTTATACTGGTGGATTTAACGTTGGAGATGAATACTTAGGAGAATATAAAAAATTCGGGTATTGGCGTGATACACACATGAAAATTGAAGGCAATGCTGTTTTACCATTACAAAGTCGATTTTTGATGGATTGGAATGCAACAGTGACTCATCATAAGTTGGAATATCAGGAAAATTATTTTCCACTAATAAAAAAACAAGGAAAAACAAATATGCAGATTGTTTCGAGTGGTCCAGATACAGAAATACAGCAAATAAAAAAAGGATATATTAAAATGATTAGCATGGCTAAGGAATCTGTTTATATTCAATCGCCTTATTTTGTTCCAGATGAATCACTTTTTGAAACACTAGAAATAGCGGTGATGTCAGGAATAGATGTTAAAATCATGATTCCAAATAAACCAGACCATCCTTTCATTTACCGTGCAACGACTTATTATGCAGCTGAGATGGTCGCTGCTGGAGCGGAAGTGTACATCTACGATAACGGTTTTCTACATGCTAAGACAATAGTCATTGATGGAGAAATTTGTTCAATAGGAACAGCTAATTTTGATTTTAGAAGCTTTAAATTAAACTTTGAAGTAAATGCCTTTATTTATGATCCCGAAGTAGCTAAACAACAAAGAGATATTTTCTACAAAGATATTGAAAAAAGTTATTTATTAACTCAAGAAATTTTAGATGATCAATCAAGATGGTTAAAATTTAAACAGATATTCTCCAGACTATTTTCACCAATCTTGTAGAGAACTTTAGATCAACTCGTTCACTGAATCTAATTAATAGTTTCGTAATTCCTCCAAATGGGAAAATTTTTGGAGTTTTTTTTGTTGTAGAGTGAACAAAATAGCAGCTAAATGTTTGATAAATAAATTTTGAATTAAATGATTTTTTATTTAGTAAGCATCTTCGTTCAAATGTATTTATTTGACAAGAGCAATAAATGGTTGGATAGAATAGTTTGTTTCTTTTTATCTCATTTACCCAATCTTATAATAAAATGATAGATAGATTTTGCACAACATATCTTAATAAAAAAATCCTCAAATTTGATAATGTAGACCATTTAATGGATAATAAATTTATATATAAGAAACGAAAAATTAAATAAGAGGGTGGAAACGATGATTGAATTTAAAAATGTTTCAAAAGTATATAAAGGTGGAAAAAAAGCTGTAGAAGATATGAATCTTTCTTTTAATAAAGGAGAATTTATTGTTTTTATCGGTACAAGTGGAAGTGGTAAAACAACCTCCATGAGAATGATTAATCGAATGATTGAGCCTACATCAGGTCAAATTTTAATTCATGGTGAAGATATTATGAAAAAAGACCCAGTAAAGTTACGACGCAAAATTGGTTATGTTATTCAACAAATTGGTTTGATGCCTCATATGACGATATTCAATAATATTGTGTTAGTCCCTCGTTTGATGAAATGGCCTGAAGAAAAACAAAGAAAGATAGCAGAAGATCTTATGAAAAAAGTTGACTTACCATTAGATTTCTTAGAGCGTTACCCATCAGAACTTTCGGGTGGACAACAACAAAGGATTGGTGTTATCCGCGCATTAGCAGCTGACCAAGATATTATTTTAATGGATGAACCATTTGGTGCATTAGATCCTATTACAAGAGACTCACTGCAAGAATTACTTAAAGAACTACAGAAAGAACTAGATAAGACAATCGTTTTTGTAACTCACGATATGGATGAAGCGTTAAAATTAGCAGATAGAATTGTTATTATGCAAGAAGGGAGAGTTGTTCAATTTGATACCCCAGATAATATTTTAGCAGCTCCAGCAAATCAATTTGTCGAAGACTTTATTGGTGAGGATCGCTTAATTCAAGCGAGACCCAATATTCAGACAGTAGAACAAGTTATGTTAAAAAATCCAGCATCTGTGACGCCAGGGAAATCTATTTCAGATGCCATTAAGATCATGCGCGATCGTCGGGTTGATACATTATTAGTAACGGATGATGCTGGTGTACTTAAAGGTTTTATTGATATTGAAAGTATTGATTTAAATAGAAAACGAGCTACAAGTGTTGGAGATATTATGTCTAATAAAGTTTATTTTGTAAGAAAAGAAACTCTTTTAAGAGATACAGTTCAACGAATTTTAAAACGTGGTTTTAAAAATGTACCAGTTGTAGATGAAAATAATCACTTAGTTGGAATTGTAACTCGCGCGTCGTTAGTTGATATTGTTTATGACACAATTTGGGGTGACAGTGATGAAACTAAAATGCCAAATGAAAATAATCTAGATTCTATAACATCAGAAGAAAGTAAAGAAATGGAGTCTATGACATCAAAAGAAAGCAAAGAATAGGAGGGAAGAGACATGATTGATTTTTTTGCAAACAATGGTTCTGATCTATTGTTAAAGACTTGGGAACACCTGTACATTTCTATGATTGCGTTATTTTTTGGGGTTATCGTGGCAGTTCCTCTAGGAATTGTATTAACTCGGTTTAAGAGAGTATCGTCAATTGTCATTGGAGTGGCAACTATTCTGCAAACGGTTCCTTCCTTAGCACTATTAGCTTTGATGATTCCAATTTTCGGTATTGGGAAAGTACCTGCAATTGTTGCACTATTTATCTATTCTTTATTGCCGATATTAAGAAATACATTTATTGGGATACAAGGAGTGGATGCAGGGTTGAAAGATGCAGGTAAAGGAATGGGGATGACGGATATAAACTTAATCCGCTTAGTTGAATTGCCACAAGCAGCACCGGTCATAATGGCAGGTATCCGACTTTCTGGAGTATATGTTATAGCATGGGCCACTTTGGCATCCTATATCGGAGCAGGTGGATTAGGAGACTTTATTTTTAATGGATTAAATGTATTCAGTCCTGAATTCATTATTGGAGGAACTATACCCGTTACTTTAATGGCACTATTGGTAGACTTCATATTAGGAAAATTAGAGCAAAAAGTAACACCCGTTCAAGCATAAAAATACAGGAGGTTTTTAACTAATGAACACAATCAATAAAGTAAGTAAAATTGTGATTCTTCTTTTTGCAACTATACTTTTAAGTAGTTGTTCACTTCCAGGCTTAGGCGGAGGATTTAATGAAGAAGGTATTACCATTACAGGAGGGACAACCTCGGAACAACAGATTTTAGCTTTTATTGTTGAAGGAATGGTTGAGCACTATTTAGACATGGATGCAGAAATTATCAATAATTTAGGTTCATCTACATTGAATCATCAAGCTTTAATGGGTGGGGATGCAAATATTTCTGGATCTCGTTATACTGGAACATCTTTGACAGGAGAATTAGGCCTAGAACCTTTAACAGATCCCGTAAAAGCTTATGATGCTGTTGTTAAAGGATTTGATAAAGAATTTGAGCAAAAATGGTTTCCAAGTTATGGATTTTCAAATTCATATGCATTTATGGTGACAAAAGAAACTGCTGATAAATATGATCTCAAAACCATTAGTGACTTAGAAGATATCATTTCAGAACTTAATTTAGGTGCTGATAATTCTTGGATGGAACGTGAAGGCGATGGCTATGACGCTTTTGTAAAAACTTATGGCTTCGACTTTAATCGTGTGTATCCAATGCAAATTGGATTAGTTTATGATGCACTAGCTGCAGGTAAAATGGATATTATTTTGGGTTATTCAACGGATGGAAGAATAAAGAGTTATGACTTAGTTGTTTTAGAAGACGACAAGCAGTTATTTCCACCGTATGATGCTAGCCCTGTTGCATCAAATCAAGTATTAAAAGAGTATCCAGAATTAAACGAAATTTTACTTAAATTAAAAGATACTATTACAACAGAAAAAATGCAAGAAATGAATTTTAGCGCGGATAACGATTTATTGGAACCAAAAACAGTAGCACAAAAATTTTTGAAAGAAAATAATTTTTTCGAAGATAAAGAGGGGGTTGAATAACTAGTGGATGTTTCAAAATTAGGACTCTGGGAACAATTATGGTTTTACTTCAATGAAAATGGCTTTTATATTTGGGAGCAATTTTTGCGACACTTTTTAATTTCTATCTACGGCGTCCTCTTTGCAGCAATTGTTGGTATTCCAATAGGTTTTTTAATTTCTCGTCGTGGGAAGTTAGCAGATTGGGTCATTGGAATTGCGAATGTGATTCAGACTATTCCGTCTTTAGCTATGTTATCTATTTTGATGCTTGGACTAGGTCTTGGCACAACGACAGTTATCGTCACAGTCTTTTTATATTCATTATTGCCGATTATTAAAAATACGTATACTGGAGTAAAAAATGTTGATAGCAATATTTTGGATACAGGCAAAGGTATGGGTATGACGAGGTTACAGATAACCTTCATGGTAGAATTACCTTTGTCATTATCTGTTATAATGGCAGGAATTCGTAATGCACTAGTTGTAGGAATTGGTATTACTGCAATCGGCACCTTTATTGGAGCTGGCGGTCTAGGTGACATTATTACACGTGGCGTTAATGCAACTGATGGAGGTGCCATTATATTGTCTGGTGCTATCCCAACGGCATTGATGGCAATTATTAGTGACTTTATATTAGGGATAATTGAAAAAAAATTAGATCCTACACGTAAAGTACGCAGTTAAATAAAAAAGTATTTGTGCAGACTAATATAAAAGAAAAAGACAACCTTCGAAACTTGTTTTTGGAAGTTGTCTTTTTAGATAAGTTGAAAAGATTATGAAAAAAAGAGACATTCTATTTCATCTTTACTCCAAGGCAATAATGAAATCAATTTTTACAGTTCGCTTGATAAAAGTTATTTTTGGAAAAATGAAGTTAACTTCTAAGAGGCGATAAAATGTTCCTTAGATTCTATTATTTGAAACAACTCATGCAATTCAAAAACTTTAATTTCATTAAATTAGTATAAAAAAATGATAACTATCATCCTTAGCAAGGTGTATAATTAGAATCATTGTTTTCGGACGTTAGGAAATAAAATTTGATAGAACTGTGTTCTTATTTTAACAGTCTAACTTATGTAATAACGAATATTGAACGCAGCATTAAGAGCACAAAATGTTACAATATATTTAGAAAAAATTGTTATTTATTAAGAAAAGTAGTAATAAATAGTGAAATATAAAGTGTATTTGAAAAACCTTAACAAACCAACCAATAAATCTCAAATCGATGTTGAGAAACATTTTAAAATAGGTAAAGCAGAAATAAGTAAAACACTGAAAAGAAAAAAACAATATAAGTTCGAAAAAGTCTTAAAAGAGGTTATATAAAAGTATAATGCTGCTCTCAAACATTTAGTAAATAAATAATCAGAAAGAAAAGGACAATAACAAGAATGAAAAAAACTTATATAAAATTGTAGCGTCTAGAGTTGATCCACTCATTAAGTTTAGTGGAGTGTAACTAGCTTCAATATTAGTTAAGTTATTAAAAATAGTCTTTCTAAAAATAAAAGTATGAATAAAAAATGCAATCTGATTGAATGAGATACCTTCTGTATTAAAAAAGAAATTCGTTTTTATTTACAAATCATTTTTTATATGATAAATTAAATAACAATTACAAAACGAATAGAAATACAGAAGCTTTGAAAAGAAAGAGTAGGTACAGGATGTTTGTCAGAGAGTGTGCGGTTGGTGAGAGCACATAAACAAATGTATTGAACACATCTTTGAGCTAATCGGCGAAACCATTTTTGGGAGTAGTTGGATTCGGGACTCGCACCCGTTACAGTGCAAAAGTATGATAGTACTTTCTGAGTTTGATACTGTGAAGTATCAATAAATTGAGGTGGAACCACGTGAGGCAACTCTCGTCCTCTAGCATTATTGCTAGAGGACGGGAGTTTTTTTTTTCTGACTGTTTTGCGATATAAATTCTAGGTTCAAAATTATGGAAAAATATAGGAGGAATGCAAGATGAAGAAAAAATTAATTAGCTTTTGGATAGTTGCTGCACTAATGGCAGTACTCATGGGTGTCACAGTTTGTGGAACAAGTTAGGATTCAAGTGGGGCGGATGAGCCAAACCGATTAGAAGAAATCCAAGAAAGAGGAAAATTTGATGTTGCAACAGAACCTTACTTTGCACTTAATGAGTTCATTGATCTAAGCAAAGAAGGACAAGACTGATATGTAGGCAGCGATATTGAATTAGTAGATTGTAGAGCGGATGAATTAGTAGTTGAACTGAGAGTTGTGCCAATTAATTTTTTTGCAGTATGAGCAGTATCACGGAGGGAAAGTATGGATTATTAATCTGTGAAGAAAACATCGATGGTTGGGAAGAAAATAGGAGCTAGATCCGTATAGATTATATTTTCTGCAATCAATCGATGCCCGTCCAATCTTCCAAGGTCGTGTTCGATGGAAAAAGGCCAGTTGTCTCTGACCACGTTGGTGTGGAAATGGAAGAGGAAGTATTGGAGGAGAAATAGGTCCTATTGCAAAAAAACAATGTCATACTCTTCCTCTCCTCATTAGAGTTCTTCAAGAGAGTTCTTCAAGAGATGAAAAGTAACGTCCAATGTCTTTTGCTTGATGAGCATCAGAACCTGTTTCATAATTCAGTCCAATTTTTTTGGCATACATCATCATGTCGGCGTCGGGGTAAGTCTTCTCATAAAGGGGTTTGTCTATCCCAGCAAAGTTATAGTCTAATCGGTAATGATTCATTTTAGCCAGATCCATTAATGCTCCCCACTGTATAGGATCTTCAACCATATAAGCTTTCTGGAATTTATGGATCAAGTTCAGATGGCCAATCTTTTTAGGTGTCCATTCGCCGAAAGGAAGAGACAGTGCTTTGGTGAGCGTTTCTTCATAGCAACGGTACATTGTTTCAAAGCCGATAGATGTTCCTTTTTGTACAAAAGAATCACTGTCATAGTCGATGCAGAAATAGTCATTGGGTTTCAATTGAAGAAAGTGAACACTCAGTATGGAATGTTCAATACATTCTGGATATTTTTTCAAAAAATCAATTGTCTTTTTTTCATGACCTTCAATATAATCTACTTCGAATCCGATATGAATGCGGATCTTTTCCGCATACTTGTGTTGCATATCTTTCAAGGTACTTATATAGCATTCCACATCTTCCATTTTCATAGCGCTGTCCTTTTTTGGAACAGGGTCTTTGATTGGCAGAGGAGCATGTTCTGTAAAGGTCAATTCTTTCAATCCCTTTAATAGCGCTTCTTCTATATACATTTCTATAGAATCAAACGAGGCATGCGGGCAATAATTTGTATGGATATGATTGTCTCTTTTCATTTTTTTCTCCTTTTTAAAAAGTAAAATTAAAAAAATTAGGATAGTCCTATATGTATAGTACCATGCCTTTAAAATTGGATGAAATAGTTTTTCATTTAGAGAAGAGAATCAGTAAAATCAATTAACTAAAATAGGAGTGAGACAACTATGGATCAAATCAGGATGAACCAGGACTTAATGAAAACAAAACAGAAGGAGATGGGATTTCTGAATCATTTTCAGCAACGTAGTTATGAATTAATTGATTTAGGGATAGTGGAACCCTTTCAATGGAGGGAATTGTCTCAGGATGATTTACATTTGATGGAACGTCGGCACAAATGGGAAAGAAACGGGGCACTGTTTGCTTTACGTAGCGACTGGACGAATGCAATTGTGCGATACCGTAAGAAGTACCAATTGCATGCTGATAAAATTGCTTATGCCGGATCGGTTTACACAGTTGATAGTGAACGAAAGCAATTGGGAGCCGAGATCTTTTCAGCGGATATAAAGGAGCAGTTTCAGGTTCTGGAGGATATGATTTGTTTCTTGCAACAGGAGCTGCATACTACACTTTCAGTAGGAGTGATCAGTCATAATATGTTGCTGAAAAAACTTTTAAACAAAGATGAACATGAGGATGAATTGGTTCAGCAATACATTAAGGACAGAAACTATGATGCATTGGGTTCCCGTTTAGGAAAAGATCATCTACTAGCTAGATTGATGAAAGAAGCACCTGCTGATCAAGGGGACTATTTAAAGAAACACTTTCCTGAATTAGCGGATCAATTAAAGGAAATTGAGCAGTGGCAAGATCAATTAGCTTCATTGGGAGTCGAGTATGTTTATTCTGATTTATTAGCCGTCCCTACGCAATCTTATTACAAAGGAATTTTTATTCAAATTTATGAAAAAAATACAGTGAATCCAATTGGATCTGGAGGGCAGTATACGAGTTCTTCAAAAGCTTTCGGAATGGCAATAACAATTTAAGGGAGTGTCAATATGATAACTATTGCTTTATCAAAAGGGAGACAACTAAAAGATTTCATCGATTACCTTGATTCCATTCAGTTGACTGAATGGTCCACTGCATTGAAATCAGTATCAAGAGAGCTAGTCGTCCTTATAGGAGATATTCGGTTTTTGCTTGTTAAAGGAGAAGATGTTCCAGTCTACGTGGAAGAGGGGATAGCCGATTTGGGAATAACCGGGAGTGATGTATTGTTTGAACAAAATCGACCGCTTAATAACCTAATGAACTTACCATTTGGTTATTGTCATTTTGCTTTGGCTAGTAAGCATCCTCGGAGCGAGTATCCAATTGTAGCGACTAAATATGTGCACTACACACAGCGTTATTTTAATTCCATCATGCAACCCGTCAAAATTATTGCCTTGAAAGGTTCTGTTGAACTGGCTGCGACGATTGACATGGCAGATGCCATCATGGATATAGTTCAATCTGGGACCACTTTGCGTGAAAATGGGTTGAGCGAACAAGTAAGACTAGACGAGATTAACGCTCGCCTCATTTCCAATAAACATGCTTATTTTTCAAAGTATGAGGACATCCAAAAAATTATCAATGTATTGAAGGTGAATTGATGTATACAGCAGAAGAATTTAAAAGACAGTATAAAGCTTCAAATCAGACCGATCTCTTCAAGGCCAAAGCGGTAATGGATATCATCCATACAGTTCAGGAAAGAGGGGATGATGCCCTTATTGATTATGCTAGAAAATTTGATGGAGTGGAATTGGATTCGGATCGGTTAGAAGTTCCAATTGTGGAAATGAGGAAAGCCTACAATGAATTGGACAGCGAGCTGCGCGATGCATTGGAAGAAGCGTATAAACAAATTTATACCTATCAAGAGTCCATTAAATGGTCAACCATGCCGAAGTCAGAACGCTACCAAAATATTCAGCCGTTAACTAAAATAGGGATCTATGTGCCTGGTGGAAAAGCAAGTTATCCGTCAACTGTTTTGATGACAGCCACTTTAGCCAATGTAGCTGGAGTAAAAGAAACAATCATTGTCACCCCTCCTCAACCGGGAGGAATCAATCAAACCACATTAGCTGCCTGCTTTATTGCTAAAGTCGATCATGTCTATCAAGCAGGCGGAGCTCAGGGCATAGCAGCAATGGCTTATGGGACTGAAACGATTCCAAAGGTTGATAAAATAGTAGGTCCCGGAAACCAGTACGTTGCGTTGGCAAAGAAACTGGTATATGGAGATGTCGGAATTGATTCTATCGCCGGACCTTCCGAAATCGTTTTGGTGGTCGACGAGACTGCCAATGAAGAATGGGTAGCCCTGGATGTGCTGGCTCAGGCTGAACATGATGAGATGGCTCGTACATTCTTAATCAGCACCAATAAAGAAAAGTTGGACGCTATTGAAGCAGAAATTGACAAGCAAAAAATGAACCAAAGCCGGTTAAGTATCATCAACGGAAGCCTGAAAGATCATCACTATCCAATTTTGACCAGAGGGAAACGAGAAACTATTGAAATCGTGAACCTGATTGCTGGAGAGCATGTATCCATCCAGACAGAGGATGCTGAAGAGTACATTCCTAAAATAAAAACAGCGGGGGCTCTTTTTATTGGTCCATATTCTCCAGAGGCAATTGGGGACTACGTGGCAGGTCCAAGTCATGTTCTGCCAACCAACGGAAATGCTCGATTTGCGAATGGACTGACGGTGAACGACTTTCTGCGAACCAATTCTGTGATTCAGTTGAAAAAAGAGACGTTCCAACAAATGGCCCCCTTCGGCATGCGCATTGCAAAGGAAGAAGAATTACAAGCACACCATGATTCTCTTGCTATCAGGTGGAAGGAGGAAGAAAAATGATTCGTATCCACAAAAATGAAAGCCCGTACCGTTCATTGACAGATGAAGAATTGCAAGAAATTGTGCTAAAAACGCCTTTCAATCAATATGGTGATGATGAGTACAAACATCTGGCGAAGGTGTACGGAGAATTCTATGGACTGGACCCTGAATTGGTCAGTTTTGCCAATGGTTCAGATGAATGGATTCAAAAATGTATGATGGTTTTAGGAACGGGTCCTGTAATGACGTTTGAGCCAGACTTTTCAATGTACGAAGAATACGCCAATCAATTGCAGCGTCCTATATATAAGGTGGAGTGTAACGAGGATGGATTATTTGATTATGCAAGTACACTTGTACAGATGGAAAACATCAAACCATCATTCTTCATCTGTTCCCAGCCGAACAATCCGCTTGGGATGCTTCATCCAGATGAATTTGTCCAGGCTGCAGCGGATTTGATGCAAGAACTGAATGGGTATTTGATTATCGATGAGGCTTATATGGACTTCGCGAAACAAAAAGCCGTTCGTCCAGAAGGAGAGCATGTTATTGTCATGCAGACACTTTCCAAAATATATGGTTTGGCGGGCTTGCGCATCGGAATAGTGACTAGCAGTTCGGCAACGATGACCTTGTTGAATTCGGTCGCTCACCCTTATCCAATCAATACTTTATCTATCAATATAGCCGCATACTTATTCGAAAATACAACTAAACTGGAAACCTTTATGAATCATCAAAGAAAGCTAGCTGGAAAATTGAAAGACATTTTTAAGAAAGAAGTCAGTGATGTGATGACCGTGCTGCCAAGTCAAGCGAACTTCGTTTTTACTTACGGTGAAGTTGCCTTGGAATTAGGGAAGTACATCCAACAAAGCGGATTTCAGCCGAGAACGTATCCTGACTCGTCCCATCCGTTACTGCAGAAAGCTGTCCGCTATTCAATAGCGACAGATGAACAATTAACGCAACTCGAATCGATTATAAAAGAATGGAGAGTAAGACTATGACAGTATCTATAGAACGCAATACCAAAGAAACAAAAATCCGCATGTCGTTGAAACAAGGTTTTGATCCGTCTAACATTGAAACAGGAGTTGGTTTTTTGAACCATATGCTGAATTTATTTGCTTTTCACGGCCATTTTGTACTGAATTTGACAGTCGATGGGGATACAAATGTGGATGCTCATCATACAACTGAAGATGTTGGCATCGTATTGGGGCAATTGTTGGCTGAAATGGGTAAAGAAAAAGAGCGTATAACACGCTATGGGACAGCCTATGTACCGATGGACGAAACATTGGCTCGATCAGTGACCGATATCAGCGGACGCCCTTATTTGCACTTTGATGCAGATTTTTCAAAAGCGACCGTTGGAACGTTTGATGTGGAACTGGTTAAAGAGTTTTTCTATGCGGTCGTCATTCATGCCCGGTACACAACCCACCTGGATTTAATCAGGGGAGGAAATACGCACCATGAAATTGAGGCTTTATTCAAAGCATTTGCCCAAAGTGTTCGGATAGCGCTGAGTGATTCAGGTGTCAACCGTCTGCCCTCTTCCAAAGGAGTGATCGAATGATAGCAATTATGGATTATGGTTTGGGAAACATTGCCAATTTAACTAATGCCATCCGTTTTCTGGGCTATGAGGTAGAAGTAACCAAAGACGGAGATACCCTTCGGCAGGCAGACACCATTATCCTGCCAGGTGTCGGACACTTCAAAGATGCCATGGAACGAATTCACGCACAAGACCTGCTTCCTTTATTGAATGAGTTAAAAGAAACCAAACGATTGGTGGGGATCTGCCTTGGCATGCAGTTGTTGTTTGAGCACAGTGAAGAAGGGGATATTGACGGTCTGGGCTATCTGCCCGGTACCGTTGAAAGAATCATTAGCCCACACCCTGTACCTCATCTCGGATGGAATGCGTTACACTCAACTCTTCCGAGTTTAAATGGAGATGTGTATTTCATTCATTCCTATAAAGCAGTCACCAAAGAAAACATTGTCGCTACAGCTGATTATGGGCAAGAAGTGGTAGCTATTGTGCAAAAAAAGAACATTTTAGGTATTCAATTCCATCCTGAAAAAAGTGGAAAAAAAGGATTAGCGATTTTAAATCAAGCACTGCAAGGAGGATTTGAATGATTGAGATATGGCCAGCAATCGATTTGATTGACAATAAAAGTGTCCGCCTGACAGAAGGGGATTATGCAACTAAAGAAGAAATGAAACGAACACCTGAAGAAGCCATTGCTTTTTATAATCAATACCCTCAAGTCACACGGATTCATATTGTTGATTTGATGGGAGCAGTCAAGAAACAACCAACTTCTAGCGCTTATATCGAAACACTCTTGAAAAAAAGTACCGTTCCGATAGAAATCGGTGGGGGAATCCGATCTGAAAAGACCATCCAGCATTACCTTGAAGCAGGAGCTTCTTATGTCATTGTTGGAACCAAAGGTCTTCAGGATCGAGAATGGCTTGCGAAAATGACCACACGCTATCCAGGAAAGATTTACTTGGGACTTGATGCGAAAGGGGAGAAGGTCGTATTGAATGGCTGGACAGAAGTCAGTGAAGAGACCATTTACGAGGTAGCCGAAGCGGTAACCGATTTGCCTCTAGGAGGTATTATTTATACAGATACTACAAAAGATGGAAAGATGGGTGGTCCAAATGTGGAATTGACCGGTGCATTAGCAAGGTTATCCAAACACCCTATTACGGCTTCAGGCGGTATACGCAGTCTCGAAGACATCCGAAATTTAGAGAAATCCGGTGTTGCTGCAGCGATTGTTGGAAAAGCAGCCAACACGTATGCTTTTTGGGAGGGACTAGACGATGATTAAAAAACGGATCATTCCTTGTTTGGATGTAAAAGACGGTCAAGTGTTCAAGGGTATTCAATTTAAACAATTAAGAAAAATTGGCGATCCGGTTAAAATGGCGAAAAAATACAATGCTTTCGGAGCGGATGAACTGGTATTTTTGGATATTTCTGCAACGGAAACGGGACATGCACTCATGATTGATGTCATCCGCGAGACAGCCAAGGAATTGTTTATTCCTTTAACTATCGGAGGTGGAATTAAAAATCTGGAAGACATCTCCAAGCTACTCAATGCAGGAGCCGATAAAGTCAGCTTGAATTCTTCTGCATTGGCAAATCCTTCGTTCATTAAAGAGGCTAGTGAGAAGTTTGGCTCGCAATGCATCTGTATTGCAATCGATGCACGATGGGAACCCGAAGAAGAAGAATGGTTTTGCTATACTCATGGCGGAAAAAAGCGGACATCTAAGCGAACGCTCGAATGGGTAAAAGAAGTTGAGGCATTAGGTGCCGGAGAATTACTAGTCACCAGTATGGATTACGATGGAATGAAACAAGGTTTTGATCATCGGCTATTGAGGCTAATTGAACAAGCCGTCCATATTCCTGTCATTGCTTCTGGAGGTGGAGGAAACGCTCAGCACTTTGCAGACTTATTCAAGGAGACTGATGTATCTGCCGGATTAGCCGCCTCCATTTTTCATGATGAAGAAGTCTCGATTGCTGAAGTGAAAAACGGCTGTTCAAAGAAAGGAGTATCGATGCGTTATGTCTAATTACGATGATTTGAAGCCTGATTTTTCCAAAGGATTATTGACGGTTATCTTGCAACATTACACGAATAAAAACGTCCTAATGGTTGGGTACATGAATGAAGAGGCTTTCGAAATCACAAAAAAAGAAGAAGCAGTTTGGTTTTATTCTAGGAGCAAAGAGAGACTGTGGAAAAAAGGCGAAAGCAGTCAGAATATCCAATATGTAAAAGAAATGTATTTGGATTGCGATCAGGATGCTTTGCTCATCTTGGTAGACCCAGCAGGACCAACTTGTCACCGAAACACGGAAAGCTGTTTTAATATTGCTCCAGCTTTTACGCTGAAAGATATCGAGCAAACCATTCAAGACCGGGCAAAAGAGAAAGGAGAGGCTTCCTACACTCATTATCTATTAACAGAAGGAACCGATAAAATAGCCAAAAAATTTGGTGAAGAAGCAGTTGAAGTCATTATTGCCACAAAAAATGCAGACAAAAAAGATACTGCAAATGAAACAGCTGACTTGCTGTACCACCTTGGAGTCTTGCTGCATAATCAAGGCATTGCCATTGATGATGTTGCCACGGTATTGGCGGAGCGCCATCAAAAGAACAACAATTTTAAAGGTGAACGAAAAGATATAGACGTCTGGTAAATAGTAAGCACACAGCAAAATAATTGAAAGATTTTTTTATCCTAAATGGATTTCCTTTTGCAATTTCAATGGACAAAGCAAAAAAAATCGTGCGAAACTAAGAAAAAAAATTAACCTAGTACTATATATTGTGTTTGTTGACAGTTGTCAAAATAGGAACCTTTTGATGGAAATATGTTTTTATCATTACTAATTCTTCAGTGGTTAGATGAGTGTAGGTCATCCGTGGTCACTCCTATGTTTTCTTTGATTGAAATACATTTTGAGTGTACCACGAATGGCTTTTTTAGGTTCTAGCTTAATCTTGCAATTCGCGAGAATAAAAAATGACACAAATTGTAAAAAAAATGTGTCATTGCTAACTGATACTCATTTAGAATATTTTTAATTATTAATGTTTTTTATAAACAATGGAGCTAAAGAGTTTCAATACATACTATCAAATCTAAGCAAGACGGATGTGACGGACATCTTTATAAGAAAGCATATGGGTTAGTTGAGAATTGGTACTTTCTAAAACAAACATGCCGCTTTTATTTTGAAAATAACTGATAGTACCTTTTTTTTCATTGATGGATAAAACATGATTGGTTTTGTTCATTTGAAGAATGATAGGTCGTTTCCGCTCACAAGCCTGAGCTAAAAAAAATAAAATTTGGTGTTCCGGCATTTGAGATAGAGACTTCATTGAATCTAATTTTTTGACTAAAGAAACTTTTTTGCTAAAAAACATAGAATATTGCTCAGCTAGGTTCTTTTCCATATCGATTCCTCCGAACGTTTGTTTGATATGTTTATTATACGAACAAACGTTCCTGTTTGCAAGTCTTTTAAAAATTATTAACGATAAAGTTTTCATTCATGAGTATTCTAGCTATAATAGAAAGGGAAAGAGAAAAGCGAAAAATGAAAATAGAAAAGGCATGATTAATGAGGAGTTTTATAATGACATACAAAATAATGGCAGATGCTTGTTGTGACTTACCGTTGGAGTTTGTGGAAAAAAATGACATCCACATTATAAATATGACGATTAATATGAATAATAAGGAATATCTAGATGATTTAGGGGAAACGTTTGATAGAGAAGCTTTTTTTCAAGCAGTAAAAGATGGAGCGATTGCGACAACTTCTCAAACAAATATTGGAACATATTTGGAAATATTTAAATATTATATTGAAAAAAAAGAGTCCGTTCTTTATTTAGCATTTTCATCTGGTTTAAGTGGTTCTTACAATAATGCGATGGTAGCTGTTGATATGTTAAAAGAAGAATACGGATCAATTGATATTACTGTTATAGATACTCTAGCAGTTTGTCTTGGAGACGGTTTATTGATTTATGAAGCAGTACAATTAAAAAAAGCGGGGAAATCATTAGCAGAAGTAGCTCAGTGGGTTGAAGAGTATAAAATGAAACTTTATTCGTGGGTAACGGTAGAAGATATTAAACATTTAGAAAGAGGCGGCCGTATTTCAGCTGTTTCAGCAACTTTAGGAACATTATTAAATGTCAAACCAATAATTGTTATGAATGGTATAGGCAAATTAGTACCATTTGCAAAAGTACGTGGACGTAAAAAATCATTGCAATTTTTGGTGCAAAAAACAGTTGAAGGTATGATAGAACCGGAGAAACAAACAATTTTTATTGGGCATGTAGGAGTTCCTGAGGAAGCCGCTTGGATAAAAAAGGCTCTTTTAGAAAAAACGTCAGTTAAAGATATCCAAATCTATCCATACGGGCCAACAATTGCTGCGCATACAGGATTCGGATCCATCGCACTATTTTCATTTGGGGCGGAAAAAAATAATAAATAAAATAATATCATTTTATTTAGGCCTTGTATATTGTAATTTGGGCTCGAAAACGGTATAATAATATGCGTGTGGCTTTAATTATATTATTAAAAAAAGCTGAAAAATAAGTTATTTTTAGAGACAGACATAGTCTCTAAAGGACTAAGATTGGGTGAAAGATGTTGTTTCTTAAAGAAGAAGTATTTGTGAACATCTGATTGTTTAAGATAAGCTTATTTTACTTAATTAAATAGAGTACAATGGTTGGGCGACAGCTTTCAAGGATAATTCTTCAAGGGGTGAGAAGGAGTCTTTTTAAGCACGCCTATTTTTTTATTTAGAGGAGGTGAGACAATGAGTCTAGAAACTGTAGAATATGTCAAAGAAGCAGAAGAAAGAGCAACGAAATTAGAACAAGACAGTGTTGTTGAAATAAAAAACATAAAAACTGAAGAGCAAGCAACAATTGAAGAACAAAAAAAGGAATTATCCTTAGAATTAAAAAAATATGAAGTTGAGCAACAAAAAGAATATGATCAAAAAGTCACCTCTATAGAAGAAGATTTAAATAAAGTAATCGCGGTCGAAGTAAAAGAGATGAAAGAGTCCGTTCAGATGAATAAAACAAATGTAGTTAATGACATTGTTAAGGAGGTCGTCAATCGCTATGGCAATAGCTAAAATGAAAAAAGTAACTCTCTTGGCTGAACAAACAGATAAAGACCTTCTTCTAAAAGCAGTACAGGAGCTACAGAGATTAGAATTATTTGACCTGTCTACTTTAGAGGAATCAACGCTTCTTGATTACTACTCCAAAGAAAAACCGGCAGTTGGGAGAACAGAATACGAAGAACGATTAAAGGATATTCAATATTCTTTGACTTATTTAAATCAACACATTCCTAAAGCAGGAATGTTTGCTAAATTAAAGTCAGGGAGAGAAGAATACACGTTGGCAGAATTGGAAGAAACAATTTCAGTTACTCGGTTGAAAGATATTTGCCAGGATGTTTCAGAAAAAGAAAAAGAACTTATTATTTTAGATCAAAAACAAAAAACGCTAAATGAAGAAGAACTTTTTTTACGCAAGTGGGAACCATTGAGTTTCAACCCAAATGATTTAGCAAAATTCAAAGTAACTTCAGCATTTGTTGGAACTATTTCTACAGGAAATGTATCAGGATTTAAAGAAGCGTTAAAAGAATCTGGACCGAATTATGTTGATGAAATTTTCCAATATAAGGATGAAGCTGCTTATCTGATAATCACTGCAAAAGAAAATCAGCAAACAATTGAAGACGTTCTGAATCAATTTCAGTTTACTAAATTCAACTACCCTTACCAATCGTTACCTAAAGAAGAGTTACAAAGAAACATGTCAGAAAATAAACAGCTACAAGAAAAAGAACAAAAACTCGAAAAAGAATTAATACAGTTTTCTCCTCAATTAAAAGAATTACAATTAGGTGAAGAATATTATTACAATATACATCAAAGAGAAATAGGAAAAGATCTTTTGTTGAACGGTAAAAGCTTGTTCTTGTTAAATGGCTGGTTAGAAGAAGATCAGTTTTCTGATTTAAGTAAACTGTTAGACGAACATGTTGGGAAAGATAAGTATGCGGTTATCTCAGAAGAAATTAAAATGAAGGAATTTGATAGCGTTCCGGTAGTTTTAAACAACAATAAATTTGTAGAACCTTTTGAAAGTATAACTGAAATGTATAGTTTGCCTAAATATAACGATATCGATCCAACACCAGTTATGATGCCTTTTTATTTAGTTTTCTTTGGCATGATGAGTGCAGACGTAGGTTACGGATTGATTCTTTTAATTGGTACTCTTGCTGCTCAAAAATTATTTAATCTTGATCGTGGAATGGCTAAATTTATTCGCTTTTTCAACTTGTTATCTTACTCCGTAATTACTTGGGGTTTGATTTATGGTAGCTTTATGGGGTATGAATTACCCATCCAACTTCTGTCTACGACATCTGATGTCATAACGATATTAATTATCTCAGTTATCTTTGGTTTTGTTCAACTTATATATGGGTTGCTTGTTAATAGTGGCGTCAAGTGGAGAAAGCAAGAACGCGCTTCTAGCTATGTTGATGGCATGGCTTGGGTTGGAATTTTAGTAGGTATCGGTTTATTAGTATTAGGGATGATGGTCTTTGAAAGCCCAATTCTTAATTTAGTTGCTTATATTCTAATTGGCGTAAACGTTATTGGGATTATTTTCGTAACTGTGTTATCTTCAGAAAACAAAGGTATCGGCGCTGCCCTAGGATTCTATAATTTATACGGTATTACTGGGTATGTGGGCGATTTGGTCAGCTATACTAGATTGATGGCTCTAGGTGTTTCAGGAGGAAGTATCGCAGCAGCATTTAATATGATTGTTGATTTCCTTCCACCAGTAGCTAAGTTTACTGTAGGGATAGTACTGTTTATCGCGCTACACACTTTAAATATTTTCTTAGTTTATCTGAGTGCGTATGTGCATACAGCAAGGTTACAATATGTTGAATTTTTTGGTAAATTTTATGAAGGTGGCGGACATGCACTTAGCCCGTTAAAGACGTTTGAAAAACATATTTATTTAAAGAAAAGACAATGAAAATTTTAACTAGAGACATAAAAAACAATAATGGAGGAATTTTATAATGGGAAATTTAATAACATTTTTAACTGAAAATAACGGTGGTTTATTTTTTGCAGCAATGGGAATTGGATTCGCAACAATCTTTTCAGGAATTGGTTCAGCTAAAGGTGTGGGTATGACTGGTGAAGCAGCAGCCGCACTAACGACAGAACAACCAGAAAAATTTGGACAAGCATTGATTTTAGAATTGCTACCAGGTACTCAAGGATTATATGGATTCGTTATTGCGTTCTTAATTTACTTGAATACAGGTGTTGATACAACCTTGGGTCAAGGTTTATATTTGTTAATGGCTGCAATGCCAATTGCTTTCACTGGATTATTCTCAGGTATAGCTCAAGGACGGGTTGCTGCTGCGGGTATCCAAATTTTAGCTAAAAAACCAGAGCATGCAACAAAAGGAATTATCTTTTCAGCGATGGTTGAAACTTATGCAATCTTAGGTTTCGTTATTTCATTCTTATTAGTATTAAACGTATAGAAAATCGATTATTTTCTATATAAACAAGAAATAGTTAAGAGTGGAGGGAAATCATGTCAGATTTAAAACTCATTACTGATCGTATGATTGATAAAAAGAAAGCTGAAATACAAGAAAAAATACGCCAGACTGAATTAGAAGCAAAAGAAACAATTGCACTAGCTGAAGTAAAAATAGAAGAAGAAAAAGTAAGACAAATAAAATTAATTGACAAACGTTTGGCAGATGATTTTGAGAAGAATAAAAACAGCTTAGAAAATCAAAAACGAAATAAAATATTAGCTGAAAAGCAACATTTTTTATTAAATATTTTTGAAAAAGTTCAAACAACTATGGAACAATGGGACGAAACAGAATTTCAACAATTTTTATTATCTGTCTTGGAACAATTTAAGTCATTGGAAACCATTGAATTAGTTCTTGGTGAACATTCTAGTTCGAAAGTGTCTGAATATTGGTTAAGAAGTCTTACTCAACAAGGTATACCCGTATCGTTATCGTCAGAAACGATTAGTAAGAAATCAGGGTTTATTGTTAAAGACCAAACAGGTATCCAATACAATTATTTGTTTGATTCTTTGATCACTGAAATTAAAAGTCAATTAATACCATCTGTTTCTAAGAAATTGTTTTAATAAAAAGGGGGAGAATAAATGAAGCCAACAGCTTTTGCTGGGACTAATGCACGCATTCGTGTTTTCGAAAGTAACCTCCTTAAAAATGATCAATTTGAACGGATGCTACAGTCTTCTAATTTCGAGGAAGCACTAAGTGTATTAAAAGATACACCCTATCGCAATGATGTCGAAGAGTTAAAGCGAACAAAAAATTACGATAGGTTACTTGTAAATGAACTGAAACGCATGTACGAAGAACTATTTACGATTAGTCCTGAACCAGCTTTAATTGAGTTGTTTTCATTGCGTTATTCTTATCATAATTTAAAAGTAATGTTAAAAGAAAATTTAACTCAAAATGATTTTTCTGATATGCTTATTCCGATTGGAAAAGAATCTATTTCATCTTTTAAACAAGCAGTAGAAACAGAAAAATCAGATGAACTAAGTCAAGAATACATGACTAGCATCCAAGAAGTTAAAACAGATTACAATGAATACCATAATGTTCAATCAATTGATATTATTTTAGATCGACGCTATTTTACTCACTTGAAACAATTAGCAGAGAGTATTGGAGATTCAAAAGTAATTGATTTGATTACAATGTTGATTGATTTGAACAATTTGTCTACATTATCTAGAGCTATCAAACAAAAACGGTCACAAAACTTTTTGACAACAATTTTATCAAGTTCAGGAAGTATCTCTAAAAAAGAGCTGATTCAACTCAGTAACGAGAATTTAATTGATGCTGGAAAAAAACTTTCTGAAGGTAAATACAGCGATATTGTTTTGAACTCTATTAATCCAGAAACGCAAGAACTATCACCTGTAAAACTTGACTTGCATACGGATAATGCTTATATGGAGAAAATGAAAGACGCTAAACTGGAAGTTTTTGGACCGATGCCTATACTGGCTTATATGTATGCTAAAGAAAACGAAGTGAAAAACTTACGCTTAATCTTAGTAGGGAAAGAAAATAACCTTCCAATTAAAGACATAAGAGAGAGGATGCGAATCATTTATGGCTTATAAAATAGGTGTAGTTGGTGATAAAGATTCCATTCTGCCTTTTAAAATTTTAGGTTTTAATATCTTTTATGCATCTGAAGCTAAAGAAGCCAGACGTATTGTAGACCAATTAGCTAAAGAAAATTATGGGATTATTTATTTAACCGAACCATTAGGGAAATTAATACCTGAAACAATTGAACGATACGATCAAGTAGCTCAACCAGCGGTTATTTTAATACCGAATCATTTAGGATCATTGGATATCGGGAAAAATAGAATTCAACAAAATGTTGAAAAAGCAGTTGGACAAAATATTTTATAGGAGGTTACCAGTTTGAACAAAGGAAGAATTGTGAGTGTCTCTGGACCATTAGTTACGGCTGATGGGATGGAGGAAGCCAATATCCAAGATATTTGTAAAGTTGGTAAACTTGGATTAATTGGTGAGGTCATTGAAATGCGTAATGACGTAGCCTCTATTCAAGTTTATGAAGAAACATCAATGATTGGACCTGGGGAAACAGTAGAAACTACTGGAGAAGCCTTATCAGTTGAATTGGCTCCTGGAATGATTTCACAAATGTTTGATGGGATTCAACGTCCATTAGATAAGTTTATGAAAAAAACAGATAGCAACTATTTAATTCGTGGTGTTTCAATTAAATCATTAAGCCGTACGGATAAATGGGCATTCACTCCGACTGTAGAAGTTGGAACTAAAGTGATTGCAGGAGATATCGTTGGAACTGTTCCTGAAACCAAAGTGATTGTACACAAAATAATGGTACCTTATGGTGTTGAAGGAACGATTAAAAGCATTGAAAATGGAAGTTTTGATATCAATGAAACAATCTATACACTAGATACTGAAGATGGGTTAAAAGAATTTACGATGCTGCAAAAATGGCCAGTTAGACAAGGTCGTCCAACAGCTAAAAAATTAAATCCAGATGCTCCAATGATTACAGGACAACGAGTTATTGATACGTTATTTCCTGTAGCAAAAGGAGGAGCAGCAGCAGTTCCAGGACCTTTTGGCGCGGGTAAAACAGTTGTGCAACACCAAATAGCTAAATGGGCTGATGTTGATTTAGTGGTTTATGTTGGATGTGGTGAGCGCGGAAATGAAATGACAGACGTAATTAATGAGTTTCCGGAATTAGTAGATCCTAGCACTGGTGAATCGATTATGGAACGTACCATCTTGATTGCCAACACTTCAAATATGCCAGTTGCTGCTCGTGAAGCTTCTATCTACACAGGTATTACAATTGCAGAATACTTTAGAGATATGGGTTATAGTGTGGCGATTATGGCTGACTCAACGTCTCGTTGGGCGGAAGCACTTCGTGAGATGTCAGGTCGTTTAGAAGAGATGCCAGGGGATGAAGGATACCCTGCTTATCTTGGTAGTCGAATTGCAGAATTTTATGAACGTGCTGGTAAAATTATTGCATTAGGTTCTGAAGGCCGTGAAGGAAGTATCACTGCGATTGGTGCAGTATCACCTCCAGGTGGAGATACATCAGAACCAGTAACTCAAAATACTTTGCGGGTAGCAAAAGTGTTTTGGAGTTTAGACAATTTATTGGCTCAAAAACGTCACTTTCCATCTATTGACTGGTTATCTTCATATTCATTGTATTCATCTGAATTAGGAACCTATATTGGAAAAAAATTAGGAAAAGATTGGACTGGCATGGTAAGAAGAACCATGACGTTATTACAAGACGAATCTGAATTGCAAGAAATTGTTCGTTTGGTAGGTGTTGAATCTCTATCAGAAACAGACCGATTAAAACTTGAAGTAGCTAAAATGATTCGTGAAGATTTCTTACAACAAAATGCTTTTGATGATGTTGATACCTATACATCGATAGAAAAACAGTATGGAATGCTTTCTACTATCCTTGATTTCCAAGACGAAGCATTAGCTGGCATGAAATTAGGTTCTTATTTCAATGAAATTATTGAAGGGACCGTTGCAGTTCGAGAAAAAATTGGACGTAGCAAATATATTTCGGAAGAAGAAATCGGCAAGTTTAATGAATTAAAAGAAGACATTAAAAACACTATCCATCAGATTGTTGAAGAAGGGGGAATGGACACAGATGCTTAAAGAATATAAAACAGTAACAGAAGTTGTTGGCCCCTTAATGGCAGTTGAAGGAGTAGAAGGCGTTAAATTTGATGAGCTAGTTGATATACAAATGCAAACAGGCGAAAAAAGACGTGGTCAAGTTTTAGAAATTAACGGCGATAAGGCAATGGTTCAAATTTTTGAAGGATCAAGTGGAATAAATTTAGAAGATACAAAAGTTCGTTTCTTAGGTAGACCCTTATCACTAGACGTTTCTGAAGACATGGTTGGTCGTGTGTTTGATGGGATGGGACGAATCAACGATGATGGTCCTGAATTAATTCCAGAAAAAACATTAGATGTAAATGGTGAACCGATTAATCCAATGGCTCGCGATTACCCAGATGAATTCATTCAAACAGGAATTTCTTCTATTGACCATTTGAATACCCTAGTTAGAGGACAAAAATTACCTGTATTTTCAGGTTCAGGATTGCCACATAAAGAATTGGCAGCTCAGATAGCTCGACAAGCAACCGTTTTAGATTCTGAAGAAGAGTTTGCTATTGTATTTGCTGCAATTGGGATTACTTTTGAAGAAGCTGAATTCTTTATGGAGGATTTTCGTAAAACAGGAGCTATCGATCATTCAGTTATGTTCATCAACTTAGCAGATGATCCGGCTATTGAAAGAATTGCAACTCCAAAAATGGCGTTGACAGCAGCTGAATATTTAGCTTATGAAAAAGATATGCATGTTCTAGTTATTATGACAGATATGACCAATTATTGTGAAGCGTTACGTGAAATTTCAGCAGCTAGACGTGAAGTTCCAGGAAGACGTGGTTATCCAGGTTATTTGTATACGAATCTTGCAACATTATATGAACGCGCCGGTCGTTTAGTAGGTGGAAAAGGTTCTGTAACACAAATTCCAATACTAACTATGCCTGAAGATGATATTACTCACCCCATACCAGATTTAACAGGTTATATCACTGAAGGACAACTTATTTTATCACGTGATTTATTCAATAGTGGTATCCAACCTCCAATTGATGTACTTCCATCATTGTCTCGTTTAAAAGATAAAGGTACAGGAGAAGGAAAGACAAGAAAAGATCATGCTCCAACAATGAACCAATTATTTGCTGCTTATGCAGAAGGGAAACAAGCGAAAGAATTAGCAGTTGTTTTAGGAGAATCTGCTCTTTCCGAAACGGATAAACTATTTGCTAAATTCGGTGAACGTTTTGAAAACGAGTATGTAAACCAAGGTAATTATACGAATCGTTCGATTGAAGAATCACTAGATTTGGCTTGGGAATTATTAGCTATTCTGCCAAGAACAGAATTAAAACGAATCAAAGATGATATGTTAGACGAATACCTGCCGAAAGGGGAATAAGTCTAAATGGCGAAATTAAATGTTAACCCTACAAGAATGGAACTGACCATTTTAAAGCAACGGTTAAGTACGGCAACTCGTGGTCATAAGTTATTGAAAGATAAACAAGATGAATTGATGCGCCAATTTATTACTCTAATCAGAAAAAACAATGAATTACGTTCAATAGTGGAAGAAAAATTAACTAGCGCAATGCAATCTTTTGTAATGGCTAAGGCTTTATTGAACGAAAATTTTATTGAAGAACTGGTAGCAATACCACCACGTTCAGTTGAGTTAGAGATGTATGAAAAAAATATCATGAGTGTTTCAGTTCCAGTTATGAATTTTGGATACGATGAGAGTCAAGATACAAATGAGTTAAGATATGGTTACTTGAACTCAAATAGTGAACTTGATACTTCCATTGAAAAAATGTCTGCAGTTATGACTGAACTATTGGAACTTTCAGAAATAGAAAAAACCTGTCAATTAATGGCAGATGAAATTGAGAAAACACGTCGTCGTGTAAATGCTTTAGAATACATGACAATACCTCAATTAGAAGAAACAATTTATTTTATTCAGATGAAACTGGATGAAAATGAAAGAGCGAATATAACTAGATTGATGAAAGTTAAAGATATGGGTTAGAATACTAAACTCATCCTGTTTAAACTATAAAAAGCAGCGTGAACAATTATTGTTCACGCTGCTTTTTTTTATTAAAGATGAGCTGTTGTTACTAGTTTAATAATTTTTTAAAAATTGATCTAATGGAAATAACATAGCTTTTTATATAGAACAAATGAAAATAAAAAAAATATTCACCATTTCTATTTTTTATGGTACACTGAAAGGCAAATGCTTATAACTAGTTGTTAACAAAATTTGATTTTATTGTTTATATGTGAGGTGGAGAGATAGTGTCTCAAAAATTTTCTTATGAAATAATGGAAGAAATCACAGTGCTATCTAAGAATAATAAAGGATGGCAGAAAGAATTGAATTTAGTCAGTTGGAATGGCAATCAACCAAAATTTGATATCCGTGATTGGGCACCAAATCATGAAAAAATGGGTAAAGGCTTGACTTTAACGAATGAAGAGATGGAAACCCTTAAACTCTTTTTAGCAACGTTTGATTAAAACACTATTTATTTATAAAAAAGAAATAAACTTATTTTTTTTAGGATGGAAAGGATTTTGACATGATAGATCGTGGACTTTTAATTGTTCTTTCGGGACCTTCTGGTGTAGGTAAAGGAACTGTACGAAAAGCTATTTTTGAACAAGAAGAAAATGACTTAGAATATTCTATTTCAATGACTACGCGCAAAGAACGCGCAGGAGAAATAGATGGGATTGATTATTTTTTTAGAACAAAAGAACAATTTGAAGATTTAATTGAAAAAGACGGTTTATTAGAATACGCAGAATACGTTGGAAATTATTACGGAACACCACTAGAATATGTTAATCAAACATTAGCAAGTGGTAGAGATGTGTTTTTAGAGATTGAAGTTCAAGGTGCTTTACAGGTGCGAGAAAAAATGCCTGAAGGGATCTTTATTTTCTTGACTCCTCCAGGATTAAAAGAATTAAAATCGCGCATTATAGGAAGAGGAACAGATGAATCGAGTGTCATTGAAAGTCGGATGGAAAAAGCTATTGAAGAAATCAACTTGATGCAACACTATGATTATGCTGTTGAAAATGATAAAGTAGAAAAGGCAGTTACTAAAATTAAAAATATCATTGAATGCGAACACTTGAAAGTTTCGCGTGTGATTCATCGATACAAAAAAATGATTGAGGAGTTGTAAAAATTATGATGTTATTACCATCTATTGATAGTTTACTAGAAAAAATTGATTCAAAATATTCTTTGGTTATTTTAGCAAGTAAACGTGCGCACGAATTGGAAGCTAAAGCTATGCCTATGTTAGAAACCTACCAGTCACATAAAAACGTAGGACGTGCACTAGAAGAAATTGATGCGGGAGATTTAGTTATTGATCCTACCACTGTCGGTCCTACAGAATAAGTTTACTTATTTAATTGCTAAAAAGATTTTACACTTACTCCAAAATAGGTATTTACCTGTTTTTGGAGTATTTTTATTTTTAAAGGAGCAGTAAAACTAATGAATTACAAGGTTTACAAGACAAATGCTTTATTTTTTAGTAAAATGTAATAAGGTATGGTTAATATACAGCTGTATTATGAAGGGGGCTAGACAAGGTGTTAGATAATAAAAATGTCGTACTATATGTTTCTGGCGGTATAGCTGCCTATAAAGCTGCTGATTTAGTTAGGCAGTTAATTAAACAGGGAGCGAATGTTAAAGTCGCTATGACTGCATCAGCCCAGGAATTTGTAACTCCTTTAACTTTTCAAATATTAAGTAAACATCATGTGTACACTGATACTTTTGATGAAAGACAAGAAGATAAGGTCAGTCACATTCATTTAGCTGATTGGACAGATATAGCTGTTATCGCACCTGCTACTGCCAATATTATTGCTAAGCTAGCGAATGGGATAGCAGATGATTTTGCAACTACGACTTTATTAGCTACGACAGCTCCAGTTTTTGTTGTGCCTGCCATGAATTCACATATGCTGGAAAATCCAGCGACAGCACGTAATCTTACAACCTTAAGAGCGGATAATCGCTTTGTTATGGAACCAGAAACAGGTTTCTTGGCAGAAGGATATGAAGGCAAGGGTAGACTTCCAGAACCAGTAACGATTGTTGAGTCAATAAAACAATTTTTGGTATCTCAACAACTAGATTTACCCTTAAAAAATAAACATGTCATTATAACGGCAGGTGGAACAAAAGAACGTATTGACCCTGTTAGATATATAACAAATGACTCATCTGGAAAAATGGGCTATAGTTTAGCAAGTGTTGCCAGAGATTTAGGAGCACATGTAACACTTATTTCTGCTACGAAACAGTTATCCAATCCTTTTGGAATTGACGTTGTACACATTAGTTCAGCTTCAGAAATGTTAGAAACAGTAATGAAAACATATAATAGTGCCGATATAGTCGTAATGGCTGCAGCTGTTTCTGATTATCGACCAAAAAAACAAGCTGCTAAAAAAATAAAAAAGAATGAAGAATCGCTTATCATAGAGTTTGAAAAAACAAGGGATATATTGTATCAATTAGGTCAAGAAAAACAAAAACAATTTCTAATCGGTTTTGCTGCAGAAACAAATGACCTTGAAAGTTATGCTCAAGAAAAATTAAAACGCAAAAAAGCGAATATGATAGTCGCTAATGACGTGTCAAAACCAAACGTTGGATTTAATAAAAATACAAACGAAGTAACTATTTTTATGCCGAATAGCGAACCAATTGAAATTTCTCTTCGAAGTAAAGAAGAAGTTGCTGCAGAAATTTTTAAAATAGCGATAAAGCAAATGATTAAATAAGGAAGTGATAAAGAGTGGTTTCAATTGCTCAGGTTATTGTAGATGTTCCAACAATGCAAACAAATAAACCCTATGATTACTTGATTCCAGCTGAATTTAATGAAAAAATAATGCCTGGTATGCGGGTAGAAGTTCCTTTTGGAAAAGGCGCTAGAAAAGTTCAAGGATTTGTTGTTGAAATTACTCAAGCAAGTAATTTTGAAGGGAATTTAAAAGCTATAGCTAACTTGATGGATTTAACAGCTGTTTTAAATGATGAATTGTTATTATTAGGTCGAGAAATGGCGAGATGGACTTTTTCTTTTCAAATTACTTGTTATCAAACCATGTTACCTGCTATGTTGCGAGCAAAATACGAAAAAAAAGTGAAAATAATAGATGAAATACCAGAAGACTTATTGTATGAATTATTTAAAGGGCAGAATGAACTTACTTGGGATGAAGCAACTGAACGAGGATTACTGCCTCAGTTATTAGAATTAAAAAAAAAAGAGCTCGTTGAATTAACCTACTCGGTAAAAAATCAAGCGAAAACAAAAAAAAGACGTATGATTCAATCCAACTTAACATTTGAACAATTAGAAGAAGAAAAAATAGGATTAGGTAAAAGAGCACCAAAGCAATTGCTCTTACTAAGTCAGCTTCAATCATTGAATAATCTGCCTATCAGTACTAAAGAAATGACTGGAAAATATGGGATTTCTCCCGTTATTTTACGAGAAGCTCAAAATAAAAAATGGCTTTCTTTTTTTGAAGAAGAAATTTATCGGGATCCGTTTAAAAATAAAGAATTTAAAAAAACTGAACCATTTATGTTGAATGATACTCAAGAAAAAGCATTGCTTCCTATTATGAAAGCTGTTAAACATCATGAGAAAGAAGTTTTTTTACTTAAAGGTGTAACGGGTAGTGGGAAAACAGAAATTTATTTACAAACAATAGCTGAGACGTTAAAGAATGGACAATCAGCTTTAATGCTCGTACCAGAAATCGCTTTAACTCCTCAAATGGTCCATTCTTTTAAAGGCCGTTTTGGTGAAGCGGTAGCCGTTTTACACAGTGGCTTATCAATAGGTGAAAAATATGATGAATGGCGTAAAATAGAAAGACAGGAAGCTAAGGTAGTTGTTGGTGCGCGATCTTCAATTTTTGCACCTGTAAAAAATATTGGTGTCATTATTATTGATGAAGAACACGAAGGAACCTATAAACAGGATGAAAATCCACGTTACCATGCTAAAGATATAGCTATATGGAGAGCGGACTATCATAGTTGTCCTGTAATATTAGGGAGTGCAACACCTTCATTAGAATCGCGCGCACGCGCTCATAAAAAAGTTTATACATTACTTGAATTACCTGAGCGGGTGAATAAAAAAGAATTACCTATAGTAGAGGTCGTTGACATGCGTGAAGAAGTGAAGAGTGGAAACCGTAGTAATTTTTCAAATTTGTTGCAAGAAAAAATAAAAAATCGTATTGCTAAAAAAGAACAAATTGTCCTTTTACTAAATCGTCGTGGGTATTCTTCATTCGTCATGTGTCGAGATTGCGGATTTGTTTTACCTTGTCCTAATTGTGATATTTCTTTAACTTTGCATATGGATACGAAAACAATGAAGTGTCATTATTGCGGGCATGAAGAAGCTATTCCTCGTATCTGTCCAAGTTGCAATGGCCATAAAATCAGGTATTATGGAACTGGGACACAAAAAATAGAAGAAGAACTAAAAGACATTCTACCTGAAGCGAAGGTCATTAGAATGGATGTAGATACAACTAGAAAAAAAGGAGCCCATGAAAAACTGTTATCAGCTTTTGGAAATAAGGAAGCGGATATATTGTTGGGGACTCAAATGATTGCAAAAGGATTGGATTTTCCTAATATTACATTAGCGGGAGTCTTAAATGCAGATACTGGATTAGGCTTACCTGATTTCAGAGCGAGTGAGCGAACATTCCAACTATTAACTCAGGTAAGTGGACGAGCGGGAAGAGCTGAATTAACAGGTGAGGTAATTGTTCAGACTTTTAATCCTGAACATTACTCTATTCAATTAGCGAAAGAGCATGATTATGATGCTTTTTATAAAAAAGAAATGCTTTTAAGACATAGAGGGAATTATCCGCCGTTTTATTTCACTATTTTAATTACAACTAGCCATTCAGAAGAGTTGCAAGCTTCAAAAAAAATGCAAGAGATTGTAGAATCTATTAGACCAAATTTAAAACCGGAAACTATTTTATTGGGTCCTACACCAAAGGCAGTGGCACGAGTAAATAATCGTTTTTATTATCAAACGATTATTAAATATAAACACGAGCCGACATTGTTTCCACAATTGCAAGAACTATTAAATCAATCTCAAAAAGAGATGGCTAAAGGGTTACAAATTGCCATTGATTCTGAACCAATGCATTTTATTTAATTAAAGAAAGCAGGGAAAAGTTGATGCCATTGTTACCAATTATAAAATACCCTAACCCAGTGTTGATTACGCCAGCTAGTGAAGTACTGGCTATTACAGATGAAATTATTCAGTTAATGGATGATATGTACGAAACGATGGTAGCTGGAGATGGTATTGGTATTGCAGCACCACAAGTAAACCAATCATTTAGAATAGCTTTAGTTGAAGTTGATGAAGAGACAGGCTTGTTTGAAATGATAAACCCTAAAATTATAAAATCAGTAGGTAAAACGATTGATGTTGAGGGTTGTCTGAGTTTTCCAGAAGTCTACGGTACAGTTGAACGAGCAGAAATGATTGTCTTGCACTATTTTGATAGAAATGGTGATGCTTATGAAGTTGAAGCAGAAGATTATTTAGCGCGCGCTTTTCAGCATGAGTTAGAACACCTGGATGGGAAATTATTTACAGATAAAATTATTCAAAAGATTGAACCTGAAGACTTAGAAGATTATATGGAGGAGAACATAACATGACAAAAATAGTTTTTATGGGGACCCCGGCTTTTTCTGTGCCAATATTAGAGGCATTAATTGCTGAAAAATATGAGATAGTAGCTGTCGTTACACAACCGGATAGATTAGTTGGACGAAAAAAAATTATGACACAGACTCCTGTGAAAATAGCAGCTCTTAAACACAAATTGTTGGTTTTGCAACCGGAGAAAATAACTGGTTCTGATGAAATGGAAAAAGTAATAGAGATGCAACCAGATTTACTTATTACTGCAGCTTTTGGCCAATTTTTACCGCAAAAACTGTTAAATGCACCAAAACATGGAGCTATTAATGTTCACGCCTCTCTTTTACCTAAATACCGTGGAGGAGCCCCAGTTCATTATGCTTTAATTAGAGGTGAAAAAGAAACAGGTGTGACCATCATGTATATGGAGAAAAAAATGGATGCGGGAGCAATTTTGTCTCAGCGTTCATTGGCTATTACAAAAAGTGATGATGTCGGCACGCTATTTGATCGTTTAAGTGTATTAGGCAAAGAATTATTGATCGATACTTTACCTGATCTATTAACCGGTAAAATTAAACCAGCCTTACAAGATGAAGAAAAAGTAACGTTTTCGCCTAACATTAAACCTGAAGAAGAAATTATTGATTGGACTAAAGAAGCAGTAGAAATTGATTGTCAGGTACGAGGGATGCGTCCATGGCCGGGTGCTTATACTTTTATTGGTGATGATCGATTGAAAATTTGGGATGTAACACCTTTAGAAGAGAAAACAAATAAAGAACCAGGAGTTATTATTAGAATAGAAAAAAAAGCTTTTTTTGTGTCTTGTGGCAACAATACCGTCTTACAAATTAATGAGCTTCAACCTGCTGGGAAAAGTAGAATGGAAACAAAGTCTTATTTGAGTGGAATAGGAAACCAATTAACTATTGGAGAAAAGGTAGGGGAAAATGGAAAATAATAAGAATGAGCAAAAACGCAACACCAAAAAAACAAGTCGTTATTTAGCGATGTCTATTTTAGAAAAAATAGAAAAAGATAATTCGTATTCTAATCTATTACTTAATGAAACCATTCAAAAAAATAATTTATCCCCAGCAGATGCGCGCTTATTGACTGAACTGGTATATGGTGTGTTGCAACATAAGTTAACGTTAGATTACTATTTGGCTCCTTTTTTGAAAGAGAATCAAAAATTGGATGTTTGGGTTCGTAATTTATTGCGTTTATCTATTTATCAAATGATCTATTTAGATAAAATACCTTCTCATGCTATTTTATTCGAAGCAGTAGAAGTAGCGAAGAAAAAAGGACACATTGGAGTTAGTAAATTTATCAATGGAGTTTTACGAAATGCTGAACGTAAAGGTTTCAAATCGATTGACGAAATAAAAGATCCTATTGAGAAGCTAAGCATCGAAATCAGTATGCCAAGATGGTTAGTTGAAAAATTTATTGATGATATTGGAATAGAAGAAACAAGAAAATTGGGAGAATCTATTTTAAATCCTAGCCACTCTAGTGCTCGTATTAACGAGAAATATTTATCTGTAAAAGAAGCGATAAAAGCGATGGAAGAAGAAGGGTTTAATGTAGAGCAAAGTTCTATTTCTCCAGCAGGCATAGTTAGTCAAGGAGGACATTTCGCTTCGTCACCTTTATTTCAATCAGGCCAATTAACGATACAAGATGAAACTTCGATGCTAGTAGCACCGGCTATGCAAATAGAACCACATCACCAAGTATTAGATGCTTGTGCTGCCCCTGGGGGGAAAACAACACATATTGCTTCGTATCTTTCACAAGAAGCAGGTGGTAAAGTGGTTGCACTTGATTTGCACCCGCATAAAGTGAAATTAATTGAAGATAATGCTAAAAGACTACGTGTAGATAAAGTAATTGAAGGTAGAACAATGGATGCTAGGAAAGTTGAAGAAGCTTTTGAAGACGAAAGTTTTGATCGTATTTTAGTGGATGCACCCTGCTCTGGTTTAGGATTAATGAGAAGAAAACCAGACATCAAATACACAAAAAAATCTCAAGATATCACTCAACTAAAAAAAATTCAATTGGATATTTTAACAAGTGTAGCTCCAAAACTAAAAGAAGATGGATTATTAGTATACAGTACATGTACAATTACCAAAGAAGAAAACCAGGGAACAATAGAGTCCTTTTTAACAACTCATCCAAATTTTGAAAAAGTGCCTGTTGTCGCGAGTGAAGTTTTGAATGAGACGGTTCAAGACAATTTAATGCAGATTTTTCCACAAAATTTTGGAACAGATGGTTTTTTTATTAGTTGTTTAAGAAAAAAAGCAATTAAAATATAATGACTTTTGATGATTGGGTGAGGTGTAGTAATGCATATTTTTTTTCAAAGCGATATTGGAAAGAAAAGGAAAAATAATCAAGATTATGCTGGATATTTTAAAAATAGCCAAGGCATTTTATTAGCTGTTCTATGTGATGGAATGGGTGGTCATAAAGCAGGAGACGTAGCTAGTGAAATGGCCGTTTCTCATTTAGGCAACGCCTGGGAAAAAAACAATTTGAATGATATTGATACTATTAAAAATTGGATGCAAAAACACATAAATAAAGAAAATGAGCGCATTGTCGAAAAATCAACTCAGTATCCTGATTTGGAAGGAATGGGAACGACTCTTGTAGCGACTGTTCTAGTCAATAATATTTTTATAGTTGCTAATGTTGGCGACAGTCGGGCTTACCAATTTATGAGTGGGAATTTAAAACAAGTCACAGACGATCATTCATTAGTTAATGAATTATTAAAGAGTGGCGAAATAACACCGGAAGCAGCCTTAAAACACCCTCAAAAAAATATTTTAACACGTTCTTTAGGGGTTTCTAAAAAAGTAGAAGTTGATATAATAGATATTCCTGTTTTAGAAGGTGACCAGTTATTGCTTTGCTCTGATGGATTAACTAATATGGTAAGCGATAAAGAGATAGTAAAAATATTAAATGTATCTGATGTAAACATTGAAAAAAAAGTTTTAAGTTTAGTTTCGTTAGCTAATGCACGTGGTGGGTACGATAACGTAACTGTCATACTAATTGAACCATTTAAAGAAAAAGGGGGTAAATAGGTATGGAAATGGGAACGAAATTAAATGGCCGCTATAAAATAACCGGAACGGTTGGTGGCGGTGGAATGGCCCATGTTTACTTAGCGCATGATTTAATATTAGATAGAGATGTAGCCGTTAAAGTATTACGTTATGATTTTCGTGATGATCAGGACACGATTAGAAGATTTAAACGTGAAGCACTTGCAGCAACTGAACTGGTCCATCCTAATATTGTGAGTGTGTATGATATTGGTGAAGAAAATAATAATCAATACATTGTAATGGAATATGTTAAAGGAATGGATTTAAAAAAATACATTCATGCTAATTTTCCAATTCCTTATCAAAAAGTTACAGATATTATGAATCAAGTTTTATCTGCAGTAAATGCTGCTCACCATAATAGAATTATTCATCGCGATTTAAAACCGCAAAATATCTTAATTGATGAATCTGGAGTAGTTAAAATCACAGATTTTGGAATTGCAGTTGCTCTATCTCAAACTTCTATTACGCAGACTAACTCATTATTAGGTTCAGTACATTATTTATCGCCTGAACAAGCACGCGGTGGAATGGCAACCAATCAATCCGATGTTTATTCCCTAGGGATTATCTTATATGAATTGTTGACTGGTCATGTTCCATTTGATGGAGAGTCTGCTGTCTCAATTGCTTTGAAACATTTTCAAGAGACGGTGCCTTCCGTTAAAAAATATGATCAACGCATTCCACAAGCTTTAGAAAATGTCGTTTTGAAGGCTACAGCTAAGGAAGTAGCAGATAGATATACATCTGTTTACGAAATGCAAAATGATTTAACTTCTGCGTTATCAGCAGACCGAAGAGATGAACCGAAATATACACCATCTAGCATGATGGAAACGACGAAAGTTTTAGAACCAATTCCTGTAGCTGGAATTATCTCAAAAGGAGAAGCTAAAACTAAAGGAAATCAACAGTCAGATAGCAAACAACTAAAAAATAATACTAAATCAGACGAAGTACAAATGAAAAAAAATAAAAGACGTAAAGTGCTACTGTGGATTTTATTGGCTTTATCCCTATTGAGTGTGGGGGTATTTTTCATAATAGCAAATAGCGCACCAAAAGATGTCAATGTACCGAACATAACAGATATGACTGAAAATGAAGCAACTAAGGTATTATCTGAAAAAAAATTACTTCTCGGAAAAATCACAAAAGAGGCGAACAATGAGATCGAAGAAGGCCATATTATACGATCTAAGCCTGAAATGGGCTTAAGTGTAAAAGAAAATACACCAATAGATATCGTACTTAGCTCTGGGGAAAAAACTGTTGAGTTTCTAGACTATACCGGGAAATCATATGAAGAAGTTCGTGTAGAATTAAGTGAGCAAAATTTCACTGTTAAGCGTGAAGATCAAAGTAACGATACAGTAGATTCAGGCTTAATTATTTCACAAGATATTAATGAGAACGAAGAAGTTAATCCTAAAGACACAACTGTTACGTTTACAGTCAGCACAGGACAAGCTGGATTTGAAATGCGTGATTTGATCGGCTATTCTGAAAAAAGTGTTAGAGATTATGTGAATGATAATGGGTTAAATGGGACGATTATAAAAGAGTATTCTAACGAAGTGGCTGAAGGGCAAGTTCTATCACAAAATCCAGCAAAAGGAACTGTTTTATATGGAGGAGCAGATATTTCAGTGGTTATTTCACAAGGACCTGAAGCAATCCTAGCAAAAACAGTTAGCAAAAAAATTGCTGTTTCCTATGAAGAATCAGAAGAAACGAACTCTTCTGGAAATAGTGATGAGAGCAAGGAGTCACAACTTATTCCTAACTCCATTACTATTTATATAGAAGATCAAGAACACAATTTAGGAACAGTTTATCAACAATTTGAGATATCAGAAGATACTGAAATCGAACTAGATTTTGTTTTACAAGAAGGAGAAAAAGGAAGATACAAAATTGTTAGAGATGGTGAAACAATTGAAGAAGATGAAGTTACTCCATAAAAACAATTTATTCCGGTTATAATGAAGAACCTGAAAGACATAAACTAGTCTTTCGGGTTTTTTGGTGTTAAAATATAAAAAAGGATTATATCTTTCTAGTTAAAATAGCAAATAAAAAAGATAAAGGAGGAACAATGTGCCAAAAGGACAAATTAGAAAAGCATTGAGTGGTTTTTATTACGTTTATTATGAAGGTGAAACCTATCAAACACGTGGCCGAGGCAATTTTAGAAAGCGTAAATTAACGCCTATGGTTGGCGATTACGTTGATTTTGAAAGTAGCACAAAAACTGATGGTATTCTTAAAGAATTACTTCCACGAAAAAATGAATTGATACGTCCTACAGTTTCTAATGTTGATTTGGGAATCATTATCATGTCAGCCATAGAGCCAAAGTTCTCTACTAATTTATTGGATCGTTTTTTAATAACATTAGAAAGTAAAGGCATACATGCTATTATCTATATTACTAAAATAGATTTATTGACTGAAGAACAAATAGTAGAAGTAACTACGCTAAAGGAGCAGTATGAAAAAATAGGTTATCCAGTTATTCTTCCAGATTCAAAAACAAATGATGAAGCCATTAAAGAATTGGTCACGTATTTCCCCCATAAATTGACGGTATTTATGGGGCAATCGGGTGCTGGCAAATCCACACTATTAAACCAAATTGCTCCTAAATTAGATTTAAAAACTGATGTTATTTCTTCAGCTTTAGGTCGTGGTAAACATACAACTCGTCATGTTGAGTTAATTCCTTTATTTGATGGATTGGTAGCAGATACACCTGGTTTTAGTTCGATAGATTTTTTAGAGATTGAAGCAGAAGAGTTACCAGAATTATTTATAGAGTTTGTTGAAGTACAAGAGCTTTGTCGTTTTAGAAGTTGTATGCATCGTAATGAACCTGGTTGCCAAGTTCAAAAAGAGGTTGAAGAAGGTACGATACAACCTTATCGCTATCAACATTACTTGCAGTACCTTGATGAAATCGAAAATCGAAAACCAAAATACAATAAAAAAGAAAAGTGAGGATATATATGAAAATTTCACCATCTATTTTAAGTGCGGATTTTGCTAATTTAGAAAGAGATATTCGATTGGTTGAAGAAGGAGGAGCGGATTACATACATGTAGATGTTATGGATGGACATTTTGTTCCGAATTTAACATTTGGAGCAAACGTAGTTTCTGCAATCCGTCCAATAACCAAATTACCTTTAGATTGTCATTTGATGATTGAGAATCCTGAAAATTATATTGAGGCTTTTGCTAAAGCGGGAGCAGATATTATTACGGTCCATGTAGAAAGTACCTATCATATTCATCGTGCAATCCAGTTAATCAAAAATCAAGGTGTAAAAGCTGGGGTGGTCATCAATCCGGGAACAGCAGTAGAATCAATTATGCCGGTTTTAAGTGAAGTAGATATGGTCTTAGTTATGACGGTTAACCCAGGCTTTGGCGGTCAGAGCTTTATCAAGGAAACAGTCTCTAAAATTTCATTATTAAGCAACTTGAAAAAAGATAGAGGGTACCGTTATGAAATTGAAGTAGATGGTGGGATTTCTCCTGAGACAGCTAAAATCTGTAAAAATGCAGGTGCAAATGTTTTTGTAGCAGGCTCTTATATTTATGATGCGCCAAAACCTATTGAACGATTAATGTCTCTCAAAGATGCCGTACGTTAAAATGACTAACATTGCAATAATGGTTGGAGGACCAGAAAAGTGTTTGCCAGATATCAAAAATAGATCAAACGAGAGTTTAATTTGGATTGGTGTTGATAGAGGTGCGTTAAGACTTTTAGACTATGGAATTAAACCAGTTTTAGCTTTAGGTGATTTTGATTCCATTACTCCAGCAGAACTTAATAAATTGAAAAATGAGGTAGAGGATGTGCGCCAATTTCCTGCCGAAAAAGATGCAACGGATACTGAGTTAGCTGTCAGAGTAGCATTTCATGAATATTTCCCCGAAGAAGTAACCATATTTGGTGCAACTGGCGGGCGATTAGATCATTTTTTAAATAATTTATGGCTTGTCTTCCTACCTACTTTTCAACCATATATTTCCAAAATAAGAATAGTTGATAATAAAAACAGTTTATCCTATTTTATACCTGGAACTTATACGATTGAGAAAGAAAGAGACAAAAAATATTTGGCTTTTATTTGCCTAACGTCAGTTGAAAAATTAACGTTAACTGGAGTAAAGTATGAGTTAACTGAAACAGACATTGCTTTTCCTTGTTCATTAGCGAGTAACGAATTTGCAAATGAGAAAGCTCAGTTTTCTTTTGAGTCAGGTTTGGTAGCTGTTATACAAAGTAAAGATTAAAAAAATAGAGTTGAGACAATTGTCTCAACTCTATTTTTTATTCTGTTTAAACGCGTTCAATTTTACCAGATTTAAGAGCGCGAGTAGAAACCCAAACTTTTTTAGGTTTTCCATCAACTAAAATGCGAACTTTTTGTAAGTTAGCACCCCATGTACGTTTTGTTTTGTTCATAGCGTGAGAGCGGTTGTTTCCGCTTTTTGCTTTACGTCCTGTAATAACACATACTTTAGCCATTATTCTTTCCTCCTTTGCCAATATCTCGAAGCAAGGCTTCAATCTATACACTCATACTTTCATAATTTATCATAATTAGACAATATATGCAACATTTTTCTTTCAAGGAATTTTACTTGACAGCTTAGTTGAAAGCAAATAGTTTGCATTTTATAACAGATTAAATTAGAAAAGAAAAAAATAAAAAATAAAACTGGTTATTACTATTAGAGAACAGCGAGTTTTCATCCTTAAACCTTTTAATATTCAACCAGCTATGATAAAATATGGAGTAGTAATTCATGGCTAACTAGCCAAAAGGAGGATTTTTACCATGGCAGTTAAAATAAAAACGCAATTCGGTGTTATCGATATTTCAAACGAAGTGATTGCAACGGTAGTCGGAGGAGCAACAACTGAAATTTTTGGTATTGTCGGTATGGCAAGCAAAAATCAGATTCGTGATAATTTAAATGATATTCTTAAAAAAGAAAATTATTCACGTGGTGTAATTGTACGTCAGGAAGATAATGGCGTGATAGTGGATGTTTATATTGTTGTCAGTTATGGGACTAAAATTTCTGAAGTAAGTCGTAATGTGCAGGAAAAAGTTAAATATGATTTAGAAACAATGCTAGATATCTCTGCCCAAGCAGTAAATGTTTACGTGCAAGGTGTTCGTGTTTTGAAAGACTAAAAAAAGAAATTGTCGTAGTCGCTTTGATTAGAAGTGATGAAGGAGGATATAGTGGTGAATGTTACAAAGTTAGAAGGTAAACAGTTCCGCAATATGGTTGCAGTTGGAGCCAAACGCTTAAACAAGAATGCAGAATATGTTAACTCATTAAATGTTTTTCCTGTCCCAGATGGAGATACCGGAACAAATATGAACTTATCATTAGCAAGTGGAGTTAAAGCAATTGAAAATGTTGATTCAAATAAGATCAACGAACTTGCAGCAGCCTTATCAAAAGGATTATTAATGGGAGCCCGTGGGAATTCTGGAGTTATTTTATCTCAACTATTTAGAGGTTTCGGAAAAGCAATTGAAAATAAAGAAACATTAACAGCAAATGAATTTGCAGCTGCTTTTACAAATGGTGTCCAAACAGCTTATAAAGCTGTCATGAAACCAGTTGAAGGAACTATTTTAACTGTTGCTCGTGAATCAGCAAAAGCTGGTGAAAAGCAAGCTAAATCCACTGATGATGTTGTTGTGGTAATGGATGCTGTCGTTCGTGAAGCAAAAAAATCTTTAGCAAGAACACCGGACTTGTTGCCGGTCTTAAAAGAAGTTGGCGTAGTAGATAGTGGAGGGCAAGGTCTTTTGTTCATCTATGAAGGGTTTTTAGAAGTTTTATCAGGTAAAATTAGTGAAGATGAAGAGTATCAACCTTCTGCAAAAGAAATGACTGAAATGGTTAATGCAGAACATCATCGTAGTGTTTCTAATCATATTGCTACAGAAGATATTAAATTTGGCTATTGTACTGAGATTATGGTGAAAATAGGCGATGGAGAAACAGTTAAACAAAAATTTGACTACGATACTTTCCGCAATCATTTAAACGAAATTGGAGATTCTCTTTTAGTGGTATCAGATGATCAAATCGTTAAAGTTCATGTTCATACAGAACGTCCTGGAGAAGTAATGAATTATGGACAAGAATTCGGTTCACTTGTAAAAATAAAAGTAGATAACATGCGTGAACAACATGAAACAATCTTAGTAAATGAAAAACCAAAGGCTGCTAAAACCCCCAATAAAAAAACACCATATGGTGTAATAGCTGTTGCTGCTGGGGAAGGCGTACAAAGTCTGTTCAAAAGCCTAGGCGTCGATTACGTAATTAGTGGGGGACAAACAATGAACCCTAGCACAGAAGATATATTGAAAGCAATCGATTCTATCAATGCTGAGAAAGTTATTATTTTACCAAATAATAAAAATATATTTATGGCTGCTGATCAGGCCGCAGAAGTAAGCGACTTACCTGTGGTTGTTATTCCAAGTAAAACAGTTTCTCAAGGAATGACTGCCATGTTAGCATTCAATGAACTGAATGATTTAGAAACCAATAAAAAAGAGATGAGCATGGAGTTAGAAAATGTTATAAGCGGACAAATCACTACAGCTGTTCGTGATACTGAAATTGAAGGTATTAGTATCAAGAAAAATGATTACATGGGAATCATTGATGGTAAAATTAAAGTCTCTAAACTAAATTGTAAAGAAGCAGTCTTGGAGACGCTTAGAAAAATGATTACTGATGAAAGTGAAATTGTTACCATTTTATTAGGTGAAGATGGCGATATGGATGAGGCAAATGAAATTGCTGATGAAATCACTCAAGAATTTCAAGACGTAGAAGTTGAAATTCACGAAGGACAACAACCTGTTTATCCGTACTTATTATCTGTAGAATAATTTAAATATAATAGACAACAATAATAAAAATAGCCTCTTATTTTTACTATTGTTGTCTATTTTTAAAAAAATTATGAATAGTAATCTAAAAAAAGTGATTGAGAGGAGATGAACAACCGGGTGCTATTTTTTTTGCATTTAAGGTTGAACTACTATGGGGAAAACCATCTATGATCCAGTATCTGTTCTTCCTTCGGTTGGTCAGAAACGTCAAGAAGCGTTAAATCAGCTAGGTATCTTCACTATTTTGGACTTGCTCTCTCATTTTCCTTTTCGTTATGAAGATATCAAAGAAAAGAATTTACTAGAAATAGAAGATCAAGAAAAAGTGACGTTAAAGGGGAATGTTGTTTCAGAAGCAGTAGTCAGCCGTTTTGGTCCCAAAAAGAATCGATTATCATTTCGACTAGTCATTGAACATGCGGTAATCGTGATTACTTTTTTCAATCAGTCCTATTTAAAAAGTAAGATTGTTGCTGGTGAAGAACTAGCAGTTTTTGGTAAGTGGGATGCCAAACGTAAAAGTTTAACGGGTATTAAAATTCTAGGTACTAGTTCCTCAGATCAAAATAATGATTTTGAATCTATATATAAAGCGAATAAAGGGATAAAACAAAAAACAATTTTTGTTTTAGTCAAAAAAGCGTATCAAGATTACCAAGAACTTATTCCGGAAAACGTTCCTAAATACTTAAAGAAAAAATATCGATTGGTTACTCATAATGAGGCCGTTTACGGTATGCATTTTCCTACTTCACAAGAACAATCAAAGCAAGCTAGAAGAGAGATTATCTTTGAAGAATTTTTATTGTATCAATTAAAGCTCCAAAATTTAAGGGAAAAACAAAAAGCGGTTGGTTATGGGTTGCAAATAAAATACGATGTTAAAGATTTAAGACGATTTATTCATTCTTTACCTTTTGAACTAACAACTGCTCAAAAAAGAGTTGTAAATGAAATTTGTATCGATTTAAAAGAACCTATGCACATGCATAGATTGCTTCAAGGAGATGTAGGAAGTGGAAAAACTATTGTTGCTGCCATAGCTTTGTTTGCAGCTGCGAATGCGAATTTTCAATCTGCATTAATGGTTCCAACTGAGATTTTAGCAGAGCAGCACATGGAGAGTTTGAGTGAATTATTTGATCCATTAGAAGTCCGTATTGCATTGTTGACAGGCTCAACAAAAACAAAAGAGCGGCGAGTTATTTTAGAAGAGTTAAAAAGCGGCGTCTTGGATGTTGTCATCGGAACCCACGCTTTGATTCAAAAGGATGTGTATTTTTCTCGGTTAGGATTGGTCATAACAGATGAGCAACATCGCTTTGGAGTGAATCAAAGGAAAATATTGCGAGATAAAGGCAAGGAGCCGGACGTATTGTTTATGACTGCGACACCCATCCCAAGAACATTAGCCATTACAACTTACGGAGAAATGGATGTATCTATTATTGATGAGTTGCCAGCTGGACGAATTCCTATTGAAACAACATGGACTAGACCTAAAAATTTTGAGTTGACTCTGGAATTTATTGAACGCCAATTAAAAAAGGGCTCTCAAGCTTACGTTATTTGTCCACTAATAGAAGAATCAGAAAGTTTAGATGTAAAAAATGCAACAGATATTTATGAAAAACTGTCTGCTTATTACGCATCACGCTATCAAGTAGGATTGCTACATGGAAAAATGAAACCAGCCGAAAAAGAACAGGTGATGCATCAATTTAAAGAAAATAAGCTAGCTGTTTTAGTTTCTACAACAGTTATTGAGGTAGGAGTAAACGTACCTAACGCCACAACTATGGTGATTTACGATGCAGATCGTTTTGGTTTATCCCAACTTCATCAATTAAGAGGTCGTGTTGGGCGTGGTCACAAAGAATCTTACTGTATTTTGGTAGCTAACCCTAAAAGTGAAACAGGAATTGAACGGATGAAAATTATGACTGAAACAGTGGATGGATTTGTTTTAAGCGAAAAAGACTTGGAATTAAGAGGCGCAGGAGATTTATTTGGATCGAAACAATCAGGACTTCCTGATTTTAAAGTAGGGGATATTATTGGTGATTTTGGAGCGTTAGAGGCAGCTAGGCAAGAAGCAACAGAACTGGTTAACAACCCTGAATTTATGTATGATCCCAAGTATCTACAACTGCGACAATCACTTAATTTGGAAAACCAATCTGAACAAAACTTTAATTAACAAGTATTGTTAAAATTATGATTTAATACTAAAATAAGACAAAATCTAAAATGGTTATAAAGACAATGATTTAATGTGAAAAGAAGGAGGAATAAAGTGTGAAAATTGCAGTAGATGCAATGGGTGGAGATAACGCACCTAGAGCAATAGTCGAAGGTGTTGTACTCGCAGCTAATGAATTTAAAGATATGGAATTTATTTTATACGGAAATGAAGAAGCGATTAAACCTTACTTATCAAATGAGACAAATATTAAAATCGTTCACACGGATGAAAAAATAGAGAGTGAGGATGATCCCATTCGATCAATCCGTCGTAAAAAAAATGCCTCAATGGTTTTAGCGGCACAAGCTGTTAAAAACAAAGAAGCAGATGCTCTCTTTTCAGCTGGAAACACCGGTGCATTGTTAACGGCTGGATTGTTAATCATTGGACGTATTAAAGGGATTGATCGTCCAGGTTTATTAGTAACTTTACCGGTTATAACAAAATCTGGCAAAGGATTCAATCTGATGGATGTTGGTGCTAATGCAGATTCTAAACCTGAAAATATTCACCAATATGCTATTTTAGGAAGTGAATATGCTAAATTTGTGCAAGGGATTGAAAAACCAACGGTCGGTTTATTAAATAATGGAACAGAAGAAAATAAAGGTAACGATCTTACTAAACGTGCATTCAAGCTTCTAAAAGATGAACCAACGATTCATTTTATTGGAAATGTAGAAGCCCGAGATATTTTAAATGGCGTAGCTGATGTTGTTGTCACAGATGGTTTTACAGGAAATGCAGTTTTAAAAACGATTGAAGGGACCGCGATGTCAATGATGCAGCTATTAAAATCAGCTGTATACGATAATGGCGCTAAAGCTAAACTAGGTGGTCTTTTATTGAAAGATAGCCTATCTGAAATGAAAGATGTATTAGATTATTCAAAACACGGTGGTTCCGTCTTATTTGGAATTAAAGCACCTGTTGTTAAGACTCATGGCTCTACTGAAAAAGAAGCAGTTTATTTTACCATTAAGCAAATACATGAGATGTTAGCTTCAAAAGTTATTGATGATCTTGTTTCTCAATTCGAAGCTAAACAAGAATAAATGGATTGAAAAGATCAAAATATAAAATGGATTAAAAAAATCAAAATATAAAAAAGCTAGACATTATCTTTAACTATCTGTAAAATAAATATGTCTGATACGGAAAATAATATAATAGAAATGCCAAACGGGGGTGTAAGGATTGTCAAAAAATGAAACGTTTGAAAAAATAAAAAAAATAATCGTTGAAAGATTTGGAATCGATGAAGAAAAAGTTACTGAAGAAATGACATTTAAAGATGATTTAGGAGCAGATTCACTTGATATTGTTGAGTTAGTGATGGAATTAGAAGATGTTTTTGGCACAGAAATCTCTGATGATGATGCAGAAAACATCTCTTCTGTTGGAGATGCAGTAAGTTACATCAATGGAAGTCTAATTTAATAAGTATTCTAAAAGATCTTTGGTAAAGAATTCTTTCTTTTATCAAAGGTCTTTTTTACTGATTTTGTAGTGACCCCAAATAGTTAGACTTTTAACGGAGTAGTTAATTCTACTCCTTTTTTTGTGCTCTTTTACCTTTACACTATAATTATTTCTAAAAATGGTTTAAACAAAGACTGCTTTTTTATTGTTTAGAGATTAGCTGTGACCTTAGAGACACTCAAGCAGAGTAATCATTAAGGAGTACAGTTTGTTGTTCTCTAAATTGAATAGGGCTCATCCAGTTTAATTTACTCTTCATCCGTTCGTTATTGTAATACTCGATATAACTTTCTATTGCTTGTTTTAATTCATTAAAGCTGCGGTAAACTTCGCCATAATAAATTTCTTGTTTGAGTATTCCAAAAAAATTCTCGATTGGTGAATTATCTAGACAGTTTCCCTTACGGGACATACTTTGAAAAATTTTGTGTTCTTTTAATTTATAGGAGTAGCTTTTCATTTGATAGGCCCAACCTTGATCAGAATGAAAGGTACGTCTATAATGGCAGTTACTTGTAGCTTCGATAGCCTCTTCAAGAGCCCCCATTATTGCTAATGCAGTAGGTCTTTTTGAAATACGATAAGAGATGATCTCACTATTATACATATCTAAGAAAGGGTCTAAATAGAGCTTTCCCTGACGGATAACACCGTTTTTATCCGTCTCAAAGTATTTGAATTCAGTCGTATCCGTTGTGATTTTTTGATGAACTACATTAGTATAGAACCGGCGGTGGATATTATTTTTCGCTATGCGACCAACAGTCCCCTTATACGAACTATACTTACGTGATTTACGAGTATAAGAGTGTACTTGGATTTTTAGCTTTTTAATTAATCGTTGAACTTTCTTTTTATTTACTTTGCGTCCTCGCTTTTCCATCTCTTTTTGTGCACGACGATACCCATAATCCTTATGATCTTTACGAATTTGAAGTAATAATTTTTCATCTTCTTCATCCTTATTAGGCCGATTGAATCTCTTTTGCCAATACATGTAAGTTGATTTTGGAAATTTAAGAACCTCAAGAATTTCTTTTAATTGGAAGTCTCTTCGGAGGTTGTGGATGATTCTTGAGATAACTTCATTTCTAGTCGAGTTTCCTCGCGACGCAACCTCCTCAATTCTTTTAAACAAGCAATCTCAATTTGTAAAGCGCGGTTTTGTCTTTCAAGTTCTTGGATTCGGGTTGTTTCTACTTTATTAGGCAGCTTTTCAGAGATAATGACTTTATCTTTTTTATCAGACACCTTCGGTGGCCTCCCTTGTTGTTTAGAGAGCCTTTGAATACCATAATGACGATATTCCTTTACCCAACGTGTAAGAATAGAAGGATTAGTGATTTCAAGGAAATTCGCTAATTCAAAGTAGGACATCTCTGTAGTTAAATATAATTCTACCGCATTTGTTTTGAATTGAATAGAATAAGAATTATTTTTCCTTTTTCTCATAAGTCCTTCTTCGCCAAACTGTTTATAACTATTAACCCACATACGAACCTGGTATGCGTGTAAAACCCCAAACCTAGTCGCTAGTGTTCCATATCCCCCTTCACCACGTAAATAGGCTTGAATGATTTCTAGTTTAAGTTCAAATGTATATTTTGCCATATGAAAAACCCCCAAAAGTTAGATTTTTTAGGTCTAACTTCTAGGGGTCGGTACATTTTGCTGGGATTTTTTTTTTTACTAGAAAAAAAATTATTAGGTTTCGCTTTAACAAGTAAAAAATGAAACTATTTATTTTTTTAAGAAAACACAGTATACTAGTAATAGTTGAACAAATCTGATTGAGAGGAGAAAAAATATGAATGAGTCATTTTTAAAAGAACTAAAAGATAAGTTTAATATCACATTTAATAATACCGCTTATCTAGAAGAAGCGTTCACGCATTCATCATATGTGAATGAGCACAGGAACCTTAAATTAAAAGATAATGAGCGAATCGAATTTTTAGGGGATGCTGTATTGGAATTGATTATTTCCAGATACCTGTTCGAGCATTACCCAACGCTTCCGGAAGGGCATTTAACAAAGTTAAGAGCAAGAATTGTCTGTGAGGCAAGCTTAGGCTTATTTGCTAAAGATTGTGGCTTCGATCGTTATATCCGTTTGGGCAAAGGCGAAGAGCGAATGGATGGTAGGAAAAGACCAGCTCTTCTTTGTGATTTGTTTGAATCTTTTATTGGTGCTTTATATTTGGATCAAGGGATTACTAAAGTACTGGAGTTTTTAAATCAGACCATTTTCCCTAAGATTCAATCCGGTGCTTTCTCACATGTGATGGATCACAAAACAAACTTACAAGAATATTTACAAAAAAAAGGTGAAATAACGATTGATTATCAGTTAGTTGAAGAAATTGGTCCGGCACATCAAAAAGCTTTTGTAGTTGAAGTTAGTGCAGAAGGACAGATGCTAGGGCAAGGACAAGGAAGAACAAAAAAAGCAGCTGAGCAAGTTGCTGCAGAAAATGCTTTGTTGAATTTACAAGGCAAATAACATTAATTAAGGATAAGCTAGAATGTGTAGCTTATCCTTAATTAATGTTATTGTTTAAGAAAGGGGCCATTTAGTTGTGCAGCTAAAAAGAATTGAAATCGCTGGTTTTAAATCATTCGCGGAGAAAACAACGATTGAATTCCACGAAGGAGTTACAGCAGTTGTTGGACCGAATGGCAGCGGGAAAAGTAATATTACTGAAGCCATCCGCTGGGTTTTAGGGGAGCAGTCTGCGAAAAGTTTACGTGGAGGCAAGATGAATGATATTATTTTTGCCGGAACTGATTCAAGAAAACAATTAAATTTTGCAGAAGTGACTTTAGTTTTAGAAAATGAAGATCATTTTCTACCCTTAGACTTTGCTGAAATAAATATTACAAGACGACTGCATCGAAATGGAGATAGTGAATTTTATCTAAACAAACAAGTTTGCAGACTCAAAGATATTGTGGAGTTATTTATGGACTCTGGATTAGGGAAAGAATCTTTTTCAATTATTTCGCAAGGGAAAGTAGAAACTATTTTTAATAGTAAACCAGAGGATCGTCGATCTATCTTTGAAGAAGCTGCAGGGGTCTTCAAATATAAAACACGCAAAAAAAAAGCTGAACAAAAATTAGTTGAGACAGAAGATAATTTGAGTCGCGTTCAAGATATTGTGTATGAGTTAGACACCCAAATTGAACCTCTTAAAATACAAAGTAGCATGGCAAAAGATTATTTGATGCAAAAACAACAATTAAGCGATGTAGAAATAGCTTTAACGGTTGTTGAAATAGAACAATTAAAAAATCAAACGGATATCCAAAATCAAGAACTTACTTCTTTCAACACACGATTAGACCAAATGCAAAAGTCAAGTGTTGGACTAGAGAAAAAACTGTTGACTTTAAAAACTGAAAAAAAAGAGCAAACGGAAGCGATTGACAATGAACAGCATTCCTTAATGGTAATTGTGCAAAACTATGAACAGCTAGAAGGAAAAAAGCAAGTATTGAATGAAAAATCCAAACATACAAAACAAAGTCGTCAACAATATGAACAGCACCATCAGCAAGCTGAGCAAAAAATGATTCAATCAACTGAAAAATTGCAACAATTAACTAAAAAAATTGCTCAGAAAAATGAACAGCAAAAATCAGTTAAAGATCAATTAAAGAAAGCTAAAAAAGAACAACAAATATTATCTTCTGATAGTAAAGAAACCATTGAGCAACTGCGTAACAAATACGTTGATTTAATGCAAGAACAAACAAGCCTAAGAAATGAACAAAACTATTCGAACAAAAGTCTCAACCAACTTCATCAAAAAAAATTAAAATCCAACGCTAGGATATCTGCCTTGGAATTAGAAAAAGAACAAGCAGAAATAGAATTAAAGAAAACAACTTCTGAGATGAAACTGACTCAACAAGAAATTGCAGAAAAACTTTTATATTATCAAGAACAACAAACGACGATTCAAAATAGACGTGTCTCTTTAGAAAATGAAAACAAAAAATTATATGATGCATTACGAGTTGTTCAACAAGCTAAAGCTAAAAAAGAAAGTTTACAAGAATTAAAAGATGATTATACTGGTTTTTATCAAGGGGTAAAAGAAATACTAAAGCACAAAAATCAAATTGGTGGAGTAATAGGGGCTGTTGCTGAGTTAATAGTTGTTCCTAAAGAAAGTGAAATAGCCATTGATATAGCCTTAGGGGCTGCTTCGCAAAATATTATTGTACAGGATGAGACAAGCGCACGTAATTCCATTCATTTTTTAAAACAAAAACGTTCTGGACGTGCGACTTTTTTACCTTTAACAACCATTAAAGCTCGTCGTTTACCACTTACAATTGAAACTAAAGTGAAAAAAAGTATAGGTTTTATTGGAATAGCATATGAAATCATTGATTACCCTGAAGAAATTGCTTCAATTATCCAAAACTTATTAGGTACTACGATTGTAGCTCGAGATTTAGAGTCCGCTAATAAAATTGCAAAAATGCTTCAATTTGGCTATCGTGTTGTGACGCTTGAAGGAGATGTTATGAATGCTGGTGGCTCTATGACTGGCGGAGCAAGTAAAAAAGGCACCCAAAGCAGTTTGTTCTCGCGTAAGAATGAATTAACAGCGCTAAGCAAACAAATTAATCAAATGGAAAAAATGTTGTTATCTAAAGAAGTAGAGGTTCAAAATTTAAAACAGGCATTAACAAAAGAAGAAGAAACGTTAGAACAAGTTAGAGAATTAGGTGAGCAACAACGACTAAAAGAACAAGAATTAAAAAATAGGTGCGAAATTACTGATGAAAAGTTCAACCGCTTAGGAAGAGAATTGAAAGGCACCAAATTTGAAGAACAAGAAGACAAAAAAGAAGAAGCTAGTTATGAACAACGACTTAATTCTATAAAAGAAGAATGGGCTACGCTTCAAGAAAAAATGGATCAAATCAAACACCAACTTGAACTGGTTTCTTCTCAAAACGAAGAAAGAGAAAAATTGCAAGCAACAATTCTTCAAACCGTGCAAGAATTAATGACTTTATCGGCAACAGTTAAAGAACAGATGACAGGATTAAAAAATGAACAGAATAGGATTGAAAATCAATTAGAAACTGAGCAACAAGAGTTAGATGAACTCAAAACATTTATCCATCAAATTTCTCAATCAAATGGAGATCAAAAGCTCTCTCAAAATGATTTAATAGTCAAATCTATTAAATTAAAAGGAGAGAAAGAGCAATTAGAGCAATCTTTGATTCTACATAAAAAAAATTCCTTGCTGCTTCAGGAACGATTAGACCAAGTAGAACAAGACCTAACCTTAAAAAATAATCAACAACGTTATGTAATGGAACAAAAAACAAAAGTAGAGGTTTCGTTAAACAGAAATGATGTTGCAATGGATACTCGATTAAGTTACTTGAATGAAGAATACAACTTAAATTTTGAAGTTGCCAAACAACAACATACTTTAAAAGTTACCGTTGAAGAAGCGACACAAAAAGTAAAATTGCTTAAGAGAAGTATTCAAGAGCTAGGTCATGTTAATTTAGGTGCAATTGAAGAATTTGATCGCATTCATAAGCGGTATACATTTTTAGTAGAACAACGCAATGATTTGTTAGAAGCAAAAGAAAGTTTATACGAAACAATGAATGAAATGGATGAAGAAGTTATTCTTCGATTTACAGAGACGTTTAACGCGATTCGTGTTCATTTCAGTACAGTATTCCCTCAAATGTTTGGTGGTGGGATGGCTGAATTACGTTTGACTGATCCAGATAATATACTAACAACTGGAATTGAAATTATTGCACAGCCACCAGGTAAAAAATTACAACAGTTAAGTTTATTGTCTGGTGGAGAACGAGCTTTTACTGCTATTGCGTTGTTATTTGCTATCATTCAAGTTAGACCAGTCCCTTTTTGTATTTTGGATGAAGTTGAAGCTGCATTAGATGAAGCTAATGTAGTGCGTTTTGGTCGCTACTTAAAGAAATTTGATGGAGATACACAATTCATTGTAATTACTCATCGTAAAGGTACAATGGAAGAAGCGGATGTTTTGTATGGCGTTACGATGCAAGAATCAGGCGTATCTAAGATTGTTTCTGTTCGACTAGAAGAAGCTGAACGAGATAGTGTAAATACGATAGATTAAATTTAAAGGAGTCGACTAAATGATTAAATTAATTGCGATTGACCTAGATGGTACCTTGTTAACGAAAGATCGAATAATTTCCGATGAAAATAAACAGGCTATTAAAAAAGCAAAAGAACAAGGAATAAAAGTTGTTTTGTGCACAGGTAGACCACTTTTAGGAATGATTCATTACTTAGAAGAGTTAGGCTTGAGAGAATCAGGAGACTATGGAATTACTTATAATGGTGGATTAGTTCAAAAAACGGATACTGGTGAAATTTTATCGCAAAAGACATTGTCAAGAGAAGATACACAAGAATTGTATAACTTGAGTCAAGATATCAATATTCCTTGTAATTTCATTGATTTAGAAAAAGTATACGAACCTCCTTATCCTGTGGGACGAGATTCTTTGTATCCAACCGTGATGAATGCTTTACCATTTGTACCGGTTTTTCTTGAGGACCTTTCTGAAGATTTAGCTGTGAATAAAATAGTTTTTTGTTATGAAGAAGAATCTTTAGATGAGGCCATTACTAAAATACCCTCAGAATTTTTTGAAAGATTTAATATAATGAAGTCTAGACCCGTTTTACTGGAATTGTTGAATAAAGAAGTAGATAAGGGTAAAGGAATCGCTATTCTTTGTGAGCGGTTAGGAATAGAGACTCATGAAGTAATGGCTATAGGTGATGAGGCCAATGATTTTGCAATGATTGAATTTGCTGGAATGGGAGTAGCTATGGAAAATGCCACTTCTGAAATAAAAGGAATAGCTCAGTTTATAACTAAAAATAATAATGATCATGGTGTGGCCCATGCTATTAAAAAATTTGCTCTCCAATAAACTAAAATGACTAAAAAAAGTTCAATATGAATAAAAAAAGAAAAGAGGTAAGACAATGGGGTTTTTTGATAAGATAAAACGAGCATTTACAGGAGAAGAAAAAATTGAAACAACCGAAGTGTCAGAAAAATATGAAAAAGGATTAGAAAAAACACGCAAATCTTTTTCAAGTCGGATGAATGAACTTTTTGCAAACTTCAGAACAGTCGATGAAGATTTCTTTGAAGAATTAGAAGAAATTCTTATCGGAGCAGATGTCGGTTATGAAGCATCGATGGAAATTAGTGATGCTTTACGACAAGAAGTTAAGTTGAAAAATGCTAAGAGTGAAGGTGAAGTACAACAAGTTATTATTGAAAAAATGGTCGAAATTTATGAAAAAGATAATACTGAAAAACCAGAAATTAATTTTAACAAAAACGGTTTATCTGTTATCTTGGTAGTAGGAGTAAATGGTGTAGGTAAAACGACCACTATTGGAAAGATGGCAAAACGTTATCAATCAGAAGGTAAAAAAGTTGTTCTGGCTGCAGGAGATACTTTTAGAGCAGGAGCGATAGAGCAACTAGTTGTATGGGGAGAGCGAGTTGGAGCTCAAGTCGTAACAGGAAAAGCCGGTAGTGATCCGGCGGCAGTTGTGTTTGATGCTGTACGTCAAGCTAAGCAACAAGAAGCAGATATTTTGATTGTTGATACAGCTGGACGTTTGCAAAATAAAGTTAATCTAATGAATGAATTAGAAAAAATGAAACGTGTCATCGAAAAAGAAGTTAGTAACGGACCACATGAAGTTTTACTAGTTTTAGATGCAACTACTGGTCAAAATGCTATGGTGCAAGCTAAACAATTTAAGCAAACAACGAACGTGACTGGAATTGTCTTAACAAAATTAGATGGAACGGCTAAAGGTGGAATTGTCTTAGCTATCCGTAAAGAATTGGATATTCCGGTTAAGTTAGTTGGTTTAGGTGAAGCAGTAGATGACTTACAAGAGTTTGATCCAGGCGAGTATATCTACGGATTATTCAGTGCATTGATTAAGGATTCGATGTAACCTTAATTTTTTGTATTAAAACTAATGAAAAAAGAGCCTTAAAGGTTCTTTTTTTCTTTAATTAAAACTATAAAATTCACTTGTTTAACATATCGTTCATTCTTGGTAGAAATAGGAAGGAAACATCTTAAAACTATTGACTATTTAACGGATAATGAGTACGCTTAAGAGGTGCTAAAATGAGACTCACTGTAAAAACAGGTCGGATAAAGAAGGAAGAGTTAAAATGGAAATAGAACGAACGAACCGCATGAATGCGTTTTTCGATTTTTATGGATCTTTACTCACTGAAAAGCAACAAAAATATATGTTGCTTTATTTTGCAGATGATTATTCTTTGGGTGAAATTGCAGAAGATTTTGATGTGAGCCGACAAGCTATATATGATAACATTAGGAGAACAGAACAAATTTTAACAGATTATGAAAAAAAACTTCATTTGGTAGAAAACTTTAATCAGACAGAAAAAACGCTTGATGAGTTTTCAAGCTATATAACCACTCATTACCCAAATGATAGTAGATTACAAAGTTATATTCAAAAGTTGAAAAAAGAATCAGCAGAATAAAGGAATGGTGAATTAAATGGCATTTGAAGGATTATCAGAAAGATTGCAAAATGCGATGGCAAAAATGCGTCGCAAAGGTAAGGTATCAGAAGCAGATGTAAAAGAAATGATGCGCGAAGTAAGACTAGCTTTGCTAGAAGCAGATGTTAACTTCAAAGTAGTAAAGGATTTTGTGAAAATTGTTAGTGAACGTGCTGTTGGATCAGAAGTATTAGAAAGTCTTTCACCAAGTCAACAAATTTTAAAAATTGTTAGTGAAGAGTTGACAACCTTAATGGGTGGCGAGCAAAGCACAATTCAAATGGCAGCAAAAGCTCCAACTGTAGTTATGATGGTTGGGCTACAAGGAGCAGGTAAAACGACAACTGCGGGTAAATTAGTAAATCATTTAAGAAAAACACAAAATAAACGTCCAATGATGATAGCAGCCGATATTTATCGTCCTGCTGCTATTCAACAATTAGAAACATTGGGAGAACAATTGGATATTCCAGTATTCTCGATGGGAGATCAAGTCAGTCCTGTAGAAATTGCTAAACAAGGGATTCAAAAAGCGAAAGATGACCATCGAGATTTTGTTATTATTGATACGGCTGGACGCTTGCAAATAGATGAAAAGCTTATGACAGAGCTCTCTGATATAAAAGCTGCTGTCAATCCTACAGAAATTTTCTTAGTAGTAGACGCAATGACAGGCCAAGAAGCGGCGAACGTTGCAGCTTCATTTAATGAACAGCTAAATATTACGGGTGTAATCTTGACGAAATTAGATGGCGATACTCGTGGCGGGGCAGCTCTTTCTATTCGCTCAGTAACCGGGAAACCAATTAAATTTGTTGGCCAAGGTGAGAAATTAGAAGCATTAGAACCGTTTTATCCAGACAGGATGGCAAATAGAATTCTAGGTATGGGCGATATGCTTACTCTAATCGAGAAAGCTCAACAGGATTTTGATGAGAAGAAAAATGAAGAAATGACAAAAAAATTAAAAGATAATAGTTTTGATTTTAATGACTTCATTGATCAAATGGACCAAGTTAGTAATATGGGGCCAATAGAAGATATCATTAAAATGATTCCAGGCATGAGCAATGCGCCGGGACTTGAGAACCTTCAAATAGATCCAAAAGATACAGCGCGTATGAAAGCTATCGTTTTATCTATGACACCTAAAGAGCGTAAGAATCCTGATCTGTTATCTCAAAGCAGAAGACGGAGAATTGCGAGAGGCTCAGCACGACCAATTGCAGAAGTTAACCGCATGATTAAACAATTTAATGAATCGAAAAAAATGATGAGCAAAATGACTAAAGGAAACTTTGATGGAATGGATGGTATGTTTGGTCAAGGTGTTAAAGGAAAAATGGGTAAGATGGCGATGAAATCTATGACTCGTAAAAATAAAAAGAAGGTCAAAAAGAAAAATAAAAAGAAGCGTTAAAGGTTGAAAAAAAATAAAAAAAGACTGTAAAGAAAAAACACTTTACAAGGATGAAATTTCCTGTTAATATACTTATTGAGAGAGAGTTAATGGAGGTGTAATAAATATGGCAGTAAAAATCCGCTTGAAACGCATGGGTTCTAAAAGAAATCCGTTTTATCGTATAGTAGTTGCAGATTCTCGCGCTCCACGTGATGGACGTTTTATCGAACCAGTAGGCACATACAACCCAGTTGTTAGCCCAGCTGAAGTGAAATTGAATGAAGAATTAGTATTGAAATGGTTAGCTGAAGGTGCGCAACCATCTGATACAGTTCGTAATATCCTTTCAAAAGAAGGCGTTATGAAAAAATTCCATGATTCAAAAAATAGCAAATAAAAAGGATGAGAACGATGGCTGACATGAATGATTTAATTCTTACCATTGTTCGTCCACTTGTTAATTATCCGGAAAGATTAATAATTGATATTGTTGAAAAAGATGAATTTTCAGAATATCAATTATCCGTCCATCCTGATGATATCGGACGACTAATAGGGAAAAAAGGTCGCGTAGCAAAAGCTATTCGAGCAATTATCTACAGTGTTAAAGTCGAAGGGCCAAAACGCACAAGACTAATTATTCAAAATAGCCAGAATTCTTGAAGTAAAAAACCATTTCTAAGGAATGGTTTTTTTCTTTTTTAGTCACTCTTATTAATAAGTGTGACCGAAACATATGGTACAATAAAAAATAGACATAATAAAAAAACGAGGGATACTATGACTGAATTATATAATGTAGGTAAAATTGTGAATACTCAAGGAATTAAAGGAGAAGTCCGTGTTATTTCGAGAACAGATTTTCCAGAAAAGCGTTACAAGAAGGGCTCGAAATTATTGCTTGATCAACCTGGTAATAAAATGATTGAATTGATAGTCGCAAGTCATCGGAAACACAAAATGTTTGATATACTTTCTTTTCAAGATCACTCTAATATCAACGATGTTGAAAAATACCGTGATGGAATTTTAAAAGTAACCTCTGATCAATTGGGAGACTTACCAGAAAATGAATATTACTTGCATCAAATTATTGGATTATCTGTTCAAGATGAAGAAGGGCAGGAACTTGGGGAAGTTACAGAAGTATTATCTCCTGGAGCAAACGATGTTTGGGTAATAAAACGTCCTAAGGGCAAAGATCTATTGATTCCTTATATTGAAGATATCGTATTAAATGTTGACTTAGAAAATAAACACGTTACCATTCATGTGATGGAAGGGTTATTAGATTAATGAAAATTGATATTTTAACTTTATTTCCCAGAATGTTTGAAGGTCCGTTAACAGAATCAATTATTGGAAAAGCAGTTGATAAAAAATTAGTAGACATCTCAGTAAGAAATTTTCGTGATTATTCCGAAAATAAACACCGTAATGTGGACGATTATCCCTATGGTGGAGGAGCAGGTATGTTGTTGACCGCTCAACCTATATTTAGTGCTTTAGATGCTATTAAGTCTGAAAATCCTGAGACAAAGAAAAGGGTTATTTTATTAGATCCAGCAGGGGTTCCATTCACACAAAGTCTTGCTGAAGAATTAACTGAAGAAAGTCATTTAGTTTTCATCTGTGGTCATTATGAAGGCTATGATGAAAGGATACGGACACTAGTGACGGATGAAATTTCTCTTGGAGATTTCATTTTAACTGGTGGAGAATTGGGAGCGATGGTTATTATTGATGCTGCTGTTCGTTTATTGCCGGAAGTTTTAGGCAATGAAGAATCTGCTAAAGCAGATTCACATTCAACAGGCCTTTTGGAACATCCTCAATACACAAGACCTGCAGACTTTCGAGGAATGAAAGTACCTGATGTTTTAATTAGTGGAAACCATAAAAAAATTGCAGAATGGCAAGAAAAAGAATCTTTGCGCCGAACATATTTGAGAAGACCAGATATGTTGACAGAAACAGTATTTACAAAAGACCAAAAAAAATGGTTAGATGAAATAATAAATGAAAAATAATCTATAGAACAATAAGGAAATTTACTTTACACTCTTTTTAGAATATGGTAGACTATCTTGGTGAGTGGGTAAAACCTGCTGAAATAACGATATTCCGCTGTGTCCAAATGGTGATGTATGAATGTTTGTTGGAAGGAGAAAAAAACATGAACTTAATTGAATCAATCACAAACGAACAATTACGCGAAGATATTCCGGCTTTCCGTCCAGGAGATACCGTCCGTGTTCACGCTAAAATTGTTGAGGGTACTAGAGAACGTATCCAATTGTTTGAAGGCGTAGTAATAAAACGTCGTGGAGCTGGAGTTAGCGAAACATATACTGTTCGTAAAATTTCTAATGGTGTTGGTGTGGAACGTACATTCCCATTGCATACTCCACGTGTTGCAATAATCGAAGTTATCCGCTTTGGTAAAGTTCGTCGTGCTAAATTATACTACTTGCGTGCATTACATGGTAAAGCAGCTCGTATTAAAGAAGTACGTCGTTAAAAAAGATAAAAAGTGTGAGATTCTCATTTCGCGATGAGAATCTCACACTTGTTTTGTATTTAATCAATTTTTTAAATAGGGATATGAACTAATGTCAGGCATGAATAATGCATACTTATTTTTATTCTATTTTAAAAGAGAGTACTACAAGCAACGACAAACAGAACGTGATCTATTGAATCAAGAATAAACGTTCTTTTGTCTAAGTAATTCTTTAACATGAGAAATATAAAAAATATTGTGTAACCTAGACAGTACACAGATGAAGCAAAATAAATTAGTTTGAACAAAGAATATTATTTTTTAAAATTAGCGATATAGTTTTAAAATTTGAAAATAAAAAAGAGAAATTAAGTTAATAAGTGATTGACAAGATATGATTTACCCTGTAAAGTACTATGAGTTGCCAATAAGAAAATATAGGTATCTGATAAAATAAATAAGTCGATATTGTTGTTGACTTGATTGTAGATATCATGATAAAATGTGGAGGCAATAAATCAGTTATTTATTTAGTAAGATGAATAAAAATCCAAAAAATAAATTCAATTTTGTTGTTGACAAATTAAATAACTTCTGGTAATATTTAGAAGTTGTCAAAACGACAACGGCAAACAAATTAGACCTTTGAAAACTGAACAAAGTAAAACAATAAACTGTGTACGGCGGTTCGACCAAGGGTCGAACCAAAAGAAACAAAGTGAATAATTATTCGCTAGCAAGTCATTTTAATGAGCTTCAAGCATCGTTAAAAAGCGAAGCAATCCTAACGGGTTGGTTCAACTTTTATGAGAGTTTGATCCTGGCTCAGGACGAACGCTGGCGGCATGCCTAATACATGCAAGTCGAACGCTTCTTTCCTATTGAGTGCTTGCACTCGACTGGAAAGAGGAGTGGCGGACGGGTGAGTAACACGTGGGTAACCTGCCCATAAGTGGGGGATAACATTCGGAAACGGATGCTAATACCGCATAATTCTGATTGCCGCATGGCGAACGGATGAAAGGTGGCTTCGGCTGCCGCTTATGGATGGACCCGCGGCGTATTAGCTAGTTGGTGAGGTAATGGCTCACCAAGGCAATGATACGTAGCCGACCTGAGAGGGTGATCGGCCACACTGGGACTGAGACACGGCCCAGACTCCTACGGGAGGCAGCAGTAGGGAATCTTCCGCAATGGACGAAAGTCTGACGGAGCAATGCCGCGTGAGTGAAGAAGGTTTTCGGATCGTAAAACTCTGTTGTTAGAGAAGAACAAGGATGAGAGTAACTGCTCATCCCCTGACGGTATCTAACCAGAAAGCCATGGCTAACTACGTGCCAGCAGCCGCGGTAATACGTAGATGGCAAGCGTTGTCCGGATTTATTGGGCGTAAAGCGAGCGCAGGCGGTTCTTTAAGTCTGATGTGAAAGACCCCAGCTCAACTGGGGAAGGTCATTGGAAACTGGAGAACTTGAGTGCAGAAGAGGAGAGTGGAATTCCATGTGTAGCGGTGAAATGCGTAGATATATGGAGGAACACCAGTGGCGAAGGCGACTCTCTGGTCTGTAACTGACGCTGAGGCTCGAAAGCGTGGGGAGCAAACAGGATTAGATACCCTGGTAGTCCACGCCGTAAACGATGAGTGCTAAGTGTTGGGGGGTTTCCGCCCCTCAGTGCTGCAGCTAACGCATTAAGCACTCCGCCTGGGGAGTACGGCCGCAAGGCTGAAACTCAAAGGAATTGACGGGGACCCGCACAAGCGGTGGAGCATGTGGTTTAATTCGAAGCAACGCGAAGAACCTTACCAGGTCTTGACATCCTTTGACCACTCTAGAGATAGAGCTTTCCCTTCGGGGACAAAGTGACAGGTGGTGCATGGTTGTCGTCAGCTCGTGTCGTGAGATGTTGGGTTAAGTCCCGCAACGAGCGCAACCCCTATTATTAGTTGCCAGCATTCAGTTGGGCACTCTAGTGAGACTGCCGGTGATAAACCGGAGGAAGGTGGGGATGACGTCAAATCATCATGCCCCTTATGACCTGGGCTACACACGTGCTACAATGGATGGTACAACGAGTCGCAAGATCGCGAGGTCAAGCTAATCTCTTAAAGCCATTCTCAGTTCGGATTGCAGGCTGCAACTCGCCTGCATGAAGCCGGAATCGCTAGTAATCGCGGATCAGAACGCCGCGGTGAATACGTTCCCGGGTCTTGTACACACCGCCCGTCACACCACGAGAGTTTGTAACACCCGAAGTCGGTGAGGTAACCCTTTTGGGAGCCAGCCGCCTAAGGTGGGATAGATAATTGGGGTGAAGTCGTAACAAGGTAGCCGTATCGGAAGGTGCGGCTGGATCACCTCCTTTCTAAGGATATAACGGAACCGTCACAGTTGTTTTACTTTGCTCAGTTTTGAGAGGTCTAATCTTCTCAAACAGTAAGTTAGTTGTTCTTTGAAAACTGGATAGTGTTTAACATGTAAGAAAAGCAAGAAACCAAGAAAACATCGCGTTTTATTTTTTAATGTATTTCTTCACCATGAGGTGAATGAAGTAGTTAACATGACCATAGGTTAAGTTAATAAGGGCGCACGGTGGATGCCTTGGCACTAGGAGCCGAAGAAGGACGGGACTAACGCCGATATGCTTTGGGGAGCTGTAAGTAAGCTTTGATCCAGAGATTTCCGAATGGGGAAACCCAGCACTCTTTATCGGGTGTTACTATTGACTGAATACATAGGTCAATAGAGGTAGACGCAGAGAACTGAAACATCTAAGTACCTGCAGGAAGAGAAAGAAAAATCGATTCCCTGAGTAGCGGCGAGCGAAACGGGAATAGCCCAAACCAGAAAGCTTGCTTTCTGGGGTTGTAGGACTGAACACATAGAGTCATAAATGAACGAAGTAGGAGAAGCGACCTGGAAAGGTCCGCCAAAGAGGGTAAAAGCCCCGTAACTGAAACTTCGTTCACTCTGATCAGTATCCTGAGTACGGCGGAACACGAGAAATTCCGTCGGAATCCGGGAGGACCATCTCCCAAGGCTAAATACTCCCTAGTGACCGATAGTGAACCAGTACCGTGAGGGAAAGGTGAAAAGAACCCCGAAAGGGGAGTGAAACAGCACCTGAAACCGTGTGCTTACAAGTAGTTAGAGCCCGTTAATGGGTGATAGCGTGCCTTTTGTAGAATGAACCGGCGAGTTACGATCCCATGCGAGGTTAAGTTGATGAGACGGAGCCGTAGCGAAAGCGAGTCTGAATAGGGCGAATGAGTATGTGGTCGTAGACCCGAAACCAAGTGATCTACCCATGTCCAGGTTGAAGGTGCGGTAATACGCACTGGAGGACCGAACCCACGTATGTTGAAAAATGCGGGGATGAGGTGTGGGTAGCGGAGAAATTCCAATCGAACTTGGAGATAGCTGGTTCTCTCCGAAATAGCTTTAGGGCTAGCCTCGGAATTAGAATCATGGAGGTAGAGCAACTGTTTGGACTAGGGGCCCTTCTCGGGTTACCGAATTCAGATAAACTCCGAATGCCATTGATTTATATCCGGGAGTCAGACTACGAGTGATAAGATCCGTAGTCGAGAGGGAAACAGCCCAGACCACCAGCTAAGGTCCCAAAGTTTATGTTAAGTGGAAAAGGATGTGGGGTTGCTTAGACAACTAGGATGTTGGCTCAGAAGCAGCCATCATTTAAAGAGTGCGTAATAGCTCACTAGTCGAGTGACCCTGCGCCGAAAATTTACCGGGGCTAAACATAACACCGAAGCTGTGGATAGAACTTAGGTTCTATGGTAGGAGAGCGTTCTAAGGGCGTCGAAGCTAGACCGTGAGGACTGGTGGAGCGCTTAGAAGTGAGAATGCCGGTATGAGTAGCGAAAGACGGGTGAGAATCCCGTCCACCGAATGACTAAGGTTTCCTGGGGAAGGCTCGTCCTCCCAGGGTTAGTCGGGACCTAAGTCGAGGCCGATAGGCGTAGACGATGGACAACAGGTTGAGATTCCTGTACCAGTTTGTTTTGTTTGAACAATGGAGGGACACAGTAGGCTAAGGAATACGCACTGTTGGATATGTGCGTCCAAGCAACAAGTCTTGAGGTGAGTCAAATGCTTGCCTCTATTAAGGACAAGTTGTGATGGGGAGGGAAATTAAGTACCGAAGTTCCTGATGTCACACTGTCAAGAAAAGCTTCTAGTTAGAAACAATCTGCCCGTACCGCAAACCGACACAGGTAGTCGAGGAGAGAATCCTAAGGTGTGCGAGCGAACTCTCGTTAAGGAACTCGGCAAAATGACCCCGTAACTTCGGGAGAAGGGGTGCTGACCAATTGGTCAGCCGCAGTGAATAGGCCCAAGCAACTGTTTATCAAAAACACAGGTCTCTGCTAAATCGAAAGATGACGTATAGGGGCTGACGCCTGCCCGGTGCTGGAAGGTTAAGAGGATGGGTTAGCTTTCGAGCGAAGCTCAGAATTGAAGCCCCAGTAAACGGCGGCCGTAACTATAACGGTCCTAAGGTAGCGAAATTCCTTGTCGGGTAAGTTCCGACCCGCACGAAAGGCGTAATGATTTGGGCACTGTCTCAACGAGAGACTCGGTGAAATTATAGTACCTGTGAAGATGCAGGTTACCCGCGACAGGACGGAAAGACCCCATGGAGCTTTACTGCAGTTTGATATTGAGTGTTTGTACAGCTTGTACAGGATAGGTAGGAGCCTATGAAGCCAGGACGCTAGTCTTGGTGGAGGCAATGGTGGGATACTACCCTTGCTGTATGACCACTCTAACCCACAGCCATAATCTGGCTGGGAGACAGTGTCTGACGGGCAGTTTGACTGGGGCGGTCGCCTCCTAAAGTGTAACGGAGGCGCCCAAAGGTTCCCTCAGAATGGTTGGAAATCATTCGTAGAGTGTAAAGGCAGAAGGGAGCTTGACTGCGAGACCTACAAGTCGAGCAGGGACGAAAGTCGGGCTTAGTGATCCGGTGGTTCCGTATGGAAGGGCCATCGCTCAACGGATAAAAGCTACCCTGGGGATAACAGGCTTATCTCCCCCAAGAGTCCACATCGACGGGGAGGTTTGGCACCTCGATGTCGGCTCATCGCATCCTGGGGCTGTAGTCGGTCCCAAGGGTTGGGCTGTTCGCCCATTAAAGCGGTACGCGAGCTGGGTTCAGAACGTCGTGAGACAGTTCGGTCCCTATCCGTCGCGGGCGCAGGAAATTTGAGAGGAGCTGTCCTTAGTACGAGAGGACCGGGATGGACACACCGCTGGTGTACCAGTTGTTCTGCCAAGAGCATCGCTGGGTAGCTATGTGTGGACGGGATAAACGCTGAAAGCATCTAAGCGTGAAGCCCCCCTCAAGATGAGATTTCCCATCACGTAAGTGAGTAAGACCCCTGAGAGATGATCAGGTAGATAGGTTGGAAGTGGAAGTACAGCGATGTATGGAGCGGACCAATACTAATCGGTCGAGGACTTAACCAATTTTTAAACGATGAAGAAACGGTTTTAAGCCCTTATAGTTAAACACTATCCAGTTTTGAGAGAACAACGTTCTCTTATATGTAAGATGTGTGGTGGCGATGGCAAGAAGGTCACACCTGTTCCCATGCCGAACACAGCAGTTAAGCTTCTTAGCGCCGATGGTAGTGAAGGGTTTCCCTTTGTGAGAGTAGGACGCTGCCGCGCATCTTCATCATTCCGCAATAGCTCAGCTGGTAGAGCGCATGACTGTTAATCATGATGTCGCAGGTTCGAATCCTGCTTGCGGAGTACATAGTTATCTATGGAAAAATAAATAGAGAGTTCTATTAGAACTACCTTGGAGAGTTGTCCGAGCGGCCGAAGGAGCATGATTGGAAATCATGTAGGCGGTGCACACTGTCTCAAGGGTTCGAATCCCTTACTCTCCGTTATACTAGTTTTGGCCCGTTGGTCAAGTGGTTAAGACACCGCCCTTTCACGGCGGTATCACGGGTTCGAATCCCGTACGGGTCATTTTGTATTACCGGAGGTTTAGCTCAGCTGGGAGAGCATCTGCCTTACAAGCAGAGGGTCGGCGGTTCGATCCCGTCAACCTCCATGTTTAACTTTAAAGGTCTCGTGGTGTAGGGGTTAACATGTCTGCCTGTCACGCAGAAGATCGCGGGTTCGATTCCCGTCGAGACCGTTGTTTTTTATAAAAACATATTTAGGCCTGGTAGCTCAGTTGGTAGAGCACTTGATTGAAGCTCAAGGTGTCGGCAGTTCGATTCTGTCCCAGGCCACCATTTTTAAATAGCGGAGGGGTAGCGAAGTGGCTAAACGCGGCGGACTGTAAATCCGCTCCTTCGGGTTCGGCAGTTCGAATCTGCCCCCCTCCACCATTTTTTTAAGCAAGGGATCCTTTTTTTATAGGGATATAGTTCAATGGTAGAATTATGGTCTCCAAAACCATCGATGTGGGTTCGAATCCTACTATCCCTGTGTTACTTTTTAAAATAAACCTTTTATTATGGCGGTTGTGGCGAAGTGGTTAACGCACCGGATTGTGGTTCCGGCATACGTGGGTTCGATCCCCATCAGTCGCCTTTTTTTATTGGGCTATAGCCAAGCGGTAAGGCAAGGGACTTTGACTCCCTTATGCGTTGGTTCGAATCCAGCTAGCCCAGTTTTATTTTATTTTTTAAACAATCAAATTTAAGGATGGCGGTATAGCCAAGTGGTAAGGCAGAGGTCTGCAAAACCTCCATCACCGGTTCAAATCCGGTTACCGCCTTATTCGATTTTATTGATTGTTTACCTATCTTGCCGGCGTGGCGGAATTGGTAGACGCGCTGGACTCAAAATCCTGTGCCCGCGAGGGCGTGCCGGTTCGATTCCGGCCGCCGGTATAAAACAAGACATCAAACGTTTTTATAACGTTGTGGTGTTTTTTTTGTATGAAAATGAATTTCTGTAGCTACACTAAATAGAACCCTAATTATTTTAATATTATCTTCTGTATCATTTTATTGTAAAGTTAATGGTATTTTTGATATGATAAGAGTAATTAATGAAAACGATTTAATTATAAACACTGTTTTAGATATAATAATGAAAAGGAGGATTTCAGTTTAATATTTCTATTAAGATGTGTTGTTTTTATATCTTTTTATAAGGGAGCGGATTAGATGTCAACAAAAGAAACTTTTCAAAAATCAGAAATTATAAAAGAGAACCCTATTTTTTCACCATTACGTTCTGTGGTCGAGACAGCTATGTACAGTAATAATGTGAAAGAAATAACGAATATAAGCCAAGCATATGATCTAGCTTGGCAATCTCCAGGTACAATAGTGACAGATTTGTTAGTAAAATATCCAGAAAAATTAGGTCTTCCAAACGATGCAAAAGTATTAGTAGAAAATGGCGGAGCAATTGTTGGGAGAACCGCTATTGCGAGAAGAATTGTTGGCAACAATAAAGAAGAGGATATAAAATTAGCTGGAATTACTAGAGAGGCTGTTTATCAAGGATCTTTAAAAAAACGTTATAAAGCGAGTGCATACGTGGGTTTAGATAAAGAATTTATGATTAAAGCCCATCTTTCTGTTCCAGCAGGGCAGGAAAATAATTTGTATTCTTGGTTACTAAATTTTCAAATTACAAATGAGTTTTATAATGATATGTATTCTCATTCACATGAGATAGATGCAGGAGATATTTATATTTATTCTGATCCTTACTGGAAACATCCCGATTATCCTCTTGGCTTAGCTTATTTTGATACAGATCATAATGCAGCTATAATTCTGGGGATGAATTATTTTGGGGAATTAAAAAAAGCAACATTAACTTTGGCATGGGGAACGGCTCATAGAATTGGTTTTGCTTCTTGTCATGGTGGACAAAAAAAATTCGAGCTTTCTGATCATACGAATTATGTTTCAGCTTTCTTTGGTTTATCTGGATCAGGTAAATCAACACTGACACATGCTAAGCATGATGGCAAATACCCAATTGAAGTCTTACATGATGATGCGTTTATTATTTCGTTAACAGATGGATCATCAATTGCATTAGAACCTTCTTATTTTGATAAGACACAAGATTACCCTTCAGATCATGAAGAAGTAGATTACTTTGTAACGGCACAAAATGTGGCTGTAACATTAGATAGTGCTAAAAATAAGGTCTTGTTGACTGAAGATGTAAGAAATGGAAATGGACGTACCGTGAAATCGCGTTATTCTACACCGAATAGAGTTGATCGATTCGAGGAACCAATTAATGCTATCTACTGGATTATGAAAGATGATAGCCTTCCACCAGTTATTAAAGTTGATGATCCGATTTTAGCAGCTAGTTTTGGTGCTACACTCGCTACAAAACGTTCGACAGCTGAGCGCTTAAAAGAAGGTGTAGATATGAATAAGTTAGTCATTGTGCCATATGCTAATCCTTTTAGAGTATACCCGTTATCAGAAGACTATGAACAGTTTAAGTATCTTTTTGAAGTAAATGGAATTGATTGCTACATCATCAACACGGGGTTCTTCTTAGATAAAAAAATTACACCGTCTATTACGCTTGGAAGTATTGAAAGTATTGTAGACGCAACAGCAAAATTTGAATCTTTTGGGACTATTGAACATTTGAGTTATATGAAAATAGAGGGGTATGAACCAGATTTCGAAGATAAGGCCTATAAAGAACTAGTTCGTGAAAGATTACAAATGAGAGTTGATCATATTATAGAAATGAATGTAGAGGGTGGCTTGGATATTCTACCAAATGAAGTTTTAATAGCGATGAATAACACTATAAAAGATTAAAAAGTAACATATTGATTATTTTGAATTTTTCAACTAATCTATTCTTTGTTTAATTATATAGCTAGTACTTGTGCTTAATTGATTTATATTTGAAGAAAAATACTTTTGATATCTAAGTAGAACTTCGTTATAATTTTATAAAGAATGCTATTTAAGAGAAGAGGAACAGATAGATGAATTTTCAAAAAAAACCAAGGAATCAAAAATTAATTTTTCTAGAAGAAGAATACAATGAATATGTTAAGAATCCAATGAATTTAAATATTACACGGGGTATCCCGAGCGAAGATCAGTTGATGTTGTCTGAGAAAATGTTAGGTATACTTAAAAAACCTGAAGACTTTCTGAGCAATAATACAATTGATATCCGTAATTATGGAGAGTTAACCGGTATTCTAGAAGCAAAAAAATTATTTTCTACTATTTTAGGATCAGAAATGGAAGAAATAATTATTGGTGGCAATTCAAGTTTGAGTTTAATGTATTTAGTTTTAACAACAAAATTATTTATGGGATCAACACCTTGGAAAAAAGATGGACCGATCAAGTTCCTATGTCCAAGCCCAGGTTATGACCGACATTTTTCAATGGCTGAAAAGTTAGGTTTCGAAATGATTCCAGTTGAGATGGATGAAAATGGACCAAATATGACAAAAATTGAACGTTTAGTAGTCCAAGATGCATCTATCAAGGGAATTTGGTGTGTTCCTACCTATAGTAATCCAACCGGTATTATTTATTCAGATGAAGTTGTTGACCGTTTAGCAAAAATGCCTACTAAAGCATCAAACTTTACTATTATGTGGGATAATGCTTATGTTGTTCACCATTTAACTGAGGATGTTAAAGTTGCAAAAAATATATTAAAAGCATGTAAAAAAGCTGGTTATCCAGAACGCCCCTGGATGTTTTGTTCAACTTCAAAAATTACTTTTCCAGGAGCAGGTGTTTCAGCAGTGGCTGCTTCAGGAAAAAATACAGCTATGTTAGCAAAAGAATTAAGTTATCAGACTATCGGTTTTGACAAATTAAATCAAATGCGACATGTAAAATTTTTGGGAAATAGGAAACAATTAGCAAAACATATGCAGAAACATGCCACTATATTAAAACCTAAATTTGATTTGATTCAAAAAAAATTAAATGAGCGATTTAAAGGTAGTGATTTGTTAACTTGGAGCGATCCAAAAGGTGGTTATTTTGTCCATTTAACAACTATGGATGGATGTGCTACGAAAATTGTTGAATCACTGGATAAGATTGGAGTTAAAGTGACTAAAGCAGGAGCAACCTATCCGAAAGGAGATAACCCAAAAGATAATAGTATTCGTTTAGCTCCGACTTCAGTCGAACTAACTGATTTAGAACAAGCGATGGATGCAATTGGATTGTGCATTGAGATGGTTAGTTTAAAAGAAAATATGAAATAGATTTAAAAAAGAGAAGTCATCCCACTTTTTTGGGATGACTTCTCTTTTAAATTTCATATTCATATAAAAAATAAGACTCTTAATTTTCTCTAGTACCATCTTTATTGTAAATTATAATTTTTGATTCCTTGTTGGCTGCAATCTCTTTAGCACGTGACACTGCTCTGATTTTCATATCAAAAGTTTCACTAATTTGTTTAGCTCCTTTTGTTTTTACTGCCCATCGATCAGCAGTATAAAAAACAATTACATCGTTATCTAATAAATCAATGTTCCCGCCAGATGTCTCATGTTTATCATTTTTATTAAGATTGTTCTCTTTTTTTAGTTCGTATATTTCTTTTTCGCTAGCATTGTTTATCCATTCTTTAGCTTGAGAAATTGCAATAGGAATTGCACGGTCATCTTTATAACCATTTTCTAGCAAAGCGTTAGCAATGTCGATCGTTTTTTTTCGGAGTAATGGGTCGATTTTTTTTAAAGAAGCTGGGTAATCAGTCATATTCCATGGCATTTTCATCATCCTCTCAAAATAAACATCTTATTATATTAGTTATAACATTCACTCCAAAAAGTGGCAAATGATACTACTTTTTTAAAAAAATGAAAAAGCAACATGTCTGAAAACTAAAGCTTTGAGAGCTCAATAATGCTATAATATAGAAAATAACAAGTGAGCCATTATTTAAATGAACACAATATTTAGAAAGAGGGTATAGTGTGAAAAAAATAGAATTAGCTAATCAATTTTTACAAAATAATATGGATTTATTCGAATGTCCAGTCTGTCATTTTAAAATTAAAAAAATTGAAAAACATAGTTTAAAATGTACAAATGGTCATTCATTCGACTTATCAAAAAAAGGGACCCTCTATTTCTTATCAAAAGGTTCAAAAAATGAATACAATAAAAAAATGCTAGAAGCGAGGTATAAGATTGCGCAAGCCGGTCTATTCAACCCTTTGTTAGAAGCGATTTATGAACACATTGAAAATAAGAAAGATGGTAGTTTATTAGATGTAGGTTGCGGTGAAGGATCTCAGTTGGATTATTTAACACAATTGGGTTTATCTGGAAATAAAATTGGATTTGATATATCTAAAGATGCTATACAATTAGCAGCTGGTAACTTTACAAGTGCTCTTTTTTGTGTGGCAGACTTAGCCCAATCTCCTTTTGCAACAAAAAAATACGATACATTATTAAATATCTTCTCGCCTTCAAATTATGAAGAATTTGAACGTTTACTAAAATCGAATGGAATTATTATAAAAGTTGTTCCCGAAAAAGATTATTTGATTGAACTACGAAAGTTACTTTATCATGATCAAAAAGAAAAACAAACCTATTCTAATCAGTTAGTTGTTGATAAGTTTAAAGAACATTTTTTAGAAATTGAAACAAAACGAATTAGCTATTCATTTTCTTTAACAAGACAAGACTTTTTAGATTTAATGGAGATGACGCCTTTAAGTTGGGGAGCTAGTACAGAAGCAAAGCAATATGCATTAGATCATCCATTATCAAGTGTTACTGTTGATGTTTGTTTATTAATAGGTAAGAATAAAGCGTGACAGTATTTTAAATGTAAAGAAAATATATTTATATAACGTAATTTATATAATTAAAAAGGTAAATTCTATCTTGCAAGTTATACCTGTGGGTGTTATATTACGTATAAGCTATTATTATTCATTCGTTTTTATCAGGAATCCATCAGATTTTGATAAAAGTTAGTGAAAGTTAATAATGCATCATTAACGTATCATTTCGCAGTGCTGGACACCGAAATGATACGTTTTTTTTATTTCATTAAAAATATAGCTATAATTAATTTTAAATAAAGCAAATGAAAAACACACTTTTTTATTAAGCTGTTATGCTAGAATATATAAAGAGTTTTAATGGAGGGAGTGAACTGTTTTGGTCATTTTACAGGTAGAGTTGAAAGAAAAAATTATTGAAGAAAGTCAACGATTAGGAATTAACAAAATTGGTTTTACAACGGCAGAACCTTTTTCAGATTTAGAAAATAAACTGATAGCCCAACAAGAAAAAGGACACCATTCTGGATTTGAACACAAGAACATTAAAGAACGAATTCATCCTGAATTGATTTTCAAAAGCCCACGTTCCATTATTTCAATTGCTTTAGCCTATCCGACTAAAATAGAAAATCCTCCAGAGCGTATAAAAGGTGAAAGACGTGGCGAATTTGCTCGAGCTTCTTGGGGAACGGATTATCATGTTATTTTACGAGAGAAAATGAATCAGTTAATTGAGTATATTCGTAAAGAAGCTGGCGATTCAGTTACTTATAAGCCAATGGTTGATACGGGCGAATTAGTAGATGTTGCTGTTGCTAAAAGAGCAGGACTAGGTTTTGTTGGTAGGAATGGTTTGTTGATTACCAAGGAATTTGGTTCGTATGTTTATTTAGGTGAAATTATAACTAATTTAAATTTCCCAATTGATGAAGAGATTCCTTTTGGTTGTGGTGACTGCACAAGATGCGTGGGTGCTTGTCCTACTGGAGCTTTATTGGGAGATGGACGTATGAATGCGAAACAATGTCTTTCTTACCAAACTCAAGCAAAAGGCATGATGCCTGAAGAATTTCGCAGACGAATGGGACATGTCATTTATGGGTGTGATATTTGCCAAGTAGTTTGTCCATATAACAAGGGAAAAAATGCTCGATTTCATCCAGAAATGGAACCAGACCCAGAGACTGTTATGCCGAAATTAAAACCGCTTCTTACTATAAGCAATAGAGACTTTAAAGAAACCTTTGGCTACATGGCTGGTTCATGGCGAGGAAAGAAACCCATACAAAGAAATGCGATTATTGCTTTGGGAAACTATCGTGACAAATCAGCTTTACCTGATTTGCTACATTGTGTGGAGAAAGATCCACGTCCTGTTATTCGTGGAACAGCAGCCTGGTCGATAGCTAAGATTGTTTCTTATAAAGATGAAATGATTATTGAATTTTTAGAAGAAGCATTAGAAAGCGAAATAGACGAAGAAGCTAAAGTTGAAATAAGTCAGGCTATTGCTTCTATTCATATAAAAAAAGAAAAAAGAAAGTAATATTCAGGGGGATGCGTTACATGACGAATCATATTGTATTATTTGAACCACAAATACCAGCTAATACTGGAAATATAGCCAGAACATGCGCCGGTACGAACACACATTTGCATTTGATTGAACCATTAGGTTTTTCAACAGATGATAAACATCTTAAAAGAGCAGGATTAGATTATTGGAATGATGTAAACATTACGTATCATCCCAATTTATCGGCTTTCATGGAGACGGTCGGAAGCGATTATCTGTACTTGATTACTAAATTTGGGCATCGTACATATAGTGAACCAAATTATTCTAATCCAGAAGAAAACTACTATTTTATGTTTGGAAAAGAAACAACAGGCTTACCAGAAGAATTTATGAGAAAGCACGAAGAAAATTGCTTAAGAATTCCTATGGATGATACGCATGTACGTTCGTTGAACTTATCCAATACAGCAGCTATTTTAGTATATGAAGCACTACGTCAACAAAATTTTATGGATATGGAATTAACACACCACTACGAGAATGATAAGTTAGATTAATACCAATAAAAAATACTAAAAAGAGGATTGGCTCTTTAGTATTTTTTTTATTCCGTAAATGGTTTATAAAAAATTGTTTAGTGAATGAAATGAAGAAGGCTTACAACAGACTTGCCATCATTTTTTGTAACCGCTACAATAAAGAGGATTAAGAGAAAAGAGGTTTTATGATGTTTCATTTATTTAAAAAGCTAACTCCTTTTTTTTTAGAGAATAAAAAAAGATATGGATGGGCAATTTTTGCTATGTTGATCGGAAATGGACTCGTTTTGATTCCTCCTTTTATTATTGGACAGGTAATCGATGGAATTTACTTGAATGAATTAACAGATAAAATATTGATTAGACAAACTTTTTTATTTATTTTTTCTATTATTTTTTCTTATGGAATTGAAATTTTTTGGGGTTATCAACTATTTGGCGGGAAAAATGTGTTAACTAATAAGTTACGCGGACAATTAATGAATCATTTTTTAAAGATGCGTTCTGTATTTTATCAAAAATTTAGAACAGGTGATTTAATGGCACGGGCTACAAATGATTTGGATGCTATTTCTGAAATGGCTGGATATGGCATTATGATTACGATGGATTCTACAGCTTTTTTTGGTGTTATTCTTTTAACCATGTTTTTATCGGTGTCTTGGAAGCTAACTTTAGCCTGTATTTTACCGCTACCTATATTAGGATACTTATTAAAAAGATTAGGTGATCAGGTACATGTCCGCTATAAAGAATCGCAAGATGCTTTTGCTGAAATTAATGATGAAGTATTAGAAGCCGTAGAAGGTATCCGAGTTATAAGAGCATATGGAAGACAAGAAGCTATGTCAGCTCAGTTTGATTCAAAAACATCAGAGGTTTTACAAAAAAACATCTCTGTTGCAAAAATAAATTCTGCTTTTCAACCACTAATAAAAATTACATTGGGACTAAGTTATGTCCTTGCCTTTGGATTAGGAGCTATTTTAGTTTCTAGAAACGAACTAACTATTGGACAGTTAGTTTCATTTCAAGTTTATCTTAGTATGTTGATTTGGCCAATTCAGTCAATAGGTGAACTAATTAATCTACTCCAACAAGGAAATGCTTCGATGGATCGTGTGATGGAAGTATTGAATGCAGATGATCAAATGGAGAATAAAGGCTATAAGAATATTTTGGAAAATGAAACGATAAAATTTGAACAGGTTTTTTTTAGTTATCCAGATTCAAAGAAACTGAGCTTAAAACAAATTAATTTGGAAGTTCCAAGAGACACAACCTTGGGAATTGTTGGCAAAACAGGAAGTGGAAAAACAACACTTATTCGTCAATTATTAAGAGAATTCCCGAGTGGCCAAGGACAGATTACCATCGGAGATGTTCCGCTTGGTGAGATAAAGCAAGAGCACCTAAGTTCAAAAATTGGATATGTCCCTCAAGAACATATTTTATTTTCTGGTACAATTCGTGATAATATTGCTTTTGGGAAAAAAGACGCATCAGGAAAAGAAATAAAAGAGGCATTAAGATTGGCAAACTTTGAAAAAGATATCGATAGAATGCCAGAGGGAGTGGATACTCAAATTGGAGAAAGAGGTATTTCACTCTCGGGTGGTCAAAAACAGCGGATAGCTATTGCTAGGGCTTTAATTAAAGATTCAGCTATTTTAATTTTAGATGATTCTTTATCAGCTGTTGATGTTGAGACAGAAAAAAAGATTATTCACAATTTAAAACAAAACCGAAAACATAAAACAACCATTATTATCACTCATCGTTTATCTTCTGTCTATCATGCAAAACAAATTATTGTGATGGATAACGGTATGATAACTGAAAAAGGGACACACAAAGAATTAATGGACAAAAAAGGTTGGTACGAAAAACAATTTATTCGTCAGCAATTGAAAGAGGAGGAATAAATTTTATGAAAACTTTAAAAATACTTTGGTCTTATTCAATGAAGAAAAAAAGCTATTTTTTAGTAGGACTGATACTATTAAATCTAGCTGTAATAACTGATTTAAGCGGTCCACTAGTCATTCGTTATGTGATTGATGATATTATTGCGCCTTCAGGTGAATCGTCGCTTGAAGCAAATAAATTGTTGGTGTTTTTGAGTATTTTTTTAATTTTGGCTCTCTTAACAGCACTTTTTCGCTATTTCAGTTTCTTATTGTTAACTGTAGGTGCTAATATAGTTGTAAAGTTAATAAGGAATGAATTATACACTCACGTACAAAAATTGCCAATTCGTTATTTTGATACAGTTGCCGCTGGTAAAATTGTTTCTCGTATAACGAACGATACGGAACAACTTCGTATTTTTTATGTAATTTCAGTTGGCCAAATGTTAACAAATTTTAGTTATTTAATCGGTATCTATATTGCTTTATTTCAGTTAAATAGTTTTTATGCTTTACTATCGTTTGCATTGATCCCTATATTTTTATTTTGGGCAATTATTTACCAAAAATATGCAGCACCAGTTAATAAAAAAATTCGCCAATTAGTTGGAGAAATAAATGGAAAGTTAAATGAAACGATTCGAGGCATGACCATTATTCAGGCTTTTCAACAAGAAGAATCGATTGAAAAAGAATTTGATGAGACTAATAACAAATGGTTTGATTACAGTCAAAAATTTGTGTTATTAGATTCAATCGCATCTTATAGCTTTGTAGAGGTTATAAAAAGCTTTTCACTGCTACTATTGATTTTATATTTCGGAAGGAGCTATCTAGATGAGTCGCTTATAGTAACAGTTGGAGTTCTGTACGTTTTCATTGATTATACTACTCGTTTATTTCAACCGATACAAGGAATTGTTTCTCAATGGTCTTATTTACAAACTGCGTTAGCATCAGCAGAACGTGTTTTTGATATAGTTGATTTACCAGTTGAAGTAGAAAGTAAGCAAGATTTTGAGTCATTAAAGAATAAAATAGTTTTTGACCAAGTGTATTTTTCTTATAAAAAAGACGATTATGTATTGAAAAATATCAACTTTAAAACAAAAAAAGGAGAAACAACAGCTTTAATAGGTCACACTGGATCAGGTAAAAGTTCTATTATAAACTTGCTTTTTCGTTTTTATGATCCTGATAAAGGTGCTGTTTATCTAGATGACTATACTACGACATCTATTTCACGAAAAAGTATACGGAAGCAAATGGGAATTGTGTTACAAGATCCTTATTTATTTAAAGGAACAATTGCATCAAATATTACGTTAAATGATCCAACAATATCACGTGAAAAAGTTAAAGAGGCTATTAAAGCTGTTGGTGGAGAAGTCCTATTGCGAGATATGCCTTTAGGGATTGATGAACCTGTAACAGAAAAGGGGAGTACTTTGTCATCTGGACAAAAACAGTTAATCTCTTTTGCTCGTGCACTAGCATTTAATCCAGCAATTTTAATATTAGATGAAGCTACTGCTAACATTGATACGGAAACAGAAGAATTAATTCAAAATGCTATGAACGTTGTGAAAGAAGGTAGAACTACATTTATTATTGCCCATAGATTATCTACCATCCAATATGCAGACCAAATCTTGGTTATGAATAAAGGGGAAATAGTAGAAAGAGGAGACCACGCTACTTTATTAAGTTTGAATGGCGAGTACGCTAAAATGTACAAGGCACAATCAGAAGAGAGAGCAACTAATGATTCTCTTGATTTTGAAACGATTAACTTAAAATAATTTATAGAAATGCCATTAATCTACGCATAAAATAAGCATTAGGCTTTACAAAATATACGGGGACGGGTATAATGGATAGTGAGAAGGCGAGGGAAAGTATGAAAAAAATTCTTATCAAAAGTATCAAAGGCTATCAAAAAGGTATTTCTCCGATGTTTCCGCCGACTTGTCGTTATTATCCAACCTGTTCAAGTTATACAATTGAAGCTATTGAACGACATGGTTCCTTAAAAGGAACAGTAATGGGTACCGCTAGAATATTAAGATGCCATCCATTTGTTCGTGGTGGGTATGATCCTGTTCCAACTAAATTTACTTTAAAGAGAAATCAAAAAAAAAATAATAGGGATTAAAATGTACTAAGGAGGTGTTTTTAGTTGGAAAATAAAAAAAATGAATATAAACCAAATATAAAAGTAATCAATCGGATAAAAAGATCTGAGGGTCAAATGAGAGGTGTTTTAAAGATGATTGAAGAGGGGCAGGACTGTAAAAATCTTGTCACACAATTATCTGCTATACGTACGAGTATTGACCGAGCTATGGGGATTATAGTAGCTGAAAATCTAGTAGAATGTGTCGCTGATAATAGTTCTAGTCATGAAGAGAGTATTCAAGAAGCTATTGATTTGTTAGTTAAAAGTAGATAAATTAAAATCCTTATTTTCTCAATAATAGAGAAAATAAGGATTTTTTTTAGCTTAAGAAAAAGAGTTGAATAATGAAAAGAACAGCAAAAATATAAACAAAAGGATGAACAGATTTTGCTTGTCCACTAAAAAATTTCGTAATAGGGTAGCTTATAAAGCCTAATGCCAAACCTGTGGCAATACTTCCCGTTAAAGGCATAGTTAGAATGACGATAAAGGCTGGAAATGCTTCTGATAAATCAAACCAGTTTATTTCAGCTGTACTGGCCATCATAACCGTACCAACAATGACTAAAGCAGGAGAAGTAATAGCGGGTACACTTGAAATTACATTAAATAAAGGATAAAAGAAACTCGACAATGCAAACATCACGGCAATTGTCAAAGCAGTTAAACCGGTACGTCCTCCAGCTGCAACACCTGTTCCGGATTCTGCAAATGCTGTCGTCGGACTAGTTCCAAAAACTGCGCCTACTGTTGTTCCAATTGCGTCTGAAAGCAATGCTTGCTTAGCATTTTTCAAATTTCCATCTTTCATCAAGCCAGCTCGTTTTGTTACGGCAATCATTGTTCCTGTAGTATCAAAAATAGTAATTAATAAAAATGAAATAACGGCACCATACAAACCATTGGAAACAATGTCTATAAATGGAGATATTGGATTAGTAATCATTAAATCAGAACCAAAATCTGGCATAGCAATAATCCCGTCAAATTGAATCATACCCATAAAATAACTAATAATTGTGATAACAATCATTCCAATAAATAAAGCACCTTTTACATTTAAAATCATTAAACTAATACTTAAAATAATACCAAATAAAGTCAGTAATACACTAGGATCTTTTAAGTTCCCCAAAGCCACTAAATTTTCTTCATTTCCAACAACTACCTCTGAGAGACGTAAACCCACAAAAGCTATAAATAAACCAATACCTGCCGCAATAGCTGATTTTAAAGATTCAGGTATAGCTCCAATTAATCTTTCTCTGAAAGTTGTAAAAGATAGTAACAAAAAGATAACACCGGCTACAAAAACAGAAGAAAAAGCTGTTTTATAATCCACACCACTAGCAACAACGGTCACAAAGTAAGCATTCAACCCTAGTCCAGGAGCCACTCCAATGGGATAATTAGCAGCTAAAGCCATCCAAGTCGTTCCAACTACTGCTGAGACTATCGTTGCCATAAAGATTTGATTAAAGGGAATACCTGCTGCTGATAATATAACAGGATTAACTACAATGATGTAAGCCATTGTTAAAAAGGTAGTTAAACCTGCTAAAATTTCTGTTTGCACAGTCGTATTATTTTGTTCTAATTGAAAAAATTTATTCAAACTATTTCCTCCTAAAATTAATAAAAAATGATGCCATTTACCATCATAATTCTTTTGAAAACTGATTGCAATAAAAAGATAACTATCCCTTTGTGTTTTTTATTAAAAAACAGTTATTAACCTCTTAATCATAAAAAAAAATTATTTTTATGTCTTAAAAACGAATGTTCGAAACTATTTTTTTATAATTTATCGTGTTTAATTTTGAAGAGTTTTTTAAAATGATAGGATGAAAGTGTAAAGAAAAAAATGGTAAAATGGAGGAGTTATTAAATTTGAAAAAATGATTCTTTAGGCCTTGTCACAGCTGTAGTTAGTATCAGTATCTTATTAGGAGCATGCGGAGCCGAGAATACTGCTAAAGCAAAAAGTAACAAAAAAAAGCCTAGCACTGTTGGATTAGCAGCTGACTTTAGTAGTATTGACGATAAATCGTTTAACCAATCAGCTTGGGAAGGGTTAGAAGCATGAGGTGAAAAGAATGTTTTATCAAAAGGGATTCAAGGTTACGACTCTATTCAAGCTGAATCCGCTTCTGATTATGTCATGAATTTACGAACACTAGCTAATAATAAATTTGATACTGTTGTAGCAATGGGTTTTAAATTGACTGAAGCTATTATAGAAGTAGCGCCTCAATTTTCTGAAACAAATTTTGCTATTATTAATGTTGCTATGCCAAAAACAAACAATGTTGCTTCATTAGTTTTTAAAGACAATGAATCAGCTTTTTTAGCAGGTGTTGTAGCTCCTGCAACAACAGTATCTAATAAAGTAGGATTTATTGGTGGTCAAGAATCGGAGGCTATCGATAAATTTGAAGCAGGATTTGTTCAAGAAGTAAAAATAGTAAAACCCAATAGAAAGGTTCAGGTTGAATACGTAGGCTCGTTCGCTGATTCTGCAAAAGGATAAGCTATTGCAGCTGTAATGTATGCAAGTGGAGCAGATGTCATCTTCTAAGTAGCAAGGGATTCAGGTAATGGTGTATTTTCTGAGGCGGAAGATTTGATGCACTTAAACCCAAATGTTAAGAAATGGGTTATTAGTGCAGATTGTGACCAAGCTGAGGAAGGTAAATACAACGAAGGAAATAGCACGCTTACTTCCACATTAAAACGTACGGGAAAGGCAATTCAAGATATTGCGGACAGAGCATCAAAAGGAGATTTTCCTAGGGGAGAAGTATTAAATTATGGCTTATCTCAAGATGGAGTTGGTTTAACTGGTGGTCAACTTTCAAAAGAAATAATAAATAAAATTGAAGGGTTTAAGCAACAAATTATGGATGGAGAGATAGAATCAGCAGAAAAGTCAGGGAAATAAAAAACGGATGCCAAAAAACAACCTGTTAACTAATTCTATCATTAGTTAACAGGTTGTTTTTGGTTGCTGTCATTTTTGAAAGTTAATGAACTTTTTACATTTGATCAGGAGATTTTACTCCTAATAGTCTCAAATCCTCTTTTAAGATTGTTGCGACTGATTTGACTAAAGCTAAACGTGCGGGTTTTTCTGAATCCTCAGTTAGTACTTTGCTATTTGCATAATATCTATTGAAAGCCTGAGCTAACTGTAGAGAATGTTTAGCAATAACTGACGGTTCACGTTTTTCATAAGCTTTTTGTACAAGGGTTGGATACTCTTGTAATAATTTTACAATTTCCCAACTATAAGCGTCATTTAAAGCATAGGTATCATTAAGGTTAATGTCTGTTGGATTTCCAGCTTTGCGTAAGATACTCATTGCGCGAGCTCTAGTATATTGAACATACGGACCAGTTTCGCCTTCAAAACGAACAACTTCTTCTAATACAAAGTCAAAGTTATTTAAGCGATCATTTTTAAGATCATGGAAGATAACAGAGCCGATTCCAACTTGGCTAGCGACTTCGTCTTTATTTGGTAAATCAGGATTTTTTTCTGCAATTTGTTTATGAGCTAAGTTAATAGCTTCATTTAAAACTTCTTCAAGTAACACGATTTTACCTTGACGTGTAGATAATTTTTTCCCACCTTGAGTTATTAAACCAAAGGCAATATGTTGCATATCATCTGCCCAGCTAAGATCCATTTCTTTTAACACAGCATTCAATTGCTTGAAGTGATTGCTTTGTTCATTTCCAACGACATACAAACTTTGTGCAAAGTCATAATTCCGTTTACGGTAAAAGGCTGCTGCCAAGTCACGAGTGATGTAAAGAGTGGCACCATCAGATTTTTTGATTAATGCAGGGTTTAAGTTGTATTTATCTAAATCAACAATACTAGCTTTTTGATTGATTTTTAATAAATTCTTTTCTTCGAGCAATTCGACAACTTCGTCCATTTTATCGTTATAGAAAGCTTCGCCACTGATAGCGTCAAATTGGATATCCAACAAATCATAAATATGGTTGAATTCTTTTAATGATTCTTCACGGAACCATTCCCAAAGGGAAACGGCTTCTTCATTGCCATCTTCTAATTTTTTGAACCATACACGAGCATCTTCATTTAATTCTGTTTGTTCCTCAGCTACTGCATGGAATTTAACATAAAGTCGCAATAATTCAGTAATTGGCTCAGCATCAATAGCGTCTGCATTTCCCCATAATTTATAAGCAACAATTAGTTTCCCAAATTGAGTTCCCCAGTCGCCTAAGTGGTTAATTTTAATTGGCTGGTAACCAACTTTGCTGTAAATATTAGCCAAAGCATTTCCGATAACCGTTGAGCGTAAATGTCCCATTGAAATAGGTTTTGCAATATTAGGCGAAGACATATCAATCGGAACATTCCGGTTTTCACCAATGGCTAAGTCACCATAATGTTCTCCTTGTGTTAAAACATCTGCTAATACAGCAGCACTAACTGTTTTTTTATCCAAGAAAAAATTTAAATAAGGTCCAACGACTTCCGTTTTTTCGATAATGGATGAAGAGATTTTTCCACCCAAATCTGCAGCAATTTGCTGAGGAGCTTTTTTAAAGACTTTTGCTAATATAAATGTTGGGAAAGCTACATCACCATGTTCAGCTGTTTTAGGTTTTTCAAGTAAGTTAAAAATTTTATCAACAGTAAGTGTTTCACCAATTTGTTCATGTAGAGCAGTGGCAACGAGTAATTTATAATTCATTTTTTATTCCTCCTATTTATAGCTACTTTATCTATCTATTAATTGAAGCTCCAGAATACAAAAAAAGCCCTGATTTGATTTACAAATAAATCAAAAAAGAGACGAGGTTGAGCCCGCGGTACCACTCTTGTTGTTTTATCTAAAGGACAAAACCACTTGTTTTTAGATAACGGCAAACAAAACCGAATAATTCTACTAGTTTCAAATTATTTTCTCAAAAGTGCGGTTCTTGATTTGTTTGTCATTGGCTCACACTATCCCAATTCGCTGTGAACAACCTAAATCAATACTCTCTTTATCATCGAATCAATATTTTTTTCTGGTTAATTAATTATAGCAAAGTATTTACATTAATTCCATTGATTTTAAAAAAGAATTTTTATTCATTTCTTTTATAGATAATTCAATAAATCTAAGCGTATTCATCCTTTTTTTGGTATAATATCATTAAATCGTTTAATTATGAGGAGGTCTTGCAGTATGAAAAAACCTAATAGACAACTAGCTATAAAGCAAATCATTAATAACTATGATGTGGGTACACAAGAAGAGCTATTGCACTACTTAAAAGAAGAGGGAGTAGAAGCAACACAAGCAACGATTTCACGTGATATCAAAGAAATGCATTTAGTGAAAACGACGACTTCCAGTGGAAACGTTAAGTATGCTCTTTTCCAAAATAATAAAATGTCTACTGAAGAAAAACTACAATCATCTCTAAGTGAGGTTGTGATTAAATTAACGCGTGTTGAATTTCTGACCATCTTGATGACTATTCCAGGTAATGCTCATGTTATCGGAGCTTTAATGGATGCTATTGATTTTCCTGAAAAAGTAGGAACAATTGCTGGTAATGATACCTGTTTGATTATTTCGAAAAATGGAGAAGATGCAGTTAAGATGTATGATTATTTACACAAATGGATAAATGTATAAAGGGAGGTTCATCATGGCAACACTATCTGAATTTAATTTAACAAACTTACAAAATGGATCTGATATTAGAGGAATTGCTATTCAAACAAAAAATAATGAACAAACGTTAACCGATGAACGAATTGAACAAATCAGCTATGGTTTATTAGTATGGCTAAAAGACATTAAAAAATTAAATTACCAAACGAATAGTATAAAAGTTGCGATAGGCTATGATAGTCGACTGTCTGCTAATAGAATTCAAAAAATCGCAATGAATACGTTAATCAAACTAGGAATTGATGTTGTTGATGTCGGCCTAGCTACAACGCCAGCCATGTTCATGTCAACACAATACAAAGATTTTAATTGTGATGCAGCAGTTATGATTACTGCGAGTCATTTACCTTACGAATACAATGGCTTAAAAATATTTACAAAAGATGGCGGAGCAGAACATGAAGATATTGAGTTTATTTTAAAAAACGCTGATGTGAAAAAACTAACTGATGCAGAAAGTAAGGGAACTGTAAAAAAGGCTAATTTACTAAAAGTCTACGCAGCCGATTTGAGAGAAAAAATCAAACGAGGGATAAATGATGTTAAAAGCCATGAAAAACCGTTAGCTGGTAGACACATTATTGTAGATGCAGGTAACGGAGCTGGAGGTTTTTTTGCAACTGAAGTTTTAGAAAAATTAGGTGCAACTATCTCAGGTAGTCAATTTTTAGATCCAGACGGGACATTTCCAAATCATATCCCTAATCCAGACAACAAGGAAGCCATGACTAGCATTCAAAAAGCAGTTTTAAAGCATCAGGCTGATTTAGGAATTATTTTTGATACCGATGTAGACAGATCTGCATTAGTCGACCATGAGGGTGTTCCATTAAATAGGAACAACTTGATAGCTGTTATATCTGCTATTCTTATAGATGAGAATCCAGGAACGACAATTGTAACAAATTCAGCTACTTCAGAACATTTGAAAACCTTTATAGAAGAATTAGGTGGCAATCAGAATCGTTACCTAACAGGATACCGTAATGTCATCAATCAAGCATTAAAGCTAAACCATGAAGGTATCCATACTTCTTTAGCTATAGAAACAAGTGGGCATGCAGCACTTAAAGAAAACTACTTTTTAGATGATGGTGCTTATTTAGTTGCAAAAATATTAATTGCTGATGCTCGTTTGCGCAAAGAAAATAAAAAAATTGGAAGCTTAATTGAAGCGTTGGAACAACCGTTAGAAACGGATGAAGTCCGTTTTCGTATTCTGACTCAACCCATTAAAAAAATAGGATTAGACACAATCGAAAAATTTAGTAAATTTATTAAAGGTATGCCCGATTTGACCATTGAACCTAATAATAGTGAAGGCGTAAGGGTAAATACTGAAGGAATCTACGGTGCTGGCTGGTTTTTACTACGGATGAGCTTACACGAACCATTATTAGTATTGACTTTTGAAAGTGATACAATAGGAAAAATCAAAAATCTTCGTCAAGACTTAAAAGTTTTTTTCAATGCACAGGATTGTTTGGAATCATCTGACTTGTAATCAAACTCAAAATTACCTTATGATAAATAGGTAAATACAATTGAGGGAGCTGTTGGTAAATGAATTATGCATTGTTGGATAGTTATGAATGTTACAACGGAGTTGAAATTCCTAAGATAGGTTTAGGTGTTTTTTTAATGAAGGATGAAAATGAACTAATCGAAGCAATCAAATCCGCTGTTGAATTTGGTTATCGCCACTTTGATACAGCTAAAATATATGAGAATGAAGAGTATGTTGCAAAGGGACTAAAAGAAGCTGGTATTTCACGTGAGGACATTTTTTTAACTTCAAAGGTCTGGAATTATGATCAAGGATACGAAGAAACAAAAATAGCTTTTCAAGAAACATTAGATAAATTAGAAACAGACTATTTGGATTTATATTTAATCCACTGGCCTGTAGAAAAGTTTGTAGATACATGGAGAGCCATGATTGAGTTATATGAAGCCGGGAAAATTAGAGCTATTGGTGTTTCAAACTTTCAAATCCATCACTTAAAAGAATTGAAGAATGAAGGCCTACTACAGCCGATGATTAACCAAATTGAAACTCATCCTGAATTCCCGCAAAATGAATTGCATGACTATATGAAAGAAAATGGAATCATCCACGAGGCATGGGGACCTTTAGGACAAGGAAAATCAGAGTTATTAATTCATCCTATCTTAGCTGAAATAGGTCAAAAATATTTCAAAACCCCAGCACAAGTTGTCTTACGTTGGCATTTAGAACGTGGTATAGTTATCATACCTAAATCTGTTCATAGAAATCGAATTAAGGAAAATAGTGAACTAGATGATTTTACTCTAACTCAAGAAGATATGGATAGGATTGCTTCACTGAATACAGAAACTCGTTATGGTGGAGATCCGGATAATCAAGAACGACTCAGAGCAACATCTACTAAACCAATAAAATGAAAAAAGGATTTGGCGTTTAATCTGCCAAATCCTTTTTTGTGGTTTTATCTTATTTGATTATAAAAATGACTGTATTATTCTAGCTGATAGCATTTATTTTTTGTTAGGACACCAATGCCATTTAAAACCGTCTTTAATTAATAGTTGTTCACTATCAATAGGTCCCATAGACCCACTGGCATAATTAGGGAAATCTACTTTTTCTTTGTCCCATTGATTACGGATAATATCAACAAATTTCCAAGAAGTCGCCACTTCATCCCAGTGAGTGAAATTGGTTGAATCTCCATTTAAACAGTCTAAAATAAGTTTTTCATAGGCTTCAAGGCTATTTGCAGTAGTTTCAGCAGAATATTTATGCTCTAGCTGTAACGTTTCTGTCGCTAAACCAAGACCTATTTTTTTAGTGTTTAATTCTAAAGAAAAACCTTCTGTAGGTTGAATATAAATGGTAAGAACATTAGCCGGTAAAGGTTCATCATTATTATCAAACAAGTTTAACGGAACGTTTTTAAATTCAATATCAATTTGTGTCCCTTTTTTAGTTAATCGTTTCCCAGTACGGAAATAAAAGGGAACACCAGTCCATCTAAAATTATCAATCATAATTTTTCCGGCAACAAATGTTTCTGTTTGAGAATCTAGTGCAACATTCATTTCTTCACGATACCCATTTAAATTTTTGCTAATATCGTTGTGACTAGGACCGTATTGACCTCTAATCATGTAGTCTGAAACTTCATCTGGTTCTAATAGTCGAACAGCTTTCAAGGCTTTAATTTTTTCAGTTCGGATTTCTTTATCTTTTAAGCGAGTAGGGGGTTCCATGGCTAATAAAGAAATGATTTGTAAAATATGGTTTTGTAGCATATCTCTTAAAGCACCACTCGTATCGTAATATCCACCACGTTCTTCCACGCCAAGAGATTCACCTAATGTAATTTGAATATTATCAATGTAACGACTATTCCACATTGATTCAATCATGTAATTACCAAATCGGATAGCTGAGATATTTTGAACCATTTCTTTCCCTAAATAATGATCTATACGGTATATTTGGTTTTCCTCAAAAGAGGCTCTGATTTGATTATTTAATACTAAGGCACTTTCAAAATCTTGACCAAATGGTTTTTCAATAATCAATCTATTAAACCCAGTAGTTGTTATTAAGTCTCGGTCCTTTAAATTTTGTGAGATAACACCAAAAAAATTAGGAGACATTGCTAAATAAAATAAGCGATTTCCTTCTAATTGATATTGTTTATCCAGTTTTTCGGATAATTTCTTTAAGGTATCATAGTGTTCTATATCCGTTACGTTATGAGACTGATAATAAAAATGACTTGCAAATTCTATTGCATGCTCATGTGATTCAGTTATATTTTGGATTGACTCAACAACGACTTCACGATAAAAATCATCAGTCCATTCTCTTCTAGCAGTACCAATGACTGCAAACTTTTCTTTAAGGTATCCTTTTTTGTATAATCGATAAAGAGAAGGATATAATTTCCTTTTTGCTAAATCTCCTGTTCCACCAAATATGGTGAATAGACCGTTCTTTTCTTTACTCATATGCCGTAATCACTCCTTCAATCGATATAACACTACTAGTTAATGTTTCCCCTAAAAGGGTTATCTTTTATATTATACAAGTATATGATATAGGAATCAATTTTTCTAGTTTATTCATGTTTAATTATTTTTGAGATAATGGAAGTGAAATACCGCTAAAAAGTTCAAGGGATTAATAAGATAGAAAATCTAGGCTTTATATATAATGGCAATGACTCATCAAAATGAACAATTTCTTAACGGAGCAAGTGGAATTATGTTATAATGTAACAGATGCAAGAGAGTATCGATAGAAAAGAGGCGTACGAATAGATGGAACATACATTTGAAAGATTTAGCATACAACCATTTTTAATAGAAGCAATTAACGAAATAGGTTTTACACAACCTACAGAAGTACAAGAAAAACTTATTCCAGCTATAAAAAAAGGGAAAAGTGTTATCGGACAATCCCAAACTGGTTCAGGTAAAACACATACATTTTTATTGCCTTTAATTGATGGCATTAATCCTGCCAAAAAAGAAGTCCAGGTTGTTATTACTACACCAAGTAGAGAATTAGCTGAGCAAATATCTAAAGCTGCTTTACAATTAGTAGAGAATGCACCAGAGAAAATTAACATTCAAACTTATGTAGGTGGCACAGATAAAAAACGTCAAATTGCTAAATTAGCAGGAACACAACCTCATATTGTTATCGGAACACCAGGTAGGATTTTAGATTTGATGAATGAAAAAGCTTTGCTAATTTATACAGCACCTGTTTTAGTGGTAGACGAAGCCGATATGACATTGGATATGGGATTTTTAGAAGATATCGATAAAATTGCCAGCAAATTACCAACAGAATTGCAAATGCTCATTTTCTCAGCAACTATCCCAAATAAGTTAAAACCTTTCTTGAAAAAATATATGGATAATCCTTTATACGAGCAAATTCAACCAAAAGACATTATTTCTAAGAATATTGAAAACTGGCTTATTTCTACAAAAGGCCGTGAGAGAATTGATGTTATTTATGAGCTGTTAACAATCGGACAACCGTATTTAGTGATGATATTTGCCAATACAAAAGTAAAAGTAGATGAAATAGCTGAAGGATTAAAATCAAGAGGAATTAAAGTAGCCAAAATTCATGGAGATATTCCGCCACGTGAGAGAAAGCGTGTGATGAAACAAGTTCAAAACTTAGACTACCAATTTGTTGTTGCAACAGACTTAGCTGCTCGAGGTATTGATATCGATGGAGTTTCTCATGTAATTAATGCTGAAATCCCTCGGGACTTAGATTTTTTCATTCATAGAGTAGGCCGGACAGGTCGTAAGGACTTAAAAGGAACAGCTATTACATTGTACTCACCAAGCGAGGAAAACCTTGTCATTGATATTGAAAAAATGGGGATTACATTTGAACCGAAAAGTATCAAACATGGAGAGATTGTTGATACCTTTGACCGTAAACGACGAGCACAACGTGAAAAGAAAAAAACAGAATCTCTTGATGGCGAAACTAGAGGAATGTTGAAAAAAGCTAAAAAGAATATCAAACCAGGATATAAGAAAAAAATGGGTCGAGTCATTAAAGCAAGTAATGTGAAAAAACGCCGTACAGAGCGTCGTTCACAAGCAAATGCTATAAAAAAAGCAAACAAAAATAAATAAAATAAAGAATAGTAATTGAATTCTTCAAAAAAACCAGTGTGTTACATAATAAAATGTAACACACTGGTTTTTGGTTTACTTTTTAATTGTTTTTTCTTTAGGTATTTTTTTTATGGATAGATAATAGAAATAAGTCGTTATAGCTAACGTTGCTTCAAGTTGGAAATAAGGAGTCAACTGAAAACTATTCAATAGAGCGAAGAAAACAGTAGGTAAAGTAGATGCAAATAAAACGATCTTCCAATTATCAGAAAAACGAAGAGAACGACGACTAAAAGTAGCTACTAGGTTAGCGAAAACCGTGTAAAGTAAATTATAGATGATGACAATCACTAAACTGGCTAACCAAATTAAAATAAATGAAAAGATTAGGATTAAAATATTAACTCTTTGCATTCCTAGTACTAAGTCTTTAAAAAAAGTATCTGATAGTCCATTCATTCTAGAATAAGATATATTTCCAGGATAGCCTGGTGCACTGAGATATAAACCATCTTTAAGTAAGGCAAGTCCTATTGTTGTACCAATAGTATTCTGTTCAACATCTTCAGCTGTTTGTTCACCGGTAGGATCAAAAGTAAAAATAATTGAATCTGTCTGATAAATAAAGCTTTTAGTACTTTCTTCAGTTACTAACTTATCATCTTCTATTTTAAAAGAGGGCAATTGTTCGGCTATTTTTTGGCCGTCTCTTTTAAAGTCAGCTAATAATTGATTTCCTTGAATCCAAGTTGGGATAGCTGTAATGAAAGAAAGTATGACTAAATACAGTATTATTTTTTTCTTATTTAAAGTACGTGCCGAGCTTAACTTTTCTGGATTAAAAAAAGAAGCTTTCATTAAGTTAAAAAGTTGAATATCAATCACTCCTAATAGTTTGATAAAAATCGTTCTTTATTATTGTAAGCTTTTATAATAGAAAACTCAATGATTGCTAATAAAATCTACTTTAAAATGAATAAATAATTTATTGTATTAATTGTAAGCAAAGACTTTGAATTTTATTATGAAAGGTGTTACATTTAAATGGTAACAGAGAAAAAATAATATAAACACGTGGAGGAATTTAACTATGGCTTATGAATTACCAGAACTACCTTATGCTTATGATGGATTAGTACCAACTATCGATGAAGAGACAATGCACTTACACCACGATAAACATCACAATGCTTATGTTACAAATTTAAATAAAGCAGTTGAAAAGTATCCAGAATTAGCAAAAAAATCAATTGAAGAATTAATTTCTGATTTAAATGCTGTTCCAGAAGATATTCGTACTGCAGTTCGCAATAACGGAGGCGGACACGTCAACCATAGCTTCTTTTGGAAAATTCTTTCTCCAAATGGTAAAAGTGAACCTACTGGGAAATTAAAAGAAGATATTGAATCAACTTTTGGTAGCTTAGATAAGTTTAAAGAAGAATTTGCAGCTTCAGGAGCAGGAAGATTTGGTTCCGGTTGGGCATGGTTAGTGTTAGATGAAAACAAATTAGTTATCACTTCAACACCTAATCAAGATTCTCCATTATCAGAAGGAAAAACTCCAATCTTGGGACTTGATGTATGGGAACATGCTTATTATTTAAATTACAAAAACGTGCGTCCTGATTACATCAAAGCTTTTTGGAATGTAGTTAATTGGGATGAAGCAGCAAAAAATTACGCAGCAGCAAAATAATTAATAAATAAAAACCCTTAGAAAATGATCATTTTCTAAGGGTTTTTTTAGTTAATGTTAATGCCTAAAGTACTAACGATAACTAAGACTTGCACACCGCGTAAGGTAATTCCTTTTAGCAAATTAATAGAAACACCAAATTTATCGAAAGTAGGTAGAGGAACTTAAATCCAATGTATTCAAATTTGTTTGCATCAAATTGATTTCATTTAAATCATATTGATTAAAAGAAAGTTCTTTCCGATTAATCTCAAAAAAGTCACTCTCATTTAAAGTAGTCTTGTAAAAACTAACTTTTTTAATGAAGTGTAATTGAAAGAACTATAATTAGCAAAGCATCTAGTAAATAAGACATCCATCATAGAAGATTGAGCAAAGTTTGTTCCAAAAAGTTTAGTGCTTGAAAAGTGAGTGCATTGAATGATTGATTCAATCAGTTCTGTATTGCTAATATCGCAATTATCAAAATGAACAGCGATTAATTCTATTTGATAAAAAACATACTGTTTAAAATTGACATTCACGAATGCAACATTTTTAAAGCAAACTTTTTCAAAAGTAATATCAGTAAGTGTACAATTTTTAAAAATAACACCCACATAAAAACTCTCGTCCGTTAAGTTATTAAAATCTGCAGGTACTAATTAAGAAGGTATCTTAATGGTTATTTTTTTACTCAGAATAGCCTCGTTCATATATGTTGCAATACGCAACCTTTTTTTCAATTAGATGTGTAAGTAGTAAAACGCCTACTACAATAATGGTTAAAATAATGCCTTCTTTTAACCAAGGAGTCTGGTATTTCAATGTTATTGAGTGTTTTCCAGACTTAATTGGTATAACCAACAAACTATTTAAAGCCTTTTTAGTTTCCACTGGTACACCATCAACTAAAGCTGACCAACCTTGACTATAAGGAATAGAAGTAAAAAGGAGTTGTTGATCAGGTTGAATGGTTAGGTTTCCTTGAATCAAGGTATTGCTTTGATTTTCTATAGTTAGATTATTTTGTTGTAATTTTTTAATCGCCGAAGAGAACAACTTTTGATCTAGCCGATACAATTCAAAATCTTTTAGTGATAGACTAGATTTTTTAAGTGCTACTTTAAAAGTAATCGTATCATCTTTATTTAAATGAGCTAGATTTAAAACCAATAAATCACGATAAGTGGAGTATTGAGTAAATGGGATACCATTCAAATAAAAAGTGACATCTTCTTCTTTGACATTGGGGTCTAATGTCAGATAATACGAATCATTTGTTTCTGGTTTAAACTGAAAAGTGACAGACGCATCTTCATTAAAAATTTGTTTTACGTAAGACTGATTTTGAGAGGAATGGCTTACAGAAACATTTTGATAAACAGTCGTGTCAAAGACAGTCGGAATGAATAGTTCAGTTTTATTGGATAATCCCGCTAAAGAACGTAATATATCTTCTTGAAACTGAATAGGCTGATTGCTGATTGGTTTAATATTTAAAATCTCTTTGTTGCTACCGAATAAAATTGGGAGTGCGTAAGGATTTTCGTATAAAACTGTTTTATCAGATTCATGAAAGGGCTGGTAGGCACGCAAATCAGGCTTAGTTTGAATTAAAGAAAGTTGAAAGCTTGTATTAATAGAATTAGCTGTTTGGTTATTTTCTATTTTTTCCAACAATGAAGTTTTTTTTAGCAAGCCTGTTTTCCCTTGAGGTCCTCGATAAAGTTCGTTTTGCTCACTGATATAATATTTAATTCCTAGTATTGAATCAGTAAGCAACGTTCCATTGGAATAAGAAACAAAACCATCACCAACTGGTAATCCAAGGTGACCGAAAAAATTCGGTATTTCTCTTTCGAAAGTAGAACTGAAATGGGAAACACTAGGAAAGTTAGCTTGAAAACTATCATTTTTAGATCTAGAAAAAGTTTTCTCAATCCTATAAAAGTCAGAATCTTTATTTTTAATAGTTGAAATGTCGGAATTTAACAAATGCTGGTAGGTTGAAAAAGAATCTTGTTTAACATAACTCAAACGAGATAAATCAATCTGTGCATTTGCTCCCATTTCAATGAGGGTTACTAGAAAAAATATAAAAGGAAGCCAATAGTAACGTTGTGGTTTGATTATGAGCATAAAGATAATTAGCAAGCTAAATACGATAGTTAAGACAATTTGACTTGGTTGAATAAAATCATACTCATTTTCATATACGCTTATTCCTATTATAGTTATTAAAATAACACTAAAAAATGTTTCAAGTGGTCTTAAACCGTGCATCTTCATAAAACTTCTATAACCATTTAAAATCATAAAAAAGCAAACGACAAAAGAAAATCGATAGGGGTACCAAATAGGGTATTGTAAAGCATGCCATACCATATTAAATGCTTTTAAATTCATCGATACAACAAAAAAAACAATCAGTAACAATCCAGTTATTCGCTCGCGTAGAGGAAAAGATCGGTTAGAAAAATAAAAACCAAAAGAAATAAGAGCTAGACTACCAATAAAAATATTTGGATATCCTGAAGGCATCTGATCAAAATTGAAGGCACCAATCATTAACTTAGATAACATTTCGTGAAATGGAAAAGAAAAATCCCAATCAAAAATTAATTTAGTATAACTAGCTTTACTCTTTAAAAGAGAATAAAAAGTAGGCAAAAGTAAAAATGCGCTCAATCCTGCTCCAAGTAAAGAATGCCATCCAAATAATAAAATAGAGGATAGATTTGCTTTGATTTTTTGTTTAAATGTTAATTTAGGTAAATAGGACATACCAACCAAACGAAATACAAAATAACCTACTAAAAAAAGACAAATCATATACGCTATATAATAGTTGGAAAATAAAGCTAATGCCAAAAAGAGAGAATAAGTTAATCCTTTTCTTTCAAAGAGCAGGATTTCAATGCCCATTGCAATTAATGGTAAAAAAATAAGTCCATCAAGCCACATGACATTCAATTGATTTACAATGGTATAGCCCATCAAGGCATAACTAACAGAGAAAGCTGCTAAAATAAACCCATGACCATTAAAAGATTTTTTTAATAACCATCCAAAACTTAAACCAGCTAGACTAATTTTTAATAGGGTTAAGCAAGTAATAGCTAAAGAAATTTGACTTTGTGGAAAAATCAAAAAGATAAGATTAAATGGACTGGTTAAATAATATGCCCAGAGTCCTACCATATCCCCACCTATTGCTTTTGAAAAAGAATAAAAAAAACTGCTGGGATCTTCATAAAAAGTTTGTCGATAATAAGAAAAAAAATCAACATATTGTTGTCCTAAATCTACGGTCAGTAGAGAACTGTTCCCAAAAGGATAAACACCTTGTACAATATAAATTCCAGCTAGAATAAAACCTGGAATAAAAAATGCTAATAATAAAGGCCACTGATTGTTAAAAAGAGATTTAATAGAAAATTGCAATATAATCACTCCAATAGAATAAGTCATTAAACTATATATAGTTATTCAATCTCTAGAATAGCATAAATTAATAAGGAATAATTAAAATTTCAGTCATTCAATGGTTAATTTTGGTACAATTTGTTACAATAGACAAAGTTAAGTTGAATAGGAAGGTGCTATATTGAAATCGAATAAAAAGAAAAGCAATAAAAAAAAGTCGCATATTCCTTTTCGTTTAAATCTTTTGTTTTTCACCGTTTTTTTGTTGTTTGCAGCCCTTATTTTACGGTTAGGTTATTTGCAAATAGTACAAGGAGAAGAATTCGAAACACAAGTTCAACGTACAGAAACTACGTTAGCAACAGGAACTGTTCCTCGGGGAGAAATTTATGACAGTCAATATCGAAAATTAGTAGGAAATAATCCACTACAAGCTATAACTTATACAAGAGGCAAGGGAGTATCCGCAAAAGATATGGCAACTCTAGCTTCAAAATTAGCTAAGTTTATAGATATACCACATACGACGCAATTAGAAATAGATAAAAAATTTGAGTTATCAAAAAGAGATTTACAAGATTTTTGGATAGCAATAAATGAAGAAAATCTAAATAAACGATTATCAAAAAAAGAGTTGGCATTAACAGGAACTGAATTTTACCAAGCACAAATCAGTTATATAACGGATGAAGATATCCAGCTTTCAACTGAGGAACAAAAAGCAGCTGCTATTTTTAAAAGAATGAACGGGGCCTATGCACTGTCAACTATTAATATTAAAAGTGAAAATGTAACAGATGAAGAAGTAGCTAAAGTAAGTGAAAACTTATTAACTTTACCAGGAATAGATACAGGAACAGATTGGGTTAGAACCTACCCACGAGGTAATATGTTAGGAAGTATTTTAGGGAAAGTCACAACTGAATCAAAAGGGTTACCAGACAATAAAGCAGCAACCTATCTCGCAAAAGGATATGCTAGAAATGACCGTGTAGGTAGCAGCGACTTAGAGTTACAGTATGAACAAGTACTTAGTGGATCAAAATCAAAATCTGCTACAGAAACCAATCAAAATGGAGATATTGTTAATACGGTTCAAAGTTACGTTGGAAAAAAAGGGGATAATCTCGTCTTAACAATCGATATGAATTTCCAAAAAATTGTTGAAGATATCGCTCGTAATTCATTAAAACAAAATCGACAAGGTTTAAATGATAGAGTATATGTTATTGCATCTGATCCAAATACAGGTGAAATAATGGCGATGACCGGTCAAAAAATAAATTCGGAAACAGGCGAAATTGAAGATCATGCTTTAGGTGCTATTAACGGAGCCTTTTCAGTGGGGTCATCTGTTAAGCCGGCTACCGTTTTAGCTGGATACATGGATGGTGTTTTAACGCTTGATGACAACACGCTTGTTGATGAGCCGTTGAAGTTCCCAGGTAGTGAAACCATTAGTTCAGTATTTAATAGAAGTGGAAGTGTGGAACTCAATGATATTTCAGCTCTCGAACGTTCATCGAACGTTTACATGTCAAAAGTTGCTATGCGCATGGGTGGCCAATACACTTATACACCGGGTGGTACATTAAATATTGATGGAGGAAAAATTGTATCTAAATTAAGGAATTATTATGCACAATTTGGTTTAGGATTGAAAACTGGGATTGATTTGCCAAACGAAGGTTCAGGATTTGTTGGCCCCGGAACTGATGGAATTGAACCGTTGTTTTTCTCATTTGGTCAATATGATACTTATACGCCAATTCAAATGAGTCAATATGTTAACACGCTTGCTAATGGTGGGAAAAGAATCGCACCTAGAATCGTGGATGAAATTAGAAACACAGATGAGAATGGGAATTTGGGGAATATTGAAACACAGATAGAACCAGAAATTTTAAATACAGTAAATGTAGGTAAGACTGAATTTTCTCGTGTGCAACAAGGAATGTATCAAGTAGTAAATGGAGCAAACGGTTCTGCAAGAGGAGCTTTTATTGGAGCTGAATATGAAGCTGCCGGAAAAACTGGAACAGCTGAAGCTAGCTATTATGGGCCAGTAGAAAGTGCAATCGGATCAGCGGTTATTAACCGTACTTTTATTGGATATGCACCGTTTGATAATCCAGAAATAACTGTAACAGTCGTCGTTCCATATTTACCTTTAAGCAATACGAATGGTGAAAATACAAAAATTGGTCGTCAAGTTTTGGATGCTTACTTCCGCGTAGGAGAATATAAAAATCTAGATGCAGATACAAAGAAAAATGAAACTGAATAAACAATAAAAAAATATAAACCTGTTAGCTTGTCATAAAGCTAACAGGTTTATATTTTTTTGTTTTAACGATCCATTAAAATATCTGCAATCTGTTGGAAGTCCATTTCGCTAGAAACTTCGTAAGTACCTGGTCTAATTAATGAGATATAATTATTTTGATCAAGAAATTTTTCGAATTCAGCAGAATCCTCAATAATGCCTTGATTTTTTATTTGTTGCACTGCGACGCTACTTGGATCACCATTATTTACAATGATTGTTGCTTTAGTTGCAGTATTTTTTTTTGATGCATCTGCTTTTTCATCAGATTCAAGGTTAGTTGAACTATCAGAACTCGTTGAGTTCTCTTTAGTTAATTCAGCTACTTCTGTTTCAGCTAATAACTCTTCATATTTCTCTTTATATGACAATTCTTCTTTACTTGGTTTTTTGGTCTCGACAGTAACCGGATTTTCAGCATTTAATTGAGGTTCGTATAGAAAGAAACGATGCCCGGCAAGAACAATGGCAGAGATTAAGAAACCAAGTGCTAAAAAACGTAATGCAGGTTTGCTCATTTAAAAACTCCTTTGTTCTAATTTTATTTTTTGTCAATGTATTCATCTATCACAACTTTGATGGTTGCTTGTGATAATCTTGTTTGGTTTGCTATATCTTCAGAAGAAACGCCTTGAGTATAAAGGGTAATGACGTGCTTTTTCAATACATCATGAATTTTTGCTGATACAGCTTTTTCTTCTGTATGAATGTTTAATTCTTCTTCTAAAACAGAAATACGTTTTTTTAATCCGTAGATATCTTGTAATAATTGTAGAGAAAGTTCTTCAAATTCTTCCTTAATTGCTTCACCATTATCTTTTTTATAAAAAGACCATCCAATTAAAGCAATGGCAACAACTAACAAGATAATAACTATTATCCATAAGTCCACTATTTTCACCTCTTTTATTTAAACTTCAAAATGATTTTAACATATTTCACTTTATAAAAGTAGTTTGTAAAATAAACTTAATTTAATTAATAAATGGTAAGTGACGTAAAGTAAAAAAACTTTACATGTTTAAAAAAAATACTAGCATGTTTCAAAAAAAAATGATATGATATTTAAGTCAGAAGTTTACGAAATGTAACTTCAAATATTGTTTATTGCTTGGAGGGAAAATCATGCGTGTAAATATCACATTGGAATGTACTGAATGTAAAGAACGTAATTACATCTCAAAGAAAAACAAACGTAATAATCCGGATCGTGTAGAATTTAAGAAATATTGCCCTCGCGAACGTGTTGTTACTTTACATCGTGAAACAAAATAACAACAGAATTTCTGTTGTTTTTTTTGTTTCACAACAAACCTTTTTATGTATAAATAGCAAAAACGCGAGGATATTATATTCTTAGCGTTTTTTTTTGGAGGCAGTTTAATATGGAAAAAAAGAACATTCGAAAAAAAGTGATTAAACAACTTAACGAATTGGACGTTGAACAAAAAGAAAAACAAGCAGAAGTCATAATTAAAACTTTATTTCAAACTTCTGAATGGAGTAACGCAAAGACTATCGCGGTAACGATGTCTCAGGATTTAGAATTAGACACCCAAGTTATAATTGAAAAAGCTTGGTCTGAGAATAAAGTAGTTGTTATTCCTCGTGCTAAAAAAGATAGAAAGATGGATTTTGTTGTTTATACTAAAGACACGCCAATAGAAATCTCATCTTTTGGGCTTAGAGAACCAATCCCTGATTTGTTAGCAATCTCAAAGTCTGAGATTGAGTTAATTGTGGTTCCCGGACTAGCTTATTGTGAATCTGGTTTTAGAATAGGATTTGGTGGCGGATATTATGATCGGTTCTTAGCAGATTATAAAGGAAAAACAATCTCTTTAGTTTTAAATGAACAAAAAATAAATTCATTTAAAGTCGACTCATTTGATATCCAAATTGATTTTTTGATTACAACTGAAAAGATAATTAACACAAAGAAATGAAAAATACGGTTTCTTCTATTTGTTGTCTACTATTTCATTTGGTATACTTTTATTAGCTAATGAAAGGGTGGTTTAGGAATGGAAACATGTGAAGTTTTTTTTAGTAATGGCTATTCACTAAATGTTGACTTATCTCAAAGTGCTTTTATCGAAGTGATGAGTACGGAAGATGGTTTATTGGATAATAGATTAATATTATTAGAAACTATAGAAGGTGAATCTATCTACGTGAATCCCTTGCAGATTGTTTCGGTAAGGACGTCTTTTTCTGAAATGGCAGAAAATAACAGGAATGTTTGGAAAGAATCAGAAAACAAAAAAAAAGAAAGCCATAATCTAGAAGCTGTTAAGAGTTTAAGTGAAAACATCAAAAACATGGAATAAAATCAACTTTTATTAGAATTCACCCCGCGACTGGACAGAATATTGTCTATACTGGGGTTTTTTTATAAAAAAATAATAGCTATAAATACAATTTTTTTGCAGTACATATAAATACTTAAAAAATAAAATGAACTGTCTAAATTTTGTTGGCGTGAACGGTTTATTTATATGTTATAATTAGACGATAGTTTCTATTTTAAAAATGCATTGTATTTGTATATACTGTTGTTTAAATAGGCTAAAGATTGGAGTGAAGCTATTGGATTATCAAACACAAATGAAAGTAAAGCGTTTTTTCAGACAGCCCTTACTAACCTATTTATTTTTAAGTATTCAAATTATTTTATTTATCTTAATGACTTTTAATGGGGGAAGCACAAATACAAATACTTTAATTGAATATGGGGCAAAGTTTAATCCTTTTATTGTTTTAGGACAGTGGTGGCGTTTGATTACACCGGTGTTTTTACATATAGGCTGGATGCATTTGCTCATTAATTCCGTTATTTTATATTTTTTGGGCATTCAATTAGAAAATTATTTTGGTCATTGGCGCTTCGGATTAATATATTTATTAAGTGGTTTTGCAGGGAACATAGCTAGCTTTGCGTTTAATAATTCTATTTCAGCTGGAGCGAGTACGGCAATTTTCGGGCTGTTTGGAGCCTCTTTGGTACTAGGGAAAATTTATCCATATAATCCTGCCATTCAACAGATGGCGCGAAATTTTTTGCTTTTAGTCGTTATTAATTTAGTTTTTGGTGTTTTCGACTCAACTATTGATTTATCAGGGCATATCGGTGGACTTGCTGGAGGTTATCTCCTTTCAACGGCAATTAGCGTCAAAGATTCATCGTCAAATTCACTAAAGAAACGTCTTTTGTATGCGGGGATTTTTATTATGTTATCAATTTTTTTGATTGCTTTAGGTTATTGGAGAATCCAATTACTATTAGGATAAGAGACGGTGATTTTTTTGAAAACACTTTATGATGTTCAACAGATTTTAAAGAGGTACGGTATTTTTATATATGTTGGTAAGAGAATGTGGGACATTGAACTAATGATGATTGAGTTGAAAAAAATACACAATCAAGGTTTAATCGAAGACACTGAATATTTTAAAGCGCTTCTAATTCTAAAAAAAGAGCACAGTATAGAAAAAGAAAAAGAAAAATGAAAAATACTGGAGGAAAAAGTTATGTCAAAAAAATTAATTGGAATTGATTTGGGTGGAACAACAGTTAAATTAGCAATATTGACTGAAACGGGAGAAATTCAGAAAAAATGGAGTGTTTTAACTGATATATCTGATGAAGGATCTAAAATAATTCCATCTATTGTAAATTCTATTAATGAACACATTGAACGCTATAACATGTCAAAAGATGATTTTATTGGAATTGGCATGGGTTCTCCAGGGACAGTAAATCGAGTAAATGGTACGGTAGCGGGTGCTTATAATCTTAATTGGAAATCATTGCAGCCAGTGAAAACTATAATAGAGTCTGGAACAGGTATTCCTTTTGCGATTGATAATGATGCCAACGTAGCTGCGCTTGGTGAGCGTTGGAAAGGTGCGGGAGAAAATGGTGACAATATGGTATTTCTAACTTTAGGCACCGGAGTTGGAGGTGGAATCGTGGCAGAAGGAAATTTATTGCACGGAACGGTAGGTGCTGCCGGTGAAGTAGGCCATATTACGGTTGAACCAGAGGGCTATCAATGCACTTGTGGGAAAAAAGGGTGTCTTGAAACCGTTGCAAGTGCAACTGGAGTGGTGCGTTTAGCACGTGATTATGCAGATAAATATGCTGGAGAATCAAAATTGAAAATAGCCATCGATGATGGTCAGCTTGTAACAGCTAAAGATGTATTTGATTATGCTAAACAAAATGATGACTTAGCAGTAAAAGTAATAGATAAAGTAGCTTTTTATTTAGGCTTGGCCTGTGGAAATATAGCCAACATTTTAAACCCTTCCACGATTGTAATTGGTGGTGGCGTCTCAAATGCTGGCGAATTTTTACTTGATAAAATTCAAGATTATTTTAATACCTTTACTTTTCCAGCAGTTCAAAATAGCTGTAAAATTCGTTTAGCGCAATTGGGAAATGATGCTGGTGTTATCGGTGCAAGTTCTTTAATAAAAGAACTCATGTCTAAAAAAGATGATTTTCAAAAAGGTTCTCATTAAAATAAATTATTGGTAGAGCAGTTAATTGAACTGCTCTTTTTTTTTTGAAGTACACCAATAGTTAAAACAAGCTAAAGAAAAAAGGCTATGCTATAATTAGTTATCGCAATTGAATAAAGAAAGAGGTAGGTAGCATCCAGCTTAATAATAACCAGAAACAAAAGGTGATAACATGAAAACAGCTATAGCTACTATGATGAAGTTAACGTTAATGTTAATGTTGCTTTTTTGCGTATTCTTTTTAATAAGTTGCAGCAAAGCATCAACCATTCCTGAAAAAAAGGAAAAAGAAAAAGTTCTCCATGAACTTCCTCTTGAATATGAGAACTTTAGAAAAATTATTGGTTGGGTATCTGATGAAGAAGTTCTTGTTCATGCAGTGAAAGAAAAAAGAGATATGTTGTATCTCTTTAACCTATTTAATGGAAAATTGACTACAGTGTATGAGGCTGATGCTATTATATTAACGGCAGTTATCTCAGAAGACAAACAAAAAATATTTATTCAAACTGTTGGTGAGGATAATCGGGAATTAAAAATAATCAACCTTTCCGGAACAATCGAACAAAAAACGACTATTCAAACGAATGGTTATTTAAATATAAATTGGAATCCTGTTGATCAGAATAATTTGTTTATTTCTTATTATAAGCACGAAGAAGAAATGATTGTTCAGAAATGGGATATCAAAACCAATCAAATAACGGATGTCAAATCTAGTTCATTAACGCCCATTTGGTATTCAGCAAATCTTTATCTGTATGTAGACAACCTAAATGACTTTTCCTTGCAAACAGGTAATTTGTATATGGGAGATATCCGTACAAAAAAAGTTACTCAAATCCGCAGTCAAGTAGCAGATTTTTATTTAAACAACGATACTTTTATTACGTTTTCTCCATCTGACTTTAGTAAAGATGAATTATTATTAAATCGACAATATCCATTTATGGTAGATAATGGTTTCATAACCATTCCAAAAGTCTCAATGAATGATCGCTTAGTTTTTCCTTATTTAACTCAATCAAGTAGAGAGCAAGCCATTTATGGGATATTTGCCAAGAATTCAACACAGTTAGAAATAAAGTCTGGAGATTTTCAGTTTAGTAAGCTAAATTTTGACACGCAAAAAATTGAGCCAATTATTGACTTGCCCGATAATGCGCCAATTAGTATCTCAAAGGATGGAAATTACAGTCTTTATGGCTGGCGTTATGAATATATGATTGACTTAGAGAAACAAAAGTTATATCCATTAATTCAGTCTGAGTAATTTTTCTTATTAAATCGACAAACTTAAGCTTATTTGTAAAAAAAACTAGTAAAACGCCTTTCTCTTGTGTACAATTATTGATGTGAGTATGAGATGAGAGGGGTATTTTGAATTGAACGCTAATGTAATATTGAACATTGTTTTATTGATTATTATTATTGTATGGGGCGGTTATGAACTTTTTCAATATTTTAACCGTAAACGTGCATCAGTCGAATTGACTGCTGCAGAATTTAAAAAAGAAATGCGTAGGGTTCAATTGATAGATGTTCGTGAAAAAAATGATTTTGATGCTGGACATATTCTTGGAGCTAGAAACATACCTTATTCTTTATTTAAAACAAGAATGGTTGAAATTAGAAAAGATCAACCTGTTTATCTTTATGATTACAATAAAACATTAAGTAGCAGAGCAGCTGTTAGGTTGCATAAGGCTGGTTACACAGAATTGTACCGCTTGAAGGGCGGTTACCGTGATTGGACGGGTAAAATTAAAAAACACAAATAGATTAAAAATCGTCTCTTTTAAAGAGGCGATTTTTTTATCTATTTGATTAATGTTAATCCTCGTCTTTGATATCAATATCTTCTGGAGGCAATTCGTTCAAATAATCTTGTATTTCTGCCTTGTATGTTTCTAATGATTTTAAATATAGGTTGAATTGTTGCTTATTGACCAAAAAATCTTCCCCATCTGATACAGTACGAATTTGTTTTTCACGAACAAGACGATAAACTTCCGAAATTTCAATATCCAAATACTCTGCGGTTTCTTCAAGTGTTAGATACATTTGACAACCCTCCATTCATTTTGGTTAACTCTATTTTACGCCAAATCAAACAGAAAAACGAGTAATGACTTTACTATCTGTACTTAAGTATACCGATAGTATACCGATTTTTTCAGCTATTGTGTTACAATAAAGATGTTATCTTTTATTTTATTCAGTTCTAATGGAATCATTATTTTCTTAGATTTCAAACAAATAAAACTAGAAGTACCTAAAAAAAACACAATTATTTATAGACATTATTAGTTGTTTTATTTAATAATAAACACTATTCTAATAGTGTTTTTAAAATTAACTAATCAAGTAATCGACTTTTATAAGATGGCGACAAGGTGAATAGTTGTCTGTAGAAAGGAGAGGTTGAGTTGCCTAATGGAATGTCTTATTTCAAGATTTTTGGCAGCGTAAAATTATGAAAAAAACTGAGATTATCGCTCATCGTGGAAGTAAAGGGACTCATCCAGAAAATACGCTAATTGCCTTTGAAGAAGCTATTCGAGTAGGAAGTGACGGGATTGAATTAGATGTTCATTTAACCAGCGATGGAAATGTGGTTGTTATCCATGATGAAACGGTAAATAGAACGAGTAACGGAGAAGGTTTAGTTCGAAATTTTTCTTTAGAAGAATTAAAAATGTTGGATATGGGTAGTTGGTTCAACTCAAACTATAAAATGTGTTCCATACCTAGTTTACAAGAGGTGGTAGATTTATTAAACCAGACTCAATTTAAAGGTCTATTGAATATTGAACTTAAAACAAATAAGTATGCTTATAAAGGTATTGAAAAAAAAGTTTTAGACATACTTCGTAAGCAATCAAATGCATTCTCAGTTGTTTTTTCAAGTTTCAATTATCAGAGTCTTATTCGACTTAAAAAGATAGATGAAAAAGCTGAGATTGCTTTATTGTTCGAAGATTATGGAGAAAATAGAACCCTATTAAATCAGCGTATTCTTGTCGAAATGTGGCATCCTAGTTTGGAATGGTTTAAAAGTGTTGATTTAGATCAAACTTCAAAAGTTCCAGTCCGACTTTGGACGATTAATAGTGAAGAAGACTTAATTTATTGTTTCAATAAAAAAGTAACCGGTATTTTTACAGATTTTCCAAAAAAGGCTATTGCTATTCGAAATGAGAAATAATTTGTATGTTAAAGGAGAAAAAAAGTGGCTAGATCTAAAGTTATTGTGATTGTCGGTCCTACTGCAGTCGGGAAAACCAGTTTAAGTATTGCATTGGCAAAAGAATACGATGGTGAAATCATCAGCGGGGATTCAATGCAAATTTACAAGCAGTTAAATATAGGTACAGCAAAAGTATCCATAGCAGAACAAGCGGGAATACCTCATCATCTAATTGATGAAGTAACTGTTAGTCAAAGTTATACGGTATCTGATTTCCAAAAAAAAGGAAGACGATTGATTCAAGACATTACAGCTAGAGGTAAAATTCCGATTATTGTCGGTGGGACGGGCCTATATATTGAATCCCTATTACATGATATTAGTTTGGGAGGCGCTGGAAAAAGTGATTTAGCTTTTCGTGTACAAAAAGAATCAGAAGCTGAGCTTTTTGGTGTAACGCACTTATGGAATGAACTTGAGAAACTGGACCCAGTAGCAGCGAAAACAATCCATGCTAATAATGTAAGACGTGTTATTCGTGCATTAGAAGTTCACCATACGACTGGTATTCCTTTTTCTAAATACCAAGAAGAACATGAAGACAAAGAACCGTTATTTGATGAAAAAATAATAGGCTTAACTACGGATCGTTCTATTTTATACAATCGTATTAACGAACGTGTGTACAAAATGATTGATGAAGGCCTCGAGTTAGAAGCCCGATGGTTATTTGACCAGAATCTCCAGAATGCTCAAGCTTTAAAAGGGATTGGTTATAAGGAGTGGATTCCGTATTTTAATAAAGAGGAATCTATTGAAAATGTGGTTACTGAAATTCAAAAAAATTCAAGAAGATACGCTAAAAGACAGTTAACGTGGTTTAGAAATCGAACTAAAAATGTTAGTTGGTGGGATTTAGTAAAAGAACCAGAAACTGAAATAAAATTAAAAGAAGAAATTAACTATTTTTTGACTGTGTAGCTATAAAAAGAAAGGCAGGTCATAGAGATGGAAACAAAAAAAGAACAAGAAAAAGTTGTGTTAGTTGGAGTTCAAACAAGAGAAACAAATTCTGATTTCACCTATTCTTTAAAAGAATTAGCTCAATTGACAGAAACAGCATTAGGAAGAGTTGTTGGAGAGTTGACGCAAAAAAGAGAGCGTGTCGACTCTCGTACCTTTTTAGGAAAAGGCAAATTAGAAGAGTTAGCTCAGCTAGTTGAAGAAACGGAAGCGGACGTGGTGATTTTTAATCAAGCATTGACTCCTGGACAGACTAGAAATATTCAAGAAGTGATTGATATAAAAATTATTGATCGAATTCAACTAATATTAGATATTTTTGCCATGCGTGCTAAAAGTAAGGAAGGTAAATTACAAGTTGAGTTAGCCCAGCTACAATATATGTTGCCTCGTTTAGCTGGACAAGGAATCGGTTTATCTCGTTTAGGTGGTGGTATTGGAACAAGAGGTCCCGGTGAAACGAAATTAGAAACAGACCGTCGTCATATTCGTGACCAGGTTAACGATATTAAAAAAACATTAAAAGAAACCGAAAAACATCGTAGTCGAAGTCGGATACAGCGTAAAGAAAGTGGGATATTTCAAGTTGGTTTGATTGGTTATACGAACGCTGGGAAATCGACATTATTAAATGCTCTTACTCAAGCAGATACGCATGAAGAAGATCAGTTATTTGCTACCTTGGATCCTTTAACAAGAAAACTGGTATTGCCGACAGGGACAATGGTAACATTGACTGACACAGTTGGATTTATTCAAGATTTACCAACTGAGCTGATTGAAGCCTTTCAATCAACCTTAGAAGAAACACGCAATGTTGATTTATTATTGCATGTGGTTGATTCTTCTGCTGAAAATATGGCAGGGCATGAGAGAACGGTAATAAAATTATTAAAAGATTTGGGTATGGATCATATTCCGCTTTTAACCGTTTATAATAAAAAAGATTTAGCAGATCAGTTATTTTCACCTGGATTGTTTCCTAATGTTTTCATATCAGCAAGAGATTCATCCGATGTAGTAATCTTGCTAGAGGAGATTATAAATCGAATGAAAAGTATTATGATTCCTTATCAAATTAGGATTAACGTATCCGAGGGGCATAAATTGGTCCGTCTGAAACAAGAAACGCTGTTAACATCAGAGGAATATGTAGAAGAAGCAAATAATTATCTCGTTAAGGGATTTATCAAAAAAGAGTCAAAGTGGAATGGAGAGAATCAATTAAAATGAGTTGGAATAGCCAATATGATACAACGTTAAATAAAAGAATAAAAAATGTTGAAGAAAAAATCAAACCTGTTCATGAACAAATACATGAAAATGCTTTGTCAAATCAATTTAAGGTGTTATCAAGTTTTAGGTATAAAAAGGTAACTGAACAAAATTTTAATCCTTCAACGGGCTATGGCTACGATGATTATGGTCGAGATATTCTAGAAGAAATTTATGCTGATGTATTTAAAGCAGAAGCAGGACTTGTTCGACCACAAATTATTTCTGGAACTCATGCAATAGCAACGGCTTTATTCGGTATTATGCGACCTGGTGATGATTTATTATATATTACTGGAACTCCTTATGACACCTTATTAGAAATTGTTGGTGTGACTGGAAAAGGCATTGGTTCGTTTAAAGAATACCAGATGGGCTATGATTACGTTGAGCTCTTAAAAGATGGTAGTGTTGATTTAGAACAAGTAAGAGACAAAATGACAGTGAAAACAAAGGTAGTAGCCATTCAGCGTTCGCGCGGATATGCTGATCGTCCCTCTTTTACAATTGAAAAGATTGAAGAAATGATTCAATTCGTCAAATCTGTTGATCCATCAGTGATTGTTTTTGTTGATAATTGCTATGGCGAATTTGTTGAGCAAAAAGAACCAATAGAAGTTGGAGCTGATTTAATAGCAGGTTCTTTGATTAAGAATCCTGGTGGAGGTTTAGCAAAAACGGGTGGATACATTGTTGGTAAGTTAGATTTAATCGAAGCTTGTGCCTACCGATTAACGTCCCCTGGAATTGGCCGAGAAGCTGGAGCTTCTTTATATAGTCTACAAGAAATGTATCAAGGCTTTTTTATGGCTCCTCATGTAGTTGGGGAAGCTTTAAAAGGGGCAGTCTATACCGCTGCTCTCTTAGAATCATGCGGTATAGAGAGTTCTCCCAAGTGGAATGATGAAAGAACAGATCTCATACAAATGATTTCATTAAATGATAAAGAGCAGATGATTCAATTTGCGCAGACCATTCAAAAATATTCTCCAATTAATGCTCATGTAACGCCAGTTGGTTCTTATATGCCTGGTTATGAAGATGATGTAATCATGGCTGCTGGAACGTTTATACAGGGATCTAGTATTGAATTAACGGCCGATGGTCCAATTCGTCCACCATATACTCTTTATGTTCAAGGTGGTCTGACTTATGAGCATATTAAATTAGCAGTTAGTTCAGCAGTTTCAGAATTATTTTTTTAAAATTATTTTAAAAAGATAGTATAAAACATGCTATCAAAAAAGTAATGCTAACTATCATAGTTTTTGTTGTGATAGTTAGCATTACTTTTTTTTGGTTTACTCATTTAACCATAGCTTAAAAACTAACATGTACATGTTATAAAAATTTTGACAATCACATTAAGCCTTGGTAAAGTAATAAACGAAGAAAATAAAAAAAGCTCCACTATGAAAGGGAGAATTTTATAATTATGAAAAATTTTACTAAAGAAGAAATAGTCAGCAACGCAAAAGAAAATAATGTTCGTTTTTTACGCTTGATGTTTACTGATATAGATGGAACTGTTAAAAATGTTGAAGTACCTATCAGTCAATTAAATAAAGCATTAAATAATGAAATGATGTTTGACGGTTCTTCTATTGATGGTTTTGTCCGAATTGAAGAAAGTGATATGTTATTATATCCAGATTTAGGTACTTGGTTGATTTTCCCATGGGAAATAGGAAGTGAAAATGGGAAGGTTGCTCGTTTAATTTGTGATATTTATAATGCAGATGATACGCCCTTTGCTGGTGATCCACGTACAAATTTAAAACATGCTTTAAAGGAAATGGAAGAAATGGGCTTTACTGAGTTTAATTTAGGACCAGAACCTGAATTTTTCTTGTTTAAATTAGATGGAAATGGCAAACCAACACTTGAATTAAACGATAATGCTGGTTACTTTGATTTCGCTCCAACTGATTTAGGTGAAAATTGCCGTCGTGAAATAGTATTGCACCTTGAGGACTTAGGTTTTGAAATTGAAGCTAGTCATCATGAAGCAGCTCCTGGACAGCACGAAATTGATTGGAAGTACGCTGATGCTCTGGAAGCCTGTGATAATATTCAGACTTTTAAATTAATTGTCAAAACGGTTGCTCGTGAACATGGATTGCATGCAACCTTTATGCCTAAGCCTTTAGAAGGTGTAAGTGGTTCAGGAATGCATTTTAATATGTCTTTATTTAACGAAAACGGCAATGCCTTTTGTGACGAATCTGATGATTTAGGATTAAGTAAAGTTGCCTACCAATTTTTAGCTGGAACAATACATCATGCTTTAGCTTATACGGCAGTTTGTAATCCGACGGTCAACTCTTATAAAAGGTTGATTCCTGGTTATGAAGCTCCAGTTTATGTAGCTTGGAGCGCACGTAATCGCTCACCTCTGATTCGTGTACCAAGTTCTCGTGGTATGTCTACTCGAATTGAGTTACGTAGTGTTGACCCTAGTGCTAACCCTTATCTTGCATTGGCAGTCCTATTAAAATCAGGATTAGATGGAATTAAAAATGAAATGGTCCCTGCAGCACCCATTGATCGCAATATTTATCGTATGACTTCTGAAGAGCGTCATGAAAAAGGAATCATTGATTTACCAACAACGCTGCACAACGCTTTAAAATATTTGAGTCAAGATGAAATAGTTAAAGATGCACTTGGTTCACATATATATAACAGTTTTATTACATCGAAGAAAGTAGAATGGGCAGCTTATCGTGAACAAGTTTCTGAATGGGAACAAGAAAAATATATGACTTTATATTAAACAAATTACATTTGATGTTGGTAAGAACTTAAGTAGATGAAATTTTTTTAAAAAAAGAACAGCCAAATGGTTGTTCTTTTTTTACATTTTTAACACAATAAAGGTTATAAAAATAAATCAATGTTAGAACATGTAACATGAGGGTTAATTAATGATTGACAGCTGAAAAAAATATTGCTATTCTTAAAATGTAATAAGAGGAGGATTAAAATGAAAGAAAAAGAGCTAAGGCGTTCAATGGCCGTCTTTACAATAGGTACGGTTATGAAATTAACAGATTTAACCGCACGACAAATACGGTATTATGAAGAACAGAACTTAATACAACCTGAAAGAAACGAAGGTAACCGTAGAATGTTCTCTTTAAACGATGTTGATGCACTTCTCGAGATAAAAGACTATATAGCTGAAGGAATTAATATGGCTGGTATTAAACGTATCTATGAGCTCAAGAAATCAGGAGCACGCAAAAGTAATAAAAAAGAAAAAAATGATGCTACATTGACTGATGATGATGTCAGACGTATTCTTCATTCTGAATTTTTATCTATTAGTGGTTTTAACCCTAATAATAAAACACCTTTTGTTGATCCAGATCGGCACTATTAATTAAGCGAAAAAGTAGTAGAGCTATTAAATAGATTAAGTACGAACTTTTTAAAGTGAATGTTGGCTTTCAATTTCATAAAAATCTAAAAAAGCTATTGAGTCTGTTTGTATTATTTTTGTATCAAACCAGTTAAAATAAATTCTAGGAAAAGAGGAAAATAAAATGGATTCAATACTCGTGCTGTTTGAAAAACGTATCCGAGATAATAAAAGCTTGACTCCAAAAATGAGAGATATTCTTAAAGCAAGTTTAGAATTATTCTCTGGGAAGGGCTATTCAAATACCTCAACAAAAGATATCGCAACGGCAGCAAATGTAGCAGAAGGAACGATATTTAAACATTTTGGATCTAAAGAGAATTTATTATATGCTACGTTAATACCGCTTTTAAAACATACTTTAGCTCAAGAATGGAAAGAACAGTTAATAATAGTCAATCAAAATATAAAAAAATATCCTTTCCCTATTTTTTTAAGAGAAATAGTAGGCAATAAAGTGACCTATGCAGGGGATAATATTAAAGTTTTCAAAATTCTATATATGGAATTAATTTACCAAGAAAGTATGCGGAAAAACCTTTTAACGTTAATCCCGAAAGAGAATGTAAAAGCAATTAATGATATGCTTAACTATTATAAAAAAGAAAAACAAGTAATAGATATTCCGAATAAAGAATTGTTTCGATTTATAGCAGGTACATTGATGACTTTTGTTTTAACAAGTGAATTAATCCCCTCTACAGAGAAGGAAAAGACAAAAGAATTGGAAAATATGGTCAATTTTTTAATTAAAGGACTATCGCCCAAGAAACAACTTGACATTGATTGTGAATAGATTTATAGTATTAAAGTATATAAGTGAGTGATTGCTCACTTATAATCAGAGCGGAAGGTGTGAGATAGTAATGGCTTTTCTAGAAGTAAAAAAACTGAATAAACACTATCCAATTGGAGATGATAAACAATTCCATGCATTGAAGGATATCGACTTATCATTTGAAAAAGGTGAGTTAGTATCTATTATTGGAGAGTCAGGTAGTGGGAAATCAACGTTGATGAACCTTTTTGGTGGACTCGACTCAAAATTTACTGGAGAAATTCTAGTAGATGGAGAAAACATTAAACAATATACAGAAAATCAAATGGTTCAGTACCACAAAGAAAAAATAGGGTTTGTCTTTCAGAGCTTTAATCTCGTATCTCATTTATCGATTTTAGATAACGTTACATTGGCTATGACTTTGTCAAACGTGGACAAAGAAACTCGTATTGAAAGAGCAAAAACTATTTTGGATCAATTAGGATTAAATGATCAATATGAAAAGAAACCAAATCAGTTATCTGGAGGTCAGAAACAGCGTGTTGCGATAGCTAGAGCGCTAGTAAATGATCCAGACATTATTATTGCAGATGAACCAACAGGAGCTTTGGACTCGGAAACAAGTGAACAAGTACTTAATATTATCCAGCAAATCGCTGAAAGTGGAAAGCTTGTTATTCTTGTGACACACTCAGAACTTGTAGCAGAAAGGTCTAGCCGTGTTGTAACTATTGCAGACGGTGAAATCATCGATGATAAACAAAAAGGTTCATTAAAGGAAGTAGGAAATACCTTTACTTTACGTCCACTTAATGAAAAACAAAAAAATAAAAACTTATCCCTTTTCTCAGCCATACGTATGGCCCTTTTAAATATGAAAGAAAAGTTAGGGAGAAATGTCTTAATTGCATTAGGCGGAAGTATTGGAATTATGAGTATCGTCCTTATGTTATCTTTAGGAAAAGGAGTTAATGATTACTTAACAGAAACGATGAATGAAAATGTCAATCCTTTAGTCATTGAAGCCTCGATGACCGATGCAACAGAGTCTGAAGAGGCTAAAAAAGAACGAGAAGAAAAAGAAGGTAAAGAAAATAAAACCAATGAAGAAGTACCTACTTTACCCGGAGAAAATAGTGGTGGTAACCAAAGTACAGAAGTAGAATTCACCGGCCCACCAGGTACAGGAAGTAAAGTATCATTTGGAGAAGAAAATATTAAAGAACTTCAAGAGATTGACAATGTAAAAAATGTTACAAAAGGATTCACTTCATTCTCTTTTACTAAAAATGCCATTGAGTTCGAGAATGAAAGTTACACTTATATGAATTTTGGTACAGTATCGCCAGATATCACGCCTTCTAATATTATTTTTGGAGAATTACCTAAAAATAATGAAGTGTTAATTACAGAAGGGCTTGCGACAAGTATAAAGGATAATGCAGCTGATATGATTGGGGAAGAAGTTAACGTAAAGATTGATACTGGTGAGGATACGTTGGAAAGTACGTATACAATTAGTGGTATTTTTAATCCAGGAGATTCAGCAGGCCCGGCAGGTATTTTTGATTCTGTGTTTATGACTATGGAAACCTTTAAAAATTTGAATAAAGAAGCAGATAAAGAGATAGATGCAAATGTTCTTTATCTTACTTCTGAGTCTGAAGAATTTACGAAAGAAATTAAGGATCAGGTAAAAGAATTAGGTTATGCAGGTTCGTCTGCAGATATCTTGACCGATATCTTTAGCAAAATGTTAGATATTTTTACGTACATTCTGACAGGGGTAGCCGGAATTTCCTTACTAGTGTCTGCAATCATGATACTGACTGTTTTGTATATCAGCGTTGTAGAACGAACTCAAGAAATTGGTGTTATCAAGGCTATTGGTGGTCGTAAAAAAGATATCAGAAGAATTTTTGTTTCTGAATCATTTTTAATTGGATTATTTAGTGGAATACTTGGTGTTGGATTTGCTTTAGGATTCTCTTTTTTTGGAAATGTATTTATTGAAAGAACCTTTGATACAACAGTCCTTCATATGACTCCTACATTTGCAATAGCTGGAATTCTCGTTAGTGTTCTTATTAGTGTTCTTGCAGGTTTGCTGCCCGCAAATAAAGCAGCTAAATTAGATCCTGTAGAAGCATTAAGAAGAGGCTAGACGGCTATAAATAGATATTAAGGGTGTATAAATACAGTGTATTTGCTCAAAATTTACGATATACTTTAAATAATAGATAGATTTATGCTGTAATAAATTTATTTAATGGTCTGACGATAGCCTACATGATTTTATGTAGGCTATTATTTATGTATAAACATAATCTGAGTATACATAAATATGTAATAAGTAGTCTATATAAGATTTTATAAAAAAAGCACCCACAATTAAGTGAGTGCTTTTTTTAACCTAAATCAATTACGAACTAGTTTGCAATTGATTATTTAATTTTATACTAAAAATGTTGTTGCATTGATGTTTTTGTTACTTAATTTTCATGCTATTTACGTCTCAGGAGAGGTTCGAACTCCCGACCGTTCGCTTAGAAGGCGAATGCTCTATCCAGCTGAGCTACTGAGACATTTCTTAACAACAGAATTTATTATATGGGAAAATGAATAAAAAGTCAATACTATTTTGTATTTGTTTTATTTTATTTTATTTCATATATATAGCATACATATATATTTTTTTCACATGGTAATTTTTTAGCTATAAAAAATTTTTATTTTCGTTATTTATGAAACATGTGAAAAAGCATATTTTAAAAGTGTTACTCGATTAAATATAAAAATAAAACAAGCATGCTTTTTTATCTTATTGTGAAATTCGGTAGAAAATTAGAGACGAAAGAGTGTAGATAGTTGGTTTTATTGTATCTTGCCATTTCACAAGAAATACTATATGTAGTGTGAAAATAACTTGTGAATATAAGTGTTATCTATATATGGTATATGTTATGTTTGTAAAACCACTAAATTTTGTGTAAGATATTAGAAGTAGAAAGGAGTTACAGCTGCTACAAGAAGCGTAACTTCAATACCAATATTTTAATTCAAAGGGGTAATTATAATGGCTCATAACAGAATAATCATTTATTCAAAACCAAATTGTATGCAGTGTAACTTCACTAAAAAATATTTAGATGACAAAGGTGTGGACTACACGATAAAAGATATTTTTGAATCGGAAGTCGCACTAGAAGAAGTAAAAGAATTAGGCTTTACTTCTGTTCCAGTTATCTCAGTTGAAGGTAAAGAAGCATTCAATGGTTTTCGTCCCGATCTTCTAGATCAACTAGTATGAAAATTGTTTATATGTCTTTAACAGGACAAACTAGAAAGTTTGTTAAAAAGCTAGATATGGATTTGTTGGAGATCACTCCCACGAATCCTTATATTTTTATTAAGGAGCCATTTATAGTAGTTGTCCCGACATATGAAATTGAAGCAACTGAAATGATGAATGATTTTATTGAAACAGGAGATAATCTTTCGTATTTCAAAGGTGTAGTTGGTGGAGGAAATTTAAATTTCGGGAAATTATTTGTTTTTACAGCAAAAGATATAGCAAAAAAATACGATGTTCCTTTATTACATGCTTTTGAGTTTCAAGGAAATGAAGAAGATGTTCGAAAATTAAAGAAAGCGGTGAAAGAACTTGGATAAACCAGTATTATCAACCAAACCAAAAGATGTTACGTATTTTAAATTAAACAATGAATTAAATCGCCCCGTAAATGGAACTATTCCATTAAATAAAGATCGTGAAGCAGTCCGAGCTTACTTTTTGGAATTTGTTAATCCTAATACGGTTTTCTTTTATACATTAGATGAAAAATTAAATTACTTGATAAAAGAAGATTATATTGAAGAAGAATTTTTAAACCAATATGAGCGTGCATTTGTAAAAGAATTATTTGAAGATATTTATAGTCGTAAATTTCGTTTCCGCTCATTTATGTCTGCGTTTAAATTTTATACACAATATGCTTTGAAAACGAATGATGGAGAACGCTTCTTAGAGCGTTATGAAGATCGCATTGTTTTCAATGCTTTATATCTAGCTGGTGGAGATAAAGAAGTTGCGCGTACAATTGCTGACGAAATTATAAATCAACGTTATCAACCAGCAACACCAACTTTTTTAAATGCTGGGCGTAAAAGACGTGGCGAATTAGTTTCTTGTTTCCTTGTTCAAGCAACAGATGATATGAACAGCATCGGACGTGTGATAAATAGTGCATTGCAATTATCTCGTATCGGTGGAGGAGTAGGTGTTAATCTTTCAAACTTACGTGCTGCAGGAGATCCAATTAAACAAATTGAAAATGCTTCAAGTGGTGTTATACCAGTTATGAAGTTATTAGAAGATAGTTTTAGTTATTCTAACCAATTAGGTCAACGTAACGGTGCTGGAGCAGTATATTTAAATGTGTTTCATCCAGATATTGTTTCTTTCTTATCGACTAAAAAAGAAAATGCTGATGAAAAAATTCGAGTTAAAACATTATCACTTGGCTTAGTTGTACCGGATAAGTTCTACGAACTAGCTGCTCATGATGAGCAAATGTACTTATTTAGTCCATATGATGTTGAGCGTATTTACAACAGACCATTTGCTTATGTGGATATCACAAAAGAGTATGAAAATATGGTGAACAACGAAGAAATACGTAAATCAAAAATTAGTGCACGTGAACTAGAAAATGAAATATCGAAGTTACAACAAGAATCGGGCTATCCTTATATTGTCAATATCGATACAGCAAATCGAGAAAATCCAGTTTATGGAACCATTACGATGAGTAATTTATGTAGTGAAATCCTACAGATTCAAGAACCATCACTAATTAATGATGATCAAACTTATGAAACACTAGGAACGGACATTAGTTGTAATTTAGGTTCTACAAATATCGTTAATTTAATGAAAACGACTAATTTTGGTCAATCTGTTGATGCGATGGTTCGTGCATTAACGATGGTAACAGATCAATCTAGCATCGCTGCAGTCCCTTCTGTTAAAAATGGGAATGATAAGTATCATACTATCGGACTTGGTGCTATGGGGCTGCATACGTTCTTAGCTTTAAATCAAATAGAATATGGGTCACCTGAGTCAGTTGAATTTACTGATGTCTATTTTATGATGCTAAACTATTATACGTTGCAATCTAGTAATAGAATTGCAAGAGAACGTCAAAAAACGTTCCATAATTTTGAGAAGTCCTCTTATGCAACTGGGGAGTATTTTGATAAATATATTAAAAATGATCACACATTTGATAGTGAAAAAGTTGAAAGTTTATTTAAAAACTTATCTATTCCGACAAAAGAAGATTGGCTAAATCTTAAAAATACTATCATGACTGATGGTTTGTATCATCAAAATCGTTTAGCTGTGGCTCCAACAGGATCAATTAGTTATGTGAATGAAACCTCAGCAAGTTTACACCCAATCACTCGTCTGATTGAAGAACGTGAAGAAAAGAAAACAGGAAAAACATACTATCCTGCACCATTCTTATCCAATGAGACGTTACCTTATTATAAATCTGCTTACGATATTGATATGCGCCGTGTTATCGATGTATATGCAGCTGCTCAAAAACACATTGATCAAGGGATGAGCCTAACTTTATTTATGCGTTCGGATATTCCAGAAGGTCTGTACGAATGGAAAGAGGGACGTACGACAAAGCAAACAACTCGTGATTTAAATATTTTACGTCACTACGCTTGGCGCAAAGGGATTAAATCCCTTTACTACGTACGTACTTTTACAGAGAACTCAGAAGAGATAGGATCAAATGACTGCGAAAACTGTAGTATTTAAGAGGAGTGAATAAAACGATGATAAATAGATACGATGCAATAAACTGGAACAATATTGAAGATATGATTGATAAACTAACATGGGAAAAACTAGTTGAACAATTTTGGACAGATACAAGAATCCCACTATCGAATGATTTGGGTGATTGGGCACGTTTGCCACAAAATGAAAAAGATATGTTAGCTAAAGTACTTGGAGGTTTGACACTTTTAGATACGTTGCAATCACAAGATGGAGTAGAATCATTAAAAGATTCTATTCGGACTCAACATGAAGAAGCTGTTTATAATAACATTCAATTCATGGAATCGATGCATGCTAAAAGTTACAGTGCTATCTTTAGTACACTAAACTCTAAATCAGAGATTGAAAATCTGTTCCAATGGATCAATACCGATGAATTATTGCAAGAAAAAGCAGAAATTATAAACGGTATTTATAAAGAAGGAACTGCTTTACAACGCAAAGTGGCGAGTGTGATGTTGGAATCATTTCTGTTCTACTCAGGTTTTTTTGCACCACTGCATTATTTAGGCAACAACAAATTGCATAATGTAGCGGAAATTATAAAATTAATCTTACGTGATGAGTCTGTTCACGGCACGTATATTGGATACAAGTTCCAAATAGGCTACAATCAATTAGGTAGTGAAGAACAAGAAGAATTAAAAAACTGGACATACGAACTATTATTTCGATTGTACCAAAATGAAGTGAAATATGCGGAGGATTTGTATGATGAAATCGGATGGACAGAACGGGTGAAAGTATTTTTACGCTACAATGCTAATAAAGCTCTACAAAACTTAGGCTTTGACCCTTTATTTCCCGATACAGCTAACGATGTTGATCCAGTAATCATGAATGGCATTTCTACTGGTACTTCTAATCACGATTTCTTTTCACAAGTAGGAAATGGTTATTTAGTAGGGATGGTTGAATCGATGGAAAATGATGACTATGAAAAGTGGACAAATTAATTAGATAAAACGAAAAAAATGAGTGAGACATAAAGTATTTAGACTTAAATCACACTTCACCAAAAAAACGTAAGATAGTCACCAATAGTAGAGTGTTATTCGTGAAGCGGACGTTAGGTTTGTTTTTTTAAGCACAATCTAGAATGAAAATTTGAATAAATGAAAGAGACTGGGAAAAAAATCCCAGTCTCTTTTATTTTTTAAATATAAATGTTATTAAGATGAATCCTTACGATTAGCTACATCACTAATTCTTCATACTCTTCTTTTTTAAATAGTAAGAATAGCAAGATGCTTCAAAGGATATAATTTTATATAAAATGAGATATAAGGTACAATAATATTAAAATAGGGTGATAAAATAATTGAGTCCTAAATAATTAATTATTCAATTTAATGTTCATTTTTAATTAAAAAATGGGAGTCAAGTATGTTGTAAATGACTGTAAATCTATATAAAGTAGGAGGGATAAAATGAAAAAAATGAGTTTCTTACTTGTTTTAGCATTTATATTATCAGGCTGCAATTTTATAAACAGTAATGATGCTAATAAAAATTCTTCATCTACGGAAAGCCAATCTCAAACTCGCTCAGACATAAGGTTGCTCTCAGATGGAAATGAGGTTCAAAAAAAACCACAAAAAGAAAAGGAACTTCTTACATTTGTTCCTCAATTAGATGAAATAAATCAAGGCTTAACGACTGAAAATGATAGAGCGCTTTCGGACATGCAAAAATTTGTTAAAGAAAATCAAGATATGGGTTTTGAAAATGATGTAACAATTGTCTATAGTGGTCAAACGTTTGGAGAATCTCCAAATTTAGCTGGTGTCTTCTTAATCATTAACCGCACTGAAGACCCGTTAGAAAACATGCAATTTACCTATACATTTGGTGGCGTTGATAAAATTCTTATTTTTGATCAAAAACCTTTTCATTTAACGACAGAACGATTTGGAGTATTACAACCGAATACGGTTATGCCACTGTATTTTGTTGTTAAACCAGAAAATGAAAAAGAGCTTAAAGAAATAGGTAACGAACAAGTTATCGAAAAAGTTGAATCATTTAACTATGATATAGCTAATAAAAATGCGAATCAAACTATCTCTGAAGATAAAGAATCTTCAACTAATGGTTTAACCTTTAAGTTGCCCAAACAAAATAGTGATAAAGGTCAAACAGTTGAAAACAATCCGATAATGTCAAAACTAAAAAAAATAGTTGATGAAACAGAAAATTTAGGATTTGAAAATGATGTTACCGTACTGCATTCCAAACTTTCTGAAAAAAATGAAAACGATACCGCCGCTTATTTTTTTGTTATCAATAGAACACCTATTGGTATGAAAGATATTCGGTTTAATTTTAACTATGGTGATGCTGAAGGGAATATGGTGTGGGAAAATGCACCTTATTATATGTCTAGCGAAGTATTTGGTATATCAGAACCTATGACGGTGATTCCATTTACTCTTACAGTTCCTAAAGAAAAAGAAGACTTATTTTTTTCTATTACAGAAGGAAATGTAAAAACAAGGATAGACAATTTCAACTATAATGAAGCCAAATAAATAAGGAGGGAAGCATCATGGAAAAGTTAATGCTAATAGTAGGTATTTCATTAATTATGAGTGGATGTAATTTAGCTGGAGAAAACAACACAGATTCCTCAAATAGTTCGGTAGTATCTTCTATCACAAAAGAAGGCTTTGAAGAAAGTGCCATCGAATCGGCATCTTCTAGTATGGAATCAAAGCAGTCAAGCGCTGATACGACAACGGATTCTTCTGAACCAGGCGGAGCTGGAACAGGTGGTATTGTGGAGAATTCTGAAAAGAATGATTCAAATATATTAGACATAACGACCGACGAAATACCCTTAGTTCCACAGAAATCTGATATTGAAAATGGATTTACATTAGAAAGTGATCCTGTTTTACAAGAAGTTGAAGAGAGAATGAGACAGGCCGAAAAAATTGGTATTCCCAATGATGTCGCTATACATTTTACTGGTATGACCTTAAATGAATCTGGAAAAACGCAAGCAATTTTTATTTTAGTTAATTTAACAAATAGGACAATGAAAAATATAAATATGACAATTAGCTTTAGTAATACTGTAGATGAAGTTATTCTAGATAAAGCAACATTTGTTCTTTCGGAAGATAGGTTCGGTATATTTAAACCTAACACGGCAATGCCAGTTTATATTGACATACCAAAAGAGACAGAAGAAATTTTCAATGATTTAAAGGATTTTAATGAGATGATTTATACTATTGATTCGTTTGATTATGAAGAAATTTAGCAGAGCTCGTATTTTTGAAAAGGGAACTCTAAAAGGAAAATAAAGTGAGAATAAACCTACTAATAAGTTTCTGTATGAATTCACTGATACTTATTTTTATAAACGCCAACGTTAGAAATTTAATTAAAAAATAGCTTTACAAATAATTAGGGTGAGTCTAGTACCTGCATAGAGTAGGAGCTGAGTAATTGTGTTATCTTTTGATAAAAAAGATTGGTTTACCATACCCAATATACTATCTTTAATTAGATTAATGTTAATTCCAATTTTTAGTATAATTTATTTAAATGCAACACAGCCATGGCAATACTATTTGGCTGCATTTATCATTTTATTATCTGGACTAACAGACTTACTAGATGGATGGATAGCCAGAAAATATCATCAGATTACTGAACTAGGTAAATTATTAGATCCGGTAGCAGATAAGCTAACGCAAGCAGTAGTTGTGTTTTGTTTAACCAGACAATTTAATTGGATGAGAATTATTGTCGTGTTATTCCTAGTGAAAGAATTATTTATGATGATTAATAACCTTATCCTTTTACGTAAAGGAAAAAAATTAGATGGGGCTAAGTGGTATGGAAAGATAGCGACAGCAATTTTTTATATCTGTATCATTTTTTTAATTGCCTTTCCATTTATTTCTGATTTGATAGCTAGTATATTGATAATAATAATAGGCTTGTTTTTACTGTTGTCTTTCTTTTTATATGGTAAAATTTTTATAAAAATGTATAAAGAATAGAGTGAAAATAATATCAATCAAGTAAAGCGTTAAAATTGCAATGTAAGGGTTTTTTTGGTACTATAACAGTGAAAAGAAGGACAAGGTACAATGTCTTCTTTTCTAGAGTAGCTTCTAGACTCTAGTATTATTCAATGGTCCTCTTTAAGTGAAAGTTTGGATCATTGGAAAAAATTTCATAATGTGGCGAAGTTCCTTAGACCGAATAAGTCAATAAGAGATAAAGTAGTATGGGACAAGAAGATAACATCTCATGCGATTAAACCAATCAATAGCATTAAAGGGACTAGCTACAAAATGAAAGGGAAGGCTCATTTTTTGGGCCTTTCTTTTTGTTTAAAAATAATTTTACAGTATATCATAAAAGAATACCGCTAAAACTATTTTTAAAAGTATATTTATTAATGAAACCCGTATTTAACCATAGTCTTAAGGAGAAATTATTCGTTTATTTCATTTCAATGAGAAATGTGGTATGATAGATAAGCAAACGATTTAAGATGCGGGTAACGTTCTTCAAGAACGAAAGAAATGAGGGGATTTATGTGGAAGACAAAATAACCAAAGAAATTCAATCGTTAGTTGAGGTTGAGTTACGAAAAGGAGCTAGCAAATCAAGAATTGCGACTCTTTTGGGAGTGCCATATGATGAAGCAAATGAAATTATTGATGAAATTAAAGCTTCTTTCAGACCAGACTTAGGTGATAAAATCATCTTTTTATTTAGAGATGAAAAAATGGCAGGAACTATTGTAAAATTATTAAATAATAGTGCTGTTGTTGAGATCTACTGGGAAAAATCATCTGAAAAGATGAAAGATATCATGGAATCTAAAACAATTGTCAATTTTAAAGATATTGTCGAATTTATTCATAATTAAAAACAATTAAATAAATAGTTTTAAAAAGATTGGGATATTTTTCTCAGTCTTTTTTTTGTTCGCAAAAATATATTTTTTGAAAATACAATAATATCAAATGAATTATGCCTAACATACAAAAGTGTATTAAAATTATTTATGAAAGAGTTCATGTCTTAACGCTATGTACTAGGCTTTAGTCGTGTTTTTATTTAAATGGATATACGGGAGTAAGTAATCGAATTAATTTTTTTCTTGACAGTTATCATTTTTAATAATATAGTTTGATAGTCAAATAGTTTGATGTTCAAAGTAATATATTGGTAGGTAAAATAAAGGAACGGAGGAGTTGATGTGGACAAAGCATTGGAGCATGAAATAAATGCTTACTTGATTACGATATTTAACGAAATTATAATGATTGAAGAAAATGCCCTTCAAGGTAGTACGTTTAAAGATATTTCAATAAAAGAAATGCATACAATTGAAGCTATCGGAATGGATCGCATTAATACAACTTCAGAAGTTGCAAAAAAGTTAGCCATTACTGCAGGGACACTAACCGTTTCGGTTAATAATCTTGTTAAAAAAGGATATGTTGAACGGATCAGAAGTGAAAAAGATCGTAGAGTTGTTAAACTAGGTCTTACAAACAAAGGTAGACTACTTTATCGAGTACATGATAAATTTCATCGTAACATGGTCAATGAAACTATTACTGGAATGCAAGAAAAAGAGGCTGAAACATTAATTAAAGGTTTAAGAAATCTGCATAGTTTTCTGGACGAAATAAAAAATAATTTATAAGAACAGAGTTGAACTGGATGCAAGCAAAAATTATTGGTACCGGAAGTTATGTTCCAAAAAAAGTAGTTTCTAATAGATTGTTGGAAACTATGATGGATACGAGTGATGAATGGATTAAAACGAGAACAGGAATTGAAAATCGACGAATAAGCGAAACTGAAAATACATCAGTTTTATGTGGAAAGGCAGCTCTAAATGTTTTAGGAAAAGCTACTATTTCAGCTGATAAAGTTGATTTAATTATTGTTGCAACAATGTCTCCTGATTATTTAAGTCCTTCAACAGCTTGTTTGGTACAAGATTATATCGGAGCAAGTAAAAGTATGGCTTTTGATGTAAGTGCAGCTTGTTCAGGTTTCATCTATGCGTTATCCGTTGCTGAAAAAATGTTAAGTAGTGGTAAATTTCACTATGCTTTAGTCTTGGGTGGCGAAGTAATGTCTAAAATCATAGACTGGGATGATCGTGGTACGGCTGTTTTATTTGGAGATGGTGCTGGCGGTGTATTGCTAGAGAACACCTCTTCGCAAGGCAGTTTTATAGCAGAAGATATTCATTCTGACGGTAGTCGCGGTTTAGCTTTAACAACTGGTGCATTACCTGTTTCTAATCCTTATAGTCAAAATGAAAAAAATCCAGCAGATATCCACTTGAAAATGGAAGGTAGAGCAATATTTGATTTTGCAATACGCAGCGTACCAAAAAGTATCAAAGCGGTTGTTGAAACTGCAGGGATTGATTTATCAGATGTCGAACGGATTTTACCACATCAAGCCAATTCTCGTATTATCCAAGCCATTGCTAAAAAATTAAAAATACCATTTGAACAATTTGCTTTAAATATTTCCAATTACGGAAATACTTCTGCAGCTAGTATTCCAATTTTATTTGATGAACTCGTTTCATCAGGTGACTTGGTTCTGGGAACAGGTAAAAAAATTATATTAACTGGATTTGGTGGAGGACTCACTTGGGGTTCAATACTAATCCGAATTTAATAAAAAGAAATAAGTAGTTGGCCTAAGCTATAAAATTAAGCAAAAAAATTATATTATATGGAGGAAACAAAAATGACATTCGAAAAAATTCAAGCAATTATCGTGGACCAATTAGACAAAGAGGAAGAAGAAGTACAATTAGCGACCAATTTCCGTGAGGACTTAGAAGCAGATAGTTTAGATTTATTCCAAATTATTAATGATATTGAAGATGAATTTGATATCAAAATTGAATCAGAAGAAGGTTTAAACACCGTTCAAGATATCGCAACATTTGTAGAAGCTGAATTAGCTAAAAAATAAGTAGAAACAATGAGAAAGTAGGAATCCTGTATGCAAGCTGAATTAATCGAAAAACTTGGTATTAAATATCCTATTATCCAAGGTGCAATGTCTTGGGTTGCAGACCCAAGTCTAGTAAGTGCAGTATCAAATGCAGGTGGATTAGGTGTTTTAGCTTGTGGACATGCTGACGTAGAGACTGTTCGTGGATTAATCGCTGAAACAAAAAAATTAACAGATAAACCTTTTGGTATAAATGTTTTACTTCTTTCACCTCACGTAGATGGAGTTGTAAAATTAGTCTGCGAAGAGAAGATAAGAGTCGTTACAACAGGTGCGGGTAGTCCAGGAAGATACATGGAACAATTCAAAGCTGCTGGCACTGTTGTGATCCCTGTAGTAGCTTCTGTTGCTTTAGCTAGAAGAATGCAACAAGAAGGTGCAGATGCTGTTATCTGTGAAGGAATGGAAGCAGGCGGTCATATCGGTAAAACAACGACTATGAATCTTGTTCCCCAAGTGGTTGATCAGGTCTCTATACCAGTTATTGCAGCTGGTGGTATTGCAGATGGACGTGGAGTAGCAGCTGTTATGGCTTTAGGTGCTTCTGCAGCTCAGCTAGGTACAAGATTTGTTGTTGCTTATGAGTGTAATGCTCATAGAAACTTTAAAGATTTTATCTTAAAAGCAAAAGATATTGATACTGTCGTAACCGGATTGATTACAGGACATCCAGTAAGAGTATTGCGGAATAAACTAACAAGAGAATACTTAAAAGTAGAAAAATCTATTACAAGTGATGAAAAACCGGACCTTTCTCTTTTAGAAGCATTAGGAAAAGGCGCTTTGAAAAAGGCTGTAGTAGATGGCGATAAAGTTAGTGGCTCATTTATGTCTGGACAAAGTGCTGGACTAGTCAAAAAAGAGCAAAGCTGTGAGGAAATCATTCATGAATTAATGGATGAATACAAAATAGTTGTAGAAAAACAAGCGGGCCTATTGGGTCTTTTAAATAAGTAATGCTTTATTAATGAAAATATCAGAAAGCTGAAAGAAGTTCCTATTGGCTTCCAAGGATTTCTGGTATTTTTTTAAATGAAAGAATAGCTAAATAATAACTTAGTTTAATTTTTTTATAATAAGCTTAATAGTTAGGAGTCATACAAATGAAGATTGCTTTTGTATACAGTGGTCAAGGTGCCCAATATTCAGGAATGGGCCAAGATCTTTATGAAGAGTATGAAGTAGTTAGAACTGTATTTGATGAAGCTAGTACAGCCTTACATATGGATGTAGCGGCTCTTTGTTTTGAAGAAAACGACTTACTCAATAAAACAACCTATACACAACCAGCTATCTTAACTCTTAGTCTAGCAATAGATGCTTTGTTAAGGGAAAAAGGGATAGTGCCAGAAGTGGTGGCGGGTCTTAGTCTTGGAGAGTACAGTGCTTTTGTCAAAGCTGAGGTATTAGATTTCCAAACAGCAGTCAAACTAGTTAAAAAAAGAGGACAGTATATGACAGAAGCTGTTCCGGAAGGTCTAGGCGCTATGAGTGCGGTAATGGGATTAGATCGCGCTAGTATTATCGAAGCCTGTGAAGAAGCCAGTAATTTAGGCGTTGTTTCCCCTGCAAACTATAACATGCCTGGTCAAATTGTCATTGCTGGTCTAGAAGAGGCAGTCGAAAAAGCTGGAGAACTTTTATTAGAAAAAGGCGCTAAACGAGTTGTTCCACTACAAGTAAGTGGACCATTTCATACCTCTTTACTTGCTCCGGCAGCAGAACAATTGGCGAAAGAAATTGAACACATAACAATTAATGAACCGACATTAACAATCGTTAGCAATACAACGGCTAAAGAATTTTCATCTAAAGAAGAAATTGCCGAAATTATGGTCAAGCAAGTTATGTCCCCAGTTTATTGGGAAGACAGTGTTAGAAAAATGATTGATTTAGGCGTAGACACGTTTATTGAAGTTGGTCCAGGTAAAACATTGAGTAGTTTTATTAAAAAAATTGATAAATCTGTGACGACTATGAATGTTGAAAATAAAATATCTTTAGAAAAAACACTAACTAAATTAACGACACTATAAAATGACTGGAATTGTTCAAAGCAGTGCAGTCATTATCTTTTAAAAAAGGAATGAGCATATGACGACAGAAAATAAAACAGTTATTGTTACTGGTAGTTCAAGAGGAATAGGTAAAGCAATTGCCATAGCTTTTGCAAAAACAGGTGCGAACATTGTATTAAATGGTCGTAATCCTATCCCCGCCGAATTAATTACAGAAATCGAATCTTATGGAGCAAAAGTTCATACCATTTTAGGAGATATGAGTGATTTTGATAAAGCGAAACAGTTGATTGACGAAACCAAAGAAGTTTTTGGTAGTGTTGATGTTTTAGTAAACAATGCAGGAATCACCAATGATAAACTTTTGATGCGTATGTCTGAGGATGATTTTGATCAAACTCTTTCAGTCAATCTAAAAGGAACATTTAATACTATCCGTCACGCAACAAAAGTTATGTTAAAGCAACGAAGTGGTACGATTATCAATATGTCTAGTGTAGTTGGTTTAGTAGGAAACGTTGGTCAAGCCAACTATGCTGCCAGCAAAGCAGGTGTTATTGGTTTAACAAAATCAGCTGCTAGAGAATTAGCTGCTAGAGGAATCACAGTTAATGCTATCGCGCCAGGTTTTATTGAAACAGAAATGACAGATGTACTATCAGATAAAATGAAAGAATTAGCAGTAGGGCAAGTTCCGTTAAAACGTTTTGGGAATGTCGATGATGTTGCTCGTGTAGCAGTATTTTTAAGTGAAAATAACTATATTACCGGTCAAGTAATCAATGTTGACGGTGGTATGGTAATGAATGGTTAGAAAAGGAGACTTTATAATGACAAATCGTGTAGTAATTACAGGAATGGGTGCAGTTACCCCTTTAGGCAATTCAGTTAATGAATTTTGGGAAGGGTTAAAAGTAGGTAAAAATGGCATTGGACCAATTACGAAATTTGATGCAACTGAAACAGGGATAAGTGTTGCTGGCGAATTAAAAGATTTTGATCCAACAAATTATATGCCTCGCAAAATCGCTAAAAGAATGGATGAATTTTCTAAATACGGTGTTGCTGCAGCTGTCCAAGCTGTTGAGATGAGTGGAATTGATACAGAAAAAACGGATATGGATCGTTTTGGAGTAATTGTAGGTTCTGGTATTGGTGGATTAAATGCGATGCAAGAACAAATTATAAAAATGCACGATAAAGGACCGCAACGTGTGGCGCCACTTTTCGTTCCAATGGCAATAGGCAACATGGTTGCAGGTAATATTTCAATTGCAATTGGCACAAAAGGGATTAATACTTCTATTGTGACAGCTTGTGCTTCAGGAAATAACTCTATTGGAGAAGCGTATCGTAATATTAAACATGGCTATTCGGATGTTATTTTAGCAGGCGGAGCAGAAGGAACAGTTGATGAGATTGGTATTTCTGGTTTTGCTGCATTAACGGCGCTTTCTACTAGTACAGATCCAGATCGTGCATCTATTCCATTTGACAAAGAACGTACTGGTTTTGTAATGGGTGAAGGAGCAGGAGTTGTGATGCTAGAAAGCCTAGACCATGCATTAGAAAGAAAAGCAACAATCTACGGTGAAATTGTAGGATATGGTTCGACCGGAGATGGTTATCATATGACTGCACCAACACCTGATGGTAGTGGAGCTGGAAAAGCGATGCTCAATGCAATGGAAGAAGCAGGTATTACACCAGAGACTGTTGGCTATATCAATGCTCATGGAACAAGTACACCAGCAAACGATTCTGCTGAAACAATGGCGATTAAATATGCATTCGGCGAAGAATTAGCTAAAAAAGTTGCGATTTCAAGTACTAAAAGTATGACAGGGCATTTATTAGGTGCTGCTGGTGCAATTGAAGCAATCGCATGTATCAAGGCACTTCAAGAAGGTTTCTTACCTCCAACAATCGGCCTGAAAGTCCAAGATGAAGCATGTGAGTTGGATTATATACCAGGAGTAGGTAGAAAGACTGAAACGAAGTATGCTTTAAATAACTCATTAGGATTCGGTGGCCATAATGCTGTCACTTGTTTCAAAAAATGGGAGGGGCAATAATGGATTTTAATCAAGTCAAAGAAATACTTGCATTAGTGGATCAATCAGATTTAACAGAATTTGATTTACAAATGGATAATGTTTCAATGCGAATGAGCAAAAATACAAATCCTATGCAAAGCACAACTCATTCGGCTGACTTTAGTCAGTTAAGTGAAGCTACATCTGTTAAAAAAAAGACGTCTATTAACTCAGAAGCTTCCCTTCAAAAAGAGGAAGCAATTATTTCTAATGAACCTGAGACAGAACTAGTAAAAGAAGGCAACGTTATTTCCTCACCGTTAGTTGGAGTTACCTATATGTCTTCTGGTCCAGAACAGCCAGTTTTCAAGAAAGTCGGCGATCCGGTTATAGTTGGAGATATCCTTTGTATCATCGAAGCAATGAAATTGATGAATGAAGTCAAAAGTGAATTTGAAGGTACAATTGCAGAAATTTATGTAGCAGATGAGCAAGTAGTTGAATACAATCAACCACTTTTCAGAATTATATAGGAGGAATATAAAACATGACTAAAATGAATATTGCAGAAATCCAAGCTTTAATTCCGAACCGTTACCCAATCTATTTTATTGACCGTGTAGATGAAATGGAGCCAGGTAAGCACGTTACAGCATTAAAAAATGTGACAATTAATGAAGAAATTTTTCAAGGACATTTCCCAGGAGAGCCCGTTTTACCTGGAGTGTATATTTTAGAAGCATTGGCACAAGCCGGCTCTATTCCCTTGTTAACGCTGGATAGATTTAAAGGTCAAACAGCTTACTTAGGTGGAATGAATAAAGTGAAATTCCGTAAAAAAGTTGTTCCTGGTGATCAACTAATGCTGGTTGTAGATATTGTTAAATTAAAAGACTATGCAGGTATCGGTAAAGGCGTAGCATACGTTGATGGAAAAAAAGTTTGTGAAGCTGAATTAACCTTCATAATTGGAAGATAAGGTATGTTTAAAAAAATATTAATAGCGAACCGTGGTGAAATAGCCGTTCGGATCATTAGAGCTTGTCGCGAACTCGGTATTCAAACAGTAGCTGTTTATTCAGAAGCCGACCGTGATGCTTTGCATATGCAATTGGCTGACGAGGCTATTTGTATAGGACCAGCAAAAGCTACAGATTCTTATCTTAACATGCAAAGTATTTTAAGTGCTGCAGATGTAACCAACTCACAGGCTATTCATCCAGGATTTGGTTTCCTGTCAGAAAACAGTACATTTGCTATGATGTGTAAAGAAATGAATGTTGTTTTTATTGGCCCAGATTCTGAAACCATTGAACAAATGGGAAATAAATCTAATGCGAGAGATCTAATGATTCAAGCAGGCGTACCAGTTATTCCTGGAAGTGAAGGTTTTATCACCGATACTGATAAAGCAAAAGAACTTGCAGACGAATTAGGTTATCCAGTTATGTTGAAAGCTGCTGCTGGAGGCGGTGGAAAAGGGATAAGAAAAGTTTATAAAAGTGCTGAACTAAATGCTGCTTTTAATAGTGCTAAGAGTGAAGCTAAAGCTGCTTTTGGAGACGATCGTATGTACATGGAAAAAATAATTGAACATGCACGTCATATTGAAGTTCAAATACTAGCTGATCACCATGGAAATGTTATTCATCTAGGAGAGAGAGACTGTTCATTACAACGCAATAATCAAAAAGTTATTGAAGAATCTCCTTCCGTTGCAATCAGTGAACAACAACGTAAATATTTAGGTGAGACGGCTGTACGTGCCGCAAAATTTGTGGGCTATAAAAATGCTGGAACAATTGAATTTTTATTGGATCAAACTGGTCATTTTTACTTTATGGAGATGAACACACGTATCCAGGTAGAACATCCAGTTACTGAAATGGCAACAGAAATTGATATTGTCAAAGAACAACTGACCATTGCTAGCGGTCATAAACTGACCATTAAACAAAAAAATGTGAAAATTACGGGTCATACAATCGAATGCCGTATAAATGCTGAAAATCCAGCATTTAATTTTGCACCCTCACCAGGTAAAATCACTTATTTAATGATGCCGAGTGGTGGGAATGGTTTAAGAATAGAAAGCGCCATGTTCGCAGGGTACGTCATTCCACCTTACTATGACGCGATGGTAGCTAAAATTATAACTAAAGGTGCTGATCGTACTGAAGCCATTGCAAAAATGAAGCGTGCTTTAGGTGAGCTTGTTATCAAAGGGATTATAAGCAATCAATTCTTCCAAGAGGACTTATTGACAGATGAACGTTTTGTCAGTGGGTCATATGATACTAGTTTCCTGCAAGACACATTTCTTAAAGACTGGAAACCACGTATCGAATAATAATTGATAAGTGCATAAAGAGGTGAGAAAGTGAAACTGTTTAAAAAAAGAGCTTTTATCCCTATTACTAAAAGTTCACAGCTAGAAGATGAAAAAGACGCTCCAAAAATTCCAGAAGGAATGTTTACGCAATGCCCGAATTGTAAACGATCGATTTACGGCAAAGATTTAGGCTCAGAAAAGATATGCCCAAAATGTGGGTATACTTTTAGAATAGATGCTAAGAAAAGGATCCAATTAACAGTAGATGAAGGGACTTTTGAAGAATGGAATTTAGATATTGCTTTTAAAAATCCTCTTGAATTTCCAGGTTATAAAGAAAAAATTACTACTGTACAAGCGAAAACTAAATTACATGAAGCTGTTGTAACGGGTAAGGCTTGTATTGAAGGAAATGAAACAGCAATCTGTGTAATGGATTCTAGTTTTATTATGGGTAGCATGGGCAGTGTTGTAGGCGAAAAAATTACTAGAACACTGGAACGTGCACTGGAAGAAAAATTACCTATTATTATTTTTACAGCTTCAGGTGGTGCTCGTATGCAAGAAGGAATTCTATCTCTAATGCAAATGGCTAAAATCAGTGCTGCAGTAGCACGTCACAGTAATGAAAGTCTATTGTACATTACTGTATTAACCGATCCGACAACTGGTGGAGTCACTGCCAGTTTTGCTATGCAAGGAGATATTATTTTGTCAGAGCCTAGAGCGCTAGTGGGTTTTGCGGGTAGACGTGTCATTGAGCAAACCATTAAAGAAACCTTACCAGATGATTTTCAATTAGCGGAGTCCGTGTTGAAAAATGGGTTTATTGATAAAATTGTTCCAAGAGTAGAGCTCAAAGAAACTTTAGGTCTTCTTTTAAAACTTCATCAATAAAATCAACTATCGGAAAGAGAATTTGTATATAAGAAGGTGAAACAATTGAGTGAAGCAAGTGAAATTGTTGTTCTATCTAGGAAAACATCTCGATTGACAGCTTTAGAAATATTTGAAGAAATTTTCGAGAATTTCATAGAATTTCATGGGGATCGTTCATTTCGTGATGATAAGGCCATTGTGGGTGGAGTCGCGACTCTAAATGGACAACCTGTTACAGTTATTGGCAATCAAAAAGGTCATGAATTAACGGAAAATATCGAACGTAATTTTGGATCTCCTCATCCTGAGGGGTATCGAAAAGCACTGCGCTTAATGAAACAAGCAGAAAAATTTCAAAGACCAATCGTAACGTTTATTAATACTTCAGGCGCTTATTGTGGTGTGGAAGCAGAAGAACGTGGCCAAGGCGAGGCGCTTGCTCGAAACTTAATGGAAATGAGTCAGTTAAAAGTTCCAATTATTTCTATTATTATCGGAGAAGGTGGCAGTGGCGGAGCACTTGCACTTGCAGTGGGGAATCAAGTATGGATGATGGAACATACAATGTATTCTATTCTTTCACCAGAAGGGTTCTCTTCTATTTTGTGGAAAGATGCTTCCAAGGCTGATGAGGCTGCCGAAATAATGAAACTAACAGCTGCAGATTTATTGGGATTAGCTATCATTGACCAGATTATTCCAGAGACTGATCAAAACCGATTACTGGAAAATGATACAATACTACAAAATCTAAAAGCCGAATTAATAAAAACGCTAGGTGATTTAACCGTTAAATCATCCAGTCAGTTAGTAGAAGAAAGATACCAACGTTTCAGAAAATATTAAAAAGAAATGCAGCTCACTTAATGGCTGAACTCACTTTAAAAAATTTAATTTTTTAAAGTGAGTTCGCCAAGTTAATGGAGCTGTTTTTTTAGATTAACAACTGATAGAAGTGAATGGAAAATAAATAATGTGTAGACCATTTCAACCTATGTTACACTGAAACAAAGCTATAAATAGAGCTATGAAAGAAGAATGGGTGAAAGATATGGGTGAAAAAATCGAATTCCCTAACAATTATGAGGCGTACATTAATAAAGGTCTTAAATATGTTGATTTAGGGGATATGAAAGAAGCAGAAACTTGTTTCGAAAAAGCTTATGCAATTAAGCAAGAACCAAAAATAAATGCGCTTTATGCTACTACACTGTATCAAAATGGAGAATATAAAAAAGCAAAAGCCATAACAGATGAAGAAATAGATTATTACAACAGTGAAGACAATTTGACAGCCTTTTATGTATCTATTTTAATCAAAGGACATTATTTTATCCAAGCTGAAAAAATAGTAAAAAGTAAACTAGCTCAAAATAAGAAAGATGCTTCTAAATGGCATTCTTTATCTAAAAGTATAGAAAAAGAAAAAGAACAAGTACAGTTGCAAAATGAAAAAAAATATGAAGCAATCTTAAAAAATGTATTTTCAATGGGAAATCAATCGTTCGAAATTCAAGCACGTACAATAAAAGAAGTAAATCAGTTACCTTTACCGCTGTTTATAAAAGCAGCAACAACTTTACTAAGTAATCCATTTGTTAATGGAATTGCAAAGACGACTGTGCTGGAATATCTTATAGAACAAAAGGTCGATAATACGTTTGTGTTAGAGTGGTTTGGTGAACAACGAGTTATTAAACCCGTAGAAATACTACCAGTAGCCAAAAATAAAACCGTTCAAGAGATAGAAGGGATTTTAAAAGAAACGATTGAAAATAATGATCCTGTTTTATTTCAAGTTATTAATCAAGAAGCTAATCTACATTTTATGTTATTGTATCCTTTTATCGATGAAGTCATTGAATCCCCAAGTCAATGGGTCTCTTTATATTTAAAAAGGTATGACCAAGTGCATGAAGTAAGCACAAAAGATTCAGTATCGTTGGAATCGAATACAATGAACAAGTGGATGCATCGTTTAAATGATGAAATTCAAAAGTGGATTTAATAAAAAATATTGGGTTAAATACAGTCTTTACTCTGTTTGTATTTACAAAAATAAAGGGATAGTGTAAGATTAAGGAGTATGCAATTTTGAAAAGAATTGCCAAATAATAGACTGTTTCGGAGGGAATTATACATGACTGTAAATTGGGAAAAAAAAGGCACTAATGATGGTGTACTAACATTTGAAATTTCAGAAGAAAAAATTTCAGAAGGCATGAATACAGCTTTCAACAAAGTGAAAGGTACTTTAAATGTACCTGGTTTCCGTAAAGGAAAAGTAACACGTCAAGTATTCAACAAAATGTACGGAGAAGCAGCTCTTTATGAAGATGCTTTGAATGCAGTATTACCAGAACAATACGAAGCAGCAATTGAAAAAGCTGGAATCGAACCTGTTGAACAACCTAAAATTGATGTTAAATCAATGGAAGCTGGACAACCTTGGGTTATCGAAGCAATTGTCACAGTAAAACCTGAAGTTAAATTAGGTGAATATAAAGGATTAACAGTTGATAAGCAAGATCGCGAAGTTAAAGATGCTGACGTAGATGCTGATTTAGAAACAAAGCGTGAAGAACAAGCTGAACTTGTCCTAAAAGAAGAAGTAGCAGTTGAAGGCGACACAGTAGTCCTTGATTTTGACGGATACAAAGACGGAGTTGCGTTTGATGGCGGTAAAGGAGAGAACCAATCATTAGAAATTGGTTCAAACTCATTTATTCCAGGTTTTGAAGAGCAATTAGTTGGCACTAAAGCTGGCGACGAATTAGATGTAACGGTTACTTTCCCTGACGACTATCATGAAGAAGATTTAAAGGGTGCTGAGGCAGTCTTTAAAGTAAAAGTACATGAAGTTAAAGCTAAAGAATTACCTGCACTAGATGATGAATTTGCTAAAGACGTAGACGAAGAAGTTGAAACCTTAGTCGAATTAAAAGAAAAAACAATGAAAAAATTAGTTGAAGCTAAAAATGCAGCAGCAGATGAAGCTGTAGAAGAAACAGCTATCCGTCAAGCAGTAGAAAATGCTACAATTGAAGAATTACCAGGATCAATGATACATGATGAAGTTCACCGTCAAATGGATACATTCTTAAATGACATGCAACGCCAAGGTATCTCTCCTGAAATGTATTACCAAATTACTGGGACTACAGAAGAAGATTTGCATAAACAAATGGAAAGTGATGCTGAATTAAGAACACGTACTAATTTAGTTCTTGAAGCAATTGTTGAAGCGGAAGCATTTGCACCATCTGAAACAGAAGTAGAAGCTGAAATCAAAGAATTAGCTGTACAATATGGAATGGAAGAAAAAGCTGTTCGCGCTGCCTTATCTCCAGATATGCTAAAACATGATATTTCAATGAAAAAAGCAATTGATTTGATTACATCTACATCAGTAGAAAAATAAATAGCTTAGAATAGTTTTAGTTGAAAAAAATTGAAGGAAAGAACTTCAAAGGGTAAGTAACTTTTGAAGTTCTTTCCTTTATTATCATAAAAATCAACTAGTTTTAAAGTTAGAAGTATGGAAAATAAATTTAGGTTATGCTATGATTATGAGTGTTTAAAAAACTTATTGGTGTTAAAAAAATGTATTGTTACGATAAGTAGGAATAAGAATAGAGGTGGACAAAAAATAATGTTTATTGATGAAGAAACAAAAGGTCCTATAAATTGTTCATTTTGCGGAAAATCACAAGATCAAGTTAAAAAAATTGTTGCAGGTCCTGGTGTTTATATTTGTAATGAATGTATTGACTTATGTAAAGAAATCATTGACGAAGAATTTAGTGATGCAGGCTATGGTGAATTTTTAGAAGTACCTAAACCACAAGAAATTAGAAGCATTTTAAACGATTATGTTATAGGACAAGAACAAGCTAAGAAATCTCTTTCGGTAGCCGTTTATAATCACTACAAACGTGTTAATCAAGTAGATGCAGAAGATGATGATGTTGAGTTACAAAAAAGTAATATTTGTTTGATTGGACCAACGGGTTCAGGTAAAACCTTCTTAGCACAGAGTTTAGCTCGTATCTTAAATGTGCCATTTGCTATTGCGGATGCAACTAGTTTGACTGAAGCTGGTTACGTGGGTGAAGATGTTGAGAATATTCTATTAAAATTAATGCAAGCTGCTGATTTTGATGTAGAACGCGCTCAAAAAGGTATTATTTATATTGATGAAATTGATAAGATTGCTCGTAAGGGAGAAAATGTTTCTATCACGCGTGATGTCAGTGGTGAAGGTGTCCAGCAAGCCTTATTAAAAATACTAGAAGGTACTGTGGCTAATATTCCACCTCAGGGAGGAAGAAAGCACCCTAATCAAGAATTTATCCAATTAGATACAAGCAATATTCTCTTTATCGTCGGCGGAGCTTTTGACGGAATTGAAACGATTGTTAAAAGTAGAATGGGAGAAAAAATTATTGGATTTGGTTCTTCTAAAAAAATTGGGAACATTGACGAAAGTGTCATGCAAAAAATTATTCCAGAAGATTTATTGAAATTTGGGTTAATTCCAGAATTCATTGGACGCTTACCAGTAATGGCAGCCTTAGAAAAATTAACAGAAGATGATTTAGTTCATATTCTTACTAAACCTAAGAATGCCTTAGAAAAGCAATACAAAAAATTGTTGCTTTTGGATAATGTAGAACTAGAATTTGAAGATACGGCTCTTAGAGAGATTGCTAAAAAAGCCATTGAACGTAATACTGGAGCTCGTGGATTACGGTCAATTATTGAAAATATCATGTTAGAAATTATGTTTGATTTACCAAGCCGTCCCGAAATTGCAAAATGTGTTATAACTAATGAAACAGTTAGTGGGAGCGGTATTCCAGATTTCTACAATGAAAAGGGACAAAAAATGGAATGATTTTTTGTAAAATAGTAATTTAATTTCAACCTCCAAAGAGGCAACTTTTTGGAGGTTCTTTATTTTTCTTTAGGAATAAGATGTCTATTCTAGGAATTGCTCTAAAAGCAATACCAGTATTCACCTAATGAATAATACTCTTTTATCTAAAAAAAGAAAGGAATGATATTGATATAAATTTATGTTAAAATTATAGAAGAATTCAGATAAGAGATGGAGATAAAAATATGAAAGTTAATAAAGCCGATATTGTAATCAGCGCTGTTTCACCTGCCCAATATCCAAAGACTGGATTGCCTGAAATTGCTTTAGCAGGTCGTTCAAACGTAGGAAAATCTTCTTTTATAAATACATTAATTAATAGAAAAGGATTAGCGCGTACATCGAGTAAACCTGGTAAAACACAAACCCTTAATTACTATATCATTGAAGACAAATTTTATTTTGTAGATGTTCCTGGATATGGATATGCAAAAGTTTCAAAAACTGAACGTGCAAAATGGGGAGAAATGCTAGAAACTTATTTCACTCAAAGAGATCCTCTAAGAGTAACACTATGTATAATTGATTTTAGACATCCAGCTACCGCAGATGACAAACAAATGTATCAATTTCTTAAACATTTTGGTATTCCTATAATTGTCGTTGCAACAAAAGCGGATAAAATACCTAAAAGTAAATGGAATAAACATACAAAAATATCTAAAGAATCCATTGGCTTCGATCCAGAAGATGATTTTGTTCTATTCTCATCAGAGACCGGTGAAGGTAAAGAAGAAGCATGGCGATTAATTGAAAGTTACTTGACTAAAAAGAAATAAATAAAAGTTTATTCTTGTAAATGTATTTGTACAAATGAAAAAGGGGTTTTGAAAATGGAATTTAATGAATATCAAAAACTAGCAAGCCGCACTTTGTATGGAAATGAACAAGTATTGACTAATTGTGCATTAGGAGTAGCCAGCGAATCTGGGGAGCTAGTCGATTTGATTAAAAAATATACGTTCCATGGACACGATTTAGATAAAAGAGAATTAGTTAAAGAAATGGGAGATGTTCTTTGGTATTTATCTCAAATTGCAGAATGGGCTGATATACCTTTTGAAAATGTTGCTATTCAAAACATTGAAAAATTAAAAGAACGTTATCCCGATGGTTTTTCAGAAGAAAAAAGTCGAAGAAGAATGGAATAAAATAAAACAACTCTCTTTTCAATTATTGAAAAGAGAGTTGTTTTATTTTTTTTCGCTATCGTCTTGCATCTTGTTCTTATCAGCTTCTTCATGTGTTTTTTCCTTTGTATTGAGAGTTTCTTCAGGATCAAGTACAAATTTTGAAAATAGTGCATCTATACTCGTATCAGATTTAACAAATTGTCCCATAAAAATACCTCCTGTATTGTGCCTATACTTAGTTTAACCCTATTTATGATAGAATACTACCATTTTGTTCTTCAAATAAACTGATAATAAAGAGATAATACGCTATTTATCCTAGGATAACAAGTTTTTATTATACATAATTAAGTGTATAATGTATGATTATAATGGGAAATAATGATTAAAATAAAGATATATTGCATAAATATTCTTATTCTGTTAAACTGCAAAAGACTTAAAAAACAGGAGGGAATAAGTATGAAGAAAAAAATAATGGCTATCGTTCTATCATTAATTTTAATGAGCGCTCTTTTACCATCACTCCATGTATTAGCGACAGATAAATCATTAGAAAAAATCAAATCAAAAAATTCATTAGTTGTTGGAACTAGTGCAGACTTTCCACCTTATGAATTTCATGCAAATCTTGATGGAAAAGATGAAATAGTCGGTATGGACATTTCTATTGCTAAAAAAATAGCTAAAGATTTAGGTGTTGAGTTAAAAGTCCGAGATATTGGATTTGAAAGTTTGTTACCAGCATTAGAAGTTGGGAAAGTTGATATCATTATTTCAGGAATGAGTGCCTCGAATGAGAGGAAAGAGAGTGTTGATTTTTCAGAGGTTTACTATATTGGTGGACAAAGCCTTGTTGTACGTCCCTCAGATAATAAAATTTATGCATCTAAGGAAGATTTGTATGAAAAAAAGATAGGAGTGCAGACTGGGTCAATCCAAGAATCATTAGCAAAAGAGCAAATGGCAGAATCGTCAATAATGAGTTTATCAAAAATGACAGATTTAATTTTAGCTTTAAAGACTAATAAAATAGAAGCTATTATTATGGAAAAACCCAGTGCAATGGCATATGTTGCAAATGATGATGGTTTAGCGACATTTGACGGTGGTTTTGAATTAGAAGAAGATGAACAAGGAGCAGCGGTAGCAGTAAAAAAAGGCTCAGAGAACCTTGTCGCAAGTATAAATCAATCTATTGCTATAATTAAAGAAAATAATTTAACTAAAGACTATTTAAAAGAGGCTGGCGAATTATTGAAAGAAAGTCGAGGCCAACAAAGTCAAGAGGGATCAAAATCAAAAACGATGGTTAATTATTGGAGTTATTTTGCTAAAGGAACGGGCTATACTATTTTGATTTCTGTTCTAAGTGTTTTTTTTGGTACTATTTTAGGCGTTATTTTATCTTTAATGAGAATGTCTGATAATAAATTTATTAGTATACCAGCAACGGCTTATGTAGAATTTGTTAGGGGGACACCTCTGCTGATTCAAGTTATGTTCATTTACTTTGCAGTTGGGTATTTAATTAATATCCCAGCACTTGCTTCAGGTATTATAGCGGTATCTTTAAATAGCGGAGCTTATATATGTGAAATTATTCGTTCAGGTTTGAATTCAGTAAGTAAAGGGCAAACTGAGGCAGCTAGAAGTTTAGGCATGAGCAAGAAAACAGCTATGCGTTATATTATTTTTCCACAAGGTTTAAAAAATATTTGGCCTGCTTTAGGAAATGAATTTATTACAGTAATCAAAGAAAGTTCAATTGTGTCTATTATTGGAGTTGGTGATTTAATTTTCCAAACTAAGATTGTTACGTCTCTTTCATATAGAGGAATTGCTCCTTTAGCTGTTACGATGGTTATTTATTTTATTTTAACATTTAGTTTAACTAAATGTTTAAATCATTATGAGAGGAAGATGGACTATGATTAAATTTAACCACTTAAAAAAAACATTTGGTAAAAACGAAGTATTAATAGATATCAATGGAGAAATTAAAAAAAATGAAGTAGTTGTGATTATCGGTCCTTCAGGATCTGGGAAAAGTACCTTGTTAAGATGTTTGAATCTTCTAGAAATGCCAACCAGTGGAGAAATTATCTTTGAAGATCTTGTTTTGATGGAATTAAATGAAAATAAAATAAATAAATTAAGAGAAAAAATGGGAATGGTTTTTCAAAGCTTTAATCTCTTTCCGAATTTATCTGTAATAGAAAATCTGAAAATTGCTCCTATTAAAGTTAAAGGAATAAATGTCGAAGAGGCTCAGAATCAGGCTTTGAAGCTATTAAATCAAGTAGGACTTTCGGATAAAGAAAATTCTTTCCCAGCTAGTTTATCAGGTGGACAGCAACAAAGGGTTGCCATTGCTAGAGCATTGGCGATGAATCCAAAGGTCATGCTGTTTGATGAACCAACTTCTGCGCTAGATCCAGAGATGGTTGGAGAAGTTTTAAAGGTTATTCAAGATTTGGCGGAATCAGGTATGACGATGGTAGTAGTAACCCATGAAATGGGCTTTGCCAAAGAAGTAGCCGACCGTATTATTTTTATGGATGCAGGTTATATTGTGGAAGAAGGAAAACCCGAACAGATATTTGAACATCCACAGCATGAACGTACAAAAAGTTTCTTAGCAAAGGTACTTTAGGCTGATCGAGTTGTAAATAAAATAGACTATCTAAATGAAGCACAAAAAAACACCGTATTGAATTACTCTTTTGCCATTCTACATGAGCAGAGAGTAATTTAATACGGTTTTTATTATTTTATTTATTTAGTTACTGTGGGGATTTTTTTCTTCCAAAAACCTAGAATCAATGCAGAAACAATCATTCCAATCGCCAATGTTAATAAGAACAATAAAGCATGATTAGATAAGCCTATCGCAAAAATACCACCATGTGGAGCAGGGATAGAGATATTCCAAAATTGTGTTAATCCTCCAGCAATTGCAGCTCCTATAACAGATGATGAGATAATTCTCATAGGATCAGCCGCTGCAAAAGGTATTGCACCTTCGGTAATGAATGAGAGACCAAGAATATAATTTGTTAATCCAGATTTTCTTTCATCGTCTGTAAATTTATTTTTGAAAAGGGTACTTGCTAAAGCAATAGCTAGAGGTGGGATCATTCCACCCGCCATTACAGCGGCCATGAGACTGCCATCACCTGTATCCGTAAAAATACCAATTGAGAAGGTATAAGCCGCTTTATTGAAGGGCCCACCCATATCAATAGCCATCATACCACCCAATAAGGCTCCTAATAGAACCGCATTACCTGTTCCTAAGTTTTCTAAGAAGTTAATCATAGCTGTATTAATAGTAGAGAAAACAGGATCAATAATAAAGTACATTAAGAACCCAAGAATTAATAAAGAAAGAACAGGGTAAAGTAAAATTGATTTTAATCCTTCTAAAGATTTAGGTACACCTTTTAATACTCTTTTTAGAAGTAGGATAGTATAACCTGCAATAAAACCAGCCGCTAATCCGCCCAAGAAACCAGCATTACTTTGGACTGCCATAAACCCGCCGACCATACCAGGCATGAGACCAGGTCTATCTCCGATACTCATAGCAATGTAACCGGCTAGTATTGGGATTAAGAAATTAAAAGCATTAGCACCTATTGTATTTAAGAAAATAAATAGTTCGCTTTCAGATCCAAAATAAGGTTCAAATAGAAAAGAAAGAGCTAAAATAATTCCGCCACCAACTACAAATGGTAGCATATGAGAAATACCATTCATCAGGTCTTTGTAGATTTTATTGAATACAGATTCATTGCTATTGTCTTCTCTAGTTATTCCATCTTCGCTACTAGCATGATAAATAGGAGCTTGTTTTTTAGAAGCTTTTTCAATAAGTTCTTCTGGTTTACGAATCCCATCACTGACAGGACGTTGAAGTACAGGTTTTCCATTAAAGCGATCCATTTCAACTTTTTTATCTGCCGCAATAATAACACCAGCGGCACGTTCAATATCATTTGCAGATAGCCGATTCTTGACACCTTCAGTCCCGTTTGTTTCCACTTTGATATCAATGTTCATTTCAGCAGCTTTTTTCTTTAAAGCATCTTCTGCCATATACGTATGAGCAATACCGGTAGGGCATGCTGTAACTGCAATAACGAAAGGACGGGAAGAGTCAGGATTAATAGTTTCTTGAGTTTTTTGATCTTCTTTTTCTTGTTCGATTAGCTCTTTTTCAGCACTTTCGAATAAAGAGTGAACCTCTTCAGGTGTGCGTGCATTTCTCAAAGAAGCTACAAAATCGGGGTTCACCAATAGTCTAGCTAAGCTAGCTAAGGCTTGTAAATGGGTATCATTTGCGCCTTCTGGAGCAGCAATCATAAAAAATAAATAAGTTGGTTGGCCATCTAAAGCCTCATAATTAACGCCACTTGAACTTTTAGCAAAAAGGACTGTAGCTTCTTTAACAGCTGAATTTTTTGCATGAGGCATTGCAATGCCATCGCCAAGACCTGTAGATGTTTGAGACTCGCGATTCATAATTCCTTTTTTAAATAGAGAAGAATCACTGATTCGACTGTGTTGTGTTAAACTATCAATCATTTCGTCAATCGCTGCTTCTTTCGTTGTAGCTTTTAAATCCATAATCATTGTATTTTTGAGTAATAAGTCTGTTATTTTCATTGGGCTTCCTCCTAATTATTATTGTTTAATTGAAGTAATAGTAACCTGAGAAAGCAACTGCTCAATCTCATTTTTCTTGGCTAAATCGTCTGAAAAGGCTGTTGCACTACCAGTTGCTACACCTGTTTTAAAAGCTAATAGTGGATCGTTTTCTTTTATTAATGTACCAATAAAGCCTGCAACCATAGAATCTCCAGCACCTACTGAATTTTTAACTATCCCTTTTGGAACACTAGATCGATATACCTCATCATTTGAAAAGAATAAGGCTCCATCTCCAGCCATTGAGACAAGGGCATAAGTTGCTCCCATTTCAATTAATTTATGGCCATAAGGAATCATTTCTTCAACTGAGTTAAACGTAACGTCAAACATTTCAGCTAACTCATGATGATTTGGTTTAACTAATAAAGGATGCGAAGTAAGGGAATCTAATAAAGTCTGACCGGTCGTATCCATAACAAATTTTGCACCAGAAGATTTAATTTTTAATATCAGACGGTGATAGAAATCATCAGGTAGGGATGCGGGTTGGTTTCCAGAAAGAACCACTACATCATTCGGTGAAAGTTGATCAAATTTTTGTAAGAACTCATTTGCCTCATCACTGATAATTATTGGTCCAACTGCATTAATTTCAGTTTCTTGATTAGATTTTAATTTTACGTTAATACGTGTATCCCCTTTAATAAGAGTAAATTTTGTGCTTATTTCTTCTTCATTTAACCAATCTTGGATAAATTTGCCTGTAAAACCGCCTAAAAATCCTAAGGCTGTTGATTGATATCCTAATTGTTTAAGGATTCTAGAAACATTTATACCTTTTCCGCCGGGCAATTTGAGATCACGAGTCATCCGATTCAAAGATCCTAATTTGAAAGTAGGGACTTCGATAATATAGTCAATCGAAGGATTGAGTGTAACGGTATAAATCATTTTGCAGCCTCCTTAATAGTTGTTTTGCTAAAGTAACTTTTATATGCAGTAGAATCAAGACCTTGTGTCACAATAATAGCATCTTCAAGTTCACAAACTTTTACAAAACTAACTTTATTAAATTTAGTTTTGTCGGCCAATATGAACGTTTTAGAGCTATGCAGATGGGCTTGTTTTTTGACAGCGGCTTCTTCGATGTCAGGAGTAGTGTAACCAAATTCATTATCAATACCATTGATTCCTAAAAAACATTTATTGAAGCGATAATTTTCGAGTTGACTAATAGTCGTAGTTCCGATAATAGCTTTCGTTTTTGATTTAATATTTCCGCCAAGTAGAATTGTTTTGGTTTGCTGATCAGCTAATAATACAGCATGTTGAATACCATTTGTAACAACTTGGACGTGTTTATTTTTTAAATAAGGAATTAAATAGAGAGTAGTGGTTCCTGCATCTAGATAAATTGTATCGTTTTCTTCGATAAATAAAGAAGCAAGTTTTGCGATTTCTTTTTTTTCTTGAACGTTTATGGATGATTTTTCAGATATCGATAGTTCCTTGTCTAATTGATAGACCTTCTTCGCCCCGCCATGTATCCGTGATAATTCTCCTGCGTCCTCTAACAAAGCTAAATCTCTACGAATAGTAGATTCTGAACAATCTAAGTGTTGCATCAACTCTTGGGATTTGACTAATCCATATTTTTTCAATTGAGTAAGAATATATTCATGACGTTCTTCAGTTAACATCGCGATTCTCCTTTCAAAAAAATAATACCACCAAAAACGTTCAAAAGCAACCAAAAAAGGTAATCGTTTTCATTAATTGACAAAAATTTTGCTTTATTGGTCGCATTAATTTTTTTAAAAACTAGAACAAATTAAAAAAGAAGACAAGGAACAGTTGATATGCTCCTTGTCTTCTTTTTTAATTTTGTATTTCGATGGACTCGATAGTAACAGGAGTAGTAGGCAGATCATTGCCATTGGTTTCCGAAGCAGCAATCTTATCAACAACATCCATTCCTTCAACAACTTGGCCAAAAATGGTATAAGATCCATCTAAAGAGGGATATCCACCTTTTTTGTAAGTTTTCACTATCTCATTTGGTGTTGCCTCAGAAACAGAATGAGACATATCTTGTTGGTTTTGAACAATAAAAAATTGACTTCCAATCGATATTGGTGCGTTTGTCTTTGCCATGGATAGAGCCCCTCTAATATGATAAAGATGATCAGAGACCTCTACTTCAAATGGTTTTTTCCAAATACTTTCTCCACCTAATCCAGTTCCTTCGGGGTCACCGCCTTGAATCATGAAATCTTGGATAACACGATGGAAAATAGTTCCATCGTAATATCCTTCTTTACTAAGTTCAACAAAATTTTCTACGGCCTTAGGAGCAAATTTTGGGAATAGTTTAATTGAAATAATCCCCATAGAAGTTGTTAAGTCAGCTCCTATTTCCGTTTTCTCTATCTCACTTGATAATTGAGGGAAATAATCAGCCTCAATAACTTCACTTTCTTGATGACTATCAGTAGTTTGTTTAGTAGGATTCAGATAGAAGAGGCCATAAATAATCATTGCAACTGCTATAAGAAATAACAAACCTCCAACTATTAACTTATTAAATTTCACATTGCACATCCTTTAATTTTATCTTTATTATTATACGATAGATAACCAAAAAATAATACAATTAAAATAAAATTAGTGTTCAGTGTTCTATGAGGAAATGGAACGATAACGTGAAAGATAATCGCTTAAATTTTTTGCCGAGTATCCATTTTTCGAAAAAGCAGACTAAATAAGGAATTAGTATACTTTCAAATAAAAGTATTTTACTAGCACTAAATTAATCGGGAATTATTAATTTTTTTAGGTTTAAATAGACAAAAAGGTAAAATACACGTACAATAGATAGTGGATTAGAATGGGGTACACTCACAATACTTCATTTTTTTAGAGGATACGTGATGAAGAACAAACTTGATTACATCTTGGAACAAATGTAACAACAAGGATTATCGGTACGTCTAAAGAGTAACCCAAAAGATAAAATCAAAGAAATCTCTCATAAACTCAAAAAAATGAGGAGGAAATTAAAAATGTCAATGTTTTTAGATCAAGTAACAATTAGTGTGAAAGCCGGCAATGGCGGTAATGGAATGGTGGCTTTTAGACGCGAAAAATACGTTCCTGATGGTGGTCCTGCTGGCGGAGATGGTGGACAAGGCGGAAGTTTGATTTTCATCGTTGATGAAGGATTAAGAACTTTAATGGATTTTCGTTTTAATCGTCATTATAAAGCTGAAGATGGAGAAAATGGAATGGGTAAAAGTATGCATGGCAGAGGTGCTGGGGACAGTCTAGTCAAAGTCCCACCAGGAACAGTTGTGCGTGATATCGATACAGGTATTGTATTAGGTGACTTAATCCATGAAGGACAACAATTAGTTGTTGCAAAAGGTGGCCGTGGCGGAAGAGGAAACAAACGATTTGCTACACCAAGAAACCCTGCTCCAGAAGTTGCAGAAAATGGCGAACCTGGAGAAGAACGAAATCTAGAACTTGAGTTAAAAGTACTTGCAGATGTAGGTCTAGTAGGATTTCCATCAGTTGGAAAATCAACTCTACTTTCAATCGTTACTGCAGCACGTCCAAAAATTGGAGCTTACCATTTCACCACTCTAGTTCCTAATTTAGGAATGGTCAGAATGGAAAGTGGTAAAAGTTTTGTTATGGCTGATTTACCTGGATTAATTGAAGGAGCCTCACAAGGGGTTGGGCTAGGAATTCAATTCTTACGTCACATTGAACGTACCCGCGTTATTTTACATGTTATTGATATGAGTGGTAGTGAAGGCAGAGATCCTTATGATGATTACGTAACGATTAATAACGAGTTAGAAAGTTATGATTTGAGACTAATGGAACGACCACAAATAATCGTAGCAAATAAAATGGATGTACCTGGTGCGCAAGAAAAGTTAGAAGAGTTTAAGGAAAGACTAAGACTATTAAAAGAAGATGAATATGAAGATGATATTCTAGTATTCCCAATCTCAGCTATTACGCATAAAGGTATTTCTAACCTACTTAATGCGACTGTAGATATATTAGATGTAACTTCTGAATTCTTGCTAGAAGTATTAGATCAAGAAGAAGAAACAGTGTTGTATAAACATACTCCTGAAGATAAAGGTTATGAAATTACTCGTGATTCCGATGCTACATGGGTACTTTCAGGAGACAAATTAGAAAAACTATTTAAGATGACTAATTTTGAACACGAAGAATCTGTTCGTCGTTTTGCTCGTCAATTAAGAGCAATGGGTATTGATGAAGAGTTACGTGAACGCGGAGCTGTTGATGGCAACATCGTTCGTATTATGAAATATGAATTTGAATTTGTTGAATAAAGTAAGAACTAACAAAAAGGTACTCCAATTGAATAAGCATTCAATTGGAGTACCTTTTTTCAGTTCATTTGTTTATCGTTAAATAATGATAAATTTGTTAAAATAGAATGAAATTGATACGTTAAATAATACTTGAATAAATATTAAGTGGTTAGGATTGTGTATAAATGGAAATATTATTCTTAGGAACCGGTGCAGGTGTTCCGGCTAAAAGTCGCAATGTGACTAGTATTGCATTAAAATTATTAGCAGAACGAAATAGTATCTGGTTATTTGATTGTGGGGAAGCTACACAGCAACAAATCTTGCATACAACTTTAAAACCAAGAAAAATTGATAAAATATTTATTACTCATCTTCACGGAGATCATATTTTTGGATTGCCAGGTCTGATTAGTAGTCGATCATTTCAAGGTGGAGAAAGCCCATTAACTATTTATGGGCCTAAAGGCATTAAAAATTTTATTCTAACTAGCTTAAAGGTGTCAGGGACAAATTTGAAATTTCAACTGAAATTCAATGAAATTGATGAACCAGGAGTAGTTTTTGAAGATTCCCAATTCAAAGTTAGTTGTTTACCTTTAGAGCATGGGATAGAATCTTTTGGTTATCGTATTGAAGAATCAGATCATCAAGGTAGTCTGCAGGTGGAAAAACTTAAAGAAAGCGGAATTCCATTTGGACCTTTATACGGCAAATTAAAAAATGGTGAAACGATTACATTATCAGATGGACGTAGTTTCAATGGATTAGACTATATTGGCGAAACTCAAAAAGGGAGAGTCGTTGCTATTTTAGGAGATACAAAAATGACACGAAATAGTAGGATATTAGCAAAAAATGCTGACGTTCTTGTGCACGAAAGTACCTTTGAAGGTTCGGATCAAAAAATGGCACGAGACTATAATCATTCTACAAATGTTGATGCTGCTAGTGTCGCCAAAGCAGCCAATGTCAAACAGTTGTTCTTAACTCATATTAGTGCGCGCTATTTAGGTAAAGACGTTATTGCACTAGAAAAAGAAGCTAAACAGTATTTTAAACAAACTAAAGTTGCAAAAGATTTTGAAGAATATAATATCCCGTTAAGTAAATAATTCATTAGAAAAGGGGCAATAAGAAATGACAAATAACACTAATCATTTAGTAGATAAAATAGTTTTTATTACTGGAGCTTCTGCTGGGTTAGGCGAAGAAATAGCTTATCAAGTTGCCAAACAAGGTGCAATTGTAGTTGTAACTGCGCGCAGAACAGAGCTTTTAGAAAAAGTGAAAAAAAACTGTTCGGCATTATCAAACAAACCAGCATATGCTTATCGTTTAGATGTATCCAATCCAGAAGAAATACAAAAGGTAATTGAACAAGTTTATCAAGAAGTTGGAGATGTAGATGTTTTAATTAACAATGCTGGATTTGGTCATTTTGAAGAAGCCTTGACGTTTGACATGTCGATTGTAGAAAATATGTTTAGAGTAAACGTGTTAGGAATGATGTATGTAACACAATTAGTTGCTATACAGATGGCTGAAAAAGAGCAAGGACATATCATTAATATCGCATCACAAGCCGGTAAAATGGCTACTTCTAAATCAAGTATTTATTCTGCAACAAAATTTGCCGTGATAGGGTATTCTAATGCCTTACGTTTAGAATTAAAACCATTAGGTATAACCGTTACAACAGTTAACCCTGGTCCAATCGATACGAATTTTTTTGACATTGCAGATCAAAGTGGAACCTATTTAAAAAAAGTTAAGAAAATAGTTTTAAAATCCGAATCGGTTGCTGAACGAATTACTGGACTAATTGGGACGCAAAAAAGAGAGTTAAACTTGCCTTATTCAATGGAATTAGCGAGCAAATTTTACACTCTTTTTCCGAAAACTGGGGACTTTATAGCTCTGAAACTTTTCAACAATAAATAAAAGGGTTTCATTAGGGACACGGACTTTATTATGCTAGAATAGTAGCAACAAAGAGTGTGGAAAAATTTATAATGAATTGAGGGGTATATGATGAAAAAACAATGGGCTACTATTTTAGCAATCATTCTTATTTTGTTGATTTCATTATTTGCAGTATTGAATGTAGACGTAGTACCGGTTAACTTTGGTTTTGCGCTAGTTTCGTGGCCATTAATTATGATTATATTAGGGTCTTTATTTATCGGAGCTTTAGTTACCGTTCTAATTGCAACAAATACAGCATTTAAAACAAAAAAACAAATAAAAAATTATGAAGTTGAACTATCAAAATCAGATGAAAAAAAACAAAATGAATTAGAAAAACAAAAAATGAAATATGAACAAGAAATTACAAAAAAAGATGAAGAGATAGCAAGTAAAACGACTAAAATTAACAGTCTAGAAAAAGAATTAATAGATAGAATGACTCATAATACAAATTCAGAATCCGTTCTAAATAAAAAGTGATTTCAACTAATTGTTAAAATTCTTTTATAGTGTTGACGATAGGAAAATTTCAGAAGAAAACCTTACATTTTGAGGCAATACGAATGTTATTTCGTGTTGCCTCTTTTTTAAAGAACTCGATAGAGGAAGGTTTTAAAAAACGTATACTAATTTACATAGGATGATTATCTAGCAAAAAATAATCCGTTTTTAGTCTATTACTAGTAGCATTTATGTTATTTTATTTCCTGTTTATCTAGTTGTTACAACTAGTTTGTCTAGTTACAACATATATGGTAAAATATTTTAAATGAAAGCTAAAGAAAATAGGTGATAAATTGAACGATTTGGAAAAAGAACTCATTGATTGGACAAAAGAAATAACACAATTTCATTTTCCTCGTTGGGAAGAGTTACCAGATTTTGATTTATATATGGATCAGGTGTTAAACTTAATAGATAATTATCTCTATGTGTTTAAAGCAGATAAACAAAATAAAATTATTACAGCATCTATGATAAATAATTACGTTAAGTTAGATTTAATTCCCGCTCCTGTAAAAAAAAGATACAACAAAAAACATTTAGCTTATTTGATTGCCATATCTGTATTGAAACAAGTTTTGACCATTTCTGAAGTGAAAGAGGGTATCGTTTATCAAGCATCCGTGAGTGGTATTAGAGAATCGTATGATTTATTTTGCACAGAACAAGAGACTGCTTTAATTGCGATCGCTTCACATATTGAAGTTGAAAAAAAACAATTTTTACCTTTATTACCTAATAATACTAAAATAGAAAACCTCGTTGTTCGTACGTCAACGATAGCAGTTGCATCAAAAATTACGACTCAAAAAGTTTTAGCATTAGTTGAAAAAAGAAATTCTGAAATAGAAAAAAATAAAAAAATGGATTAGTGAGGTATTTTAAATGAATAAAGACAAAGTTGCATTTTTGGTTGACTCAGGTTCTAATGTTCCTGAAGAGTATGTTGAATTAGGTAATATGAATGTTATCCCACTTAAAATTATTTATAAAGATGAAGAATTTATCGATAATGTAAATATTACCGCTCAAGATGTTTATGATCGTCTATCGGAAGAGATTCCAACAACTTCCCTTCCAAGTGGAGAAGTTATCTCAGATATTTTTAAAAAGATACAAGATGATGGGTTTAAGAAAGTAATATGCGTGACTATTTCGAGTGGATTAAGTGGAACCAATAATATGGTAAGAGTGATTTCGGAAAGTTTCACAGATATGGATATTTTGACAATAGATTCAAAAAATATCGGTATTGGTAGTGGTCTGATTGCTGTTCAAGCATATAAATATCTTGAGGCTGGATTAGACTGGGAAACAATTAAAATGAAATTACAAGAAGATGTTTTAAAATCAAAAATGTTCTTTCATGTTCCTACTCTTGAATATTTACAAAAAGGGGGGCGAATTGGGTTGGTAGCGTCTATTTTAGGAAATATGCTTAATTTAAAACCTATCATTACTTGTAATGATGAAGGTGTCTATCATACCGTTGCGAAAATAAGAGGAAGTAAAAAAAGTGTACAAAAAGCAATTGATTTAGCTGTTGACTTTGCAGGAACCGCAAAAAAATACAATTTGGCTATTGCTTATGGAGGAAAGACAGCTAAAAATCAAGTAAATGAGATACGTTCCGTACTCAAAGAAAAATTGCCATTGTTTGATACGATTTTCGAAGGTGAGGTTAGTCCGGCTTTAGGTGTTCACACTGGTCCTGGCTTGATTGGAATTGGGATAATCGTTACAGAATCTTAAAACTTAAACAATAAAAAAACTTTCCTGAAAATAGGAAAGTTTTTTATTGTTTTTTAGTTGTTCATCCTTTTTTTATTGATTTTTTGGTATACTATTAAAGGTTGGGAGTGAGACGATTTGTCAAACGTACAAAAAAAATGGAAAGTAAAAGAAACACCATTCGATAGTTTAAATGATAAAGAAAAAAAAGAACTTGAATCTAGTTATACGCCATTATTTATTTCACTTTGTCTTCAAAGAGGCTTAAAGTCTGTTGATAAAATACAGGATTTTATTACCCCTGATGATACATGGATTCATGATCCCTATCTTTTAAAAGATATGGACAAAGCTGTTTCTCGTATTACGAGTGCCATTGAAAATGGTGAACTCATCACAGTTTATGGTGATTATGATGCAGGTGCGACACGTTTGTAAGCGAAAAACTTACACACAGGACTGAAGCAATAACAGGACTGGAGAACTGATTGAATGAATGTTGGAATGACGGGGTAACGCCCTGAAACGACATCCCTAATCCTCCGATATGCTTTAGAAAAGGTGAAATTTCGAAAGTGTAAAGCTCGGTGAAGACAGCTGAGAGAAGCCGTAAGTGAGAATCAAATCTCACACGAAAAAAGTCCAGAGGTGGATTCTGCTTCCTATAGGCTGGGGGTCTCATAAAATATCCATGGTTAGAATGTTTCTTGACAGGAAACTGACGAATCTTTGAATGTACGGGTCGATACATAGGAAACGTAGAAATGCGTTGTTGGGATTGCGCCAAAAGTCAATCTCATTGCATGTGGTAAAGTAAGAATCTGGTGTCATGAAATACCATATTGCCTCACGGGGGCATTCGAGTGCAACGGCCTATAGAAGAAACCTAAAGATATATAGCAGGAGATAGTTTAATCGGAACGTGGGAAACTTGGGATGTGGATGCTTTTACCAGCAAATGAAGCAGTTTAGACGAAAATCTCGTTAGAGAATAATAAGCTAATTAGTCCAAGTGAAAGTAGAGCCACAGTACCTATGAAGCTACGATAATAAGTAGTGGAGGGATAGGCTCGAGTCGAATTTTATTTTTCATTAATTCGCTAAGTTTACGAAGACTCATAGGTTCGAGTAAGACTAATAGAATCAATCCCCGATGAAGGGAGGCGATGACTATGAGGCGAACAAGGAACAAAGATAATACCGGCTTAAAAGTACAAAAGTTACGAAATGCTGAATATTATGATACTCAGGAAATTTCAGACCGTCTGTATAGTGAAAGTAAGGAGGGTAAAGTATTTCATCACCTGATGGAATATATGATTACCGATAACAATTTACTTCTTGCCTACAGAAACATTAAAAACAATAAGGGTAGTAATACCCCTGGAGTAGATAAGAGAACGCTTAAAGAGATAAACAAGATGTCTGAGTAAAAATACCTAACTGTTATAAGGAAAAAGTTTTCTAACTATCATCCTAAAGCAGTACGAAGAATTGAGATTCCAAAGCCCGACGGCAGAACACGTCCGTTAGGAATTCCAACCATTTGGGATAGACTCATTCAACAAAGGATTCTTCAGGTTCTTGAACCTATCTGTGAAGCTAAGTTTTACAATCACAGTTATGGATTTAGACCTAACCGCTCTGTAAAGCATGCCATAGCACATTGCTACAGGTTTATGCAAATGCAACATTTACATTATGTTGTTGATATAGACATTAAGGGTTTCTTTGATAATGTATCTCACAGCAAACTTCTAAAACAAATGTGGTCATTGGGTATCAGAGACAAAAATTTGATTTCCATAATGAGTAAAATACTTAAAGCGCCCGTCGAATATAATGATGGCACAAGGATTAAAAACGATAAAGGAACACCGCAAGGTGGTATTCTTTCTCTGTTATTGAGTAACATTGTGCTAAATGAATTTGATTGGTGGATAGCAAGCCAATGGGAACAGATGAAAGTCAAAACTAAAACAGTAATGCCAGTTGATAGAACAAAAGAAGGCAAGGGTATCGATAAAGGGAATCAATATAAAGAGCTAAGAAAAAGCAATCTAAAAGAAATGTTTGTTGTGAGATATGCTGATGATTTTAAGATATTTTGCAGGAATAAATCAGATGCGGTAAAAATATTTTATGCTTGCAGGAACTGGCTCTTAAAGAGATTGCACTTAGAAATAAGTGAAGAAAAGTCCCAAATTGTAAATCTCAAATCAGAATACTCTGAGTTCTTAGGTTTTAAGATGAAAGTCATTCCAAAAGGTAATAGGTGGATAGTCAGAAGCCACATATCTGATAAAGCATTTTATCGAACTGAATCGAAGTTGAGAGAAATCATTAAGCAAATAAAATACCCGAAGGGTACAAACGATGAAGTAAGAAAAATCGGATTGTATAACTCAACGGTTGTCGGAATACATCAGTATTTCCGAATTGCAACAATGATATCTTTTGATTTAGGTTTAATGGCGTATAGAATGCAAGGAATGTTCAAGAGTCATAAATTGGCAAAGAGGATTAAAAAGGAGGGGCATATAGCCTCTCTGTTTATCAATAAGGAATATGGGCGAAGTAAACAAATCAGATTCATAAGGAAACAGCCTTTACTACCCATCGGGTATATAAAGCATAAGAATCCAATGATGAAGAAAACGAAGGTAAACAAATGTACAGAAGAAGGTAGGAAGTTGATTCATAACCAACTATCTTTTGAAAATGTATTTATGTTGAGGCATATCATGGAAAATCCTGTAAAGGAAAGAACCATGGAATACAATGACAATCGCTTATCTTTGTACTCAGCCCAAAAAGGCAAATGTAAGATATCGCAAGAAATGTTAACCTCAGTTAACCTTAGATGTCATCATATTGAACCACGGTTCAAAAGCCAAAATGATTCCTATGATAATTTAATCTTAGTAACTGAACAAGTTCACAAACTTATTCATGCTACAGATTCTAAAACAATTGATAAACTAATGTAAGAACTTCAATTGAACGGGAAATTTTTGGACAGGTTGAACAAGTACAGAATAATAGCTGGTAATATCGAATTGTAACTTGATTCAAGAAAGTAACTCTAAAAGCGGAAAAATAAATTCGATGGAACGCCGTGTGAGGTGAAAATCTCACGCACGGTGTGGAGTGGGGGAAAACCTGGAGATAGTATCAAAAGGTTACCTATCACTATATGGGATTACCAGTACTGCAGTTTTAAAAGAAACGATTGAAATGATAGGAGGAGAGGTTAATTATTATATTCCTAATCGTTTTACTGATGGATATGGACCGAACACAAGGGTCTTCGAAAAATTAATTTCAGCAGGAACAGGCTTGATTTTAACATGTGACAATGGAGTAGGGGGTCATGAGGCTATTGCTAAAGCAAATGAGCTAGGAGTTGATGTGATAGTCACTGATCACCATGAATTGCAAAGTACTTTGCCAGATGCTTATGCTTTAATTCATCCAAGACATCCAAATGGCCAATATCCTTTCAAAAATTTAGCAGGAGTAGGTGTGGCTTTCAAATTAGCTACTGCCTTACTAGGAGAAATACCTTTAGAGATGCTTGATTTAGTAGCTATAGGAACAATTGCTGATTTAGTCAGCTTAACGGGTGAAAACCGTGCTTTAGTAAAGCAAGGCTTAGCTGTATTGAAAGAATCACAAAGAATAGGATTAATTGCTTTATGTAAAGTTGCAAGTATCAAGCAAAATGAAGCAGATGAAGAAACGATTGGTTTCGCCTTAGCTCCACGTTTGAATGCTGTTGGACGTTTAGGAGATGCTGCGCCTGCCGTTGAATTGTTGACTACTTTTGATGATGAAGAAGCCGTACGCTTATCAGAAATGGTAAACGTAAAAAATAGTGAAAGACAGTCGATTGTCAAGAGAATAACTGCTGAAGCATTAGAAATGGTAGAAGAAGATTCTGACCAAGGCATTTATATTTTAGCAAAACAAGGATGGCACGAGGGTGTATTAGGAATTGTTGCTAGTAAAATAGTAGCAACAACTGGAAAACCAGCTATTGTTCTTAACATTGATCATGAAAAAGGATATGCAAAAGGTTCTGGTAGGAGTACGTCAACGTATCATTTGTTTCATGCTTTAGAAGATACTGATCATTTAATAACGAAATTTGGAGGACATCAAATGGCCGCCGGGTTAACTCTGCCAATTGAAAGCATAGCTAACCTTAGAACAGAATTGAATGCATTCTTGCAACAAAAAGAAGGGCCCAATCAATTAGAAAACGCCTGTTTTGTTGATGAAAAACTACACATTTCTGATGTGAGCATAAAGGCAATCGAAGAACTACAAAAATTAGCTCCATTCGGAACAGAAAATCCAAAACCTGTTTTTCTATTTGAGCAAGTACGAGTTCAAGAAATTAAAAGAATCGGTAGCGAAAAAACACATTTAAAACTTAATTTAATTGAAGAGAAAGCAACTCTAGATGCAATTGGCTTTCATCTTGGATCCATGGCTGAGAATATTGGAGCTGAAGCAGAAATTTCAATAACAGGTAAACTGAATATCAATGAATGGAATGGATTAAGGAAACCTCAGCTGATGTTAGACGACTTAGTAGTTAAAGGCACGCAATTGTTTGATTTAAGAAGTACCCAAGTTTCACCAAGTATATGGCAACTACCTAGTGCTGACTACGTTTTTTTCAATGATAAGAATTATAATAAATACCAAGAAAAAATACCGGTAACTGGATATTCTCATTTGATTTCAAACCAAAAAGAAAATAAGCAATTTGAAATGAAAACAACTAAACTCATTTTAGTCGATTGTCCAGATAACTTGACATTATTAAGAGAGCTATTACAAAATAGTGAACCTTCTAACATCTATGTAAGTTTCTTTAATCAAGAAAGTGTATATTTAGAGGGCATACCGAGTCGGATACAATTCTCACATGTTTTTAAATATATTGCATCGCATATGGATATTGACGTAAGACATAAAACGAAAATTTTATCCGGACATTTAAAACTAAAAGAAAATATGCTCATTTTTATAATCTCCGTGTTTTTTGAAGCAGGTTTTGTTACAATACAAGATGGTATTATGAATATTGTATCAAATATTGAAAAAAAAGAATTAATAGATACAAAAGTTTATCAAAAGCGGCTCGAAAAATTTGCTGCAGAAGAAGCTCTCATATACAGTCACTTTGCAGAACTTGAAAAATGGATGAAAATCCAGCTAGAGAAAGAACTGTAAAATCGAAACGGAGGAAGAAATTAATGGATTTAAAAAAATATATAGCTGATGTACCTGATTTTCCAGAGGAAGGGATTATTTTTCGTGATATTTCTCCTTTAATGGCCGATGGCGAAGCTTATCGATTTGCAACAAATGAAATAGTTAGATATGCAAAAGATAAATGCGTAGATATGATTGTAGGACCAGAAGCACGAGGTTTTATCGTGGGCTGTCCAGTAGCTTATGAATTAGGGATTGGATTTGCTCCTGCTCGGAAAAAAGGTAAATTACCGCGTAATACCGTAGAAGTTAGTTATGGTTTAGAATATGGCAATGACGTTTTACAAATTCATAAAGATGCGATTAAACCTGGCCAAAAAGTACTTGTTTGTGATGACTTGCTAGCAACAGGTGGTACCATTGCAGCAACTATCAAGCTTATTGAGCAATTAGGTGGAGAAGTTGTTGGGACAGCCTTTCTAGTGGAGTTAAGTGATTTAAAAGGACGCAATAAAATTGAAGGTTATGATATTTTAGCGTTAATGGAGTACTAAAAAGTTCTTAAATAGATTTCTTTTAACGGACTAAAGGACTCAAAAGATAGCTGATTTTTTTAATGGTTACAAAAAAACACCTCTTTTATCTATGGTTTGTTTTCCATAAATAAAAGAGGTGCATTTTTTATAGCTAAACTTTATCTATCGATACGTTAAAAATAGCATCATTTCTGTTCTGAAATTAAACAATAAGTATGGTTAAAAAATATGGCTACGGTACAAACTGACTACTTTACCAAGAATAGTAACTTCATCTAAAAGAATAGCGCTCATAGAATCATTTTCTGGTTGCAGACGATAATAGCGGTCTTCACGGTAAAATCTTTTGCACGTAGCTTCGTCTTCGTTTGTTAATGCAATAACAATATCGCCATTGTTTGCGCTAGATTGTTTGCGAACAATCACTTCATCACCATCAAAGATACCAGCATTAATCATGCTTTCACCTCTGATTGTCAACATAAAAAGAGTATTGCTTTCTTGTCTTAAATTAGGAGGAAGTGGAAAATAATCAGAAGCTTCTTCAACTGCTAAAATGGGTTCACCAGCAGCTACTGTGCCCAATAAAGGGATTTGTTCTAGTTGAATGCCTAATTTTGTTAGCCCTTTAGAGGTTAATTCAATAGCACGCGGTTTACTAGGGTCTCTTTGTATAAAGCCGTTCTTTTCAAGCCGCGATAAATGGCCGTGAACAGTTGAAGTAGAAGATAGTGAAACAGCTGTTCCAATTTCACGTACTGTTGGCGGGTAACCTTTTAATTTTACTTGGTCATGAATGTATTGCAAAACTTCGATTTGTCTTGATTCTGGTGTTTTACGCATAAATAGATGCACCTCAATTCTTTTATTATTTCTTATTTAGAATAACATAAATCAACCTCTGAATCAAACAAATGTTCGCTAGTGTAAAAAACGATTTTAATGCATAGAGTAATTTTTTTTGGTATAGTATTCAAATAATGAAAATAATGAGGTGAATGAAATGTTATCTAAAGATAAATTAACAAGAATTAACGTTCTAGCAAAAAAATCTAAAAATGAAGGCTTAAGTTTATCGGAACAAACAGAACAAAAAAAACTAAGAGAAGCTTATCTAGCTGCCTTTAGAGGTGGCATGCGTAATCACATTGAAGGATTAAAAGTAGTTGATGAAACTGGGGCTGACGTAACACCAGATAAATTAAAAAAAATTCAAAAAGAAAAAGGTCTTCATGACCGTTAAAGATAAAATAAAGCGGATATTAAATTATTTTTAATAAATTGCATTCAAACGTTGATTTGAATGTTATAAAACAGTAAAATAAAAGTAACATAATTGAGAGGATGATTTAATTGTTTGACAACACTGACCAATTAGCGATTAACACGATTAGAACACTAAGTATGGATGGGGTTCAAAAAGCCAACTCTGGACACCCGGGATTACCAATGGGAGCAGCTCCGATGGCTTATACACTTTGGGCTAAACATTTAAAAGTGAATCCTAAAAATTCAAAATGGGTGAATCGTGATCGCTTCGTTCTTTCTGCAGGACATGGCTCTATCATGCTTTATAGCTTATTACACCTTGCGGGTTACAATGTTTCAATTGATGACTTGAAAAATTTCCGTCAATGGGATAGCAAAACTCCTGGACATCCAGAAGTACATTTAACAGATGGTGTCGAAGCAACAACAGGTCCATTAGGCCAAGGTATTGCAAATGCAGTAGGTATGGCAATGGCAGAGACACATTTAGCAGCAACTTATAATAAAAAAGATTACACAATTGTGGATCATTACACATATGCATTGTGTGGAGACGGAGATTTAATGGAAGGGGTTTCATCTGAAGCAGCTAGTTTGGCTGGTCATTTAGAGCTTGGGAAACTAATTATGCTTTATGATTCAAATGATATTTCTTTAGATGGACCAACATCGAAAGCATTTACCGAAAATGTTGGGCAACGATTTGAAGCCTACAATTGGCAACATATCTTAGTAAAAGATGGTAATGACATTGAAGAAATCAATGCGGCAATCAATGCTGCAAGAGCTGAAACAAAAAAACCTACTATCATTGAAGTAAAAACAATTATCGGTTTTGGCGCACCAAATGAAGGAACTCATAAAGTCCATGGGGCTCCTTTAGGTCCAGAAGGTATTGAAGCAGCTAAAAAAGCTTACGGATGGGAAGGAAAAGATTTCTTTGTTCCAGAAGAAGTAAGCAAACGTTTTGAAGAAGACATGATTAACAAAGGTGCAAATTCAGAAAAAGAATGGCACACATCGTTTAACGAGTATCATACGGCTTATCCTGAACTAGCAAATCAATTTGAACAAGCAATGAATAATGAACTTCCAAAAGATTGGGATAGTGAGTTGCCAAGTTTTTCAGAGGGAGATTCTGCTTTAGCTTCACGTGTTACCAGCAATCAAGTATTAACAGCTATTTCTAAAACTGTTCCCGCTTTTTGGGGTGGTTCTGCAGATTTATCTTCTTCAAATAATACGATGGTAGCAGGTGAAAAAGATTTCCAACCTGGTCAATATGAAGGAAGAAATATTTGGTATGGTGTGCGTGAATTTGCTATGACAGCTGCAGCAAACGGAATTGCTTTACATGGCGGTTCAAAAACTTACGTGGGAACATTCTTCGTTTTTACAGATTATTTAAGAGCGGCCGTTCGTTTAGCAGCAATTTCTAAATTACCAGTAACTTATGTCTTTACACACGATTCAGTTGCCGTTGGAGAAGATGGGCCAACACATGAACCTGTGGAACATCTTTCAAGTTTACGTGGTATGTCTAATTTGACTGTATTGCGTCCTGCTGATGGCAATGAAGTGGTTGCTGCCTGGAAGATTGCACTAACTTCAACAGATCACCCAACAATGTTAGTCTTATCTCGTCAGAATTTACCTGTTTTACCTAAAACAAAAGAATTGGCGCAAGATAATGTTATTAAGGGTGCCTATGTACTTTCTCCACAAGATGGTGAAGTTCCAGAAGGAATTTTAATTGCAACAGGTTCTGAAGTTGCATTAGCAATGGAATCACAAAAAGTTCTTAAAGCAGCCGGAAAAGATGTTTCTGTCGTTTCTATGCCAAGTTTTGATTTGTTTGAAAAACAAAATGCTGCTTACAAAGAATCTGTTCTTCCAAATATAGTTCGTAAACGTGTTTCTATCGAAATGGGTTCAAGTTTCGGATGGGAACGTTATGTAGGATTAGATGGGACTATGATTGCTATTGACAAATATGGTGCAAGTGCACCTGGAGATAAAGTCATCAAAGAATATGGATTTACAGTGGATAATATTATTGAAAAGTACAATGAACTATAAAAGCTAAACCTTAATTTGCGGCTATGTAAATTGATAGAAAATCAATTTACATAGTTTTTTCTATTGAAAGCTTTTTACCTATTTATTTTTAGTCTAAACTCTAGTACAATTAGTCAGTGAGAAATTTTGAAAGGAGTGAGTATAAATGAATACAGGTTTAGCAATTCTTTTAATAGTTGTTGCATTAATTGCCGGTTTAGTTGGTGGATTTTTCCTAGCAAAAAAATATATGATGGATTATTTCAAAAAAAATCCACCTATCAACGAAGATACATTACGTATGTTGATGATGCAAATGGGTCAAAAACCATCTGAAAAGAAAATTAGACAAATGATGGCTTCTATGAAAGTTCAATCAGAAAAAAAAAATAAAAAAAAATAAGCAATACTTAGTATTACACTTATTTTTTAAATTTTGCGAGCAGGATATCTCTGTTTGCTTTTTTTATTAAAAAATTTTTTTAATAAAACCAGATAGTGGAAGTTTACAAAAAATTGGCTTTTTAAACAAGAAGGTCTTAAAAGAATGCGTAAAAGGCAAACGACATTAGCTATTGTACCTGGTTTTTCAACGATTCGTGATGCTAATATGATTCTTGTAATAGATCATGGTGGAATTATAGAATGAGGCACACATGATGAGCTACTTAGCCAAAATGGGGCTTATTATGAAATATACCAACTTTAAAATAGTGGAGGAGTAAATTAAAAAAGCTGTTTTTTGTTTAAACAGCTTTTTTTATATTATTCCGGAGTGATTTTGTAAACATAGGTCGGATCAATTTCGTAGTCTAGTCGATTGAAGGATTGCTGTATTTCTAATTCAATTTCTTTTAGTCTTTCTTTTGTTAATTTTGTGCTTTTATCTATTGTGATAGCATCACCAAAACGTACTGTTACTCTCTTTCGTTTAATTAAATCAGTTAGTGTTAATGGGCCTTGATAAACGGCGGGTATAATTGGAACACCACTTAATTTAGCGATAGTTGCTGCCCCACCCTTTAATTCAGAAGAATGTCTAGTTCCAGTTGGGAAGATAACCAAATTTAACTGGCCCTCTTTTAAAATTTTAACGGGTACCTTTATTGCACTCGGTCCTGGATTTTTTCGGTCGACTGGAAAAGCATGTGCATGTCGAATGACCCAAGACAAAACAGGGTTCTTAAATAATTCTTTTTTTGCCATAAATGCAAATTCATGTGGTTTAGCAGCGATAGCAAGATAAACTGGATCAATCCAAGTTCGATGAGGAGCTACTAATATAAATGAACCTTCCTTAGGCAATTTTGCTCTGTTTTGATAATGTGCATTGCCGTTTAAAAGCAATAATAAAAAACTAATTGTGCGGCGTAATATTCTGAAAAACAATAGACCTCAACCTTTCATAATTTACAAACTAAAATTCTATAATAATGATATAATTATGGACGAGATAGACTATTTTAGCAAGCTTTTTTGAATTACACAAAATAAAAAATCTAAATAATTATTGGTATCTGTTTAGAACTCATTTAACCTGAAGTAAAATTCTATTTATTAAAAATGAAATAGTTTTCTTTTTGTTTGAGAATGACGTACAATGGAGAGATAGAAAAATTCGAGATGAAAATAGGTAAAACGTATGAAAGTAGGGGAACGTTGAATGAAGTGGAGTATTCCGGAACGGATTATTGATCAAGGAAGAAAATATGTTGCTGATAAACGAGTTCTTTCAGTTAATTCAAACTTAGAAAAAAAAGTTTGGAACGCTGAAGTTATGGGAGACCAAAGGTATCGAATTGAATTAGACGGCACAACTAAAGAAGAAGATTTTTGCGAATGTGTGTATTGGCAGGAACATGGCTATTGTAAACATACTGTAGCTGTTGAGTTGGAATTACGAGACAGAGGAATTAGTCGCGTAATGACAAAAGACAATGCAAAAGAAGTGGCTACAGATTCACCTAGTCCAGGACAAGAATTGACCGAATCCTTTACTCGTATTTTCTTAAATGAGCATAGAGAATCACTTTCGACCTCTGGCAAAGAGCGTACGCTAGAATTTGAATACAAGATAGAAATGAAACCGTTAAGTACGGCGCTGGTACGTTCGAAAACAGAGGTTCTAGCACTTAGTATTCGAGTTGGAGTTGAGAAACTGTATATTGTCAAAGACTTACCAGCTTTTTTTGAAAGTTATTTGGCACAAAGTGTTTTTAATCTTAAATCAAATCAAACGATTGATTTCAAGCAAGTTCATTTAACTAAAGAAGATCAAGAAATTATGGATTTACTTCAGAAACAATTACATTCTAATCAATTAATGGTAGGCAACCAAAAAGAGACTGTTCTATTGACTAATAATAAAAGATATTTAATATTAATGCCTATTCTGGCAGAGGTTACGATACAGCTGTTACAAGATAGTGGCAATCTTCAATTCATTAATGGTAAAGATAAATATAAAAAAGTTATATTTGTAGAGAATCAATTGCCAATCTCATTTGAATTATTTCAAAAAAATAAATCAATTACCTTAGATATTTTAAATTTAGTGGATGCATACTTAGATGAGTACCAGTGGTTCGTTTCATCTAATGTTATTTTCCAACCTTCTAAGGAACAAATGCGAGCTAGTCAGCCATTGGATTACTTCCTAGAACGTTACGATGGGAACAATATTGAAATAAAACCTGAAAATATGCCCGATTTCACTGCATATGTAATGCCATTGTTGACTAAAATCGGTGAAGTGAGCGTTGACGAGGAACTTAAAAATTCTTTTATTCAAGAGCCTTTAAAGACAACTATCTATTTTAAGTACGATAAAGATACTGTTCATGCAACAGTTGAATTTAATTATAAGCAACTAGTCTTATCCACGAATGTCGAAGAAAATCATTTGCCAGATCCTGGCGTCCAGATTATTCGTGATAGTCAACAAGAAATGAACGTATTAAATCGCCTGAAAGAGTTTGAGTATCACCGCACAAAAAAAACTTATGCAAAGCGTATGGTGAGAGATGATGATTTTTATACTTTATTTACTAAAGAGATTCCAACTTTAGAATTAGATGCAACAGTTTATGTAGATGATTTATTAGATAGCATGTTTCTAGATCAAATCGATCCAGAAACCAATATTGATGTCCAAAACGATGGTTCCTTATTAGATATACGGTTTGATATCGGAGGGATTACTCCAGAAGAAATTGATAGCGTCTTGAAAAGTTTAAGTGAAAATAAATCTTTTCATAAATTAGACAATGGGACGATAATTGATTTAGAAACTGAAAAATTCAGACAAATTAGTGACGTTCTTACTGAATTACGTGTATCGAAAAGTTTTCAAAACGGTAAAATAAGTTTACCTAGTTACCGTGGTTTAGAGCTACATGAAAAATTCGGTCTAGAAGAAAAAAATAAACAGACATTGTCTAGAAAGTTTCAAAATTTAATTGAAGATTTAAATTTTCCAGATCAATTTGAGGTGGACTTACCAAAAAATCTTAATGCCGATTTAAGAGCGTATCAAGTAGTCGGATTTAAATGGCTTAAAATGCTTTCTAAATATGGTTTTGGGGGTATCCTCGCTGATGACATGGGGCTTGGGAAAACCATCCAAGTGATTACTTATATCTTGTCTGAAATTGAAGAGAAAAAAGAAAATAGTCCATTTTTAATTGTAGCGCCAGCTTCTTTAATCTACAACTGGAATCATGAATTAATAAAATTTGCACCTTCTGTTGAAAATTTTGTTGTTGCAGGCACAGCTGAAGAAAGAATGACTATTATCCAATCTGTAAAGAAAAATCAAGTATTAATCACCTCTTATCCAAGTTTTAGACAGGATGCGGATATTTATAAAAAACAAGAGTTCAGTTTATTAGTGCTGGATGAATCACAAATGGTGAAAAATTATCATACTAAAACAGCTCAAGCGCTTAGAGGATTAAGCATCAAAAAAAGATTTGCGTTAAGTGGAACTCCGATTGAGAATAAAATAGAAGAACTATGGGCAATTTTCCAATTAATTATGCCAGGTTTTTTCCCAACCATTAAACAATTTAAGACTTTACCTTATGAACAAGTTTCCAAGATGATTCGACCATTTGTGCTGAGAAGACTCAAAAAGGATGTATTAAAAGAATTACCAGATAAAATAGAAACTAATCTTTATAGTTCAATGACAAAAGAACAGAAAACAGTTTATTTAGCTTATCTGCAAAGAATACAAGAAAGTGTACAGAAAATGTCAGGAGATGATTTTAGAAAAAATAGAATCGAGATACTTTCAGGCCTGACTAGATTACGTCAAATTTGTTGTGATCCTCGTTTATTCTTAGATGATTATCAAGGAGAATCAGGAAAATTAGAGCAATTAAAAGAATTGTTAGAAACAGCAAAAGAAAGCAAAAAGCGCGTACTGATTTTTTCTCAATTTACTTCTATGTTATCAATCATTGAACGAGAACTCGCTGCTGAAGGAATAGACACTTTTTATTTAAGTGGACAAACAAAACCTAAAGATCGTTTAGAGATGGTCAACCGTTTCAATGATGGAGAAAAAGAAATTTTCCTTATCTCATTGAAAGCCGGTGGGACAGGCTTAAACTTAACGGGAGCCGATACCGTCATTTTATATGACTTATGGTGGAATCCCGCAGTAGAAGAGCAAGCAGCAGGACGTGCTCATCGCTTAGGTCAAAAGAAAGTTGTCGAGGTATGGCGCCTAATTGCGGAAGGAACGATAGAAGAAAAAATTAATTCAATGCAACAAGAGAAAAAAGCATTGTTTGATCAAGTGATTACTTCTGAAGGCAAAGAACAACAATCATTGACTCAGTTAACAGAAGCAGATATTCGTGAAATATTAAGTATTGGAAACTAAAAATGCAACCAGATGACTAAAAAGATAGGTAGATGCTGTATGAGAAAAGTTGTCATTCATATTGATGAAGAAGAGAAATGGTCAACAGTACTAGGGAACATACGCAATCTCAAAAAAGAACAAGTCTATTTTGAGATTGAAGTAGTAGTTAATGGTTCAGCTATAAAAGGCTATTTAAATCCTGAAATTGCAGAAACAGTTGAGGCTTTTGTGCAGCAAAACATCTTATTTGTAGCTTGTAATAATTCTATGCAGGGACACAGTATTAAAAGAGAGCAATTAAACTCAGCGGTAACAATTGTTTCTTCAGGTATTTTAGAGATTATTGAACAGCAACATGCTGGAGCAGCGTATGTCAAACCGTGAAAAAGAACATTTTTCAAGAAATTGAATATATTGTTCTTTTCACTTGATTTATTTAGTAATAAACCGTATAATAATAAATGGTATTAAAATACCAAATAATTTCACACCCCAGCGGATGTAAAGGACGGTGCTTGAGCATTCAAGTCTCCTTACAGTTGAACTTGGGGGAGGAAAAAATAAAACCAATGGAGGAAACAAATCATGGCAGTAATCTCAATGAAACAATTGCTTGAAGCAGGCGTGCATTTCGGTCACCAAACACGTCGTTGGAACCCGAAAATGAAACGTTTTATCTTTACAGAAAGAAACGGTATCTACATCATCGACTTACAAAAAACGGTTAAGTTAGCTGATACTGCATACACATACATGAAAGAAGTATCTGAGAACGGCGGAATCGCTCTATTCGTAGGTACAAAAAAACAAGCTCAAGAAGCAATTAAAGAAGAAGCAATCCGTTCAGGTCAATTCTACGTAAACCACCGTTGGTTAGGCGGAACATTAACAAACTGGGATACAATCCAAAAACGTATTAAACGTCTAAAAGAAATTAACAAAATGGAAGCAGACGGAACTTTTGAAGTTCTTCCTAAAAAAGAAGTTGGAATCTTGTTAAAACAACGCGATCGTTTAGAAAAATTCTTAGGTGGAATTGAAGATATGCCTAGAATTCCAGACGTTATGTTCGTTGTTGACCCACGTAAAGAACGTATTGCAATCCAAGAAGCTCACAAATTAAACATTCCTATCGTAGCAATGGTTGATACAAACTGTGATCCTGATGAGATTGATGTAATCATCCCATCAAATGATGACGCAATTCGCGCCGTTAAATTGATTACTTCAAAAATGGCAGATGCTATGATTGAAGGAAATCAAGGAGAAGACGAAGTTGTTGAAGAAACTTTTACAGCTGAAGCTCCTGTAGTTGCTGAAACTGCATCAATTGAAGAAATTGTTGAAGTTGTTGAAGGCAATAACGCTGAATAATTAAATAAACAACGGCTGTCTCGAGCAAAAGGAGAAGTGAGAAGCGACTTTACACGAAGCGGCATCATTTCAATTTAGCGGAGACAGCTTTTTTTATAAAGTATAAGAATTTATTAGGAGGAATAGTATAATGGCACAAGTAACAGCTAAGTTAGTTAAAGAATTACGCGATATGACAGGCGTTGGTATGATGGATTCAAAAAGAGCTTTAGTAGCTGTTGATGGAGATATTGAAGCTGCAGTAGATTATTTAAGAGAAACTGGTATGGCGAAAGCAGCTAAAAAAGCTGACCGTATTGCTGCCGAAGGATTAGCAGGAGTATTTGTTGCAGGTAACGTAGGTTCAATTACCGAAATTAACTCTGAAACAGATTTCGTTTCAAAAAATGAGCAATTCCAAAAATTAGTTAAAGACGTTACTGAAACTATTGCTAAAGGAAATCCTTCAACTCTTGAAGATGCTCAGAAATTAGAAGCAGGAGACGGAACAGTTGAATCTGAAATTCTTTCAGCAACGACTAAGATTGGTGAAAAAATTGGATTGCGTCGTTTTTCACGTGTTGAAAAAACTGATGAAGATGCATTTGGCGCATATACTCACATGGGTGGCCGCATTGCAGTTTTAGCAGTTCTTGAAGGTACAAAAGACGAAGAATTAGCGCGCGATATTGCAATGCATATTGCTGCTATCAATCCTAAATATGTTTCTCGCGAGCAAGTTTCTCAAGAAGAAATTGATCATGAAACTAAAGTACTAACAGAACAAGCTTTAAATGAAGGCAAACCTGCTAACATCGTTGAGAAAATGATTGTTGGTCGTTTGAATAAATATCTAGCTGAAATTTGCTTAGTAGATCAACCTTTTGTTAAAGATCCAGATATGACAGTAGGCAAATATATAGCTTCTAAAGGCGCTTCAGTAAAATCATTTGTTCGTTTCGAAGTTGGAGAAGGTATCCAAAAACGTGAAGAAAACTTTGCAGAAGAAGTTATGAATCAAGTAAACAAATAAAATGAAAAAAAGGAGCACATTTTAGATGTGTTCCCTTTTTTTTATGCCACTTAATCGTTTTACATCATGGACAAAAATAAATTTGTTAGTAAAAAATAAATTTAATTATTATAGATTACAAATGAAGTTTTTTATGAAATATGGTAGACTAAACAAAGTGTGTAAGAGTCAATGGAGGGGAAAAAATGATTGAACCGAAATACAAACGTGTTATCTTAAAAGTTAGTGGAGAAGCCTTAGCTGGAGATACAGGATTTGGCATTCAACCGCCAGTTATCAATAATATATGTAAAGAAATAAAAGAAGTAAAGGAATTAGGTATAGAAATTGCAATAGTTGTTGGTGGCGGAAATATCTGGCGTGGTCAAGTCGGTTCTGAAATGGGAATGGAAAGAGCTCAAGCAGACTATATGGGGATGTTAGCAACCGTTATGAATGCTTTAGCATTACAAGATTGTCTCGAAAATGTTGGAGTTCCAACAAGAGTCCAAACATCTATTGAAATGCGACAAATTGCTGAACCTTATATTCGTCGTAAAGCTGAAAGACATCTGGAAAAAGGCCGTGTGGTTATTTTCGCAGGCGGTACTGGAAACCCTTATTTCTCTACAGATACAACCGCAGCCTTACGTGCAGCTGAAATTGGTGCCGATGTGATATTAATGGCAAAAAATAATGTTGATGGTGTATATTCAGCAGATCCCAAAATAGATAGCTCAGCTATTAAATATGACGAGTTAACGCACTTAGATATCATTAATAAAGGTCTTCAAGTCATGGATTCAACAGCAAGTTCATTAAGTATGGATAACAATATACCTTTAGTTGTCTTTAATCTTAATGAACCTGGGAATATTAAACGAGTTGTTTTAGGAGAAACGATTGGGACTACCGTTAGGGGGAAAAGATAATGAGTATAGAATTATTAAAAGAGACAAAAGAAAAAATGTTGAAAGCAGAGCAAGCTTTCCAACGTGAATTAGGAACTATTCGAGCAGGACGTGCAAATCCTGCGCTATTAGATCGCATTCAAATTATTTATTATGGAGCTCCAACTCCTTTGAATCAAATTGCACAAATCTCTATTCCGGAAGCACGTGTGTTGATGATTACTCCGTTTGATAAAACTGTCCTTAAGGATATTGAAAAAGTTCTTATGCAAAGTGATATTGGAATCAATCCTAACAACGATGGCAACGTTATACGTCTAGTTATTCCTCAGTTAACAGAAGATAGACGTAAAGAATTAGCTAAACAAGTTGGCAAAGAAGCTGAAAATTCAAAAGTTTCTGTTCGTAATATCAGACGTGAGGCAATTGATGAATTGAAAAAATCTGAAAAAAATAAAGAATTAACATCTGATGACGTTCATTCTTATGAAGAAGATATTCAAAAGTTGACAGATGAAAGTATTAAAAATGTTGACGCTATTGCTTCTGAAAAAGAGAAAGAATTGTTAGATGTTTAATGTATAGATTTTGAATAAAAACACCTCATCGACCTTGTTGAAGGTTGATGAGGTGTTTTGTTTTTTGTAATTATTTATTAGTTGGTTCAGTTTTTTCTTCTTTTAGCAAGAAACTGGTTACTCGTGCGGCTACATAAGATACTATAAAACTGACTAGCATTCGTTTGATTAGCTTACTCATTTTAATCATCCTTTCAGTTCGTTGGTCTGCCACTTTGAATTTAAAAAAAGTATACCATTTTTTTAAAAAAATAAATAACTTTATGATTTCTGGAGGTTAAAAATTTTTTTATCATATCATCTGATACTCATTGTTTACTTGTTTGTTTAAATATCTAGGAATCTCTTAAGATGTTTATTTATTATAGGCATTTATAATAGATTTTGATACAATGGTATAAGTCGATGAATGGATTGGAGAAGTTTAAATGATAAATTTTTTTAAAAAAAAGAAACAAAAAGAAAATAAAATTGCTTCACGTCCTTTTGATGAAATGGACGAGGTACCTTCTCATATCGCAATTATAATGGATGGAAATGGACGTTGGGCTCAAAAAAAATTTTTACCTCGAATTGCAGGACATAAAGAAGGTATGAACACAGTCAAAAAAATCACAAGACGATCCAGCCAGATTGGCGTTAACGTTTTAACTTTATATGCCTTTTCGACTGAAAATTGGAGACGACCTGATCCAGAAGTGAATTTTCTGATGCAATTACCAGTAGACTTTTTCGATACATTTGTACCTGAATTAATTAAAGAAAATATTAAAGTTCAGGTTATTGGATTTACTGATCAGTTACCGTTACACACGAAGAAAGCTGTCACGAAAGCTATTGAAGATACAAAAAACAATACTGGCATGATATTGAATTTCGCATTAAATTACGGCAGTCGAAGTGAGATGCTTGAAGCTACTAAAAAAATAGCGAAATTGGTGAAAGACAATACTTTAAAGTTAGAAGAAATAGATGAAGCTATTTTTGAATCACAGTTGATGACGGCATCATTAGGTGATAATCAAGAAGTTGATTATCTGATTCGAACAAGTGGAGAAGAAAGAATTAGTAATTTTTTGCTCTGGCAAAATGCTTATAGTGAATTTTATTTCACAAAAGAACTTTGGCCAGACTTTAATGAACAATCATTAGAAAATGCCATTGCCGTGTATCAAAAAAGACACAGACGTTTTGGTGGATTATAATATCTAGGAGGGAATAATTAGTGAAACAAAGAATTATCACAGCAATACTTTCTTTAATCGTGTTTGTACCTATTGTATATATGGGATCTGTTATTTTAACGACCGCATTAGCTATATTGAGTCTTATTGCTTTATTTGAGCTATTTAGAATGAAAGGACATTCGTTGTTATCTGTGGAAGGCCTAATAGCTAGTATCGCACTATTGCTTATATTAATTCCTTCAAAGCAAGGAATATTAGGGACGTTGTATTCAGCAAATATGTTATTCTATATTTGTGTATTACTTTTGTTAGTTTCGACTGTATTTTCAAAAAACAAATTTAACTTTGATGACGCAGCTATGGCCATTTTAGGATCTATCTATATTGGGTTTGGATTTAAGTACTTTCTACTCATCCGTTTTGAAGGGTTGGGGTTGTTGTTGTTAGCTTTATTTATTGTTTGGGCAACGGATATAGGTGCTTACTTAGTAGGTCGTAAGTTTGGTAAGAATAAACTTGCGCCACACATTAGTCCAAATAAAACAATTGAAGGCTCATTAGGTGGCGTTTTTAGCGCACTTGTTGTGGCGACTATTTATTTTTTTGTTTTTCCATTAGATTTTTCATTTGGAATGACGGTTATATTGGCAATCCTGATTTCAGTTTCCGGTCAATTAGGTGACTTAGTTGAATCAGCTTTAAAACGCCATTATCAAGTAAAAGATTCTGGAAAGATACTACCCGGTCACGGAGGTATTCTTGATCGTTTTGACAGTATTTTATTTGCAATGCCAGTATTATATTTACTGACATTAGTTTAATTCATGAAAGGAAGTGAAGAAGTCATTATCTTTCTAAAGGTAATTGCTTTGTTATCATGAAAAAAATTTGTTTATTAGGTGCTACTGGCTCAGTTGGAACGAATACGATTCAAGTTGTTCAATCTTATCCTAATTTATTTGAAATAGTGGCCTTTTCTTTTCATGAAAATGAAAGAAAAGGAAGAAAATTGATTGAATTATTAAAACCAAAAGTAGTAGCGGTTAAATCGCAAGAAATGGCTCAGCGTTTAAAATTAGATTATCCTAAAGTTCGGTTTACATACGAAGAAGAAGGATTGTCTGAATTAGTTGTGATAGAAGAAGTAGATACAGTTGTAACAGCTTTAATGGGAAGTATTGGTTTGGTACCAACGTTAACAGCAATAGAAGCAGGGAAAGAAATAGCACTCGCTAATAAAGAAACTCTCGTCATAGCTGGAGACTTAGTAATGGGGTTAGCATCAAAAAAAAATGTAAAAATCTTCCCTTTAGACAGTGAGCATTCTGCAATTTTTCAGTGTTTACAAGGTGAAAATATTAACCATGTTAGTCAATTACTTATTACAGCATCGGGTGGAAGTTTTCGTGATTATTCGAGAGCTGATTTAGCTAATGTGAGTGTTGCAGATGCTTTGAATCATCCAAATTGGTCAATGGGGGAAAAAATTACTGTCGATTCAGCCTCAATGATGAATAAGGGGTTAGAGGTCATAGAAGCCCGGTGGTTATTTGATATGGATTATGATAAAATTAAGATTCTTTTACATCGTGAAAGCATTGTACATTCTTTGGTACAATTTGTTGATGGAACAATCAAAGCTCAACTCGGTGCTAGCGATATGCGAGAACCCATTCAATATGCTTTGGGTTTTCCTGAGCGTATGCCAATTAAAGAACCTCATTTCTTTGACTTAGCAGCGATTGGACAGTTACATTTTGAAGAAATGGATTTTCAACGATTTCCTTTATTGCAATTAGCCTTTGATACTGGAAGAATAGGTGGAACAGCTCCAACAGTTATGAATGCAGCGAATGAAATAGCTGTAAAGGCATTTATTCAAAAAAAAATATCTTTTTTAGACATTGAAAGATTAGTCTATAAAGCTGTTTACCAAGAAAAAGAACTACAAAAACCGGATCTCGCTATTCTTTTAGAAGTCGATAAGGATACTCGGGAAAAAGTTTTGAGTTGGATTTAAAGGAGAGATAGAATGGTTACAACAATTATTACCTTCATATTCGTTTTTAGTGTGTTAGTCATTTTTCATGAATTTGGACATTACTATTTTGCAAAAAAAGCGGGGATATTAGTTAGAGAATTTGCTATTGGTTTTGGGCCAAAGATTTTTTCTTATCGCAAAAATGAGACCACTTTTACTATACGTATTCTGCCAATCGGCGGTTACGTCAGAATGGCCGGTTATGAAGAAGAAACAGAAATTAAACCAGGTATGTCTGTAGGAATCCTATTAGACGAAAAGGATGAAGTAACAACAATCAATACTTTCAAGAAAAAACAATTACTTGAAGTTGTCCCTATACAAGTTAGTGCTATCGATTTAGAGAACGATTTATATATAGAAGGCTACCTTTCTGGTAATGAGAATCAACTGGTTCGTTACCCAGTAAAACGAAACGCTCTCTTAATTGAAGAAGACGGAACAGAAGTTCAAATTGCTCCACTTGATGTTCAATTCCAGGCAGCAAGTCTACCTCAAAGAATGATGACTAACTTTGCTGGTCCTATGAATAATATTATTTTAGCTATTATCACGTTTACTCTAATGGCTTTTTTACAAGGAGGAGTGGTCAGTGATGAAAATAAATTAGGATCAATCGTAGATAATAAGCCAGCTTATGAAGCGGGCTTATCAGAAGGAGATCAGGTTGTTGCAATCAATGATCAACCGATGGATAGTTGGAAAGAAATAGTAAAAGTTATTCAAAAAAGTCCTGATCAATCATTGATGTTTACTGTAAAATCAACTGGCAATTCTGAAAAGAAAATTGTCGTCATCCCTGAAGCGGTAAAAGGAAATGACGGTTCAAAAATTGGTATGATAGGGGTACAAGCTCCTATCGAAACATCTTTTATGGCTAAACTGTTGTTTGGCTTTACGTACACATGGATGGTAATTGTACAGATATTGACTGCGTTAGGCTCTATTTTTACTAAAGGATTTTCGGTTGATATGTTTGGTGGTCCAGTAGCTATCTATGCGACGACTGAAGCCGTTGTTAAAACAGGCTACATTGGAGTATTGAATTGGATGGGCATTTTAAGTATCAATTTGGGAATTATTAATCTTTTACCCGTACCAGCTTTAGATGGTGGTAAATTGCTATTAAATAGTATTGAAGGAATTAGAGGGAAACCCTTAAGCCAAGAAAAAGAGGGAATTATCACATTAATTGGAGTAGGATTATTACTCATATTAATGGTCCTAGTAACATGGAATGATATTCAAACCTACTTTTTGAAATAGAAAAAAGTATATAAATAAAATACTACATCTTAAATACTAAAGGAGATAACCAGTCATGAGACAATCAAAATTATTCGTGCCAACCTTGCGTGAGACCCCTAACGATGCTGAAGTTTTGAGTCATCAACTTTTATTGAGAGCAGGGTATATCAGACAAATATCTAGTGGAGTATATAGTTATCTTCCTTTAGCTAATAAAGTTTTAGAAAAGATTAAATTGATTATCCGAGAAGAATTTGAAAAGATTGATGCTGTTGAAATGTTAATGCCATCTCTTTTACCTCGTGAGTTATGGGAAGAATCAGGACGTTATGAAACATATGGAGAAGACTTAATGAAGTTAACTGATCGACATGGTAGAGATTATTTGTTAGGACCAACACATGAAGAAGCTTTTACTGCCTTAATTCGAGATGAAATTAATTCATACAAGCGCCTCCCTTTATCGTTATACCAAATACAAACTAAATATCGTGATGAAAAGAGACCACGTTCTGGATTACTAAGAAGTCGAGAATTTTTAATGAAAGATGCTTACTCATTTCATGACAGCTATGAAAGTTTAGATAAAACGTATTTAAATTTTGAAGAAGCTTATACGCGTATTTTTGATCGTTGCGGTTTAAATTTTAGAAATATCATTGGTGACGCTGGTGCAATGGGTGGAAGTGATTCAAAAGAATTTACAGCTATTTCTGATGCAGGTGAAGACATTATCGTTTATTCTGATTCTAGTGATTATTCAGCTAATTTAGAGATGGCAACTAGTTTTTACATGCATAAAAAATCAAGTAAAGTTGAGAAAGAATTAGAAAAAATAGCTACACCAAACTGTAAAACGGTTGAAGAAGTAGCGGATTTCTTGAAAGTAGAAACAAGCGATGTGATGAAGAGTATGTTATTCATTGCTGATGGCATACCTGTTTTAGCTGTCATTCGAGGTGATCACGAAGTTAATGATGTAAAACTTAAGAACTTTTTAAATGTTAATGCCTTAGAGATGGCAACAGATGAAGAAGCAAATCAATTTTTGGGAGTAAACTTTGGTTCTGTTGGCCCTATGAATGTTAAAGAGGACATTCGCGTTTTGGGGGATTTGTATGTTCAAGATATGGTAAATGCAGTTGCAGGCGCGAATGAAGAAGACCATCATTTCATAAATGTTAATCCTGTACGGGATGCTTCTATCGAAAAATTTGTGGATTTACGTTTTGTTAAGGAAGGGGAACTTTCTCCAGACGGACAAGGAGTACTGAAGTTTTCAAAAGGAATAGAAATTGGACATATTTTTAAATTAGGTACTCGTTATAGTGAGTCAATGGGTGCAACGGTGTTAGATAATAATGGGCGTTCTATCCCTGTCATTATGGGTTGTTATGGAATTGGTGTTAGCCGATTGCTTTCAGCGATAGCTGAACAAAAAAGTGACGATAAAGGTTTAATCTGGCCTCGACAGTTAGCCCCCTATGAACTTCACTTAGTACCAGTTAATATAAAATCAGATGACCAAGTCAACTTGGCTGAAGAATTATATGCCTCTCTACAACAAGCTGGTTTTTCAGTTTTATTAGATGATCGTGCTGAACGGGTAGGGGTGAAATTTGCTGATTCTGACTTAATTGGTCTGCCTATTCGTATAACCGTGGGGAAAAAAGCCGCTGAGGACATAGTAGAAATTAAAATTCGCAAAACTGGTGAAACGATTGAAGTTAGAAAAGATGAAATGATTTCAACAATGGCAATTTTACTGAATCCTGAAAATAATTAAAGGATAAAGAAACAAAGGGAGCCGATACAAGTACATTTTTACTTGTCTGTGCTTCCTTTGCTGTCTTTATTTAGAGTAAGTGAGTGTAATTGAAAGGAGTCAGTCGTTTATGAGTTTAAATCAAAAAGAATTATTTCAGAAATTGCTGGAGCAAATAGGGTTACAAAACGCAATAGAATATCAATCTTATTTTGAAAAAGGTGAAATAAAAAAAGTAACAGTGCATAAATTTTCAAAAACATGGCATTTTAACTTGCGATTTACAGATATTTTGCCTTTTGAAGTTTATCAACTGTTTATTGAAAAACTTCAATTGACCTTTAGTTCTATCGCGGCTATCGAAGTATCGATTGAAGCGATAAACCCTCACATAACGGTTGAAAAGCTAGAACAGTATTGGCCTTCAGTCGTAAAAAGAAGTGGTGTTTCATCACCATTATGTAATCGTGCATTTCAAGAGCAATTTCCTTTATTGAATGGGAAAAAAATTCAGTTTTTAGTTGAGAATGAAGTAGTAAAAGGTCGTTTAATTAATCAGTATCTACCACCCGTGGAAGTAGCCTATCAAAGTTTAGGCTTTCCATCTTTTAAAATAGAACCAGTTATCGATGAAGACAGTTACAACAATAAAATAACAGAGTTTAAAGAAAAAAAAGAAGAAGCTGATGCTTTATTAAGTATACGAGCAGGTGAAAACTTAAAGAAAGCTGAAGACGAAAAGAAATACAATAAAGAAAAAGGAATTGAAAATATTGCTAAAGGACCAATCGTTTTAGGCCGGAAGATAGCTGATAAAGAAGAAATTAAACAAATGGATCAGATTATAGAAGAAGAAAGACGAGTAACTATTGAAGGTTTTGTATTTGATGTGGAAATTCGTGTTCTTCGTTCAGAACGTCAATTATTGATTGTCAAAATTACTGATTATTCTTCATCTTTTACTGTCAAAAAATTCTCGAATACACCTGAAGACGAAGCGGCTTTCGCGGCCATCAAAAAAGGTATGTGGGTGAAAGCACGTGGAAGTGTCCAAGAGGATAATTTTATGCGAGATTTAGTTTTAAATGCCCAAGATATTTCCGAAAGCTTCCATGAAGAACGAAAAGATATGGCGCCAAAAGATAGTAAACGTGTTGAAATGCACTTGCATAGTAATATGAGTCAAATGGATGCAACAAATAACATTACTGATTTAGTTGCTCAAGCAGCAAAATGGGGTCATCCAGCCATAGCGATAACCGATCATGCTGGAGCTCAATCTTTTCCAGATGCTTTTCAAGCTGGACAAAAATACGGTGTAAAAATATTATATGGTATAGAAGCTAATATCGTTGATGATGGGATTCCGATTGCGTATCACTCTAGTGATATAGAGTTAGCCGAAGCAACTTATGTTGTTTTTGATGTAGAGACTACAGGGTTGTCTGCAGTTTATAACAAGATAATTGAATTATCAGCTGTTAAAATGTATAAAGGAAATGTGATTGAAAAGTTCGAATATTTCATTGACCCCGGTCATCCTCTATCACAAACGACAATAAATTTAACAGGGATCACTGATGATATGGTTAGAGGATCAAAAACTGAAAAAGAAGTATTAGCCTTGTTTGAAGATTTTGCAAAAGAACATATATTAGTTGCACATAATGCTAGTTTTGATATGGGTTTTTTAAATACAAGTAACGCAAGACAAGGCTTGGCTGAAAATAGTAATCCAGTCATTGATACACTGGAGTTATCTAGATTTCTTCATCCACAATTAAAAAGTCATAGATTAAATACCTTGGCTAAAAAATATGGTGTAGCTTTAGAGCAACATCATAGGGCTATTTATGATGCTGAATCGACAGGCTTTCTCTGTTGGTTGTTTTTAAAAGAAGCTGAAGAAGACTATCAAATAGTTAATCACAATCAATTAAATGATCGAATTGGTGAAGGGGATTCGTACAAACGTGCTCGCCCTTTCCATAGTACGATCATTGCAACCACACAAACGGGATTAAAAAACTTGTTTAAATTAGTCTCATTATCGATGACACAGTATTTTTTTAGAAATGCAAGAATTCCTCGATCAGAACTGATTAGGCTACGTGAAGGCCTAATCGTAGGTTCTGCATGCAACCAAGGTGAAGTATTCGAAGCGATGATGCAAAAAGGCGTTGAAGAAGCTAAAAATAAAGCAAAGTTTTATGATTTTTTAGAAGTCATGCCTAAAGAAGTGTATGCACCTTTACTAGAACAAGAACTTGTTAATTCGGAGGATGATTTAGAAGAAATCATCCGGAATATGGTTCAAATAGGAGAAGAACTTGATACGCCCGTTGTAGCTACAGGGAATGTCCATTATTTGAATCCTGAAGATTATATTTATCGTAAAATATTGATAAATTCTCAAGGTGGAGCGAATCCGTTAAATAGAAGTGAGTTGCCAAAAGTACATTTTAGAACAACTGATGACATGCTAGAGGCTTTCGCTTTCTTGGGTAAGTCGACAGCACACAAAATTGTTGTTGAAAATACTCAAATGATAGCTGAATCTGTTGCTGAAATGACACCTGTAAAAACAGAGTTATATACCCCGAAAATTGAAGGTTCAGAAGAAGAAATCCGTAAATTAAGTTACGATGAAGCCCATCGCTTATATGGAAATCCTTTGCCAGAAATTATTGAAAAAAGATTGGAAAAAGAATTGACCAGTATCATCGGTAATGGCTTTTCAGTTATTTACTTGATTTCACAAAAACTCGTTCATAAAAGTATTTCAGAAGGATATTTGGTTGGTTCGCGTGGTTCTGTTGGATCTAGTTTTGTGGCTACTATGACTGGAATTACAGAAGTTAATCCCATGCCACCACATTACCGTTGTTCAAAATGTAAATATTCCAAGTTCTTTACAGACGGTTCTGTTGGTTCGGGATATGATTTACCTGAAGAAATCTGTCCAAATTGTCAGATTAGATTGCATAAAGATGGACATGATATTCCATTTGAAACATTTTTAGGTTTTAATGGCGACAAGGTCCCGGATATAGATTTAAATTTCTCTGGCGATTATCAATCAAAAGCACATGATTATACGAAAGTTCTTTTCGGAGATGAGTATGTTTTTAGAGCAGGTACAATCGGTACAGTAGCAGACCGAACAGCATTTGGATATGTGAAAGCTTACGAGCGAGATCAAAATTTGAATTTTCGTGCAGCAGAAATTGATCGATTAGCTAAAGGATCGACGGGTGTTAAACGAACGACCGGTCAACACCCAGGTGGGATTATTGTTATTCCAAATTATATGGATGTGTATGATTTCACGCCCATCCAATTTCCTGCTGATGCACAGGACTCTGAATGGAAAACAACTCATTTTGATTTTCACTCCATTCACGATAATGTGTTAAAATTAGATATTTTAGGACATGACGATCCTACTGTTATTCGGATGTTGCAAGATTTATCGGGAATTGATCCTCTAACAATACCAACAGATGATCCAGAGGTAATGAAAATTTTTGGTGGAACAGAAGTACTAGATGTTACCGCTGAACAAATTCAATCTAAAACAGGAACATTGGGTATTCCAGAATTTGGTACTCGCTTTGTTCGTGGTATGTTAGAACAAACGAAGCCAACAACGTTTGCTGAGTTGCTTCAGATCTCAGGACTTTCTCACGGAACCGACGTGTGGTTAGGCAATGCAGAAGAATTAATACGCGAAAATGATATTTCTTTATCTGAAGTTATTGGCTGTCGTGATGATATCATGGTTTATTTAATGCACAATGGTGTAGAGGATGGACTAGCCTTTAAAATTATGGAATCTGTCCGTAAAGGCAAAGGAATTCCTGATGAATGGCAAAAAGAGATGCGAGCTGAAAAAGTTCCAGAATGGTACATTGACTCATGTTTAAAAATTAAGTATATGTTTCCTAAAGCACATGCTGCTGCTTATGTCTTAATGGCTCTTCGTGTAGCTTATTATAAAGTCCACTTTCCTATTTTGTATTATGCTGCTTATTTTTCTGTTCGTGCTACGGATTTTGAATTAGTAGCTATGTGCCAAGGAAAAGAAAGTATAAAAGTTAAAATGAAAGAAATTACAGATAAAGGCCTGGATGCCTCAACAAAAGAAAAAAATGTTTTAACTGTCTTAGAATTAGCCAATGAGATGGTGGAGCGTGGAATGAATTTTAAAATGATTGATCTAGCTAAATCTGACGCGAAAGATTTTGTCATTGAAGGCACTTCTTTGATTGCACCCTTTAGAGCTGTACCAAGTTTAGGTGCCAATGTGGCTAATCAAATAGTAGAAGCTAGATTAGATAAACCCTTTTTATCTAAAGAGGATTTAAGTAAACGCGGAAAAGTATCTAAAACAGTTATTGAGTATATGAATGAAAATGGTGTCTTAAAAGGAATGCCCGACGAAAATCAACTTTCCCTATTTGATTTATTTTAGATAGAGAAGATAGACTAGGTTAGCAATGTAAACTTGTCTATTAAGATAACTCTAAGATAAAAAAACACGTATTTACCATTGGTTTTGTTGCTATGGTTAGGGATTTGTGTTATTATTTAACTGTATTTAGATATCTTGGTAAAGAGTGAGCGGCGACGCTCACTCTTTTTCGGCAGACAGGTATATGTATCTAAAAGGAGGCGGTATAAGATGACAAGTGTGGTTGAAACGGTTAGTGATATTGTCCAACCCATAGTCGACGGTTTTGAATTTGAGTTAGTTGACGCAGAATTTGTTAGAGAAGGTAAAAATTGGTTTTTGAGGATATATATAGATAAACCAGAGGGTATTACTTTGGAAGATTGTGCTTTTATTAGTGAGAAAATTAGCGAAAAAATGGATGCAATGGATCCAGATCCAATACCGCAAGCTTATTTCTTAGAAGTATCTTCACCTGGAGCTGAAAGACCGTTAAAAAAAGAAGAAGATTATATTCAAGCTGTTGGAGAATATATTCATATTTCATTGTATGAGGCTTTTGATGGTGAAAAAATTTATGAAGGAACATTAAAACAAGTTACAAAAGAAACCTTGATTTTATCAGTACGTATTAAAACTCGATTAAAAGAAATCGAATTTGATCGTAAAAAAATTGCAAAAGCTAGACTAGCAATTCAGTTTTAAATTAAACGGTTATTGGACAGGAGAGAAAATGAAATGAGCAAAGAAATGCTAAATGCCCTTGAGACCCTAGAGCAAGAAAAAGGCATTGCAAAAGAAATCGTAATTGATGCTTTGGAAGCTGCATTAGTTTCTGCATATAAAAAAAATTACGGGCAAGCACAAAATGTAGAAGTTGAATTTGATATAAAAAAAGGTGACATTCTTGTGTTCGCGGTAAAAGAAGTTGTTGATGTCGTATTTGATTCACGTCTAGAGGTTAGTTTGGAAGATGCTTTAGATATTAATAATGCTTACGAATTAGGAGATACAATTCGTTTCAAAACGACTCCTAAAGATTTTGGTAGAATTGCAGCACAAACAGCAAAACAGGTTATTATGCAACGCGTTCGAGAAGCAGAGCGTAGTATCATCTATAACGAATTTATTACTTATGAAAATGATATAATGCAAGGGATAGTTGAACGACAAGACCATCGCTACATTTATGTGAATCTTGGGAAAATTGAAGCGGTATTATCTAAACAAGAACAAATACCGAATGAAGTGTATAAACCTCATGACCGTATAAAAGTTTATGTAACAAAAGTCGAAAATACATCAAAAGGGCCACAGATTTTTGTGAGCCGTAGTCATCCTGATTTATTAAAAAGATTATTTGAGCAAGAAGTCCCAGAAATATATGATGGTATTGTTGAAATCAAATCAATCGCTCGTGAGGCCGGCGACAGAGCCAAAGTTGCTGTGATGTCGAGAGACGAAAACATTGATCCAGTAGGTACTTGTGTTGGTCCTAAAGGACAACGTGTTCAAGCGATTGTAAATGAATTAAAAGGCGAAAATATGGATATTGTTGAATGGAGCGCAGATCCTGCAACTTTCATAGCTAATGCATTAAATCCTGCACAAGTTGTTGATGTTACTTTTAACGAAAGAGAAGGTAGCTGTGTCGTTGTGGTACCAGATTTCCAGTTGTCTCTTGCAATCGGTAAGCGTGGGCAGAATGCTCGTCTAGCTGCTAAACTAACTGGGTTTAAAATCGACATCAAGTCAGAATCAGATATGCAAGATTCGCTTGTTGTTGAAAAAGAAGCTGGCTTAGAACGCACGAAAGATTACGTTTCTGCTATTGAAGAAACAATGAGTGCGGAACAAGAAAATACACTAACAGAAGTGATTGAAACAGTAGAAGATCAAGAGGACTTTACGAATGAAATAGAGATAGACGATGAAGTAGAAGAAGGCATATTAGATTCAGAAGAAGCCGAAGAAATGATTGAATTGGCTGAAGACGAAGCTGAACACAAAGAATAATAGAGGTGAAAGATATGCAAAAGCGTAAAATTCCTATGCGTAAATGTATTGCTTCAAATGAAATGAAACCTAAAAAAGAAATGATTCGTATAGTAAAAAATAAAGAGGGCGAAATCAGTATTGATCCAAGTGGAAAAATGACTGGACGTGGCGCGTATGTTTCAATTGATCCAGCTATTGTAAAGATTGCTTGGGATAAACGTATTTTAGACCGTACGTTTGAGACAGCTTTAACTGACTCGTTTTATCAAGAACTGCTAGATTATGTATCACGTCAGAAAGCGCGGATGAATTTATGAATCAAGATCAAAAAGCACTTAATCTTTTGGGAATAGCAATGAAAGCTGGCAAATTGGTAACAGGTGAAGACTTAACATTAAAAGAAATTAGAAAAGAGCAAGCAAAGGTAGTGTTAATTGCTACTGATGCTAGTGATCAAACTAAAAAGAAAATCTCGGATAAGTGTCGTTATTATAATATTCCGATAGTTCTTCATTTTACAAAATCAGAATTAAGTCAGGCTATCGGAAAAGAGCGTACGATATGTACAACCTTAGATAACGGTTTTGGGAAAAAAATCCGGGAATTATTACTAAATTAACGGAGGTTGTTAGAATGGCTAATTTGCGAGTATTTGAATTTGCAAAAAAACATGATTTACCTACTAAAAAAGTAATTGAAAAAGCTAAGGAGTTAGGAATTAATTATAGTAGTCATATGTCTTCAATGGAAGACAAACAAGTTGCGATGCTAAATGAGACATTTGCTGCAAACAAGAAAAGGAATACACCTACATTGAAAAAAGAAGAAGAAACAAAAAAAAATACAACACAAAAAGGCGGTAAGGGTATAGTAAACAAACAGAAACCATCCAATAATAGTACAAAACCTGAAACGAAATCAAAACCATCTTCAATAGTTAAGACAGAAAATAATAAAAAAACGACACCATCAACAAATAGTCGACCAGCAGCAAAACCTGCTGAAAAGAAAGCAGATTCAATTGTAAAACGTACGACCAACCCAATGGAACAACGCACAACAACCGGAACTAGCGGAAAACGTGGAGGATATCGTGGGGCACAAGGTACTCATGGTGGATTTAACAAACGTAAGAAAAAAGGAAAACGTGGAGAAACTAGACCAGTAGCCCCACCAGTTCCTCGTAAATTCAAAGAATTACCAGATGTTTTGGTCTATACTGATGGAATGACTGTAGCGGAGATTTCAAAGAAAATTTATCGCGAACCTGCAGAAATTATTAAAAAACTTTTCCTACTTGGTGTGGTAGCTACCTTAAACCAAAGTTTAAATAAAGAAGCTATTGAGCTTCTTGCAACAGAATATGGTATTGAAACAGAAGAAAAAGTAAAAGTAGACGTATCTGATTTAGATGTTTATTTTGAAACAGAAACAAAAGAAGAAAACTTGGCAACACGTCCTCCAGTTGTAACAATTATGGGACACGTTGACCATGGTAAAACGACTTTGTTGGACTCTTTAAGAAATACAAAAGTTAGCTTGGGCGAAGCCGGCGGAATTACCCAGCATATTGGTGCATATCAAGTGAAATCTAACGGTAAGACAATTACTTTCTTAGACACGCCAGGACACGCAGCCTTTACTACAATGCGTGCTCGTGGTGCAGATGTTACAGATATCACCATTATTGTAGTAGCCGCTGATGATGGCGTTATGCCACAAACTATCGAGGCTATTAATCACGCTAAAGCTGCAAAAGTTCCAATTATTGTAGCTGTCAACAAAATTGATAAGCCTACAGCTAATCCAGAACGAGTAATGCAAGAATTGACTGAATATGGTTTAATTCCTGAATCATGGGGTGGAGACACTATATTCGTTGAAATTTCTGCTAAATTTGCTAAAAATTTAGATGAATTATTGGAAATGATTTTATTAGTTGCAGAAGTAGAAGACTTAAAAGCAGATCCTAAGAGAGCAGCTTTAGGTTCAGTAATTGAAGCTCGTTTAGATAAAAGTAAGGGACCAATTGCTACTTTACTTGTTCAAGAAGGAACATTGCGAGTTGGAGATCCAATTGTAGTCGGCAACACATATGGACGTGTACGAGTTATGGTTAACGAACTTGGTAGACGTGTTAAAAAAGCAGGACCTTCTGCTCCAGTGGAGATTACTGGTTTAAATACAGCTCCACAAGCGGGCGATCAATTTGTTGTTTTTGATGATGAAAAATCAGCACGCTCAGTTGGAGAAACACGCGCACAAAAAGCGATGGCTAGCCAACGCTTAACGACTAACCGTGTGACATTAGATAATTTATTCTCTAGTTTAGAAGAAGGAGAACTAAAAGAAGTTAATGTTATTATTAAAGCGGATGTACAAGGTTCAGCAGAAGCATTATCTTCTAGTTTACAAAAAATTGAAGTTGAAGGCGTGCGTGTGAAAATCATACACACGGCAGTTGGAGCTATTAATGAGAGTGACATTACATTAGCTGCAGCAAGTAATGCCATCATCATTGGTTTTAACGTTCGACCAACTCCACAAGCTAAAGAACAAGCTAGCCAAGAAAAAATTGATATTCGTCTACACCGGATTATTTACAATGCTATAGACGAAATTGAAACAGCAATGAAAGGCATGTTGGATCCAGAGTATGAAGAAAAAGTTACTGGACAAGCAGTCGTTCGTGAGACATTTGCGGTTTCTAAAGTAGGAACAATTGCTGGTGGTTTCGTGACGGATGGTCACATTTCTCGTAACAGTAGTATTCGTTTAATCAGAGACAATATTGTGATTTTTGAAGGCGAATTAGCTAGTTTGAAACGCTTTAAAGATGATGCAAAAGAAGTTAAAAAAGGATTCGAATGTGGCTTCATGATTAAAGATTACAATGATGTAATAGTGGATGACGTTATTGAAGCATACGAAATGGTTGAAATTAAACGAAAGTAATCTTTTCTTTTTATTAATAAATAAAGAAAAAATGATGAAAGTGAGGGAACATCATGGCAAATTTTAGAACTGGGCGAGTAGCTCAAGAAATTCAAAAAGAAGTCAATGATATTTTAGTCAAACGTGTGAGAGATCCGCGTGTTTCAAATGTGACAATTACTGAAGTAAAAGTAACTGGAGATTTGCAACAAGCAACGATTTACTACAGTATTTTATCTGAAAAAGAAAAAGATCTTGAAATGGTTCAGTTAGGCTTAGATAAAGCAACTGGGTTGATTAGAAGAGAATTAGGCCAACGCTTGACGCTTTATAAAACTCCTGAATTAACTTTTTCGCTTGATGAATCTGTCTTGTATGGTAGCCGAATTGACGAATTGTTACGTGATTTAAACAAAGAATAAAAAGAAACGAAGGACTAAAAAAACTTAAAACTAGAACAATTAGAAACATAGTGACAGTCTAATCGCAGACTGTTAAGTTGGATTCGTCTGTAATAGTTGTATTTATTTTTTGAAATACTCTCCGTTAGAACGATTCGAGAATGAAAATGGGAGTTGGACACAAAACGTTTAGACCAGCATCGCTTCACTAAAAAGCGCAAGATGGTCACAGACCATCGAGTATTATTCGTGAAGTGAACGTTGGGTTTGCTTTTTGGAGCACGTTCTAAAATGAAAATCCGGATACGTGAAAGGGGGCTGAGACAACTGTCTCAGCCTCTATTTTTTTAATGAAGTTTAAACAGTATAGTATTTAAGAATTTTATTTAAATAAAATTATTTGGAGGTTGAATATATTGACTTTATATTCATATATTGGCACAGAAGAAAAAATAGTTATACGAGCACCAGAAGATCCAAATGTGATTGCTTTAATTGCTCGCGATACGTTAGATGCAGGGGTGACGGATGAAATGGTATTGTCTTATATCCGTGTGCAAACAGATGATGACACAGTTACTATGAATCAAATTAAATTTTATGATAAAGAAGCAGAGATTGTTGGGACTTTTGAAATCCTAGAACTAGTTAAAAATGGAGATATCTTAAAACATTTTAGCACCCCTTATGTTTACAAAACGACTGATTTCCCAGTATGGGAACCCATTGAAAATGACACAGCTATTCCGGATGGTTTCACGCTAAAAGATGTAGCAGATTACCACAAGATGATGGATGAAGCTCGAGCAGTAAATAAAACTCAGCAAACAGGATTTTTATCTTTCTTAACAACTTATTTTAAAGACTCAAATAAAATAGAGCTTTATAGTTGCTGGGATGGTGAGGAATTAAACAAAGAACAATTTCGACGAACAATTAGTTGGGGAGTAGTATCAAAAAATCAATTATTATTCGAAATGCGCGAAAAAGAATTTATTGTTATCAATAAATAATAGATGATGTACAGATATTTATTATCTGTAGCTTTTTTTGCGCTTTTATTTCGACTGAATTCAAAATAGGATACAATAGTAGAGTTAAAAAAGAAGGTAGGGATTTGTATTGGATGGTATTCTTCCATTATGGAAAGAACGTGGCATGACAAGTCATGATTGCGTTTTTAAACTCAGAAAAATATTGAAAACAAAAAAAATTGGTCATACTGGAACTTTGGATCCTGATGTCGATGGCGTTTTACCGATATGTATAGGAAATGCTACAAAAGTTGTTGAGTATATGATGGAAACTGGGAAAAGTTATATAGGAGAAATTACTTTAGGTTTTTCTACAACTACTGAAGATAAAAGCGGTGAAATTGTTGAACGTCGTGCTGTAGATGTAATGCCTTCTTTAGAAGAAATCGATCAAGCAATGTCTGAAATGGAAGGCATTATTACTCAAATTCCACCTATGTTTTCGGCTGTAAAAATAAACGGGAAAAAACTTTATGAATATGCAAGAGCAGGTGAAACTGTTGAAAGACCAAGTAGAAAAGCAACTATTAATAAATTTGTTCGCACAACAATACCAGTTTTAAATGAAAAGGATAAAACGGTATCTTGGAGATTTGAAGTAGATTGTGGCAAAGGCACATATGTAAGAACATTATCTGTAGATTTAGGTGAAGCTCTAGGCTACCCAGCACATATGTCAGATTTAACTCGTACTTCAAGCGGAACGTTTCAGTCAAAAAATTGTTTAACCTTATCACAAGTTGCTGATAAGATGAGCAATCAAACAATCCAAGATTGTTTATACCCTTTAGAGTTTGGTATAAAAGAACTTGACTCAGTCGATATAGACGAAACTTTATGGAATAAAGTGAAGAATGGTGCTGTTTTACCAGCTGATGTATTTGGCAAGGATGTTACATTTCCACTAGTGATCATGTATGATACTTTAGCTTGGAGTATTTATGGGAAACATCCAGTTAAAGAAAATTGTGTGAAACCAATAAAAGGATTGCGATCATTTCAGTAAAGGAGCTTTTCTAGTATGGAAATTATTAAATTACGTCACCCTTATAAGAAAAGTCAAATTCCTTCAGCGAATGTCGTTTTGGCTTTAGGTTTTTTTGATGGGGTTCATAGGGGGCACCAAGAAGTTATTAATCAAGCTAAAAATCTTTCTTTGAAAAAACACTGTAAATTAGCAGTAATGACTTTCAATCAGCATCCTTCGATTGTTTTCAAAAAAATAGCAGCCCAAGATATGCTTTATCTTTCGACTGTAGAAAAAAAGGAAGCCATCATGGCTGATTTAGGTGTAGACATTTTATACGAAATAGAATTCACCTCAGCCTTTGCGTCTTTAGACCCTCAATCCTTCGTTGATTTATACATTGTAGCCCTAAATGCAAAGGTAGTCGTCGCAGGTTTTGATTACACATATGGGAAAAAAGAGGTGGCTTCTATGGAACATCTGCCACAGTATGCTAAAAATCGTTTTGAGATTGTTGTGATTGAAAAACAAACAACAAATGATGCTAAAATCAGTTCTACACGAATTAGAAAAGCAATAGATAGTGGAGATATCAAAGAGGCTAATTGGTTGTTAGGCTATACGTATGAAACAACTGGACGTGTTATTCATGGAGATGCTCGAGGTAGATTACTAGGTTTCCCAACGGCTAACATTGATGTGACGAAAGACATACGCTTACCCACTGTTGGTGTTTACGTAGTTGAAATTCTTATAGGAAACAAACATTACCAAGGCATGGCATCAATTGGGCATAATATTACATTCGAAATAAACCGTCCATTGACAGTTGAAGTATATATTTTAAACTTTAATCAAGATATATATGGAGAAAAAGTAACGGTTTTATGGCAGCATTTTTTGAGAGATGAATGGAAATTTGATTCAGTTGAAGCTTTAATTGCTCAGTTAAAGCAAGACGAAAAAGATACACGTGATTATTTTTTAATAGAAAATAAAAAAAACGAGAAAACCATATAAAACAGGAAACGATTGCTCCCTTACACTCATAATAATAAATGATAAATCCTTTGTGTTCTTTAATAAGAAAACAAAGGATTTTATTTTTTTGATTCAACAACTAATGAAAATTGATTTTTTGAATACTTAATGTATAAAAACGTTTAATATTCATTTTAAAACTAAAATATCATGGTAAAATACACATTTAAGAATAAAAACACATTCTAATCTTGTTTTAATCGTTTTGAAATGGTATTATAATGTTTATCGTGAGTTAATTAAAAATAAAGAGGTGTTCAAATGGAAAATGAAAAAGTAGTTATAGCATACTCCGGAGGTTTAGATACATCTGTTGCCATTAAATGGTTGACTGAAGAAGGTTACGATGTGATTGCTTGTTGTTTAGATGTAGGTGAGGGGAAAAATCTAGATTTTATTAAAGAAAAAGCTTTAAGTATTGGAGCCATTTCTTCGTATACAATCGATGCAAAAAAAGAATTCGCAGAAGAATATGCTTTAATAGCTCTGCAAGCACATACTTTTTATGAGGGCACTTATCCATTGATTTCTGCTTTATCTCGTCCATTAATTGCGAAAAAATTAGTGGAAGTAGCTATCAAAAAAGGTGCTAGTGCAGTTGCTCATGGGTGCACTGGAAAAGGTAATGATCAAGTGCGCTTTGAAGTAGCAATACACTCTTTAGCACCAAATTTAAAAGTTCTTGCACCCGTCCGTGAATGGCAATGGTCAAGAGAAGAAGAAATCAATTATGCTATTAAGCATGAGATACCGGTGCCTATTGATTTAGATAATCCTTTTTCCATTGACCAGAACTTGTGGGGAAGAGCGAATGAATGTGGTATTTTAGAAAATCCTTGGGCGGCACCGCCAGAAGCAGCGTATGAGTTAACGGCTAATTTAGCAAATACACCAGATAGTCCAGAAATTTTAGAAATCGACTTTTTAGCTGGGAAACCTACTGCAATAAATGGCAAACAGTATTCCTTAGTGGAATTGATTGAATACCTTAATAAAATAGCAGGAAAACATGGAATTGGACGAATTGATCATATTGAAAACCGGTTAGTTGGAATTAAATCCCGTGAAGTCTATGAGGCACCAGGAGCCATGGTTCTGATGACGGCACATAAAGCTCTTGAAGATTTGACTTTTGTAAAAGAAATTGGTCATTTTAAACCAGCAATCGAACAAAAATTAACGGAGATGATTTATAACGGTTTATGGTTTAATCCTTTAACAGATAGTTTGATTGCTTTTTTAAATGCTACACAACAATACGTGAATGGTACAATACGTTTGAAATTATTCAAAGGCCATTCAATTGTTGAAGGAAGAAAATCCCCTAATTCCCTATATGATGAAAACTTAGCTACGTATACTTCGGCTGATACGTTTGATCAAAAAGCTTCAGTCGGTTTTATTAAATTATGGGGGCTTTCTACCAAAGTACACGCAGAAGTTCACCATTCGACTGATCGTTTTGAAGAAACAGTCATAAAAGAAAAAGTTTTCTATTAAGAAATGTTAGGATGAATTGAATGGAAAAATTATGGAGTGGAAGATTTGAAGGTGAAAGCCATGCATGGATTGATGCTTTTGGAGCTTCGATTGACATTGATCAACAGTTAGCCGAAGAAGATTTAATTTGCAGTTTAGCACACGTAAAAATGTTGGCTAAAACAAGTATACTATCCGTTGGAGAGTCAAATGAAATTATCGAAGGTCTAGAAAAATTACTCGAAGATAATAAAAAAGGTCATCTAGTATTTACCATCAAAAATGAAGATATTCACTTGAATTTAGAAAAGTTGCTTCATGACGATATTGGGCCAGTAGCAGGTAAGCTACATACGGCACGTAGCAGAAATGATCAAGTTGCAACGGATATGCATCTGTATCTGAAAAAAGAAGTAATCGAAATCAATCAATCGATTCAATTACTTATGGGTGTTTTGATTAATAAATCTGAAAAAAATGTGGAAACAATCTTGCCTGGGTACACTCATTTGCAACATGCGCAACCCATTTCTTTTGCCCATCATTTACTTGCTTATTATAATATGTTTAAACGTGATTTTGAACGCAATCAAGATAGTCTAAAAAGAATTGATATTTCCCCATTAGGAGCTGCAGCTCTAGCTGGAACAACTTTTCCTATTGATCGAGAATATACAAAAAAACTGATTGGTTTTAAGAAAAACTATTCTAACAGCCTAGATGCGGTTAGTGATCGCGATTTTATTTTAGAGTTTTTGAGTAATAGTAGTCTTTTGATGATGCATCTATCGCGTTTTTGCGAAGAAATTATTTTGTGGACTAGTCATGAATATCAGTTCGTGACATTGACAGATGCATTCTCAACTGGGAGTTCGATTATGCCTCAAAAGAAAAATCCAGATATGGCTGAGTTAATCCGTGGGAAAACAGGACGTGTTTATGGTAATTTAATAGGCTTATTAACAACAATGAAAGGTTTGCCATTAGCCTATAACAAAGACTTACAAGAAGATAAAGAAGGCATGTTTGATACAGTCAAAACGGTTAAAGATTGTCTAACCATATTTTCTAGTATGCTTGAGACCATGAAAATTAACGAATCCACAATGTACACGGCTACGACTAAGGATTATTCAAATGCAACTGAGTTAGCAGATTATCTAGCGAATAAAGGCATTCCCTTTAGAAAAGCTCATGAGATAGTAGGCAAGCTTGTGCTAGATTGCATAAAAAAAGAGAATTATTTGCAAGATATACCTTTATCTGAGTACCACGCCATTTCTGAATTGATTGAAGAAGATATTTATGCTGTTTTAGATTCAAAAACAGCAGTAGAACGACGCAACTCTTTTGGTGGTACAGGTTTTAAACAAATACAAAAAGAACTTATGAATGCAAATGAAGCGTTGATGGATATGAAACAAGTATGATAAGAGTTTCACCTCAACTGATTATCAGTTGATAGTAAAATGTAAATAAGCTACTAGAATAAAAAAATTTATTCTAGGGCTTATTTTTTTTGAATTAAATTTAATGTGTGAAATTATTTATATAGTGAGTTTCTCTAAAAAAATTCAACAATAAATGAGGTATTATCGTTGACAAGGTAACATATATTTGGTAGATTAATACTTGTGTTAGCACTCATCTGTCTTAAGTGCTAAATAAAGAGGTGATGTTTCTATGTTAACAGAAAGACAAATTCTCATATTAAAATCCATCATTTTTCTCTACACAAATAATGGCACTCCTATTGGATCTAAGACATTAATGAATGAGGCAGAATTAGATTATAGTTCCGCTACTATTCGTAATGAAATGGTTCATCTAGAGGAGTTAGGATTCATCGAAAAAACTCATTCTTCTTCAGGAAGAATACCGTCAATAAAAGGATATCGTTTTTACGTTGACCATCTTATCCACCCGATAGAAGTTCAAAAGAAGGATTTAATAACGATTAAAAAATCGTTTAGCAACGAATTTCATCAACTAGATGAAATAGTTATCCAGTCTGCTGAATTGCTCTCGCAGTTAACTAGTTATACAGCTATATCTTTAGGACCTGAATTAAAAGATAGTCGATTAACCGGGTTCAGGTTAGTCCCTTTGACAGAAAATAAAGTAATGGTCATATTAGTGACAGATAAAGGGCACGTAGAAAATCGAATGTTTTCTTTACCAAAAACAATTCAGTCTAGTGATTTAGAAAAGATGGTAAATATTTTTAATGAACGATTAGTGGGTCATACCTTAATTGAAGTATTTAAAAAGCTGGAAACAGAAATACCTGCTTTAATCAATAAATATGCCAAATCAGCAGCAGGGATTTCTTCTGCGCTTGATACGTTTATTTTACAGGCTGGACGTGATCAGATACATGTTGGTGGAAGAATGAATATGCTAGATTATTCTATGGGGATGGATGTTGAGAAATTCAAATTAATCTATTCTTTAATGGAAGACCAAAATGACTTAGCACATTTATTAACTCCTCATCACAGTGGAATTGAAGTAAAGATTGGTCAAGAGTTGGACGATGAAAGATTTGAGGGGTTTAGTTTGATAACTGCAGGGTATAACGTTATAGGTTATGGAACGGGACTGATTGCCTTGTTGGGACCAACTAGTATGCCATACTCAAAAATGATTAGTTTAGTGGATGTTTTTAGAAACGAGCTTTCAAAAAAAGTAATTGATTACTACCATTCGATGGAAGATTAATTAAAAAGGAGCTATGTATTATGTCTGAAGATCAAGAAGAAAAAAATAGTAGAAATAACAATGATGAATCTTCTGAAACGATTGAAGAAATTCAATCTCAAGAGGAAACGGTTGTTGAAGAAATTGATGAATTAGAGAAAATAAAAATGGATTTAAATGAGAAAGAGGATCAATATCTTCGTTTACAAGCTGAGTTAGCTAATATTCGCAAACGAAATCAAAAAGAAAAAGAAGATGCTGCAAAGTATCGCTCACAATCTTTAGCTACGGAGTTGTTACCAGTAATTGATAACCTAGAACGTGCTTTGTCAATCGAAGTTACAGACGAGCAAGGAGCAAACTTGAAAAAAGGTTTAGAAATGGTAATGGATTCTTTTAAAGTGGCATTGGAAAATGAAGGGATTCAAATGATCAATCCATTGAATCAACCTTTTAATCCAAATTTTCATCAGGCCATTCAAACTATCCCATTGGAAGATGGGCAAGAAACTGATACAGTTGTAAATGTATCTCAAAAAGGGTACTCTTTAAATGATCGTGTTTTAAGACCAGCAATGGTAATCGTTGCTCAATAAAGACTTAGAATAAAAAAAAATGAAAAGAAAAAGGGGTAATTAATTATGAGTAAAATTATTGGTATTGACTTAGGTACAACAAATTCAGCAGTAGCTATTTTAGAAGGCGGAGAAGCTAAAATTATAGCAAATCCAGAAGGCAATAGAACAACACCATCTGTTGTCGCATTTAAAAATGGAGAAATGCAAGTAGGAGAAGTTGCAAAACGTCAAGCAGTAACAAATCCACATACTATTAGTTCTATCAAACGCCATATTGGTGAGGCTGGTTACTCTGTTGATGTTGACGGTAAAAAATATACTCCTCAAGAAATATCAGCAACTATTTTACAGTATTTAAAAGGATATGCTGAAAGTTATTTAGGTGAAAAAGTAGATAAAGCTGTTATCACAGTGCCTGCTTATTTTAATGATGCACAACGTCAAGCAACTAAAGATGCTGGTAAAATTGCTGGTTTAGAAGTAGAAAGAATTATTAATGAGCCAACTGCAGCAGCACTAGCATACGGTTTAGATAAAACAGATAAAGAAGAAAAAGTGCTTGTATTTGACCTTGGTGGCGGTACATTTGACGTATCTATCCTTGAACTAGGCGACGGTGTCTTTGATGTTCTTTCAACAGCTGGAGATAACCATTTGGGTGGAGACGACTTTGATGAAAAAATTATTACCTATTTAGCAGAAGAGTTCAAAAAAGATAACGGTATTGATTTATCAAAAGATAAAATGGCTGTTCAACGTTTGAAAGATGCAGCTGAAAAAGCTAAAAAAGATTTGTCAGGTGTAAATGCAACCCAAATTAGCTTGCCATTTATTACAGCTGGAGAGTCAGGTCCTTTACACTTAGAAGTTAACTTAACTCGTGCAAAATTTGATGAATTAACATATGATTTAGTGGAACGTACAAAAAATCCTGTTCGCCAAGCTTTAAAAGATGCCGGTCTTTCTGCTTCTGAAGTAGATGAGATTATATTAGTTGGTGGATCTACACGTATTCCTGCCGTAGTAGAAGCTGTTCGTAAAGAAACTGGTAAAGAACCAAATAAATCAGTTAACCCTGATGAAGTAGTTGCTATGGGAGCGGCTATTCAAGCTGGTGTTCTTACTGGGGATGTTAAAGATATTGTCTTGTTAGATGTTACACCATTATCATTGGGTATTGAGACTATGGGTGGCGTATTCACAAAATTAATCGATAGAAACACAACTATTCCAACAACTAAATCACAAGTATTCTCAACAGCAGCAGACAATCAACCTGCAGTTGACGTACATGTATTACAAGGCGAACGCCCAATGGCAGCAGATAACAAAACTTTAGGACGTTTCCAATTAACTGATATTCCTGCAGCTCCTCGTGGAATTCCGCAAATTGAAGTATCATTTGATATTGATAAAAACGGAATTGTTAACGTTCGTGCGAAAGATTTAGGTACTCAAAAAGAACAAACCATTACGATCAAATCATCATCAGGTTTATCAGAGGACGAGATTGAACGTATGGTTAAAGATGCAGAAGCTAATGCGGATGCTGATAAAGCTCGTAAAGAAGAAGTTGATTTACGTAATGAAGTAGATCAATTGTTATTCCAAGTAGATAAAACTTTAGGTGAATTAGAAGGCAAAGCAGATGAAGCAGAAGTTAAAAAAGCTGAAGATGCTCGTGATGAATTAAAAGCAGCCGTTGAATCTAATGATTTAGAAGCAATGAAAACTAAGCGTGACGAATTAAACGAAATCGTTCAGGCTTTAACTGTAAAGCTTTATGAACAAGCTGCACAAGCTCAAGCAGAAGCTGAGCCTGAAGCTGAGCAAAGTGGAGATGACGATGTTGTTGATGCTGATTTTGAAGAAGTAGATGACAACAAATAATCAACAAATAGGATGATAAAGTAAAAGCCAAGGCAAAATGCTTTTGGCTTTTTCTTCTAGATATGATATGCTCTTGAAGTTGGATTTGAGCAATCGTGTTCTATAAAAAGTTATCTTTGTGACGATGGAGGGAAATCATGGCAAAAAGAGATTATTATGAAATTTTAGGAGTATCAAAAAGTGCTACAGAGCCAGAAATAAAAAAAGCATACCGTAAACTATCTAAACAATTTCATCCAGATATAAATAAAGAAGCAGATGCAGATGCAAAGTTCAAAGAAATTACTGAGGCTTATGAAGTATTAAGTGATGGAAATAAACGAGCAGCTTATGATCAATATGGTCATGCAAGTACAGATCCCAACTTTGGGAACGGTGGCGGTGGCGGCGGCTACGGTGGCGGTGGTTTTGGTGGCGGCGGCTTCGGCGGCGGTGGATTTGAAGATATTTTCGAATCTTTCTTCGGTGGCAGTGGTCGTACAGCCAATCCTAATGCTCCACGGCAAGGTGAGGATTTGCAATATCGAATGGATTTAGAATTTGAAGAAGCAGTTTTTGGTAAAGAAGGAAATATCCAGTATAATAGAGAAGCAGAATGTAAAACGTGTCATGGTGACGGGGCTAAACCTGGAACTAACCCAGTAACTTGTTCTAAATGTCATGGTTCAGGAACTCTGAATGTAGAGCGTAACACGCCACTTGGTCGAGTAATGACTCGCCAAACATGTGATGTTTGTGGAGGAACTGGTAAAGAGATCAAAGAAAAATGTCCAACTTGTTATGGTTCAGGTCATGTTAAAGAAAAACACTCTGTAAAAGTAACGGTTCCAGCAGGTGTTGAAGATGGCAATCAAATGCGCTTAAATGGGCAAGGAGAAGCTGGGAAAAATGGTGGACCTTACGGAGATTTATATGTTGTTTTCCATGTGAAATCAAGTGATCTCTTTGATCGTGATGGCTCAGAAATTTATTATGAATTGCCAATCAGTTTTATACAAGCAGCTTTGGGTGATGAGATTGAAGTGCCAACGGTTCATGGGAAAGTTAAGTTGAAAATTCCGGCTGGTACTCAAACAGGTACTAATTTCAGACTAAAGGGTAAAGGAGCTCCACGCTTGAGAGGAGCTGGCAATGGCGATCAACATGTTAAAATAAAAGTAATCACACCAAAAGATTTGTCTTCTGAACAAAAAAGAATTTTACGTGAATTTGCAAAAGAAAGTGGTATTGAAGTAACAGAGCAAGATGAGTCTCTTTTTGGCAAAGTAAAAGATGCATTTAAAAAAGATCGAAAATGAAAAGTAAAAAAGAAGCCTAGGTAATACATTATCTAGGCTTCTTTTTTTACGATATAGCAGCTATTCTAAAGATTGTAATTAAGCAGTTTCACTGTTATAATTTAAAATGACACTTTTTGGAATAAAACATGAAAGTAGGCATTAATTAGATGAATAAAAAAGAACTAGTTGAAAGACAAAAAAATATTCGAAACTTTTCTATTATCGCTCATATCGACCATGGGAAATCTACTCTAGCTGACCGTATCTTACAAATGACACGTACTGTAGCAGACCGTGATATGCAAGAACAATTATTAGATTCAATGGACTTAGAGCGTGAAAGAGGCATAACAATTAAATTAAACACAGTAGAGTTGAATTATACAGCCAAAAATGGGGAGACGTATACATTTCATTTAATTGATACACCAGGCCATGTCGATTTCACTTATGAAGTATCAAGAAGTTTGGCTGCTTGTGAAGGAGCAATACTAGTCGTAGATGCTGCTCAAGGAATTGAAGCTCAAACATTAGCCAATGTTTATTTAGCTTTAGATAACGAATTAGAAATTCTTCCTGTCATTAATAAAATTGATTTACCAGCTGCGGATCCTGAAAGGGTAAGACAAGAAATTGAGGATATTATTGGACTTGATGCAAGCGACGCTGTTTTAGCCAGTGCTAAAATTGGTCTGGGTATTGAAGACATTTTAGAACAAATAGTGGAGAAAGTCCCTGCACCAGATGGCGATTTAGATGCTCCATTGAAAGCACTTATATTTGACTCGGCTTATGATTCTTATCGTGGTGTTGTACTGAATGTGCGTATTATGGACGGAATTATTAAACCAGGCGATACAATGAAATTGATGAATACCAACAAAACATTTGAAGTTGCAGATGTTGGCATATTTTCACCAAAACCAATCAAACGTGACTTTTTAATGGTGGGAGATGTTGGTTATGTAACGGCTAATATTAAAACCGTTCAAGATGCTCGTGTTGGTGATACGATAACATTAGCAGATAATCCAGCATCAGAATCATTGCATGGTTATCGAAAAATGAATCCTATGGTGTATTGTGGGATGTATCCAGTTGATTCGTCACGTTTTACTGATTTACGCGAAGCTTTAGAAAAACTAGAATTGAATGATGCGGCTTTACAATTTGAAGCAGAAACTTCTCAAGCATTAGGCTTCGGTTTTAGATGTGGATTCTTAGGACTTTTACACATGGATGTTGTCCAAGAGCGACTTGAAAGAGAGTTTAATTTAGACTTGATTACAACAGCACCATCAGTAATCTATCATGTTAACCTAACTAACCAAACTCAAATAATCGTTTCAAACCCAGCGGACATGCCAGAACCTGGAGTAATTGAATCGATTGAAGAACCTTATGTAAAAGCGAATATAATGGTCCCAAATGATTATGTTGGTACGGTTATGGAAATAGCCCAGCATAAACGTGGTAATTTTATTGCTTTAGATTACTTAGATAACAATCGTGTTAATGTTATTTATGAAATTCCCTTGTCTGAAATTGTGTATGATTTCTTTGATAAATTGAAATCTAGTACAAAAGGATATGCATCTTTAGATTATGAAATGATAGGTTATAGAGCAAGTCGTTTAGCGAAAATGGATATTCTTTTAAATGGCGAAACAGTTGACGCATTAAGTTTTATTGTTCATAATGATTTTTCATACAATCGAGGAAAAGCAATTGTTGAAAAATTAAGAAGTATTATTCCCCGACAACAATTTGAAATACCAATTCAAGCTGCAATCGGTAGTAAAATATTATCTCGTTCAACGATTAAAGCATTGCGTAAAGATGTAACAGCTAAATTATACGGAGGGGATGTAACACGTCGCCAGAAATTACTGAAAAAACAAAAAGCTGGTAAAAAAAGAATGAAACAAGTTGGATCCGTTGAAATTCCTCAAGAAGCCTTCATGTCTGTTCTTAAGATAGATGACGACAAATAGATTATAGTATAATTAACAGGTTGAATGAATAAAAGAGCACTGTTTTATCGTGAAACTTCTAATAAAAGATGAGTGTAAATCTTTATTAGGAGTTTTTTGTTTTTGATAATAGTGTAAACGTTTTATGTGAAAAAACATCTCTATATAAGAATGGAAAGGACGTTATTAATGTATCTTATAATTAGTTTTGTATGCGTTATAGGATTTACCTTAATCCATTATTTTTCTAAGTATATGCAATTTGTAAATAAAGTACCGCGTAGTAAGTTTTTATCCTTTTCTGCGGGTGTTTCTGTTTCTTATGTTTTTGTTGATTTATTGCCAAAATTGAATGAATACCAACAAATTATATTAAGAAATTTACAAAACAGTGTTTGGAGAAACATAGAAAATCATATTTATATTGTCGCTTTATTAGGATTGGTTATTTTTTACTCATTAGAACGTTTAGTGAAGGTATCTAAAAAAAATTTATACAATAAAGAGATAAAAGAAACTAATCTATCCGTTTTCTGGATTCATATAAGTGCATTCACTGTTTATAATACGATTATAGGTTATCTTCTAGTGAAGGAACAGTTTGAAAATTATTTTGGTATACTTTTTTATTTCTTAGCTTTAAGTGTTCATTTGGTGACAAATGATTGGTCGTTGAGAAGAGATCATATGAAAATTTATGATCAGTATGGTAGATATATTTTAACACTGGCACCTGTGATTGGGTGGATTATAGGTGTGACAACTGAAGTAAACGAATTCGTTCTTTCCGTTTTACAAGCTTTTATAGCAGGGGGAGTCGTTTTAAATGCATTAAAAGACGAATTACCTGAAGAACAAGAAAGTAGTTTAAGTAGTTTTTTATCAGGAGTAATAGGATATACTTTTCTTTTATTGTTGATTTAAGAGTAGTTAAACGATTGAAAATCTTATTAAGGTAAAAGGAGGAATACAAATGAATAAACGAAAGAATCTTTTAAATCAACAACTGTCATTATTGCAATCTTCTTCAATTTTGAAGTTTGATGCAGAGGTGTCTCTCATACCAGGAATGACTAAATTAACTTTAGGAGAACCAGATTTTAACACACCTGAACATATAAAATTGGCTGGGATGAATGCAATTGAGGAGAATCATACTCATTATGCACCAACTGCTGGCGAACTTCCCTTACGACAAGCAGCGGCTATTTTTTTAAAAGAGAAATATGATTTGGATTACAAACCTGATTCGGAAATTTTAGTAACAGCAGGAGCAACTGAGGCAATATATGTAGCTTTATTTGGACTATTAAATCCTGGCGAAAAAGTGTTAATTCCAACACCAATCTATCCAGGATACATCCCCGTCACAATTCTAAGTAGATGCACGCCAATTTTTATCGATACTTCAAGTAATCATTTTGTTCTTTCTCCGGAAATGATTCAAGAAGCCATTTTAGAACATGGAGAAAGTATAAAGGCTATTGTACTGAATTACCCTAATAATCCCACAGGAGTTACGTATACTAGAGATGAAGTTGTGAATTTAGCTAATGAATTAAAAAAACACGACTTGTTCGTATTAAGTGATGAGATATACAGCGAGTTAACTTACAGTGGTTCACATGTTTCAATTGCTAAGTACCTACCCGAACAAACACTATTAATTAATGGTGTTTCAAAATCTCATGCCATGACAGGATGGCGAATAGGGTTACTTTGTGGTCCTGCAGAAATTATACAAGAAATCAATAAAGTTCATCAGTTTTTAATTACTTCTACTGCAACTATGTCTCAAAAAGCAGCTCTAGCTGCATTTACAGATGGTATAAATGATGCTCAGCTCATGAAAAACGAATACTTGAAACGACGCGATTATGTTTATGAACGTATCCAAAAAATTGGTTTTACTTGTCCTAAACCAAATGGTGCTTTTTACTTATTTGCTAAAATACCTGAAGGGTATATTCAAGATAGTATGAGTTTTTGTGTAGACTTAGCTCAAAAAAATAAGGTAGCTTTAATCCCAGGCGACTCATTTGGTCCAGGTGGGGAAGGTTACGTCCGTATTAGTTATGCAGCTAGCATGAAAACACTCATTACTGCAATGGAAAAATTAACGAATTATATAGAAAATAATAAAAAAACGGATATTGTTTAGAATAAAAAATACCTATGCAAATCAGAATCAAAAAAAACTAAATGTTTCTAGTTTAGAGCGAATAGGCGACCATTCTGTTAAAATTGCTCGACATGTGGCAACTAATCAATCTATTCATACAATTTCAGATACTTTTGAAAAAACAAAAGAAAATTTTTTTTCTTTCGAGAATGATTAAAAAACGTCTATAGATTTAAATGAAATAGAACCAAAAAAGACAGCACAAGTGAAATCGTTGCTGTCTTTTTGTTATGTTTTAATTTAAAGTAAATCGATTAAATTTAGTTTTATTTACGAATACCTTCTATTTGTTGTATACTTGTAGCTAAAGACTAGTTATTTATTTAAAGCAAAAGTGAAATTAAATGGATTTTTGACTAAATTCAAATTAAAGAAAATAAGAAATTACTCGGTATTGAGTGTTTAGGCAGACCACAAGTGTATATTTCATGGGTAAACAGGCTATTACTGGTTATATTTATTCCAGCTATTGAACCTTGTACAGTAATTGAACTGATGAAACAGATATGAATAAAATGAACGATTGCTAACGTGTGGCCCAGGAAAATTAACTAAGTCAATGGGAGTAGATAAAAAAGATAATGGAACTCTGAATATTTAAGATCTTTTTATTTTTCCCAAATCAAGAGAAGATACCCTGAAAAAAAGGATACTGCCACTCGAATTGGTATTTCGAATAGAGGTATATGGTCGGAAATTTTATTGCGCTATATTGTGTCAGAAAGCCCTAATATTTCCGGAGAAAAAGAAAAAATAGATAAGGACGTTAAATGAAAAATAAAGATAACCATATAATTGAAAGAAATGAGGAACTAAAATGACAAAACATGATATGATTGATTACCTAGAAAGCACAATGAGTGAAGCTAACTTAGATTTTGACTGGTCGATTGAATGGAAAAAAAGACAAAATGTCATTGAAGTAACCTTTACACTATATGCAGAAACAGAACCTGAATTGGTTATTCAAGATATTGAAGGAACAGTAAATACAGAAAATATCATTCAATTTGAAGATGTTGTTTGTTTTTACAATCCTGAAAAATCTAAAATAATACTAGATGATTATTTAGCAGCTTTTCCTTTTGACTTTAAAAAGGGTATTGAAAAAGGATTTATTGATGCTTTTGTAAAAATGTTGAGAATTGTAGTAACAGAAGGTCAATCAGATTTACTAGATTTTGCTACTGATTCTACTATTGAAACATTCGAAATAGAATGGAATCAAGTTAATTTTGAACAAACTATTCAAACGTTCAAAGATACTAATCGCTACAACTTAGAAAGAGTAGAGTACCCAAAATTTTAAGATTTAATAAGCGATAAATTAAAAGGAGACAACGAATAAAATGAATTGGATTGAAGTAAGTGTACAGATAGCTACTGAATCTGTAGATGCTGTTTCAAATATTTTGATTGAAGCAGGGTCCGAGGGTGTCTCCATAGAAGATAGTCAAGATTTTTTTAACGTTCCAGATGACGGTTTTGGGCAAATATGGGAACTAGATAGAGCTGATTTTTTAGAAGAAGGAGCGCTTGTTAAGGCATACTTTTCAGAAATGATATTTTCACCAGAAATTATTTCTAGTGTTAAAGAACAAATTATTGAATTAAAATCAAAAGGTTTATCTATTGAGCCAAATATTATGATAGTTACAGAAGTAGCTGAAACAAACTGGGCTACCGCCTGGAAGAAGTATTATCATTCTTTGAAGATCACTCGTTTTTTAACTATTGTTCCTAATTGGGAAGAGTATGAACCGCAACATCCGGATGAATGTATCATTAAATTAGATCCGGGTTTAGCTTTTGGAACAGGAACACATCCTACGACAATATTATCTTTGCAATCATTGGAGAATTGTATAAGAGGTGATGAGACTATTCTAGATGTTGGAACTGGATCTGGTGTGTTAAGTATTGCTGCTAAGGCTCTCGGAGCAGGTAAAGTTTTTGCGTACGATTTAGATGAAGTCGCCGTTAAGTCAGCTTATGATAATATTATGTTAAATGATTACGCAGTGGATGTACAAATTGCTGCTAATAATTTGTTGAAAGATGTTGAAATTAAAGCAGATATTGTAGTAGCAAATATTCTTGCTGAAATAATTTCACCTTTAATCCCTCAAGCTTGGTCTGTTTTAAAACCAGGAGGATTATTTTTAACGTCTGGAATTATTGATACAAAAAAAGAAACAATATTATTACAATTAAAAGAACAAAACTTTGAAATTATCCAACTATTACAAATGAAAGATTGGGTTGCAATTATTGCTAAAAAACCATTAGAGGAAGAGTGATATGCAGCGCTACTTTATTTCTGAAGAACGTAAAACTACTTATCAAACAACGGAAATTATTTTATCAGATGAACAATACCATCATATTACGCGGGTTATGCGCATGGAGATTGGAAATCAAATTTATTTAGTCTTTCCTGATCAAAAAGCTATTATAGCAAAAATAGTGAAAATAGAAAATGACTCAGTCGCTTTATTATGGGTATCAGATGAAATAAGTCAAAAAGAATTACCGATAGAAGTAACTATTGCTAGCGGATTGCCAAAAGGAGATAAATTAGATTACATTATTCAAAAAGGAACAGAATTAGGTGCTTCTTTTTTTATTCCTTTTCAAGCAAGTTATTCCATAACAAAATGGGATAAGAAAAAGAGTGAAAAAAAAATAACGCGTCTCAAGAAAATATCTCAAGAAGCAGCCGAACAATCTCATAGAACTAGAATTCCAGAAATATCACCAGTTGTTACCTTTAAAGAGCTACTTAATTTAGCTGATTCTTATGATGCATGCCTAGTCGCATATGAAGAAAGTGCTAAAGAAGGTGAAGTTCTAAACTTTGCAAAAACCTTAAATAAGTTACAATTTAATGACAAGGTATTAGTTGTTTTTGGTCCTGAAGGTGGGTTAAGTCATGAAGAAATTGGCTCTCTTATTAAAGTTGGTATGACGATTTGTTCGCTAGGCCCAAGAATATTAAGGACAGAAACGGCTCCGTTATATGCCTTAGCTGCTATTTCCTACCACTTTGAGTTAAATAAAAAACAATAAATCCGTATGAACCAGAAAAACTACGTATCTTATCATACTGGAAATAAGGAAAAAGTGTCGTTAAAACGGCACTTTTTTTCACTATTTGCCGAGCGAGGAACAATGAAGATTAAGAATTAATTGAACCTATGGTCACTATCATAATAGCTAATGTAACTCGTTCAAGCATTGAAATAATCGATTTTTAACGGTATAATCATAGGAAGTTATTAATCTTGAAATACTTTTTCCTAAAGGTCTAACTACTTTGATTGCAAAAAATAAATAGACTAAAACTAATAGATAACAAGATTAACTAAAAAAAGAAGGTGACAATATGCCCAAAAATAAAATTTATACTTCTCAAGAAGTCATTGCTTTGACAGTTGCCTATATGAATAGCAACCATGTAGCTTTTGTCAAAAAAGCATGCGACTTTGCAACAAAAGCACATGAGGGACAGTTACGGAAATCTGGAGAAGCTTATATTATTCATCCAATCCAAGTTGCAGGCATATTAGCTGAATTACAAATGGATCCAGTAACTGTTGCAACCGGTTTTTTACACGATGTAGTTGAAGATACCGACATTACATTTGACGATATTTCTAGAGAATTCACTCCTGAAGTAGCTCTGTTAGTCGATGGAGTAACAAAATTAGGGAAAATCGAGTTCAAGTCACATGAAGAACAACAAGCAGAAAATCATCGGAAGATGTTATTAGCAATGGCAAAAGACTTGCGTGTTATCATGGTTAAGCTAGCCGATCGGTTGCATAACTTACGTACGTTAAAATACCATCGACCAGATAAACAAAGACGTATTGCTAACGAAACGCTAGAAATTTATGCACCCTTAGCTGATCGGTTAGGGATTAGCAAAGTGAAATGGGAATTAGAAGATACTTCTTTACGTTATTTAAATCCGCAGCAGTATTATCGGATTGTACATTTAATGAATTCTAAAAGAGATGAACGTGAATCATATATTTCAAATACCATTCAAATTATTCAAGATTCTGTTGATGAGTTAAGCATAAATGCAAATATTTATGGGCGACCAAAACATATTTATTCTATTTATATTAAAATGAAAGATCAAAAGAAGCAATTTAATGAAATCTATGATTTACTGGCAATACGCGTCATTGTCGATTCAATTAAAGATTGTTATGCTGTATTAGGAGCCGTTCATACGCGATGGAAACCAATGCCAGGGAGATTTAAAGACTATATTGCGATGCCAAAATCGAACATGTACCAATCTATCCATACAACAGTTATCGGACCAAACGGAAGACCTGTAGAAGTTCAAATACGAACCGAAGAAATGCACCAGGTAGCTGAGTATGGTGTCGCTGCACATTGGGCATATAAAGAAGGCATTTCTAAAAAGATGGAAAATACAGATGTAGGAGAAAAAATATCTTGGTTTAGAGATATTTTAGAATTACAAAGTGAATCCAATGATGCTAGTGACTTTATGGAAAGCGTGAAAGGTGATATTCTTAAAGATAAAGTCTATGTATTTACTCCAAAAGGTGATGTAAGTGAATTGCCTTCAGGAGCAGGACCATTAGATTTTGCTTATCATATTCATACTGAAATCGGAAATAAAACTATTGGAGCTAAGGTGAATGGTAAAATTGTTCCTCTGAACTATAAGTTGAAAACTGGAGATATTATTGAAATCTTAACTTCACCAAATTCATATGGTCCCAGCCGAGACTGGATTAGCGTAGTTTCAACCAGTAAAGCAAAAAATAAAATTAAACGTTTCTTCAAATTACAAGATCGTGAAGCAAACATTATAAAAGGACGAGAATCGCTTGAAAAACAACTTCAAGAAATGCAATTCTTGCCAAAAGATTTTTTAACAAAACAAAATATGAAAATACTTTTAGATAGGTTTAATTTTACTATTGAAGAGGACTTGTATGCTGCTATCGGTTATGGTGAAGTTACTGCACTAGCTGTTGCTAATCGATTAACGGAAAAAGAAAGACGTGCAAGAGAAAGTGAAAAGAAAGCTCTAGAAATCGATAACATCGAAGTCAAATCAAAAAAAGAAACAGATAAACTTAAAGTTCGCCACGAAGGCGGAATCGTTATCCAAGGTGTGGATAATTTACTAGTAAGGATTAGCCGTTGTTGTAGTCCTGTTCCCGGGGATCCTATCGTTGGGTACATCACTAAAGGAAGAGGAATATCTATTCATAGAGCAGATTGTCCTAACGTAAAATCTGCAAAAGATGCCGAAAATCGTTTAATTGAAGTAGAGTGGGAAGATACTTCATCACAAGGACAAGAATACGATGCGGATCTTCAAATTGAAGGATATAATCGCTCTGGATTACTCAATGAAGTATTACAAGTCGTAAACACTATGACGCGTAACTTAAACAATGTCAGTGGTAAAGTAGACAATAATCGCATGGCGACGATTACACTGACAGTTGCTATTCCTAATCTAAATCATTTAGAAAGAATTATAGATAAAATTAAAATGATTCCAGATGTCTATAACGTTCATAGAATATCGTCTTAATTAAGTTAATTGTTGGGATAGAAATGAGGTTAATTTTGAGAATTGTCATTCAAAGAAGTAAGAAAGCAGAAGTTAAAATTGAAAATAAATCTATCGCTAGTATTGAACACGGTTTAGTATTATTAATAGGAATTGAATCTGCCGATACGAAAGAGGATGTGGATTACCTAGTTAGAAAAATATCAACCATGCGCATCTTTTCGGATGAATCCGATAAAATGAATCTATCTATTCAAGATGTCAAAGGAGATATTTTATCTATTTCTCAATTTACTTTGCATGCAGAAACAAAAAAAGGAAACCGGCCAAGTTTTATCCAAGCGGCAAAGCCCGAAGTGGCTACTCCTTTGTACGACTCTTTCAATGAAGGATTAAGAAACAATAATCTACATGTTGTAGAAGGTCTATTTGGCGCAGATATGCAAGTTTCTTTGATAAATGATGGACCTGTGACAATCGTAATTGATAGCAAGAATAAATAAAAAGAATACCCATCTCACACAATAAAAAGTGAGAGACGGGTATTTTTTATCTTTAGGAAGAAAAATAATTGTTTAATGCTTGGTAGATACTTTCAACAGCGAATGCACTATAAGAATCTGTATAAATAGTCGCTTGGTCTACAGTATGATTTAAATAACCGAGTTCCAATAGTACCGCAGGTTGAGAATTTTCACGTAAAACATAGTAGTCGCCAAAACGGGTGCCATTATTTGGCAAAGGGTTATTGACTTGAAGCTGCTTATTAATTGTTTCGGCTAAATTTTTATCATTTTCATGATAATAATAAGTGGTTGTTCCACTTACCTCATTAGGTATTTCAGTCGAATCATAATGAATACTAATAAACGCATCAGCAGAAACTTGATTACTGGTGACTGTTCGTTGATTTAAACTAACAAATTCATCCGAGTTTCGAGTTAGAATAACATTGACTCCAGCTTGTTTAAGTCGACTGGACAGAGCAATTGCAGTCTTTAAAGTAGCTTGTTTTTCATTATAATTTGATGCAGGAGCTCCTGGATCTTCGCCGCCGTGTCCTGCATCAATGACAATAGTTGCTTCAGCTAAGGATGTGATATTAGCTGAAGGTGCTGCAGTCTTGTTTCCTGATAGATCTACTACCCAATTGGCAACATAACCAGTTTTACCATCACTATTTTTAACCTTATACCATTCTCCTTTGGTACTTAGATAAGTAAAATTATCTCCTTTTGAGGCTTTATAAAGAATAGTGTCGTTTATAGATGGACCATTTCTGATATTTGTACCTTCGGATCGAACAGTTACTGTTTCAATTGAGGCGTCTTCATTTTTTTTAGCTGTAATCGAAGTTGGAATGATTGATTTTTTTTCTGCTGTTATTTCAATTAGATCAGAACTAACCCATGCAACTTGACCATTGTATTGTATTTGAGTCCAATTATTTTGTTGGAAAAGAACGGTTAACTCGGTTCCTTTAGTAGCTTTACCTAAAATAGTGGCTTCTAAATTGCCTTCGCTTCTAATATTAGCTGTTTCTACAGAAATTTTACCTAATTTGTTTGAAGCGGCACTGAATTCCGTATTTCCTATCAACCAACTAGCAACCCAACCAATTTGATCGTTGCTCAATCGAATTTTATACCATTCATTTTCTTCAGTTAAAATATTTATTTTTTCGCCACCAACGACTTGTGTCATGATGTCATAGGATAATCCAGGTCCGGTACGTATATTTACAACACTTGCATCAACTTTAACAGTATTTTTGTTAGCAAGAACGATTGTTGAAAAAGCTGTTATACTAATAAATAGAATAATGGCTAGAAAAACAATTAAGTTTTTTTGTTGCTTTAATTCATCAATTTTTTTCATTTAATCACTCACTACCTTCTTATTGCAAATAAGTGCAAACGTTTAATTTAATTATAGCAATTAAAGTACCTGTTATGCAATGAAATACTAAATCAATCAGTTAAACATTCAAAAACAGCTGAAAGATTCCTGCTTTTCAAAACTTGACAAGTACTATGCTTTCTTGTAATGTAATATTATTAGAACATAAAAGACCCGTTGAAAGAGAAAGTAAGTTTTTTAATGAGCAAAAAGAAAGAACCATCTTGGCTGAAAATGGTTCCCATTATAAGTCTGAATGACATTCTGGAGGGTTAATAGTGAAAAGCTATTACGTTACGAGCGTTAATCGTTGAGGAGAGCTCTTGCTTTCAAAAAAAGGTGGTACCACGAGAAAAAAACTAAACTCGTCCTTATTCTGTTATAGAATAAGGGCTTTTTTTTGATTTTTTTTAAACAAAATAAATAAATCTTTATTAAACTAAGGAGTGTTAACATTATGCAAATTCAAAGACCAAAAGGAACAGCAGATTTATTGCCGTCTGATTCGTTAAAGTGGCAATTTATAGAAGAAACAGCAAAAGTAATTTTAGGAGATTATCAATTTAGCGAAATTAGGACGCCCATTTTTGAAAGTTATGATTTATTTTCACGTGGCGTAGGAGAAACAAGCGATATTGTTTCTAAAGAAATGTATGATTTTTACGATAAGGGCAAACGTCACATGTCTCTTCGTCCTGAAGGAACAGCGCCAGTTGTACGTGCATATGTTGAAAATAAGTTATTTGGACCAGAATATGCAAAACCCTATAAAGTTTATTACATGGGACCTATGTTTCGATACGAACGTCCACAAGGCGGACGGATGAGACAATTTCATCAGTTAGGCGTTGAGGTATTTGGCAGTATGAACCCAGCTACTGATGTTGAAACAATGGCCTTAGCAATAGATTTGTTTAATGAACTTGGACTGCAACACTTTTCTTTAGTCATCAATTCACTTGGAGATATAGAAAGTAGGAAGGCCTACCGCGAAGCATTAATTGCTTATCTAGAACCTTCCTTTGATGAATTAAGTACGGACTCACAAATTAGATTGCATAAAAATCCATTGCGAGTATTAGATAGCAAAAATAAAAATGATCAAGAAATCATTAAAAATGCACCTTCTATTTTGGATTACTTAAATGAAGAATCAAAGCTACACTTCGAAGCCGTCATAGAAATGTTGGACGTGTTAGAGATTCCGTATCAAATTGATAGCAATATGGTAAGAGGTTTAGATTATTATAACCATACTATTTTTGAAATCATGAGCGATGCACCCGGCTTTGGCGCAATTACAACTATTTGTGCAGGTGGTCGCTATGACGGACTTGTAGAAGAAATAGGAGGACCTACTACTCCTGGCTTTGGTTTTGCGTTAGGTTTGGAACGTTTAATCTTAACCTTAGAAGCTGAAGAAATTGAGATACCTAACTCGCATGAAGTTGACGTTTATGTTGTGGGCTTAGGTGAATCTACAAATGTAGAAACGTTAAAATTGGTACAAGCGATTCGCAAGGCTGGATTTTCTGCAGATCGAGACTACTTTGATCGGAAAGCCAAAGCACAGTTTAAAACAGCTTCTAAGTTAAATGCTAAAGCCGTTTTGACTATCGGTGAAGAAGAACTAGGTAAGGGAGAAGCTAATTTTAAAGTAATGAAAAATAATAGCGAATCAAGCGTTAAACTAACAGAAATTTATAAAGATTTTGAAAAAGTATTTAATTTAAAAACAACCGATATGACTGCATTCAATGATTTTTTTAATAAAGAAAAATAGATAATAATAGGAGTTGGAAAAAATGGCAGAACGGACCGAATATTGCGGAAGAATTACAAAAGATTTATTAGGCCATACAGTAACTCTAAAAGGCTGGGTTCAAAAAAGACGCGACTTAGGTGATTTAATATTTATTGATTTACGAGATCGCGAAGGGATTATTCAAGTTGTCTTTAATCCTATTTTTTCTAAAGAAGCATTGACTATTGCTGAAAATGTACGTAGTGAATATGTACTAGAAATAAAAGGGAAAGTGGTAGCACGTGATGAAAATGTTATCAATAGAAACATCGCTACTGGAGAATTAGAAGTAGAAGTTGAAGAGATAAAAGTCTTAAATGAGTCTAAAACAACTCCTTTTTATATTGAAGATGGAGTAGCTGTTTCTGATGACAAAAGACTAGAATATCGCTACTTAGATTTAAGACGGCCAGAAATGACTAAAAACTTCATGTTGCGACATAAAATGACAAAATCTGTTCGTAATTATTTAGACAATAATGAATTTATTGATATAGAAACACCTTATTTAACTAAATCAACTCCTGAAGGTGCTCGTGATTATTTAGTTCCCTCACGTGTTCATCCCGGTCATTTTTACGCATTGCCACAGTCTCCTCAATTGTTCAAACAATTGTTAATGGGTGCAGGTTTCGATCGTTATTATCAAATCGTTCGTTGTTTTAGAGATGAAGATTTACGTGGAGATCGTCAACCAGAATTTACTCAGATTGATATTGAAACAAGCTTTTTGAAAGCAGAAGACATTCAGAGTTTTACCGAAGAAATGTTAGTTAAGGTTATGAAAGACACAAAAAACATTGATATACCAAGACCTTTTCCTCAATTGAGCTACGATGAAGCGATAAACCGTTTTGGTAGCGATAAACCTGATGTCCGTTTTGGTTTAGAACTAATTCAAATCAGTGATTTAGTCGAAGATTCAGATTTTAAAGTATTTAGTGGTGCAATCTCTAACGGTGGTGAAGTTAAAGCGATTAATGTTAAAGGAGCAGCTGATAAATTTTCTCGAAAAAATATCGAGGCTTTAGGAGAATTTGTTTCTATCTACGGCGCTAAAGGCTTAGCTTGGTTAAAAGTAGAAGAAAAGGAACTCAAAGGTCCTATCGCTAAGTTCTTTAAAGAAAATCCTCAAGAATTGATTAAACGATTAGAAGCAGAACCAGGTGATTTGTTGCTATTCGTTGCTGATAAAAAATCGGTAGTAGCGGATGCACTAGGTGCACTACGTTCTAAACTAGCTAAAGAATTGGATTTGATTGATCGTTCTGTATTTGCATTCCTTTGGATTGTTGATTGGCCTTTATTAGAATATGACGAGGAAGCTAACCGTTACAGTGCTGCCCATCATCCTTTTACAATGCCCAGAGAAGAAGACGTTGAATTATTGGGAACTGCACCAGAAAAAGTTCAAGCACAAGCTTATGATATTGTTTTAAATGGCTATGAGCTAGGTGGTGGTTCGTTAAGAATTCATTCTCGTGAAATTCAAGAAAAGATGTTTTCAGCGCTAGGTTTTACAAAAGAGGAGGCAAACGCTCAATTTGGTTTCTTGTTAGAAGCATTAGAATATGGATTCCCACCTCATGGCGGAATCGCATTAGGACTGGACCGATTTGCAATGTTATTAGCTGGCGAAGAAAATATTCGTGAAGTTATCGCATTCCCAAAAAATGGTAAAGCAGTTGATCCATTGACAAAAGCTCCAAGTTTAGTGAGTAATGAGCAATTAACTGACTTGTCTATAAAAACACTTAAAACAGAAGAATAAATCACATATGAGATGTACTTTTCATTAATGATTTATAATAAGCATTAAGAAACTTTTTAAGGAGGTTCTTAATGCTTATTTTTATTAAATAGTTACTTGAAATAAATTACGATTGTTGTAAAATTAAAGATAGAGAATTAAAAGGGGGAAAAATAATGACAACGAAGAGATGGACTGCTGTTGCTATAGCAATAGGACTTTTTGTACTATCTTTTATTATTAATGATTTAACTTTAAAAATTAATCCAACAGGCAATTCAGATAATGCAGTAATGGAGACGGCCAATACATTATTAGGACAACAAGTACTAAGTGAAACAGTCGTACTTAAAGGAAATCAAAGTGAACGTATTGCACTCCTTGAGATTAACGGAGCTATTTTAGCAGATCAAGCTTCCACTTTGTTCGATACATCAGGATACAATCATCAATTTTTCATGGAACAGTTAGAAGCAATAAAAACAGATAATTCTGTTAAAGGTGTATTGCTAGCCATTAATTCTCCTGGAGGCGGTACATATGAAAGTGCTCAAATAAAAGATAAAATAGACGAGTTGCAAAAAGTTACAAAAATTCCAATATACGTTTCAATGGGGAATGTTGCTGCTAGTGGGGGCTATTATATTGCGGCTTCTGCAGATAAAATCTTCGCATCCAAAGAAACGTTAACTGGATCAATTGGTGTGATTATGAGTAGTTTAAACCTAAGTGAACTATATGAAAAGATAGGTATTGAAGACACAACCATAAAAAGTGGTCAATTCAAAGACATTGGATCTGCAAGTAAAAAAATGACAGATGAAGAGCAACTTATTTTACAAGGCCTAGTTGACGATTCGTACAATCGTTTTATTCAGGTTGTAACTAAAGGTAGAAATATAGACATAAATGAAGTTAAAGCTATTTCTGATGGAAGAATTTTTGATGGAGTACAAGCAAAAAAAAATGGATTGATTGATCAAATTGGTTACCAAGAAGATGCTTTAGAAGCACTCAAAAAAGACAATCAAATTGAAGATGCAGAAGTTTTTCAGTACTCAACTGGTTCATTATCTTTTAAATCTCTCCTGACTTCTAAAGTAAGTCAGTTTGTCTCTCAAAAAAATGGATCAGAAAAAGTAGTTACAGAATTAACAAAGCAACTTAGTGACGCTCAATCTCCAAGAATGATGTACCTATATGGAGGTGAATAGAGTGGATAATAATTTTAAATCAACCGAAAAAGGTACAACAAAAGAATTAGATTTAAGTGAATTAAAACAATTTTTAGCAAAAGAAGAAGAGGATAGTAACCGAAAAAAGCGTTTAATTCAACTAGACAAAGAAAATGGAAAACAGGTAGAACAGCTGGATAACGAAGAAGAAATAGAAAAGGAAATAAAAGTACGTACTCCTGAAGAATTAAGAAATGAACGTAGACTTTATTGGCAAGAACAACAAAAGCAGCAACAAGTTGAAAAAACTCCATTTAATTTTTATCCTTCTTATTTTTACGGAGGTTTCTGGTTTAGGTTATTTGCCTATCTCATTGACTTACTAGTTATTGAAAGCTTGAATCGATTAATTGTCAGTTCTTATTTTATAATAACTAAAACACCAATGAGAACTGAATTTTTTTCCTTGTTTTCAATTAGTCAATTAGGTCTATTTTTATTGTATTTTATTCTAATTACAAAACTAACTAATGGACAGACAATTGGGAAAATGATTTTTGGACTTAGAGTCGTATCTTTTAAAGAAGAAAAATTAAGTTGGTTAACAGTAATTATTAGAGAAGGCTTTGGTAGATTTATTTTAAAAACAGTAAGTATTTTATACTTATCGATTCTTTTTACAAAAAGAAATCAACACGTCGTTGATTTACTTACTGATACCTCAGTCGTTTTAGAAAAAACTGTTAGTGCGATTGACTGGTATAAATCTGAACATTCCCTCCATTTACAATAGACAACAGTTTTTTTAATTTGTCCTTTTGAACAAACTGTCTTACAATGGATACGAGTTTTAAAAAAAGATTGGAGATTAGATAATATGGTATTGTTAGGATCACATGTATCAATGAATGGCAAGAAAATGTTGTTAGGTTCAGCAGAAGATGCGGCGAGTTATAATTCGAGTACCTTTATGATTTATACCGGAGCGCCACAAAATACGAAAAGAAAACCGATAGAAGATATGAACATTGAAGCAGGTACGGCATATATGAAAGAGCATGGGTTGTCCGATATGGTTGTCCATGCCCCTTATATTATTAATTTGGGTAATACATTAAAACCTGAGAATTTTTCTTTTGGTATTGAATTTTTAAAAGCTGAGATAGTGCGTGCTGAAGCATTAGGTGCTAGACAAATTACTATGCACCCTGGAGCTCATGTTGGAGAAGGAGCCTCAGCAGCGATTAAACAAATTATTAAAGGTTTAAATGAGGTACTGCATAAAGATCAATTGGCACAGATTGCCTTAGAAACAATGGCTGGAAAAGGCACAGAAATAGGTCGTTCTTTTGAAGAATTAGCAGAAATTATTTCTGGCGTCACAATGAATGAAAAACTGTCAGTTACAATGGATACTTGCCATATTAATGATGCAGGTTACGATGTTAAGAATGATTTTGATGGTGTTTTACAGGAATTTGATGATATTATTGGGTTAGAGAAGTTAAAAGTCATCCATGTTAACGATTCAAAAAATCCACAGGGTAGTCATAAAGACCGCCATGCTAATATTGGTTTTGGAACAATAGGATTTGATGCTTTGAACGCTGTAGTACATCATCCCAAACTAAAAACATTACCAAAAATTTTAGAAACTCCTTTTGTTGGAGAAGACAAAAAAAACAAACTAGCACCTTATGGTCATGAAATCAAGATGTTGAGAACCCAGATATTTAATCCTAATCTATTAGAGGATATACTAAATCAAAAAGAATATTAAGAAAGGTAAAAGCAATAAAAATTAAATAACCATATATGAATTAGAACCAAGAATGCTAGTTTTCTAATGTTCTTGGTTCTTTTTTTCAATCAAATCTAATTTATGGCATAATTAGATTTGATTGGAAGGCATTAGTTATTGAAAATCCAGCTTTTTTATTCGTTAAAATCTATCTAATTTTCCGACTAAAGTCTCATATGTTTTTTTCTTTTTTCAAGTATGATTAAATTGTGTTAAAATTAGTTGAGATACAAAAATACTATATTTAGAATAGAAAGAAGGAAATTTAAATGAAAAAAGGGATGAAAATAGCTATTGGTGTTGTAATAGCATTGTTAATCTTAATAGTACCATTTATCAGTTCATATAATGGGTTAATACAAGAAGAGAGTAATGTTGATGTTGCTTGGTCTCAAGTCGAATCACAATTGCAAAGACGAAATGATTTGATTCCAAACCTTGTTAACTCAGTCAAAGGTGCAATGACGCAAGAACAAACTGTGTTTGGAAATATTGCAGATGCACGATCTAAATTAAGTGGTGCTGGTTCTGTTGAAGAAAAAATTGATGCCAATAATGAGATGACTTCAGCTTTGTCTCGATTGTTAGTGGTGGTTGAAAATTACCCTGAATTAAAATCGAACCAAAATGTTACAGCTTTAATGGATGAATTAGCTGGGACAGAAAACCGTGTAGCAGTGGAAAGACAACGTTACAATGACGCTGTTCAAGGCTACAACAATAAAGTTAAACGTTTTCCAGGATCTATTATTGCAAACGCAACTGGTTTTGAAGAGAAACCATACTTTAAAGCTGTAGAAGGTGCTGAAACTGCTCCAGAAGTGAATTTTGAATAAACTAGTTTATTTTATTCAATCGTACAATTTATTTAGAGGAGGAAAATATGTGAAAATAGACAAGAAGAGTAATAAAATTATTTACTTTCTAGTCGCATTCAGTTTAACTTTTCTTTACTTTAATCCCTTAAAAGTAATGGCGACTTCTGATTACCCGGAACCATCTAAAAATTTTTATGTTTCTGATGAAGCGGATATGCTCTCACCGGAAACGGAGAAATTTATTATTGATGTAAATAAGCATTATGAAGATACAAAAGAAAAACCACAAATTGTCGTAGCAACGATTGATACTCTTGACGGTGATAGCATAGAAAACTACAGTGAAAAATTGTTTAAACAATGGGGTATTGGTGGTAGTGAATTAGATAATGGTGTCTTAATACTGATGAGTGAATCAGAACGCGAAATTAGATTCGAAGTTGGCTATGGATTAGAAGGTGCTTTGACTGATAGTGGAACGGGAGCTATCTTAGATCGCAATATAGAAGATTTAAAAAACAACAATTTTGATACAGCATTAAAAAACATCTTCACTGAGACTGCGGTTAAAGTAAATAAAGAATACATGTTTGATAATGAAGTTGTATTTTCGGGTTATGAAGTCGACGAAACGGCTTATGATGATGGAAATGATGGTGGGATTTCCACAGTTTTTATTATTTTAATTATCTTTTTTCTTGTAAGTAGTTTCTTTTCCGGCGGCGGTGGCGGCGGTTCAGGTGGTCGTCGTTCTAGTATATTGCCATTTCTAATCGGTATGTCTGCAGGAAACCGAGGCGGTCGAGGTGGCCGAGGTGGCGGATTTGGCGGCGGCGGTTTCGGAGGCGGCGGTGGTTTTGGCGGTGGCGGTAGCTCTGGCGGCGGCGGTTCTAGTCGTGGATTTTAGTAATAAGTGAACAAAGAGGCTAGGACATTATGTCCCAGCCTCTTCATTTATCCCAAATTTCATTTTAGACGTGCTCAAAAAAACTAACGTCCATCGAGCGCTATTCGTGAAGGGATTCGAGTCTAAACGCTTTATGTCCCAATTCTTTTTTTATGCTATAGACTCTATTAAAAAGTTGACTAATTAAAATGTTCTTTTTTTTGAATCTAATTGCAATGTATTAATAATAATAGCAGCAGTCTCTTCAATTGATTTCGTTGCTACATTAATTACTAAACAATTGAGTTCATCATATAATTTTGTAGCAAAGGCTAATTCTTCATCGATACGGTCAATTTTTGAATAACCTGTTTCTGGGTTTAATCCATAAGCAATCATACGTTCACGTCTGATGGAGTTTAGTACACGGCGATCATTTGTTAACCCAACAATTTTCTTAGGATTAACTTTCCATAACGTGTCTGGGATATGAGCTTCAGGAACTAAGGGTAGATTTGCAACTTTATAATTCTGATTAGCTAAGAACATGCTTAACGGTGTTTTAGAAGTACGAGATATTCCTAATAATACAATATCCGCTTCTAAAAAGCCTTTTGGATCTCTGCCATCATCGTATTTTACAGCAAATTCAATTGCGCTAATGCGGTCAAAATAATTATCGTTCAATTGGTGCAATACACCGGGTTCTTCTAAAGGCTTAGTATTCGTACGTTGTTCAATTTCTTTGACAACAGGATTTAAAACATCAAAACAAAATAAATCATGGCCCTGACAATAAGAAACAATTAAACTAGTTAGTGTAGATGAAATTAACGTGTGAATAACTAAGGCGTTATCTTTACTAGCCTTCTCGAGTATGGAATAAAGTGTATCTTCCCCTCTAATAAATGGATAGGCAGATACATTTGCATCGACACCCGGAAATTGAGCCATTGCTGCTTGTCCTAATTTATTGGCTGTTCCGCCAACAGAATCTGAAATAATATATAGGTTAATCTTCTTTTGTTTTTCCAATATGTTATCCCTCATTTCTAATAGATGCCATTAAAAAACTGTCCATCTAAATGGTTATTTTCTAATTATAACTGATTTTTTGTAATAAAAGAAGGCAGAAGTCAATAAAATAGGCTTCTTGCTTAATAGAATAAAGATAGGTTATAATAGATAGAAGGAATGAATCAGGGGAGATGCTTTAAAAAATGACTGCAGTTGAAAAAGCCATTGGAATTTTGAAAAAAAATGGTTATAAATATACAGATAAACGTGAGCAAATGTTATCGATTTTCGTTAATGAGGATCGTTATTTACCTGCAAAAGAAGTTCATTTATTATTAAAAGAAATTTATCCTACAATAAGTTATGATACTATTTATCGTAATTTATATACTTTTGTAAGATTAGATGTCTTAGAAGAAACTGAATTAAACGGAGAAAAAATGTTCCGTTTTGGGTGTATGCACCAAGGACATCATCATCATTTTATTTGTACAAATTGCGGTATGACAAAAAATATCAAAATGTGTCCAATGAATTTTTTTGAAGAGCAACTAAATGGATGTGAAATTGAGTCACATCGCTTCGAAATATTTGGTAAATGCAAAGAATGTGCAGCAAAAAACAACTAATAACCTAACTCTAATAAAACTTAGTGTCTAAATAAAGCGGGTTTAATGCTATTTTTCTGTTTTTTTTAAACAAAAAGCAAATACGTTGTTGACGTAAAAAAATACATTCGATATAATAAGGAAGGACAGTTCTTAGTTTGTACAAAAAGATAAGGGTATAAACAAATAACGGTTACTTTTACAAGCACGGAGGGAGGGAATTTACTATGTCAAAAACAGTTATTAAGAAAAATGAATCTCTTGATGATGCTCTTCGTCGCTTCAAACGCACCGTTTCAAAAACTGGTACTTTGCAAGAAGCCCGTAAACGCGAATTCTACGAAAAACCAAGTGTGAAACGTAAGAAGAAATCTGAGGCGGCTAGAAAACGTAAGTTCTAATCAGATAACGCATAGGAATTGAGGGTGAGAAAGTCTTGTCACTTCTAACAACCATAAACGATGATATCAAAACTGCTATGAAAGCTAAAGATAAAAATACTTTAGCTGTTTTACGTATGCTAAAAGCAGCGTTTCAAAACGAAAAAATTAAAACAGGTAATGAATTGAGTGAGGATGAAGAATTAACACTTCTTTCTCGCGAAATGAAACAACGACGTGAATCTTTAATTGAGTTTGAAAAAGCTAATAGAGAAGACTTGGTTGAGCAAACGCAAAATGCAATCAAACTCGTTGGAAAATATTTACCTCAACAGCTTTCTGAAGAAGAATTACAAGTGATAATCTCAAATGCTGTTTCTGAAGTTAATGCTACATCAATGAAAGATTTTGGTAAAGTTATGGGTGTCGTTATGCCGATAACAAAAGGCAAAGCGGATGGCAATGTGATTAATCGCCTAGTTAAAGATCAATTAAATTAAATATTAATAAAAAAGTAAAGGACCATTCCTTTACTTTTTTATTTTCACTTTTAAACTATAAAACAGCCTATAAAACACTTCATCAATTACATAATATAAATATTTTCATATGAAAATATTTATATAAAGAATCAAATCCACAAATTAATAACATACTTGTGGTAAAATAATAATATATCCGATAGTACCTATTGAAATTCGAGATAAATTACTTAAATTAATCGCATAAGAAAAGAAGTAGAATAAGAGAGGGTGTCGAATGTTTGTCTAGTAAAACAGGTGAAACTTATGACTTTGAATTAAATAAAACAGAAGATATGAATGCATTATTTGGAGTACAAGACAGAAACTTAAAATTAGTTGAAGATACGTTGAATGTTGCAATTAATAGTCGTGGGAATAAAATAGAAGTTGTTGGCCCTGAACAATTAGGTCACACTATTGAAAATATATTAAATAAATTACAAGAATTGATTAATCGAGGTATTTCGATTAGCGAACCTGATGTTGTAACAGCTATCAAAATGGCGCAAGATGGTACATTAGATTATTTTATAAGTATGTATGATAAAGAAATAGGTAAAAATTTTGAAGGAATCTCAATACGAGCAAAAAACTTCGGTCAACGACGTTATGTTAAATCAATTAATAATCATGCGGTTACTTTCGGTATTGGTCCTGCTGGAACAGGCAAAACTTATTTGGCAGTTGTCATGGCTATCAATGCTTTAAAAAATGGAGATGTCAAAAAAATTATTTTAACTCGACCTGCCGTTGAAGCGGGAGAACATTTAGGGTTTTTACCAGGAGATTTAAAAGAAAAGGTTGATCCTTATCTGAGACCTATTTATGATGCGTTGTACAACCTTTTTGGATTAGAGCACACCAACCGTCTAATGGAACGTGGTGTAATAGAGATTGCTCCTCTTGCCTATATGCGTGGTCGTACATTGGAAGATGCTTTCGTTATTTTGGATGAAGCACAGAATACAACCGTTTCGCAAATGAAAATGTTTTTGACACGTCTAGGGTTCGGATCGCAAATGGTTATTAATGGGGACGTTACTCAGATTGATTTGCCAAAAGGAGCCACAAGTGGGTTAATCCATGCTGAAACTATTCTTCGTCATGTAACTAATATCGATTTTGTTTATTTCGATTCGAAGGATGTTGTAAGACATCCTGTTGTTGCAAGTATCATAGAAGCATATGATGAAAAAAAGAAACCTAGTTAATAAACAAGTCGTGATTGATTGTAGTTAGGATGTGAATAAATGCGTAGACGTTTGACTGCTATACAAAATAAAATGGGGAAAATGTATATTCCTATTTTGTTACTATTGTTTTCTACTGTACTTTTTTTTATCATGTTCAGTAGTGTGAAACCAAGAGAATTAGACATCAAGCTTTACCAAGTTGCTGATGAAACTATTCGTGCTCAGTCGACAGTGGAAGACTTAGAAAAAACAATAGATAATCGACAAATAGCAGCTAATAATGTTGCTCCGGTCTATTCTTATAACGCCGACTTGAATGATATACAAACTGAAAAAATTCATTTGTTGTTTGCTACTGTTAAAGAAGCGAACAAATTGGCAGAAGAACAGTTTCAAGAAAAACTAAAGGAAGCAACGAGTAAAACAAATTCTAATTCAAAAGAAGAAAGTACGACATCAAATGCCAATATAAAAAAATTAACACCCAATGAAAAACTTGTTCTTTTTAATACTAAGTTAATAAATAATGATGAAGAAACAAAAGAATTTGTTTCCTCGTTGCCAGAATGGTCCATTCTTGAACTGCTTGGGGCAACTGAAGTAATCGTGAACCAGATTGAGAAAGCTACCACAAAAACCCTTTCTGAGGCTATGTCAATACCTATCAGAGTTGATGAACTTAGCAAAAAAAAGCAAGAAGCTATTGCTAGTTTAGATTATTGGGAGTTCAAAGCTGACCAAAAGCGTGTAGCCGGTTTGATTTTAGACAATTCTTTAGTTGAAAACAATGTTTATAATGAACAAGTTACAGAAAAACAACGTGAAAGTGCTAAGATTTCTGTCCAACCAGCTTTAATTTTACAAGGACAGGTGATTGTACAAGAGGGACATGTTATCGATAGCAACGTTATGAACCAAATTAAATTACTTGGTTTATTAGATAATACGTCTTCCTATCATCTTTTTTATAGTTTATTTTTAATCTTATTATCACAAGCATTGGTTTTGTTTTATTTAGGAAAAACAAAAAAAGATTCTCTATTAAAGAAAGGGCAAGAATTAACGTTGTATACATTAATTATGACTAGCACATTAATGGTCTTAAAAGGCCTATCGTTGATGCAACAATCAGGCTTAGCAAATATCAACTTGTTATACCCGGCCGCCTTAGCTCCAATTTTATTGACTACATTTAGCTCAAGGCGATATGGCATAGTTGCAAATGGTTTTCTAGTTGCATTTTCAGTGTTTTTATTCAGAGAAAACACAGGTACGAATAGTATCATTATGTTCACTTTATTCTATTTATTTAGTGGTATGATGGGAACAATGATTACAAAGAAAAGGATCATCAATCAATTTTTGAATACATTTATGTGGATTTCTTTTTTCAATGCTTTATTTATTAGTTCTCTTATTCTCTATTTAAACTTACCATTTTTATCTAGAGAGTCACTATTGATTATTTTATTTGCTTTGGGTAGTGGACTTCTTTCATATTTCTTAGCTATCCTATTTTCACCCTATATTGAATTATTGTTTGCAGACAATGCGGTGTTAACTTTAATGAAATTAGAGAATCCTACTAATTCTTTATTAAAAGAGCTTGTTACAAAAACTCCAGGTACATATCATCATAGCCTCATGGTTGCTAATTTAAGTGCTAATGCTGTAGGATCTATTGGTGGTGATTCTTTATTTGCAAGGGTTGCTTGCTATTACCATGATGTTGGTAAATTGAGGCATTCTCTTTTCTTCGTAGAAAATCTATCTTCAGGAATGGAAAATCCTCATAATTTGCTAACACCATTTGAAAGTAGAGATATTATTTTTGGACACGTTAGCGAAGGGGTAAAAATATTAAAAGAGGCAAAAATGCCACAATCGATAATAGATATATGTGCTCAACATCATGGAACAACGTTAATGAAGTTCTTTTATATTAAGGCTAAAGAATTAGACGAAACGGTTCAAGAAGCAGAATTTAGATATCCGGGTCCCAAGCCACAAACAAAGGAAGCTGCTGTCATTAATATAGCTGATAGCGCAGAAGCTGCAGTAAGATCGATGACAAATCCAACGAAGGAAACGATTGAAATTTTCATCCATCAATTAGTTAACGATCGAATGACCGATGGACAGTTCGATGAATGCTCAATTTCTATTAAAGAACTCAAAATAGTAGAACAATCTATTTGTGAAGGACTAAACGGTACGTTTCATTCGAGGATTGAGTATCCGAGTTTATCAGAAAAAGACACAAACAAAAATAATGCATAAAATTTTTTCATTGCATTTAGGAGGGATCTCAAAGTATGGAAATAGATTTATTTGATGAAACAAACAAAATAACTGCAGAACAAAAAGAAATGATTCAATCTATCTTAGAGTTCTCTGGTGATTACATTCACTTAGAAGAAGAGACTGAAATGTCTATTTTATTTGTTGACAATGAAAAAATAAAAGAGATCAATCGAGAATTTCGGTTTAAAGATATACCAACGGATGTTATCAGTTTTGCACTTGAAGATGAGGTTAAGGATGATTTTATATTAGATTTAGCAGGTTTTGAAGGAACAGTACCTAGAAATATCGGTGATATTGTTATCTCAGTGGATAAAGCAATAGAACAGGCAAGTGAGTATGGACATACGCTTGATCGTGAGCTTGGTTTTCTTTCTCTTCATGGATTTTTGCATTTAAATGGGTATGATCATATGGAGCCAGATGAAGAAAAAGAAATGTTTGGCTTACAGAAAGAGATATTGGATGCCTATGGCCTGGAAAGATAATAAGACTGTATGTAAAAACTCACGCTTCATTGATTCCTTTAAATACGCATTCAAAGGAATACAAACCGTATTTCAAGAAGAACGAAATATGCGTATTCATCTTTTTCTAGGAGTCGTTATATTACTTATTTCCTTTTTTATAGGATTACAAAAATATGAATGGCTTTGGATTATATTAAGCATCTTTTTAGTTTTAGTCATGGAAATCTTAAACACTATTATTGAAAATGTTGTTGATTTAATAACAAAGAACCAATACCATCCTTTAGCTAAAAAGGCTAAAGATATGGCTGCTGCTGCTGTTCTAACTACCGCTTTTTTTTCAATTATCACCGCAGCTATTATTATTTTGCCTAAATTTTTAGAACGATTTATTTAAAAAAGGAGAATTAAATTTATGGAAAAAAATGAAAAGATAACACTACAATTAGTAAAAGAAGCTACAGAGATGTTAGAAAATGCTTATGTTCCATATTCAAACTTTCCAGTAGGTGCCTCACTTATAACAGATGATGGTATAATTTACAGTGGCTGTAATATTGAAAATGCTTCTTATGGATTAAGCAATTGCGCTGAACGTACGGCTATTTTCAAAGCCGTTTCTGAAGGGAAAAAATCATTTAAGCAGTTAGTTGTTACTGGTAAAACAAATGGGCCCATATCTCCTTGTGGCGCATGTAGACAAGTTATGGTAGAATTTTGTGAGCCGGATATGCCGGTACTGTTAACAAATACAAACGGAGATAAATACGAAACCACAGTAAAAGAACTTTTACCTGGTGCGTTTCAATCGGAGGATATGGTTTAATGGAGAATAAAAAAGAACACACATCAGGATTTGTTTCCATTGTGGGACGTCCAAATGTAGGGAAATCAACTTTACTAAATAGAGTGGTTGGTCAAAAGATTGCGATTATGAGCGACAAAGCTCAAACAACTAGAAATAAAATCCAAGGAATTTATACGACTGATGATTCTCAGATTGTCTTCATTGATACTCCAGGAATTCATAAACCTAAACACCGTTTAGGAGATTTCATGGTAGAGTCTGCATTAAGTAGCTTAAGAGGGGTAGATGTTATTCTTTTTATGGTAAGTGCGGTTGAAAAACGTGGTCCTGGCGATAATTTTATTATTGATAAATTAAAAGAACAAAAGACTCCTGTATTTTTGTTGATTAATAAAATTGATGAAATTCATCCTGATAAATTACTTGAAATTATTGATGATTATCGGACACAAATGGAATTCGAACAAATCATCCCAATTTCAGCTACTGAAGGAAATAATGTGGATACCTTACTCTCTGAAATTCTTAAGTATTTACCTGAAGGTCCACAATTTTATCCAGAAGATCAAGTAACGGATCACCCTGAATATTTCATTGTATCGGAATTAATACGTGAAAAAGTATTGCAATTGACCCGTGAAGAAGTACCCCACTCAGTTGCAGTAGTAGTTGAAAGCATGCAAAGAAATGAACTTGGCAAAGTTCAAGTGCACGCAGCGATTATTGTTGAACGTTCTAGTCAAAAAGGGATTATTATTGGAAAAGGCGGTAAAATGCTAAAAGATATTGGTATCCGCGCTCGTCGTGATATCGAAGTTTTATTAGGAGACAAAATTTATCTAGATCTTTGGGTAAAAGTTCAAAAAGACTGGCGTGATCGCCAAACAAACTTGCAAGATTTTGGTTACCGTAAAGAAGATTATTAATCTTTTTATTGACCAAATTAGACAAAATCTCACTTATTTTAGTGGGATTTTCTTTTCTATTTAATTTGTAAGATATAAAAGCAATCAACGAAAGGAGTAGGTAGCTTGTCAGAATTACAAGAAACAGAAGGTATCGTCATCTCTATTCGTAATTATCGAGAAAGCGATAGACTTGTTAAAATTTTTACGTCAAGGCTTGGAAAAAGAATGTTTTTTATTAAAGGCTCTCGAAAATCAAACAGTAATCTAAAAGCTGCTGTACTTCCTTTCACGATAGCCACTTATATTACAGATATTAAAGAGACTGGCCTGGGTTTTATACGAGACGCTAAAGATTTAACTCATCTTAATCAGTTGCATACGGATATCTTTTTAAATGCTTATGCAACTTATATACTAAGTCTAACGGATGTAGCTATTGAAGATGGTATATCTGATCCAACTTTGTTTCATAAAGTAAAACAGTTGCTTTTAGAAATAGACAATGGTACAGACCCAGAAATCTTAGTGAATATTTTTGAAGTTCAAATTTTGCCCTATTTTGGAGTTGCTCCTGAATGGCGAGGGTGTCGAGTATGCGGAAAAACAACTGGTCTATTTGATTATTCTGGAAGTTATGGTGGATTGCTTTGTCAAACTCATTGGAGCCTAGACAAGCATCGTTATCATGCTAGTCAACGTGCTATCTATTTTTTACGTTTATTTTCAATCGTTTCGATGGATCATTTAGGAACAATTAAAGTAAAAGATGAAACGAAAAAAGAAATTAGAGTTGTTTTAGATATGATTTACGATGAGTCAGTTGGTATAAAATTAAAAAGTAAACGATTCATTGATCAAATGTATCAGTGGGGAGAGTTAATATTGGATAGAAAGCCAGATCATACGGATTCAATTGAGTGACTTTTTTAAAAGAAATGATTGACAAATGTTTCTTTAGAGAGATATGATAGTAGTAATAGAATAAGCAGCGTAGAAAGAAATATAGTAGATTTTATATAATCTTGTTTCAGCGAATTTGGGATAGTGAAAGCCAAATCTAGATAGAAATCGAAAGGCATTCTGGAGCTGTCCAATAAAGATGCTAGTAGTTAAATTACTGGAATTAGGGTGGAACCGCGATGATAAGTCGTCCCTATGTTGATATTTGTCAACATAGGGACGACTTTTTTATTTTATTTTACATTAAACTATTAAAAGGAGTGTTTTGAATGAAAAAAGAACCGTTAACATTTCAAGAGATTATTCTAACCTTACAAAACTACTGGTCAAATAAAGGTTGTTTATTAATGCAATCGTATGATACTGAAAAAGGAGCGGGAACAATGAGTCCTTATACTTTTTTAAGAGCTATTGGACCCGAGCCATGGAATGCAGCATACGTTGAACCGTCAAGACGTCCAGCCGATGGTCGTTACGGAGAAAACCCTAATCGTTTGTTTCAGCATCACCAATTTCAAGTAGTCATGAAACCTTCTCCAGAAAATATTCAAGAACTTTATCTGGATAGTTTAATTTTATTAGGCATTGATCCTTTAAAACATGACATTCGTTTTGTTGAAGATAACTGGGAAAATCCTTCAATGGGATGTGCCGGTTTAGGTTGGGAAGTTTGGCTAGATGGAATGGAAATTACTCAATTCACTTACTTCCAACAAGTTGGTGGTTTAGAATGTCATCCTGTAACCAGTGAAATCACTTATGGACTAGAACGGTTAGCTTCTTATATTCAAGAAGTAGACAGTGTCTATGATATTCAATGGACTAAGGGTGTGAAATATGGTGAAATTTTCATTCAACCTGAATTCGAACATTCTAAATATGCATTCGAGAATAGCAATCAAGACTTATTGCTTCAATTATTTGAAGACTATGAGAAAGAAGCTACGATTCAAATTGAAGCAGGATTGGTCCACCCTGCCTATGATTATGTTTTGAAATGTAGCCATACATTTAATTTATTAGATGCACGTGGAGCTGTTTCAGTTACTGAACGTGCGGGTTATTTATCTCGAATTCGTAAGATGGCACGAGCTATTGCGCTTGCGTTTGTTAATGAACGAGAAAAACTTGGTTATCCGTTGCTCAAAAGTGATTCGAATTCAACTGAGGAGGTAAATTAATATGACTAAAAATTTGTTGTTAGAAATCGGTTTAGAAGAAATACCTGCACATATTGTTTCACCCAGCAGTCAACAATTAGTTCAAAAAATGAAACAATTTCTAGACGATAATAGACTAAGTTATGGGGAAGTTTTAGCTTTCTCTACACCTAGAAGACTAGCTGTTATGGTTAAAGATTTATCTGATAGACAAGTAGATGTTGAAGAATCAGTTAAAGGTCCTGCAAAAAAGATTGCATTAGATGCTGAAGGAAATTGGAGTAAAGCAGCAATGGGATTTGTTCGCGGACAAAAGTTAAGTGTAGAAGAGATTTATTTTAAAGAAATTAATGGTATTGAGTACGTTCATGTGGATAAGTTCATTGAAGGACAAGCAGCAAAATCTATTTTAACTCATTTAGATAAAGTAATCACAGCGATGACTTTCCCAGTAAGTATGAACTGGGCTGACTACCACTTTAATTATATTCGACCAATTCATTGGATTACAGCTATGTTGGATGAAGAGGTTATTCCATTCTCTTTATTGGATATCCATACCTCCAATACTAGTAGGGGGCATCGGTTCTTGGGTAAACAGGTAACATTTTCAACCGCATTAGACTATGAGAATGATTTGGAAAAAGAATTTGTGATTGCAGATAGCAACAAACGTCAAAATATGATTATTTCTCAAATTGAAGATATCTCAAAAGAACACAACTGGAATGTTTCAATCAATCCTGATTTACTAGAAGAAATAAATAATCTAGTTGAGTATCCTACAGCTTTTTATGGTAAGTACAACCCAACTTACTTAGAAATACCCGAAGAAATTTTAATTACTTCTATGAGAGATCATCAAAGATATGTAGATGTTGCTGATCATTCTGGGAATTTGTTACCGTACTTTATTTCAGTTCGAAATGGAAATGCGGAGTTTATCGAAAATGTTGTTAGGGGTAACGAAAAAGTCTTAACTGCACGTTTAGAAGACGGATTATTCTTCTATGAGGAAGATAAAAAACGAACGATTGAAAAATGTGTGGAACAATTAAAACAAGTGACATTCCATGAAAAAATTGGATCTGTTTATGAAAAAATCCAACGTGTTCGCTCTTTTGCAGCAACTATCGGAACAAGTGTTGGTTTAACTGACGATGAAATGATTGGTCTTAATCGTGCAGCAGAAATATATAAATTTGATTTAGTTACCAACGTTGTTGGGGAGTTTCCAGAACTGCAAGGGATAATGGGGGAAAAATATGCATTATTACAAGGAGAATCACCAGCTGTGGCAACAGCAATCCGTGAGCATTATCTACCTATCTCAAGCGATGGCGAGCTGCCTAAAAGTTCAATCGGAGCTGTCTTAGCATTAGCAGATAAACTAGAAAGTATGATGTCCTTCTTTGCTATTGGAAAAATCCCAACAGGATCCAATGATCCTTTTGCATTGAGACGCCAAGCATATGGATTAGTTCGTATTATAGAAAAAGAAAATTGGTTCTTCCCAATAGATACGCTTAGAAAAGATATTCTTAGTACACTAACAGCCGATTCAAAAGAGTTGCTACCAGGTTATGAAAAGACTGGCTCTGAATTAGTTGATTTTATAAAAGCACGACTACAACAATTTATGCGTAATGAAAAAATACGTTATGATATTATTGACGCAGCTTTGCATTCGAATCAAGAAAATCTGATAGATATACTTGAAACAAGTCGTACGTTAGAAAAACACTTAACAGATAGTTCATTTAAACCAACAATAGAATCACTAACGCGTGTTTTAAACTTAGCAAGAAAAAATAATAAGGTTATTGATTTTATAGACCATAAAATTAATGTGTCATTATTTGAAACAGATTCTGAAGCCAATTTAGCTAATCAAGTAGAAAAAATACAAGCTAGTTTTAATGAATTGGAAACAGAAGGAAAATTTAAGGAATTAGAAAGTTTACAGCCTTTCATAGACGATTTCTTTGATGAAAATATGGTAATGACGGGCAATGAAAGTATCCGGAACAATCGATTGTCTTTATTAATGCAGATTGCAAGACTGACGCTTTCTTTTGCAAGTATTGATAAACTAGTTGTTAAATAAAAAAATAAACATTTTTTGCTTTTTTTGCTCTACTAAAGATATCATTTCTTTAGTAGGGTTTTTTATTCAGTCACTCATCATTTTGATAGAAGGAAGAAATAGAGTGAAAATGAAACGTAATTTATGAAGATGTTGAAAAACACGATTATTTCCGAAGTTTAGTTGATTGAATCTGACCGAGAGGTATTTCTAAAGAAAAAGCTCAATACGATCTATGGGAAAAATAAATTGCACCATCTGATAAAATCAGAAAGCATTTGGTTACAATTCCGAAAATTTTGAACAGTTTAAAAATAGTTTTAAAAAAATTATTTAAATGAATTAAAAAGTAATAAAGACAGCAATCATTTTGTCAATTTAATAAAAAAAAGTTAAAAAAAGAACTATTACTTTATTATGTGTAGCAAAAGATAAAAAATATAACCTAACTATAGTGTTAATGGGGTGTCTTGCCTCGAAAGGTGTTAGCGAATAGGAATTTTGAAACCTGAAAGAAAGAGGGGATAGCGTTATGGTAGATTAAGTTCATCAAACTATCAAACCATGTAAATGAAAAGCAACATATTGCGCCTTTCATTTATATGGTTTATTACCTATAATAGATAAAGTAATGGATAAAGGAGGATTTTATGTTAAAACAGTTTTTTAGTTATTATCGCCCTTATAAAAAATTATTCTATCTTGATTTTTGTTGCGCTATTTTAGCAGCATCATTAGAGTTAGCTTTTCCAGTTGTTGTCAATCGTGTAATAAGTGACATGCTACCGACAGAAAATTGGTCATTAATTGTCACAGCATCTCTTTCACTTTTATTTTTATATATGGTAAATACTGTCCTTCAATATGTTGTCGTTTATTTTGGTCATACTCTAGGCGTTAATATTGAAACAGACATGCGTTGCGAACTCTATTCACACCTTCAGCAACAATCTTTTAGCTATTATGATAATAAAAAAACGGGTAAGTTAATGGCACGTTTAACAACAGACTTGTTTGAGATATCTGAAGTTGCTCATCATGGGCCTGAAGATATTTTTATTACTTTAATAACCTTAATTGGGGCTTTTATTTTGATGTTGACGATTCACGTCAAGTTAGCCATAGCAACATTTATCTTGATTCCTTTTATCATGATCGCATTAATATTTTTTAATAAAAAAATGACTCGTGTTAATATAGAAATTTATCGAAATTTAGGAAAGTTTAATGCTGGAATTGAAGCTTCGGTCAGTGGAATTCGAGAAGTTCAAGCTTTTGCTAATGAAAAATTTGAAGCTGGCCGATTCGAACTATTAAACCAAGCATATAGAAAATCAAAAATGCTTTTTTATAAAATGATGGGAATTAGTTCTTCTTATAATTATTTTTTAATCCGATTAATTAATTTGTTCGCTTTATTTTTTGGAGCGTTCTATACAATCAGAGAAGAAATTACTTACGGTGATTTTGTGGCTTTTATATTGCTAGCTAATATCTTTGTCCGCCCAATTGAAAAAGTAAATACAATGATCGAAAGCTACCCAAAAGGGATTGCAGGATTTAAACGCTTCCAAGAAGAACTAGGGAAAAAACCTACTATTCAAGATAAGTTAAATGCTAAAGCTCTTCCTCCAGTCAAAGGAAATATTCAATATAAAGACATTTCATTTTGGTATGATTCAACTAATAAAGTTTTGGATCACATTGATTTATCTATTACTGCAGGAGAAACAATTGCCTTTGTCGGACCAAGTGGAGCAGGAAAGACCACTATTTGTAATTTATTGCCTCGTTTCTACGAAATAAATGAAGGTGAACTTTTAATTGACGGGATAAATATTCAAGATGTGACGATGGAATCGCTGAGAAATCAAATAGGAATTGTTCAACAAGATGTATTCTTATTTCCAGGCAGCCTACGCGAAAATATTTTATACGGTAAATTGGCTGCTAGTGAAGATGAAATAACAGAAGTCGTTCGTTTAGCACACCTAGAACAAGTTATACTAGACTTGCCTGAAGGTTTAGACACGATTATTGGTGAACGTGGAGTTAAGTTATCAGGGGGGCAAAAGCAACGCGTATCCATTGCTCGAATGTTCTTAAAAAATCCACCGATACTAATTTTAGACGAAGCCACTTCAGCATTGGATACCGAAACCGAACAAGCTATTCAAGATTCTTTGAACTCTTTGTCGGTGGGAAGGACAACTCTCATTATCGCGCATCGTTTAGCGACGATTAAACATGCTACTAGGATAATTGTTGTAAATGAAAGAGGCATATCTGAAGAGGGGAGTCATGATGAATTGATGGCCTTAAATGGATCCTATCGGCGATTGTATGAAGCTCAATTTTTAGTCTAATAGAATAAATACGAAACATAAGATGAAAAACGTATTAATAATATTATTAGACTGTTCTTAAATAAATTTAAATAATAACAACTTCAATAATGTCTATGTTGTTGTTTACTAAACTGAAAGGAATGAAGATATGGAGCCTTCTACAAGGAGAAACAACATAGTAGGTACTTTAAAAAAAAACAGAACGCCGATAAGTGCTTCTGTATTAGCGAAAAAATTAAAAGTTAGTCGCCAGATTATTGTTGGCGATATTGCTTTAATTAGAGCTACAGGAATAGATATTACAGCAACACCTAAAGGGTATGTTTTAAATATTGAAGAAAGTCAAGATGAGCGATATATAAGAAAAATTGCTTGTACACATAAAGCTGACGAAACTCAAAAAGAATTATATGCAATAGTGGACAATGGTGGAGAGCTAATTGACGTCATTGTAGAGCATCCCGTCTACGGTGAGTTAAAAGGACAGTTGAATATTGGATCTCGACATGATGCTGACCAATTTCTTCGAAAAATAAATAAATCACAAGCAAACTTATTGTCAGAGTTAACACAAGGTGTTCATTTGCATACAATTGCATGTAAAGATAAAGAAATTTTTGATAGAATCATTCAGCAGCTATCAGTTGAAAACCTGTTGTATCAAGATTAAATAACTGTCTTGACATCTAATTTAATTTCTTTATAATATAATTATGCAGGTGTCTTGACACTTGCGCAATGATATTAAATTGGAGATGTTCAGATGCATACAAAAAACGTTCATAAATTAACAATATCAGCTTTACTTATAGCTATTGGTATTATGATACCAATTATTTCCCCAGTTAAAATTATTTTAGAACCCGCTTCTTTTACCTTAGGAAGCCATGTAGCTATATTTATTGCTCTATTTATTTCTCCAGCTATTGCAGTTTTCGTTGCTTTGGGAACAGCTTTTGGATTTTTGATTAGCGGATTTCCTTTGGTTGTTGCATTAAGAGCGTTGACTCATGTGATATTTGCTATCGTAGGGGCCTTTTGGGTGAAAAACCACCCAGAAATCATTGGTAATCCACTAAAAGCACAATTTTTTTCATTTGTTATTGGTGTGGTTCATGCCGTTGCAGAAGTAGCAGTCGTTTCTTTTTTTTACTTTGGAGGAAATGTAACAGATACGTATTATAATCAAGGATTTTTACAATCTGTTTTTCTAATGGTAGGGATTGGTACCATTATACACAGCATGGTTGATTTCGGAATTGCTTCTATTATTTGGAAATCTTTGAATGCTAGGAAAAGCTTTACGTCTTCGATTATGAAAGTAAAAAACGATTAGGTGTTAATATGTTGTCTACACCTGTTTTATATGATATAATAAAACTTGAATATTTCTGTCTATAGAGAATGGAGAGACTGAGTCGCACTGATTTATTTGGTGCGACTTCTTAGCTACTTACATTGGTAGTCAGAAAGTGCGTTTTATTTGACTAAAGAGGTGAATGGTTTGGCAATGAGGATTCCTGAAGAAACCGTCAATAAAATCAGGCAAGAAACCAATATTACAGATGTTATTAGTCAATACGTACAACTCAAAAAGAAAGGGAAAAACTTTTTTGGCTTTTGTCCTTTCCATGATGAACGAACTCCATCATTTTCTGTGACTGAAGAAAAGCAAATTTTTCATTGCTTTAGTTGTGGTCGCGGAGGAAACGTTTATTCTTTTTTGATGGAGGTTGATGGGTTAACTTTTCCTGAGGCCGTTTTGAAGACAGCTGAACTAAGTCAGATTGAAGTCGACGAAGCATTAGTTAGTGGAGAACAAGCAAAACTGCAAAATAAAGACTCAAAAAAAGACTTTCTTTTTAAAATTCATGAGGAGAGTCTTGAATTGTTCCATCATATTTTGTTACAAACAACTGCAGGTGAAGAAGCTTTAGCATATTTGTTAAAACGAGGATTGACACAAGAAACAATTGAAACGTTTGGTATCGGTTTTGCTCCGCATGAGCGTACATTGTTGCAACAGTATTTAGTTGGCAAAGATTATCCAGAAGAATTGTTAAAAGAATCTGGTTTGTTTATTGAAAAAGAAAATGGAGACTTGCTAGATCGTTTTTCCAATCGAATTATGTTTCCTATTCGTAACCAACAAGGAAAAGTAGTCGGTTTTTCTGGGAGACTGTTTGAAACTTCAGACTTCGAAACAGGGCCTAAATATTTGAATAGTCCTGAAACATATCTTTTCAATAAGCGAAGCGTATTATTTAATTTTGATAAAGCACGACCAGCTGTTCGACGGGAAAAAGAAGTTGTTTTATTTGAAGGTTTTATGGATGTTATTGCTTCTTGGCAAGTGGGTATACAAAATGGTGTAGCCTCAATGGGAACAAGTTTGACGAATGAACAGATTCAGATGCTAGAACGGATAACGGATCAAGTGTTGGTTGCTTACGATGGTGATGATGCCGGGGTTGAGGCTGCTAAACGAGCAGCTGATTTACTGACAGAACAATCAGATTTTGATTTAGCTATTCTATCTTTTCCTGACGGTATGGATCCGGATGATTTTATTAACGAAAAAGGTGCGTCCGTATTTAAAGAGCTTATTTCTCACGGAAGAGATACCTTGTTTAGTTTTAAAATGGACTATTATCGTCGTGATGTGAACTTAAAGAACGAAAGCGAGCGACTTGGGTACATTGAGAAAATATTAACCGAAATGTTGACAATCACATCTGCAGTCGAACGAGAAATGTACTTGAAACAATTAGCTGTTGAATTTGATATTTCTATTGATTCTTTGAACGAACAGTTTCAGTTACGCTTTTATGAGCAACAAAAAAAACGTTCTAAAGAACCCAAAAAGAACACACCTAGTCCAGACGTACGTTCAACGACTTTTCCTCAAGTTCATAATCAAAGAGGGAAATTAGACTCTGTTGAACGAGCTGAACAATTATTACTCAATCGATTGTTTCATTTTGAAGAAGTTAGGATTCAAATTAAAAATTTGTCAGAAGAGTTCTATTTTGTTCATGATGATTACCAAATGCTGTATTTGTATTATGAAAATTTTCAAGAACATGCGCAATATACTCTGTCAGATACTTCAATTGAGGCTTTTATCGATTTTGTAAAAGAAACTCAATTAAAAAATAAAATAGTTGAAATTGAGTTTCAATCTCTTGGTGTTGAGATTACTCCACAAGAAATTAAAGACTACATTGATGTTATTTCAAGAAAATCATTATTAGAATCTCAATTGAAACAAACGAAAGACGCAATGACCGAGGCTGCTAAAAAAGGTGATCAAGCTCAATTAAGAATATTAATGATTGAGATTGTCGATCTGTCCCGCTTATTAAAAAATGGGTAGCGTTAAAAAAAAGTGAGATTGAAAAAGGGGAGGCATTTTTTTATGGCTGAAGAAAAAAAAGTAATAACATTATCTTACAAAGATGCAGTAAAGACAGTAATTAAAGAATACAAACCTAGTGGAACGATTCATTATGATGATTTAACCAATAAATTGGCTACTCCTTATACATTAGACGCCGATAAAATGGATGCACTTATTCAACAAGTAGAAGATAGCGGAATTGGTGTTGTGGGAGATGATGGTGGTCCAACTGTTCGTCAAATGTTAGCTAAAGAGCGAAAAGGACAAGCTGAGAAACCAGAAGATCTAACGGCTCCTCCAGGCGTAAAAATTAACGATCCTGTCCGTATGTATTTGAAAGAAATTGGCCGAGTTAATTTATTAACTGCTGCAGAAGAAGTTATGCTGGCTAAAAAAATTGAAGCTGGCGATCAAGAAGCAAAGCAACGATTAGCAGAAGCTAACTTACGTTTAGTTGTTAGTATTGCTAAACGTTACGTAGGACGCGGAATGCAATTTTTAGATCTTATCCAAGAAGGTAATATGGGGTTAATGAAAGCTGTAGAAAAATTTGATTATACCAAAGGATTTAAGTTTTCAACTTATGCTACTTGGTGGATTCGCCAAGCGATTACACGTGCTATTGCTGACCAAGCGCGTACTATTCGTATTCCCGTGCATATGGTTGAAACCATCAATAAATTGATTCGCATTCAACGCCAATTGTTGCAAGATTTAGGAAGAGAACCTACACCTGAAGAAATCGGTGCAGAAATGGATCTCCCAACTGAAAAAGTACGCGAAATCTTAAAAATTGCTCAAGAACCCGTTTCATTAGAAACCCCAATTGGTGAAGAAGATGACTCTCACTTAGGAGATTTTATTGAAGATCATGATGCAACAAGCCCGGCAGAAAATGCAGCATATGAACTGTTGAAAGAACAACTTGAAGATGTGTTAGATACATTAACGGATCGAGAGGAAAATGTTTTACGTTTACGTTTTGGTCTTGATGATGGTCGGACAAGAACTTTGGAAGAAGTTGGTAAAGTATTCGGTGTAACTCGCGAACGTATTCGTCAGATAGAAGCCAAAGCTTTACGTAAATTACGCCATCCAAGCCGTTCAAAACAGTTAAAAGATTTCTTAGAATAAACTAAATATTCGTAAAAAACCAAGCAGGTGAATTTTCCGTTTGCTTGGTTTTTTGTTTGAACATATTAAAGCACGATTTAAAAAAAACTGTTATAATAATAAAGTAGGATAGTTTGAGAGGATGAGAATACATGTTATCATTTGAAGAAAAAAAAGCTCTATTTGATGAGTATAAAGAGTTAACCGCAGCACCTGTTTCATTGAACAGAATCAACTATCATTTTGAAAGTAGCGCAGTTGACAAAACGGTAGTCGTTCGTTTTCTCCATCAAAATGGGAATGCGCTCATTTATGCAGGGTATTTACCTAAAGAAGAAACAAGTAAAGGATACATTTCAGTACTAGATGCTGATGAACAAGAAATAAGGAGATTGCTTGATAAAGCTTTAGCTTTTTTGAAAAAAACAAGTGACGGATATGAAGAAGGTTACTCCGAGTTGTGGTTTGACCAAAACGGAGATGTATTGCGTTTGATATATGATAACCCTATGTGGTCGGTTAATTTGCCCGATGGTAAAATGGAAGCCATTTTCAAAACAAAAGAAGCAGCTGAAGGCTATTTATTAGATGAAAGTTTCTTTAAAAATTAATTTTATAATGAAAGAAGTGACAGGAAATTAATGAAGATAAAACAATTATCATTACGCTTAGAAAGAGCAGCTAGTTATGTACCTGAAGGTTCAAGACTAGCCGATATTGGATCAGACCATGCGTATCTACCTTGTGTCCTTGCGACGGAGGGTAAGATTGAGTTTGCTGTTGCTGGTGAGATTATTGAAGGACCGTTTCAGATTGCCGAAAATCAGGTGAAACGTTTAAACTTACAAAATGAAGTATTTGTTCGATTAGGAGATGGACTAGAAGTAATTACACCTGATGCTGATCAGATTTCCGTTGTTACAATTTGTGGTATGGGTGGAGTTTTAATCGCGACCATTTTAGATGAAGGTTATCAAATGGGGAAATTAACAGGTAAAGAAAGACTCGTTTTGCAGCCAAATAAAGATGAGGCCGAATTAAGAATGTGGCTGATTGAACACAACTATCAAGTTATTGCAGAAGAATTAGTCGAAGAAAATAAAAAAATATATGAAATCATAATCGCTGAAAAGTCTAATAAACTAAACGTTCCCTTTTTGGGGGAGGATATTGCATTTGGTTTTTTCTTAAGAGAAGAAAGGTCTCCATTATTTATAAAAAAATGGATGATTGAATTAGCAAAGAACGAACAGATATTAGCTGATTTAACTAAATCTTCTACAGATCAGTCTGATAAAATATATGATTTTAAGAACAAAATTGATGCTATTAAGGAGTTGTTAAAGTGAAAGACATCTTAGGGTATGATCTGATTCGAAAATTTGAAGAATTTGCACCCACATACTTAGCTGAAGAGGGAGATCCCGTTGGATTAGCCATTGGAACCTTAAATAAACCAATAAAAAAAGTGCTTGTAACTTTAGATGTTCGCCCTGAAGTTGTACAAGAAGCTATTTCAAAAAAAGTGGACTTAATCTTCGCCCATCATCCACCCATTTTTCGGCCTGCAAAAAATCTCATAACGGATGATCCACAAATCAATATGTATGCCAATCTATTAAAAAATAATATCTCAGTTTATGCTGCCCATACAAATCTTGATGTAGCAACGAATGGTATGAACGCCTGGTTAGCAAAAGCAATTGGGATTACGGATACTGAAATTATGACCGTTACAAAAAAAGAAAAATATAAAAAATTGGTTGTGTTTGTTCCACTAGCTAATGAAGATAGCATGATTAAAGCACTGACTCAAGCAGGTGCCGGGGAAGTGGGCCCTAACTACAAGGACTGTACTTATGTTGTTGAAGGAACTGGAAGTTTTACTCCGGTTAATCAAGCACATCCACATATCGGACAAATAGATCAAATTGAAAAAGTTCAAGAGGCGCGTATTGAAGTCATGTTCCCAGAAAGATTAACTTCTGAAGTTGAAAAAGCACTTTTTTTTACCCATCCTTATGAAGAACCGGTCTACGATATTTATACGATAGAAAATTACCTAGACGAATATGGGTTAGGACGCGTTGGTAATCTAGAGGCCCCAATTTCTGTAGAGGAATTTGCAATAAAAATAAAATCTGTTTTTGGTGTAACTGGCTTACGGTATATAACAAATGATCCCTCTCAAATGATTCAACGGGTAGCTATTTGTGGTGGCGATGCTGGGAAATTTTACCCAGATGCTGTAAAAAAAGGCGCAGAGGTTTACATTACAGGAGACGTTTATTATCATGTTGGCCATGATATGCTCGCTTCCGGGCTGACTGTCATTGATCCTGGGCATCATATTGAAAGTATTTGTAAAACAGAACTTGTGGGTCTGTTTACCACTTGGAGTAAAGAACTGAATTGGGATCTAGACGTTAGTTCATCAACATTAAATACCGATCCTTATCGTTTTATCTGATTCATCTTTTAAAAGATGAAGTAGAATGATTAAAATTTGAGTATTAAAAAAGGAGTTTTTTTATGTATAAAAATTTAGTTCCTCGCTTTGTTCGATATGTTCAAACGGAGACACGTTCTGATGAATCAAGTACAACGATTCCATCAACACTCTCACAAGTAACATTTGCTAAAACGCTGATGGCTGAATTGACTACCATTGGTTTGAATGATATTTCTTACAATGAAAATAATGGCTATGTAACAGCTACATTACCAGCAAACACTGATGAGGACGTTCCAACAATTGGTTTCATTGCACATATGGATACAGCTGACTTTAATTCCAAAAATATTCATCCACAGTTTCATGAAAATTATGATGGAACTACAATTATTTTAAATGAAGAAAAAAATGTTGTGTTATCACCCAAGGATTTTCCTAATTTAAAAAATTATATTGGAAAAACGTTAATTACTACAGATGGCTCTACTTTATTGGGTGCTGATGATAAAGCTGGTATTGCTGAAATTATGACAGCGATGGAAATTTTAATTGCTGACCCAACGATTAAGCATGGTACTGTTCGAATTGCTTTTGGTCCTGATGAGGAAATTGGAATCGGCGCCAATCTTTTTGATGTAGCAAATTTTAATGCCGATTTTGCTTATACAATGGATGGTGGACCGGTCGGGGAATTAGAATACGAAAGTTTTAATGCTGCTTCAGCAATTGTAAACATTCAAGGTAAAAATGTTCACCCTGGAACAGCAAAAGATACGATGGTTAATGCATTAAAAATCGCATTAGATTTTGATGCTGCTTTACCTCAAAATGACGTTCCTGAAAAAACAAGTGGCAGAGAAGGTTTTTTCCATTTATTAGGTATGACTGGAGAAGTAGAAGAGGCTCGAATGGACTATATTATTCGTGATCATGACCGTGCTAAATTTGAAGAACGTAAAGCCTTCATTCAACACGTCGCAAAAGAATTAAATGAACAACTCGGAGTTGAACGCATTTTTGTTGAGTTAAAAGATTCTTATTACAATATGGGCGAAATCATCAAAAAAAATATGACAGTCGTTGATCTAGCCGAACAAGCGATGAAAAATCTGGGTATCAAGCCAATTATTGAACCCATTAGAGGTGGGACGGATGGTTCCAAAATTTCATTTATGGGATTGCCAACCCCAAACATATTCGCAGGTGGAGAAAACTTTCATGGTCGTTATGAATTCGTTGCAGTAGAAAGTATGCAGAGAGCTACAGATGTCATTGTTGAAATTGTTTCTTTAAATGCAAAAAACAAAAACTAATGGTAACTTATTTAGTAGCTTATATCGTTGCTTTAAATGGCTGGCTATTTATTTTGATGGGACTCGATAAGAAGAAAGCTCGACAACACAAATGGCGAATTCCTGAAAAAAGATTATTGACACTCGGACTGGTTGGCGGAGGTTTAGGTGGTCTACTTGGCATGTATCTGTTTAGACATAAGACCAGAGAACTTAAGTTTAAAATAACCTATTCTTTTGGAATAATCGTGATGCTTAGTATTATTCTTTACTTTTTAGTTTTTGACTAATCTATTAAATCGCACGTTTTATTTAATCCATCATAGACACTTCAAAATTAGATTTAAAAACCTAACTTTTGAAGTGTTTTTGTTATACTTAGTTATGCAGCGGAGGTTAATTGGACACGCTAATAAGACTATCTCTTAGATTAGAGATATAAAAAATAGTAGATGAGGTGAATGTTATATGGGGTTGCAGTTTATATTAGGCCGAGCTAACCGTGATAAAAGAGGCTTTATGCTAGATGAAATCGCTAATATACTTGCCACAAATAAACAAGCGAAGGTATTTTACTTAGTTCCCGATCATATTAAATTTGAGGCTGAAATGACCGTACTCGAAAAAATTGGAGAACTTCCGCCATTTAACGAAAATAAGATGATGGGTATGATGAATCTTCAAGTCTTTAGTTTTAATCGCTTAGCGTGGTATTGGCTTCAAGATACCGATACGTTTATCAAACCACAACTAACGACTTCGGGATTATCTATGCTTGTCCGTAAATTATTAATTGATTATGAAGAGCAACTGGTTATTTATCGTGGGGAAGTGCGGAAAACCGGTTTTGTTCAACAACTAACGGATTTATTTTTAGAATTAAGAACAGGTCGAATCACACAAGATGACTTAGTTGTGTTGGTTAACAGCTTAGGGTCCAGCCCGCAAGAGGTTGATTTCCAATTAAAATTAAAAGATATCTCATTATTGTATCAAGCCTTTGATGCCTCTTTGGCAGGGAAATATATTGAAACAGAGGATATTTTAACAGCGTTAATTGAAAAATTACGTAAAATGGATCTTTCGGATACAACTATTTATATTGAAAGTTATTTTCGCTTTACTGCTCAAGAACAAGCTTTAATTCTAGCTTTAATGCAGTCAGCTAAAAAAGTTACCATTTCTTTAACATTAGATAAAGGCTATCCAAGCGAGAAACCTGAAATGCATGAATTATTTCAAGCAGCTGGCGAAACCTATTACAAATTATATCAACTTGCTCGTATTGAAAATATACCAGTTGCTCCTGATCGAATCATTCAACAAATTAATGCTTCATATTGTGAAGAATTGAATCAATTAGAAGACTTTTGGGTTGAAACAAATAAATTAACTCCAATTGACTTTAGCAATAGAAAACAACAAATTCCAATGGATGATTGCATTGAAGTATGGGCAGCTGAAGATAAACAAGCCGAAGTAACACATGTAGCAAAAGAAGTCAGAAAAATGATAAAAAGTGAAAAATATCGGTACAAAGATATTTTAATCTTAACTCGAAATACTAACGATTATTTAACGATTCTAGGTCCAATTTTTGCGGAAAATGGTATTGAAACCTTTATCGATAGTGCAGATTTAATGAACCAACATCCATTAGTTGAGTTTATTGATGCTTTATTGACGATTAAACGTAAAAATTGGCGTTATGCAGATGTCATGCGCTTATTGCGGACAGAGTTATTTGTTCCTGAATTAACAGCTGAACTGCCTGTTGAAAGAAAGTCTCGAATCCAATCCATTCAAAATCACGTTAACGATTTTCGTGATAAGATTGACGTTACAGAAAATGTTGTATTGGCATATGGCTATGAAGGATTCCATTGGACGATGAAAGATCCATGGCATTATACTAAATTTTATTATGATGACACAGATTTCCAGTCAGACTCCGATCAGTTAATTGAGCAAACGGCTAATCAAGTTAGGTTTTTATTAAAAGATGCTTTATTGCCTTTTTTCACTCAACTTGAAAAAGCTAAAACGGGTGCTGAAGCTGCAAAAATAATGTATCTTTTTTTGGAAAAAATCGGAGTGGATACACAATTAACTTTTTGGAGAGATCAAGCTATTGAAAGCAATGAGTTAGAAACGGCTAAAAAGCATGAACAGATTTGGTCGGTTCTTCTACAACTGTTAGATGAATACGTAGAAGTCTTAGGAGAAGAAAACTTTGAAATGGAAAGTTTCCAAGCTATTTTATCTGCTGGTTTTGAAAATGCATCCTATAGTATTGTGCCGCCTAATATTGATCAAGTTATTTTTTCTGGTCTTGAAGGGACACGTATAGGCACAGCGAAGGTAACCTTTTTACTAGGTATGACAGATATTCATTTGCCTGCTAAAAATGAAAATAAAAGTATGTTAACAAATGAAGATCGGTCTTTTTTTGCTGAATTTTTAGTATCCGGAAAATATCTAAAACCATCATCGGAAGTTTTGATGGCATCTGAACCATTTATTGCCTACAATGCTTTTTTAGATTCTTCAGAAAAACTTATTTTCTCTTATCCGCTTAGCAGTGATTCCAAAGAAGGTTCAAAAATTTCCCCTTATGTGGAACGCATAGTAAAAGGGTTCGCTCTTCCGATTCAATTCAAAGTTGGAGAAGTCATTTCGTTAGAAAATCCTACCTTTAAGGAAACGTTAAGTTTTGTAGGGACGAAACAAAGTACAATGAGCCAGCTTTTATTGGTTCTCCGTAAAGAACAAGATCAAAAAGGACAATTGTCGCCATTTTGGACAGGTATTTACCGTTATTTTAAACGAGACAAAAACTTAACAACTGTTTTTCATCACTTGTTGAATAGCTTAGTAAAGAAAAATATCCCACATCCTTTAAAAAGTCAGATAGCCACAAGTTTATACGGAAAAGATTTGTATTTATCGGTGTCTCGCTTAGAAACTTTTTATGCTGATCCATATAATCATTTTTTACAATATGGACTTAGATTAAAAGAACGTGAGAGATTTGGGCTATCTCCAGCAGGAACTGGGGAATTCTTTCATGATGCATTAGATCAGTTATTTAAATCCCTGTTAACCCGAGATTTGACGCTGTCCGAGTTGAATACTCAAACCGTTGAACTTATTACAGATGAAGTTCTTGCCGTTATGTTTAAAAAACCAAAATTCTCAATTCTATCGGCTTCTAACCGTATGAAGTTCATCCGCAGTCAATTAAGCCAAACCGTTAAAAAGATGGCGTGGGCTCTTGGTAATCAGAGCAGGAGAACGAATACGAAGACTGTTCAAACAGAAGTACTCTTTGGTCAGCTAGCAAACCAAAAAGGTGTTGAAGGTCTATCTTTTCCTTTGAAAAATGGGGGGCAATTATTCATACGCGGTAAAATTGATCGTGTTGATTCGTTAGTACTAGAAGATCAACATTATTTAAGTGTTGTGGATTATAAATCAAGTGCACATACCTTTAATTATTTTGATGCTTATTATGGCTTAGCAATGCAGATGATTACCTACTTGGATACTGCTTTGTTAAATGCCAATGAGTTAATTGGCCACTCAGCTAAACCAGCAGGAGCATTTTATGTTCATGTAAAAAATCCCTTTATCAAAGATACTCAAATAAAAAATGAAGAATCCATCACAACAGAATTGCTAAAAGAATTTAAATTAGATGGCCTTCTGTTGGAAGAAGAAGAATTACTACTAGCTCTTGACCATACGATTGAACCTACCGCTGCTTCATTAGTGTACCCGTTTAAACAACTTAAAAATGAATCGTTGAAATCGAGTAAGTTTGTTACACTCGAAGAAATGGCTGCTTTAAGAATGCACAATCAAAAACTAATTTTAGAGGCTGGAAATGCAATTATAGAGGGTGTAACAACACTGAACCCATTTTATGAAAAAAGACAACATATTTCTACTGTAAACGGCGAATTTAGGGCAGTTTCTCAGTTTGATAATATGCTACCAGAAAATAATTATCGACGAGAAGAGAAACGGACACGCGAAGATATTCTTAGAATGATTTTAGAAGAAAAGGAGGGGAATGAATGAGTCAATTGCCAATTAAACCGTTAAATAGCCGATTTACAGATGGTCAATGGCAGTCTATTTATGAATCTGGTCATAACATTCTAGTCTCTGCCTCAGCTGGTTCAGGTAAGACAACTGTTTTGGTACAACGAGTGATTGAAAAAATTAAAGCTGGTGTTAACGTAGATGACTTATTGATTGTCACCTACACAGAAGCTGCTGCCAGAGAAATGAAAGAACGAATAAAAACGGCTATTCAACAAGCTATAACTAGCGAAAGTAATCCTGAACAAAAGCAACACTTAGTTAGACAGATGTCTCTCTTAACTCAAGCATCTATCAGCACACTGCATGCTTTTTGTTTACAAGTCATTCGTCGTTATTATTTTTTAATTGACTTGGATCCGATTTTTAGATTACTGACAGATGAAACAGAAATTATTTTACTAAAAGAAGCCGTGTGGGAAGAGGTTAGAGAATCTCTTTATGGGTCTGAAACAAATTCGTTCCATGATTTAGCACGTGCTTATTCTAATGACCGTAGCGATGTTGGGTTGACCGATCTTATCTTTTCACTTTATGAATTTTCTAGAGCTAATCCCGATCCGGCTTATTGGTTGGATCACCTTTATGACCTATATGAAAACGAGCTTGAATCTTTTTCAAAAGGAACGTTATTTCAAAAATTATTGAAACCTCAAATGTCTGATATCTTAATTAGTTTAAATGAATTAGACATAACTGCTGCTGAAATTGGGGATGGTGCTGAGGAGTTAGCGAAACAAACGGAAATAGTTGCTAGCGAAGCAGCACATTTTGCAGAGGTATTCAAGCTTATTCAAGCTGATGCCTATCAAGATGCATACCAGTTAGTACAATCGTTTGAATTCATTCGTTGGAAACCGGTTAAAAAATCAGTAGAGGATAGCTTGATAGAAGCGGGCAGCGAAATGAAAGTATTTAGGGATCAAGCAAAGACTCGTTATGGGGAAATGAAAGAGGCTTATTTTAATACACCATTAGAAAAACAAATTGATATGATGTCAAAAGCTATTCCACTTGTTCAAGAAATGGCTCGTGTAACAAAAATTTTTACACAAGCCTACCGTGAAAGAAAAAATGAACGGAATTTATTAGACTTTAACGATCTAGAACACCTTACTTTGCAAATTCTAGCTAAAAATGAAGAACAGAAGTGGACGCCGACAGAGGCTTCTATCCACTACAGAGAAAAGTTTAAAGAAGTGATGATTGACGAATACCAAGATATCAATCAGCTTCAGGAAAATATTATGTATTGGTTAACGCAAGATAACACAAAAGACGGAAATCTCTTTATGGTGGGAGACGTAAAACAATCTATCTATTCCTTTAGATTGGCTGACCCTGGGTTGTTTTTAGAAAAATACGAACAATATGGCGAAAGAAACGGGGGGGAGCGAATCATTTTAGCTGAAAATTTTCGCTCTCGTGGTGAAATTTTACAATTTACGAATTTAATTTTTGAACAAATTATGGATAAATCAGTTGGTCAAATGGATTATAATGAACCAGCTAAATTGATTCAAGGATTCAATGATTTTCCTGAAACAAATCAGCATGCAACAGAGATACTCATTTATGAAAAAGGAAAAGAAACCACTGATGAAGATTCGGATGAAGAATCATTAGATTATGATATGCAAATCGAAGATAAGACACAAGGAGAACTATTAATGGTGGGGCAAAAAATTCAGCAATTGATTCAAGAAGAATTCCCCATTTATGATAAAAAACTGAAATGCAATCGTCCTATTAAATACCAAGATATTGTATTGCTGACGCCTACTAAGAAAAATAATTTGGTTTTACTAGAAATATTTAATCGTCTGTCTATTCCATTGCATGTTAATGATACACAAAATTATTTTCAGACTACAGAGATTACGATTATGATGTCTTTGCTTAAAATTATTGATAATCCTTATCAAGATATTCCTTTAGCCGCTGTTTTGCGCTCACCAATTGTTGGACTAAATGAAAATGAATTGGCTTCTATTCGGATTAGTCAAAAAACGGGGGACTATTACGAAGCGCTTAATCAATTTTATGCCTCTTATCCTGGAGAAGATAAAGCTAGCGCTTTTACAACTGCGTTATTTCATAAAATAGATTTATTTTTAACGCATTTAAAAAAATGGAGAGAAGAAGCTAGAAGAGAGCATTTAGTGGGGTTAATCTGGTCAATTTATAAAGACACTCATTTCCTTGATTATGTAGGCGGCATGAGTTCTGGACGACAACGTAAGGCAAATCTTCATGCCTTATACGAAAGAGCGGCTAGCTATGAACAAACTAGTTTTAAAGGACTCTTTCAATTTGTTCGATTTATTGAAAAAATGCAAGAAAAAGATAAAGATTTAGCTGAACCAAAAGCTATCGCAGCAGATGAAGATGCGGTACGTGTGATGACGATTCATGCAAGTAAAGGATTAGAATTTCCCGTTGTATTTGTGTTGGATTTGACGAAGCAATTTAATTTGCAAGATATTAGAAAAAGTTATTTATTTAATGAGGTGTACGGAGTTGGAACAGAATATAAAGATCAAGAAAGCCACATTCGGTATCCCTCATTACCTGGTATCGCTTTGAAGGTTGAGCGAAAAGCTAAGCTGTTATCAGAAGAAATGCGGAAATTATATGTAGCTCTAACACGTGCAGAGGAAAAATTATTTTTAATTGGTTCTTATAAAGATGAAGAATCTGCCTACAAAGAGTGGGGAATAATAGGTGGTCATCAACCAACTGTTTTGCCTAGCGATATTCGCCTAACAGCAACTAGCTTAATGAAGTGGGTTGGACTCTCATTAATGAGACATTCAGATGGAGAAAATGACTTTCTTTCCATAACAGCTAATAACGTTTACGTTAAAAATCATCCAGCTAAATTTTCGATTCATTTTTATGATGAAAGTATGATTCAGGAACAAATGATCCAAGAAGACCTTGAGATAGATGAAAAGTGGGTTGAAAAACTAGATGCTTCTGTTTCAAAAAATAAACTAGTTATAGAGGAACAAGAACTATTGGATGAAGCAGTAGCTTTGATGGATTACTCTTATCGCTATGAAAGGTCTACTCATACAACTAGTTATCAATCTGTCTCAGAAATAAAACGATTATTTGAAGAACCTGCTGATGAGCTGATGGTAAAAATAGACGTTAATCAGCCACGAAATCAAAATCGTTACGTGGAAGACAAGTTGCTGCGTCCTAGATTTATGGCAGAAATGAGCGCCCCGACAAATGCGGAAATTGGAACGGCAACACATTTAGTGATGCAATCTATTAATCTCTTTGCTCCTGTTACAGCTAGTTCCATTACTGAATTAATAATGAACTTAGCTGATCGTGGAATGATGCAATCGGAAGTAGCTGAAAAAATAGAAAGTGATAAAATTATTCACTTTTTTGAAAGTCAATTGGGACAATTATTATTAACTTATCCTCAACAAGTTAAAAGAGAAGCACCTTTTTCGTTATTAATAAAAGCTGACAGAATATTCACAGATTTAGACCCTGATGCTGAAGATAATGTTTTGATTCATGGGATTATTGATGGGTATTTAGAATATGAGAATGAACTTATTCTTTTTGACTATAAAACAGATCAAGTTGCTCACTATGGGCCTACTGCCGGCGAAAAAATGTTAGAAAAATATAAAGGTCAAATGAATTTGTATCGAAATGCCTTAGAACTTATCTTAAATAAACCAGTTACACAAGCTTACCTGTGTTTGCTAGCTAACAATGAATTGGTTTCAGTACCTTAGCCTAAAAAGAATAAAAAAGCTCCCTTTTCGTCTATACAATAAGACAAGAAGGGAGCCATTATTTTTATAAAAAAGAGTTTTTTATTTTAAGTTGTAATTTACGCCTGGAGTATAACTGTTTTTTGCATCCCATAATAGAAACTCATTTACGCCAGCTTCATGTAATGCTCGAACTTGATCAGATACTTGAGGGGCACCATAATTTATATAGTTGCCAGCTCCTAGATAAGATGCAGTAAAGTCTTGCAACCATGGTCTTGACTTAGGAGGCGTTTTTAATGTACTTAATAATTTATTTTCAACTTTCATGTATTCTTGGACCAATTTATAAGGTTCTAAATCTGGTTTTGCAATTCCAAAATAAGACCCCCAATGACTAGGATAAATCATCGAAGAAATCACATCAACATTTTCAGAAATTTTGCTGAAGTTTTGTCCAATTCCTGGAGCTTCTGGAACCGTAGCAGCATAACCAAAAATATCTACAGAAACTTCGACTCCGTATGGGCGTAGTTCTTCACGCGCATATTCAACAAAGTCCGTCACAGCAGCCACACGTTGCTGCACATCATCTAACTCATTATCTTTATAAGCACCACGAGTGTAACTTAAGCTATCGCTTTGAGTTTCGAATCCTTCTGGAAAACGAACATAATCAAACTGCACTTCTTTAAATCCCATTTTTGCTGCTTGTTTGGCTACTTCAATATTGTAATCCCATACTTCTTTGGAGAAGGGGTTCACAAACGCATCACCATTACTGTTTTTCCAAACACTGCCGTCCGAACGTTTAAAAGATAATTCTGGTTTAGCTTCTGCTAGCAAAGTATCTTTAAAAACAACGACTCGAGCAATAGGGTAAATTTGATTTTTTTCTAAGTTTTTCATCATTAATTCTGGATCGGATACATAGTTTTGTGTGCTTTCTTGAATGAGTTTATTATCTGATTTGACATCCATAGTCAGATGTCCAATATCATCTTTTACATCAATAACCATCGCATTTAAACCACTGGATGTGACGAATTCAGATAATTCCGCCATTCTTTTTGGTGCACCAGCAGAGTAAGCTGTTAGGTAGACCCCTTTGACACCATCTTCAGGATAAGCAATTTCAATTCCACTATCATAAGCAAATTGTGCAGGAAATTGTTTCGGGATACTTAAAAGAGGGAGGCTATTAATTTCAATTAATGGATTCTTAACAGGTTTCTCTGCTTGAGTTATTAAGGGAAAAGACACAAGTAGTAACAAACTTAATAAGAGACTAGTTGTTATTTTATTGTAATTCATTATTTAGTAGATTCCTCTCTTTCTGGCGATAGAATAAGTGCTGGATCTATTAATGTATATCCTTTTTCTCTCAGACCTTCTGCAATACCAACAACTGCTTCATTTGTCCAAGAGCGATCATGCATCAATAAGTTTGCTCCTTCGTTTAAGTATTCCGTATGTAACATAACATCCGTTAAGGCTTGGGGATTTTGATATTCTGCTTCCCAATCATAACCATAGGTCCAATTCATAAATACCATATTTTCTTGTTCGATGATTTCTGCTGATGTATCTGTATTTACTCCGAATGGAGCTCTAAAGAAACGAGGTTTTATTCCAATTGTTTCATAAATCAACTCATTTGTTTTTACTATTTCTTCGCGTTGTTCTTCTGGACTAATGGCACTTAAGTTTGCATGAGTTTGTGAATGATTCCCAATTTCGAATCCCATATCATATATTTCTTTCAGCATTTCTTTGCCTTCATCTGATTCTATATACATACCATTAATAAAAAAAACAGCCGGTGCATCAATAGACTTTAACTTTTTAGCAATCTCAACTGCATGCTTATCAGGAGCATCATCAAACGTTAATAAAGCGACTTTTTTATTATCTGCTTCGTTCATTGGTTCAATAGTAAAAATAGCTGGATTGACTTGATAGGTATATTCTATAGATTGAGATTCTTCAGCTACAGTTCCCTTTTCAGATGAATCACTCTCACTCGATACGTTCATCGCACTCGAGTCGCTTTCGCTAGACTGAGTAAGAGAGGAAGTGTCTGATTTTGTTCCGGAAGCAACTGGATCGTTTGTTTGACAGGCACTTAGAAGCAAAGCACTGATTAAAGTTACTCCACAAATTGAAACTACTTGTTTCATTTTTTTATCACTCCAATCGTTATTTTGTTGAGTCTGACAATGAGTTTAATGTTTTTTCAGCCTCTGTACGGTACTTGTTTAATTGGTTAAATTGTTTATTTAATTTTTTTAATTGTTCTTTATTTGATGTATCCAATTCATTAACAGTGGTCATTCCATCAGTTAGTGTTTGATAAGTAGCTTCTTTTGTACCGAGTGACTTAAAGTATTTTTCTTCTTCAACTAGGTTTTTGCTGTATTGTTTAGTGTATTCATTAAGAGAGGTACTTAATTCTTTCATACTATCTGTTAAAGAATTCATCGTATCTTCAGGTAGTTTGTCACCATCATTTTCAACTAAACTTTTTTGAGTAGTATTTAGTTTAGTTGTTGATTCGTTGATTGTTTTAACTGAATTTTTGCGTTCTTCGATATTTTTGAATACAGCCGAGTTTTCATCCGTAAATGGATTTGTTTTTTGCTCCTTAGATAAAGCCAATTCGAAGGTTTCTTGTAACCCCTTTTCTTGCTTTGTAACAGCATTTATTTCAGAAACAATCGTTTGTTGAATCGGTTCAATCGTTTCAGTACTCTTTAAAGCCTCCACAATTCCGTCATTTGCACAACCAGTTAAAAAGAAAGCTGCAGTCATAACATAAGCTGCTGTAGCATGTTTTTTCATTAGTTTATATCTCCTTTTTTCATCAAATTTTAAACAGTGAAGGACTATAATCCGATAAAGACATAGCTCCATTAACAACAACGTGAATTATTATATCAAAAGACAGCCTTTTTCCAAAATGATAACTTTAGTTTTTATTCATATTTTTATAATATTTTAGAAAAAATGACAAAAAAATAATCCTCATCCAATTAAAGGAGGGGATTTAAAAAAAAGAAGACGGTAACCCTTATGGACGAATTACTATGTCTACCTATGCAATGGAATACAAACTTTTTTTAGCATCATCTTTACTGATGAATACACAATAATCTTTTTGATTATACCCAATTTCTAAATCGTTTTGATAAGAAACAGAATGGGACTCGATAATAATATAACGCATCTTCACTCGATTTTCGCTATCTTCTAAATCTAGCGCAAATTGGTAATCATCATTTTTAAATAGCAAACCTTTGATTTGCCAAACTTTTTCAATAATAGGTTTTTTCATAATAATCTCCTTTCTTTGCCTGACATTAATTGTACACCCTATTTAAGATAAACGCCAACTAATATTACTTATAATAGATAAAAATAATAAAAACCTATCACTAATCGGCGTTATCATGTAAAATGAAAGGACAGTTCATATTCATATATTGTGATAAAGTGAGGTTTACAAATGTTTTTATATTATGCTCTAGCTCTTTTGATTATAGGAATCGACCAATTAACAAAGTACTTGACCGTCGCAAATATAAACTTACATGAAGTGGTAGAAGTTTTTCCGAATATTTTATCATGGATGTATCTACAAAATACAGGTGCTGCATGGAGTATCTTAGAAGGACAAATGTGGTTTTTTTATAGCGTTACATTTGTTGTTGTTGTCGTGGTCATTTATTATTTGCAAAAATATGGCCATCAAAGTGGATTGCTATCCTTATCCTTATCGTTTATTCTGGCAGGTTCCATAGGTAATGTGATAGATCGCATTCGTTTAGGATACGTTGTAGATATGATTCGTTTGGAGTTTATTGATTTCCCAATATTTAATGTTGCTGATATGGCGTTATCCATTGGCGTAGCACTAATGATTTTGTACGTATTTTTAGATGAACAAGAGAAAAAAAGAGATTTAAACCATTAGTTTACAATTAAAAAGGAGTTTTTACATGTCTCAAACTTATCAATTTAAAATAGAAAACGAAACCGGCCGTTTGGATAAAGTGATTGTTGAATTACTTCCGACGTTCACTCGCTCTCATGTCCAACAGTGGATTAAAGAAGGCGATGTGACCGTTAATAACAAAGCTGCAAAACCCAATTATAAAGTGCAATCTGGAGATATCATCGCTATTATTGAACCAGATTTAATTCCGCTTAATGTTGAAGCCGAGAATATCCCTATTGAAATCGTTTATGAAGACGAAGATATGTTGGTTATTAACAAACCGCAAGGAATGGTTGTTCATCCGTCGGCTGGACACCAAACAGGAACTTTAGTCAACGCATTAATGTATCATGTAAAAGATTTATCCGGAATAAATGGAACGATTCGACCTGGAATTGTGCATCGTATTGATAAAGATACGAGTGGCTTGTTGATGGTTGCAAAAAATGACTTAGCTCATGAAAATCTTGCAGCGCAGTTAAAAGATCATACTTCTTTAAGAGAGTACTATGCGCTAGTTCACGGGGTCATTCCTCATGATAAAGGGACCATTGACGCACCTGTAGGACGCTCAAAGAATGACCGTAAAAAACAAGATATCATCGATGACGGACGTTCAGCTGTAACCCATTTTCAAGTTTTAGAACGGTTTAAAGATTTTACGTTGGTATCTCTCAAATTAGAGACGGGAAGAACTCATCAGATCAGAGTTCATATGAAATATATTGGCTATCCTTTAGCAGGAGATCCCATTTATGGACCGAGAAAAACACTTCCCGGAAAAGGACAGTATCTTCATGCCCGTGTTCTTGGATTTAAGCATCCAAAGACAAGCGACTTTTTAACTTTTGAAGCTCCGCTGCCTAAATTATTTGAAGATACCCTTACTGAATTAAGAGAAACTCGTTGACTTTTTGTATTCAACAATGTAGAGTTTTGATTAGAAGAAAATTGAAGAAATCCTTTAATTCCAGTCCTGTGAGACTAAGAAGGAGCATACACGTACGAGTGAATCGCTAATTTTATTTTTTAGATAAAAATAGTTGCTCTCTCTAGATGCCCTCTTACCTAATAGGCTAAGAGGGCATTTTTTTAATATTTTATTTATTACTAAAAATAAAAACACGATACTATTCCTAAAGGAGATGAAAAATGAAGTTTAAATCTGAAGTAGAAGTAGTTGATGGAGCCGCAATGAAACGTGCGTTAACGCGAATTACTTATGAAATAATTGAACAAAACAAAGGATTGGAGGATTTGGTTCTAGTCGGAATTAAAACCAGAGGTATTTATCTTGCACAACGGATTGCTAATCGAATGAAAGAACTAGAAGCAGTATCCATTCCAGTAGGAGAGTTAGATATTTCATTATACCGCGACGACGTTCACACAAGTGATAACCGTGAGCCAGAAATAAAAGGATCCAATATACCTGTAAGTATTGAAGGCAAACAAGTTATTTTAATTGATGATGTTTTGTTTACTGGACGAACGATTCGTGCTGCTTTAGATGCACTAATGGATATTGGCAGACCGATGAAAATATCTTTAGCGGTCTTAGTGGATAGAGGTCATAGGGAGTTACCGATTCGTGCCGATTTTGTCGGGAAAAATATTCCAACTTCATTAGAAGAGCAAATCAAAGTTGCCGTTCAAGAAATTGACGGAGAAGATCATGTTTTAATTCAAAAATTAAATTAACTAACGTGAAGCTTTAATTGAGTCCAGAGAGACACAAAAGGTCACTATCACATTTTACTAGTGCAGGATTACTGTGTGTAAAAGTAAAATGATAGAACCCAACGGTCTCCTTTAGACTTTTGGGTTTTTTATTTAGCAAAAATCTGATTGGGGGAGATAAAATGGATGGAACAGTAAAAGTAAATCAATTAAATCATTTTGTTTCAATTGAAATGCTAACGAATACAGAGATACTTCAATTGATAAGGCGGGCAAAAGAATTTAAAAATGGTGCAATCCCACCATACTATGAAGATAAATATGCCGTTAATTTATTTTTTGAAAATAGCACAAGAACACACAAAAGCTTCGAAATGGCAGAAAATAAACTCGGCATGAAAACAATCGATTTTGAACCATCCCTTAGCAGTGTTTCTAAAGGAGAAAGCTTGTATGATACTGTTTTAACTATGTCTGCTATTGGTTTAGACGTCGCTGTTATCCGTCATGGTTCAGAAGCTTTTTATAAAGAACTCGTTGAAAGCTCTACAATATCTTGTGCCATTATTAATGGCGGTGATGGGGCAGGTCAACACCCTAGCCAATGTCTATTAGACTTGATGACTATTTATGAAGAATTCGGTTATTTTGAAGGATTAAAAATAGCGATTGTCGGAGATTTAACCCATTCGCGTGTTGCAAGATCAAATATGCAAATGTTGCAACGACTTGGCGCTCTTCTCTTTTTTTCAGGTCCACTTGAATGGTACGATGAATCATTTGATCAATATGGTCAATACGTACCATTAGATGATTTGATAGCAAGTGTCGACGTTGTCATGCTTTTAAGAGTACAACATGAAAGACATGAAACATATGGTGCTTTTTCTAAATCTGCCTACCTAAAAATGTATGGATTGAACGAAAAAAGAGAACGCCACATGTTAGATCATGCAATCATTATGCATCCTGCGCCAGTTAATCGCGATGTAGAACTACAAGGTTCTCTAATGGAATGCGCACGATCACGGATTGTAACTCAGATGACAAATGGTGTTTATACAAGGATGGCTATTTTAGAAGCTGTATTGGAAAATAAAAAAAATGAAAATAGTGGGGGATAATCATGTCATTATGGATTAAAAACGCTGTTACGATAAGTCAAAATGGACAATTCGTCCGTACTGAGATTATACTTGATAAGGGTTGTATCCATTCTATCGGAATTGGACAAACGCTAGCTCAACCGGATGAAATAGACAGTCTAGACATTATTGATGCACAAGGAGCCCTAATGACACCAGGGTTAATTGACGTCCATGTTCATTTAAGAGAACCTGGATTTCCTGATAAAGAGACAATTAAAACAGGAACTATGGCAGCAGCTAGAGGTGGTTTCACCACAATATGTGCTATGCCTAATCTCAATCCAGAACCAGATACAGTTGAAAAGATGAGCGCTGTTCAAGAAAAAATAAAAGTGGATGCTGTAATCAATGTCTTGCAATATGCTCCCATAACAAAAGGACTAACAAGCCATCACTTAACCGATCAACAAGCTCTATTAGCTGCGGGGGCATTTGCTTTCACAAATGATGGAGTCGGTGTGCAAACAGCAAAAACCATGTATAAAGCTATGATAGAAGCGGCAAAGAATAAAACAACCATTGTTGCTCATACAGAAGATGATTCGCTACTATTTGGTGGAGTGATGCACGAAGGAGTCCGTAATAAAGAGTTAGGTCTACCTGGCATATTAAGTATTACAGAAGCTAGTCATATTGCCAGAGATGTATTGATTAGTGAAGCTACAGGTGCTCATTATCATGTCTGTCATGTCTCAACAAAAGAAAGTGTTCGAGTGATAAGAGATGCAAAGCGTGCTGGGATATCTGTAACAGCTGAAGTTACTCCACATCATTTGTTGCTATCAGAAGAAGACATTCCTTCAGACACAAGTATGTACAAAATGAATCCACCTTTAAGAAGCAAAAAAGATCGTGAAGCTCTGATTTTAGGTTTACTAGATGGTACAATTGATATGATAGCTACTGACCATGCTCCACATACAAAGGAAGATAAAAATAAGGGTATGTTAAATTCACCGTTTGGCATTACAGGAAGTGAAACAGCTTTTTCTTTACTTTATACATTTTTAGTAGGTCCTGGTATAGTGACATTATCCCAATTAGTTAGCTGGTTAACGACTAAGCCGGCAACTGTTTTTGGATTAAATACTGGTGTACTAAAAACTGGCTATCCAGCAGATATTGCCTTATTTGATTTAAATACAGAAAAGGGCATTTTTGCTAAAGATTTTCTATCTAAAGCTACAAATACACCATTTATTAATTGGACAGTAAAAGGCACAACATTAATGACCATCGTTGATGGAAAAGTTGTTTATAAAAAGGAGCGTTAAGTATGGATCGAATATTACTGTTGGAAGATGGAACAGTCTTTAAAGGAAAAGGATTTGGTTCTTTAATTGATACTATCGGAGAAGTGGTTTTTACAACAGGGATGACTGGATACCAAGAAATAATTACTGACCAGTCATACAATGGTCAAATGATCGTTTTTAATTATCCTTCAATCGGAAATACAGGGATTAATCGGAATGATTATGAATCTATTGAGCCAACTTGTAAAGCGGTTATTGTTAAAGAGTTTGCACGTGTGCCCTCGAATTGGCATAGTCATATGAATTTAGACGAATTTTTGAAAAATAAAAAAATTCCAGGAATTGCTGGAATCGATACTCGGAAATTAATGCATCTTCTTCAAAGAAAAGGGGTCATGCGTGGGACAATCGTTGATGTTCAAGACGATTTTAATCATGCCTTCGATCAATTAAAGGCGACGGTTTTACCTATTCAACAAGTAGCGCAAGTGTCTACATCTAGACCATATGTTAGTCCAGGGAATGGACGGAATATTATTGTTATTGATTTTGGCTTAAAACATAGCTTGTTAAAAGAATTAAATAAAAGAGACTGCCAAGTAACGGTACTGCCTTACGATACACCTGCTAAAGCTATTTTAAATTTAGAGCCTGATGGCATATTGTTAACAAATGGTCCTGGTAATCCTAATGACTTGCCTCAAGTTTTAACGATGATTAAAGCCATTCAAAGTAAAGTCCCTGTATTTGGAACGGGGTTAGGCCACCAATTGATGGCATCAGCTAATGGTTGTAGTGTCGTTAAAATGAAAGTAGGACATCGAGGTTTAAACCATCCAGTAAAAGAAATGGCTTCAGATCGTCTTTATTTAACTACACAAAACCATGGATTTCTAGTCGATTATGAATCAATTGATCAAACGAATCTGTTGGTTACTCATGTCGAATTAAACGATGGTTCTGTTGAAGGAATAAGACACCGTCATTACCCTTCGTTCAGTGTTCAATTTAATCCAGATGCTGCACCAGGACCGCATGATGCAACACATTTATTTGATCAATTTATGGAGTTGATTGATTTTTGGAAGGGGGAAAAGAGTGTATGGCCAAACGAACAGACTTAACTAAAATAGTGGTTATTGGTTCAGGACCAATTGTTATTGGACAATCAGCAGAGTTTGACTATGCGGGAACACAAGCTTGCTTATCCCTTAAAGAGGAAGGGTATGAAGTTATTCTCATTAACTCAAATCCTGCGTCTATCATGACGGATAAAGGGATTGCTGATCGTGTTTACATTGAACCTCTTACTTTGGAGTTTATTTCCAAAATATTACGCAAAGAACGTCCAGATGCCCTTATTCCAACATTAGGTGGACGAACTTCTTTAAATGCAACAATGGAATTAGCTGATTCAGGTCTTTTAGATGAATTAGGAATTGAGTTATTAGGGACGAAACTACAAGCTATTAAACAAACCGAGCACCCGGATTTATTCAAAAAGCTAATGAAAGAATTAAATGAACCCATTCTTGAAAGTGTTATTGTCAAAACTGTTCAAGAGGCCGTTCTTTTTTCTGAAAAAGTGGTATTTCCTTTAGTAGTCATGTCTATGAGCAATAAAGTAGGATCTGTTAAAGTAAGTTGTAGAAATATAGAAGAGTTAGAGACAGCTGTTAGCAAAAGTTTAATGCGTTCTTCAATTAATCAGTGTTTAATTGAAATGAATGTTGCAGGGTATAAAGAAGTAGAATACGAGGTCATTCGCGATAAAAAAAACCAAGCCATGGTTAGTTGCAATTTAGAACATCTTGACCCTGTCGGTATACATACAGGAGACTCCATTGTGTTCGCTCCTAGCCAAACGTTAACGGATAAACAACATCAAATCCTTCGTGATGCTGCCTTAACCATTATCTGCGCTTTAAAAATTGAAGGAAGTTGCACGATTCGTTTTGCTTTAGATCCCCTCACCTTAGAGTATTTTATCCTTGGAGTGAATCAATGTGTCAATCGTTCAACTGCAATAGCCAGTAAGGCAACGGGCTATCCTATCGCAAGAGTCGCAACCAAACTTGCTGTTGGCTTGACAATAGATGAAATAAAAAACCCAGGTACAACTAAATTTATTTCCGAGTTTGAACCGGCAATGGATTACATCGTTTCAAAAATTCCTCATTGGCCGTTCGATAAATTTGAAAAAGGGGATAGGGGGCTGGGCTTGCAAATGAAGTCCACTGGAGAGACTATGTCGTTCGGGCGAACCCTAGAAGAATCATTATTAAAAGCCGTTCGTTCTTTAGAAATTGGTGTTTCCCATGTCTTTTTAGAAGAAACAGCTTTTGCTACAGACGAAGAAGTGTTCCAAAAAGTTAGCCATGCTCAAGATAACCGTTTGTTTTATTTAGCTGAAATTATCCGAAGGGATTACCCTATCGAAAAACTAGCTCTAGAAACAAACATTGACTTGTTTTTCTTAGATAAGTTAGCTCATATTATCGAAATTGAGAAAGAGTTGAGGAATCATTACTTTGATCAAGATAAGCTAGCATACGCTAAATCTTTTGGTTTTTCAGATGAGTTTGTTGCTTTGCTGTGGGAAACAACTGCATCAAAAATTGTAGCATTTCGCTATGAGCATAATGTTATTCCTGTTTATAAAAAGTTAGGGCCTTATTCACAAGATCTTGAGGCAAAGGTAGCTGGTTTTTATAGTACTTATGAAGAGGAAAATGAAAGTTTTGTAACTTCAAAAGAGTCAGTTTTAGTTTTAGGGTCAGGACCAACACGTATTGGTCAAGGTATAGAGTTTGATCATGCTGTTTTCCATTCTATTAAAGCCATTCAAAAAGCTGGGTATGAAGCGATTATTATAAATAACAATCCTGAAACGGTTTCAACTGATTTTTTGATTTCTGATAAATTGTATTTTGAACCATTAACATTAGAAGATGTTATGCATGTGATTCGTTTAGAAAATCCTATTGGTGTAATGATACAGTTTGGTGGACAGGCAGCCTTTAAGTTAGCTGAATCGCTAAATCAATTAGGGGTCTCATTATTGGGTACAACAGTTTCTGATATTATTCATAGCCAGAGTCCTATATCTTTTGAAGAGGCACTAAATGACTCAGGAATCCCTAAATCGATCAGCGCGATAGTCACAAATAAAAAGGATGCTCTTTCTAATGCAAACCAAATAGGATATCCAGTATTAATTAGACCGGTTTCAAAATTCAACGAGAAAAAGCTAGAAATCATTGAAAATCAACTAGATTTAAAAAAATATATGACCCGTTCACTCAATCATTCTCCCTATTCAGCTTTATTGATCTCTCAGTATATAAATGGGATAGAAATAGAAGTAAATGCTATCAGTGATGGGAAAACTATTTTAATCCCTGGAATTGTGGAATATATTGAGCGTTCAGGAATTCATTCTGGAGATTCAATGGCTGTTTACCCGCCACAATCTTTAAAGTTAGAAACAAAACGAATCATTATTCAATATACCAAACAATTGGCCCAACATTTAAGCTGTATTGGATTGATAAATTGTCAATTTGTTGTATTGGAAGACCAAGTTTACATTAGTAAAGTTCATTTTCATGCAAGTCGCACAGCTCCTTTTTTAAGCAAAGTAACCGGAATACCGATAGCTGAAGTTGCGACCAATGTTATTTTAGGTCAGTCTTTAAAAAGTCAAGGGTATCAAACTGAATTAACAATAGAATCCAAGCTAGTTCATGTTAAAGCGCCAGTATTTTCTTTTGCTCAACTGCAAAAAGTGGACGCGCTTTTAGGCCCAGTAATGAAGTCAACAGGTGAAGTGATGGGTAGCGATCGCACTCTTGAGAAGGCTCTTTACAAAGCTTTTGAAGCCAGTTCTTTGCATTTAGCTGATTATGGCACAGTTTTGTTAACCTTAACCGATAAAGATAAAGAAGAATCTTACTCTATAGCACAACGGTTTCATCAAATTGGTTATCAGATTATTGCAACGAGCGGAACGGAAAAGTTTTTAGCCAATAAAAAGATACCTGTTCAAACTATTGCTAAATTAGATGAAACAAGATCAGAGAACATTTTAGACGTTATTGCTAAAGGAAAAGTCCAACTGGTTATCAATACAACAGGTCGTACAAAAAAAGATGTGAAAGATGGAGAGCTTATTCGAAAAAGCACAATCGAACATGGGATCCCTTTATTGACTTCTCTGGATACTGCCGCAGCTATTTTAAGTGTTTTAGAAGCTAGGACATTTATGACTCAATCATTATAGCATTCGCTTTTTTATCAGCACAAAATTAGAAGAGTTAAATGGCTAAGCAACTAAATGAATATTTCTGATATAAAGTAAAAAATGACCTAAGTATTAGGAGGAAAATAGATGAATCAATTAGGAGTTACGTTACCTGGTCTTAAACTAAAAAATCCTATTATGCCAGCCAGCGGACCATTTGGACTCGGTGAGCGGTACAGGGATGACTTTGATTATAGTATATTAGGCGCTATCATTATTAAATCAACAACTAGCCAAGCTCGAGTAGGAAACCCAAAACCTTGTTACCATCATTTAGACACTGGCCTTTTGAATGCGGTTGGCTTGAAGAATCCTGGTGTAGATGTCGTTGTGAATGAAAAGTTGCCTGCATTGAAAGATTTCGACACTCCTGTTATCGCAAGTGTAGCTGGTACAACGACAGCAGAATTCGTCGAAGTAACAAAAAAATTATGCCAGTCGCCCTATGTAAAAGCTATTGAATTGAATGTATCATGTCCGAACGTTGCGGAAGGCGGCTTAACGTTTGGTTCTAATCCAGAAGCCGTTCGCTTGATGACTGAAGCAGTCAAAAAAATAGCCACTGTGCCCGTCTATGTGAAATTGACGCCCAATGTAACGGATATTGTTGCCATTGCTCAAGCAGCTGAAAAGGGTGGTGCAGACGGTATCAGTATGATTAACTCACTTTTAAGTATGGCGATTGATTTAGATACAAGAAAACCGTACCTCTCAAATAAAACTGGAGGGTTATCTGGACCAGCAATCAAACCACTAGCAATACGGATGATTTACCAAGTTTCAAGGGCTATTTCTATTCCGATTATTGGGATGGGGGGCGTTTCTACCGCTGATGATGTTCTCGAAATGATTATGGCTGGAGCGAGTGCTGTTGCTATTGGAACGGCTCAATACAAAAACCCACTAGCATGTAAAGAAATAATAGAAGCTCTTCCTATCCGAATGAAAGAATTAGGGATAGAGAGTATTGAAGGGTTAATAACAGAAGTGAAAGAAGGAAGACGGAATGAATACTAAACCAATTGTTGCATTAGATTTTTCTACAAGCTCAGAAATAAACCATTTTTTAAGTGAATTTAAAGAAGAATCTTTATTTGTAAAAGTTGGGATGGAACTGTATTACCAAAATGGTCCAGAAATTGTGAAGTATATAAAAAGTCTCGGACATGAAATCTTTTTAGATTTAAAGTTACACGATATCCCGAACACCGTCAAACGTTCTATGCAAGGGTTGGCCGCTTTAGATATTGATATGATAAATGTACATGCTGCGGGTGGAAAAGAAATGATGAAAGCGGCAATGGAAGGAATCCTTGCCGGAACTCCAGCCGGAAGTGAGCGCCCCAAATTAATAGCCGTTACTCAATTAACCTCTACCACGCAAGAAGCTATGCGCACTGAACAGTTGATTGAAGTCCCTTTATTACAAAGTGTGATACATTCCGCACAATTAACCCAGGATTCTGGTTTAGATGGGGTTGTTTGTTCAGCTTTAGAAGCTCGTTTGATAAAAGAACAAACGACTTCTAATTTTTTATGCGTCACACCGGGAATACGATTAAATGGCGCTGAACAAGGAGATCAAAAAAGAATCGCAACCCCAATTTTTGCTAAAGAAAATGGAGCAAGTCATATTGTCGTTGGACGTCCGATTACATTGGCAGCAGACCCGTTAACTGCATATCTTGCAATCAAAAATCAATGGAACGGAGTCGGAAATTAAATGAATAGTAAACAAATAATTGCAAAACATTTATTAGATATTGAGGCGGTTAGTTTAAGTCCCGCTAGGCCTTTTACTTGGGCTAGCGGCATGAAAAGCCCAATTTATTGCGATAACCGTATTACAATGAGTTATCCAATCATTCGGAAAGAAATTGCACAAAATATGGCTGAATTAATAAAAGAAAACTATCCTGACGTAGAGGTGATTGCTGGGACAGCTACAGCTGGTATACCTCATGCTGCATGGGTTGCGGATATCTTGGATTTACCAATGATTTATATACGTGGAAAAGCTAAAGAACATGGCAAAGGGAATCAAATTGAAGGACGAATATTACCTGGACAAAAAGTAGTAGTCATTGAAGATCTCATTTCAACAGGAGGAAGTGTTCTTGAGGCTTCTACTGCCATTATTCAAAGTGATGCTATCGTTCTTGGAATAGCAGCTATCTTCACATATGAATTGCTAAAAGGAAATGAAAACTTTAAAAACCATCAGATGCCTTTAAAAACATTAACCGATTATACAACTTTAATTGAAGTGGCATTAGAAACTGGAGATATTTCAAAAGAAGAAATGACTCTTTTGAAAAAATGGAAGCAAGATCCTATCCATTGGAATGATTAAGCACTAAAAAAATATACACTATAGCGAATAAAGAATAGCTATAGCGTATATTTTTTTGATTATATTTTCAAGTATATGAGTATAAAGAATAGGAGTGGTGCTTTAATAAATAGATAGGTATCTTTTATTCTTTTAAATCTTTAACCAAATCTTTATCTGGTGTTACAAAAACAGTCTGTTGCCCTTCATAAATAACAAATCCTGGTTTCGCACCATTCGGTTTTTTAATCTTTTTAACTTCTACGACATCAACTGGTACAGAAGCTGAAAGTTGAGACTTAGAAAAATAGGCAGCAATGTTAGCAGCTTCGCTAATGGTCTGTTCAGAAGGACTGTTGTTTTGAATGATAACATGAGAACCCGGGATATTTTTAGCATGAAGCCAAATATCGGATTTTCTAGCTGTTTTCATTGTTAACAAGTCATTTTGTAAGTTGTTTTTTCCTACTAATATCGTATCTCCATCGCTAGAAATGTATTTATCTGGACTGCTCGCTTTTTGTTTCTTTTGCTTTTTTTTATTCTTTTTGTATTTTTTTCTTAAATAACCTTGTTGGACTAACTCTTCTTTAATTTCAGCAACATCTTTCGGTGTAGCAAGCTCCAATTGCGTGGACACGGAATCTAAGTAATCGATTTCCTCGTTTGTTAACTGGATTTGTTCCGTTACAAAGATAATAGCATTTTTTAGTTTCTGGTATTTTGAGAAAAACTTTTGTGCATTTTGAGATGGCGTACTTCTCGGATTTAAATGAATCGTTAGTGGCTGATCATCATCATAGAAATTGGGTAAAGTAACTTCTTTTTGACCTTTGTGTAGTTCGTGTAGATAAGCTGTCAGTATCTCTCCGCGTAAGCGATAGTCATTAGCTAATTCAGTTTCTTGCATCGTTTTTTTAAGTTTTTTCATTTTTTTAATATTGCGTTGCAGTTCAACTTGAACAATGTGGATTAAATCAGAAGCTTGTTGTTGCACGCGATCTTTTTCAGCTTTAACCTGATAGTATTGATCTAACAGAATGCTTAAAGTAGGATAAGTTTCAGTTTCTCCATCTAAACTAACGTAGGGAATTGGTGTGAAAAATATTTTTTTATTCATTGTGGTTAAAGTAGGCGTAAGTTTTCTTATCCGTATCGTTTCAACAAATGAGTCCATAGTTTCTTGGAATTTTTCTAACTGACCGTCACTGCGATAAGCTAGCTCCTTAGCTGTTTCAGACCCAATACCTTGATACTCTTTTTGAATGAGTTGTTGTAAGGACAATTCTTCTTCGTTTTCAACGTCTTGTATCGCTTTTGTTTTTCCAGTTTCAAAAGGATCGGCCTTGTCTTGGTAAGGTGGGTTAACATACGTTGAACCAGGCATCATGGTTCGGAAAGTATTTTGGCTTACTGGAACGTGCTTGATTGTATCAATGATGCGGTTGGTATCTTGTTCTACTAAAAATAGATTACTGTGTCGACCCATTAATTCAACAATCAACATAACATTTTGAATATCTCCTAATTCATCACGACTTTTAAACGTAAAATGAATCATACGATCATTGCCTACTTGTTGTATATCTTCTAAAATAGCTCCTTCTAGATGCTTACGCATAACCATACAGAAATTAGGTGGTGCACTAGGGTTTTCATATGGAATATCTGTCAGTTGAATACGAGCATAACTGGGATGAGCAGATAAGAGTAGTTTATGATTTTTTCCGTTTGCGCGCATAACAAGAACAATTTCATTTTTGTACGGTTGTTGTACTTTTGAGACCCGCCCATTTTTAAGACCTATTTTTAATTCATCAACCATTGCATGAGTGAATACTCCATCAAATGACATGTTTTTTATCCTTCTTTCTATAACTTAAGTGAAAAAAGCTTAGCTGATTTCGCTATTAAAATTAAACTATAATTGATTAAATGACCAATTATAGTTTATCTTCTCATTTTTTATTATAACATTATTCGTCTAGAAGATAAATTACTTGAAAAAGTCTGCTCAAAAAAGGTATTATCTATTTAACTTATTTTTTATAAATTTATGATGATAAAGGAGAAACAGATGGATTGGTATTACGAAGGAGAACGAAGACCAGAAAATTGGAAAAACATTTGTGAAGCTTTTAAAAAAGCAGAAGAAGGCAGTTTACAGTCACCTATACAATTAAGTGAGCAATATACTAAAAAAAATCAAAATCAAAAATCCTTAAACTTAAGGTATCATTTAACTCAATTTGAAACGTCATTTTTTAATCATACCGTTCATTTGACACCATTACCGAACGAGAAATTAAATGTTCTTTTTTTCGATTATAAAAAATATGTTTTAGACGATATCCATTTTCATTTGCCTAGTGAACATCACATTAACCAAGAATCTTTTCCTTTAGAAATGCATCTAGTTCATAGATCTAAGGATAACGAGCTCTTAGTATTAGGTATTACTGTGATTCCTAATAAAGAACCAGCAAATTTAGAAAAGTCTCGAATAGATAGTCTAGCTTTAAATCCAAGAATTTCAGGAAGAGGATTGTTGGTGCCAGTTGATGTCGCTAAATTATTGCCCATTAAAAGGCAGTACTTTCATTATACCGGCTCTTTAACAACGCCTCCAACTATTGGTCCAGTTAATTGGATTGTTTTTAAAAATCAAACATACATGCGTAAAGGTTTACTGCAAGCCTTTAAAGAAAATGTTGGAAAAACAAATCGGCCACTTCAACCACTTGAAAACCGAACTGTTTGTTTATCGGATTAAATTTTTATTTCTATTTCTTAAATATATACTTGACTCTTATTAAAACTCCTAGTAAACTAACGTAAATAGCTTTTAAAACCAATATAAAGGAGTGTCTATCATGATAAATTTTGTAATCGTTAGTAAGGAACTAAATAGCCGTTGGCATAATCAAGATAGACAGGTTGATTTATGAGATAGTTTCATAGATACAACCTTCAGGAAGTATTCTGAATGAGTATCTATGTTGGTTTATTTAAGCAATCGGGAAATAACTCCGCATAGAGTAGACTTTTATTTATTCTATGTGGAGTTGTTGTATGTAAACAGCTACCACAAGTGCTTCTTGTGTAGCTGTTTATTTTTTTATGAGTTTTTAACATCTAAAAAGGAACAGTAAAAAATAAGTCTTACCATTTCAAAAAAATGAAAGAAAAATGACTGGAGGCAGGAAGAATGAAAAAAATGATTGGCTTTATCAGCTTGTTGAGCATTGTATTAACTATCGCTTTTTTTAAAGAAAAAGGTGACTCAATTGAAGTGAATAAGGAAAGGTTACCTGTTGTGGGAGTCTTACAATTAACAAGCCACCCCGCATTAGACGTTATTTACGAAGGCATTATTGACGCGTTAAACGAAGAAGGATTTGTGGATGGTAAGACGATGGATTTAGATTTTCAAAATGCACAAGGAGATCAGAGTAATTTAAATTCAATGAGCACACGTTTCGTTAGCCATAATGCAGATTTGATGATTGGTATTGCTACACCCTCTGCTCAAGCTTTAGCAAATAGTTCAAAGGAAATCCCTATTATTCTTGGGGCAGTGACGGATCCAGAAGGTGCTGGCTTAGTAAAAAACAATAAAAAGCCAGGTGGAAATATCACAGGAGTAAGTGATCTAACACCTATAAAAGAACAATTTGAGTTAATAAAAGAAATTCTTCCAAATGCAAAAAAAATAGGAATTCTTTATTCGTCAAGCGAAGATAATTCTATCGTTCAAGCGAATCAAGCTGTAGAAATAGCCGCATCAATGGGATATGAAACAATTATTTCAACAGTCTCTTCCACGAACGATGTTTCGCAAGTAAGTTCTTCATTGATTAACCAAGTAGATGCAGTTTGGGTTCCTACTGATAATACGATTGCAAGCGCAATGAGTACGTTAGTAGCCGCAGCAGATAACAAGAAAATACCTGTATTTCCAGCTGTCGACACCATGGTTAATGAGGGTGGGTTAGCCACTGTCGGATTAAATCAGTACGAGTTAGGAAAATTAACAGGTAAGATGGCTGCTACTGTGCTTAAAGGAGAAAACAACCCCCAAACTATGCCTATACAGTATTTAAAAGAAGGAGAAATAATCATTAATGAAGAAAAAGCTAAACAACTAGGAATTACTATTCCCCAACACGTTTTAGATAAAATGAACAGTCAATAGACTAAAGAAGGCAGGGAAAAATATGGAATTAATTACAACAGCTACTGCACAAGGGTTATTGTGGGGTATAATGGCTTTAGGAATTTTTATAACTTATCGTATTTTAGATTTGCCAGATATGACGGCTGAAGGATCATTCCCACTAGGCGCAGCAGTATGCGCTCGTTTGATTATAGCCGGAATACATCCGCTAGTGGCTACTGCAATAGCTTTTCTTATTGGTGCATTAGCTGGATCTATTACCGGATTTTTAATTACTAAAGCTAAAATACCAGGCTTGCTCGCCGGTATTTTAACAATGACAGGTTTGTATTCCATTAATTTAAGAATTATGAATCGAGCAAATTTAAGCCTGTTAGGAGAAGCTAAAATAACTGATTTATTTAAATCCTTATCTTTACCTAATCAGTTTGATACTATTTTTATAGGTCTGGTTTTAGTGACATTTATGATACTATTTCTTTTTCTGTTCTTCCGAACTGAATTAGGTCAAGCCATTATTGCTACTGGTGATAATGAGAAAATGGCACGCTCACTAGGAATTTCTACTGACCAAACTAAAATATTAGGATTGATGCTTTCAAATGGTATTGTAGCTGGAGCAGGAGCTTTAATCGCTCAAGACAATGGTTATGCAGATATTAGCATGGGTATTGGAACTATCGTTATTGGTTTAGCTTCCGTTATTATTGGTGAAGTTATCTTTGGTAATTTATCGTTTGTTAATCGCTTAATTTGTGTGGTACTAGGTGCTATTATTTATCGGTTCATCATTATGTTTGTTTTGCTCATCGGACTGCAACCAAACGATTTAAAATTAATATCAGCTTTCATACTAGCTATATTTTTAGCTTTACCAAGTTTAAGGCAAAAGCTAAATTTAAATTTTTTTACTAAAGAGAGGTTTTAATGATGACACAAAATGACGTTTTAATTTTAAAAGATATCTCAAAATCATTTTACCCAGGTACTCCTAATCAAAATAACGTTTTAAACCAATTAAATTTAACTGTAAAAAAAGGTGATTTTATCACAATTATTGGTGGGAATGGTTCTGGGAAATCTACTTTATTAAATAGCATTGCCGGAACTTTTCTAATTGATAAGGGCTCAATCAAAATTAATGATGAAGAAATTAAAAAATTAAAAGAAGAGCAACGTGCGAATATGATAGGAAGAGTTTTTCAAGATCCTTTGATGGGAACCGCGCCAAGAATGACGGTCAGTGAAAATCTATCGATTGCTTACCGTCGTGGTCAAAAAAGGACTATGAGGAGAGGAAGTTCATCAAAAGAACGAGAATATTTTGAACGTTTATTGATAAAATTAGACTTAGGTTTAGAAAAAAGATTAGATAGTGAAATGGGATTACTTTCAGGTGGACAAAGACAGGCGATTGCTCTTTTGATGGCTACAATGAAAAGACCAGAATTACTGTTATTAGACGAACATACAGCAGCACTAGATCCAAAAACAGCAAGTGTTGTTTTAGAACTAACTCGCAAAAGAATTGAAGAAGAAGACTTAACTGCTTTGATGATCACCCATAATATGCAAGATGCTCTTAATTATGGAAATCGTTTAATTATGTTAGATAAAGGCCGAGTTATTATTGATCTTTCCGGTAAAGACAAACAGGATTTAACTGTTGAAGAAGTTTTAGATTTATTTCAAAAGAGCACAAAAAGCCAACTGTTAAGTGACGAGATGTTATTAAGTTAATTCCAAAATTTGTAAGTGGAAAAAAATCAAAACTATTTTATAAAAAGACGTTTCTTGTTGATTTAAAAGCTTTATTGTGATATGTTGTATAATGAAACTAGATTAGTTTCGTTATACAACATAGTTAAGAAAAGAGGATTATTTTATGGAAATAGACATATCTGCTCATGAACTGGTTGATCAATTAAACGAATTCCAAAAACTCTATGCTACAATAGAAACAAAGATTTTAAAAAAGAATCAACTTAATCCATCCTCTTTTTATATCATGAGTCAACTTGTTGAACAGCCTTTGACATTAAAAGAATTGACAGCAATTTTTTCGTTAGATAAATCAACACTTAGCAGACAGATTAATTCTTTAGTCCACAAAGGGCTTGTTTTTAAAGAATCAAAAACAGATAAACGTCTTCAATATTTAAGCATTTCAAAAGAGGCCCATCAACTGATAAATGCTGTGCAATTTGAGATTGAATTTTATGTGACTGATTTATTTAAAGCTTGGCCAAATGATGAAAAAAAGTTATTGTTGGTTCTATTAGGTCGCGTCAATCGACGAATTCGTTTAGCGAATGAATTAAAAAGCTAGTAACCCTTCATTTTAATTATTTTCCTATCTCATTTCAATAAAAATTTATAGTGAGTCTAGTCAATTTTTATTAGATACAAGCAAAATTATTTACAAATCTTTAGACTAATTGGTACACTAAGATAATAATAAATGAATTGGAGTGACAAAAAATGGGTCTAACAAATAAGAAAATCATTGCATTAGTAAGTGACGATTTTGAAGATTTAGAATTATGGTATCCAGTTTATCGATTGCGTGAAGCTGGAGCTGTAGTTGATTTAGTCGGGGAAGAAGCAAATAAACAATACACTGGTAAATATGGAGTCCCTGCGATTTCTGCCTTTGGTTTTAATGAGATAAAAAAAGAAGATTATGATGGTATCTTGGTGCCTGGTGGATGGTCTCCGGATAAATTAAGACGTTATCCTGAAGTCATTGATTTCATAACTTATTTTAACGAAGAAAAGAAACCAATTGGTCAAATATGTCATGCTGGTTGGGTATTAATTTCTGCGGGTATCTTAAACGGAGTTAATGTCACGAGTACGCCGGGTATCAAAGACGACATGACCAACGCAGGAGCAATCTGGCATGATGTCCCAGCTATTACAGATGGGCATATCATATCCAGTCGTAGACCGCCTGATTTACCTGAATATATGAAACTTTATATTGCTGCTTTTGAAAATACTAAAGACTAATCGTACAAAAAAGCCGACAATCAAATTTTTGATCGTCGGCTTTTTATTTTTTTATAAAAACATAAAAAGGAGAATCTACTTTATGTTAAAAGCAGGTGATAAAATTGGCTTAATTTGCTGTTCTGACGGAAAGAGATTAGAAGAGGAACCTGAAATAACAAAACTGGTCCAACTTTTAAAAGATTATTTCCACTTACAACCTATCTTAGCCCCAACAATCTTTCAAAAAAACAAAACTGTATTTAGCGGCACACCTATGGAAAGAGCTCAAGCTTTAATGACCTTCTATAATGATTTTTCCATAAAAATGATATTTGATTTATCCGGTGGTGATTCAGCTAATAGTATTTTGACACATCTTGATTACACGGCTATTGAAGCAGCTAATAAACCATTTGTTGGTTATAGTGACTTGACGGTTGTACTAAACGCTGTTTTCACACAGACGGGCTCAATCGGGTATAATTATCAATTGTCAAATCTATTAAAAGATATAAAACAAAAAAATACTTTTCAACATTTTTTTATGGATAATTTGACATTGGAAGACTTAAATTACACGTGGTTAACAGAACCTAAAATGGTTAATAGTATTGTGATAGGTGGAAATATTCGTTGTATGTTAAAACTTGCAGGAACTCCTTATTGGCCTACATGCTCTAATTTCACTTTATTATTAGAAGCTAGAGGAGGGAAAATAGAGCAAATATCCTGTTATTTAAACCAACTAGAACAAACCGGAATCATGCAATCGTGTCAGGCTATTTTATTAGGCCAATTTACTACTATCGAAAGTGAAAACCAAGAAAGTGAATTAATAGAGCTGCTTTTGTATTTTGCAAAGAAATACAACTTTTCTGTTATTAAAACAAAAGAAATTGGACATTCAACAGATTCTTTGCCTTTCCCTATAGGACAACTTACACTATTTTCTTAAAATTATAATAAATTCTGCTTTTTTCTAATGCTATTCTTTTTAAAATGTTGTATTATACTAATTAAATGAGTTGTTTTTATAATTTTTTATATAGGAAGTAGGGGTATAAATGTATCAAAGAAATAGAAAGGCTTATCGTATATCTATTCTAGGGATTTTATCAGCTATCATTTTAGTACAAAACTTTGTTCCACTTTTAGGATATATTCCAATCCCACCATTAAATCCAACAATTATACATATCACTGTTATTATTGCAGCATTGACATTGGGAACAAAAGACGGCATGATTATCGGAGGCGTTTGGGGAGTTAGTCGCTTAATTAAGGCATTTATTGCGCCGGCCTCCCCGTTAGATTTATTGTTGTTTACGAACCCAATTATTTCTATTGTTCCTCGTATTCTTGTCGGTTTTGTTGCTGGTTATGTTTTTCATCTTATCAAAAAGAAAAATGGGAAAGAATCGATTGGGATGATTATCTCTTCTATTTTAGCTTCTTTAACTAATACGATATTGGTTCTATTTTTCATTTATATTTTTTATAAAGATGATTACGCAATGGCTTTGAATGTCGATGTTTCTAGTCTAGCTAAGGCTTTGGGAGCGATTGTATTAACTAATGGGATTGCTGAAGCAGTCGCTGCAGGAATTATTGCCCCAATTGTCGCTAGACCTTTAAAACGTTTCAAATCAAATTAAATAAAAAAATGACGCTATTTTCTATAAAAAAGAAAATAGTGTCATTTTTTTATTTAATCTGTTTTAAAGTAATTCTTTTCTAAGTTGTGCAGAACTTTTAGCTGATAAATAAGCTGGTGGAACGTCTAGTACACTGAAAGCACCTGTTTTCCCATCTTTTTTAAATTTATAAGCAGCACGTGCATAAGCAACTAAAATAGAAGAGGTGAATTCAGCATTACTTTCTAATTCAAGTTGGAATTCCGCTTTTTGTTTATTATCATTACCTGAAATAGCTGTTCGTATAACGAACCCACCATGTGGCATTTTTTTATGATCTTTTTTAAATGTTTCTTCATCAATAAAATGAACAGTCGTATGATATGGTTCAAAATAGTCTGGCATTGTTTTAATCGTTGTTTCAATTAATTTTTGATCTGCCTGTTCTTCAATTACAACATAACAGACGCGCTCATGTTTTTCACGAGTAGAAAGTTCAGGATTATTACCACTTCGAACTTCTTCTAATGATTTTTCAATCGGAATAGTATATTGAACACCATATTTCACACCACTAATTTGACGAATAGCATCTGAGTGTCCTTGACTCAATCCTTTTCCCCAAAATGTATAGGTTTCTCCACTAGGTAATATAGACTCTAAAATAGCACGGTTGATTGAGAATAAGCCAGGATCCCATCCAACTGAAATGATGCTAACTTGGTTAGCAGTTTTAGCTGACGTATCCATATTTTCAAAATAGTGTGGTATATTGTTATGGTTATCATAACTATCAATTGTTGAAAAATCTTTTGCTAAAGCGGGACCTTGTTCAGGTAAATCTGTTGCTGATCCTCCACATAAAATTAATACATCGATTTGATCTTTGTAGTCCAGAATATTGTCTAAACTGACAGCTTTAAATTTAGAATCTAACTCTTCAGGGTTACGTCTGGTAAATACGGCAATCCCTTCCATATCAGGAAATCCAGCCAGCGCTAATTCTACGCCTTTTCCTATATTCCCATAGCCTACTAAACCGATACGAATTTTTTTTGTCATTTTACCACTCCATTCATTGAATTCTTAATTTTGTTGCATATTTAGTATAACGTACTAAGTTGAAAAAGTATTTATTTTTTACTATCTAATAAAAAATGATAATGAAATAAAGAAATAAAGTGTAATAATAGAGGCATACAATTGTAACCTATTACCAATAGCCATTTCAATGAAAACTATGCTATTCTTATAAGTAGATATAGAAAGGGAAGGTACTTTTATGAAAAATGCTAATAAACCAACGCGCTCTAATAAAAACGGGAAAAACCGTACTATTTCGAGAGTCGTGATCTTGATTATTTCTGTTACAATGGTCCTTATGCTGCTTATCTTTGGTGTGTGGGTACTTGGTGGTGGTGAAGACAAGGCTTCAAATGAATCTATGGAAACTTTTTCAAGTGATATAGAGAGTACCTCTTTACCAGTGAAAGAAGAGTCAGTTGAGAAAGAGTCTTCGTCTATTTCTTCATCTAATAAAGTAGAAAAAGAAAGCGACGAAGTGAAAAATAGCGAAAAAGATAAAGAAGATAAAGAAGATAAAGAAAAGATAAAAACTGAAAAAACAGATCCTTCAGATGATAATGTTACATCAGCTGTTACTGGGAATTGGGAACCGGTAGAAACAAAACAAGAAGGCACACATACAACGGATTATAATGATGGCTCACAAGATAGAATAGAGATAAAACAAGCAAGTGCAACTGCTACTGGTCTTTCTGTAGCAGATATGATCGAATGGCGTGTAGAAAATAACGGAGATCAAAAAGTAGTTGCTACAATTTCTGACACTCAGCAAACAAAAACTTATCGTGTCTTTTTAAGTTGGATTGACACTAAAGGATGGCAGCCTAATAAAGTAGAACAACTAAAAGTAAATGACCAACAATAAAATTTGTTTTTTAAGGAACGACCTCAGGTTATCTATTTCTGAGGTTTTTTGATGTCATTTAAAAAATTTTACTTTTCTGAGTGATTCATGACTAAATCACCCAATAATTTTACAAATATTCATTAAAAGCATCTTATCGTTTATTGTCTTAATATAAAAAATGATATGATAGTTTTAATTTAATAGATAAAAATTTAATTTAGGACGATGACATCTATGCGTTGCAAAGATATAAGACCGTAGAGGAAGTAGTGTAGAAGGGAAGACGTTAATTAGCGGTGGGGTAGATAGTATTGTTATTCTACTAATATGATTTTCAAGATTATAGTTACCAATGTGAAGAATCAACATTGGTACTTTTTCACTGGGTCAGTTCAATCAGCTTATGGAACAGTAAGGAGATTTAACAGGATCTTTTTATTGTCCAGGAGATTCAAACCTTTTATTGATTTAAGTTTTTATAATAAATTAAGCTAACCATTTAATGCAGCTAGTGATTTTATAAAGGCATCTGTTTTGGCTCACGAAGTTGTTTATCAGGTACAAACTCAATGAGGTTTTTCAAACCAGTTAAGCACTATTCGAAACCAGTTAAGCGAAACGGAATGCAATAAATAGCAAGTTAAATTCGACTTCAAGTGGATTCTTTGGCAGGATTTTGTGCTCACCAAGCTCAAGGAATTGCTTACTTAGAAGAGGGGGATTACCAAGAAACAATACACGCTGCTGGAGCCGGTGGAGATAGGCGTCTTCAACAGTAAGCACAAGGGTATATTGTATCAGTTAACTTTACGGATGGAACTTCTGAACAAAGGATGTATCGGGTTTGACAGAGGATTTAAATCTGAATATTCAGAAAATGGCGATACATTTAAAGATCTGATTTGAGCTACTACAAGCAAATTAATTTGAAAAAAGAATTAAACAGCTGCTTTATACATCAGATTTAGGAGGGTATTATGAAAAAAATGGCTAAGAATTTTAATATTGTAGATGATATTATGAATAAAACAGAAAACGAACTAAAGAACATAAAACCCATCAGTATTTTATTAATTGGTAAAACTGGCGTTGGGAAAAGTACGCTAATTAATAGCGTTTTTCGTGAAAATCTAGCTGAAACCGGGATTGGTCGTCCTATTACTAAACACTTAAGAAGGATAACAAAAGATGGCGTACCAGTTGTCTTATACGATACACGAGGTTTAGAACTAAATAATGAAGCACAACAAGAGGTATTAAAAGAAATTTTTGATACGATATCAGAAGGTAAAAAAACAACTTCTACTTCTGATGAAGAGATTCATTTAGTTTATTATTGTGTGAATGCCAACTCTTCAAGAATAGAACCCTTAGAATTAGACTTAATTAAAAAATTAAGCACTAAAATTCCGGTTGTGGTTGTTTTAACACAATCCATTGGAAATCAGGCAAAAGAATTTAAGAAGTATATTGAAAATTTAAACTTACCTATTTATGGAGTAGTAAATGTCATGGCACAAGAATTTGTTATTTCAAATGAGGTTTCAATCACGCCATTCGGATTGAAAAAACTTATCGAAATGAGCTTTCAAATCATTCCAGAGGAACAAAAAAGAGCTTTTAATAACGCCCAACAAGTAGATATTGAACGGAAAGCAAAATCTGCACGAAGTTGGGCCTCTAAATATATAGCTACCTCGTTCGGAGTAGGCTTTATGCCAATTCCTTTCTCAGATGCTTCAGTGTTAGTTCCAATGCAACTAACTTTGCTAGCTCATATTACAGCAATTTTTGGTATATCAATGGATAAAGCAACGATCACAAGTATGCTAGCTGCAGTTGGAGGAACTGGAGGAGCTACTTACGCCGGCAGGTACATTGTTTCCAATGTTATTAAATTCATCCCAGGTGTAGGAACAATTGTCGGAGGAGTAATCAGTGGAGCTACTGCATCTATTATGACTACAGCTTTAGCATTGAGCTATATAGAGGTCCTAACAGTTATTGCAAAAGGTGAAAAAGATGGAAAATATCCAGATTTAAAAAATATTGAAAAACTTATGAAAGAAAAATTTGAAAATCGTTTAAAAAAATCAAAGAAACCACTTCATGAAAATTTTGAAGAGAAAAAAAGTAAATGGCAATTTTGGAAATAAATGGAGAAAATTAAGACAACTTATTTCGAATTTCATTCTAGGGCCTCGATCTTTCGTTGATTCTTTCAAAAAGAAGGGCGGGGCAGAGCAAAACAGACGTGAAACACCTTGTTTTTACTGATTTTTTGTATTAAAATGTCATTTTAAATCGATTTAAAATCAATATAAGTCATGTTAAATCTAGTTAAATACGTGTAAAATCAATATATAGTCCATTATATTAAGTTAAATCCGTTTATTTGAGAATCATTATAGCAAATTTTAACTAGTTAGTTGTATAAATCTTATAGATCAACAAAATAGTTTGAAAATCCAAACTTAAATTATACGCAATTTAGTCTAAATGATAAATTGCGTATAATTTTTTATTTTAACAACTTTATAGCAACTTGTTTAAACCATTTGAATTTTTATATAATTACTAATTATATTTTAACTAATTTATTTTATTCGTTTATAAATTCCGTTCGGTTATAAATACTGCTAAAGTAATAATAAAATAGAATAATAGACAAAATAAACAGATATAAAAACGTACGAAGTGTTAACTTTAAAAATAAAATAGAATAAAAATATTTTTTGCATTTTTATATCATAATTCGCTATAAGAGAGAATGGCTAAAATAGATCCTGTAGATAGCAGAGGATCATTTACAAATTTTATCTAGTTTACATAATATATATTATACGGAGTAGTTAACTTTATTAAAAAATACCATTCAATCAATTTATACTGTTTTTCTAGTATGTTTTAAGCTCATTCCAGTTTAATTCGTTGGTCTATGTCTATAGCTGTTCTTAAAATTCACTTTAAACAAAATAAACTAAAACAAACCTCTTATAGTTTGTTCTAGTTTAAACTTTTATCTATTTAGTCAATACTTCTGTTAATTGTGGGACAATTTGTTTCTTTCTTGAAACAACACCTTTTAAAATAGCTCTATTGTTTTCTAACTTTATCTTGAATGCTTCTTCAACCGCTGCAATTGGATCACCCATTGCTAATATGACTGAATCACTATCTAATATGTTTGTTACAACTAAGATAAATAAGTCATACTGATTTACTAGGCTTAATTCTAACATTGTCTTTTCTATTTCTACTTGTTTAGAAAACACATCATTCACATCTACTACATTTACTTGAGCTACACGAACATTTTTGTCACCCATCGGAAAACTTTTTGCATCCATATCAAGTAATTCAGTTGCAGATTTATGACTAAGATTTGTACCTGCTTTAAGCATTTCTAAACCATAGGCATCGGTATCTGTTTCTGCTAGTTTAGCTAATTCTTTAGCTGCTTTTACATCCTCATTAGTACAAGTTGGTGATTTAAACAACAGGCTATCTGAAATAATAGCTGATAACATTAATCCTGCTAATTCTTTTGGAATAGCAATGTCATTCTCTTTAAACAATTTCAAAATAATAGTATTTGTACATCCAACAGGTTCAGCACGGTAATACAATGGATGAGTTGTTTCAAAGTTTGCAATTCTATGGTGATCTACTACAGCCAGTACTTCCACTTTATCTATATCTGAAACACTTTGCTGAAATTCGTTGTGATCCACCAACATAACTTGATTTGTTTCGTTTGCTGCTGTTTGTATGACTCGTGGTGCTTTAAAGTTAAAATGATTCAAAGCATATTGTGTTTCTTCAGTAACTTCACCTAGGGCAACTGCTTCTGATTCTACTCCTAATTCATTTTGTAAATAGGCAAATGAAATGGCAGATGCAATAGCATCTGTATCTGGATTTTTATGACCGAAAATTAAAACTTTATTCATGATTAAAACTCTCCTTTATTATCTTAATTATATCTCTATTATTCACTAAATTATGTTTTTAGTCTACTATAATAAGTTTCTTCTTTTAAAAATGCAGTGAAATTAGTTAAAAATTTGTTAATTCGTGGCACTTGTTCTTTATCATTTCGATAAACAAAAGAGAGCTGAAATGAAATTTTAGGATCAAAGCTCATTGCTTTTATTTCTTTTTCTTCTTTTTGAGCTTCAACAAAAGAACGAGGTAATGCTGTATAGCTTTTAGTTGTTTTGCTGAAACGATACAGTTGTTCTGGAGTCGTTAAATAAGCGGAAATAGACGGCCAATTCGTTAATTGATTTTTAAATTCTTCACGTAATAAATCATTAATATAATATGTATCTGGATAAACGGCCCATTTTTGATTAATCGTCTGAATAAGCTTTATAGAATCCTGATTAATCATTTCTGCTTTATGGGGCAGAAACATTAATTCTTCATCAATTATTTTCTTACTAATATAAGGGTCCCAATTTTTTATTTTATAATCTGGTAAATACATGATTGCAAGATCAATTTGATTGTTTTCTAACTTATTCCAAATATTATCTCGCGTTAACATATATAATGTTACTTTTATATTTGGATTATCTTTATAATACGCATTAATAAACTGAGTAAATATTTTATCTTCTATCGATGATAATAAACCGATTTTTATCTCACCTTTATTTGAGTTAATTGTTGTCTGGATTGTATCAGCGGTATTGTTTAAAATCGTATTGATAGAGTGTGCCATTTGCAACATTAAATGACCAACATCGGTTAGATACAGTTTTCTTCCACTTGAATAAAATAAAGGCGCCCCCACCTTTTTTTCAATTTTTTTTATTTGTTGCGTTAGAGCTGGTTGAGAGATTCCTAAAATAGTAGCAGCTTTGGTATAGTTCCTTGTTTCTACAATTTGCAGGAAATAATCTAATGCTTTTGAATAAAACATTAGATTTTTATCTTTTATCATTCTTCCACCTCATTCTTTTCAAAGATTAGTTTATAGTGGTAGTGTAATAAACAAATAAAAAAAGAGCAACTAGAAGTTACTCTTTTTTTGTAAAGTTTTAAAATAAACGTAAATTATAATAATATAGACTGTTTATATCGGTCTATATTTAATAATCGTTTTGCATTTTCTACACGCTCTGCAGTAGGTGGTTCAATACCATCTAGTTTATAAGGTATTTTTAATGCTTCATACTTATAAATACCTAACTTATGATAAGGTAAAATTTCAACCTTTATAACATTATCTAACGATTCGATAAAATCGTTTAATCTTATCAAATCTTCATCAAAGTCAGATCGTTCTGGAACTAAAACATGTCTAATCCAGACTGGTTTGCCAATATCTGATAAATAACGAGCCATATCTAAAATATTCTTATTTGACATCATTGTTAATTTTTTATGCTTTTCATCATCAATCTGTTTCACATCAAATAATAATAAATCTGTATAACTCATTAATTCTTCAAAACGGCTAAAGAAAGGTTCGTCATAAGTGAATGGTTGGCCACAAGTATCTAATGTTGTGTGCACACCCTCAGCCTTTGCTTTTTTGAATAATTCTATTAAAAAATCAATATGCAAAAGAGGTTCTCCACCACTTATTGTGATTCCTCCTTCTTCTCCCCAGTATTCACGGTAAGCTAATGCTTCTCCCAATAACTCATCTGCGGTATAAGGTGTTCCGCCGCCCATATTCCATGTATCTGGATTATGGCAGAATTCACACCTCATACGACACCCTTGCATAAATGCAATGAAACGAATTCCTGGACCATCAACTGAACCAAAACTTTCAGTTGAATGAACATAGCCGATAGCTGAATCAGACATGATAGTTAGCTCCTTTATCTTTAAATTCTAAATCATCAATCTATTAATTACATGCTTTCATGCATAGTACGATTAATAACATCCATTTGTTGTTCACGAGTTAATTTAATAAAGTTAACTGCGTAACCTGATACACGAATCGTAAGTTGTGGGTAGTTTTCTGGATGATCCATAGCATCTAATAATGTTTCACGATTAAAGACATTTACGTTTAAGTGGTGTCCACCTTTTTTAACATATCCATCTAACATGCTAGCTAAATTAGATTGTTGAACGTCATTCTCTTTTCCTAAAGCTTTTGGAATAATAGAAAATGTATTTGAAATTCCATCTAACGAATATTTGTATGGAATTTTAGCAACTGAATTCAAACTTGCTAACGCTCCATGTGTATCTCTACCATGCATAGGATTTGCTCCTGGAGCAAATGGTGCACCTGCACGACGACCATCGGGAGTATTACCTGTTTTCTTACCATAAACTACATTTGATGTAATTGTAAGAATAGATGTCGTATGTTTTGATTCGCGATAAGTTGGATGTTTTTTCACTTTTGACATAAATGTTTTCAATAACCAGATACCAATTTCATCAGCACGATCATCATTGTTTCCGAATTTAGGATAGTCTCCTTCAATTTCGTAATCGATAACTAAACCAGATTCATCTCTAATTGTTTTAACTTTAGCATATTTAATTGCTGATAAAGAGTCAATTACAACTGAGAATCCAGCAATTCCTGTAGCCATTGTCCGCATTACATCAGTGTCGTGTAATGACATTTCAAGTTTTTCATAAGAATACTTATCATGCATAAAGTGGATAATATTCAACGTGTTTAAATATAACCCAGAAATCCATTCCATCATCGTATCGTATTTGTCCATTACTTCATCGTACTCTAAATATTCTGAAGTGATTGGTTGATATTTAGGTCCAACTTGCACTTTAGATTTTTCATCTACTCCACCATTAATAGCATATAACAATGTTTTTGCTAAGTTAGCGCGAGCACCAAAGAATTGCATTTGTTTACCGATGCGCATTGCTGATACACAACAAGCTATTCCGTAGTCATCGCCCCATTCAAGACGCATAACATCGTCATTTTCATATTGGATTGCACTAGACTCTATAGATGCTTTAGCACAAAACTTTTTGAAGTTTTCAGGTAAACGAGTTGACCATAATACAGTTAAGTTTGGTTCTGGAGCAGGTCCTAGATTTGATAATGTGTGTAAGAAACGGTAACTACTTTTTGTTACTAAATGACGTCCATCTTCACCCATACCACCAATGGCCTCTGTTACCCATGTTGGGTCTCCAGAAAATAGATCATTGTACTCAGGTGTACGAGAGAATTTAACTAAACGAAGTTTCATAACAAAGTGATCAACAATTTCTTGTGCTTGTTCTTCTGTTAATGTTCCAGCTGCTAAATCTCTTTCTATATAAATATCCAAGAATGTTGAAGTACGACCTAAAGACATCGCTGCTCCATTTTGCTCTTTCACTGCTGCTAAATAACCAAGATATAACCATTGGAATGCTTCTGTTGCGTTACTGGCAGGTTGTGAGATGTCAAATCCATAAATATTTCCTAATTCTTTTAATTCTGCTAATGCACGAATTTGTTCATTGATTTCTTCACGATCTCTGATAACGGTGTCACTCATTGTACCGTAACCAGTGTTAGCTAAGTCTTTTTTCTTATCTGCAATCAAATGATTTATTCCATATAATGCCACACGACGGTAATCACCAATGATACGACCACGGCCATATGCATCTGGTAAACCTGTAATAATACCGCTACGACGGGCAGCACGAATTTCTGGCGTATAAACATCAAAAACGCCTTGATTATGGGTTTTACGGTAATCACGGAAGATATGTGAAACTTCTGGATCAATTTCAAAACCATATGCTTCAGCAGATAGTTCACTCATACGAATACCACCGAATGGTTGCAATCCACGTTTGAATGGTTTTTCAGTTTGGAAACCTACGATTTGTTCTAATTCTTTGTTTAAATAACCAGCTGCATGAGAAGTAATCGTTGATACAACTTTGGTATCCATATCTAATACTCCGCCTGCATCGCGTTCTTGTGTATTTAAATCCATAACTTGTTCCCAAAGTGCTGAGGTTGCCTCAGTAGGACTTGCTAAGAATTCATCAGTACCGTTATATTGATTAAAGTTTTGTTGAATAAAGTCACGAACATCGATTTCTTCTTGCCATACTCTACCTTTAAATTTTGTCCATTGTTCCATTTTTAATGAGCCTCCTTGTTAGTTAACTATCGTTTGACTGTAACAGCTTCTTCTTGCTCAGTATAACACATGAACATTATAAAACAAACTAATTAGTAGCCTAAAATAAAATAAATTTCATTTTTTCGTCACATTCATTTTAAAAACCCTTATATATAGGTGTATTTAATTTAATCATTACATCTAACTGAGAATGATTATCAATTCACATGTAAAAGAAAAAAATTGAATAAAGCGCTATTCCCACGACTGTACTAACACATGCTTATTTTAATTCAAGTCTTGTAGTACAGAAAAAAAGATGAACAGTTTTATCTGTTCATCTTTTTAACTACTCTTTTTTTAATGCATAAAAAATATCTTTTTGAACGTCTAAAGGGATTCCGTCATTTACTTCATCTAAAATAAATGAACCATTAGAGTAACGATCACTTATCTGGTAAGTAGAACTTGATAAATGGATTGCTTTATCTTTTTCTGTCAGTACAGTATATTCTTGACCTTTACTACCACATAATAAAAACGCTACTCTGTGTGGATTACTTTTTAATTCTCTTAGTACTAATAAACCACGTTTTGCTCTTCCTAGAGTATCAAAATCATTGATATTCATTTTTTTAACGGAACCTCTTTGGGTAAGAATTAATACTTCGGTTTTTGAAGCCGTTGCATCAAAAACTATGCCGTTAACTACATAGTCATCTTTTTTCAGGTTAATTGATTTAACCCCACCTGCTTTTGCTCCTACTATCGGCACTTCAGCTAAAGGATACCTTAAGCCAAATCCTCTTCGAGTAATAAGGAAAACATCTTTATCTTTTTGAATTTCTGTGAAGATTACATTTTCAACTCTATCTGTTTCTGTTTTCAATTTCATCACTATAAATGACTTTGTAAGGTAACTGCGACCAAAAAGACTATCTACATTCGATTGTTTAATAAATCCTTCTTTACTAATAATAGTAAAGGTTGCTGAAGAATCCAATATTTTTAAGCCGAAAACTTTCAGAATCGTCTCTTCTTGGCCGAGCGCAATATTTTGAGAAAGATGTTCTCCAATATCTTTCCATCTGAATTCTGCTATTTCATGGACTGGACGATATATAATGTTTCCTTTAGTTGTGAACAAGAGCAAATGATTTAATGTGTTCAACTGCTCTACAAAAATAGGGTAATCTCCTTCTCTAACACCGATTTCTTCAGGTTTTGAAGCTCCATATGAACGCAAACTAGTCCGCTTGATATAACCTTCTTTAGTTACCGAAACCATCACTTCTTCTTGTGTGACCAAAACTTCTGTTTCGATTTTTAATTCTTCGATTTCATTTTCAATGACTGTACGACGGGGACTAGCATATTTTTTCTTGATTTCAGAAAGTTCTTTTTTCATTACACGTTTCATTTCAACAGAACTAGTAAGAATTTTTTTAAAGGATGCAATATCCTTTTCTAATGCTTCAGCTTCACTTTCCAAAGCAGTGATATCCGTATTGGTTAAACGATACAATTGTAAAGACACAATCGCTTCTGCTTGTTCTTCGGTAAACTTAAACTGTTCGATAAGATTATCTTTTGCATTCTTCTTATCTTTACTAGCACGAATAGCTGTAATAACTTCGTCTAATATAGAAAGTGCTTTAATCAGACCGACAACGATATGTGCCCTAGTTTCTGCTTTTCTAAGATTAAACTGAGTTCGTCGAACAATTACTTCATTTTGATGTTCAAGATAAGCTTCTATCATTCTAACGATTCCCACTTGTTGTGGTCTCTTTTTATCAATAGCTACCATATTAAAGTTATACGAAACTTGTAAATCGGTACTTTTTAATAAGTAGGTCAATATGCCCTGCGCATTAACATCTTTTTTTAGTTCTACAACAATTTGCAACCCTGTTCTATCTGACTCATCACGAACTTCTGCAATACCGTCAATTTTTTTGTACAGACGAATTTCATCCATTTTCCGAACAAGCACAGCTTTATTAACATCATATGGAATTTCACTAATAACGATTTGTTGTTTGCCGCCTCTTAACTCTTCTATGTGTGTTTTCGACCGAAGAATCACTTTTCCTTTGCCCGTTTCATAGGCTTTTTTTATGCCATCTACTCCTTGTAAAATACCACCTGTTGGAAAATCAGGACCTTTTAGATAGGTCATCAAATCGACAGCTGTTGCTTTAGGGTGATCAACCAAATAGACCGTTGCATCAATAACTTCACTTAAATTATGTGAAGGAATATCGGTTGCATAACCTGCTGAGATACCTGTTGCTCCATTAACCAGTAAATTAGGATACCTAACGGGTAAAACAGTCGGTTCCTCATCCGTATCATCAAAATTCAAGACGAAATCAACCGTTTCTTTGTCTATATCTTTTAATAATTCTGAAGAAATTTTAGACAAGCGAGCTTCTGTGTAACGCATTGCTGCAGGAGGATCGCCGTCCATACTTCCGTTATTCCCATGCATTTCAACTAGTTCTTCTCGTTGTTTCCAGTTCTGACTTAATCGTACCATCGCTTCGTACACACTACTATCGCCGTGAGGATGATAATTACCAATCACATTCCCCACCGTTTTGGCAGATTTTCGAAATCCTTTTTCTGACGTGTTTCCTTCTACATTCATTGCATATAATATCCGACGTTGAACAGGTTTTAAGCCATCACGAATGTCAGGCAGTGCACGTTCTTGGATAATATACTTTGAATATCGACCAAATCGATCTCCCATCACTTCTTCAAGAGTCAATTCTTGAACATCCGATCTACTTTCCATCTATAGCACTTCCTTCGTTTTCTAATTCCGATGTCTCCATAAGTTGTTCATTATCCAGGATACTGCTGCCCTCTTCAAGAGAGAATTCTACATGAGATTCAATCCATTTACGACGAGGTTCAACTTTATCGCCCATTAAAACAGATACGCGTCGCTCTGCTTGCGCAGCATCGTCGATTCTCACACGTATAAGCGTTCTTGTATCTGGATCCATAGTAGTTTCCCATAGTTGGTCAGCATTCATCTCACCTAGTCCTTTGTAGCGTTGTAAGATATATTGTTTCCCGAAAGTTTCTGTTATCCCAACAAGTTCATCATCTGTCCATGCATAAGCAATCTTTTCTTTTTTACCTATTCCTTTTGATAGCTTATAAAGAGGAGGCATGGCTAAATATATTTTTCCGGCCTCAAACAAAGGTTTCATATATCGGTAGAAAAATGTCAGTAGTAGAACCTGTATGTGAGCGCCATCTGTATCCGCATCGGTCATAATGATGATTTTATCGTAATTACAAGCCTCTATATCAAACTCCGGACCCACACCTGCACCAATAGTATAAATCATTGTATTAATTTCTTCATTTTTCATAATATCTTGTAACTTTGCTTTTTCAGTATTGATTACTTTTCCACGTAAAGGTAAGATAGCTTGAAATTTACGATCTCTCCCTTGTTTAGCGGAACCTCCCGCTGAATCTCCCTCGACTAAAAATAATTCATTTCGCTTGGCATTTTTACTTTGAGCGGGCGTTAGCTTACCGGATAATAAGGAATCATTTTTTTTGCGTTTTTTCCCATTACGACTTTCCTCACGTGCTTTTCTGGCAGCAGTTCTTGCTTCTCTGGCAGCAAGAGCTTTACGAATAAGCTGTTGGCTATTTTCGCCATTTTCTACTAAGTAAAAGCTTAACTGTTCACTTATAACCGCTTCGACAGCTCCTCGTGCTTGTGCTGATCCAAGCTTACTTTTAGTTTGTCCTTCAAATTGCAACATATCTTCAGGTATTCGTACAGAAATAATTGCAGAAAGTCCTTCTCTGAAGTCACTTCCTTCAAGATTTTTTTCCTTTTCTTTTAATAAATTAACTTTTCTGGCATATTCGTTAAAAGTTTTCGTCAAAGCTGTCTTCATACTAGATTCATGTGTTCCGCCGTCTTTAGTCCTGACATTATTAACGAAAGACAAGATATTCTCGGAGTACCCATCATTATATTGGAAAGAAAATTCTACTTCAATTTGATTGTTTTCTCCAGAAAAATAAGCAATCGGAGTCAGTGTATCTTTGTCTTCATTTAAATAAGCAACAAATTCTTTTATTCCTTCTTCATAATGAAAAACTTCAGATTGATTGCTTCTTTCATCAATCAATTCAATGCGCAAGTTTTTTAATAAAAAAGCAGATTCTCTTAATCGTTCTGATAACAGATCGTACGAGTATTTGATGGTTGAAAAAATGCTTGTATCTGGTTTGAAATGAACGGTTGTTCCATTTTTTTGACGACTACTTTTTTTATTTGTTAACATTCCAGATGGTTTTCCACCATTGATAAATTTTTGTTGATATTCTACACCATCACGAACAATGTTGACTGTCAGCCATTCGGATAGTGCATTAACAACACTTGCTCCTACGCCGTGAAGACCACCTGATGTTTTATATCCGCCTTCTTGACCAAACTTACCACCAGCGTGCAAAATGGTGAATATGACTTGTACAGTAGGGATTCCTGAAGAATGCATTCCGGTTGGCATTCCACGACCATTATCTTTCACACTAACACTATCGTCTTTATGCAAGGTAACAACAATTTCATTTCCATAGCCTGATAAAGCTTCATCCACAGAATTATCAACGATTTCGTACACTAAATGGTGTAATCCTCTTGTGTCAGTCGAACCAATATACATACCAGGTCTTTTACGGACAGCTTCTAGTCCTTCTAGAACTTGGATGGACGTATCGTCATATGCTGTTTTTATCTTTTTGGGCATTCAAAAAACTCCTTAAATCCTTATTACGTGATACTTAGTGTCAAACTTAAAAACCACTTTAACTTAATCCTATCTATTCTTGGTCATTAAGTTAGTACATCACTTCGTATTCATCCGTTTGATTCTTTAAGTATCTATTCAATAATACTCTAACTATATGTGATTGAAAAGTAAAAATCGTTAATTCTTTTAAAAAAACGAAAGTACGTTCGGTTATTTTAAAAATACACTCTGCCTTCTTATTAAACTAGTTCCGTTATTGAAAAGCAAGCAAAAATTCTATGTAACTGTTTTTTCAGGTCCTGTTTAACTTACTTTTATCTTGTTTTCAGCACATCTTCAGTTTTAATTTCACTAGCCTTAGAATAAAATAAATGGTAAAATATAGCGTATTGGCAAATAATTTGCTGAGTTAGGAGTGAATAAGATGGTAAAAATTATTTTGATGTTTATGGTAGCCTATTTACTCGGTTCAATTCCATCTGGAGTATGGCTAGGTAAAAAAGTATATAAAAAAGATATCCGAGAGTTTGGAAGTGGTAATTCAGGAACGACAAATACTTTTCGCGTTTTAGGCTTTAAAGCTGGAGTCACCGTCTTGTTAGCCGATGTGTTAAAAGGAACAGCTGCGGGTAGTCTCCCTTATCTTTTAAATTCTGATTTAAATCCTATGGTCGTTGGACTTGGAGCAGTAGTCGGGCATACATTTCCACTTTTCGCTCAATTTAAAGGTGGGAAAGCAGTTGCCACTAGTGCGGGTGTCTTATTAGCATATAATCCACCATTTTTCGTTTTTTGTGTTTCGTTATTTTTAGTTATTTTATATTTCTCAAGGATGGTTAGTTTTTCAAGTATCCTTGGTTCACTAATTATTGCCCCTTCTAGCCTGATAACAAATGACTGGATATTGACAATCATAGCAAGTATATTAGCCATTTTTATTATTTACCGGCATAAAGAGAACATAAAAAGAATTCGACTTGGTACAGAAAGTAAAGTTCCTTTTGGATACGGGTATACAAAAAACAAAAAGAATCATCAGCAATAATATAAAACAGGAAATAAAAGCCTGACAGGTATAATCTGTCAGGCTTTTATTACTTTAGTGAATAGTAATTGTGTAATCACAATCAAACACTTCGCCAGCTTTTAGCTGTTGGATCCCTAACTTCTCTTCTAATAGGCCACTTGCATCAGCTGTATCTGCTATCCCATACCAGGGCTCTATGCAAACGAGAGGTGCCTTTAACTTTGCAGGTGACCAGATACCTACGTATGGGAATCCTTCAAAACGAAAAGAAATGCCACGTTTTGTTTTATCCGAAAGAATAGAAAAAATATTTTTATTTTTAGTTTCATAAATAAGAGCATCATCATCAAAAAGGGTCCATCTTAGAGCTATATCTGTATTTGTCTGTCCTAAAGTACGATTCTCGAAATCGATATAAGCTCCTTTTAAAGGAATAATCGTTCTTGAACGTTTTGGAGAAAAACTTAAGTAATAGTCCTCGAAAGTGGTATCCTCAGTTAAGGGCACATTAAAACCAGGATGTCCGCCGATTGAAAAATACATAGGTTGATTCTGATTAACATTTTCAACTTGATAACTTACGTTAACCGATTGTTCGTTTAACTGATAGGTAATACTCAAGCGGAAATCAAAAGGGTAAACGTCTTTAGACTCTTTATCTGAAAAAAGAGATAGCGTTACTTCTGTTTCACTTTGTTTTGTAACGTCAAACACTCGATCTCTAGCAAAACCATGTTGTGGCATACTGTACGTTTTATCTTCGTATTGATACTGATTGTCTTTTAAACGTCCAACAAAAGGAAATAAAACAGGAGCATGCCTCCCCCAAACAGATGCCTCTCCTTGCCATATATATTCAACACCGGTTTGTTTATTTTTCAAACTCGTTTGTTCTGCACCTTTTTCATTAATTGTAACAGTTATATAGTGGTTTTCTAATTTAATCACAGTTACCAACTCCCTTTTCATCTTAAGTGTCTTAATAAAACGTTTCTTTTTCTAAAGCACTTATAAATTTTTTGTTGTGGATACGAATATAAGTTCCTTTCATCCCGAGGGATTTAGACTCGATAATACCACCAGACTCCAATTTTCTCAATGCATTTACAATAACTGAACGTGTAATACCAATTTTATCAGCGATGGTGGACGTAGTTAAACGACCTTCTGTGCCATCCAGTTCTTCAAAAATAGCTTTTACAGCTTTCATTTCACTATAAGACAATGTCTTAAGAGCGATTTGAACCATTGCACTATTTCTAGCTTCATCTTCTATTTGAGTAGATTTTTTATATAAGATTTCAATACCAACTACCGTAGAAGCATGTTCTCCTAAAATTAAGTCGTTATCATCAAATTTTGGGAAAAGGCGCGCTAAGATTAAAGTCCCCAATCTTTCACCTGCTGCGTAGATTGGGATGACCGTCGTTAGGCCATTTGTAAACATATCTCGTGTTTCAATTGGGAAGATTGTATAATCACTCTCTATCCCAATATTTGCACGTGTCTCAGTGATCTCGAGCATACTGTTAGAATAGCCAAAAGGGAATTTTTCAGCTTTTAGCATTTCTTTTACACGCTCATTATTAATTTTATGCTTTTCGCTAAAACCTAATAGAGTTCCTGATTCATCGATTAAATAAGCATTTACATTTAAAATGTCGGCTAAAATACTTGCCATATCATTAAAAAGCAACTGACCTTCTTTAGCTATCTCAGTATTTACTACGCCACCTTTTTTTTGGAGCATATTATTAATCATACGCATCTTTTGAAGCAATCCACTCATGTGTTATTCCTCCACGTAACTATTATAATATATATCTACTTAAGTCTTTGTCTTCAACAATATGGGCAATTTTTTCATCTACATAGTTTTTTGTAATAGTAATTTCGCCCATTTGCATATCAGGAGCTTCAAACAGTAAATCTTCTAATAGTTTTTCTAAAATTGTGTGTAAACGTCGAGCGCCAATGTTCTCTGTTTCATGGTTTACACGATAAGCAATATCGGCTAATCTTTCTATCGCTTCAAAAGTAAAAATTACATCAATATTATCAGTAGCAATCATTGCAATATATTGTTTAACTAAAGCATTATTGGGTTCTGTCAAAATCTTAACAAAATCTTCTTTTGTTAAGTCATCTAGTTCTACTCGGATTGGAAAACGTCCTTGTAATTCAGGAATTAAGTCACTTGGTTTTGACACATGGAAAGCACCAGAAGCAATAAATAAAACATGATCGGTTTGTATTGTGCCATATTTAGTTGACACTTGTGACCCTTCAACAATTGGTAAAATATCTCTTTGAACGCCTTCTCTAGATACTTCGCCAGATTGACTACTTTTAGACGTGATTTTATCAAACTCATCAATAAAAATAATTCCAGAATTCTGCGCTAAGTGGATAGCTTGAGAATAAACATCTTCTTGATTCACTAATTTTTCTGATTCTTCTTGAATCAAAATCTCTAAAGCTTCTTTTACAGTAACGGATCGCTTGACTTTATTCTTTGGACGCAAAGCACCCAATGTTTCATTCAAATCAATTCCCATTTGTTCCAAACCAGCATTCATAGGAGAGCTTGTTCCTTTTTTGTGCTCTTCTATTTCGATGGTTACTTCTCTATTATCCAACTGTCCACTACGAATTTGTTTTTTTATCGTTTCACGATTAAGTGTAATGGTTTCGTTAACTTCCTCTTCCTCTTCAACAGGTTTTTCCTGGCTTAAGTTCATGTTTTGAAACATAGACTCAAATGGATTTGATGCATTGGATTGCTTTTTTTCTTTTTTAATACCTGGAACTAAAATTTTGACTAAACGATTAACCGCATTTTTTTCAGCATTGATATACACTCTTGAGTATTGTTGCTTTTCTACAATCACTATTGCTGCTTCCACTAAGTCGCGAACCATTGATTCAACATCTCGTCCGATATAACCAACCTCTGTGAATTTAGTAGCTTCTACTTTAATAAATGGTGCTTTAACAATCGATGCCAAGCGGCGAGCAATTTCAGTTTTCCCAACCCCTGTTGGTCCAATCATTAACAAGTTTTTAGGCGTTATTTCTTTTTGCATGGCCTCATCTAATTGCAGACGTCTATATCTATTACGCAAAGCTACGGCAACAGATTTTTTTGCTTCTTTTTGACCAATGATGTACTTATCTAATTCGCTAACAATTTCTCTTGGTGTCATATTTTCTAAAGTATTTATCATTTTATCACGTCCTTATAATTCTTCAACAATAATATTGTGGTTCGTATAAACACAAATATCTGCTGCAACATTTAAACTTTCTTCTGCAATCTCTACTGCAGTTAAATCCTTACCATATTTTTTTAACGCTCTTCCTGCAGCAAGCGCAAAATTCCCACCAGATCCGATAGCTAAAATGCCGTCATCTGGTTGAATCACTTCTCCTGATCCTGAGACCATTAGCATTTCATCTTTGTTCATAACAATAAGTAAAGCTTCTAATTTTTGAAGTGCTCGATCTGAACGCCATTCTTTTGCTAATTCAACTGCTGCACGAGTCAAGTTTCCTTTGTATTCATTTAATTTTCCTTCGAATCTTTCCTCTAAAGTAAAAGCGTCAGCTACACTACCGGCAAAACCGACTAATACTTGGTTGTTATAAATCCGACGAACTTTACGAGCGGTCCCTTTCATTATGACACTTTCACCCATCGTAACTTGACCGTCTCCAGACATCGCACAAGTACCATTGTGTTGTATTGCAAATATTGTTGTTGCATGAAATGTTGTCATCATTTTTCCTCCATTAATATACCATTTGTTCTCCTTGTATGTTTAAGCCCTTGGATGAAACTTACGGTAATTTTTTTGTAAATGCTCTTTTGTAACATGGGCATAAATTTGCGTTGAAGATAGACTAGCATGTCCTAATAATTCTTGGACTGTTCTCATATCTGCTCCGTTGTTTAATAAGTGTGTTGCAAAAGTATGTCTTAACATGTGGGGATGTATTTTAGAAGTTAAGCTGCTTTTTTTAATGATTTGATTTAGAACGTATTCAATTCCAGAAGTTGATATCGGTACACCATATTGATTTACAAAAAGATAGGAATGTTCTTTTTGGTATTTCTTCATCAACACCGTTCGACCTTTTTCAAGATATTCTTGAATCGCAGCTGCTGCATAATGACCGAATGGAACGTAGCGTTCTTTGTTTCCTTTTCCATGAATTAAAACAACGCTTAAATCAAAATCAATATCTTTCATTTGTATGTTTTTGCATTCACTGAGACGGATTCCAGTTCCATAAAGAACTTCCAAAAGAGCTTCGTTTCGAAAATCTAATGTCTTTTCGCCTTTAACAGCTTTAAATAAAGCATCTATTTCTTTTTCATAGAAAAAACGAGGTAAACGAAGCGTTTTCTTTTTTAGATGAATATAAGAAAAAGGATTTTCAGTTACCACATGATTTTTTAAAAGAAATTGATAAAAAGCTCTAAGACTAGATATTTTTCTAGAAATCGTATTTCGACTTAACTGACGTTCACTTAATTCTCCTAAAAAAATACGAACATCCTGTAGGCTGACTGATTCATAACGCGGTTCACCAGTGGCCGACAAAAAATCCGAAAAGTCATTAATATCTTCCTCATAAGCTTTTTTAGTGAGTTCAGAATAATGACGTTCAGTAATTAAATACAATAAAAATATCTTTTTTAATTCATGATTGCTCAAAAAAAATCCCTCCACTCATATGACAAAATTACTTTATCATAGAAGTAAAAGGATTACAATTGATTAACTTGATTGCATTTCAAATTTACTGAATTTTTAAACAATTTAGTATCATTTAGTTATCGGTCAGTTATCCGACCTTTATTTTTGAGTTTCTTCTTTGTAATCACAATGACTGCAGACAACTTGTGTTTTTCCTTTAGTTTTCTTTTCAGTTAAATAATGATCACATTTTGGACAATTTCTGCCAATTGGTTTATCCCATGATACGAACTCACAAGCAGGATAACGATCGCATCCGTAAAATAAACGATTTTTCTTAGATTTTCTTTCAATTACTTGTCCTTCTTTACATAATGGGCAAGTTACCCCAATCTCTTTTACAATCGCTTTTGTATTGTGGCATTCTGGAAAATTACTACAAGCATAAAATTTTCCATATCGTCCCAGTTTGATGACCATTGGGTGTCCACATAACTCACAATCAAATCCAGCCGGTTCATCTTTGATTTGAATTTTCTCAATATTTTCTTCAGCATTCTCTACTTCTTTAATAAAGGGTTTGTAAAAACGGTCAATAACATTTGTCCATTCTTCTTTTCCTTCTTCAACCGCATCTAAATCTTCTTCCATTTCAACAGTAAAATGAATATCAACAATTTGTGGAAAGTTTTCTACCACTAAATTATTGACAATTAAGCCCAATTCAGTCGGCTCAAAGCGTTTACTTTGGATCTTAACATAATACCTCTTTTGAATAGTGTTAAGTGTAGGAGCATATGTTGATGGGCGTCCAACGCCGTTTTCTTCTAATGTCTTGATTAAAGTAGCTTCAGAAAAACGTGCAGGAGGTTGAGTAAAATGTTGATTTGATTCAATATCAACAGCGGTCACTAAATTTCCTTTTGTAAGTTCTGGTAAAATATTGGCCTTTTCTTCCTTACCATCATCAGTACCTTCAATATATACTTTTTGGTATCCTGGAAATTTTAACGTTGAGCCATTTGCTCTAAACAAAACGGTATCTTGGGTAATATCAACTTTTACTGTATCAAATATCGCAGGTGTCATTTGACTAGCGACTAGTCTTGACCAGATGAGGTTATATAGTTTGTATTGATCTTTTGTTAAATACTTTTCAATATCTTTTGGTGTTCGCATCGCGCTGGATGGACGAATAGCTTCATGGGCATCTTGTGCACTAGCTGCCTTTTTACCTACACGTGGTTTTGAAGCAGAGAATTCTGGACCAAATTCTTTCGTGATGTATTCGACGACTTCATTTTTAGCAGAATCTGCTATTCTTGTTGAGTCTGTTCTCATGTAAGTGATTAAGCCTACCGCTCCACCACGCCCTAAAGAAATCCCTTCATAAAGCTGTTGAGCAATCATCATTGTTTTTTGTGTTCTAAAATTTAATTTCCTAGCAGCTTCTTGTTGCATACTACTTGTTTTGAACGGCAATGCTGGATTTCTTTTGCGTTCTTTTTTGGTTACTTTTGTTACCTCATACTCATCGCCTTTAATTGCTTGAATAACTTTTTTAACATCTGCTGCATTTTTAAGGTCCATTTTTTTATTATTTAAACCGTGAAAATGTGCTTTAAATTTTTTAGTGCCTTTTTTAAAGTTTCCTTCAATACTCCAATATTCTTCAGGTTTAAAGTCAGCAATTTGTTTTTCTCGTTCACAAATTAGTTTGAGTGTGATGGATTGAACACGTCCCGCACTTAATCCCTTTTTTACTTTTTTCCAAAGAATAGGACTAAGCGTGTACCCTACAAGACGATCAAGTATTCTGCGAGCTTGTTGAGAATCCACTAATTGCATATCTATCGAACGAGGCTCTTTAAAAGCCCCTTTAACAGCCTCTTTGGTAATTTCATTAAACGCTACCCTATTCTTATCGTTTATATCTAATCCTAACAAATGGCTAAGATGCCATGCTATTGCTTCCCCTTCTCTATCCGGGTCAGCTGCGAGATAAACTTTTTCAGCTTTCTTCGCGAATTTTTTTAATTCTTTAATTAAAGGTCCTTTGCCTCGAATCGAAATGTATTCGGGTTGATAATTGTTTTCTACATCAATTGCCATGCGGCTTTTCGGTAAGTCACGTATATGACCTAAACTAGCAACCACTTTGTAATTCTTACCTAAATATTTTTCAATTGTTTTTGCTTTAGCTGGTGATTCAACAATTACGAGGTATTTATAGGCCAATGAAATGCTCCTTTCAAGTGAGCTCATATTTTCTATCTTTGATCATTTTTAAATCAAAAGAGAAATCGTTAATCATCTTATGCCATCTCATACCCATTTGTCAACTATAGTAATTAAAAAAAATTGAAAAAGGTCTTTTTTTATCTATATTTTTATCTATAATATAGAAGAAAAGAGAGTGTTTATATAAATAATTAGCGTCATTTAATGGCTATCTTTATCAAAAATAAACTCTTCTAAAATATGAGTAGCAGACAGAACACATTTTGCTCCTTGCATAATTAAATTGTTTGTTCCTGCTGAATAAAGGCTCGTAATTGATCCAGGAACAGCAAACACTTCTCGCCCTTCTTGCAAAGCTAAATTAGCTGTAATTAAACTACCACTATGCTCTTTTGCTTCTACAACTAATGTACCTAAAGATAGGCCAGCAATGATTCTATTTCGCATTGGAAAATGATAAGGCAATGGTTTTACTCCTAATGGATATTCTGAGATAACCAAATGGTGATCCCCGATATCTTTCTGTAGTTTTTTATGTTCATAAGGGTAGGAGTAGTCTAAACCCGTTCCAATTACGGCGATAGTCTTTCCACCTAGCAACATTGTTTTTTGATGAACAGCGCAATCAATTCCTTTTGCTAATCCACTGACGGTAACGAGTCCTTTTCCAATCAATTCAGGTAATAATTTGTCCAATATTAGAGTTCCATAAGGCGTATTTTTTCTTGAACCTACAATAGCTAACAAATTTTTTTCTAATAGTTTTAAATTTCCTCTATAAAATAAAATTGCTGGCGGATTATAAATGTTTTTTAAATATTCAGGATAGCTTCTATCCAATAATGTAATCCATTGAATTCCTTGTAGTTTATACTTTTCCTTTAGTCTTTCTGGTTCAATACGGGCATAGCTTTCTAAAAAAGCATCTTTATTTTTAGTTGGTAAATGAGCGCATATGGCTAATTGGTAAGCTGTTAATCGACTATTATCTAGTAGCGCTGAGATCATTCTAACCTGACTGATTGGGCCTATTCCTTGACAATGTGCTAAATGAAATATTTTTTGTTCCAGAAGCTGTTTATCCATTGCTTTCTCCTTTGGGTTTCTGTTTTTATGGTGCATCCCTCTAGTAAATTATCCGCAATGCTATACTCCATTCATTATTTTATTTACTACAAAAAAATACTATCCGTGATGTAATTGGATAGTATTGTGTCATTGGTTCAAAATCTTTTTTTGTTTACTGTATTTCTAACAGGTGCAAAAGAGTGGCGATGTATTGGACAAACACCCAATTTTGCTAAACCTTCTAAATGAATTTTCGTTCCATATCCGGCATTTTGAGCAAATCCATAGCCAGGATACAAAAGATCATATTCGCTCATCATACGGTCACGAGTCACTTTTGCAACAATACTGGCTGCAGCAATAGATAGGCTTTTGCTATCGCCTTTTATTAGACTTTCTTGAGGAATAGTTGTTGGCAATTTCATAGCATCAATCAATAGATATCCCGGAGTCTGTGGCAGTTGTTGAACAGCTTCCAACATAGCTAACTTCGTTGCTTGGTATATATTAATATCATCAATGATACTATGATCCTTTATGCCTATTCCTATTCCTAAAGCATGTTCTTGTATTTCTATGAAAAATTTTTCTCTTTTTTCACTTGATAACTGCTTTGAATCATTGATTCCTAGGATTTGAAAATCTTTTGGCAAAATGACAGCTGCTGCTACTACTGGACCAGCCAAAGGTCCACGACCAACTTCATCAATTCCAGCAATAAAAGATAATCCTCTACCCCAAATTGCTTGTTCGTTTTGCAGCATTTTTTTGAATTTATCTTCTTTTAATTGCTGCTTTTCTAATCGTTTTTCCCAAGTCTTTAAAGCTGCTACAACACCTTTTCTTTGGTCCACTTGAAAAATAGAAATGCGTTCATCTAGTGGATAATCAATCTCGCTTAGTAGAGCTTTAATTGCAGCAACAGATAATGGTTTTTCCATTTAGTTTTTTCTCGTTTCGTTAGGAGATTTTTCGGGAATATCATCTAAAGTATAGCGACCAACTTTTCCACTACGTATTTCATAAACAATCATTTCTGCTGCTCGACTGTAATCATCGATGAATCCTCTTTTTTCAGTTATTAACATCAATAACTCTGGCGATTCTAATGCCATCTCTGTTTCAGATAATTGATAACGTGCAGCAAGGTTTGCTGGATATTTTTCTTTCATTATCTCTAAGCCATATAAAGCAATATCATCTAATTGTAAAATGGTGTCTTTGATTGCTCCTGTTAGAGCAAGTTTCTTACCTACTTCAGGATCTTCGAATTTCGGCCATAAAATTCCTGGTGTATCTAACAAATCAAGTTCTTTATTTAATTTGAGCCACTGTTGGGCTTTAGTTACCCCAGGTTTGTTACCCGTTTGAGCTACATTTTTTTTTATGAATCGATTAATAAGGGTAGATTTACCTACATTTGGAATACCAATACTCATGGCTCTAATTGGACGAGGTTTGCGTCCTTGTGCTGCCATACGATCAAATTTAGGTTTTAATAATCTCTTCGCTTCGCTCATAACTTTTTTCATCCCCATGCCTTCTTGTGCTACAATAGGAACAGCTGAAATACCTTGATTATTAAAATAAGCAACCCATTTTTGAACTAAGACACTATCAGCTAAGTCGCTTTTGTTTAAAATAACTATACGGGGTTTCTCTCCAATTAATTCATCTAATATCGGGTTACGACTAGACAATGGAATTCTTGCATCTACTAGCTCAAATACAACATCGACTAATGTAAGTTTCTCTGTAACTTGCCTTCTGGCTTTAGCCATATGTCCTGGGAACCATTGAATTGTTGTCATATCTTTTCTCCTTTCACCATTCCAAAAAAGGAAGGGGCGAAAAGGCCTCTTCCTTTTTTTGGTGGTGTCTCTTTTTTAATTATTTAGCATACCAAAACTATTCAAAGGCCAAATACGAACATCTATTGTTCCTGAAACAGTCGTTTCATCGATAAACCCAAATATTCGACTATCTAACGAATTAGTCCTATTATCCCCCATTACAAAATAGGAATCATCTGGAACTTTTTCTATGCCTGTCACGGATGCTAAAGTAAAATCATCGGTTAACGTTTCTCCTGGAACCAATTTAGTTTTAACCGATTCTAGGTAAGGTTCTTTAACCACTTCACCATTTACATATAATGTTTCATCAACCACCATAATTTCATCACCAGGCACACCAATAACTCTCTTAATGTATTGCTTATCTGAAATAGTTGGCTCATCAGGATTGTCAGGTGCTGGAAAAACAATGATATCGAATCGATTTGTCTTTTCGACTTTATTTAAAATTAGACGGTCATTGTCGTGAAGTGTGGGATACATTGAATCGCCATCAACACTTACGGGTACAAACAAGAATTGACGAATAAGAAAAAAAATAATGATGGCTATAATAACATATAATAAAGTATTTCCTGCCTCAGAAGCAAAACTCTTTTTCTTATTATTTTTTGAATATTCTCCACCATTCGTATATCGAGCTTTTCTTGGTTCGAAACTTTCTGTCTGTGAATCTCTTCCATCTGAATAAGTTGTTTTACTCACTGATTACCACTACTTTCTATTAAATTATTGAACAAAGGATAAACGTTTAAATGGATAATAAATCATCGATGTTTCACCAATAATATCAGATGCAGAAACAGAACCAAAATAACGACTATCATTACTAGATCTACGGTTATCTCCAAGAACGAAATATTCATCTTCAGGAATGGTTATCTGACCTGTTATTTCTTCTAACGTAAAATTAGATGTCCACGTCCCACTAGCACGCTCGACTAATGAATTGTTTAGGAATGGTTCCTTGATTAATACATCGTCTATATACAATTGATCGTCTTCATACTGCAGTGTCTCATTAGGTAACCCAATAACTCTTTTTACTAGTATTCGGTTAGAATCATCTTTAAAAACAATCAAATCAAATCGATTGATGTGGTATATCGTTCTTACTATGATTTCATCATTTTGCTGAAATGTTGGTATCATTGAAGCACCTTCAATAGTCATTGGCAAAAAAATGAAATTCCGAAAGAAAATTGTCAGTACCACCGCAAACAAAAAGGGTTTAAACCAATCCCACAAATGGCTCTTCCAAGTTTTTTTCTCCATAACTGTCGCTCCAAACTAGTCTATTTGTTTCTATCATACAAGAAAAAGATGGAAATAACTATTTATTTTCAATAAAAGTAAGATTAAAAAAGGGGGAAATAATCATCTAAATCCCTTTTTTAATCTTATTAACGGAAGTAGCTTATTCTTTCAAATAGTCTAATCCTTTTTCATATTGTGTGTCATTATCTTTTATTAAAGTACGTAAATCTTCGATCATTGCTGCAGCTGTATCTCCAGTTACTACACCAGTTGTTTCTAATTTTTGCTCTGTTTGAAATTCTTTGATTGTTGAAACCGTTTGCTCATCGAGATACCCATCAACCGGACCTGTTTCATAATCTAAAGCTTCAAATACTTTTTCAAGATTTTCAACTTCGTCTGAAACGTCCCCTAATTGGTATTCTTTTGTGCTGTCAATGATTAATAGTTTTGTATAGTCCGGTAATTCAACTGGAATAGTAGGTTCTATTCCTTTTTCGTTAATCCATTTACCCGATGGTGTTAACCATTTGGCAATCGTTAATTTCAACTCGCTATTATCTGAAAAACTAGCAACGGTTTGAACCGTTCCTTTTCCAAATGTCTTAGTTCCAATAATAGGGATATCAGCAGCCTCTTTCAATGCGCCGGCAAGGATTTCTGATGCACTAGCACTTCCTTCATCTACTAAAAGTACAGAAGGTTCTGTGACCTTAAATTCACCCATTGTTTCCTTATCGGCTGTTAATTTAACGGGTTCTTGGTCTTTTTCTTGTGTTTGCATAATAATAGAACCTTCTTCAACAAACATATTAGATATATTCAAAGCTCCATCTAATATACCACCAGGGTTTTGTCGAACATCAAAAATAAAAGATTTAGCTCCTTGAGTGCGCAACTCTTTTACAGCCGTGACTAATTCGTCATACGTTGGATTTGAAAAACTATTAATAGAAATATAGCCAATCGTTGGATGCTCTTTATCTAAGTTATAAACGACTGTTTCTACTGGAATTGTATCTCGAGTAACAGACACTTCAAACTGAGTTTCTCCACGTCGAATCGTCAAAACAACCTTAGAGCCTTTTTCACCTCTGATAAATGAAACCGCTTCGTTTAAAGATAGTCCTGTTAAGTCTTTATCGTCAGCTTTTAATAGGATATCATTGGGTTTTAATCCCGCTTTTTCTGCGGGAGAACCGGCTATAGGAGAAACAATCATAATAGAATCACCTTGTTTCATTACTTCAGCACCGATACCTTCAAAAGAAGCTGAAATAGTATTATTTAAAGACGTTGCTTCTGAAACATCGAGATATTGTGTGTAGGGATCTCCAATTGCGTCAACCATTCCAGTTAATGCACCTTCGATAAGCATATCACCATCAACATCTTTAAAATATTGACTTAAAAGTTGATCATACACCGCTTCAACTTTAGATAGTTTCCCTGATTGAGTATCGTCTTGTTTTTTAACGGGAATGTCTTGATTTGATTGGTTTGTCAGCATATAAGTTCCACCGATTGAAACAGCAGCAACGATAAACAAAGAAATTAAATAAGTTTTTATCTTAACTTTACTTTGTTTTTTCTTTTCTGGTTCATCTTGCATATGGCAACTCCTTTCGAATAGGTATACGTGTTCTTTCGTTTAATGATTAGGCTTGAGGTAATTTAATAGCTGTTTCTAAAGCAAGAATCATCATGTCGTTAAAAGTAGTTTCTCGCTCCTCAGATGTGGTCTCTTCTCCTGTTAATAAATGATCACTTATTGTCAGTATTGTTAATGCTTTACGGTCATATTTAGCTGCTAATGTATATAATCCTGCTGCTTCCATCTCAACAGCCAGAACACCATAATCAGCTAATTTCTTTTTATCTAACTCTTCATTATAAAAACGATCCGCTGATAAAACGTTCCCGACTTTCACATTCAACCCTTTTTCCATCCCTATATCGTAAGCTGTTTTCAATAGTTCAAAATTAGCCAGTGGAGCAAAATCTACCTGATTGTGGAATGTATGGCGGTTGATACTAGAATCCGTTGTCGCTCCTTGCGCTAAAACAACATCTCTAACTTTAATGGTATCTTTCATGCCGCCGCCAGTACCGACGCGCATTAAGTTTTGAACATTGTATTTTGTAATAAGTTCTTCTGCATAAATCATCATTGATGGAAGTCCCATCCCAGTACCTTGAACAGAAATCCTTGTTCCTTTGTACATTCCTGTATAACCAAACATATTACGGACAGTATTGTATTGCACTACATCTGTTAAAAATGTCTCAGCAATATATTTTGCACGTAATGGATCCCCAGGTAATAAAATCGTTTCAGCTATTTCTCCTTCTTTTGCATTAATATGTGTGCTCATTTTTTTACTCCTCCCATTATTTATCTTTTTCTAAATATCTTTCCCAAGCTTCATCAAAGATAGACATTTCTGGTAAATAATCGCCATTTAATTCTAGATAATGGCTTATTTTTTGATAATCATCTGACTGTTTCGGAAAGCCAACATCAAGATAGGCCTCATTAGCAAATAATGTAATAGTATCTTTTTTGTGTGGGTCTCTTTCTGTCATTAAATAGTGATAAAATGAAGTTCGCATAAATGTGTTGTGCTCCTTTTTTCTATATTTTTTCTAGAGGAATCAGAAAATTTGTTTTTGTAGCTTTAATTATTGGGTAAAAAAACATTTAAACGGATGTCATCCTTTTCCAAATCTATTTTATCAGCAGTAAAATGCATGCCACTTTTTAAATAAAATTCATTTAAGTTAAACACAATGATTTCTTTTTTTGTATCAATAGCTACCCACTCTGGGACTTTTAACTGAGACTTTATCAGATTCATCGCAAAGGAAATAGGTAAATCTAAAGCTCCAACTGAAATTCTAGTTGCTTTAAATTGAAGGTTTCCATTTTCCATTACAAACGGGTCTAAAAACAATGAAAATCCTACATCACGACTAAATAATTGAAAGGTTCCTGATAGTTGAGCTTGTTCATCTAAAATAAAATTAAAGTCAACTTGCTTATTTGATAGTTCTTCATCAATATATTTTGTAACTAATTGATTCAGATCTTTTTTACGCGCTTGAATTTGAAAAGTCATTTCTTCTTTTTTAGACTCATTTAAAGATAAATTAGGCTCACCTTGGATAAAAGGTGTTAATTGAGAGGATAACCAAATTACGCTCCCTAACACAATTGATAACAGCAATAAAAATGCCCATTTCCAATAATTAAGTCTGTTCTTTTCACTCTTTTCTTCCATATTAAATTCCTCTCTAATAAAGTTTAGTCATTAATCGGATATTTTTTTATGGTCTATAATAGCACGATATAACTCATTGGCTATTAACTGGTAACCTTTATCATTTGGATGAAACAAATCTTCTTCGTATAACAAAGAACTGGTATCTATTTTCTCAGATGACTTATTTATCTTAGAAATGGTTGGTCTTTCTGCTCCATTAAATAAACTGCTCAATGAAAAATAAGTAGCTTTATTCTCTTCAGCTATCAATTTAGTAGCTGTATTCCATGAAAGAAGAATATCTTTCATTTCAGTCATTTCTGGGAAAAGAGAATCATATGGATTATACAGACCGAAAACATAAATTTGAGCCTTTGGATTTTGTTTATTCAATTTTTTTAAGATCATAGAAAGATTATTTTTATATTTCTTTTCTGGTTGAAGAAAACTCTCTTGGTTAATTTTAAGTTTTTCTTTTTTAAACGTTTGGACAAGGTCATTGCCGCCCGCTGATAAAACGATAATATCTGCTCTTTTTATATCTACTTGAAGGTCTTCTTGTTGTTGAACCCTTTTTAAAATCTGATCACTTCGTTCACCGGTTATACCATAGTTCTTTGTGGTTACGTTGTCTATTCCACGAGTTTCTTTTAATTGATTTGCAACTAACGGTACATAGCCACCATTTTGAGTACTATCCCCTACACCCTTGGTCAATGAATCACCTATTGCTAAAAAATGAATAGTTTGTTTTGGATTGGCCGATTGCTTGTTTTCTTGTATTTTATCTTTATTCATAACTAAATTTAATCCTTGAAAAACGATAAACGTACCTATTGCTAAGATTAGGCAAGTAATTAAGAAAGAACGTACTACTTTCATCGTATGATTCACCTCCATTTACCACTAAATCTAAATTCCCTGTTTTTCATAATAAATGATGGCATACGCGCCTTTTCCGGTGTGAGTCGCAATGATTGGACCCGTATGATCCATTGTCATTAGAACATCTGGCATTACAAGTTGGAAATCTTCTTTCAAATCATTTACATAATCAAAATCAGCAGCATGTGAAAACGAAACTTCAGCTAAATTTTTGGTCTGCGTTAACGTTTCTTTTAATGCTTGATTCCATTTATTTATTGGCTTCATGCCACGACCTTTTACTCGACTTTCCAATTTCCCGTCTACTAATTCAAAAATTAACTTCATATTCATTAGATTAGAGACTGTACCTACTACTCGGCTAACTCTTCCACCCTTAACTAGATTATCTAACGTTCTAACACAAATAAACAAACTTGTACGTGCCTTTACTGCTTCGATTTTATTTAAAATGGTCTCTTCATTGGCGCCATTAGTTGCTAACTTTGCAGCTTCAATAACTTGAAAAGCAAGTCCACGATCAGTAAAATTACTATCAATGACTGTTACTTTAGTCTCTGTCATTTGAGCAGCTTGCCTAGCAGCATTAACTGTCCCACTTAAAGATTCAGTCATGTGGATAGAAATCACTTCACCACCGTCTTCTCCAAGCTTATCATAAAGTTCTAAAAATTTGCCAAGAGGAGGTTGACTCGTTTTTGGTAAGTTGGTTGTTTTCTCCATTAAGTTCATGAATTCAACCTTTTGAATATTTTCTCCATCTATATAGGTTTTGTCGTCGATTAAAATGGTTAAGGGTAAGACATGAATACCTAATCTTTTAATCTCATCTGAACTTAATTGGGCAGATGAATCAGTTACTATAGCTATTTTATTCATTTCTTTTTTATCCCATCTTTCTAAATAAAATTTCTTTTATAACCCTGATATAAGTAAGCTTAATTTTTACTCATTTTTCAGACAGTGGTTTTATTTACTTGTAGAGAGTACATATAAAGTAGTATAACAGATTCTTGAATCCTCGTATACTTATCTAGAAAGGTTTAAGCAGAGAAGGGTATAAAAAAGAAGGCTTATTAAATGAATGAAAAAAATACACACCCTCATACTGTTTTCTCAAGAAAGTGCTTAGTTCTAAATGCAGTTTTGACGCGATAACACAGAGTATTTTTTTTGACTATTTTTTGACTATTGGAGGAGGATTGTTCTTTTATCTAACGGTTCTAGCAGTGGACCTGCGACCTGCACTTGAAGTTTTTTTATGCTGTCTATTTTATGTTTGATTGATTAAATGTAAAATAAACATAAAAAATGCATCCTCATTTTTTGAGAGATGCATTTTTTATTTCACTTTTTGTAATACGTTTCAAAGTCATGAGGATACTTATTGCGTTCATCCACCAAACCTGCTTCAGTGTGAACGAGTTTCCACTTATTCCAATCAATATCTGGAATTGTCGTATCTCCTTCAAATTCGGCGTGTATGACTGTTTTATACAATACCTCTGCAAATGGCATAAATGTTTTAAAAACAGCTGTTCCACCAGTGATAAAAGTGTCCTTTTCATATTGCCTAGCGAAAGCTATCACTTCATTTACGCTATGCATGACTTCAACACCACTAGCTTGATAATTTTGATCTGTTGTTAAAATGATATTTACTCTATTGGGTAATGGTCGTTTGCCCATTCCTTCAAATGTTTTTCTACCCATTACGACTGCATTTTCTTGTGTCATTTTTTTGAAATAGTTTAAATCGTTAGGTAAAGTCCAAGGAAGTGTGCCGTGGTTTCCAATTATTCCATTTTCGTCTTGTGCCCATAAAAATGCAATCATTTGTATCACCCATTTCTTTAGTAATTTTTAAACAGCAATCGGAGCTTTAATGCTCGGATGTGGATCGTAATCTTTTATTTGAATGTCTCCCATTTCAAAATCAAAGATACTCATTTTTTCAGTATTTAAGTCTAAAACAGGAAATGTTTTAGGTTTTCTTGTCAATTGTTCAGCCATTTGATCTAAGTGATTGGAATACAAATGTGCATCACCTAAAGTATGAACAAATTCGCCTACTTCTAAACCTGTTTCATGTGCTATAAGATGAGTCAACAAAGCATAGCTTGCAATATTAAAAGGAACGCCTAAAAATATATCTGCGCTTCTTTGATACAATTGACAACTTAATTTCCCGTCCGCAACATAAAATTGAAATAAAGTGTGACAAGGAGGAAGAGCCACAGTTGGTACATCTTCCGGATTCCAAGCGGTAACAATTAATCTTCTGGAATCAGGATTAGATTTAATCATCTCAATAACATCTTTTAATTGATCTATTGTTTCTCCTTGTGATGTTTTCCAGTGTCGCCATTGCGAGCCATACACATTTCCTAATTCTCCATATTGCGTAGCGAATTCATCATCTTCTAATACCCGTTGGCAAAAGAGAGCTTTTTCAGATGTGTATACACGCTTGAATTCAGCATCTACTATCGCTCTTTTTCCAAAATTAGTCATATCTGGTCCTGAGTAATCGACGCTATTTACATAGCGTTCAAACGCCCATTCATCCCAGATATGATTATTGTGTTGCAAAAGATATTTTATATTCGTATCTCCTTTAATAAACCACAACAACTCACTCTTGATTAACCCAAAAGGCAAGCGTTTGGTTGTTAATAAAGGAAAACCTTTTTGAAGATCAAAGCGCATCTGATGGCCGAATAGACTTTTTGTTCCTGTTCCCGTCCTATCCTGTTTTAATGTGCCTTCTAACATGACTTTTTCTCCTAAATTTAAATATTCCGTTTCCAAAATTATTCCTCCTGGATGCTTTAGTTGTTTTCAAACTGACTTAGGTATTCCCATCTTGTCATTTTCTCTTCGACCGTTTTTTCAAGGGTGGAAAGTTTTTCTTGTAGTTCTTGCAATAAAGCGGAGTTACTGCCATTTTCGCTCATTTCTTTTTGAATTCGCATAATTTCAGCGTCTAAACCAAGTAAATCTTGTTCCATGTTATCCCATTCTTTGCGCTCTAAATAAGTTAATTTTTCTTTTGTATCTTCTTTTTCTATAGTTTTTGAAGAAGAATCCCCATCTTTATTAATCGTTTTTTCAGAAGATTTTTTTTCTTGGTATTCTATCTTCTCATCTTCTTCTTCCGCTATATAATCCGTAATATTTCCAAAGTAAGGAATAACTTTACCTTCTCCTTCAAAGATTAACAATTTTTCTGTCGTCTTATCAAGGAAGTAACGGTCATGCGATACAGAAATAACAGCACCAGGAAAGGTCTCAATATAATCTTCTAAGACCGTTAGCGTTGCAATGTCTAAGTCATTCGTTGGTTCATCCATTAATAAGACATTTGGTTTTTGCATTAATAATTTCAATAAATACAATCTTCTTTTTTCTCCACCGGATAATTTTCCTATTAACGTACCATGACTCGATTTCTCAAATAGAAACTGTTCTAATAAATTGGTCACACTAATGCGTTCTCCATTAGTTGTTTCTACTTCTTCGCCTACTTCTTGTAAAAATGAAATGACTCGTTTTTTAGGATCCATTTCTTCAGTCATTTGTGTGTAGTAAGCAACTTTAACTGTTTCACCAACTACAAGTTCTCCTGAATCTAATTTTATTCTTCCAGCGAGTACATTTAATAGAGTTGATTTTCCAGCACCATTTTTACCACTAATACCAATTCTGTCTTTTGCTTGAATCAATAAATTAAAATTTTCGATGATAGGATGGCCCACAAAAGTTAATGAGGCATCTTTTAAATCAAAAACACGTTTCCCAATGCGCGATCCTTCTAGATTCATTTCAACTGAATCATCTACATTTGATTGATGAAGATTTTCTTCTAAATCAGAGAAGCGATTAATTCGAGCTTGTTGTTTGGTTGAACGAGCTTTTGCTCCAGTTCGCATCCATGCCAATTCTTTTGTATAAAGTTGTTTTCTCTTATGATCTGCACGAATGGAAGCTTCTTGACGTTCTGCTCTAGCTATAATGTAACTTTCATAGTTACCAGAGTACATAATCGCTTTCCCATGAGACAATTCAATCATTCGATTTGCAATTCTGTCTAAGAAATAACGGTCATGCGTTACTAATAATAATGCACCTCGATAGGAACTCAAATAATTTTCTAACCACGTAATTGTTTTAAAATCTAAGTGGTTTGTTGGCTCATCTAACACTAGTAAATCAGGCTCTTGTATTAATACTTGAGCTAGTCCAACTCGTTTTCTTTGTCCTCCAGATAATGTAGCAATGGATTGCTCTAAATCAATAACGCCTAACTTACTTAAGATAGTCTTTGCATTCGTTTCAGCTAACCAAGCATCGTGGTCATTCATGCCTTGCTCTGCGTTAGAGTAAGCATTTTGATACTTTTCATTCATTGGATCTAAAATTAAATTTTCAAGTGCTTTCTCATAATTTCTTAAAGCAATTAAAATAGGAGTATCGCCTTCAAAGATGGTGTCAAAAACAGTCAGTTCTTCGTCAAACTCTTGTTCTTGCAATAAATACCCCATCGTATAGCCTTTAGGTGTTTGAATTTCACCTTTTTCACCACTATCTTTACCTGTGATAACATTTAATAAGTTGCTTTTACCGGTACCATTTACACCAATTAAACCAACTCGTTCTCCTGTTTGAATTGAGAAGCTAATGTCGTCAAATAAAGTTTTTTCTCCATAAGTTTTCGTTAAATTGATTACTTTCATTTCTTTCATATTCAATCTCCACTTTCCCGTAGTAAGCACTCATTTTTTAATCTTCCTCATTTTAACACAAAAGATACAGCTACTTCATATTCTTTTAAATGTGTGGCTTAAACCATGCTAAATCCTGATAAATTAAATCGAGTCATTTTCAATTATAAAAAATAGAAGCAGGCTGAACTATTGGAAATATACGGTATATTTCTCTGTCCAAGTAAAAGGAGTCGAGTCTATTGAAGCTAATTCTAAAACGGGACCTTCGTATAATTGGCCATGAATTTCCATGATGTTGGATTAATTGCCAATTAATCTGTGTAATCCTACATTTCCCATTGTTAAAATAATAGGTGGAGTTATCGTTTTAATTTCAAAATCTAATAATGGGCCATGAGCTACTATTTCTTTCTAGGTAGGTGTCTGATTGCACTTACGGATAAAACGTTCACCAGTTTTCTTATCTAATTTTTCCCTTTCATAAAACGGCCTACTTCTAAAGATGCTCGTGATGACTACTTTTTCTCGTGGCATCTCTAAAAACTCAAAAAATTTTATCCATTCTTTTCCAGCTCGGCCAGTGAACGGTATGCCATTTAGCGATTCCACTTCTCCAGGAGCCTCTCCAACCAGCATAAAACGAGGATGCTCTGGACCAGCTCCCCATAAAAAACCTTCAACAGAAATTCGCTATTTCGTTCCTTTGCTAGCTGCATTAATTGCTGAGTTAAAATAGTTTTCATAGCTTACATCCGCTTTATAAGTTTGTTTCAACTCGTTCTATTTTTCATCAATAAGATATGAACGAAAGATACGTACAACAACGAGAGAAGTCTGTTACGCTCCTCATCTTCTAACTAAACTATGTATTTAGAAATCTTTGGTTTTATAGGCTACTTTTATTCTTTTGTTTCTTATTACATAATAGACAACCAAAAATAAAAATGATGATTATGAACATAATAAATAGTAGTCTGTGTTAGATACAAACTATTGCGTTAACTATTGTTGACGAAAGCGGTTAACATTCTTATAATGGAATTAGGCCATTTCTTCTTGTATCCTCTTTATTTTTACGCACAAGTTGGCTAAATTTTGTCGAAAAATTTATTAAGGGGGACTGACAGATGGAAAAAGGAATTGTTAAGTGGTTTAGCAACGAAAAAGGCTATGGCTTTATCGAGTACAATGACCAAGATGATGTTTTTGTTCATTTTACTGGAATTGAAGGAGACAGTTTTAAAACTTTATCCGAAGGCCAACATGTTTCATTTAGAATCGTTGAAGGTACTAGAGGCCCTCAGGCTACAAGTGTTGTCGTTGAAGAACTTCTTTAAAGTAAATGGTTAACTATAATTTATTTCCCTAAGAAAAAAACGATAACCTCATAGTGAGGTATCGTTTTTTGCTATTCTTGGTTTAGTTCATTTTTTCTACTATCATTGACTTCTTCTATCTTAATTTCTGGAATAGATTGTTGAATAAAAGTTATGAAAACTTTCTTGTTTTTTTTGTTTAAATAGAGTATCAGTGGTTCTTTGACATTTTTTCCTTCTAGTTTAATCAGTCGATGTTCTGAAAAAGACAGCTTAGTAAAGGTTGATAATAGTGGATAGCTTTTATTTTTTATCCCTCTAAAATAACGAATATCTAATTTATCTTCTGAAAATGTTGCAGTAGAGCCAAATCCAAAGTATAAAAGCACAAACCAAAAACTCCCTATAACAAAACTAAAGACCGGGTGTTGATTTTCCAAAATAAGAATCAGACTTAAAAAAAGAGTAAGCCAACAAATGGACCAATATATTATTTGAAACGCCGGTTCTAAAGAAAGCCGGATTTTTGATACAGTTTTCACTTTTTTCATTTTTCATCCTCTATCTCATAATAGTTATTTTGCATTTATCATAGCATATGTTTTTAAAAAAACAAATTTAGAAGCCGAAAGGAAAATAATACATGTTGAGAATGTACACTGACGCATCAACTAAATCAAATCCTGGGCCTAGCGGAGTTGGTATTATTATCATTGGAAACGAACTACATATCCAGTTATCCTTCCCCCTTGAAGATGAGTTAAGCAATCATCAAGCAGAATTTGAAGCTATTTCGTCTGGTTTGAATTATCTTATTGAAAATCAATTAACGAATCATACATTAGTCATCTACTCAGATAGTAAAATTGTTGTTTCTGCCATCGAGCGCAATTATGTGAAAAATAATCTGTTTAATATATATTTGTCTTTTATTAATGAACAATTAAAATCATTTCCGTCCTTTATTATTCAGTGGATTCCAGAATCGCAAAACAAAGAAGCTGATCACTTTGCTCGCCAAGCCTTAAACAAAAGATTAAAAATACTACTTAACAAACAAAAAAACGAAAAAGATTAATTTTCTAATCTTTTTCGTTTTTTTTATTGGATCTTTTTTAATTACGAGTTGTACGTGGTGGGCGTGTTCCCCAATATTGAAATAAATCTGTTCTAAGGGCCCCATTATATAATTTTCGTTTCTTGGTAGCGCGTTCACCATAAACAGATTCAAACGTTAAATCACTTGTTATAATATACTTGCTCCACGTTTTTAATGGCCGGTATACTTGACCCATTTGCTTATAGAGTGCTTGTATTTCTTCTTCTTCCCCTAATCGTTCACCATAAGGAGGATTAGCTAGAATAACACCATACTCTTTTTCAGTAGTGAAATCTTTTAATTGCATTTGTTTAAAGACGATACTGTCTCCGACACCTGCTTCAATCGCATTTTGTTTAGCTATTTCGATCATTTTAGCATCAATATCTGAGCCCATAATATCTAATTCAACATCGTGATCAATTGCAGCCTTGGCTTCAGCTCGAACGTTATCAATAATAGTTTTATCAAACCATTCCCAGTTCTCAAATGCAAAACCTCTGTTGATTCCTGGTGCAATATTACGACCAATTAAAGCAGCTTCAATTGGAATGGTACCAGACCCACAAACTGGATCATAAAACGGACGGTCTTTGCGCCAAGTTGTCAAAGAGACTAAAGCTGCAGCCATATTTTCTTTTAGTGGTGCTCCACCTTTTGCAATTCGGTAACCACGTTTAAATAAACTTGATCCCGTAGTATCTAGTGTTAATGTTACTTTATCTTTTAGTAAAGCTACCTCAAGTTGGTACAAAGCACCTGTTTCAGGCAATCGCGTTTTACGGTGATAAACCGCGCTTAAACGGTCTACAATTGCTTTTTTTACCAATGCTTGACAGTCAGATACACTATAAAGAGTTGATTTGATTGATTTTCCTGCAACTGGGAAATTAGCATCCATGGGAAGTAAATCCTCCCATGGTAAAGCTTTTGTTTTTTCAAATAATTCATCGAATTCAAAAGCATCAAATTCACCAACAATTATTTTAACTCGGTCTGCAGTTCTTAACCAGACATTCGTTTTGGCAATATCTTCTTCTGTCCCATTAAAAAATACTTTTCCATTTTCTACTTCACATTCATAACCCATACTTCGTAATTCTTTTCCAACTAATGCCTCGATACCGCTAGCGGCAGTTGCAACAAGTTTAAATTGTCTCATTTTATTAGCTCCAATTCTTTTTTGCTTGTTTTTTATTTGCTCTTCATTGATACATAATATAAATATAAAACCCTCCGAAAAGGAGGGTTTTATACCTGAATTTGTAAATTTCTGTAAGCCATGTTCTGTCTCAGATATCCTGTCAGGGTCATTTTATCCGGAGGTAATTATCTGTCTGCAATTACTGCCTCTTCCATCGGTTCAATTCCCTAGGAAAAGTGCCCCTACCAAAGTTTGGGTTGCTCGCTCGAGGGGTTTACCGCGTTCCACCAATGCCGTTTCCAACATTGCTTCGTCACTGTGGCACTTTCAAGAATACTCAGTCATAGTTTTTAAAGACCTTAGACTTTTTTTCTGCCGTCACTTTATCAAAAGATAAAGGCCTTAGCTTATTGTTTCGCTAAGCACGAACACTACAAGCGTCGCAGCTTGTGCGAGCATGGACTTTCCTCAATCTAGTCAAGCTAGACTGCAATTACCCGAAATTTACAAATGATTATTAAACTTATTATTTACTACTCTTCTTCATGTTCATCATGTTCATCTAGTTTTGAACCAAAAACATGTCTTTCTAAATTAGACAAACGTTTTAAAATATCGAAATTTGTTACTGTACTACTGGGCTGCGTTGAATAGGTTGGCTTAGTTAAAGTAGCTTGTTTTGTTAATTCATCTACTTTACTTAATAACCTTTCATTTTCAGCTTTTAGCTGTGTAAGTTCTTTATTATATAATTCATAATCACGAATCACATCGTCTAGGTATTCATCTACTTCCGTAGGGTTATATCCTCGCATACTAGTTTTAAACTCTTTTTGTAATATGTCTTTGGTTGTTAATACTTTATCTGCCATGACTACACCTCTTTTTATCTTTCATTGATAATACGGCATTAATCTCTTGTTGCTATTATAGCAAAGATAAGTAAAAATATAAACTAAATTTTAATTAATTTATATTTTCTTCTTTAAAATGCATTTTAATTGTTGATTAACACTTATTCATCTATAGTTGTATTTTGTAATTGATCAAAATCGATCAATCGACAATCATACTCTCCAACTTCTTGCTTTTTTAAAATAGCTTGGTAAAGCCATTTTGTTTTCCCTTCATTCTCTGGGTCATAAACCAATAAAGCCGCTTGAGTGTGTTCGAGCATGAATGCTTGATGGTTTTTAAGCTGAGATGGATCTTTATACGGCTGATGGGACACCGATTCTACAAAGTCTACTTTTTTCTTAGATTGCATTAATTTCATTTGATTTTTTTCATTCCAATTTGAACCAAATTCTAAAGAGGGAAAGATTATTCCTTGTTTGATCTCCGGATAGTCTATTTTTAATTCATCGACTACCTCAATCGTCCATTGTTCAATACCAAATTGTCCAGTAGTTAATATCCACTTAACCCCCTCTTCAATATAGGATCTGATTTCTTCTTTTAAACATTTTTTTATAATAACAACTTTAGGATCATCGTCTTTAAATACGCCCAATTCAAATGACCGATAGCCGCTAACTAATAAATTTGTTACCATGTATTCTCATTCTCCTTTTCTTTCGAGCGAAGTATTTGATATAATGAATCACAGGAGCGTGATAAGATTGGTTATAAGGTACCCTAATGGCGAGAGTTACTCTCATGATGCCGAAAAAAATGGTAAAAAGCAAACGAAAAAGAAAGAGGTATCCTTTAGTAAAAGAGGCATGACCCTAGAAGAGGAATTAAATGAAAGCAATGCTTATTACCTGGCCTTTAACAAGGCAGTTATTCACAAAAAGCCAACTCCTATACAGATTGTTAAGGTTGATTACCCAAAAAGAAGTGCTGCTGTTATAAAAGAAGCCTATTTTCGCCAAGCTTCAACTACTGACTACAACGGTGTTTACAACAGTTTTTATTTGGATTTCGAAGCGAAAGAAACAAAAAATAAAGAATCTTTTCCTTTAAAAAATTTCCATCAACATCAAATAACACATATGCAAGAATGTCTTAAGCAATCAGCTATTTGTTTTGTAATTCTACGTTTTTCATCTAGCAATAGACTCTTTCTTTTAGAAGCAAGTTATCTGATTGAATACTGGCACAAACAAGAAGAAAATGGTCGGAAATCTATCCCTCTAAAAAACCTTGAAAAAATAGGTTATGAGATGTATTATGGATTATCGCCACGAATTCCTTATTTATCAGTTGTCGATCAATTAATTGCTAAAAATAACTAGTTAGAGTTAGGATACAAAAAGAAAAGCAGGACTGCTTTCCTATCTTATATAATTTTAAGGAGTAGAAGTATATATGTCAGAAAAAAAAGAAACCATGTCACGCGTCTCTAAGAAAAAATCCGACCAAAAGAAACGTTCTAAATCTACAAAAAATAAAAAACAAGCTTCAAAGCCAATTTTTAAGAAAGTTATTTTAATGGCTATTGCACTTCTAGCAGCCATTTTTATAGGAGGCGCAGGATTGTTTGTCTATTATGCTAGCTCTGCACCTGAGCTGACTGAAGAAGACATTACTGGTTCTATTTCATCTGATATTTTAGATGATAAAGGAAACGTTATTTACACTCTTGGTGGACAAAAACGTGACGTTGTCACTGAAGATCAAGTGCCTCAAGTGTTAAAAGATGCTATTGTATCTATCGAAGATCAACGTTTTTATAAACACAACGGTATTGATCCAATTCGTATTGCTGGCGCCGCGTTAGCTAACGTAACAAATGGTTTTGCTTCTCAAGGAGGAAGTACCATTACACAGCAACTAATCAAATTATCTGTTTTTTCTACAGACGAAGCCGATCAAACGTTAAAGAGAAAAGCTCAAGAAGCATGGCTAGCTTTAAAATTGGAACGTCAATATTCTAAAGAACAAATTCTTACATTTTATATTAACAAGGTCTACATGTCTGATAATAATTATGGCATGAGTACCGCCAGTGATTATTATTATGGTAAAGAATTAATTAACTTAACTTTACCAGAAGCAGCTATGTTAGCTGGATTGCCACAATCTCCTAATACCTACAATCCTAAAACTTATCCCGATAAAGCTAAGGAGCGTCGAGATTTAGTATTAGATATGATGGTAGAAAACAACAAATTGTCCGCTGAAGATGCAAAAAAAACTAAATCAATTTCAGTAGAAGAAAACCTTGTTAACCGTACAGAAGAACAGTCAAACGAATTAGTTTTTGATTCTTACTTAAAAGAAGTTATTTTAGAAGTTGAAGAAAAAACTAATTTGGACCCTCATACAGCTGGTTTAACCATTCAAACTAATTTAAATATGGATGCACAAAAAAGATTGTTTGATATTCTAAACTCTGATGAGTACGTCAATTTTCCAGATCAAAATCTACAAGCTGCTGTGTCCATGGTGGATGCTAAAACTGGGCAATTAAAGGCAATGGGTGGTGGAAGAAATCAAGAAGTACAATTAGGAACTAACCGTGCTGCTGAAATGAATAGAAGTGTTGGTTCAGCTATAAAACCTCTTTCTACTTATGGACCAGCTATAGAATATTTAAATTACTCTACCTATCAGCAGATAGTAGATGAACCTTACGAATACAATACTGGTGGTTCTCTTTATAATTATGACAGAAAATATCTAGGGCCAATCAGTATGCGAAAAGCAATAATCGATTCTCGAAATGTTCCAGCTGCTAAAACTCTTCAAGAAGTTGGCTATGCCGATGCAACATCCTTCTTGAAAAATGTTGGCATTGACCCTTCTAAATGGAACAATGAAGTAGGTTTAGTTGAATCAAATGCTATTGGTGGAGAAATTACGCCAATTGAGCTTTCGGCTGCTTTTGCTGCTTTTTCAAACGGTGGAATGTACACTGAACCTTATACTGTTTCAACAGTTACACTGCAAAATGGTGAAGAAATTGATTTAACTCCTGAATCTAAACAATCCATGAAAGATTCAACAGCGTATATGATAACGGATATTTTAAAAGACACTGTTAACTCAGGTTCAAACCAAAATTTGGTTCCAATTGAAGGAGTACCTCAAGCTGGTAAAACTGGAACAACAAACTATACAGATGAAGAAAAAGTAAAATACAATATTCCAAATGATGGCGCGCCAGACTCATGGTTTAATGGCTATTCCAGTAACTATTCTATCGCTGTCTGGGTAGGATACGACAAAAAGTTTGAAGATGGAAATTTCTTGAGTACTAGTTCTCAACAATTGCCACGAAAAATTTATCGTTCGTTGATGTCTTACGTTTCTCAATCTGTCGAGAACACCGATTGGAAAAAACCTTCTTCAGTTGTAGAAGTTGCCATAGAAGCTGGGTCAAATCCAGCAAAACTTCCAGGTCCAAACACTCCTACTGATAAAATTGTTAAAGAATTGTTTGTCAAAGGAACGCAACCGACTAGTGTCTCTTCTACTTTTGGAGAAAAATTAAAAGCTCCGAGCGGCCTGACAGCAAAATACGATAAAGAAAAAGAAGAAATAGCTATCAAATGGGACAAATATGACCCTAGCAATAAAACGGATTCTGTTAGTTATATCTTAACCGTTGCAGGTCAAACATTCGAAACCTCAGATTTATCTTATATCGTTCAAAATCCTTCTGAAGGAAAAACGGATATTACTCTATCGGTTAAAATTAAAGATAAAATTGGCCCAAAAGCAACGACCTCTCTCACTATTCCTCCAAAAAAGGAAGAAAAGGATAGCAGTTCAGCAGATGGTTCATCTCAAAGTTCAGAAGAAAGCTCTGTAGAAAGTTCTGTAGAAAGCACCTTAGAAAGTTCCTTAGAAAGTTCCGAACCAGAAAACAGTTCTGAAAGTAGTTCTGAAAGTAAAGATGAATCTGCAAGTCAAAACAGCATAAAAAGTAGCAGTTCAAGTGAATCTTTAAAAAATCCAGTTTCGAAACCAACAACTAAAAAAGATTCTGTAAGTAAAGAAGAGTAAGAAACTCTGTTAAAACCAAAAAAACAGACTAAACCATCATCTTGAAAAAGATTGGTTTAGTCTGTTTTATTTTTAATTTGAATTTTTATTTTTGGCCTAATAACTGAAGACAAACAGTATGATCATGACTTCTAGCTGTACATTGATAACGTCCAAAAAATATAAGCCGATGATGCGCGATGCTCCACATTTCTGGGGGTAGTTTTTTCATAAGTGTCTCCTCTACTTCACGAACGGTTGCATCCGGAGAACAAATACCTAAACGCTTAGCTACCCTTTCAACATGTGTATCTACGGCTATAGCAGGGATCTTGAAAGCAACACTTAAAACGACATTCGCAGACTTTCTGCCAATACCCAATAGAGATTCCAATTCTTTTCTTGTTTGGGGTACTTCGCTATTAAAGTCAGCGACTAATTTTTGAGAGCAAGCTTTAATATATTTTGATTTGTTTCGATATAAGTTAATCGTTTTAATCATTTCCATTATATCTTCAATTGGTGCTTTCGAAAAAGCTTCAGGGGTTGGGTATTTTTCAAACAAATTAGGAGTTATCTTATTCACTGATACATCAGTTGCTTGTGCACTCAACAATACAGAAATTAATAGTTCAAAGGTATTACGGTGAACCAATTCGCATTCTGCATCTGGAAAAAGTTCCCCCATCGCTTCAATGAGTTCAATTGTTTTCTTTTTGCTCAACAAGTTAAAGCCCCCCTTTTTTTCAGTTTGAATCATTTAACCAGTTGTGAAGCGGTACTTTTGCTCCTGATTTTTTATCTGTTGGACGTTTGGTCTCTGGTCCATTCTTTTGTCGACGACTTTGAGCCTCTTTTTCTACTTGAGCTTTAGAACGAATATTTTTACGTTCCCAGTTTAATAATATTCGATCAACGTATTTCAAATTGTATACTTGACTTAAAACAGCTTCTCTTAAAGCCATTTCAATCAATTCAATAGAGTATTTATCATCATCTAACCACATCCCAATGGTTTGAATTTCAATTGGAGATAGCGCTCGACCAAATTCAGATTCAAAATGTTGATACAGGTCTTTTTCAACTATCTGCTGTTCTTGATGTTGGGCAGTTATTTTAGTTTGAACCAATAACAAAGCTAATTTATCCCAAAGTAAAGAAAGACTGTATCGGTCATTTGTTTTTCCTTCGGAGTTTTTTTCAGTTTCAATGGTTAGTACATTTTTTTGGATTAAATCGTGAATACCCTGAAAAGCATCTGCAGATGAAATACCCATTCGCTTTGCAATTTCTTCAGTATCAGGGAAAAATATTCCGCTATCCAAATAAGATTTTAACTGTAATAGTAAAACTAACTGTTCATTTGTTAAGCCGATGTCTCTATATTTTCTTAAAAGAATATTTGAAATTGTCGTATTTCCAGCAGCCAACCATTCTTTTAAAAGTTGATTATCCATTTCATTTTTCTCTCCTAACTCTATTTCATTCCTGCATTCAAATAATAAAGGATTGTTTATCGAAACTCGCCTACTTACTACTTGATAAAAAACAGTAACTTAAGAAAACTTAAGTTACTGTTTTTTATGATCTTCTATCTATGGATAAATACGGTTCAATAAACGCGGGAACGGGATAGATTCGCGAATGTGTTCTGTACCACAAATCCATGTTACAGCTCTTTCTAATCCTAATCCAAAACCAGAATGTGGAACTGAGCCATACTTACGTAAATCTAAATACCAAGCATAGTCTTCTTCAGTTAAACCAAATTCTTTAATGCGAGCTGTTAATGCTTCAAAATCAACTTCACGCTCACTACCTCCAATAATTTCTCCGTATCCTTCAGGAGCAATCAAATCGGCACATAGCACAACATCATCGCGATCTGGATGTGGTTTCATATAAAAGGCTTTAATGGCTTTAGGGTAGTTTAAAATAAAGACTGGTTTATCAAATTGCTCAGCGATAAATGTTTCATGAGGAGAACCAAAATCATCTCCCCACTTGATTTCATCGAAACCATTATCATTTAATAATGTGATTGCATCATCGTAAGAAATTCTTGGGAACGGTAATTTTGTATAGTTTTCCAACACTTCTTTATCTCGCCCTAATACCGATAACGCATGATCACAGTTATCTAGAACACTTTGAACAATGTAGGCAATATATTGCTCTTGAACCTCTAAGCTTTGCTCATGATCCATAAATGCCATTTCAGGCTCCATCATCCAAAATTCAATTAAATGACGTCGAGTTTTAGATTTTTCTGCACGGAATGTTGGCCCGAATGAAAAAACTTTTCCAAATGCCATCGCTGCGGCTTCCATATATAATTGACCACTTTGTGATAAATAAGCTTCTTCATCAAAGTATTCAGTATGGAATAGTTCTGTTGAATCTTCAGCTGCGTTAGCTGTTAAAATGGGCGGATCAATTTTTATAAATCCTTCTTTATTGAAAAATTTATAAGTTGCTAGAATGATTTCATTACGTATTTGCATGATGGCATGTTGTCTTGTTGAACGCAACCATAAATGGCGGTTATCCATCAAAAATTCTGTTCCATGCTCTTTTGGTGTAATGGGATAATCATGGCTTTCACCAATAACCTCAATATTTTTTACAACAATCTCATAGCCAAACTTTGAACGACTATCTTCTTGTATATCCCCAGTAATCAAAATAGACGTTTCTTGACTTAAACCTTTGGCTAATTGAAATACATCTTCTCCAACTTCACTTTTCACTACAATTCCTTGAAAAAAAGCTGAACCATCACGCAATTGTAAAAAAGCAATCTTTCCGCTAGAACGCTTATTTGCTACCCAAGCGCCTATGGTAACTTCTTTTCCTACATTATCTTTAGATTCTATAATCGAAATTTTTTTCACAGTCCTAAACCCCTTTAACTTCATATAAATTACTTTCATTCTTCAAAATGATGTTCATACTTCTTAAGTATAACTAACTTTACGCAAGTTAGCATTAAAAATTAATAAAATTTCTTATTTCCTTTGGTTTACTCAATGAATTTAAATATTTTTAATGTCTTTAACCCATTTACCATCTTTAGCTGTTACAATATAATACCCTAATTTTCCATTTTTTTGCTCGTAAGTTACTTCCCAAACGGGTATGCCGTTTTCTAAACCGATTCTAGTTTCTAACATTTTTTTAGGTTTCATTTCTGTGTAAGCTATTTTTTTTGCTTCGTTTTCACTAATGAATTCCCCTGGATTTAAAACAATAACCTTCCCGCCTTTTTGCTCAACAATCACCATCATGCTTTCTTCTTTTTTATTTACTCCAGAGACACTAAAATAAGTTTGTTTATTGTTATACCAGTAAAACTTATTTACAGTCATTAAATTAGAACTTTCTTGAGCAATTTTAGTTGTCTCTTCTCTGGCCTGCATCAAGGGCTGCCTACTTTTCGTATAAATGAAAACAGAAAAAATGATGACTATTCCCATTGTGATTGTTAAGAGACTGATGATACCTTTTTTCATTTTATCCCCACTTTAGTTAGTCGTGTATTTTAAAATCAGTTCAACGCTCATTTAAAAAAAGAGTCAGTTTTCTTTTTAACTCTTCTTTTGAAACGACCTCTTTTACTAAGTGAACTGGTAAAGACTTCATTATTTTTTGGCCATAAGCCATTTTAACTAAACGGTCATCTAAAACAATCATGACACCTTTATCCGTTTCAGAACGTATCAAGCGTCCTAAGCCTTGTTTCATCCGAAGAGTGGCTTTAGGAAGAGCATCTACTACAAAAGGATTTAAGCCTTGTTCTTCTAACCAATTATATTTCGCTTTAACTAAAGGACGTTCAGGAGATTCAAATGGTAAGCGAGTCACTACAATTATTTTTAATGACTTTCCTGGTAAATCGACACCTTCCCAGAAACTGTCTGCTCCTAATAAGATTCCACCAGTTGAATTGAAAAATCGTTTTAACATCCGATCTCGACTTCCTGAGATTCCTTGTGCCAATAACTCTCGACCTGAAAAGGAAGACTGTTGTTGGAGCAAATCATAAACATCTTGTAACGTTTCATTCGCTGTAAATAAAACCATCATGTTTTCATTTGTTATCTTAACTACTGACTCTAAATATCCCACTATCATTTCAGCATAATCTGCTTTTGATAATTGTTTAATTGGTTTTAAATCTTCCGGAATCCAAAGTCGAGCTTGTTTTTCATAGTTATAAGGACTGGATATAGACAATCTCCGTAAATTAAATTCGCCCAATTGATTTTCAAAATAGGTGAAATCTGAGTTGATAGACAATGTTGCTCCAATATACAAAATAGATTTATTTTTTTCTACTAAATATTTTTTTATGAATAAACTGCTATCAATGATAGATTGTTTAATTACAAAACTATTTTTTGGATTTTTTTGTTTGAATGAAAACCAAGTTAGTTCATTTTGTTTATTTTTTTGGAAAATACGAATAAAAATATTTTTTTGTTTTTCAACAATCGTTATCACTTCAAAAAAATCATCTAATAAATACCTCTCTAAGTAAGTATATTGTTCTCTTTGAGAGGACGTTTGACGGATAATTTCCTGTCCAAAAAACACTAAATCATTTAATACGGTACTAATTTTTTTAGTTAGTTTTTTTAAGTCTACCGTCCATTTTTCTGTTTTAAAAAATTGTAAATCTACTTGATTAGTAGTGGTATTTGAATCCATCAGTTCTTGTTGAGCGTATAGGAGCACGGCTTCAAAAAAATCAGATAGATCTTCTTCTAAAGTTAAAACACTCATTTCCATCAACTTAAGTTGTGATGGGTTTATTATTGTAGTGCTCTGGCTCAAATGATTCAATTGACTTACAAAACTTTTCTCATCTGTTAGCTTCCCAATTTTTTTAATCATTTTTTGATTATGGTAATAAGAAAAACTGTCACTCGAAGCCTCTGTTGCTACATCTGGCAGGTGATGAGCCTCGTCAATGATAACCCGTTCTGATGCCGGCAAAACTGGCTCATCACGTTTTAAATCATGGAAAAGAAAAGCATGATTTGTAATAATAATACTGGCATGTTTTATCTTTTCTTGTGCATGATGATAAAAATCTTGCTCAAAGAAGGGATCTTTTAAACGGTTATCGGTCCATCCTCTATGACGAACCTTCTCCCAAAATGGTTGCAAATAATTGGTCAAATTTAATTCGTCTATATCCCCTGTAACTGTCTCAGTTAACCAAGTTAATGTCCGCATTTTTAAAATAGTATCTGTTAAATTTTCAAACGGTTCTTTTAAGACTTCTCGAAACTTAGATAAATGTAGGTAGTGTTGCTTGCTTTTTACAATAACCGCCTGAACTGTAAATGGAACAATTGAATTTAACTGTACCATATCTTTTTCAAATAATTGTTTTTGTAAGAGTGTTGTATGGGTACTGATAATGACTGGGTTCTCTGGTGTTGCAAGATAAGATAAGGGCAATAAATAGCCTAATGTTTTCCCAATTCCAGTAGCAGCTTCAATCACAAAATGTTCTAAGTTATTTTCAAAAAAGTACTCATATATTTCATCCATCAATTCGTTTTGCAATAATCGAACAGTTAACTGATTATGAAATAAATTTTCCTTATCTGCAGTATCAACAGGGTAAGATGCTTGGATACGATGAGAGTTTTGTTCCATTAATACCTGTTTTTTACATAATGCCAATCCTTCTTTAACGAATAATGTTTTGGGCAGTAACAGACGCTCATCATACATTTCATTTAGCGCATCCATAAAGAATAAATTTGTATTCATTGTACAATGTTCAGCTAATTCAACTAATTGCTCAACAGTCACCAAGGGTAGTTTTTTTAACTTTCTTTTCAATAGTAAAAATAATTCTGCTGTTACATAAGCATCACTATCAGCTTGATGGGGGTTTTGATGTGTGAAGTCAAATGCTGTTGCTAAATCATTTAAACGAAAACTCGGTTCTGTCGGCAAAATAATCTGTGCTAATTCAACCGTATCTATTCCTTTATTTCTCAATGAAGGCAAGCCACATCTTTTTAACTCTTGAGTTAAAAAAACATAATCAAATTGGATATTATGCGCAACAAAAATACACCCATCTAGTAAGTTGAAAATCGTTGGAGCAACATCTTCAAAATAAGGAGCATTTGCAACTGTTTGATTTGTAATGCCGGTCAATAGTTCAATTTTTTTGGGTATATTCGCTAATGGATTAATATCAACAGCAAACTGCTGTACAATTTTATCCTCTTCTATCAATACACAGCCAAATTGAATGATACGATCTCCATTTGCTACGTTGCCGCCAGTTGTTTCAATATCCACAACTGCATATGTAACTTTTTCTTTCACTTTAGTCACCTAATTCTTATTTCTTAATAATTATTCTCTTTGACTATCATACTATGAACCAATAAAAAACACAAAAAAACTACGACATTTTACGGCCGTAGTAGTTATTTTTTTTATTTATTTGAGTAAATCTCTTCAGCTGTTTTATTCGGATCAATAACAATAAATAAATGGCCATCTTCAGAAATAAATCCAGTTTGATAGTCATTATCATTTCCATCAACATCTCCTGCTTGATATGGGAAGTAGACTCTATCTTTCTCATTTATTTCTTCTGCAGTTTTATCTCCAGGTACCGCATAAAGAATATCCATCTTTTCAATATCTGGTTGTTTTGTTATTCTTTCAAACATCCCTAATTCTAAACCACCTAGGTTAATATCAGCGGATTTGACTTGCTCTGCATTTGGAAGGATTTCAATTTTTAAAGATTCGCAAGGGTAGATTTCTTCTAACTCGCCGCCTCCAATGCGTCCAAAACTTTTACTAATTTGTTTAATCCATAAATCTCCAATGTATTCTTTTTTAATTGTCCATGTTTCACCATTTCTTAAGTAGAACTTTAACGCAGTTACTTCTTTTTTCATATTATCTCTCCTTCGCTTGTAGTAATACTCATTGAACAATTTCATTTTATCATAAATTAAATAAAAAGAAAGTGTTTCGATTATTTTATTGTGATTAAATGTACAATCTTTTAAATTATTTAATAGTTAGTGTTATACCTGAATCACTAATAGAATTTTACAAAAGAAAAATTCTATTAGATAATGAGATGAAAATCAGATTTTTTTCTTTATGATCTAAAAATTAATTGAATGCTGGATTGAATTCCTTCCTGGCGAAAGAAAGGAAAGGAACAGAAAGGAAATAATAGGTTATCAATAGATGTACCTATTCCAATTGATTATGGTATTCCGATGGTTGTTGAACAAATTCAAGATCATTTTGAGTCAGAATTTTTATATTTAAGTTACTCAATAAGATAGCCTTGAGAATACTACTCTTGCTTTAAAAAATGATATAATGAGTACCTATTGTACTTCACTTTCTTATTTTCAGGTCTTCTTTTCATACCTTGAGAGAAGATAAATCAGGTGGTTGTATGCTAAAATAAAGAAAAATAGTATTCAAAAGAGGTGGAATCATGCAAAAAGAAAATAATAATAAAAAAACAAAAATATATGAAGATATGCATTTCATTAATTTCTGGGGCGGCAAAAAATTAGTTTTCACTTTGGTTGTGTTAATTTTAGTGGCTCTCCTTATCATGATTTTCAATCAAGTATCCTTTATTTTCCAACCATTACAAGTTGCCTTTACTACTATTATCGGTCCTTTAATTCTTGCGGTAGTCTTTTATCACTTACTGGATCCTTTAATTTCCTGGATGGAGGAACGTGGTCTCAAAAGGAAATTTGGCACTGCTATTGTCTTTGTTATTTTCTTAATTCTAGTCGGATACGGATTGGTTCTTTTGATTCCTATTTTATCCGAACAAATCAGTGAATTTGTTTTAGAATTCCCTAATTATGTCGATACGTTAAAACAGCGTTTGGAAGGGGTTGTTTCCGGAAGTGTGTTTGAAAGTTATTATAAAGATGCTATGAATAGTTTGGATAGCACAGTCGGAAATATCCCTACGAAAGTAATGGACTGGATTGGGAGTTCTTCCCAAAAAATCGTTGGCGTCTTTTCCACTATCTCAACTGTCGTATCGGTTATTATTACTTTCCCAGTTGTTCTCTTCTTTATGCTAGCAGACAAAGGAAAATTCAAACCTTTTATGATGAAGATAATTCCTCCTATTTTTCGTGATGATGTTCAAACGGTCTCGACTCGTGTTTCTAATATAGTCAGATCGTATATTCAAGGAGAAATTTTAGTTGCTCTCAGCTTAGGAATTTTATTATTCTTTGGGTATCTGATTATCGGATTGGATTATGCTTTTGTGTTGGCTATTATCGCTGCCGTTACAGCTATCATCCCTTTTATTGGTGCAACGATTGGCATTATTCCCGCTTTGATTGTCGCTGCTTTCACTTCACCATGGATGTTATTCAAAATGGCTCTTGTATGGGGAGGTGGTCAGTTTATTCAAGGAAATATTATTGAACCGACTATTATGGGTAAAAACCTAAAGATGTATCCACTAACCATCATTATTGTTTTATTAGTGATGGGAAATCTTTTAGGGATTATCGGATTAATTTTAGGCGTACCTTTATTTGCAATTATTAAAGTATTCCTAGAGTATATCCTGGAACAATTTAAAAAGCGTTACAACCGTTACTTTTCTGAAGTAGCAGGTTCCTATGACATTGATAAGGATTTAGCCGGCGATACCAACCTCGCTGATGAAAAGGGAACTGTTAAGAGCGAGTCCTCGGATGAAGCTGAAGAGGAAGACAAAGGAAAATAGTCTGAGTAGATAATAGTAGCATTCCCAGAAATAATAGGCTATTTCTCTATTTCCATAATACAGCGTTGATTTTATTGAACAATCCTAACTATAGTCATAACTTATCAGCTATGACTATGGTTTTCTATTAGATATGGTTAGTTAATTTTTTTACATATTATTTTATTAGGGCATTAACCGATTATACTTCTCTTTTATCTGAATCATTCATAGAATTTCACACCAGAATAGTTTTACCAACTAATTAGACGAAAATTAAATTCTTCTTCTTTTTCTTCTTTATTTACGTTTATTTAAATTCTGATTTGTCAAATTAAGCTATACAAAATATCTTCATCCATGTAACTCATAAAAACTTCCAGCGGTGTTTGGTAATTTAATGACTTTCTTGGAATTATATTCCGTTTGTGTGCAACAGACGATACGAAAGCCTGATCAACTTCGTTGAAATCCATTTCTTTTGGCAATCCATCTTTTCGAAGAAGCCCATTAGAATTCTCGTTTAAAGCTCGTTGTGAAGGCGTTCTAGGGTCAGCGAAGTAGATAGCGACATCATGCTGGTTGCACAAAGATTTCCAGTTGGAGAACTCCTTACCGCAATCAAAAGTAATTGATTTGAATAATTTTTTTGGTATGGATTGGAACCATTGATTCATAGCACTCTCAATGTCGCAGGCTTTACGCCCTTTGGGCTTTAAGGTAATGATAGCTTTCGATAAAATCTCTACTAGAGTAATGACCGCACTTTTGTGGCGGACACCTACAATGGTATCTCCTTCGATATGACCAAATTCTTCTTTAAATGTTGGATAATCTATTATTCTTTCAGAGATATTTCGTTTATAAGCTTGTCTACCTCTACGTTCTTGATGTCCGTTAGGCTTTCTTTTCCCTTTCATTGGAAGGGTAGCTTCATCGAATGTTTTTTCTTTAAATTGTCTATAAAGTGTTCGTACGGAACAGTCTATTGTCATTTCTTTACGGCCAATAATGACATCAGGCGTCCAGCCTTCAGCTACTTTTTCCTTGATATAAAGATGTTGTTCTTCTGGTAAAACAACTTTTTCGCGTCCACACTGCTTCTTGTTTTTCTTATACCGTAGGTAATACTCGAAAGCTGTATGTCCTGCTCTGAAGAACCTGATAACATTATTAATCGGTGTTCGAGTACGATTCAAGTAAGCAGCTATTTTAGCAACTGGAATACCTTGATGGTAATAAGCTTCTATCATCACTAGTTCATCCATGGTAATATGGGTATAGGTCATTTGTGATCACTCCTTGTTTTCTATGGTTGGAAATACAATTAGAGTGTATCACGAATGGCTTTTTTATTTGTATAGCTTAATCTTACAATCCACGAATTCTAAAAACTTTCCCCTATTAAAGAATTTTTCAATCTAATTGCAATGACTAATGAAATAAAAAGAGTCTCTACTTAGAGTTGATTGGTTTCAACTCTAAGTAGAGGCTCTTAATAATTTTTTACTTAATTTTCAGATTATTGCAATCACAAAATTAACAGGTTATTTTTTATGCTTCTTATATGTTTACTTTGTCCGTTGTTGATAACCAACTTAAAATAGCTTCTTTTTCATTATTTATTTCGCCTAGTACAATTGCTACTTCTATTTTATCTAAAGCTTCACCTAGCCACTTACCCGGCTTTGCATCAAAATAAGCTAATAAATCAAAACCGGTAACCGCTATTTCTTTTTTATCTTTTATTGGCAACTGGTTGTTTAGCTTTTGAAGTCTGCTTAAATCCGCAGTTTTGTTTAAAAACGTTAACAGTTCTTCTACTTCTCGGATAATTTCATAACCAGATTGGTACAATAAAAGATCATCTAATGGCTGTTTTGTTCTTATAGTCAAGGCCTTTAAAGCTATCTTAACCTGCTGTATCATTCTCTTCGAACATTTCCACGATCTCAAGAACAGATTAACTTCATCTTCCTTTTTCCCCAAAGCAAATAATAGTAACGTCCAAGCAGATAATGAAGACATTAATTTGTGATTTTGGCTGTTTCTTAAAGTAGAGAAACAAACTAATTCTTTTTGGTAACCTGCTAATCCAGGGCAATAAAGATATAATTCTGATTCAACAAATAAATTCAACCCTTTTTGACGTCCTTCGCCAAGTAATAGTTTTATAAATTCTACTTGAATTCTTTCAACCGCTATCTTCTCTAGTAAAGCATGATGAATATGAATAGCCTTTTTTGTTTCAGAATCCATTATAAAATTTAATTGACTAACAAAACGCACACCTCTCATCATACGAAGCGCATCTTCGAAAAAACGTTCTTCAGGAGAACCAACGGCTTTTATTAATCCATTTTTTAAATCGTTGACCCCATCAAAAAAATCAATGACTTCACCATCTTGAGTCATCGCAAGCGCATTGACCGTAAAATCGCGACGCTTTAAATCTTCATTTAGTGAGCGAACAAAAACAACTTGATCAGGTCTTCTAAAATCTTGATAAGTAGATTCTGTTCGAAAGGTTGTTACTTCATAGGTCTCATCATTTTTCAAAACCATCACTGTTCCGTGTTCAATTCCCACATCGATGGTTTTAGGGAAAATAGCTTTAACTTCTGCCGGGAACGCGCTAGTAGCTATATCAACATCATTGATTTCTTTATTTAATAAAGCATCACGAACACAGCCACCCACAAAATAGGCCTCATAACCGGCTTTTTTTATGTCTTCAATAATAGGTAACGCCTTACTAAACAAAGGACTTTCATTTATCATAAAATATTTTCCAATCCATAAACAACTTTTTTCAACTCCATCACTTTATTGCAGCCTAAAGCTACTCCTGTCATAAAGGAAGAACGATCGTATGAATCATGTCGTATGGTAAGTCCCTCGCCCACACTACCAAATTGTACTTGTTGGTGTGCTACTAATCCAGGAAGACGGACACTATGAATTTTCATGCCTTTATAATCAGCTCCACGAGCCCCCACTAAACTTTCTTTTTCATCCGGGTGTCCTTGACTGTGTTCGCCTCTTTCTTTAAAAATCATTTCAGCTGTTTTAATGGCTGTTCCGCTTGGTGCATCTAATTTATTATCATGGTGCAGTTCAATTATTTCTATATCCGGGAAATATTGTGCCGCCTTAGCTGAAAATTGCATCATCAATACCGCTCCAACAGCAAAATTAGGAGCAATCAATCCGCCAGTTTTGTTAGAAATCGATAATTCTGTTAATTCTTTAACGTCACTCTCAGAAAAACCAGTCGTTCCTACTACCGGCCGAATGCCATTTTCCAATGCAAATCGGGTATTTTCATACGCTACATCAGGAATCGTGAAGTCAATCCAAACATCTGCATCAACTGTTTTGACCATCGATTCTTTGTCATTAAAAATCGGCACATCAGCAAAAGAGAACGCTGGAATTTCATTTAGCTTTTTTTGTTCTACTATCGGATCCAAGACACCTACTAAAGTAAAATTTTCATTTTCTAAAACCATTTTTGTTGCCGTTGAGCCCATCTTCCCTTTAAATCCTGCCACTACTATTTTAATCATTTTTTTCATCCTTTCATCAGACTATTTAAATTAACAATTTTCTTGGTTTTTCTACTTTTATCAATTTACTTTTTGTTATTTTGTTATTTTAAAGTAAAAATACCCTCACTAATTCTAATTTGATTCTTTTTAATAGTACCAAAAAAGGGATAAGATGCAAGAGTTGAAGTTTATTTTAATACGCTCTGAATATCAAAAAAAACCAACCATTTTAATGATTTGGTTTTTTTTCATGCGTGGCTATATTTTTTTTGATTTCTTTCAGATTATTAGACAACCGAATGAAACTTTCTCGATCATCATTTTCTAAAGCAGTATCTATTCGATCCATCATCAGTTGGATTTTCTTATTTAGTGATAGTGTGGCCAAAGCTTTTTCCACTTCTTTATTTAGTTCTGTATCAATGTAGTCATTCCACTTATGGAATGGGTTATCTTCTAAAACACCGAGATATTGGTGTGCTTTCCAAGATTCTTCAAAAATTAATTCCAGGTAAATATTTTCATGCCAGTTTAATCTGACTTCATGAAACGCTTGTTCAGGATCTTCGAATAAGACACCCTCTTTATAAAATAAAAACGGCTTGCTATCTGTTTCGATAGTCGACATCATCATTCCTCTAGGTGTGGTTTCAACATGCTCAACAAAGTGAACTTTACCTAAAACAATATCATGATTTAACAAATAGTTTAATATCCACATCGATTCTCTTCTTTTCAGTTGATGTCGATCTAGAAACCATCCAAGAAATTCTTTTTTTGCTTCTAAAGATACTTTGATGTTCATTTTAAGACCTCCTTATTCGAATTTCACTATCATTATAACCTAATACACTAATAGTTTGTATTAATAGCTTCCGAAAGCTCCAACATTTCTCCATCAGATGGTTCTAATAACAAATATTCAGATAATACTGTTTTGATAATGAGTCTTTCCCCAGATTCTCTTAAGAAGTAAATATAGTCTTTCAAAAATTCTTTATTTTGGTTTAATAAAGAATAGGCTTGTTGAAAAGACTTATCTGCCTTTTCATAATTTTCTAATTTGTCATACGCTAAAGCAGCGTTCCAATAAAATTGAGGATCAACTTGCTCATGAGACAATGCTTCTTCGATAATCTTAATGGCATCTTCGAAGCGTTCTTGTTTCAATAATAAATTGATATAAGCTAATTGCAGCCCTTCGTTTTCAGGTGCTAATACCTGAGCTGCAAGATAATATTCTTCAGCTATTTCTTCATGTTCTGACTTAAGAGCAATTTCTGCACCTACAGAAAATAGTTCATAATTGTATTGGTCCATTTGCAGTCCTTCTCGTATAATTTCAGCTGCTTTTTCAAGGTGATTTTCTTCTTCTAGACCTCTTGCCAAATTGGGGTAAACAGAAGTATAACTTGGATCCAAGTCTTTTAATTTAAAAAACAACTCGTTTGCACGTTTAAACTCTTTTTGTTGAAAGTACGTTATCCCTAATTCAAATAAAGCATCTACTGTTTCATTTTCTTCCACACTCTGTTCAAAGTATAAACTTGCTTGTTCTAAGTCGCCTAGCGCACTATATGAAGCGCCACAACGAGAGGCTAAGTTTATACCGGAGAATTCATTATTGCCTTGAGTCATCAATTCTTCATAACCACGAATCGCTTGAGCGTATTTACCCATTGAAAAATAAAGTTCTGCTAAAGCAAAGTAAATAACGGGTTCGTCAGGTAGTAATTTTTTTGCTTTTAATAGTTTTTGTTCGCTTGCTTCAAATAGTCCTTGTACTTGATATAAATCAGCATGAACAAGTAACGCTTGTGGATAAGACTCACTCATTTCTGATACTTGTAGAAGCCATTCCATTGCCTCGTCTATATTATTGGATTCAATTTCGATTTCAGCTAAGCCAATTTTTAGTTCGTCATCTTCAGTATGCGTTTCTAACAATTGTTTATAAATTCTTTTTGTTTCTTCTAAAAAACCTAAATGATATAAATTATCGGCTAAATCATATAACTGTTCATCAGAATCAACCTGCAGAGCTTGTTTGAAAAATGTATTTGCCTCCTCAAGTTGATTGCTCTCAAGAGCTTCAATCATTTTATCTCCATTATGCATTTAACCCACCTCTTTCATATACAATTGCTAATTTTATGTACGTTAATTTTAACATATTTCAAGATTCATTTGGGGACAAATGTTTTAGGTTGCAGAAGTAAAAAAGACTCCATTAGAACAAAATTAAACGACTCTTGTATACACATCTTTTTCTACTAAACAATCTATTGTTTAATTAAAGGTACTCATCTCTCTATGGACATTTGCAAAAGCTTATACAATAAAATTAAAAAAAATAGAGTGTTTTTGTCGAAATCCAAAGGCACATATACCTAGATTAATTGATATTTCTATAGAGATATCTGTTATAACTATTTTCAATATGCTATCATTTGCACATCGTATCTTACATAAAGTTTCACCGTCAGTATTCTTTCATTTAGCTTCTCCTTCATTTATTTTAAAAATTAGACCATAAAGTTATTATTTCATGGTAAAGTTACTGATACAGGAAGTTAGGCTGAACATTTTCCGAATTGAACGAAACAATATATTTGATTTATCAAAGTTACTTCTAGTAATAATATCTTTTAGGTGGTGAAAATTAATGAACTTTAAAGAATTTGTAGCATACATGGAACAGAATTTAAGCGCTAAAGATGCGTTCTACCAAAAAGCTTTGGACGACCAAGTGGCTCGAAATGTCAGAAGAGCACCTGCTAAAAAATGGAATGAAGCAAAAATGGATCGAGCCGTTGATAAATTATGGTTAGAATTAATGAAAAATGTCTACGATAAATTTAAATGGGTGGTTAAAGAAAATTCATCTGATCCTCGAAAATCTTGGATTGAGTATATAGAAAAAACCGAATCATTAGAAAGTCTAGATGAGATGCTAGTTGAATTAGAATTTGAGTAAAGAGAAAAAATTTTTTTAAAATAAACCTTCCTTTTCTGTCTCTCGAATGATAACTCCTGAGATAATGATTCGATTATTTCGTCATTTAAGCTTGTAAGATGTCATTTTAGCCTTTCCGACAAAAATTTAACCCCTATAGCCCTTAGATGTTCGTAGGTCTCTTTATTATCCCTACTAGGTGTATCTGTAAAAGCACTTATCAATTGCTTTGAACAAATACCATGCTAAATTGACGAATAGTGTCTCTCTCTCGCTACAATCTTTAAACATTTTACCCTATTCAAAAAACTTTAAGCTAGCGGATGGTAAATTCCTGCTAGTTTTTTGATAGTTATAAAGAAAAAAATTAAAAAAAGTAAAGACCCTTGATTTCTCAAGGGTCTTTAAGTACTACTTATTTTACTGCGTCTTTAAGTGCTTTACCTGGTTTGAATGCTGGAACTTTGCTTGCAGCAATTTGGATTTCTTCCCCTGTTTGAGGGTTACGTCCTTTGCGTGCAGCACGATCGCGAACTTCGAAGTTACCAAAACCAATGATTTGAACTTTTTCACCTTTGCTCAAAGTTGTTTGGATTGTTTCAAAGACAGCATCTACTGCTGCAGTTGCATCTTTTTTAGTCAAACCTGTAGAAGTTGCTACGTTTTCGATTAACTCTGCTTTATTAGCCATGTATATTTCACCTCCCCGAAAAGAAGAATAAATGCTTTTTTTACGAAGCAAATAAAAATCATAATATCATTTTTGAGTGGTCCAAAAATGAAGCTGTACGAAATGCTTTTTTAAACCTTGCAAATTACATTTCATCTAAAAAGATATCATATAAATGCTGTTACTGCAATGATTTTAATCGATTTTGCGATATTTATTCAGCTTTTACATGTAAAAAATAGTATTGTTTGTAACACTCTGATAAATATGTTAAAATACGACTTTTTTTCTTTCAAACCATCATTTTAAGCATTATTTTCTTTGACGTGTAAGGATTCGTATTGGAGTTCCTTCAAAAACAAATGTATCTCGTATCCGATTTTCTAAGAAACGGGAATATGAAAAATGCATCATCTCAGGATCATTTACAAATACGACAAATGTTGGTGGTTTTATGGCCACTTGAGTAGCATAAAAGATTCTCAATCTTTTCCCTTTATCAGTAGGAGTAGGATTCATTGCTACAGCATCCAAAATCACGTCGTTTAAGACAGATGACTGAATACGTAAACGTTGATTCTCGCTAACTCGTTTAATTAACTCAGGTAATTTATTCAAGCGTTGTTTCGTTATGGCTGAAACAAAAACAATTGGAGCATAACTCAAATAGGCAAACCCACTACGGATATCTTTTTCAAAATCTTTAACACTATTATTATCTTTATCAAGAGTGTCCCATTTATTTACAACAATGATAACTCCTTTACCTGCTTCATGTGCATAGCCGGCAACTTTTTTATCTTGTTCTCTTATGCCTTCTTCAGCATTTAAGATAACTAAAACAACATCCGAACGTTCTATCGCTCTAAGAGCTCTCATTACGCTGTATTTTTCAGTTGTTTCATATACTTTACCGCGTTTTCTCATACCCGCTGTATCAATCATTACAAATTCCGTTCCTTCACCATCTGTAAACTCTGTGTCAATTGCATCACGAGTTGTACCCGCTACACTTGATACGATGACACGTTCTTCACCGAGCATAGCGTTAACAATAGAAGATTTACCAACATTTGGTCGTCCGATAAGACTGAATTTTATTACTGAATCATCGTACTCTTCTTCTGTTTCTTCAGGGAAGTGGCTGATTGCTGCATCAAGTAAGTCACCAAGACCTAACCCGTGACTTCCTGAAATAGGATAGGGATCACCCAGTCCAAGAGTATAAAAGTCAAATATTTCCGCGCGCATTTCTGGATTATCTACTTTATTTACTGCTAACAACACTGGTTTATTTGTGCGATACAAAATCTTCGCTACATTTTCATCTGCATCCGTTACACTATCTCTACTATTCGTAATAAAGATAATAACATCTGCTTCTTCCATTGCAATTTCTGCCTGATATTTTATTTGATCGAGAAATGGTTCATCTCCTAAGTCAATTCCACCTGTATCAATCAGATTAAATTCTTTCCCTAACCATTCAGCTTGAGAATAAATACGGTCTCTTGTTACTCCTGAAATATCTTCTACGATTGAAATGCGTTCGCCTACGATTCGGTTAAAAATTGTTGATTTCCCTACATTTGGACGACCAACGATGGCGATAACTGGTTTAGCCATTGATTTAGCCCCCTTCTAATTAATTTCTTATTCATCTAGTTAGTTTATAGAACAAAGCTTGAATTTGCAAGCTTTTGCTTAATGAAACCGCTTATTATAGAAAACTTCATCTTTTTATTCTTATTTTACATTTTAGACAAACAAAGACATGTGGCTAAAGAATATGCCACATGTCTTTGTTTTGTGTTTAAAATAGATTATTTTTCGTTTGTGTCTTCTTCATCAGAAGTAATATCGGAAAGTTGATCTCCAAGAATATCACCAATGGTAAAGCCTGAATCTGTTTCTGGTATGTCATATTTTTCTTCTTCATGTTTTGCTTCTTGTTTTGGTTTATCTTCTAATGCTTTAATACTCAATGATAAGCGTTGATCTTCAGTGTTTAAATCTAACACTTTTACTTTAATTTCTTGACCTTCGCTTAAAACTTCGTGAGGTGTAGCAATATGGTTATGGGAAATTTGAGAAATATGAACGAGCCCTTCTACTCCAGGGTATACTTCAACAAATGCCCCAAAACTTGTTAATCTCTTAACCGTACCATCTAAAACAGCTTCTACTGCGGCACGCTCTTCAATATTGTCCCAAGGTCCAGGTAGCGTATCTTTGATAGATAATGAGACGCGTCCAGCTTCTTCATCAACAGAGAGGATTTTTACGTCAACTTCTTGTCCTACTGATAATATATCAGCTGGATTCTTGACATGTTCATAGGAAATTTGAGAAATATGAACTAATCCATCAACTCCACCTAAATCAATAAAAGCACCGAAATTCGTTAAACGAGCAACTTTTCCTTTTACAATTTCGTTTTCTTTTAATTCTTGCATAACTTTCTTTTTAGTTAAGTCACTTTCAGCCTGTAGAACGGCTTTATGTGAAAGAATCAAACGATTTTCGCTAGGTTCTATTTCCATAATTTTAAAAGCTAATGTTTTTCCTTTATAACTTGAAAAATCATCTACAAATTGAATATCTACCATTGATGCTGGTACAAATCCTCGAACTCCTACATCTACAACTAATCCACCTTTAACAACTTCTTTAACTGGCGCTTCAATAATGGTTCCTTCATCAAAATCTTTTTGGATTTTTTCCCATACTTGTTTAGCATCGATACGACGTTTAGATAATAAAAAACTACCATTATCTTTTTCTTTTATTTCTTTGATTACAACTAAATCGACAATATCGCCTACGTTTACAATTTCTGTAACATCTTCAAAAGGTACGGCAGATAACTCATTATTAGGAATTACCCCCTCAACACCTCCGCCAAGAATACCGACAATTGCTTGTTTGTTATCTTGAATTTTTAAAATTTCTCCTTGAACAGTATCACCAATGTGAATTTCTTGCACACTATCTAAAGCTTCCAACATTGATTCTTGTTCTGATCCTTCGTTTTTGTCCTTTTGATCTGTCATGTTTTTGTCCTCCTAATTTAGCCAAATAAATCTTTCTTATTCTATTTTAACCAATATTATAAAAAAATGCTACAAAAAGGCCTACGAAAACAGCTTTACTCGTTTATTTCTTAATTTTTTATTTAAAATAAACCAAATTTTGTGTTTATTGTCCGAAATTCTTTTATCTATAAAGAAAATGGCCTATTTTTTATAGATAGGATATCACTCAACTGGTAATAAATAGGCTACTACTCGTTAACCCAGAATAGATTTTGAAGCGACAACTTCTTTTATCTTGCTAACAACTTGTTGGATATCTAAACGAGTTGTGTCTAATAATACAGCATCTTCTGCTCTAGTTAAAGGAGAAGATTCTCTATGTGAATCTTTGTAATCGCGATCTGAAATTTCCTTCTTTAGTATTTCTAAAGAAGTGTCAATCCCATTCAACCTATTTTCTTTATACCGTCTTTCAGCTCGTTCTTCCACACTAGCTATCAGAAAAATTTTCACTTCTGCATTTGGTAAGACCGTTGTGCCAATATCTCGCCCATCCATAACGACTCCGCCTTCATCAGCGATTTTTTGTTGTCTTATTACTAATTCTTTTCTAACTTTACCGTGTGCCGCAACAACAGAAACTGAATTAGTTACATCTGGTTGACGAATAGCTTCTGTTACTTCTTCTTGGTTTACATAGACCCTTTGGCTTTTTTCAGAAGGTTCGAAAGAAATCTCACTATTTTTTAATAGATAAATTAAATCCTCTTCATTTTCTAAATCGATTTCTTGTTGCAACGCTTCGTATGTTAACGCTCGATACATCGCTCCAGTGTCACAATAAATATAGCCTAACTCATTCGCTAATATTTTAGCAACCGTACTTTTCCCAGCAGAAGCTGGTCCATCAATAGCAATCATCATTTTATTAGTCATTTTAAAAGACCTTCTTTCTGTTTTCAAAATAAAAACCGTCCTAAGACGGCTTTTATTTATTCAAACATGTAATTATTTTACTTTCAATACTGTCCCGGCAGCGACATCGTTACCAGATATACCATTTATTGTTTTCAATTCGTCTGTTGTCATTCCATGGTTCAAGGCAATCCGATAAAGGTTATCTCCTGCAACTACTGTATACGTATTACCGGTTTCTTCTAAAGCTGGTTTTTCGATTTCAGTTTCTGAAACTACTGCTGTCTCTGGTGCTTCTTCTTCTTTTGGAACGGATTGTTCTGGTACCTCTTCAATTACTTCATCTTCAACTTTGGATTCTGATTTAGCTGGAATCTCTAGAGTACTAGTTTCTTCTGATACGGATACTGAAGTTTTTTCAGAAGAAGAATCTTGTTTTTCAGAACTAGATTCTTTACTGCTACTATTTTGCGTAATGGTTATTTTATCGCTATCTGGTTTAAACTCTTCCGCATCACTGCGCTCGTTCATAAACCAAAGATAGGTAGCTGTTGGCAATATAATCAACAGTGCTAAAAAAATAAAAAGAGACGTTAATATTGGAGAAATTCCTCCTTCAGCTTTTTTTCGAGCAGCTCTTGAATATTTATTGTTTTCATTATCATCGTTAGTTTCAAATTTGCGTGACCAGATTTCTTTATCTTGATTCTTTTTAGAATTTTTTTTAGCCATAAAGTACTCCTCCTAAAGATATTCGCTTTTATTGTAACATAATTTAATTAAACTTGTCTTACTTATTCTCTAACAAAAACAGTTTTGTTATTTTTTCTTTCCAATTTTTTGATTCATAAAAATGAGTTGACGTGTCTTTCTCTTGTATACTGTCATAAAAATCATCATTAAAGCCACAACTTGAACAACAATGAATTGGTTTTTCAGTTAATTTTTCATTAAAATAGTGTAAAAGATACTTTCTTTTACAATCTGTTGTTTGACTATATTGCATCATATAATCTAATTGTCGATCTTTTTGGAGTACTCTTCCAAGTATCTGAGATTTAGCTTGCTCTATCGTCGTACCTGAAGAAAGATAATTTTCAATCATTTGTTGTTGAGTCTCACTAGAACTTCCTTCAAATACTTTTCCATGACGATAGGCATACTCTAACATAGCTGTATTTGGTAAACTCTGTTCTTGTAACCGTTTTTGAAGAAATTGATCGCCTGCTTGATAAAGTAATATTGCTATACTTTCTTGCCCGTCTCGCCCACATCTTCCAATTTCTTGTAAATAAGATTCAACATTAGCTGGCATATGATAATGAATAACAAACCGAATATTTTCTTTATTGATTCCCATCCCAAAAGCACTGGTCGCACAAATAATGTCTATTTCATTTTGTATAAACTGTTGTTGTATTTTGATTTTATCTTCATTGATAATATCAGAATGGTAGCTTTCAACAGTGTATCCTGTTTCTTCTTTTAACCACAAAGCAATCCTATCCGCTTTTTTCTTACTAGAAAAATAAATGATACCTGGTTTGGATAAACTTTTTATTTCTTTTAACAATCGCTCATCTTTATCCTGATGACAGTTTATTGTCTTTAAGGCAATATTTGGACGGTCAACCGAATAAAGAATTTGTGCTGTGTTATTTTGCTCTAAACATAGCGACGTTAAAATTTCTTCGCGAACCCTTTCAGTAGCTGTCGCTGTTAAAGCCATCGTTAATGGATAGCCTAATTCTTTTCGAACCGTTCCTAACCCTAGGTACTCCAAGCGAAAATCCATCCCCCATTGCGAAATACAGTGAGCTTCGTCAATGGTCATCATGCTAATTTCCATCGTTTTAAGTTTGGCTAATACATAATTTTGCTGCAACATTTCTGGTGATAAGAATATAAATTTATATTCATTTAAACGAGATAATACCCATCTTCTTTCTTCACTGCTCATCAAACTATTTATTGCTGTAACTCTTTTTTCTCCCAGTAATTTCATTTGATCGACTTGATCTTGCATCAATGATAACAAGGGCGAGACAATAATAACGATACCCTCTAAGCTGTAACCCGTTATTTGGTAACAAACGGACTTACCCGTACCTGTTGGCAACATAACAAGCGTATCTTTTCCAGCTAAGGCTGCTAAAATAGCTTCTTCTTGTCCCTTACGAAAATGAGTATAGCCGAACTGTTTGAGAAGAATACTTTTAATTTTTTCTTGATTAGTCACTATCCCGATTCCTTTCTATTTGAGCTAGACGGTACCATAAAAATAGAGCTTCCGGCTTTATTCTGATTATTTCTTGATACGTAATAGTCGGCATTTCTTTCAAGAGTTGCTTAATTTCTTCAAGCTTGTCTATCGGTAAAACAGTAGAAAGATTAAATGAAGGATCCATAATACTTATCTCAATAACATGTTCATTAACCGTACTTGATTTAAGTTGACGAAGCTTTGCAATTTTTTCAAGCGAATAACCCTTTGATAGATACTGTCTAGTAATCGCTGTACTTTTTGTGGTTCCATCATAAGTGTGAAGCATTTCTTTGTAAATAGAAAAAAACAAAGGCATTTTTTCTTGATGTTGCTTCATTATTTTTCCAATCAAAGCTAGAGAATCTAACAATAGTAAATTGACTTCAACAGACTCTTTCTTATACTTTTCTGCTTGTTGTTTTTGAGTCTTACCAGTATTCTCATGACCAGATAGATTAACTGCTACTATTTCTGCATTTAATAAAGGTAGTTTATCCAAAATTAGAATCCACTCTTTTCCAAATTCTATAGCTAATTCTTGTTTATTTTCGCCATTTTTTTTGAGCCATTTTTTGAGCCAAATTTGTTTTTCCCATTCTTTTTCTATCGGTACATAATGTTTGTTTTTATACCTAATTTCAGAAAGAACCTGTGTAACTAATGTAAGCGTACGCCAAAAATGGATAAGAGCGAGTCCATTTTGTAGCTGATTTAACTGTTTAGGATAATAATGATCGACAAAATAATCGTAATAATTCTTTTCCCCGCTAGTTGATAAATAATAGTCTTCTTTTTCTTCTGATAATAAAAGATAGTTCAAATTAGTCATTTTTTTTATGCTATTATTAAATTCAACTCGATTTAATTTTGGAAATAAGGAGAAAAAATGAGTTAATTGGTATTTTTCAGCACTATAAAGAATAGAAGCTGTTTTTTTACCGGTAAGTATATGATAAATCGTAGAAGATTTTTTTGAGTGGGCTTGTGAAAATAAAGATAAATAAAAATAATCAAGATATGATAAACTTTCCACAACAGCACAACTCCTTCTTATTTTCCATTCGTGGTATAAGATTAATATACCAAAAAATAGATAGAAATTCTTTAAAAAATAAATAAAAAATGATTTCGTAAGATTCACGAAATCATTTTTTATTTATTTTTTTTCTGTTGTTGTATATTTGGAATAAGTTAGTTCAATAAGTTGATTTTGTATTATCCAAGGTTTCAACTTTTTATATAAAGCGATGAAAACTGTACTGACTACAATTCCTTTAATTAAATTAAAAGGAATGACGCCGTAAAAAATATATTTTTGTATGGGTCCGACACTGAAATTCAGTACTAAAAAATAAAGTGGAATGAGCACATAAGCATTTAACACGGATAGTATTGTGGTCAATGATACTGTACCTAAAACATTAGCCAATAGAACATTCTTAGCGCTTTCCGTCTTATTTCTCATAACGTAGTAAATAGGTAAAGAATAAGCTACAGTGGCTATTAAACTAGCTATATCCCCTATTGGATACCCTGCGTCTCCTCCTGTTTGCACATAGTGAAGAATCGTTCGAATTACAGCTACTGCTATTCCTGCTACCGGTCCATATAAAAACATACCTAGCAAGACAGGGATATCACTGAAATCAATTTTCAGAAAAGTAACTCCCGGTATAATTGGAAAAGCAAAAAACATTAGTACGAACGCAACCGCAGCAAGCATGGAAACCCCAACTAATTTTCTTGTATTATAATTTTGCATAAAAATCCTCCTAAAAGGATTCATCAGCTTGAGCATTCTTGAGCTTACTAAAAAAAACACCATAAAAAAATACGCTCGTCTAATTTCTCTTCAGAAAAATTAAACAGAGCATATGAACAGTATCATATTCAAATAAGCCCCATCTTCTTTATCCAGACTTTACTGTCGGTACTGGAATTAAACCAGTTCAACCAGAAATGCTATCTGGTTCGTGGACTATACCACCGGTCGGGAATTACACCCTGCCCCTGAAGACGAATCGTCTATTTTATTAGTACATCTAATGTACAAATTTAGTATAAGCTATTTCAGTTTTATTTGCAAGTTCTCTTACAATTCCTTAGCATCTTTTGCATTCTCTAAATACGGGAAGTGAATCCTAAAAGTAGTTCTTTCATTCAGCAAACTAGTGACTTCAATATATCCACCGTGCTCTTCGACAATGTTCTTGACTATTGACAATCCGATTCCGGTTCCAACACTATTAGATTTATTGCTTACACGAGATTTATCCGCTTTATAAAATCGATCAAAAATATAAGGAATATCTTCCTCTAAAATACCTGGACCGTTATCAACGACATCCATTTGAATTTCATCTATGATTTTATCTAGCTGAATTCGAATTTCTACCTTCGCATCTTCTCGATGGGTCGTTGAAGTATGATAAATAGCATTATGAATCAAATTGACAAACACTTGAGTCATTCTATCTGTATCCATCGGATAAGATTGAATATCTGGATCAATTTTCAATGATAATTGCACATTGCTTTTTTTAGCGATTCTTTTAAAGCGGGATAGAACATTTTTCAAAAAATCTTCTAACTTAACATCTTCAATAATCAAATCAATATAACCAGCTTCCATCCGAGACAAATCAAGCATCTCATTAACAAGACGATTCATTCGTTTTGTTTCATCACTAATGATGCCCGCCATTTCGTGTTTTTCCTCAGTAGTTTCAGCTATATCGTCAATAATAGCTTCACTATAACCTTGAATCATAACCAAAGGTGTTCGTAATTCATGAGAAATATTATTAATAAAATCAACTCTCATTTTATCCAAGCGTCTTTCTTTTGTCAAATCTTTCAACGAAACTAAAACACCACGTACATTTTTCATGTCTTCATCAAATAAAGGCACAAATGATAGTTGAAAATAAAAATCGTTTACCACTGTATCATGAACAACTTTTTCAGATTCTTTGATAACTTCATCAATTTTAGTTTCCAAAAATTCTGGCAATTGATATTCTTCGATATTTTGTGAAGTATACCAATTGCGCAAGAATTCTTCTCCTAAAGGATTAGACATCAAGAGTGTTTTGTCTTGATTGTAGTACAGTATTCCAGTTGAAATGGATGCAACGATGTTTTCTAATAATTCTTTTTCTTGTCTTGTCGCTGTTCCCGTTGTCTCTAAAGATTTCCTCATCTTGTTCATGGCTAAAGCTAATTGTGATAACTCATCTTTATAATTAACTGCAGCTTTTTGAGTGAAGTCATTCTTTGCATAATCAAAGGTAATATCTCTTAACTCATTTAAAGGTTTGCCTAGATATTTTTGTAAATAATAAAAAAATAGTACAGCTAATAGTCCATAAAAAGAAAATAGCGCTACGATCCATGTATCCATTTTTTGGTCCGTTTCATTTAAGAATGACAAGTCTACAACTGTGTAGAGAACAGCTTTTTTTCCATCTATTAACATATTTTTGATTTTAAAAATGAATAAGCTATTTTTATTATTAGTAAGAACCATCTCACTAATAATTTGTGTATCTTCTTTATTGATAAACGCTTTTTTTATTTCTGCATCAGTCAGCAACTCTTGTTTATAGGTGGAAAAAAAAGTTGTTGCCTCTTTAGAAAAATTAGAAACGGGTTCTCCTTCTATGTCAATAGACATAAATAAATGAGAATCATGCGCTTTCAATTCCCCAATATTTTCAATGGTCACATTTGGGTCATTTTCTAACTGTCTTTCAATGGATTGAATCATTTTCTCATAGTCCGAGATATATTTTATTTGTATATTTTTTTGATACAAATGGCCATAAAGTTCTGTCGTGGAGATAAAACAAAAACCGAGAATCAACATAGCAATCAACCAAATTCGAATAACAAGGCTGTTTGATTTATTCATATTTTAGCCTACTTTTTTTCTTCGGAATAAGAATTAAATTTATAACCTAATCCCCAAACCGTTACAATCATTTTTGCAGCGGCTTCTGACTGCTTAGTTAATTTTTCTCGCAACCGTTTAATATGTGTATCGACAGTTCTTAAGTCTCCAAAAAATTCATACTTCCACACTTCTCGCAATAGTTGTTCTCTTCCAAAAATTTGATTGGGCGATTGAATCAAATACAATAAGAGATCGTATTCTTTGGGAGTCAGGTTAACCGGCTTACCATCTGCTAATACACGATGTGATTGATTGTCAATTTCAATATTAGACGTAACAATTAAATCTGGATTTATCTCTTCTTGTTCTTTTTCAATATGAGTTCTTTTTAATACAGCAGAAACACGCAAAACAACTTCTCTAGGACTAAAAGGTTTTACGATGTAATCATCTGCACCTGCTTCAAATCCCTGGATTCGATTACCTTCTTCGCCTTTAGCTGTTAGCATCATAATTGGGGTGTTTTTATACTCTCGTAACTTTTCTGCAACCTCGATGCCATCCATCTTAGGTAGCATGAGATCTAACAGAATTAAATCATAGTCATTCTCCAATGCTAAATTCAAAGCTTTTTCTCCATCATCTGCTTCAGTTATGTTGTAATTTTCTTTTTCTAAATACATCTTTAGTAAACGTCGAATGCGTTCTTCGTCATCAACAACCAATAAATTAAGTATCTCGTTTTCCAACGACACTACACCTCCAAATTTCAAAATAATTCGCTTCTATATTCATTATATTATACATGATTTTAATAATGCATACAGAGATATGCATTATTTATGTACGCCTTAACTTCAGATAACCATAAGAATGCCATCTAAAGTTGAGAGGTTAGTCTATTTCATTTTTATTTTCATTTATTAAATTACGTAGTTGATTCACTTCAAATGATTTGAGCTCACGCCATTCTCCTGGACGCAGACCATTTAAATTCAACGTTCCATATGTTTCTCTTTTAAGTTTTTGCACTGGATGTCCAATAGATCTAAACATATTTTTTACTTGCTGGTTTCTTCCTTCATGAATGGTTAATTCAACCATCGTTACATTTTTATCTTTATCCGCCGATAGTATTTTCGCTTTAGCTGGCGAAGTTTTTTTGCCTTCAATATTAATTCCATTCTCTAATTTATTTAATGAACGTCTATCTACCATACCTTCAACTTTGGCTACATATGTCTTATCGATATGGAACTTAGGGTGCATTAACATTTGTGAAAGCTCTCCATCATTCGTTAAAATAAGGACACCAGTTGTGTCGTAATCTAATCGGCCAACTGGATATATCCGTTGTTCTACATGAGGGAATAGATCAGTTACAACGCGTCTTTCCTTATCATCAGATACTGCTGATATCATATTTCTAGGTTTATTTAGTAAAAAATAAATCGGTTCTTCACGATCGATAGGGACACCATCAACTTCTACTTTATCAGAGTTTCCCACTTGAACACCTAATTCTGTTACCAGTTTCCCATTCACTCTTACATGACCTTTGACAATTAGTTCTTCAGACTTTCTTCTAGACGCTATCCCTGCATGTGCCATTACTTTTTGTAATCTTTCCATATTCTCTAACTACTCCTTAGCGTTGCGATTTTTGTACTTATTAAATCTTTCATGAAAAATGTTCATTAAATCGATCGAAGAACAAATCTGATTCTTTCTCTGAATAATTTTGTTCAACATCGGACATTTCGGGTAATTCAGGTAATTCAGACAACTTTTTCAATCCGAAATATCCTAAAAAATAATGAGATGTTCCATACAATATAGCACGACCAGGACCTTCTATACGACCTTTTTCTTCGATAAGTCCTCTGATCATTAATTTTTGTAACGCACCACTTGTTTGAACGCCGCGTATCTCATCAATTTCCATTCTCGTCAATGGCTGTTTATAGGCAATAATCGCTAATGTTTCTAATGCCGCTTGTGATAAGTTAGTCGAGAGAGGTGAAATAGCATATGACCTTATTACTTCGGCATATTCTTTTTTTGTTGCCAGTTGATAGTGTTCACCAACTTCTAATAACGTTAAGCCACGAGTCTCACAAGTATCATATGTTTTTTGTAGCGCCATTAATAATTGATAAGCATGCTGCGTTGAACAAATCAAAAGGGCAGCAATCTCATTTAAAGCTAAGCCCTCATCTCCTGCTACAAAAAGTAGCGTCTCAATGGCTGCTGTTTCATTCATCCATTAGCACCTCTCATCATTACTTTTTACTAAAAATATAAAAATTTCTCCATATTTTTTAGATTGTTTAAAAATAATGGATTTTTCTTTTATCAATTCGAGCATTGCCATAAGGGTTGCAACCATTTCTTTTTTTGTTGGTTCAATAAACAGACTAGAAAACAGTAACCCTTCTTTTTGGGATTTAAGAGATAATTGATTTAAAATAGATGTCATTTTTTCAGTAATTGTTGTCTCTTCTGCCATTACTCTAGTTTGAAGAGGTACTTTCTTTAACCGTTTTGATAATAATTTGTTAAAGGCTACTACTAAATCTTCGGTAGTAAGCTCCAACGGATCTAAAGGAATATTTTTTTGTAAATACTCAAGATTTTGCGGTTCCTTAGTGTAATATTGATTTCGTTCTTCTTCTTTTTCTTTTAATATGACAGCCGCTTCTTTATATTTTTGGTATTCCAACAACTGTTCTACTAAGGCTTCTCGAGGATCATGGCCTTCTTCAAAATAATCTACTGTTTCATCATCATAAACTAATTCCTGTTTAGGCAAGAGTAATTTACTTTTTATTGCCATTAAAGTCGCCGCCATGATTAAGTAATCACCCGCAACATCTAATTTTAGAACTTTCATTGTTTTGATATAATTAAGATATTGAGAAGTAACTTCTGCGATTGGAATATCATAAATATCTAATTCCATTCGTTGGATCAAATGGAGCAACAAATCTAATGGACCTTCAAAAGCAGCTACTTTTATATTCATTTCAGACATTGCTAATCTTCTTTCTCATTGTTATCGGTGGAAATTAAATGTAGTTTTTTATTTTTTTCTTGCTCCCACTTAACAATTAACTGGGCTGTTTCTAATGTTCCAATGACCTGCTTATCAAGAAATTGACTATCTAGTGCTTCTAATATTTTATAACTGATTCCTTCATTACGAAAAGAAGGGTTAATAGAAATATGTCGCAATAAAACTAATTCACCTTCTATTTCTACCCCTATCACAGCTATGATGTCTTGTGTTTCTTCTCCTCGCCATAAAAAAAGTTTGCGGTTTTCTTCCTTTTCATACCATTCCAGTTCGAACTTCAAACGAGTGACTTCTTTAAAATCAGGTATAAATGAAAGTAAGCCCATCGTAATTTTTTCATAAGTGTTTTTATAATCGAGTAACATGTTATGTTTATCCTCCTAGAGATTCTATCCATTTGGCAATCCATTTACTTGACTATTTTATATCAATGAGTGTTCTAGTTTCATTAAATCACTATAACTTTCTCTTTGAATAGCCAAAAAAGCAATACCATTTTCAACAAATATAACCGGAGGGCGAGGAATACGATTGTAATTATTTGCCATTGCGTATCCATACGCTCCTGTACTAAACACAGCTAAAATGTCTTTTTTTTGCGGGCCAGGTAGTGGTAAGTCCCAAATTAGCATATCCCCTGATTCGCAACACTTTCCAGCTATCGAATAAAGTCCATCTGGCTTATCATTTACACGATTGGCAAAAACTCCCGTGTACTTTGCCCCATATAATGCAGGTCTTATGTTGTCTGACATTCCTCCGTCAATAGCAAGATAATTACGAACTTCAGGAATTGATTTTTGAGAACCTGTTTCATAAAGAGTAATCCCTGCATCTCCTACTAAACTTCGGCCAGGCTCTACCCATATTTCAGGCATTTCCAACCCTAAAGTGTCTGTTACACTTTCAACCTCAGAAATAATAGAGTCAATGTACTCTTCAATCAGCATGGGCTTATCTTCAATAGTGTATTGAATCCCAAATCCTCCACCAACATTCAAGACTTTTAAATTAAAACCAAATTGGTCTTTCCATTTTTTGGAATAATCTAAAATTTTATTAATGGCTAAATTAAACCCTTCTAGCTCAAAAATTTGTGAACCAATATGACTATGCAAGCCTATTACATCGATAAATGGCATTTGGCTTGCCAAAATTGCAGCTTGTTTAGCTTGCCCATTTTCAAGATCAAAACCAAATTTAGAGTCACTTTGTCCAGTAGAAATATAATCATGAGTATGAGCCTCAACGCCTGGTGTAACTCGAATCAAAATAGTCATTTTTTGTTTGCGTTCTGTAGTAAATTGATTCAATCTATCTAATTCATGAAAATTATCTACAACAAAGCAGCCTATTTGATAGTCTAATCCAGCGATAATTTCATCGTCTGATTTATTATTGCCATGAAAATGAATTTTCCCACTAGGATACTCAGCCTTAATTGCCGTGTAAAGTTCTCCTCCCGAAACAACATCCAGAGACATTCCTTCTTTTGCCATTACCTGGTATATAGCTAGACAAGAAAAAGCTTTACTCGCATAGGCAACTTGAGCTTTTATCTTTCTTTTAGAAAAAGCTGTTTTAAAAGTTTGAGCTTTTTGTTTAACGGCTTTTATATCATAAACGTATAATGGGGTGCCATATTTCTTCACTAAATCGACAGTGTCTATGCCACCAATTTCAAGATGATTGGTTTCATTTATTTTCATTGTACCTGTCAGTAAACGTTCGTCCATTAAAAGCCCTCATTTCAACTTTATCCGATTTTTTGCTTTATTTACCTTAACATAAAAAATGTATTTTCTCAACGAAGCAAAAGATAGCATTAGCAAACTAGATAGCCTGCAGAAAAGTTTTATAAGTAATGCATTCCTTAAATCTATCTTCATTTCAAAATCATCAAACTTGTTAGTGTTGGTAAAAACAAAAAAATACTCATCTTACTTTTGTTTAAACATTTTTATCTACAATGATACTAAAAAGGCAATCATAAAAATAAGATTGCCTTTTTATTTTACAGTCTATTCAATTCGTTCGCTAATTGATTAAGAACATCCTCAATAATTTCAGAGTTAGCAACCGGTCCAGCACATAAGCAACTTGTTCCAGGACTAGACTCATAGATATTTTCGCTTTTTACAGCTGCTATATTTTTCTATCGTCATCTTCTAACATTGCTGCTCCAGCAGACCGGTCAGCTACAGTATTTTCTAAAATTTCCTTAACTGCCTTGAATACAACTTCAAGTATGGCAAACGTTTTTTAACTTCTTACTTAATAAAAGGGTAACTTTTTTTGAAATAATGATTTCGTACTAAATAGCTGCTAAAATATTTTTTATAAATAATTTGAATGTTTTTTTAACTCGTTGCGTTGTTTCTACAACTTCTTCATGATTAAGTGACTCTTGCATACCTGCTGCCAGATTAGTGATACAAGAAATTCCAATTGTTTTTAGTGATGCATGTTTAGCAACTATTATTTCAGGAACGGTAGACATTCCAACTGCATCTGCTCCTAGTAGTCGAGCCATTTTAATTTCAGCAGGGGTTTCATACGTTGGACCGGAGAATCCCATATAAACGCCTTCTTTTAAGTCTAAATTCATATCTGAAGCAACCTGTTTAACGACTTTTTGGTAATCTTTATTATAAGGCTCGCTCATGTCCGTAAAACGTACGCCTAATGCTTCATCATTCGGTCCCATCAATGGGTTTGCTCCAGTATAGTTAATTTGATCGGTGATCATCATTAATTCTCCTTGTGTGAAGGTTTTATTTACTCCACCAGCAGCATTAGTAACAATTAAAGAATGCACGCCTAACTCTTTCATGACTCTAACAGGAAATGTCACTTCTTCTAAACTATAGCCTTCATAATAATGAAAACGTCCTTGCATAGCTAATACTAATTTTCCACCAAGTTTCCCATAGACTAATTGGCCAGCATGCCCTACTACTGTCGATACAGGGAAATGAGGGATTTCATTATAAGATATCGTCACTGGATTTTCAATTTCATCCGCAAGTTCTCCTAATCCTGAGCCAAGAATTAAACCAATTTCAAGTTGTTTAACCCCTTTTTCATTAATGTATTCAGCTGCACTTTCAATTTTTTCTTGTAAGGTTGAAGTCATGAATGTTCTCCTTTTTGTTTCACTTTTATTTTTTATTACCCTAATTTTTTATTAAATTAAATGATTCAAAAAACTTTCGCCAAAGCCGGTGTTTTTGACACTGAAATTTTCAGCAATCGTTGCTCCTATATCTGCAAAATGACCTTGAGGTAACTCTCCAAATTTTTTCATAGCGGGTGAATAAGCTAGCAATGGTACGTATTCACGTGTATGATCTGTCCCAAGAGCAGTCGGATCGTTTCCATGATCAGCAGTAATTAAAAGCAAGTCGTCTTCTCTCAATTGTCCTACGATTTCTTCTAAGCGATTATCGAATTCCTCGATAGCTTTTCCATAACCAACTACATCCCGACGATGTCCAAATAAGGCATCAAAATCAACTAGATTTAAAAAGCTTAACCCTACAAAATCTTGAGTCATCACTTTTAATAATTGATCGACTCCATCCATATTGCTAGTTGTACGTACAGATTCTGTAATTCCTTCGCCATTGTAAATATCATTGATTTTCCCTATCGCTATAACATCTTTTCCGGAGTTGCTTAAATGATTCAGAACTGTTTCTCCAAAAGGGTTTAAAGCATAGTCGTGGCGGCCACTTGTTCTAGTAAAACTTCCTGGAGATCCAACGAACGGGCGAGCAATAATACGGCCAATCATATACGGATCATCTTTTGTAATGTCTCTTACATATTGACAAATTTTATATAATTCATCTAGCGGAATAATGTCTTCATGCGCAGCAATTTGTAATACAGGATCAGCTGACGTATAAACGATTAAATCACCAGTTTTCATTTGATGCTCACCATACTCTTCAATAATTTCAGTTCCACTAGCAGGTTTATTTGCAACTATCTTACGGCCTGAAAAATCTTCAATTTTCTTAAGTAATTCATCTGGAAATCCTTCAGGAAAAACTCTAAAAGGAGTTTGAATATTCAAACCCATTATTTCCCAATGTCCTGTCATCGTATCTTTTCCAACAGATACTTCTTGTAATTTGGTATAGTAGCCAACATTATCTGGCACATTTCTGATACCTTTTAATGGGCGAATATTGCCTAATCCTAATTCTTCTAAATGGGGTATCTTTAACTCTACTGCCTGAGCGATATGACCTAATGTATCGCTGCCTACATCATTAAATTGTTTAGCGTCTGGTGCTTCACCAATTCCAACTGAATCCATTACAATCAAATGTACTCTTTTATAAGACATACTCTTTTATCCTCCTTTTTATTATCCTCTACACGTATCATTATAATCAATAACACACTACATTGCGAGAGAAAAGCTAAACTTTTACGGTTACGCTCGCGGGTGATACATTTTATAAACAGAAGACATGCGATGTGTAGTAATATGTGTATAAATTTGTGTGGTTGATATATCTGAGTGTCCCAACAATTCTTGAACCGTCCTTAAGTCCGCCCCATTTTCTAATAAATGAGTAGCAAAGGAATGTCGTAGAGTATGGGGAGTCACATCTTTTTCTATTCCTGCTTTTTGGACAAGTATTTTTAAATTTTTCCATATCCCTTGTCTAGTTAATTTATGACCATGATGGTTTAAAAAGACATACATAGAACGTTGATTTGGTCGTTCTAGTCTATTTCGGCTATGGTTTAAATACAGTTCAATCCATTTGATAGCTAAATCGCCCAACGGTAGAATACGCTCTTTATCTCCTTTACCAATCGTTTGAATTAAACCTAGAGAAAGATGTAAATCATCTAATTTTAACTCTGTTAATTCAGAAACTCGCAGGCCAGTTGCATACATTACTTCAAGGATTGCGCGGTCTCTGATACCTAATGTTTCACTAGTATTAGGGGTTTCAATTAAAATCTCTACTTCTTTAGTAGACAGTACTTTCGGTAAGGTTTGTGCTTTTTTAGGAGTATCGATATGGGCCATCGGATCAACCGTTGCTAATTTTTCTTGTCTTAAAAATTGATGGAACTGCCTTAAACTTGAAACCATTCTTATGATAGAACCAGCAGATTTTTTTTCTTCTTTTAATTGCTGTAAAAAAGATAAAATAGCATAACGATCAATATCATCCCATGCTACGAGTTGATTATTATCCAAAAAGACCAAATAGGTTTTTAAATCACGTAAATAACTTTCAATCGTATTCTTGGAAAGTCCACGTTCAATTGTTAAAAAACGAATATATTCAGCTAAATCTTCTTCCATTACTCTCTCTCCTTATTAAATTAACGTTGAAAAAAAGAGCAAGAAACACACTACGTGATCTGCTCTTTTTTATTTTTAAGATAGCTTCATTGACATTTTTTACAAATTCCATGAAACGTTAAACGATGATCTTTAATTTGAAAATTAAAACGCTTTTCAACATCTTGTTCAACAGTTTCTAATAAATCTTCGAATATTTCTTCAATTCCACCACATTTCAAACATAAGAGATGGTGGTGAAAATGTCTGTCACCTTCTTGTTTTAAATCATATCGAACTAACCCGTCATCAAAACTAATTTTATTGACAACTTCCATTTCAGATAAAATTTCTAATGTACGATACACCGTAGCTAAGCCAATATCTGAATTTTTTTTTTTAACTGCTAAATAGATTTCTTCCGCACTCATATGTTCTGTTTCTTTTTCAAGCAAAATTTTTATCGTCGCTTCTCTTTGCGGAGTAAGTTTATACCCAGCACTATGCAATTTTTCTTTTATCGTTATTAACATGGACTCTGTCGTCTGCATTAGCAATCCCTCATCTAATTTAACAATTTTTATGTCTATTCTTTTATATTCTCATCATTATTAGCTGCTTCGACAATTGGTTCGATAGTTGGTTCAACAGCTTGTTGAACTAGTTTTGTTTCTCCATCTTCTTGGATGATCATTCTTTGTTTCATTAAGTTGCCTAGAGCACGCTTAAATTGAGATTTACTTATCCCAAAGCGTTCTCTAATTTCATTCGCATCACTTTTATCCGTATAAGGGAAACTACCATTTGCGGTGCGTTCTAAGATTGCTAATAACATTCCAGCATCATCATCTATCGCTTCGTGTGCACGAGGCATCAATGAAATATTTAAAACACCATCTGGTCTAACTCCAATAACTCGACCTGATACGACTTCTCCCATACGAGGCTCGTCTTTTCTTTCAGATGGGTGAATAAAACCTAAATGGTTGTCCGAAGTAAACACAAATGTACCAACCATTTTCAGTCGATAAGCTGTAGCTGTAATGTTTTGATTATTTAAATCAGCACTAGCTTTTTGAGCGAGCGATTCAAAAACTGTTTCAGGTACTAGAGTTCCCCACATACGATCTTTTTCATCAACTTTTACAGTGATCATTAGTTGATCGCCTTTTTTGGGCCAAAGATGTTTCAATACGGGCAACTCATCCAATGAAACAACCAGTTCTTTATCTGGCAAGCCAACATCCATAAACACGCCTAAGTCTTTGCGTGTATCTACAACAGTAGCCCATGCAAATTTTCCAATACGAACTGTCGGAATATCTTGTGTTAATATTGTCTCTTTATTTAAAGATACATACGCAAATCCTTCTACCGTATCTCCTAATTCGTACTGTGTTGTTTCGTTTTTTAATAATTTATATGTTACTCCGTCTTTTTGAATAAAATAAGCTTTTTCATTCATATCTGTAACTAATCCTGTTATTACATTTCCTAATGATTGGTTCATATTTTTTCCTCCATTAATTATCGTACTGTTTTTAAAATTAGCTTTTAAACTGATCAAGTGAACAGAATGTAACTTCCTCAACAAGTTTACCATAATTACATTATGTCATCTAGCATTATAATGCAAAGAGACTTTTGAAAAGATGATTAGTCATCTTTTCAAAAGTCTCAACTATCACATTTTTTTGAGATGATGAGTCATTTAGATTGCAGTTGTTGCTCCATGATACACAATACCGCGACGTGAATCAACTGTAATCAATTCATCTGTGTTAATTAACGTTGTTGCATCTTCTGCTCCAACAATTACCGGAATTCCCATTGCAATCCCAATAACAGCTGCATGACTTGTCAATCCGCCATTTTCTACTACAATTGCAGCAGATTTTTGGATAGCAGGCAAGTAGTCTTTATCTGTTGTCTTAACAACTAAGATACCACCTTCTATTGCTTTTACATTTGCTTCTTCAGCACTTGAAACAACAACAGCTTTTCCAATAACAGATTCTGAGCCGATTCCGTGACCACTTACTAATTTTGATCCTATTAATTGAATCTTCATTAAGTTTGTCGTTCCACGTTCACCAACAGGAACACCTGCAGTAATAATAATTAAATCTCCTTCTGTAGCAAAGCCATTTTCACGAACGATAGTTGATGCTAAGCTGAACATATCATCAGTAGATGAAGGCTTAGAAGATATAGTTGGATGAACTCCCCATGAAAGTGCTAAACCACGCATAACACGTTCTGAGAATGTTACTGCTACAATGTTAGCTTTTGGACGATATTTAGAAATCATACGTGCTGTATGACCAGATTCTGTTGCAGCGACAATGGTTCGAATTCCTAAGTTACGAGCAGTATGACCAACAGCTTGTCCAATTGCTTCTGTCATGTCTGTCTCACTGTAAGCTTTCAAAGCAAATGCATCTTGATTGACTAAAGCTTCTTCAGTACGAACGGCAATGCGAGCCATTGTCTGAACAGCTTCAATAGGGTATTTACCTGCTGCTGTTTCTCCTGATAACATTACTGCATCAGTACCATCGAAAATAGCATTAGCAACGTCGTTAGCTTCTGCACGTGTAGGACGAGGATTATCTTGCATTGAATCTAACATTTGAGTAGCTGTTATAACTGCTTTTCCTAATGCATTACATTTTTTGATCAAAGATTTTTGAACAATAGGAACTTCTTCAGTTGGAATTTCCACGCCTAAATCACCACGAGCAACCATTACGCCATCAGTAACTTTCAAGATTTCGTCGATTCTATCAACACCTTCTTGATTTTCTATTTTAGCAATGATTTGAACGTGTTCCATTTTTTGTTCTTCTAAAATTTCAACGATTTCTAAAATATCACTTGGGCGTCGAACAAAACTAGCTGCAATAAAATCGATATCGTTTTTTAAACCAAAACGGATATCAGCTGCATCTTTATCAGTAATACCTGGTAAATTGACAGATACTCCTGGAACGTTAACACCTTTTTTATTTTTCAATACGCCAGCATTTTTAACTAACATTACAAGTTCTCTGTTTTCAAAATCGATATCTGTTACTTCTAAATCGATTAAACCATCATCCAATAATACCTGTGTACCTACATGCACATCATTGATTAACTCTGGATAAGTTATAGAGAATTTTTCTTTTGTTCCTTCAACTTCATCCATAGATATACGAACGACATCTCCTGTAGAAAATTCGATAAGTCCATCTTTCATGTTGTGTGTACGCATTTCTGGACCTTTTGTATCTAGTAAGATAGCAACCATTTTACCCGTAATTTTTGATGCTTCACGAATGTTTTTGATACGCGCTCCATGTTCTTCAAAATCTCCATGTGAAAAGTTTAAACGAGCAACGTTCATTCCAGCTTCAATCATTTGTACTAAAAATTCTACTGATTCACTAACTGGTCCAATTGTACATACTATTTTTGTTTTTTCATTTTTATATTCTCTCCCAATAATCATTTTTTTGTAAAAAATCTATTTGGTTAATATGAAATTTCTTTATTTAATTGGTACAAAGATAGGTCAGGCGTATGCTTTTCATTAGTTAAAATATCTTCAAATTTATTTTCAGCTATTTTATTTCCAACCAATCCTACGGCTAGGCCTCCTTTTCCTTCTTTTAACAAGTCAACAGCTTTAGCGCCAAAGACACTTGCTAACACACGGTCTCTAGCTGTTGGTGAGCCACCACGCTGAACGTGGCCTAAAACTGTTACACGGGCATGGTGATCTCCAAATTCTGCTAATTTATCAGCAAAATCATTCCCACTCATTACGCCCTCAGCAAGGATAATAATACTATGTTTCTTGCCGCGTTCGCGTCCTTTTTGAATAGTATTAGCTACATCTGTCATGTTAAATTCTTTTTCAGGAATAATAATTTGTTCTGCTCCACCTGCAACACCTGTCCAAAGAGCAATATCTCCTGCATTACGTCCCATAACTTCTATGATAAAAGTTCTTACATGACTCGTTGCAGTATCTCTGATTTTATCGACAGAATCTAAAACCGTATTAATTGCTGTATCAAATCCAATACAAAAATCAGTACCAGGGATATCATTATCGATTGTTCCTGGCAACCCGATTGCAGGAAAACCATGTCTTGTTAAAGCTAATCCTCCACGGTAAGAACCATCTCCACCAATAACAACTAATCCTTCAATCCCGAATTTTTCTAATTGTTCGATTCCTTTTAATTGTCCTTCTTCTGTTGCAAATTCTGGATAACGAGCTGAATATAAGAATGTTCCACCACGTGAAATTTTATCTCCAACATCTCTTCGTGTCAATTTACGGATATCTCCAGCAACTAAACCAGCATAACCATAGTTTATCCCGTAAACTTCCATTCCTTCGTAAAGACCTTTGCGGACAACTGCACGAACAGCAGCATTCATTCCAGGAGCGTCTCCTCCACTTGTTAAAACAGCGATACGTTTCATGTTAATAACCTACCTTATCAGTGTATTTAGTATAGAAATAATAGTTGAATAATCATTCAATCTTTATTTCTATAATTTTTACCAGCGTTTTTTGAAAAGTTTATAAAAAACTAATTCAATTATTAAGCTCACAAAATTATTCTACCATTTCTAGGTTGAATTGTCCTAATAAAATGACAAAAACCTTTAAAAAATTGTATTTTGTTCTTTTTTTTGAATAACGACATTTTCTTTTCCGATTATTTTTTCAAGAGCTACTTTAAGTTTCTCGGTTCCATCTACCCATTCAGATTCATTTAGTGCGAATTTTTTTTTTGTCTTTTCATAAAATAAAATAACGGGAATTGATCCATGGTGTTTTTTTATAATTTTTTTTAATTCTTGTAAAGATTTGCCATCGTTTTTTTCAGTTGGAATCCGAATAAAAATTCGTCCTATTTTTTCTATTTCTGCTAGCACCTTAATATCTTCTAATGAAGAAACAATCATTTGTTTCTGATCTTCACGATTTTGTTCAATTTTCCCTTCTACATAAAGTAACTCACCTTTTTCCAACAGGTTCCCATATTGTCTATACTTAATAGGGAAAAGTGTCAATGAACAGTCTCCAGACGAATCATTTAATGTTACAAAAGCCATGATTTCTCCTTTTTTTGTTCGAATTCGTCTGATATTTTTTATAAGTCCTATGATTTTTTCGTGTTGGCCGATTTGTACGTCTTGTATAAATTTTGTCTGTTTCATTAAGGCTATGTTTTCGTACTGTTCTGTGGGATGACCGGATAAATAAATACCAAGATAAAATTCTTCTAACTCTAACTTTTCTTCAAGACTTAAATCATTTGTTTTGGTATATTTTGGTTTCAAAATATCAAATAAGCCAACATTATTGCCACTCAGTTCCAGACTCGATAAAATTCCCATTAATGACGAAATTAATATTCCTCTTGAATGAGCAAGGTTATCAAAAGCTCCAACATAAATTAACGGCTTAATGTATTCTTCTTTTAACCATTTAGGATCTATCCGTCTTAAAAAGTCAATCAAATCTTTAAACGGACCTGATTCTTTTCTGATTTGAATAATATCCATTATCATTTCTTTTCTTAATTTTTTTACTGAACCTAATCCGAATTGAATGTGATGATTTTTTAATGAAAAGGCGTAAAAGCTTTTATTGATATCTGGAGGTTGGATACTAATTTTCCGCTTCTTTATTTCCAGTGTGAATTCTTTTAATTTAGTTGGATTATTTGATGCTGAATTAAGTAATGCAACAAAAAACGCTTCGGGATAGTGAGCTTTTAAATAAGCCATTTGATAAGCAATAAACGAATAGGCTACAGCGTGGGACCGATTAAACCCGTAGTTGGCAAACTGTTCAATATAGTTATACACTTGTGTAGCGATTTTTTCCTCATAACCTAGTTCTGTTGCACCCTTAATAAAATGAGTCCGTTCTATATCAATTAAAGATTTTTGTTTTTTGGCCATTGCTCGTCTTAAAATATCAGCTTGTCCTAATGTGTAACCGGCCATTTTAGAAGCCACCTGCATGACTTGTTCTTGATAAACCATTACCCCATAAGTGACGCTTAAGATAGGTTCTAGGTTATCATGTGGGTAAACGATTGGAGCTTCACCTTTTTTTCGTTTAATAAACAAATCAATTTGTTCCATTGGTCCTGGACGGTATAACGCATTCACCGCTGCCACATCTTCAATTGAAGTTGGGCCTAGCTTGCGTAAAACATTTTTAATCCCATTAGATTCAAACTGGAAAATACCAACCGTATCGGCTTTAGCAAATAGCTCTAGTGTTAAAGGATCATCCATCGGAATAGCCAATAAATTAACGTCTGCTTGTGTTTGTTTTTTAATTAGCTTTAAGGTGTTGTCGATAATGGATAAGTTTTTCAGGCCTAAGAAATCCATTTTCAACAAGCCAATTTCTTCTACATTCCCCATCGGGTATTGGGTTAAGTTAATTGAGCCACTGCCTTTTTGAAGTGGCAGATACTTGTTTAAAGGTTGGTCGCTGATAACAACGCCCGCTGCATGAGTAGAAACGTGTCTTGGTAGTCCTTCTATTTTTTTGGCCGTATCAAATAGTAATGTGTGTTTTTTATTTTTTCCAACAAGTTCTCGTAATGCTTTTGACTGCTGGAAAGCTAATTCTAGGGTAATTCCAATAGTTTTAGGGATTGTATTGGACCATTGTGATGCTTCATCTTGACTAAGCTCAAATACACGAGCAACATCACGTAAGGCCATTTTTGCTGCCAATGTACCGAAAGTTGCAATTTGCGCAACATGTTCTTGTCCGTATTTATTTTTTACATATTCCAACATTTCTTCTCTACGGTTATCTGGAAAATCTAAGTCAATATCTGGCATAGTGTGACGTTCTTCGTTTAAAAACCGTTCAAACAACAAATTGTATTGAATCGGATCAACGTCTGTTATGTTCAACACATAGGCAACTAATGAGCCTGCAGCTGAACCCCTACCTGCTCCGGTAACGATTTTTACTTTATGAGCATAAGCCATTAAATCCCAAACAATTAAAAAATAATCTTCGAATCCCATTTTATGAATAATGGCTAATTCGTAATCTAAACGTTCTTGATACTCTTTTGTATGGTCTGATTTCCTTTGGTTTAATCCCTCAAAACACAGATTTTTTAAGTAACTGCTTGTATTTGTCTGTTCTGGCAAATCAAAACGTGGCAATAGATGTTGCTGCAATTCAATTTCAACGTCAATCATTTCAGCAATTAAAGTCGTCTGCTTAATAGCTTTTTGCAAACTAGCAGCTTCAAATTTCCCAACCTGATCATTTTCTTCAAGTAATGAATAAGGCCCGTTTGTTGTCGTTACATCAGATAACGAGACTTTATCACCTGAACCAATAGCTTTTAAAACCTCATTACTAAAATCATCAGACGGATTTAAATAGCGAACATCTCCTAATGCAACTGTTTTAATACTCAACTGTTTTTTTAGTTTGACTAAAGCAGACTGAACTTCTTCAAATCGATCATGTAGTTGCAATCCTACAAAAAAATGATCGTCAGAAAAAATTGTTTGAAGCGTTTCGCTTATTTTAATTACCGCCTCTTGTTCCTCACTAAATAAAAATGACTCAAATTCACTATCTCTTCCTGGTGTGATAGCAATTAAACCGTTACTGTAGTCATTTACATCTTCAATTGTTAAATTCCCGCCCTGCTCCATTAACATTTTTTTACTGGATAAATTCATAAGATTATTGTAGCCTGCCATATTCTGAGCTAAAAGAATTAGGGGATAGTCTTGTTGCTTATTTATAATCCCTTGAATATCTATGGTCATACCAATAATCGGTTTGATAGCATATTTTTTACACGCTTTATAAAAATCGACAACCCCATACATTACATTTTGGTCAGTTAAAGCTATAGCTTTGTACCCTCGTTCTTTTGCAGCGACGACAAGTTTTTCAATTGATAACGTACTTTTTAACAAACTATAAGCACTGATAACTTGCAAGTGTACAAAAGACATTTTAGTCACTCCATTCTCATTTCATCTTATATATTATAACCCTAATTTGTAATGATGCGCAAATACTTTAAAAGGAGTATTTTTATAGTTTGCTTTACAATTTTTTTAAACGTGATAAAATTAATTCGTATAAGAGAGGTGTTGTATCATGAAATTTATCGTAACGTTATTTTGGGGGTTTTGTATTGGTCAAGCAATTAATTACATTGGTAGTTCTTTGACCGGCGGCTCATATGATTTTGTAACAGCTACTTTGATTGGTCTTGTTTCAGCAGTCATTATTCTGCTAATCGGACAAGTTATTCCAAAAACAATCCATGCTGGTGAAACCAAATAAAAAGAATAGATAATTGATTTTAAAGAAAAAACGCACATTGCATGCTAACATGCGATGTGCGTTTTTTCTGCAGTTGTTTAAATCAGTTTAAGCTATTTTGATGTCTCATCACACAAAAAGATAATTAGCTGTTTTCCATCATCTAAAAACCGTTGATTTATTCGATTAATTTAGATGTTTCAAACGCAAGTTTATTATCTTCAAGGGTAATCGTTACTTTAGACTTAGGCATGATTTTTCCAGAGATAATCTCTTTTGCTAACGGAGTTTCTATGCTTCTCGTTAAATAACGTTTTAATGGCCTTGCACCATACATTGGATCATAAGCGTTCTCAGCAATCCAAGTTTGGGCTTCTTGGGAAATAGATAGTTCAATTTCTTGATCAACTAAACGTTTAGCAAGATCATTGGTCAATTTAAGCACAATTTGTTTCACCACTTCAATGCTTAATGGTGCAAACAAAACAGTATCATCAATACGATTTAAAAATTCAGGTTTAAAATGTGCATTTAGTAAAGAATAAACTTGTTCTTTGGCTGCTTCATCAATTTGACCGTTTTCATCTGTTCCTTCTAATAGAAAAGTAGAACCTATATTACTCGTCATAATTAAAACAGTATTTTTAAAGTCTACTAACCGTCCTTTTCCATCTGTTAAACGACCATCATCTAGTACTTGCAGTAAAACATTAAACACATCCGGATGTGCTTTTTCAATTTCATCAAGCAATATAATGCTATACGGATGGCGTCTGACCGCTTCTGTTAATTGCCCTCCTTCTTCATACCCAATATATCCTGGAGGAGCCCCTACTAAACGTGAAACAGAATGTTTTTCCATATACTCACTCATATCAATACGCACCATTCGCTCTTGAGAATCAAATAAGTTTTCAGCAAGTGCTTTTGCCAATTCTGTTTTCCCTACTCCTGTTGGGCCAAGAAATAAGAAAGAACCAATTGGACGATTAGGGTCTTGCAAACCGGCCCTGGCACGGATTACTGCATCTGTTACACTTTCTACTGCTTCATCTTGTCCAATGACTCGTTCATGCAATGTATCTGCTAGATGAAGTAATTTTTCTCTTTCACCTTTAACCAACCTTGTCACTGGGATACCTGTCATTCGCCCTACGACGACTGCAATTTCATTTTCTGTTACAGATTCTTGAACCAGTCTTTGTTTATCTTCTTGCTCTTTTAAATTCTTTGCTTCCAATTCTTTTAGTTCTTTCTCCATAGCGGGGATTTGACCATGACGTAAAACAGCTGCCCGCTCTAAATTATAATTACTCTCAGCATCTTCTAATTCACGTCGGGCTTGTTCTATTTCTGATCGTTTATCGCGTAATTTAGAGACTTCTTCTTTCTCTGTTTCCCATTTCATTTTAAGAGAATTGGCTTCTTCACGTAAATCAGCTAATTCTTCGCGTAATATTTCTAGTCTACGTTTGCTTGCTTCATCTTTTTCTTTTTTTAGTGCGGCTTCTTCTATTTCTAGTTGCATCAAACGGCGCGTTACTTGATCCAGTTCTGTTGGCATTGAGTTCATTTCAACTCTGATTGTTGCACAAGCCTCATCGACCAAATCTATCGCTTTATCTGGCAAATAACGGTCTGTAATGTACCGACTGGAAAGATTTGCGGCTGCAACTAGAGCGTTATCATGAATATTTACACTGTGGTGAATTTCAAAACGCTCTTTTAATCCTCGCAAGATACTAATGGTATCTTCTATACTAGGTTCTTCAACCCTTACTCTTTGGAAACGACGTTCTAGCGCTTTATCTTTTTCCATATACAATTGGTATTCATTTAATGTTGTTGCGCCAATACAATGCAACTCACCACGAGCTAACATGGGTTTCAATAAATTTCCTGCATCCATGCTTCCCTCAGTTTTACCAGCACCAACTATATTGTGAATTTCATCAATAAAAAGAATAATTTTTCCTTCACTTTTTTTAACTTCTTTTAAAACGGCTTTCAAGCGTTCTTCGAACTCACCACGATATTTTGCACCAGCAATTAATGCGCCCATATCCAAAGAAAAAATAGTTTTATCTTTCAAATTTTCTGGAACGTCTTTACGAACGATTCTTTGAGCCAAACCTTCAATGATTGCTGTCTTACCAACTCCAGGTTCACCTATTAGAATGGGATTGTTTTTTGTTTTCCTTGATAGAATACGAATAACATTTCTAATTTCTTCATCTCGACCAATTACAGGATCTTGTTGCCCACTTTTCACTGATTTAACTAAATCTATTCCATATTTTTCAAGAGCTTGATAGCTTTCTTCTTGATTTTGTGAAGTCACACGATCGCCTCCTCGCAATTCTTCTATACTTTTTTTTAATTGCTTTTCGGTTAAGCCGTTCGTTAGCAAATACTTGGTTAACACATAATTTTTTAATTTCATTAATGCTAGTAGTACAATCTCTGTTGCTAAATAGTCATCTTGAAAGTCCTTACGTAACTTATCCGCTTCAGACAACAAACGAAAAAGATTTTGGCTAAGGTTTTGACCATAATTAACTGAACTGCCTTCTACTGTTGGCATCCGATTTAATTCTTGGTCAATAGCTTCTTCAAATTTATCTACGTTAAGACCAACACTTTGATAAAATCCACGAGCAAAATTATCCGGTGTCATAAATATTTTCCAAAGATGGACAATATCTATTTCTTGGTGATGCCTATTCATGGCGACACTTTGCGCCTCTGCCAATGATTCTTGCATAGTAGAAGTCATTTTTTCACTATCCATTTTTAATTCCTCCTTGACTACGATTTATTGGTTCATTCATGACTTAATTATAACTAAATGGTTAGTATTGGTCAAAGATTTTACTCGTATTTTTTATTTAAAAATAGCAGTTATACAATAAGTTTTCTTAGCAAAAAAAGCTCTGACAAATGTCAGAACTTTTTATCGAATTCCCAAAGAAATCCGAGCATATCTACTCATTTTAGTGGTATCCCAGGCAGGGTACCAAACTAGTTTTACTTCTGAAGAAGTGACTTCTGGGACAGTTTTTAAAGCATTAATAATATCGTCTGTAATCACATCAACAAGCGGGCAACCCATTGTCGTTAAGGTTAACTCAATTAGACAAAAGCCCGTTTCATATAAATGAACGTGATAGACTAACCCTAAATTGACAATGTCAATTCCAAGTTCTGGATCTATTACTTGTTCCAAAGCAGCAATGATTCGTTCTTTTATTTCTTCTGCTTCTTCCTCTTTCCATAATTTGCTATCCTTTTCCATTCAGTAAACACCTCCAATTGTTATTATCAGTTTACTTGTTTTGAGTGAAAAAGTAAATCTGTTCATTTTACACTAAGAACCAAATTACAAATGAGCTGAAAAGAAATCGGCCATCTCTACAGACTTCGTATAGGGAACTTTATGACCAACACCTACACTAGCCGAAAAACTTAAATTTGATCCATATGATTGCAACTTTACTTCTTCATAAAAATCAAAAGTAGGTTGATAAGGAACTAAATCATCTTTTGTTCCATGCCAAAAATGAATGTAACGATTGGCAATACTTTCTGGATGCATAGCTAAAGAAATAGGCAATAAAGTTGCTAACGATTTAGTATACACTTCTTCAGTAACAGGCAGTTCCATACCTTCTGTCCATTTAGAGGACAATAACCATTTCGTAAAATTAACAGGGTCCGGACTTCCCATTAATACGACTGCGGTTTTGATCCACGGAAACTGCGTCAAAGCAGCACAAGTCGTGAATCCGCCCATAGAAAGACCAGTTACCCCAAAACGTTTAGAATCGCTGAGTCCTTTATTTATATAGTATTCTCTGATTAAAGGCAATTCAGTTAAATTACTTGCAATAACGTTCCAAAACTCTACACCTTCTTTTGTTAAATCTTTTTCTTTTCGTTCTCCATGAAGATAAGCATCAGGCAATATGGCACGAAAACCTTTTTTAGCTAATTCGTATCCATTGACTAAACAACTTTCTTTATTGCTTTCCCAACCGTGAAAAAATACGACTGTCGGCAATAATGCCATTTCTTTCCCTTTAGGATTTATTTCCAGCAATGGCATTCCTTCTATCGTTAGAGATTTTATTGAAATCATTCATTTCCCTCTTTTCGTTAGTTGTCCATTTATGTTACAGTATGTACACATAAGTTAACTTTAGTTTAACATAAAAAATAATTACCCTGTAATAGATGGAGGGAAAAATGGATAAAAAACTTATTGCCGTTGACCTAGACGGAACGACCTTAAATCATCAATCTCTAATTTCAGATAAAACAAAACAAGTTTTCCTTAAAGCAAAGGATGCTGGCCATATTATCTCGATTGCGACTGGTAGACCTTACCGGAATAGCAAACATTATTATGATCAATTAAAAATGATTACCCCTATGATTAATTTCAATGGCGCTCTATGTCATTTACCAAACGAAAAAAATTGGACGAGTCAATACCATAAAACAGTTAGTCGAGATATTGCGATTGATATGCTTGATTTGAAAAAGGATTTCGATATTCAACTCATTGCGGCTGAATTACTTGATTCGGTTTATACGGATGAATCATTTTTACCTTATCCAGATTTTTTTCCTCATGGACAAAAAGATGTACTAAAATTATCTGCTGCTAACTTAAAAGAGAGTCCTACTTCTGTTTGTGTTTTTACAGCACAAGAAAATCAAGAAAAAATTATTAATAAAATTATCCAACGATATGGCAATTTAGTTGAAGTCAGAACTTGGGGTGGGAACACCCCTTGTTTAGAAGTTGTTTCAGCTGGCGTTCAAAAAGCTCTTGGTGTCGAACGAGTTGCTAGTGCTTATGGTATAAAGCAACAAAACGTTATTGCTTTCGGAGATGAAGACAATGATTATGAAATGATTCAATATGCTGGAAATGGCGTAGTCATGAAAAATGGTATTCAAGCTCTTAAAAATATCGCTAATGACATAACCGAAGAATCCAACGACAATGATGGACTAGCTCTTTATCTGGAAAAACACCTTAGTCTGTAAATTAAATACGTAAAAAAGGCAGGCCATATAAAGTTATGAGCTGCCTTTTTTACGTATTTTTATTAAACTTACTGATTTGTCCTTCTAGCTTTTTGTTGATCCGAACTTAAAAATTCTCCTACTACTTTATTTGTACCCATAAAGTTAACAAATGCTGCTGCATCTGCTTCTTTTACTGCTTGTTCTAGCTCATACATCTCATAATTAGTTATCACAATCATCAAAACTGAACGATCTAGTCCTGTATAGCCACCTTTAGCTGGAATAACCGTTATACCACGAATTAATTTAGCATGAATAGCTTTAATTAAAGCGTCTGGATCATTCGTAACAATCATTGCTGTTACTTTTTGATGACTGGTGTGAATCGTATCTACTACTCTTGTCATTACATAGATAGAAAGCAACGTATACATAGCATATTGCCAACCATTGATAAATCCAGCTGCAATAACAATCATTCCGTTTATAGCCATTAACAAACTCCCGACTGATCGTCCAGTTGTTTTAGATAAAACCATCGAAATAATATCCAGTCCCCCAGTAGAGAAACCATACTTCAATGCAAACCCTATACCTGCACCACCTATTACACCTCCAAAAAGAGAGTTCATAATAGGATCAGTTGTTAAAGGAGAAATGGGTAGGATAATAATAAATAAAGAAATCAAAACAGAAGTCATAAAACTATAAAGCGTGAAATCTTTGCCTATTTTAAACCAGCCTAACAAGGCAATAGGTATATTAATCAATAAGATAAATATACCGGTATCAATTGTAATGTGTAAGCCATTTTCAAACATATGTGCTAGTAACTGGGATATCCCGTTGACTCCCGGAGCATAAATATTAGAAGGAATAAGAAAGTTATTCAACGCAATCGAATTAGTAATTGATGCAAATAAGACAAAAAATATTTTTTTAGCTTGTTCTTTCCAAAAAATGGGTGTTTTTAATTTTTTCATTTTATAACCTCCTGAGACTATTCTTTATACAGATTAACAAGATTTTGAAGATTAATAAAGAAAAATTTCTCTCTCTTTATTATTATTTGAACGTGCTGTCTTTAGCCTGGCTGCAAATTATGGTACACTGTAAGTATTGTAACCAATTTCATAAAATAAATGGAGGCAAAATAATGGCAAAAGATGCTAGTTTTGATATTGTTTCAGAAACTAATTTAGAAGAAGTAAAAAATGCAATTCAAATGGTAAAAAAAGAAATCGATACTCGCTTTGATTTCAAAGGAAGCATCAGTGAAGTTAAATTAGAAAAAAATCAATTAGTGATTGTTTCAGAAAGCGAGTTTAAATTGGAACAAGTAAAAGACATATTGACTAACAAGCTTGTCAAACGAGAAATTTCTTCAAAAAATCTACATTTCGAAAAAATTGAAAAAGCTTTTGGAGGAAATGTAAGACAAACGGCTGATTTGATTAATGGAATTGATAAAGACAATGCAAAAAAAATTACACAACTTATCAAACAAGCTGAAATAAAAGTGAAAACGCAAATTCAAGATGACCAAATCAGAGTAACTGGTAAAAATAGAGATGATTTACAAAAAGTAATCGCTCTTTTACGTGAAGCTAACTTACCAATTGCATTACAATTTTCTAATTACCGTTAAAAAAGCCTGTTGCTCATCAGTGTTCAATGAGAGCAACAGGTTTTTTGATTTTTAAAATAGTTTAACCTTCAATTGTTTTAACGACGACTGTTTGACTTCCCATTAATAATTTAGACACCGGGCAACGCTGTTCAGCCTCTTTTACAAGCTCTTTCGCTTCTTCGAACCCTAATCCATCTACTTGCGCTAAAGCAACGACATCAAAGTAAAAACCAATCCCTGATGATTCCCGCATAAAATCTATTTGAACCTCAACCCTACTCTTGTTATCTTTGCCTCTGGCCTTTAATAAGGATTGAATTGTAGCATTCAAACACGTGCTTAAAGAAAGGCCTAACAATTCTTCAGGATTTGTTCCTAGTGCTTTCGAAGTTGGACTTGATACGGTTACCTTCAATCCCTCATTTTTCACATAAGCTAATCCATCAACACCACTTTCATTAACCATTTCAGCATGAAATAAACTTTTGTGAGTTTTCATCTTTTTATCTCCTTACGATTATCCTCTAACTTCTTTATTTTGTATCTGTTCCATCAAGAACTGCTTCAATTCTTGGCAAAATAGCTTTAGCAATTATTGAACCTGTTACAAGCATTTCGTAGAGCGGTTGAATATTAGCAGATGTTCTTCCTAATAATCTCATGTATATTTCTCCATCAGATCCTAAGCAAATACGATAGTAACCTGCTTGCAATTCATTTAGCTCATTAATTACCTCTAAAACAGCTGTTTTCTTGCCAAAGTTCGTTACAAAAGCCAAATGATGATAAACAATTTGATAATCTGAAATCTCATTTTCTTTATCAAATACAATTCCAAATGGCAATGCCTTATCTTTTGTTAATTGGAATTTTCCATTATAAGTAACTTGACCATTCTCGATTTCCTTTTTAGCTAGAGGAATTTGTTTCTCTTTTAATATTGTCTCGAACTGATCTGTTATTTTAGTCAAGTGAATACCTCATTTCTTTTTTTCTACTCCTATTTTTCATAGTAAGTATAACGTACTTAATCATTGAAATACAAGCTTATCAATCATTTTTAAACGGATTCAATTGCTTTTGCTATATAAAATTTTTTGTGTAAAAAAAACACCACAACGTTATAAAAACGTTTGATGTCTTGTTTTATACCGGCGGCCGGAATCGAACCGGCACGCCCTCGCGGGCACAGGATTTTGAGTCCAGCGCGTCTACCAATTCCGCCACGCCGGCAAGATAGGTAAACAATCAATAAAATCGAATAAGGCGGTAACCGGATTTGAACCGGTGATGGAGGTTTTGCAGACCTCTGCCTTACCACTTGGCTATACCGCCATCCTTAAATTTGATTGTTTAAAAAATAAAATAAAACTGGGCTAGCTGGATTCGAACCAACGCATAAGGGAGTCAAAGTCCCTTGCCTTACCGCTTGGCTATAGCCCAATAAAAAAAGGCGACTGATGGGGATCGAACCCACGTATGCCGGAACCACAATCCGGTGCGTTAACCACTTCGCCACAACCGCCATAATAAAAGGTTTATTTTAAAAAGTAACACAGGGATAGTAGGATTCGAACCCACATCGATGGTTTTGGAGACCATAATTCTACCATTGAACTATATCCCTATAAAAAAAGGATCCCTTGCTTAAAAAAATGGTGGAGGGGGGCAGATTCGAACTGCCGAACCCGAAGGAGCGGATTTACAGTCCGCCGCGTTTAGCCACTTCGCTACCCCTCCGCTATTTAAAAATGGTGGCCTGGGACAGAATCGAACTGCCGACACCTTGAGCTTCAATCAAGTGCTCTACCAACTGAGCTACCAGGCCTAAATATGTTTTTATAAAAAACAACGGTCTCGACGGGAATCGAACCCGCGATCTTCTGCGTGACAGGCAGACATGTTAACCCCTACACCACGAGACCTTTAAAGTTAAACATGGAGGTTGACGGGATCGAACCGCCGACCCTCTGCTTGTAAGGCAGATGCTCTCCCAGCTGAGCTAAACCTCCGGTAATACAAAATGACCCGTACGGGATTCGAACCCGTGATACCGCCGTGAAAGGGCGGTGTCTTAACCACTTGACCAACGGGCCAAAACTAGTATAACGGAGAGTAAGGGATTCGAACCCTTGAGACAGTGTGCACCGCCTACATGATTTCCAATCATGCTCCTTCGGCCGCTCGGACAACTCTCCAAGGTAGTTCTAATAGAACTCTCTATTTATTTTTCCATAGATAACTATGTACTCCGCAAGCAGGATTCGAACCTGCGACATCATGATTAACAGTCATGCGCTCTACCAGCTGAGCTATTGCGGAATGATGAAGATGCGCGGCAGCGTCCTACTCTCACAAAGGGAAACCCTTCACTACCATCGGCGCTAAGAAGCTTAACTGCTGTGTTCGGCATGGGAACAGGTGTGACCTTCTTGCCATCGCCACCACACATCTTACATATAAGAGAACGTTGTTCTCTCAAAACTGGATAGTGTTTAACTATAAGGGCTTAAAACCGTTTCTTCATCGTTTAAAAATTGGTTAAGTCCTCGACCGATTAGTATTGGTCCGCTCCATACATCGCTGTACTTCCACTTCCAACCTATCTACCTGATCATCTCTCAGGGGTCTTACTCACTTACGTGATGGGAAATCTCATCTTGAGGGGGGCTTCACGCTTAGATGCTTTCAGCGTTTATCCCGTCCACACATAGCTACCCAGCGATGCTCTTGGCAGAACAACTGGTACACCAGCGGTGTGTCCATCCCGGTCCTCTCGTACTAAGGACAGCTCCTCTCAAATTTCCTGCGCCCGCGACGGATAGGGACCGAACTGTCTCACGACGTTCTGAACCCAGCTCGCGTACCGCTTTAATGGGCGAACAGCCCAACCCTTGGGACCGACTACAGCCCCAGGATGCGATGAGCCGACATCGAGGTGCCAAACCTCCCCGTCGATGTGGACTCTTGGGGGAGATAAGCCTGTTATCCCCAGGGTAGCTTTTATCCGTTGAGCGATGGCCCTTCCATACGGAACCACCGGATCACTAAGCCCGACTTTCGTCCCTGCTCGACTTGTAGGTCTCGCAGTCAAGCTCCCTTCTGCCTTTACACTCTACGAATGATTTCCAACCATTCTGAGGGAACCTTTGGGCGCCTCCGTTACACTTTAGGAGGCGACCGCCCCAGTCAAACTGCCCGTCAGACACTGTCTCCCAGCCAGATTATGGCTGTGGGTTAGAGTGGTCATACAGCAAGGGTAGTATCCCACCATTGCCTCCACCAAGACTAGCGTCCTGGCTTCATAGGCTCCTACCTATCCTGTACAAGCTGTACAAACACTCAATATCAAACTGCAGTAAAGCTCCATGGGGTCTTTCCGTCCTGTCGCGGGTAACCTGCATCTTCACAGGTACTATAATTTCACCGAGTCTCTCGTTGAGACAGTGCCCAAATCATTACGCCTTTCGTGCGGGTCGGAACTTACCCGACAAGGAATTTCGCTACCTTAGGACCGTTATAGTTACGGCCGCCGTTTACTGGGGCTTCAATTCTGAGCTTCGCTCGAAAGCTAACCCATCCTCTTAACCTTCCAGCACCGGGCAGGCGTCAGCCCCTATACGTCATCTTTCGATTTAGCAGAGACCTGTGTTTTTGATAAACAGTTGCTTGGGCCTATTCACTGCGGCTGACCAATTGGTCAGCACCCCTTCTCCCGAAGTTACGGGGTCATTTTGCCGAGTTCCTTAACGAGAGTTCGCTCGCACACCTTAGGATTCTCTCCTCGACTACCTGTGTCGGTTTGCGGTACGGGCAGATTGTTTCTAACTAGAAGCTTTTCTTGACAGTGTGACATCAGGAACTTCGGTACTTAATTTCCCTCCCCATCACAACTTGTCCTTAATAGAGGCAAGCATTTGACTCACCTCAAGACTTGTTGCTTGGACGCACATATCCAACAGTGCGTATTCCTTAGCCTACTGTGTCCCTCCATTGTTCAAACAAAACAAACTGGTACAGGAATCTCAACCTGTTGTCCATCGTCTACGCCTATCGGCCTCGACTTAGGTCCCGACTAACCCTGGGAGGACGAGCCTTCCCCAGGAAACCTTAGTCATTCGGTGGACGGGATTCTCACCCGTCTTTCGCTACTCATACCGGCATTCTCACTTCTAAGCGCTCCACCAGTCCTCACGGTCTAGCTTCGACGCCCTTAGAACGCTCTCCTACCATAGAACCTAAGTTCTATCCACAGCTTCGGTGTTATGTTTAGCCCCGGTAAATTTTCGGCGCAGGGTCACTCGACTAGTGAGCTATTACGCACTCTTTAAATGATGGCTGCTTCTGAGCCAACATCCTAGTTGTCTAAGCAACCCCACATCCTTTTCCACTTAACATAAACTTTGGGACCTTAGCTGGTGGTCTGGGCTGTTTCCCTCTCGACTACGGATCTTATCACTCGTAGTCTGACTCCCGGATATAAATCAATGGCATTCGGAGTTTATCTGAATTCGGTAACCCGAGAAGGGCCCCTAGTCCAAACAGTTGCTCTACCTCCATGATTCTAATTCCGAGGCTAGCCCTAAAGCTATTTCGGAGAGAACCAGCTATCTCCAAGTTCGATTGGAATTTCTCCGCTACCCACACCTCATCCCCGCATTTTTCAACATACGTGGGTTCGGTCCTCCAGTGCGTATTACCGCACCTTCAACCTGGACATGGGTAGATCACTTGGTTTCGGGTCTACGACCACATACTCATTCGCCCTATTCAGACTCGCTTTCGCTACGGCTCCGTCTCATCAACTTAACCTCGCATGGGATCGTAACTCGCCGGTTCATTCTACAAAAGGCACGCTATCACCCATTAACGGGCTCTAACTACTTGTAAGCACACGGTTTCAGGTGCTGTTTCACTCCCCTTTCGGGGTTCTTTTCACCTTTCCCTCACGGTACTGGTTCACTATCGGTCACTAGGGAGTATTTAGCCTTGGGAGATGGTCCTCCCGGATTCCGACGGAATTTCTCGTGTTCCGCCGTACTCAGGATACTGATCAGAGTGAACGAAGTTTCAGTTACGGGGCTTTTACCCTCTTTGGCGGACCTTTCCAGGTCGCTTCTCCTACTTCGTTCATTTATGACTCTATGTGTTCAGTCCTACAACCCCAGAAAGCAAGCTTTCTGGTTTGGGCTATTCCCGTTTCGCTCGCCGCTACTCAGGGAATCGATTTTTCTTTCTCTTCCTGCAGGTACTTAGATGTTTCAGTTCTCTGCGTCTACCTCTATTGACCTATGTATTCAGTCAATAGTAACACCCGATAAAGAGTGCTGGGTTTCCCCATTCGGAAATCTCTGGATCAAAGCTTACTTACAGCTCCCCAAAGCATATCGGCGTTAGTCCCGTCCTTCTTCGGCTCCTAGTGCCAAGGCATCCACCGTGCGCCCTTATTAACTTAACCTATGGTCATGTTAACTATTTCATTCACCTCATGGTGAAGAAATACATTAAAAAATAAAACGCGATGTTTTCTTGGTTTCTTGCTTTTCTTACATGTTAAACACTATCCAGTTTTCAAAGAACAACTAACTTACTGTTTGAGAAGATTAGACCTCTCAAAACTGAGCAAAGTAAAACAACTGTGACGGTTCCGTTATATCCTTAGAAAGGAGGTGATCCAGCCGCACCTTCCGATACGGCTACCTTGTTACGACTTCACCCCAATTATCTATCCCACCTTAGGCGGCTGGCTCCCAAAAGGGTTACCTCACCGACTTCGGGTGTTACAAACTCTCGTGGTGTGACGGGCGGTGTGTACAAGACCCGGGAACGTATTCACCGCGGCGTTCTGATCCGCGATTACTAGCGATTCCGGCTTCATGCAGGCGAGTTGCAGCCTGCAATCCGAACTGAGAATGGCTTTAAGAGATTAGCTTGACCTCGCGATCTTGCGACTCGTTGTACCATCCATTGTAGCACGTGTGTAGCCCAGGTCATAAGGGGCATGATGATTTGACGTCATCCCCACCTTCCTCCGGTTTATCACCGGCAGTCTCACTAGAGTGCCCAACTGAATGCTGGCAACTAATAATAGGGGTTGCGCTCGTTGCGGGACTTAACCCAACATCTCACGACACGAGCTGACGACAACCATGCACCACCTGTCACTTTGTCCCCGAAGGGAAAGCTCTATCTCTAGAGTGGTCAAAGGATGTCAAGACCTGGTAAGGTTCTTCGCGTTGCTTCGAATTAAACCACATGCTCCACCGCTTGTGCGGGTCCCCGTCAATTCCTTTGAGTTTCAGCCTTGCGGCCGTACTCCCCAGGCGGAGTGCTTAATGCGTTAGCTGCAGCACTGAGGGGCGGAAACCCCCCAACACTTAGCACTCATCGTTTACGGCGTGGACTACCAGGGTATCTAATCCTGTTTGCTCCCCACGCTTTCGAGCCTCAGCGTCAGTTACAGACCAGAGAGTCGCCTTCGCCACTGGTGTTCCTCCATATATCTACGCATTTCACCGCTACACATGGAATTCCACTCTCCTCTTCTGCACTCAAGTTCTCCAGTTTCCAATGACCTTCCCCAGTTGAGCTGGGGTCTTTCACATCAGACTTAAAGAACCGCCTGCGCTCGCTTTACGCCCAATAAATCCGGACAACGCTTGCCATCTACGTATTACCGCGGCTGCTGGCACGTAGTTAGCCATGGCTTTCTGGTTAGATACCGTCAGGGGATGAGCAGTTACTCTCATCCTTGTTCTTCTCTAACAACAGAGTTTTACGATCCGAAAACCTTCTTCACTCACGCGGCATTGCTCCGTCAGACTTTCGTCCATTGCGGAAGATTCCCTACTGCTGCCTCCCGTAGGAGTCTGGGCCGTGTCTCAGTCCCAGTGTGGCCGATCACCCTCTCAGGTCGGCTACGTATCATTGCCTTGGTGAGCCATTACCTCACCAACTAGCTAATACGCCGCGGGTCCATCCATAAGCGGTAGCCGAAGCCACCTTTCATCCGTTCGCCATGCGGCAATCAGAATTATGCGGTATTAGCATCCGTTTCCGAATGTTATCCCCCACTTATGGGCAGGTTACCCACGTGTTACTCACCCGTCCGCCACTCCTCTTTCCAGTCGAGTGCAAGCACTCAATAGGAAAGAAGCGTTCGACTTGCATGTATTAGGCATGCCGCCAGCGTTCGTCCTGAGCCAGGATCAAACTCTCATAAAAGTTGAACCAACCCGTTAGGATTGCTTCGCTTTTTAACGATGCTTGAAGCTCATTAAAATGACTTGCTAGCGAATAATTATTCACTTTGTTTCTTTTGGTTCGACCCTTGGTCGAACCGCCGTACACAGTTTATTGTTTTACTTTGTTCAGTTTTCAAAGGTCTAATTTGTTTGCCGTTGTCGTTTTGACAACTTCTAAATAATAGCAATTTCTAATTCATTTGTCAACACTTTTTTTGAATAAATATTTTTCTATTTGGATAAATATCCAATAAAACAATTCAGCAATTAACTATTTAACATTTATTAGTGTAGCATAAGACTTCAACTAATGTCAAAGAGTTTATCTACTATTCAAAAAAAATTCACACACCTTTTCACCGTTAATTTAACGACATCAATTACTATAACAACATTTAAAGGATCGGTCAACAAAAAAATATAATGTTCGTTTATCCAAAAAGATAAGCGAACATTATGTTTAATATATTATTCCCATCACGTATATATATACAATTAAAACCCAATAAATGAACATTCTTTATTTTTCTTTTTGAATTGTTCATATTTAATCACAACCGCACACAAGTTTATTTCATTTATTTCATTATTTTTTTATTTAATCACTTTCATTTTAAAGACAATTGATTCAAATGGACGAAGCTTTAGTTCGGACAAATTGCTTGAACTATCTGAATAATTGCTTATTAAAATTGACCCAGATCTATCGAGTAAATCTTGATAGACTGTTCCTTTTTTATAAAAGTTTATTACAATTAACCAAGTTTCTCCGCAATAACTACGTTCATATACATAAAGTTGCTTGTCTTCAGGTAATAACTCTTTATATTCTCCATAAACAACTAAATCATTTTCTTTACGTAAGCGAATTAATTTTTTGTAATAGTTATAAACACTGTTTTCATTTTCTTGATCTTTTATTACATTTATAGTGGAATAATTCGGATTCAATGCCAACCAAGGGTTTCCTTTGGTAAAGCCTGCATTTTTTTCATTGTTCCATTGCATAGGACGTCTTGAATTATCGCGTCCTTTTTTATTAATAGAAGATAGAATATCAGAAACAGAATAACCTGCTTTTATTCTTTCATCATACAATTGTTTGCTTTCAATATCGTCTAGTTCTTCTATATTAGTAACGGGTGTATTGATAAGTCCAATCTCTTCTCCTTGAAAAATGTATGGCGTTCCTTTCAGAAGGTGCAAGAAAGTCGCAAACATCTTCGCTGAGACAACACGGTATTCTTTTGAATCATCACCCCAGTTAGAAACAATTCTTGGTATATCGTGATTGTTCCAAAACAGACTATTCCATCCTTTATTTCCCAATTCCATTTGCCATTTAGAAAAGACGGATTTCAATTCAACAAAATCAAGTTCTTTTGTATCCCATTTTGGTTTCCCAGGATGTTGGTCTAATCCGATGTGTTCAAATTGAAATACCATAGACAATTCGTTTCTTTCAGGATCAGAATAAAGTTTAGCAATTTCTGGTGTTGCTCCCCACGTTTCCCCCACCGTCAGTACATCATATTGTCCAAACGTATTTAAATTCATCTCTTTGATGTAATCATGCAATTTAGGACCATTTGTAGTAATGAGTTCATCGGGAATTTTGCCAATTGTGTCGATTACATCCATACGAAATCCACCGATTCCTTTTTCTAACCAAAAATTCATCATTTTATATATTTCTTTGCGTACTTTGGGATTCTCCCAATTTAAATCAGGCTGTTTTTTGCTATACAAATGTAAGTAATATTGGTTTGAATTAAGATCTAATTCCCAAGCAGAACCACCAAACACAGATAAAAGTTCGTTGGGAGGACTTCCATCTTCTTTTGGTTCACGCCAAATATAGAAATCGCGATAAACATTATCTTTGCTTTTTAATGCATCTTTAAACCAAGCGTGTTCATCAGAAGTATGATTCACAACTAGATCCATCAAAATTTTAATTCCATGATTACTAGCTTTTTCTATCAACTCTTCTACATCCGACATCGTACCAAATTCAGAAGAAATGATTTGGTAATCGCTAATATCATATCCATTATCATCATTAGGAGATTGATAAATTGGGCTCAACCAAATGACGTCTATTCCTAAATCTGCTAAGTAATCTAATCGTTGTATCATTCCTTGTACATCGCCAACGCCATCATCATTACTATCTTGAAAACTCCTAGGATAGACTTGATAAACAACAGAATGGTTCCACCATTTTTTCTTCATATTCTTTATCTACTCCTTTATTTTTTTTGAGCTTTATTTAAAATAGCTACAAAATCTAATTGAGTAGTATTAGATACGAAAACATCTGCTAATTTCATTGATTCTTGGGTTCCAACTCCCACTGAAAACATTCCAGCTGCATTAATTGATTGAATCCCAGCTTCTGCATCTTCAACACCAATGCATTCTTTTGGAGATAGGCCTAATTGCTTTGCGCCTTTAATGAAAATCTCTGGGTCAGGTTTCCCATGTGTTAATGCTGCTGGATCAACAATAGTATCAAACAGACCGGCTATACCAAGTTGATTTAAAATATCAGGTCCATTTTTACTGGCGGAGGCCAACGCTATTTTCATATCAGCTTGTTTTAAATCGGCCATAAACTCCTTTATGCCAGGCAATAAATCCCTTGAAGAAATTTTAGTGATTAATTTTTTATACTCTTCATTTTTTTCATCAGCTAATCGGATCTTTTCTTCTTTAGAGTAAATCATACTTTTATTCCCGTAAGCTAAAATCCGATCTAATGAATCCATTCGACTAATTCCTTTTAATTGCTCATTGAAAACTCGATCAATAGAAATACCTATTTTTTCACCCAGTTCTTGCCAAGCTAAATAATGGTACTCCGCTGTATCAGTCAACACGCCATCTAAATCAAATACAAACCCTTTTATCAAAAATGATACCTCCTTATTTAAAATCATTTTATTGAATAGCCACAGTTAGTGTATCTAACAATTCTACTCTCTCGTCGTATAATGTAATAAACAACTTGTCCCCTTCATTTAAAGTAACGGTAACGTCATTTTTTGTTACAGTAATATGCAATAATCGTGAACGATATTTAATCATAAAATTATACCCATCCCAATCATCTGGACAGAATGGTTTAAACGATAACTTCCCATCATAAGTACGCATCCCAGCAAAGCCTTGAACAATCGTGAGCCATCCTCCACTCATTGATGTAATGTGTAAACCATCTTGTGTGTCGTTGTTGTAATTATCTAAATCTAAACGAGCCGTTTTAGCATAGAACTCTACTGCTTTTTCTTTTTTTCCTAATTCAGCAGCTAATATGGCATGAATAGAAGGTGAAAGTGAACTTTCATGAACGGTCATTGGCTCATAAAAATCAAAGTTGCGTTCTTTTTCTTCAATAGTAAATTCATCATTTAAATAATAGATTCCTTGTAATACGTCAGCTTGTTTAATAAAACAAGAACGTAAAATTTTATCCCATGACCAATTCTGATTAATCGGCAGTTCATCTAAACCTAATGAAGCGACTGGAAGTAAATCTTTATCTAAAAACGTATCGTGTTGTACAAAAACATCTAATTCTTTATCATATGGGTAGTACATTTTAGCAATAATATCTAGCCATTGAGCGATTTCTTCGTCTGTTAAGCCTAATTTTTCTTTTTTAGCTTCTGTTATTTTGCTTAAACTTTCTAAAGTGTAATTTAATGTCCATGTTGCCATTCGATTTGTGTACCAATTATTATTCACATTATTTTCGTACTCATTTGGACCCGTGACACCATGAATCATATATTGATTTGTCCGTGAAGAAAAATGTACACGATCTGCCCAAAAGCGTGAGATGCTAACCAAAACTTCTATGCCCTTAGTTATTAAATAGTCTTCTTTTCCTGTGTAGTTCGTATAGTTGTAGACTGCAAAGGCAATCGTACTATTACGGTGAATTTCTTCAAAAGTAATTTCCCATTCATTGTGGCATTCTATTCCATTGAATGTAACCATTGGATAAAGCGCGCCTTTTAGTCCTTGTTGTCTAGCGTTGTGAAAAGCTCCATCTAATTGATCATAGCGGTATTTTAATAATTGTTCTGTTACTGCTTCATCAGCGACCGATAAATACATTGGTATAATATACGCTTCTGTATCCCAATAGGTTGCTCCACCGTACTTTTCACCTGTGAATCCTTTTGGTCCAACATTTAATCTTGAATCTTCCCCATAGTAAGTTGAGAACAACTGGAAAATATTAAAACGAATACCTTGTTGACTCTCGTCGTCTCCTTCAATAACTACATCCGCTTTATGCCATCGTTCAGCCCATGCAGTAATGTGTTCTTGCTCTAATACATGACTGCCTTTTTCTATGGCTTTATCTAGCATACTAGACGCTATCTCTTTTTGGTTATCTATCTCAACATCTCTACTCGTAATTACACTAACCAATTTAGTTATCTCTGCTTTTTCTCCAGTAGCTAATTGATAGTCGATTGTTTCTTGTACTTTCATGAAGTTTTCGCTTGTTTGGCGTGAAATGGCCTTTTCAGCAATGGTTTGCATCATTGTTGTCACTGTAAACTGTTCAATTCCAAAAGGATTTGGGATTGTTCTTGTTGTTAAGTGACTCTTTTCACCTGCAAAACGATCAATTTCTAACCAGAAATTTTCCTCATAGTTGCTATCTTCGTTAGTCACATTTCCATCCATCATCGGTGTAAATGTAATTTTTGCTTGCCCTTTTAATACTTCTGCCGATACTTCAATTAGAGCAAGTTCTTTCATAGCAATACTAACAAAACGCTTAAAATGAAATTGGACTTCAACTTCATCTTTTATCAATGTGTAGGATCGATACAAAATACCAGTTTTCATATTCAATTCAATCGAATAATCTTTAATTGTATCTTTTGCTAAATCTACCTTTTGATCATCTACAAATAATTCTACAGGGATAAAATTAGTCGCATTGATTACTTTTCCAAAATATTCTGGGTAGCCATTTTTCCACCAGCCGACACGTGTTTTGTCTGGGTACCAAACACCTGCAATATAAGTACCTAAGTGACTGTCTCCTGAATAACCTTCTTCAAAATTCCCACGCATTCCCATGTAACCATTACCCATGGATGTTAGACTTTCTTGAAGACGTTTGTTTTTTTCCTCTAAAGAAGAAGATTTGATTTTCCAGGGATCTACTTCAAATAAACGTTTAATCATGTTTTTTACCTCCAGCAACTTCTATATTATTTTTAACTGGGACTTTATCATTGAAACGCGTTGTATAAAATACCATTAATATCATTAATGCTAGGCCAATCGATTGGATTGTCAGCATCACAATTATATCAAACTGAATGAAACTTGAAATTAATGCAATTAAAGAAGGCAACCCTAATGCATTAAGAATTAAATTGACAGATTCTTTGTACGTTTTAATAGATGAAAAAGAATTTTTTTTGGTCAGATATAAAAACACAGCAGATCCTAAAACAATCAGAATTGTACTAACGAATAATATACTGAAAACCAATAACAACAAAGATCCTATAACGTAAGTGCGATTTTGGAAAAACCATTGTCGCGAAATGGCAGCTTTCATATCTTCAACGGATTTTATTTGACTTGGAGTAAAATCTTTTGTATACCGAATGGTAGAAACCGGTACATCTTTGTTTTTTAAATAAAATTCATTTTCAGAAAAAATAAGCGCATTTTCTGCTTTTAAATCTTCTTTGATGACAGAATCCGACTCCGTTATACTCACTACACCGTTTTTCTTAGCCAAGTGTAATCCTGGGTCAGTAACCAATGCCCCTTTTTTACTTGTTGCCTGCTGAAAAGCTACAACAACTGATTCATCCATTAATTTAAATGTATCAGGATAACTTTCTTCAATAGGGTAAGTCTCCATCTTCAAAAAATTTAATGATACAGGAACCATCAATATGCTAGTCAAAAAGAACAAGACTAACAATAATTGAAACCAGTTTAATTGGTGACGCTTTTTGAAGATAAGCCTAGGCGTCCAGATATTTTTAAAATAAGTCAGTGGAAATACATCAGTTTTCATAAAAACCCCTTCTTTTTCTTCAATATTTCTATACAGTACATCTCACTAGCCTTTAAAAGTCTATGTGAAAGTGAGATCCATTATTTTGCTTGCTAAACAGTTACCTATTAACCTTTTGTTCCTCCAGAAGTAAGGCCAGAAACAAAATTCTTTTGTAACATAAAGAAGAGAATTGAAATTGGAACGGCAATCAAAATTGCACCTGCAGCGAATAGAGAAGCTTTTTGGTTTTGCGGATTGCTTATGAATGTTTGAAGTCCAACTGCTACAGTTATTTTTTCCGGACTTCTTAACAAGAATCGGGCTAACATAAAGTCACCAAAAGGTCCCATAAATGCCCATAAAGCTTGAACGGCTATCATTGGACGAACGAGTGGCAATATAATTTGCCAAAAAATACGAAAATGTCCTGCTCCATCTAGTTTCGCAGATTCATCTAACTCTTTAGGGACAGTATCAAAATACCCTTTCATCAGCCAAGTATTCATTGGAATACCTCCACCGATATAAAGCATAGACAAGAACCAAAATTGGTCTAATGCACCTAGCAATAAGGCCATAACATAGAAAGCTGTCAATGCAGCCATAGTAGGCACCATTTGGATAACAAGGAAAAAAATCAAACTTTTTTTCCTTCCCATAAAGTTATAGCGGCTATATGCATATCCTGCTAAAGTAATCAAAGCAACTTGAACAACCATTGTTGACGTAGCAACAATAAGAGTATTCATGTACCATGTTCCGTATAGTGTTTCACCAAAAAGACGTTGAAAATTATTAAGTGTCCAATCGGCATTAAAATCTAGAGAAAAAGCAGTAATGTTGCCTGACTTGAAAGCAGAACTAGCAGTAATGAGTAGGGGGTAAATAATAATAATAGAAAGTGCAATCATAAAAAAATAAGTAAAAAAATGATTTAGAAAAGTGGCAGTTTTTTGAGATTTAAATTTATTTTTCATCTTAAGCATCCTCCATATTGAAAGCTTTTGTTTTACGGAACACGATTAGAGAAACTGAGATAACAAGTGTTGAAATAATCAACGTAATCGCAGCTGCCATTGAGTATTGTGGTGAGGTCCCTGTCGTTAGTTTATAAATCCAAGAGATTAAAATATCTGTCGCACCAGCACCACCGCCGACACTTCCAGGACCTCCATTATTAAACAGATAGATCATTGAAAAGTTATTGAAATTCCCTGTATATTGTGTGATAAAAGTTGGAGCTGCAACCATAAAGATCATCGGCAACGTAATTTCTTTGAAGCGTTGGATTGCATTAGCCCCATCAATTTTAGCAGCTTCGTATAAATCTTCTGGAATTGATTGCAAAATACTTGTTGTCATAACATAAATATAAGGGAAACCGAGCCATCCTTGAATCATAATAATGGCTACTTTTGACCAAAGTGCTTGTGTTTTCCAAGCAACTTGTCCAATTTCAACAAAAGGAAGATTGTTTAATAAAGGAATAACTTGAGTATTGATTGCGCCAATACTGTCATTAAACATATTTGAGAAAGATAAAATAGTGATGAATGCAGGAACAGCCCAAGGAAGTAAGAAAACCACTCCAAAGTAACGTTTTCCTTTAATGAACGACTGGTTTGTGATGACAGCTGTTATAATTCCTAAAGAAATTTGTAATGTGGTTGCACAAAGCGTCCAGATAAGCGTCCAACTAAATACAGAAGTAAAGGCATCACGATAAGAACTTAAGAACAAGATATTCGTAAAGTTTTTGACCCCAACCCAATCAATTAAATTTGCTGGAGGTATATGATAGAAATCATAGTTTGTAAAGGCCATAAATAAAGTAACTAACACTGGAAAAATAATAGTAAAAGCCATCATTAGATATGCTGGAACAATCAATAAATATGGAAATCCTTGATCATAAACATTGTATAATACCTCTTTTGCAGTTGTATTCACTTTTAACTGCTTGTTCCATCTGATAGCCACTGCTCTGGCATCATAGATATTTAAAGCATAAAACGCTAAAAATATAACAATAATAATTAATTGTAACGTTCCACCTATCATAATAAATAAAGAATGATCTTCAATTGGAACACTTCCTAAAGTAAACAATCCGGTTATAGCATTTGTGCCAAAGGTGATCATTTCATAAATAAACATTAGAAAGATTCCTAGAAATATAAAGCCTTTGAACTTTTGTTCATTATAAAACTGTCCAATGCCGGGGATCATAGAATACAACATGGCTTTTCTTTCATCCTTCAGCTTTTTTGGCTGATTTTCCTTAGACATAGTTTTTTCTCCTCTTTTCACTTAATAATAATGGCAGAGAATAGATTCATTCTCTGCCGATAACAGTATCTCTATTAATTTCTTGAAAATTAGTTATTGTATTTTTGCTCAATAGATTCAGTAATCATTTTGACAGCTTCATCTGCTGATTCTTTTGGTGTTTTATTGCCAGAAGCTGCATCAAACATTAAGTTTTCTGCTCCTGTCCATACTTCAGCCATTTCTGGAATGTTAGGCATAGGTTGTGCTTCTTTGTATTGTGCAATAACTGCTGATGTTAACTCATCATCTTTACCTGTTGCATATTCACGAGATTCTTGGTTTGCTGGAATTTCGTTTGTAGCATCGTAGAATTTATTTTGATTTTCTGTTGTTGTAACATAGTCTAACCATGCTTGTGACACTTCTTTATTCTCTGAGTAGTTGCTGACAACCCAGCCTTTTCCTCCACCAAATGCTTGGTATTCTTCACCATTATTTAAAGTAGGAATTGTTGCTACACCATAATTAACGCCTGCTTCTTGCAAAGCTTGTGCTTGCCAAGGTCCGCCAATAAATGCTGCAACTTTACCAGCTAAGAACTGATCTGTAATGAAAGCATCAGAACTTGTGATATCTAGCATTCCTTGAGGCCATACATTTTGGAACCAGTCTGTAGCATAAGTGATTGCTTCAACTGCGCCTTCATTATTTAGACCGACATCAGATGCATCTGTTCCATTTTCACCAAATACATAACCACCATAACCTGCTACTAATCCATAAGAGAAGTAAAAGTCAGTCCATTTTGCTAAGAATCCAGTGTTTTTACCATCTTCGCCTTCGAAATTATATTTTTCGTCTTTAGCTAATGCTTCCGCTTCTTTAAATGTTTCAGGAGCTTTTTCTATCAAATCTTTATTGTAATATAATACCAACGTTTCAATAACTGCTGGTTCACCATAAATTTTACCATCAATAGTTACTTGAGCTTTGTCTGTTTCATCATATTGCTCTTCATTCCCTAATGTTACTTCAGCTAAATGTCCTTGTTGTCCTAATGGTCCAATTCGGTCATAAGCGGACATCATGATGTCCGGTGCACTTCCAGCTGGTCCATCTAATGGAAGAGCCTCTAACTGTTCAAACATATCTCTTTCAGTAATTTTTATTGTTACATCATTTTCTTTTTCAAAATCTGCTTTAATCTCATTTACGTAATCAACATATCCTGCATCAACAGCGATATTTAATTCTTTACTCCCTGCATTATCTTTTGAATCAGATGAAGCTGATTCTGTTCCGCTTGCCCCACCACATGCAGCTAACAACAATGCACTTGCAGAAACTAAACCAACCGCATATTTTTTCCAACTCTTTTTCTTCAATTTAATATCCTCCCTTTATGTTTTGCTTTTTATTTTTGTTTACATTCTTATTATTGATGATAAAACGCTTTCTTGCAATCGTTTTTTCGTTGTTACCGGTAACAGAATAACTTATCTCGATTTTATGTCACAATTTAGCCCACTTATCGCATTTTTTTCTATTTAACCTAGAATTAGATAATCTTATTAATTTTTTTAACTATACCATTTTATTTTTTTCCTTTTTGAAAAAATTTGATCAACGACTATTCATTTTTTTCATATTTTTGTTTGATGTTCTCTTCAATCAATTTGACGGCATCATCAGCTGCCTCTTTTGCTGTTTTATTACCGGATGCTGCATCAAAAATCATCGATTCTGTCCCAGTCCAAACTTCTTCCATTTCCGGAATATTTGGCATTGGTACCGCAGAAATGTATTGTTTAATCACCGCATTCGTTAATTCCTCATCCCCATTACTAATAGCAGATCTTGTTTCTTGATTTGCCGGAATTTCTGCTGTCATTTCATATAAAGTTTGTGTGTTCTTAGTGTTGTTAACAAAATCAAGCCATTTTTGCGCAAGTCCTTTATTTTTTGAATACGTACTAATGGTCCAACCCGTTCCGCCGGCAAACGGCTGATAGTTCTCACCGTTCGGTAAAGTTGGGATAGTAGCCACGCCATAATTTAAGCCGGCTTCTTTATAACTCGCTGCCCCCCAAGGACCGTTTATAACTGCAGCTGTTTTTTCACTAGTAAATTGATCATTCATAAAATTTTCAGCGCTAGTCGCATCAAGCGCGCCTTTTGGCCATACGTCTTGATACCATTTAGAAGCATATTCAATGGCCTCAATCGCCTCAGGAGTATTTAGACCTATATCAGTTGTATCTCTCCCGTCTTCTCCAAAAATGTATCCACCGTATCCTGTGATTAATCCCATGTAATGGTAAGGTGCAACCCAGTTAGCTAAAAATGCCGTGTTCGTACCTTTTTCGTTTTCAAATTCAAATTGGTTGTCTTCGGCTAATTTCTCTAAATCGTTAAATGTCTTAGGAACCGTTTCAACTAAATTTTTGTTGTAAAACATGACTAACGTTTCTATTACAAAAGGAGCACCGTAAATTTTACCTTCTGAAAGTACTTGATTCTTATCCATATTGTCATAACGATCATCATTTGGTAAGTTAACTTCAAACAAATGACCTTGCTCACCTAAAATACCTATTCTATCATAGGGAGCAATTAAAACATCTGTTCCAATACCTGCGGGACCATCAAGTGGCAAAGCTTCTATAGAATCAAACATATTTTTTTCGGTTACTTCGACGGTTACACCCTGTTCTTTTTCGAAATCAGCTACAATAGCATTAACATAATCTGTGTAGCGTTCATCTACATCAATCTTTAAAACGGAAGCGGTTTCTTTCCCACCACTCTCAGAATCATTTGAATCAGAAGTATTATCAGTGCAAGCCGTTAGAACTAAAGCAGTAAGTGAAAGGAAACCAATCATTGTTTTTTTCCAATGTATTTTTTTCATCTTAAAACTCCTCCTTAAAAATAATATAACCTATCGTTCTATTCAATTATCTTAGAAAGGCGATGATTAATCAAACGTTTACAGTTTAAACAGACAGATTATTTTTGACGACAAAAAAGAGTAGTTCACAATGAACTACTCCAAAATAGATAGGAATTTAAAAAAATAATAACGATTATTATTTACGCCTTTATATTTTCTTTGTACACAACAAAACCATTTTTCTTAATTGTCAGTAACTCACCTTTATTAGAGGTTAAATGAGATAGGATACTGTCTGCTTGACTAGTTGACGTTATTGCTAACTCTTCATCCCCTTGGTTAAAGTAAGCAACAATCGTTTGTTCGCCAAATGAGCGTTTGAAACCAATAACATTTTCTTCGTCTCTAATATCAAACCATTCTAATTTACCAAAACTCAATATATCTTGGTAATTTTTTCTGAACTCAATTAATTCTTTTGTAAATGCTAGCATGTTTAAATCTTGGTCTTTTTCATTCCAAACCATACATTTTCGGCAATCGGGATCATCGAATCCATCCATTCCAACCTCAGTACCATAATAAATACAAGGTGAACCGTATTGCATAAATGTAAATGCCAGACTCGACTTCACACTATCTTTATTTCCTGCACTGATTGTTAGTATACGAGCAGTATCATGGGAGTCTAAAGAATTAAACATCACTTCATTCGCCTGTTGCCGGTACAACATTAGTTGTTCATTCAACCCTGAGACCATTTTACTAGCAGTGATCCTCTTCTGCACAAAGTAATCTTCTATTGTGCCAGTAAAAGCATAGTTCATGACTGCATGAAACTCATCACCTTGTAACCAACTTTGAGAAGAGTGCCAAATTTCTCCTAAAATATAAAAATCTTCTTTTAAATCTGTTGTAACCTGATAAAACCTTTTCCAGAAATGATGGTCAACTTCATTAGCTACGTCTAAACGCCAAGCGTCAATATCAAATTCACGAATCCAATAAGCTGCAACTTCTAATAAGTAGTCTTGAACAGCTGGATTAGCTGTGTTTAATTTAGGCATATGACCGGTAAAAGCGAAGGTATCATACGGTACTTGACCGACATTTTCTAGTTCTTCAGTTGTTAAACTCTCATCTAATTTTACTGGAAACTCATGGATATGGAACCAATCAGCATATTTAGACTTTTCTTCATTTTCAATAACATCTGCCCATTGATACGACAACATCCCCAGATGGTTAAATACTGCATCCAACATGATGCGTATCCCTCTTTTATGTGCTTCATCAACTAATTTTTTAAACGTTTCTTTATCACCAAAATCTGGATCAATTTCAAAATAGTCTGTCGTGTCATACTTATGATTCGAGGTCGCTTTAAAAATAGGGCAAAAATAAATACCATTTATTCCTAAATCAACTAGATAATCTAAATTATCAATAACCCCTTGTAAATCTCCACCATAAAAATCATCACGTGTTGGGTGTTTTTTACTTCCCCAAGGCAAAGTGCCTGCTGGATCATTACTCGTGTCACCATTAGCAAATCGCTCTGGAAAAATTTGATACCAGATTGTTTTTTTCACCCAATCAGGCGCTTTAAAACGATCAATTTCTTGGAAATAAGGCATTCGAAAAAAAGAATTAGCAAAGGCTAAGTATTTTTCATCATAAGGAAAAACGCCTCTATCTCCATAAAAAACTTCAGTACCGTCGTTACCAATAACATGAAATCCATAAGACAAACGCCTAAACTCTGCTCCAGTTTTAATTAACCAATAATCATGAATATCTGTGCTTAAGATTAAATCCATTGGAACGTTTTCCAGATACCATTTTTTCTGGTCATGTAAATAAGGATCACCACTGATAATATTTACTTTGGAAACGTCTCCTTTTTTAGTACGTATCCGAATGTGCATTTCATCTTTTGTATAAAGGTAGGCATATTCACTCTCAGGCCTATGAAAAATTGCTGAAGTTTCCATTCACTCTATTCCTCATTTCTACTATTTTATTTAGGCAATGCTTTTTATTTTCAAATAACATTTATCCGCTTTTCATCAGTTGTCTTTTTTTCATTTTCAAGGACTAATACTACTGAGCCATATGGTTCTAACCTGATTTGTTGATGTTCTAAAGAATTATCTCCATTAGACAATAGCACCGTGACCGTTTCATTTGAAAAACGAGAATCACTATAAATGAAAGATTGATTTGTCAAATTGCAACAAATTAAAGCCGTTTGATCGCCAAGTTTGCGTTCATAACAATACAAATGGTCATTCGTTTCAACTAATTTGAAACTTCCTTTTGTAAACAAAGGCGTTTTTTTGTATGATAGCAATTTTCGATAGTAATTCAAGATACTGGACGTCTTTTCCTCCTGGTTAGCCACATTATAATCAGGCTCTATATTGACCCCACTCCATGGAGTAGTCGAAGAAAAGCCTGCGAATGTTGAATTATCCCATTGCATTACTCCTCGACTAGCATCTTTGCTGGTCGAGTTTAATTCTTTAAGAATATAATCTGAACGATAGCCTAAATCATACGCTTTTTTATAAAATACCTTTGCTTCTGGAGCAAAAAAGTTTTCAATCGCTTTTATTTCTAAATTTTTCATTCCTATTTCTTCACCATTTAAAATAAAAGGAATCCCTTTTTGTAAATACATCAAAGTGGCTAACATCTTGCTACTATTTTCTCGGTAATGAACAGCATCTCCAAAGCGTGAAACGGCCCTTGCCATATCATGGTTATTCCAATAAAGTGTTGGTCCGCCAAAATCTGCTAGTCGCTCTTGCCATTCAACCATTGTTTCTTTGAACTTTTTAATATCTAAATTACCCGACTGCATTGACATTGGTAAACGAGCATCCTTTTGAGTCTCGTCTTCCGGGAAATAACGAAAGGTAATGACCGCATCGCAAGCCTCGTTTACTGGGTCTGAGTAATTGACAGCTAAATCAATAGTCGCTGAAGCAGCTTCACCGACTAAAAAGACATCTGGATATTGGCTACGCAATGCTTGAGCAAATGTTTTCATGTACTCATTCACTTTAGGTAAATTAGCATAATAATTTTCAGCTAAAACCAATTCTCCATCTACTGTACTAGGAACATCTGGATAACCTTCTTCTTTATCCATATGAATGAAAGCATCTAAACGAAATCCATCAACACCTTTTTTCATCCAAAAAGAAGCAATTTCTAACATAGCTGACTGTACATTTGGATTTCCCCAGTTTAAATCCGGCATCTCTTTAGCAAATAAATGAAAATAGTATTGTTTCCCTAAAGGCTCTTTTTCCCAAACAGATCCTCCAAAGAAAGAAGCCCAATTGTTTGGCAACTGGCCCTCCGCTTTCCCATCCGCCCAAAGGTAATAATCTCGATAAGGATTATCTGGATCTTTTAACGCTTCTAGGAACCAAGGATGCTGATCTGACGTATGATTTAATACAAAATCAAATATAACTTTTAAACCACGATTGTGAGCCTGTTTGATTAGTTCCTCTGTATCTTCCATTGAACCAAAAAGAGAGTCGATTTCATAATAATTAGATACATCATATCCGTTATCAATCTGTGGCGAAGTAAAGATTGGATTCAACCAAATGACGGTTACGCCTAGAGATTGAATATAATCAAGACGATCAATAATTCCTTTTAAATCTCCCACTCCATCATTGTTACTATCTTGAAAACTTCTTGGATAGACTTGATAAACAATGGCTTCTTTCCACCACTCAGTTGTCATATCATCTTAAACCTCCTTCATTTGTTCAAATGAACTTAAATTAAGGATACTCAAATACGTAAGCACTTACAATATTATTCGCGATGTTAACGGTAACAAAAAGATGTAGCAATTAAATGACTCGTTTATTTTTGTATCTCTTGCTTTTTTTCAACTCCTGTATTTTTGAGTAACACTATCGCGCCATATGGACCTAAGGTAATACAATTACAATCGATATCGTTCTCATCGTTTCGAAGCAATATTTCCCAGTCATTATCTATAAGTCCAGGTTGTATAATTTTCTCCTTTGTATCTGAAAAGTTACATATGATTATCGCACGTTGATTACCTAGCACCCGTTCATAACTGTATAGACTTTCTTTCATTTGAATCATACGAAAGGTTCCATCAGTAAAAATTGGTAATTTTTTATATTTCAGTACTTTTCGATAGTAAGATAGAATACTTTTAGGATCTTTGTCTTCTTCATAAACATTGTATTTTTCTTCTCTATTAACACCACTCCACGGTGAAATGGTTGAAAATCCAGCGTATTCAGAATTATCCCATTGCATAACCCCACGACTTACATCACGTGCTGTGCTGTTTAATTCTTTTAAAATGTGTTCTTCTGTGTACCCTAAGGCTTTGGATTTCGCATAAAAAGCCGTTGCACCAGGCGTCTCAAATTCTTGCGGGTTTGTATGACTCAAATTGCACATTCCTATTTCTTCACCATTTAAAATAAAAGGAATCCCTTTTTGTAAATACATTAAAGTGGCTAACATTTTACTGCTATTTTCTCGGTACTGACTATCATCCCCAAAGCGAGAAACAGCTCGTGGCATATCATGGTTATTCCAATAAAGTGTTGGTCCTCCAAATGGATCCAATTTCTCTTGCCACTCTGTCATTATTTTTTTGAATTCTTTTTTATCTAAAATTGAATGTTGCATATTAAGTGGCAATCGTGCATCTTTAACCGAGTGATCTTCAGGAAATAACATGAACGAAATAATGGCATCACACATATCGTTTTTCGGATCAGTATAAGTGACCGCTAATTCAACATCTGCTGAAGCAGCCTCACCTAAAATAAATACATCTGGATTAACTCTTCGTAAACCACTAGTAAGATCCTGAATATAGTTTTTAATATTTGGTAAGTTTTTATTTATTTCTTGAGCAGAGGCTAGTTCTCCATTTTTCATTGATAGTTCACTTGGAAAGTCGTCTAGTTTATCCAAATGAATAAAAGCATCTAATCGGAAACCATCAATCCCTTTGTCTAACCAGAATTTACCTATATCCTCCATTGCTTTCTCAACATGTGGGTTATCCCAATTCAGGTCAGGCATTTCTTTTTTGAATAAGTGAAAGTAAAATTGATTTCCTGCAGGTTCTTTTTCCCATACTGAACCGCCAAATATGGAAGCCCAATTGTTAGGTAAATCACCGTTTGGTAAGGCATCACGCCATATATAGAAACCTCTATGCGGATTATCAAGTCCCTTTAAAGCTTCTTGGAACCAAGGATGCTCAACAGATGTATGATTAAGAACAAAATCAAAAATAATTTTTAATTCCCGTTTATGCGCCTCCTCAATTAGTTCCTCAACATCATCCATCGTGCCAAAGAGAGGATCAATAGCATAATAATCAGAAACATCATAGCCGTTATCAACCTGTGGAGATTTAAATATAGGGTTAATCCAAATCGTATTAACTTCAAGTTGCTTAATGTAGTCTAATTTTTGAATAACTCCTCTTAAGTCTCCGATTCCATTGCCGCTTGTATCCTTAAAACTTTTTGGATAAACTTGGTAAACAATGGCATTTTTCCACCACTTTGATTGTCCTACTTCCATTACCAACGCCTCCTATAATTTTTCTGTTTTTGCACCTTAACCCAATTCTGTTATCCTTAGTTTAATCAAACTTGAATGCGATAGCCAAAATAAAGACTTTATTTAGAACAAATCATTCAGTCTATTTAGAACCCAAAAAAATCAGATGTTCTCACTAAAATGAGAGCACCTGATTTTGATAACATAATCAGTTATTTTTTAATCATCAGAAGGTACAAATACAGTTAAAAATCGTTGGTAGACTTCCAAGTGAACTGGAAAAGCAGGTCCTTCATTGCCGTCTACTGTTGTAACAAATGCTTTATTCTCTTTTGTTTTTATGTCAGCTATTTTAAATCTCTTGTAAACAAGTTTGTCTGAATAATTGTCATCATTACGAAGAATTTCTGGAATTAATTTCACTTTTTCTGTAACTGTAGATGCCTTCAAACAGAGCATGTTTAAATAGCCATCATCAATTTTTGCTGAAGAAAATACTGTGCCTATTCCAATAATCGACTGACTCAGCCCTATTAACAACAGGCTATACTTGTCTTCGAAGTCTTTGTCATCTATCGTCATTTGGAATGTTGCCGTTTCATCATCGTTTAAGGCTTTTACACCCTCTAAAACATACGCTAGTGGCCCAAATTTGGACTTAGCATCTTTATCTACTTTTTGAACTGTTTCTGGTATGGAACCTACCGAAACTGTGCTAACGAAGAATAGGTCATTTACTTTTCCAACATCAATATTCTTTTTACTTTTAACGTTTAATTGATTTATCGCTTCTTTTGGTTCCATTGAGATACCCAAAACCTGGGCAAAATTATTTATCGTACCCAAAGGTATAATACCAATAGTTGGTTGATAATCCTGTTTTGCAACACCATTGATGCCTTCGTTTACTGTTCCGTCACCACCCATTAAAATAATAGCATCGAATCGTTCCTTTGATGCTTGAGAAGCAAAATTTATAGCATCTCCAGCTTTCTGTGTTTCTTTAGTTACAATATGTTCATATTGTTCACTTAAACGATTTTTTAATTGCTTAACATATTCTTCTGCTTCTTCACTTCCTGATGAAGGATTGACGATAATCATGACTTTCATAGATGCTAAAACCTCCCTTTATCTTAATTTACTTTATTCATCTTATTTTTTGTAGTCCCTCTAATAACCAATTCTGGTTTAAATAGAACCGATCCTTGGGAAATACCATCTTGATCAATTTTATTTAACAACATTTTAGCACAAGCAGCACCCATTTCGATTACAGCTTGTTTTACAGTCGTTAGTTGTGGGAAAGCAATTTGATCTAGAAACACGCCATCGTGACCAATGATGCCAAAATCGTTTGGTATACCACCACCCATTTCAATAATACCTCGTTCAATACCTAATGCTAATCGATCTGAACTGCAGACAAAAATTGTGTTTGGTGTAAATTCAGACCAATTATCTTTAATAAATTTGGCAGCCTGTCTAGAGTGATTCCCAAAACGATAAATTTGGGACATCTTTTGGTTTTCTTTCATTATTTGGAGGTAGCCAGATTCTCTTGAAAGTTCGAATAACTCATCTATTTCTATCCCAATAAAAATAACATTTTGGTACTTTAAATCTATCGCATATTGTGTAGCAAGTGAGATACCTGCTTTATTATCTGAGTCAACAAAATCGAAACCGTGTCGATTTTCGCCAAATAAGACTACCGGTTTATTCGCACCACTAATCCAAGCATAATCTTTTTCACGGACTCCACACATTATATAACCATCACAAGTACCAATATCGAAGTTATTTTTTGTAACCAACTGCAAAGAATAGTGCCGCGCATCTAGCTCTTGAGCTATGCCTGTTAACAAGTTCATATAATAGGGTTCTGTTGTATCCATTTCTTCTAAGATAAATAGCTTAATAATTTGAGTACGATTATTCACTAAAGCTTTGGCTGCTACGTTAGGCCGATAATTTAATTCTTCCATTGCTTTAAAGACAAGCTCTTTTAATTCATCCGTAACTTGCTCAGGATGATTAATGACACGAGAAACAGTCATTTTAGATACATTAGCTTTTTTTGCAACATCATTTAATGTGGTCATATTTAATCCGTCCTTTTCTATTCTCTCGTTCTCAAGTCTGTTCATTTTATTCATGTATGCGTTATTATTATCATTAGTTAATAAAAAAAGAATGTATTAGGACTAGAAAACCTAAGGTCCTATCAATTAGACGGCTACCTATTTAATCATTCATTCCAAAATAACATTGACCGCAAGTACAATTATTCCTGCCGTCAAGATTCGTTTTATTCATTAGCCAAAAGTTCTTGGCATTCGGGACAAATCCCATAAACTTCCATTCGGTGATTGGTTACTTTAAACCCCGTTAAGTTATGTGCTGTTTCTTCAATATCTTCAAGTCCTGGGTAATAGATATCTTCAATCTTTCCACACTTTTCACAGATAGCATGATAATGTTGGGTCGTAGCAAAATCGAAACGACTTGAGTCATCTCCGTAAGTCATTTCCTTTACAAATCCAATTTTTGTAAAAAGACGTAAATTATTGTATATAGTAGCTACACTGACATTAGGAAAGCGTTCCACCAAAGAACGATAAATATCATCTGCTGTTGGATGGCTATCCGCTTCAATTAAATATTCTAAGACAGCATATCGTTGCGGCGTTATTCTTATGTTAGAAGCTTTTAATTTTTCAACTGTTTGAAGCACCATCTGATTAGCGACCATCTCTAAACTCCTCTTCATCCTATTCTTTTAAATTATTGGTTTTTCTATAGTTTCTTTATTTCCTATGTTTATTTTCTTAATGATAACGTTTATCACTTAAGAATGCAATTTTTCAAATTAAGTTGGTCCTTTTTAAAAAATAGAAACGCTAACTTAATTCATTTTTGGTTTTTTCTAGAAACCTTCTAATAGTCTATTATGATGCTAGTTTCCTTTTGATTTCCCGGCACCCGTTAGGGGTACAAAAAGAATGGCTTTATTGAACTTATGACAATCTTCTCTTTCGTGATAAAGGGTCGACTTAATACTAGCATAAATTTTAATTCCATATTTTCAATAGGTAATAAACAATTTCAGTGTTGTATTCTATGCTACATTGAACTAGTTAGAATTTTTTTAAACTTGTCATTTTTTTGAACACAATAAGATAAGCTGACTAATATAAAATCAGTGTCATAACAAAGGAGAAGAGAAAATAAATACCCATTTTATGAGTTTGTATGCTAACACCCTATTTATTTAAAGATGATAAAATATGTTGAATGATTCAGATCTATTTGTATAATCCTATTTTTGCTTTAAATTTCTATTATTTTTAAAAAAAATGAACAATACGAAGGGTAAAATGGTATAGTTTAATTAAAATACACTTATCCTACTCATTCACTTCTCATTACTGTAAATATTTGCTAAAATAGAAATATCAGAACAGTGAACTTAAACAATAAAACGAAATAAATTGCGTGAGAGAGGATATATTTTATGAAAATCGGAGCAAGGACTATGAAAACAGGTCTAGCCATTACTCTTGCTTTAGCCATACCTTACTTATTAAATATGAAAACTGCAGCTGTCTTAGCTGCCATATCAGCTATATTTGCATTGCAACCTTCTTTAAAACGATCTGTTAAGACCTTAAAAGATAGAGTCTTCGCTAATATTGTAGGTGGTATTTTAGCTATTGTTGTTAATCTAACATTGGGAAATCATTTCATCTTTGTTGGACTTGCAGCAGTCTTGCTCATTGCTATTTTGAATCAATTTAATCTCGGACCTGTTATAGGCTTAGCAACCGTAACATTAGTCGTCATCATGATGAGTCCAGGTACAAATTTTATTTTCTCAGCTACTATCCGTATCTTGGCGACATTATTGGGTGTGGTTATTGCATTTTTAGTCAACACACTTTTTTTCCCTCCTAAATATGAAGAAAAGCTATATCATTTAATAGATTATACAACTTCTGAAATCATGAAATGGATTAGAGCTAGTGTACGAAAAAATAGTGAATATTCCATTTTAAAAAAGGATTTAAAATGGGTGAAATCTGAACTAGATCGATTAGAAACCTATTATTCTTTGTTTAAAGATGAGGGCACCTATTCTCGGAAAAAAAATCGATTCCAGATATTAAGAAAAATTGTTGTTTATCGTCAAATCATCTCAACGACTAAAGTCGCTTACAACTTGGCTAGTATCTTACATCGACACGAAAATTCGTTTAACCATTTTCCTGAAGAATTAAGAATTCAAATTCGCGAACGCTTAGAAACTCTTTTGAGTGCACATGAACAAATCTTGTTAAAATTTAATGGGCGAGTAGCCCCAAATGAAGTAAATTTTATTGCTTACAAAGAATCTCTTAGAGAAAAATTTATGCAATCATTTTTTAATGAAGCGAATATGGAAGCTAAAGTTAATAAAGATTATACACAAAGTAACGCTGTAATTCATATCATGTCTAGTATTTTAAAATACGAAGAATACCTGAATCGTTTAAATATTTTAGTAACTAGTTATAAAAGAAATCTCAGGAATCCACAAACAACTATCGATAACATCGAACACATCGAGCAATAAAAAAAGTCTTTGATTGGTTTTCACTTCCCAATCAAAGACTTTTTTTTCACTAATGTTGCATTAAAATGACGCAATCCAATTTATCGCAAAAAACAAAAAATCTTATACAATAGGTTGATGAAAATTTCCCGGTTGATTTCAGTCAAATAACTTGGTTTCATTCTACCGTTTCGCTGTAACTATTGAACTAATTAGAAAAAAATAGGAACCATTCAAATCATACTTTCTTTAAAGTTGCTGGGTTACTCATCTACACAGTATTCTAAAAAAAGAACTAGAAGATTGCTCAGTTCTTTTTGTCCTATCACATAGGGGTAGAGATTAATAGTCTCTGACTGCGTCCCTTTTCCAAGCCATTTTCCCATCATTTTGCTTGTCTATCAAAAGTTACTTCCGGACGTTTTTCGTGCCCATATATTCTTGGCATCAACCTTTGATCAATGTACGGAATTAAAGCATTCATAATTAAAATAGCAAAACCAACTCCGCCTGGGTAATTGAATGTTACTCTAAAGAACGCCGTTAGTACGCCGGCGCCTATAGCAAAAACAGTTTTTCCATTTGGTGTTAACGAGCCAGAACTATAATCGGTAGCCATATAAGTAGCTGCGAAAAATAGCGTTCCAGATAATCCATGAGTTACCATGAATTCCAAATTAAATTCTGAATAAAAACCAATTACTACCATGGTTGTGAGAATATATAAAATCGGAATTTTCGGATTAATAACATGTCGTACAATTAAAAAAATCATCCCTATTAAAATAGCTAATTTACTGGTTTCTCCGACATTTCCACCTAAGTTGAAGCCCATAAACAAATCTCCAATGGAAGGAATGGTTGCAGCCACAGTTTTTGCTCCATCTCCAATAAATGCTAAAGGCGTTGCACTAGAGACGGCGTCTGTTCCTGGTAACACCCAATTGGTAATCCAAGGAGAAAAGAAAAATTTCAACATGACACGGGCAGCTACAGCAGGATTAAAGTAATTTTTTCCAATTCCGCCATTCATCTGTTTCACGATTACAATAGCAAAAACTGCTCCTATTACTACAGTCCACCAAGGAGCAGTCACTGGTAAACTCAAACCTATTAAAGCACCAGTAACCATTGCGCTTCTATCTTGAATACGTATCTTTTGATAATTAAATTTTTGATACAAATACTCACTTAATACAGCTGTTACTATACCTAGTCCTACTAAAAGCAAGACTTTCCAACCAAAGAAATAGGTTGCTGCGATTGTTGGTGGAATTAATGCAATAAGAACTTGCGTCATAACCCAAGATGAAGTTCTTGGTATTCGAATATGAGGAGACTGACCCTGAACAAGTTTCCCTTTAAGATCCATTGATTGTGCCATTACTCAATCACCCTACCTTCTATTATTTAGCTTTTATAGCAGCTTTTGCTCCTCGTATATTTTCCAGAAGAGAAATTTTAGAAGGACAAATAAAAGAACAATTTCCACATTCAATACAATCCATCGCTCCCAATTTCTTTGCTTTTTCAATATCTCCGCGTTCAAAGGCTTCACTAATCAAAATAGGTTGTAACCTTACCGGGCAAACGTTCAGACATTCAGAACACATGATACAATCTGAACAATTCCCTACATGGGCTTCTTCAAAAGTAAGAGCATTTATAGTAGTCGTTCCTTTGATGATGGGAACGCTCCCGTCAACTAAGGTTTTACCCATCATTGGGCCTCCACTTAACAATTTCCCTGGTCGTGTTTTAAATCCACCGCATTGCTCAATCAGGAAATCTACTGGTGTTCCAATTCGTACGAGGAGATTTTTCGGTTCTGCAATAGGTGTTCCCGATACCGAAACGATACGTTGGTAAAGAGGTTCTCCTAATAGTGCTGCACGATAAATTGCTCGCGTAGTAGAAGTATTCATTACTACACAGTGAACTGCTGAAGGCAATCCTCCTGTCGGAACTTCTCTTCCAGTTATATCTTGAATAAGATTTTTTTCCGAACCTCGTGGATACATTGTTCGCAAAGATTGAATAGATATGTCTGAATACTCACTACTTGCTTTTTCAAGTGCTTCAATAGCTTCAGGTTTATTGTCTTCAATCCCAATGACAATTTTTTTCAATTGGGGAAACAATTTGCGTGTTACTTGTATTCCTTTGATGATTTCATCGCTGAATTCAACCATAACACGGTGATCTGAAGTCGAGTACGGCTCACATTCAGCTCCATTTATGATTACGGTATCGATAGTATCTCCAGGAGGAGGATTAAGTTTTACAACTGTAGGAAAAGCGGCTCCTCCCATCCCTACAATACCTGCTTTTTGTACGGCGTCTAAAATGAATTCTCTCGTTAATTCTTTGTCCGTCTTTACTATAAAAGCTTCTTTCTCATCTTTTTGATCGTTTTTCACTACAATACAATCAGCTAAACCATTAACTGTTTGTCTTTTTTCGATGGCTAAAACTTCTCCAGAAACGGATGAATGAATTGCGGCTGATATTTTTCCACTAGCTTTAGCAAGAACGGTACCAATTTTCACTTTATCTCCAATTTGCTTTACTGGTTCTGCTGGAGAGCCAATATGCATAGAGAGTGGAAATACTAGTACACTAGGTACTTTTGCTTCAACAATCGATAGTGATTCTGTTCTGTTTTTTTTATCGTCTGGATGAATATAGCCTAACTGTTTTTTGATTAGTTGAATCATAATAATCTCCTTCCTAAACATAAAAAATACTTATGAATGTTTATAGTTTAATTTCTCTCGATTATTTATTAAAATGGATATAAGTGTAGCTAACAATAGCGGTCTGTCCTAAAGAATAAGAAATAGTCGTAATGAGCATTTCCGGTTTCTCTAAGTTAATTTTACCAGTTATACTCCAGTTATACTATTTTTTACTATCTTCAGCCCCCCTCTGCTCTATTATTCCACTTATCCTTTAGCTGTTCTTCTACTGTATTAATTTCTGCGGCTGTACTAATTAATAGTTCATCAATTAAATAAAATCTGTCTCTACTAAAATATAGCTTCATATCCTTTATCTCCTTTTCCTTTTCGAGTTCACCTGTATGGAATAGTCAATCTACTTTTTTAAAATAGGAACTAAACCTATAATTATGGTTGCGACGTACTTTTTAGTTTATCCTTTATTAATTTGTCCACTTGAAATACCCTATTATTCCGAAAGAGTGAGTTCAAGTTGAAGTGCTCATAGTTTATTCCTTTGAGCAATCTATAGAGTTACTTATTGAACAACTTTTTTCTACCCTTTCTCAAACGATTCATTTTCCATTCTTAATCCACTTTAGATGAAGAATGGAAAAAATAAAGAAAGCACTAGCAGTCACGATTCATTAACCACTAATTTACGTACTATCTTTCTGAACAGCTTCTGCTAAAGGTTCAAATCCATTTTAAAAGGTAATAAACGTCCTTTTCCTTTTTCAACTGATTTTTTGAGCAAAGACTTACTTATTGTAGTTGGTAGTAAACGTATCGAAGTTTTCGAAACGATAGGCTTTAAATACTCGCATGAGTTCTTCTGCCTGCATACAAGAAGAGAGTCACCTACGACCAAACATACCAAATGGTAGGGTTAGACATGGGTGTTACTAATTTAATGGTGTTATCCACGGGTGAGAAGATTACTACCATCCATTTCGACAAGATCTTAGAACCCAAACGAAAATTTTGGGAGTGTCCTGTAGCCAGAAGAGTCTTACAAGTAAAAACAAATGACCTTTCCTTAAATGAAGTAAAGCATTGCCAACATAAGAGAAAGCAATAATCGTGTACCTTTTTTAAAAAAAAGAAACCAACGTCAGGATCGCTTATACAAGCTGACCACTCAGTTGGTTCGAGATTATAATGTCATTAAGTTGAAAGACTTAAGTACGGTTAAAATGATGAAAATAAACAGTTGGCTCGTGCTATCGCTTCTCAATCTTGGTGTGAAATCCGCTGAATGTTGGAGTACAAGTGTATTCGTTATGGGAAAGAGTTACATGTAGTCAATCCATACAACTGTCACAAATTTTTTCAACATACGGACAGGATAGTGGGAAATAAGAGTTGTCTGTCCGTAAATGGACGTTTACTAACTGTCAGACACTACCTGACCGTTATATCAATGCAGCGAAAAACATTCTCTCAATTGGCTTGAGACAAGCCTTAGTCAGAGAGCCTAAACCATTGTGGGTATGCTGAAATGCACATCCCAAGTCAAGGTGCTCCTAAAAAGCTTGGTACTTTAGTGCCAACATAGTTCGCAAGGTTTATCTTCCGCTTGTTGTGTCAACAGGCTCTGTTAATTGTTTGTTAAAAACTGTAGAATACAATTTATTTCCTTCATCATTCAACGTTTTCCCATCTTCTATTAACGTGTTCTCAAGAGCACTATCACTTGATTGTAATTCAGCATTATAGGCTTCATGCAGATCAAAAAGCGGAAGGTTATTTTCATTGATGATCTCTATGACTGATTCTAAATAGCTTGTATACACTAATGTTCTAGAATTGTATTTTTCTTTTCTTGAATTACTCGGATTAGGTGTTACAAAAACAACCAATGTTTCAGGCAACTCTTGTTTAATTTCTTCATAATCTTGCATGGTGTAGCTTTTTGAGTCTGCTAAACTAATGTCTCTTACCTGGTCACCGTAAACAGGAAGTTGGAAGAAAACAACATCAGGGGTCTTCTCTGCTAATGATGAAACCGTATTTTCTTCCAATAAACGATAGGAATCGAAATCAGGCAAGGCAATAGAATTGATTTCTACATTACCATCAACTTGTTCGCTTATGTATTTTCCAACTGTAAGAAACCACTCATCAGATTCTGAAAAATCTCCATAAAAGCTAATAACTTTTTTTTCATCATCTGTTGGTACACTGGATAAGTAATCTAATACTGACTTTTGGTCTCTATTTTTTTCGAACGAATCAATTTTTGTTGTATCGCTTTTTTCTTTATTTTCACTTGCATCTTTCTTATTCGTTTGGGAAGATCCATTTATTTCTATTAATTCTAATTTTTGTTTTTTTTGATAATCTTGTCCAAACCACACAACTCCGATTGTCAAAACAAGTAATACAAAAAGCATAAAACCACTTTTTTTTGTCAAGTTAGATCCACTCCTTCATCTAATATTTCATTTGTTATTATAACATAGCTCATTTGATTAAAGGAAGTCATAATTCTCTTATTCTTACTTACCAGCAAAAAATAATTAGCTGCAAACAGATAAAAAAGGCACCTTTTGTAAATTAAAGGTACCTTTTTATATTAATTATAGGGAAATAAAATCTTTCATCCAGTAGAAGATTCATTACTTGTTTGCTAATTGACGATAACGTTTATACCATAATTCAACGTACTCTTCAGAAAATGGTCCTTTTTCTTCATTGATCCATTCAACCAAAATTTTAACGTTTTCTTTTAAAATATGGTCAATATCATCAGGATAGCCCCACAATTTACTATGATCTTCATACTCATCTACATCTAATAGTCGTTTTTCGCCATCAGGAAACACTTTTATGTCTAGATCATAATCAATATACTTCAATCCTTCTTCATCCAAAGCATATGGAGAGGCTAGGTTGCAGTAATACGAAATCCCGTTATCTCGAATCATTGCAATGATATTGAACCAATAGTGCTTATGAAAATAAACAATTGCTGGTTCTCTCGTCAGCCAGCGTCGGCCATCTGACTCTGTTACAAGCGTATGGTCATTGCAACCAATTAACGATTGATCACTTGTTTTGAGAACCATTGTGTCTCTCCATGTACGGTGTAAACTTCCATCATGTTTATAGCTTTGGATTGTGATGTATTCTCCTTCTTTTGGAACTTGCATCCTAACCCAACTTTCTTTTTCTTATTCAAATCCAAACAATAAACTAATAAAATTACCAGAGAGTGACAATCGCACTCGAACTCAAAAGTATTATATCATAAATACGACTATGTAAAACAGAAAAGCTCAGATATTATGAAAGAATAGTGAGAAACTAATTGGTTATAAGAAAAAACCTGTAATCTTATATGATTAAATTACAGGTTTCTCTTTATTCATTTTTTATTCTTGTATAACAAGTAACTTTGCCACAATTTCGTTTGTGGACCTGGGAACGTGTACTTTTCAAAATCCTCAGGGTGAATCCAACTACAACTTTCTGGTAAGACAATCTCATCACTGAATAGCTTTCCATAATAAGCCAAAATGGTCCATTTCAAATGACTAAAAATATGAGTCACTTCAGCAAATGGTTTTTTCATTAAAGTTGGTCTCACTTGATAAGTTTCGATCAATTTTGTTTGCAAATCCATTAGTCTTTGTTTTTTGGCTTGTTCTTTATCTTCTAAATCATAAGCTTCTATTTGTTGGTGTTTTTCTTGTTCAAACTTTTTTTCTTCTAACAACGGAAAAATCCACATATTAGCCAATAATCCTTCTTTAGGTCGTTTTTCTAACAAAAATTCGCCTTTCTCATTCTCAATTAAAAAACCATTATAATAAACTGGAACAGCTTTTTTCTTTTTGCTTTTCACAGGATAATTAATCCATGTTTCATTAATATAAGAGGCATTAAATTCTTTAATTGGGCTTAATTCTGGATGGTAGTTTTTAGGAGTACAAATACTCGAACCTAAATCCATAAAGGCTTGATTAAAATCACCTGGTTTGTAAGGATCGATAATTTCTCTCATAACTGCCTCGAATATTTTACGACTAGCTGGTTTAGCAATATCTGCATCAATTTCAAACAGACGACTTAAAACTCGCATCACGTTTCCATCTACTGCTGGTTCTGGCAAATCAAATGCCATACTAGCAATTGCCCCGGCAGTGTATGGTCCAATACCGCTTAATTTAATAATTTCTTTTGGATCACGAGGCATCTCACCATCATAATTAACCATGATTTGTTGAGCTGCTTTTTGCATGTTGCGTACACGTGAGTAATAACCCAAACCCTCCCAAGCTTTTAATAACTTATCTTCATTCGCTTCTGATAATTCTTTAATCGTCGGAAATTGTTTCATGAAGTTCAGATAATAGGGAATAACCGTATCAACACGTGTTTGTTGTAACATAATCTCGGATACCCAAATACGATAGGGATCATTATTTATTCTCCATGGTAGTGCTCTTTTTTCTATGTCATACCAACTCAATAAAGTTGCTCTGAATTGTTCTATTTTTTCTTGTGGCCACATTTGAATACCGGAACTTTGCAATAAAGCATTCATTTCATTTTGTTCTGTTATTTTTTTCATCATTCGTTTTGATCTTCCAATTCTTTTTCCTCAATAAATTGATTGATTAAATCTCCTGCAAATCCCTTTTGAAATAGACTACTTTTAACTTTCTGGATTTTTTTATAACCCTTTAATTTAGCTTGTTTACGCCAAATTTTATCCCCTTGTGTTTTTATAGCTGCATACTCTTCATCTTCTTCTTTTTCTACTGTTACTTCTGCTAAAACCTGAGTAATCACATCTGTATCAAACCCTTTTTGCATTAAGTTTTGACGCAGCTTATTATTGGTTTCACGTGTAGAATGCTGTGAAGAACGACGAATAACTTTTTCGGCAAGTTGAACACCATTTTCAACCATTTGGTCAAAAGGATACTGTTCAGTGGCTTTTTCAATATTCTCTTCGGCTATTCCACGCCTTTTTAATTCTTGCTTAATAACGCGAGGACCTTTTCCACCAACATTTGCTCCAGTACGAGTAAAACTTTCTGCATACATTAAGTCATCCAAATACCCTTGTTCTTCTAATTTTTCAATGACTTCATCTGCCACTTCTGAAAATTCGTGCTTTGCCAAATCATCACGAACTTCCTTTTCAGAACGCAGCCCATAATTCAAGTAATTTAAAGATCTCGTATAGGCTTTTCTAAAGCCATTTTCTGATTCTAATTCCTCTCGGAAATCATCAGCAATCTCCATACCTTTGTATAAAGCATACTTCACTAAAATAGCTTCATCTACTGGAAAAGCATAATTTTCATCTAAATATATATTGTAACGACCTTTTCGTTTTTGTGTTTCAATTTTAGTTATTTGTGGTAACCCTTCACTAGGCGTTGTATTATTTGAAGAGATAATTTTTTTTAATAAATCGTCTGGCATAGTTATTCGCCTCCTATAATTTTATCGATTCACTTAGTATACCATACTTCATTTCAAAAAATAGAACAGAAGTTTGCCTGCTCGTATAAAAAAAGAGTAACGGATAGAAGCAATAAATCTTACTTCTATCCGTTACTTTAGTTCATTATTCCGATTCTTTATCTTGTAATGGATCAACAAATGGTTGTCCAGTAATTGAATTCCCACTAAAACGCGGTAAATCTTCAGAATCTTCAACAGCTGTTTCGTGTATGTCTTCTGTTCTATATTCAGTTGTATCTTTTGGTTTTCCTTGTAGAGGATTTTCAATTTGGCCTCGTTCATTATTTACCTCGTTCTTTTTTTGTTCTGTACTCGATTTACCTAATTCTTTAGGGCCGTCTTCTAAATTTTGACGAATAGGAATATCTTTCATCTCTTCCACAAGAACAACATAATTTCCAGATTTCAAAACGTCATTGTACCGTAAGGCTGTTTGTTTGTCGATGCCATAATGCTCCAACGCTTTATCTTGGCCAACGTCAGCAAACATGTCTTTAAATTTTTCCCATATATTCATGTCTCCATCAGCAGAAACTTTATCTACTTCAACGAGTGTTCGATTCTGAATATCAGAATAATTTTCATCGCTTGTAACAATAATAACGTCACCCGTCACACGACCTTCACTTAATAAACGCTCTACAGCAGAAATTGTTTCATCTACTGTATGATAAGCTGATTCAACTACTTTACTCATTTCGATACACTTCCTTTTACGGTTATTTTGTTAACCATTTACAACTACGCCACCATTTACATGAATCGTTTGTCCTGTTACATAACTCGAATCAGAACTGGCTAGATAAACATACGCAGGTGCTAATTCAAATGGATGTCCAGGGCGGGCTATCGATCCATCTTCGCCCCATTTTTCTAATTTTTTATCAGGGAAAGTCGCAGGAATTAACGGTGTCCAAATAGGGCCTGGTGCTACCGTGTTCACTCTAATTTTTTTATCGATTACTTCTTGATTCCCTGAAAAAGACCGGGTGAAAGATACGATTGCTCCTTTAGTAGCAGAATAATCTAGTAAAGTTGAACTGCCACGATAAGCCGTAATTGAAGAAGTATTAATAATTGAAGCACCTGTCGATAAATATGGCATTGCCGCTTTAGTTAGATAAAACATACCGAATACATTTGTTCGAAAAGTACGATCTAACTGTGCTGCGGTTACATCTCCTATTTTTTCTTGGTAATGTTGCTCACCTGCGTTGTTTACTAATATATCTAGCGTACCCCATTTAGTAATTACTTTTGCAATGGCATCTTCAGCAACGGATTCATCTCCAATATCACCTTTGAGAACCAAGACTTCTTGCCCAATTTCTTTGATTCTTTTTTCAGTATATGAGGCGTCTTGCTCTGATTCTAAATGGAGAATGGCAACATCAGCGCCCTCTTTTGCAAAAGCAATGGCTATTGCTTGGCCAATACCGCTATCTCCTCCAGTAATTAACGCTTTTTTACCTTTTAACTTTCCCGCTGCAAGATATTCTGGGTCTTCTGTTTGTGGCGTAGAATGGATATTTTCACTTTCGTCGTCATAAAATAGTCTTTCTTAGGTCGTTGTGTTTCTACTTTTTTTTCAATCATTTTTTCTCTCCTTCGCTATGAGTAAATAGTAATGTATCAGACAAATAAAATGGGTACATAAAGTAAATAAACCAATTGAACTTTTTAAAAAAAACAAATGGTCCGAATAAAAGCAAGACATTCGCCGGACCATTTTTATTTTACTTATTTTTCGTCGTCTTTAATTGTTTTCCCACCAGCATCTTCAAATTTATTACTGTAATAAGCATCACTTTCCGGAATATCTTTGTGCGGATCTGGATGTTCTTCTTTTTTGGGCTCTGACCCCACTGTCGGATTCTCATCAGTCTGTTCTCCAACAACACCCTTACTAATATTGTCAGGATATACATGGTTGCTATCTTCTGCATCAACTGATTTTTCATCACCAGTTAATTGAGGGGCTTCATCATTAGTTTGTTTATTTTTATCTTGTTTATTGTCTTGTCCTAGCTCTTTATCTGGTGAAGAGGCCGTCGATGTGCCAGGAACATCTTCTCTTGCAGACTGAGACTTGGAAGGATCAAATGGTTCTCCTTCTCCCGTAGCAGGATCCATTGATTCTTTAGTAGCTATTTCGCTAGGTTCAGATTGATCGTTGTAGCTTGAGCTTGTGTCGTCTTCATTTTTTAGAACTTCTTCATTTACTGTTGATAATTGTTCTGAATGAGCAGGCGCTGTGCTATTTGTCAGTATAATAATTTCATGATTTTCCAATGAATCATTAAAATGTTCTGCTGTTTCAGGATCAACACCATGTTCGACTAGTGTATCGGTTTCACTTTCTTTACTATAATCACCCATTCGAAAAGTCTCTTTGATTTTATCCCAAAGTGATTCTTCCTCTTCACCTTCATCTTCTTCGACTGATTCAACATCAACTAGAGTCAATTCTTCCAATTCATCTTCGTGTTTTTCATCCGTAATAATCAATAGTTCTTCAGCTAAATAGCCTTCATTTAATAGCCTCTCAACTGCTTTTACTGCTTCATCTGTTGACGTATACGTTCCTTCTACTATTCTATCCATTTTCTTCACTCTTCCTTCCTAAATTTACGTTTTTTTTAATAAATTTAAATCATATCCGTTCCCTTATCTATTCTAATGATAGCAAAAACTAAAATCTCAATCAAAGAAGAACCCTCAAGAACGTTTTAACTTTTAAGAAAGTAACGTTAATTAGTTAATTTTCGTTATCACTTTATAAACAGTCGACCGTTTATCAAAGAGATTATTTTATAAAATGGAGGAATTGTATGTCTAATCAAATTGAAAAGAGATTTATTGCTATTAAACAATATCCGTTAACTGATTCAAGAATCATTATAGCTCACGAGTCAGGCAATGCTCTTAACACTGGAAAAAATGCACTAGAAAATGAAATCGCTTTTATGTCTAAACAAGCCTTAAAAGGAGGAGCTTTCGTCAGCCATTGGGTTGGCAATGGAGGTCAAATAATTCAACTAAGTAAAACAGGATTTGTTCAATATGGAGCGGGTGCAAATGCAAACTCTTATGCTTATGCTCAAGTAGAGTTAGCTCGTACATTAGATCCCATAATTTTTAAAAAAGATTACCTTGCTTATGTTTGGCTTTTAAAAAAATTAGCAAACGAGGCACATATTCCAAGAACATTAAATACCGGCAATACGATGAAAGAAAAAGGAATCAAAACACACCACTGGGTTTCTTCCTATTTAGGAGGAACGAATCATCGTGATCCTGATGATTATTTAGCTAGTTTTGGTATCAGCCTATCTCAATTTGCTTTTGATTTAGCAAATCATCCAGAAGAAGATCTTTTTCAAACGCCAGCAAAAAAAACAACTCATATGGTTATAGTTGGAGACACTTTATGGAGCATAGCAAAAAAACAACGAACGACAGTAACTTGGCTGAAGAAATTAAACAACTTATCTTCTAACCAAATCAATATCGGAACAGTTCTTAAGATAACTAATGGGGAATTCCATTCAATCGCTGTTGATCATTCTTTAAATAAACGCACAGATATCATTAAAAGTATTCAGACAAACTGTGGGACAATTGTTGACGGTCGATTTGGACCAATTACTAAAAAAGCTCTTCTTTGCTTATTTCAAGAAGCAATACCTGTCAAGGTGGATGGATTATGGGGGACTGAAACCGCTACCTTGGCAAGAAACATTCAATTCGGTATAAGAGGAAATGATGTCTATGCTGTTCAAGCTATGCTTTTCGGGTTGGGATACGAAGTTGTAGGCGTTCCAGATTGCATCGCTGGTAAGCTAACAAAGAAAGCCATTTTATTATTTCAAAAAAATAGTCGTCTTCTATGCGATGGTATTGCAGGTAAACAGACCTTATCCTTATTATTTCAGTGAAAAGAGTCAAGTTTTGTTCAAAACAGGTCATAAAAACAAGCTATATTTAATGCTTGGTCCCTTTAAGTTTGTTAATTATGCTATACTAAGAGATGCAAATTAACCGGAGACGACACCGGTCTTTGATAGGAGAGTGACCGTCAATTGAAAGGGGAACATAAAGCAGTGATTGTTTTAGCAGGAATGATAGGTGCTGGTAAAAGCACCTACACGAAATTAATATCTGAATCCTTAGGAAGCAATGCTTTTTATGAAAGTGTGGATGATAATCGTATTTTAGAAAAATTTTATGAAGATCCAAAAAGATGGGCTTTTTCCTTACAAATTTATTTTTTAAACACCCGTTTCCGCAGCATCAAGGCAGCTTTTTTACATGAGAATAATGTTCTAGATCGTTCAATTTATGAAGATGCTTTATTTACAAAAATCAATTACGAAGAAGGCAACATGAGTGATGCTGAAATGGATACTTACTTAGATTTATTAGATAATATGATGGAAGAATTAGAGGGTATGAAAAAGAAATCTCCTGATTTACTAATCTATCTACGTGGTTCTTTAGACACTGTACTGAATCGTATTGAAAAAAGAGGACGCTCATTCGAACAAATTGAAGGCAATCAAGGTTTATTAGACTATTATACCCATCTTCATAGCCAATATGATTCTTGGTTTGATTCTTATTCTAAGAGCGATACGTTAATCATTGATATTGATAAACATGATTTAGAAGATCCTGCTGATGCACAGGCAATCATGGAAATGGTGACAAAACGCTTAGATGAAGTTCGCTTAAATAAAGTTCAAATTTAAAACAGTAAAAAATAGCACGCAGAAGAATACAATCTTCGCTTGCTATTTTTTATTTTCAACTAACCATACGCAACCAAATGTTTGAGAAGCTGGTAAGATTGCTGCACTCTTCCCGTGGTTGTCATAAGCTTTAAAAAATAATTTTCCTTCTTCATTATACCCATATGCATACACCAACACCCAATGATTTTGGTAAGAGCTTCCTAGTAATCTAGCTGTCCCAACGGCTATCGGTATTGGATTTGATTTGTTTAGCAATTCCACCACCTTATTGTCCGGAATAAAACTCATTTTAGCGAAATAGTTCGGGTTACCTTTTAATGCTAAGTTCAACCCATGTCTTAAATCCCAAGGAAAAGTTCCCCGATACGCAAAAGTTTCATCTACAATTGATTTTAGCCCATCCATGAGAATCGTTTTAGATAAGGGTTTTCCATATTGCTGTTTATATAGATCGTGCAACAAAACAGCACAAACATAGGAACCACATATTCCTGGTTTTTTATTATTAATCCATGAACGATATTCACTAAAGCGTGCCGAACTCAGTCCAGTCCAATTAGTTGGAAAGTAGGATTTTTCTATACTCACTTTTACTCTCTCCTTTAATTAACTAAATTTATTACTATTTTATCATATGTAGTTTTAATTAAATGAACATAAAAGATAAAAATACCCAAAAGTTTAGAAGTTAGATTCCTACTAATGAGTATTTTTCTTTATTTTGTAATTTCCAAATGAAATAACTTAATTTTGAATTTCTACGAGCGACTAAACATCTTATACGAAGTTTCATATTTTCTAATTCTGTTAATTTAAATCGATATAAATTTTTTTTGAATTTTTCAACTTCTCTCTTTTCTTTAAGTGATTGATCATAAGCTCTCATTAGTAACTCAATATTTAAAGTAGCATAACGCCCTTTCAATTTGGCAATATCAAGTTCTTTAAAAGAAATACATAAATCGATAATGAATAATAACGTTCTTAAACCTGTTTCTTGCTCTAATCTGGATAATTCTACTCTTATAGGATAACGGCTCTTAAAAGTGTGGTAATACGGAGCAGGTGTATAAAAAATTTTTTCACTCTTTAAAACACATTCGATATATAATAATAAATCTTCATAAATAAAGATATTTGGATTAAATCGAAGAGCTTCTGGACGCTTAAATAAATCCATCTTGAATAATTTATTATGCATAAAACCTTGTTCTGTTTCACGATTAATTTCTTTTTGAATAGCTTTCGTTTTTGACCATTCTTTCATATTGTAAGTTTTTGCCTGTTCACTTGAAATTGTAGAGTCTTCTTCAATGTAATCGCAGACAACCATATCTCCATTTGTTTTGATAATTAATGAAAGTAAATGTTCAAACATAATGGACTCTACACGGTCAAAGGCATTTACAAAACTCACATATTTTCCTTTAGCAATTAGTAGGCCCGCATTAAAGGCTGCTGATAACCCATCATTTTTTTTATGGATAACTTTAAAACGAGTATCTGCTTTAGAGAAGCGTTCACAAATTTCTCCGCTTGAATCTATTGACCCATTATTTACTAAAATAATTTCTAATTTATGATAAGTCTGGTATCTTAAATCATTTAAACATTTAGTCAAATATTCTTCTGCATTGTAAATGGAAACAATAATGGTTATCATATACTGTCCTCCCTCCTCTTTTTGACCATCGTTTTGTAATTTTTTTAAAAACAAACATTCTTATATATCCAATAATTAGTTCCATCAGATATTGAGTATATAAGAATTAATTGAGTATCTTAGAATCAATCTGATATTCTTTTTTGCTATCTAGATAATCACAAAGCTGTTCAACTACTGTTGAGTCAACATTAAAATCAAATTTCCTAGCAAAAAGATGGTCTGTATCTATTAGACTCTCATAATCTGCAATTGTCCAGATTTCCGGATTGGGAGAATTAGTCGTTTCTAACCAATCTATTTTACGCATATTGCCCAAATGATCTTTTTTAAAGTAACGAGCACTTAAATTTTTTTCGAAAGGTGAATGGCAAATGAGCGTTTGTAGAAACAATTCATCTGAACATTTTGACAATGAAAAATGTTCTTTTATCCATTGTTCCTGTAACACAACATATTTTGCAAAATCATCCGTAATACTAAACCATGATGAACCGAACTTTACCGTTATATCCTCATTTTTCAATCTATTGGTTCTGATTAAACGTTGAACTATTAAAAATGACTTATCAGTAATTGTAATCCCGATTTTCACTAATTTAGAAGCACTTTTTGGCGAGTATTCTTGAAACAGATGATACCTTGAAATCCGTGAAACAAATTTTTTTGTTTCCTTTTTCCCTGCTTTTGAAAAATGAACAAATTCCATTCCATCATATTTTTTAAAGAAATCATGAATATCATCTTGTGTTTTTAATGGTAGATCTACTCCTGATAACAGATGGTAATAACGATAGCTTTTTTTAATGGACTCTTTTAATAAGTTCAACTCACATTGAATTTGACTATATCCTCCCCATTTCACATTAATTCTTGGTATAAAATAGATGTCTGATTTCACAGCTAACTGTTTAAATTTTTCAAAGTCAAACCCGTTAGTCTTTTTATCAATATGAATGTATATATCATTTCTCTCATCATCTAATTGTTGAATTAAACGTTTCAATAACTCAAATTGATTATGTGCCATAATTAAGTATGCATGCTTATCATTCATTTTCTTATTGCACCTCCGTTTGAATTTTTATATTTTCAGATTCTTTCTTATCTTCTATTTTATTTTTATCTCGTAGTTTGCTGATAGACCATAGTAGGGCATAAATACCAGATGCAAAATTAAGCTTGGCACAGCCATAAAATAATTTCCAATGTATTGGCAGATAATTGAAATCCATTTGTTGATAAGCTTTTTTGTAACGATCTTGTGAGATAATTTCTTTTAATTCCGTTATTTTTTTTGCCAATCCCTTATGGCTTTCTACCGTATTTAGTCCTAGCTCTAATAGTGACAGAGCAATTCGATTAGTTAACGCTTTTTTATAATCATCACCAAGTGAATGTTCTGCTATATACATTTCTATTAAGTCATATTTCATTTGGTTTTGCATGAATAATCGTTCTTTATATAATGACGTTAAAGAAACTTCGTTATCTTTACGATAATGATACAAGGCATCCTCAAGGCAAACAGCTTTTTTTACATACCCAAAATAATCAATATTAAACAGTGCATCTTCTGTTCCAACAATTTTCGTATTCATATAGTTAATTTCGTTGTATTTAATAATTTCTGTTTTATAAAGCTTTCCCCATGCTGTAACGATAGCATCTGCATTTTCTGGATGTTTCAATTCTTTTCCTATTGAACCAACCATTCGCCTATGCAGCTTAGAAGCAGATTCTTGTTGGTTAAGCACTTCTTTTCTTTTTTTAAAAATCTTTTTAGGCAGCGAATGATTTGTAAACTCTCTAATATAAGACCACAAAATGACATCTGCTTTTTCTTCTAAGGCTACTCGATAAGCGATTTCACAAGTATTTAGTTCAATCCAGTCATCGCTATCCACATACATGACATAGTCACCGGTGACGTAAGCTAACGCATTATTTCTCGCGTCAGATAAACCTGTATTTTGTTGACTTACAACAATGACGCGTTCATCCTTCTTAGCAAACATTTCCAATAAATCTATACTATTATCCGGTGAACCATCATCTACACAAATAACTTCAATATCTGTAAAAGTTTGGTTTAAAACACTATTTAAACAAGTATTCAGGTATTTTTCTGTATTGTATACAGGAATAATAATACTGATTTTAGGCTGCCTCATTTTATTCCCTCCTTTTTATAATTTGTAATGAACGGACTTTATTTAAGTCGATTAGTCAGATGTATTTACCTTTGCCATTTTTTTTCTTTTCAAACCTACTTTAATTATTGCCAATACGTATTTGAATTCATCCGTTCGACTAAAAACAAGAAGAAAAAAACTATTTGGGATAATAACACAAAGTAGAACTCTATAAATAAAATTTATAAATAATCCTTCTGGGATAAATGAACTAGCTAAAGATGTTAAAATAGTTGCTGTTAATGCAGCTAAACCATACCCAATATAGCGTTTAAAGTAATCCGATACACTTTTTTTAAATCCATTTTTATACACAACAAATGGTTCAATCCAAACGACAGTAGTGAGACTGCTAATAAGCGTTCCTAATAAAATACCTGCAATGCCGTAAGATCTTGCCAGGATTAAGGATGCAATTAAATTGATTGAAGCTTCTGCTATTGGTTTATAGCGATCATTCCAAAATAATCCATAAGCATCTTTAAATACTAATGTCGTCTTTCTAAATCCTTTTATATAAAAATTAATGACAATTAGAGCCACAATCCATTGACTCATTACATATTTTGCTCCGAGCCATAATGTAATAAAAGGATTTAGGAGGATCCATAGAGAGATTGCACAAAAACCAAAAATCCAAAAATTAATGAATAACATGACTTTGTAAATATCAAAAGATTTTTCCTTATTTTCTACAGCATTTAAATTACCTACACTTGCAGTAACAGATTCAAAAATTTGATTCACAATTGAATTAATCGCACCTAGAATCAAAGAATAATTTGAGTACAATCCTACCCAAACGATACCAACAATAGAAGAAATCAAAATATTATCGGTTCCTTCAACCACAACTGAACCTACTCGGTGATACATCAATGCTTTAATATTTTTGAAAATAACTTTGCGATCAGTCTTCTCTAGTTTTTCTTTATTCCTTTCTTTTAAAAATGGATAAAGTTTGTTTGCTTTCTGGGCTATAAATATATTTTCAACCACTGAAAATAGAATCCGGACCAGTAAGTATAAAACGAAATTTCTTGTCATCAGTAAAACAATAACTTGAACAGCTGTTGCTAAAAATAAAAAGCCACTTTTATAAAAAGTAACAATATAATTCTTTTGATCAGCAATAATTAATGAACGTTTGTAAGCGTAAAAATATGTGACAACAGAATTAGCTAAATAGAGTAAATAAATAAAATTAAGGTTAGGGATATTGGGAGAATCTTTAATGATAATATTTAAGAAAGGCAACAAACCTAAGCCTAAAGTCAATACAGTAAACCCAATTACTTTATATGAGAAAGCATAAAAGTTCATTAAGGCTTTAATTTTTTTTTCATCTTTAACTGCTAATGGTTTATATAAACCATAAATTACCGCTGATCCAAAACCTAGTTCTGCAAGAGAAAGAATAGACAAGACATCCGTAAATAACCCGTTTACTCCAAGGTATTCCACATCTAGCATTCGAACGAAAACAATTCGCGCCCCAAAAGCAAGTAGGATGTTCAACACTTGTCCAACCAATACAACAGCCACATTTTTCATAGAGTTTGCTGTTCTCATAAACTACTCCTAACCAGCCAATTTCTTATAGAGCATAAAACTTATTCATTTCTGAAAAAGTATCGACTATTTTATTTTGGCTATTTTCACTAAAAGCCATTCTTAAATTTTCATCATCTAATAGTTTCTTGATATTTTTATAAATAGATTGACTATTGTTATCTGCAATCAATCCATCTACTCCATGCACAATGAACTCTTTGGAAGTGATAAAATTTGTGGCAATTAAAGGTTTTTTGAATGAATTGGCTTCCGCCATTGATAGACAATACCCTTCTTGTCTAGAGGGTTGAACATAGATATCACACTGTTTATAGTAAGGAAATGGATTCGATTTTTTACCTAACAAAATTAGATAATCTTCAATTCCCAATTCCTTTATGTCCTTTTCCAATTTTTTTCTTAACTGACCATCCCCGACTAAAAACCATTTGAACTGATAATTTTCCGTTTTTAATCGCGATACAATTCCTGGTAACCTTTCTTGTCCTTTTTCTTCTTCGAGACGACCTACCGTTAAAATCTTAATGCCATTATAATCAAAGATGTCTTCTGATTCTTCCGCTTTTTCTAAATATTCTTTGGTATCAAAAATCGGATAAAAAGAACTAGTTTTTTCTCCTAATTCAGGATAAATTTCAGAAAATTTTTCTTTTGCCGCTTGTGAAACACAAAATATTTGATCGAATTTAGGAAAAATCTTATGTCCCACCATCTTTTCGTTTTCTGAAACTTTAGAATAGTCTTCTTGAATCCACATAATCTTTTTTTCAGCCTCAATTTTTTCTATGACAAATGGCGTTAACGTATTTCTTGATCCTCCATCAAAAGCAATTGCTAAATCGTATTTTTCTTCTTGCACCTCATAACTCGTTAAAAGATGATCATTCAATTGTTCGAATTGATCTAGCTTAATGTATTTGTATAATCTTGAAAACATGAATAAAAATTTTGATAGATTAACGGTTTTTAAACTTCTTTTTAAATAAAGACCCATATTAAGACCTAAACCTTGTTCATACAATTCAATTATTTTAATCTCTTTGTTTATTTGTGGCAGCAGTGTTTTATCTTCTCTGGCAAGCATGATGGTAATATCATAGTTTTCTATTGTGTTGATTAGTTTTATCAGTGATTGCTCCGTACCGGCATTAGCCAAGCGTCGGATAACGAAAACAACTTTTTTCATCAAATACCCACTCCTTTTAGAATTTCGATTACTTGTTTATTAATCGAATCAGATAGCATAAAATTTTTCAACTTCCGCTTTAGTATCAATTTTTTTTTGTAAATAGCACTTGCTTATACTCATTCTCAAATTTTCGTCATCTAACATTTTTTTTATATTTTCGTATAAAGATTGGCTAGATATATCTGCAATTAGCCCATCTGTCCCGTGATTTAGAATAAACTCTTTTGCTGTTAAGAAGTTCGTAGCAATAATTGGTTTACCAAAAGCCATCGCTTCAACCATTGACATACAATACCCTTCTTGCCTTGAAGGCTGAACGTAGATATCGCAATCTCGGTAGTAAGGAAAAGGATTACCTTTCCCTCCCATAATTGATAAATAGGATTCTATCTGACGATTTTTAATTTCTTTTTCTAACGTTGACTTAACGCCATCATCATCTCCAACAAGGTACCAATGAAATTGATACCCTTCTGATTTTAACTTTGAAATGACTTCAGGTATTAAATCATGTCCTTTTTCTTGTCCTAGTCGAGCAACTGTTAGTATCTTTATTCCTTTATAGTTATAATCACTTGTCTGATTCGTTGCTTTTTTATAAAAGTCATTTTTACTGTAGATTGAATAAAATACTTTTGTTTTGTCACTCAATTCTGGATACAATTCTAAAAATTTTTCTTTTGCTCCTTTTGAAACACAAAATATTTGATCAAAATATTTGAATACAGATCCACCTGTTTTTTTCTCAATTTCTACTAATTTAGAATAATCTTCATGAACCCACATAATTTTCTTTTTTGCTTTAATTTTTTGAATGACATAAGAAGACGTCGCTCTCAAACCGCCGTCATAGGCAATCGCTATATCGTATTCTTCTTCTTCTAACGGATAAGCATTTAAATAAAAATTATTTAAGGGAATCATGTTCTTTGAAATTAGAAACAGCCCAATCCTCCAGCTAACTCTAAATAAGGACAGCCACTGTTTGTTTACAAATGATTCTTTCAAAAATATTCTTGTGTCGATTCCTTGCCCTGTATCCGTTAAATACTTGATTTTGATGGGCTTTTTTATTAACGGTAAAAGAGGAGCGTGATTCTTTGACATAATCAGAGTCACTTCATAATCTTCAATAGTGTTAATTAAATTAACAAGTGAATGTTCAATACCACCGTTAGATAGTGACTTAACTACAAAAACTGCTTTTTTCACTTTTATTAACCCCTTTAACGTTTTATTTATTGGCTACTTTCTATCAATTTTTTTGAGCAAATTCTCTTTCCTTATTTCGTTTATCTGCACTGTAAACAGTGGCAAAAACAATTATAATGAGTACCCAACCGATCATTCTAAGCCTTGCAGCTGTTCCAGTGTTATCGTTTGAAAGGCCAATCAATCCAAACCATACAAATGCATGTATCAATAAATAATTGTGAATACTAGTTAGAATAGTTCTTTTAATCCATAAAAACCGTAGAATAAAAAACATCGGAATAGACTCAATAATGAATAATAATAAGGTACTGAACCCATTGATTTGCCAAGGAAGTGGCCCAATAAAATTACTCAAATAGCTGTGAACGTAATTAACAAAAAAAGTACCAAAAAACTTTTTTTTCAGATCAATATACATTTGACTCCCACCAGAAAAAGTTGTTGATGCACTAGTTCTGTAATCCAATGCATCACCTAATGACATTTTCAAGTAAGGAATTTGATAATCCATTAAAAATGTATAATATAAAATAAATAGGATAAGAAATATTCCAATAATCAATAAGGGTCGTTTAACATTCTTTATCTTTTTATATGCATAATAGAGGATAAGGGTCAGTATAAATGATCCAACCGCATAGAATCTTAATTCTCCCAGAATCCATAAACTTGGAATTAACAAAAATACCAGCGGATACTTTTTTTTCGGGTTGAAAACAATTAGCGTGCTTAAAAAAACAGATAAGAGATAAAAAAACATAATCCAAATATCACGATAGATAGAAAAAGTCGCGTACATAAGTAAGCTTGTATAACCTATAAAGGAAACGATAAGAATTGTCTTTGAATTAGAACGTTCATTTAATGTATCTTCCATGCTTTTATTACTGTAATTGAAGACTACATCAACAATCCATGTACTAACAAATACAAAGCCAATAAAACCTATATAATTAAAAAGACGGATGATGTAAATGTCCTCTATTCCTGTTATTTTAACGACTGTGCCAATCATTAAGGGGTAGATTGAGGTGAGTATAGCAGTATCTCCCGAAACAATATTTTTAACTTGTTCCCAGTAAAAAAAGCCATCATCTTTTCCACCGAGAATTTGTATTGTAACTCCTTCGTTTCCTTGTTTAACCGCTACTGTATAAATAAAGTAGCTTATTAAGAAATACATCAAAAATAACAATTGCTGCATCGTTAGATAAAGAAGCTTACTTTTCCTCACTTTCCCCACCCCCATGTATGTTTATATTGTTCATTTTATATAGTGCTGTGCTTCTATTTGTTCTTTATTCATAACTAATTTCTTATCAGGTATAGCGTCTACTTTCATTCCTCTATAAATATTTTTCATCAATTCATTAACATTTTTACTATCAAATCGTTTTGCTGCTTCTTTGTTGTGTTCACCAATCTTATCTCTTAAATCGTTATCGCTACTCAACTTATCCATTGCTTCAGTAAAACCATTAATATCAAATGGATCTAAACAATAGCCAGTTTCTTCATTTAGTGTGTAATCTCTAATACCATTGATATAAGAAGAAATTAAAGGTAAACCACTAGCCATTCCTTCAATAGCTGCAATTCCTAGTCCTTCTCTTTGTGATGGAAAAACATAAATATCTGATGCTTTGCATAACTGAGCGATATCTTTTCTAAAGCCTAAAAATTTCACCCGATTTTCAATACCTAATTCTTTTGTTAAGTGTTTTAAATAGGGTTCAAGTTCTCCTTGACCGCAAATGGCATAATACAGGTTTTTATTCACTGTTTTAGCGAGAGCTCGAATAGCTGTTTCGTGATTTTTTCTACTGCTTATTTCTCCAACAGAAAACATCATAATTGCATCTTCTGGTACCTCAATTTCTGAACGAAGTGCTTTCCTATCGATAACAGCATTTCTAAATTTGCTTGTATTTAATCCTACACCTGGGATATACTTAATATTTTTCATATTAAAGTGTTCATTTGCTCGATTGTAATCTTCTTGATTAATGGTTACTAATACATCTGTATATCCAGATAATATTTTTTCAATCGGATAAAACAACCAGTTTTTCATAGGACTTCCTTCAAAAAAATGAAATCCATGAGCTGTGTAAATAATTGGGATTTGATTTTTCCGAGCAGCCATTCTTGTTAGTGCTCCTGTAATAGGTGTATGGCAATGAATAAAAGAAAAGTGATTAGATCGGATAATTTTTTTTATTTGTTTATAAGAATGTATGTGAGAGGTTATATCACCAACTCCCCGTTGGCAGTCAATTTGATGATAAAAAACACCCAATTCAATTAACTCATTTTTTAAATCCTCTGTATTTTCTAAAGAAGCAGGACTTCCTTTTTCAAAATTAGCAGCTACATGAACTTCATAACCTTGCTCTTTTAAAAGACGGATATTTGGCATGTTAAACTGGTAAATCATTGATGAAACCGATGCCAACATCAATACCTTTTCCATAACATTCACTCCTTAAAACTAAATTATTTGTTTAACTAGAAGACGTTTGTGTAATAGCTGCTTAAGATTATCAATCACAAAATTTTGTTGTTCTTCAGTCATATTAGAACCGGATGGAAGACATAAACCACTGGCAAATAAATTTTCTGAAACAGGAATGCTTCTTTCATCGTGTTTATAAAAATCCTTGTTTGCAAATAAAGGCTGTAAGTGAAGTGGTTTCCATAGAACACGTGCTTCAATATTCTTTTTATTCATCGAATCCATAATTTCATACGGATTAACTTGAAGAATTGAAGAATCAATCGTTAAAGTTGTTAGCCATCTATTTGATTTTGTATCTTTTAATTCTGGCATAAATTGAATCCCTTCAATTGAAGCTAATTCTTTATAATAACGATTGTAAATACTTCTTCTTTGAAAAACACGTTCATCTAAAACTTCTAATTGCGCTCTGCCTATTCCAGCGACTACATTACTCATTCGATAGTTGTACCCAATCACTGAGTGTTGATAATGTGGAGCAGCATCACGGGCTTGTGTAGCTAAAAAGACTGCTCTTTCCAACAATCCCTCATCATCAGAAACTAAAGCACCACCACCTGAAGTGGTAATAATTTTATTTCCGTTAAATGAATAAATCCCTAGCTTTCCAAACGATCCGCTCTTTCTACCTTTATACTCGGATCCTAATGATTCTGCAGCGTCCTCTACAATTGGAACACCAAAACTATTAGCAACTTCTAAGAGCTCATCCATCTTGGCTGATTGGCCATATAAGTGAACGACAATGATTGCTTTTGGTAGCTTTCCAACTTTTTTTGCATGTGACAATGCACGATACAGCGCATCAGGAGACATATTCCATGTTTCTGGTTCAGAGTCAATAAATGTAATCTCAGCTCCTAGATAGATAACTGGACTGGCACTCGCTACAAAAGTAAATGATGAACAAAAAACATGGTCTTCTTTACCAACGTCTAAAACACTTAAAGCTAGATGAATGGCAGCTGTTCCAGAATCTGTAACAGCTGCGCCTTTTACACCAACATAATTAGCAATATCTTCCTCAAAACGAGTAACATTAGGACCAAGTGGTGCAATCCAATTCGTTTCAAACGCTTCATTAATATATTTTTGTTCATTACCAGACATATGAGGTGAAGATAATAAAATACGTTTCATTGATGTCACTCCTTTATAAGTTAATTAGACTAATTTTTAACTATTCGTTTATTTAGTTTCCCCTTTAAAATAGGTCATGGTTTCATTAACTGAACAATCAATATTCTTTCTGCCTATCACTTTATATAAAGTAGAAAAAAGAATTTTTATATCTAATTTCAAACAAACATGATTAACGTAGTAAACGTCTAACTTAAATTTATCTTCCCAACTAATCGTATTTCTACCATTTACTTGAGCCCATCCTGATATACCTGACATCACTTCGTGTCTTCTTAACTGCTTTTGGTCATATAGCTCTAAATATTGAGGTAATAATGGTCTGGGACCAATAAAACTCATTTCACCCATCAGAATATTAAAAAGTTGCGGCAATTCATCAATACTTGTTTTTCTTAAAAAAGCACCAACTCTTGTTATGCGTTGTGCATCCGTCAAAAGCTGATCGTTCATCACTGTTTCAATACGCATCGTTCGAAATTTATAAATGTTAAATTCTCGACAATTTTTGCCTATACGATTTTGTTTAAAAAATACTGGTCCTTTTGTTTCATACCTAATAAATAAGGCGCTAATAATTAAAATTGGAGATGTAATAATAATGAGGACTAGCGCAAACAGCACATCTAAATCATGTTTAATATAGTGTTCATACATTTGATAACTCCCCTTCAAGCAACTCATCAGCAAATTCACCAATGCGATCAGCTTTTATATTTTTCGTTATTTTATTATTCGTGAATTCTAACAAGTGTTCTTTTAATTCATTTGGCTTACAATCTTCTAAACCATAAATAAAGTCCATTACTTCAGTCGTAGGCATATTTTTAACTTTGCCTACAAAAATTTTATCGTGAACCTTCTCTTCAGTTTGTTCATCTGCTACAAGTAATTCTTCATAAAGTTTTTCTCCTGGTCTAATTCCTGACTCTAAAATTTTGATTTCGTTTTCTGTATATCCGCTTAATCTCACCATATTTTTGGCTAAATCTAAAATTTTAACTGGTTCGCCCATATCTAAAATGAAAACCTCGCCTCCTTTTGCTAAAGCACCAGCTTGAATAACCAACCGACTAGCTTCAGGAATGGTCATAAAGTACCGAGTCATTCGAAAATCTGTAATAGTGATAGGTCCGCCTTTTTTAATTTGTTCTTTAAATAATGGAACAACACTGCCTCGACTTCCTAAAACATTCCCAAAACGGACAGCTGCAAACTTTGTTTTACCTGGTTCATTTAGACCAGTTACAATCATTTCTGCAATTCGTTTTGTCGCTCCCATAATATTTGGTGGATTAACTGCTTTATCAGTTGAAATCATAACAAAGCTAGTAACACCGGTTGCTTTAGCTGCATCCGCCATATTTTTTGTACCAAAAATATTATTTTTTATAGCTTCTTTTGGGTTGTATTCCATCATAGGTACATGCTTATGAGCTGCAGCATGATAAACACGATCTGGTTGATACTTTTGCATCGTTTCAAAAATACATTTTCGATCTTGTACATCTGCAATTACTGGGATGATGTCAATTTTTTTATGATAGAGATTGGTTAATTCTCTATCAATTTGATAAATAGAGTTTTCACCATGTCCTAATAAAATTAAACGCTTAGGAGAAAATTGGGCGATTTGGCGACAAATTTCAGAACCAATTGATCCACCAGCTCCACTAATAAGGATAGTTTTGTTCGTCAATTCTGATAGAATTTGCTGCATATTTAGTTGCACTTCTTTTCTTCCAAGCAAATCGACAACATCAACTTCTTTAAACTGAGTGACTGATAGTTTTCCTTGAAGGACATCTTCAATCGAAGGCATTAAATTAACTTTTATGCTTAAGTTATTACAACTATCTAGGATTTGTTCGTACTTTTGAGGTTTTAATGAAGGGATTGCAATGGTGATTTGTTCAATTTGGAGGGCTTTAACTAATTCGGGGATATCATTTATAGAACCTAAAATGGGGATATCGTATAATCTAGTCTTATGCTTGAAAGGATCATCATCTACAACGCCAATAATTTTTATTTCATTAAAGTTTTGTTTCAGACCACGGATAAAAATGTTTCCTCCTTCTCCCGCTCCGACAATCAGAGTTCTTATCTGATTTTTTTTTCTTTTTCTTTTTAATTGTTTACATTGGTATTCATGGTAAGTTCGCCAAAGTATTCGAATCCCAATAATACCCACCGTAGAAAAGATTGCTGTCAAGATAAGGAATCGCAAGCTCATACTTGAAAATCTTACTAATGAAATAATTGCAACTGATAGAAATGCTAAGTTTATACCAGTAACAATCATAAAAACTTCTCGAATACTCAAATATCGATTGATATGATTAAATATTTTAAAATAACTTGCAATGAGTAGGTAAGAAAAAATACTCATTCCCACGCTGAGAATATAAGTGGCTCTTGGCAATGTGATGTAAGGGTTTAGAAATTGATAAGCCAAGAATGCTGCTAAACAAATAGCTATACTATCATAACTAATTAAAATCAGTTTCTTTATATTTCTACTCATATTTTCCACTCTTCTTTCTAACTAGATGGATTTAGATTGAGGTTTAAATAAGTGAAGATTCTATCAGGGGACTTACATTTTGAGGGGGGCAATCTGATAAATCATACTAAAGTTAATCTGTTATGCCGTAATAACCATAGTCCAAACTTTCTTCTACTTTTATTCGATTTAAAACAACTCCAATGACGTTTGCATTAACTTTTTGAAGTAAATTTTTTGATTGCATAATTCTATCTTTAGTAGAACTATCTTTACGAATAACAAAAATAGTCCCATCAACTTTACTAGCCATAATTTGTGCATCTGTAACGGCCATAACAGGAGGTAAATCAAAAATAATTAAATCAAATTCTGTTTCTAACTCAACCAATAATTCATCCATTCGCTTTGAGGCTAATAACTCAGATGGGTTTGGCGGTATGATACCGCTAGTGAGGATGAATAAATTTTCTATACCTGTATGATGGATCATATTTGAAAGTTTAATAGCTCGATCTGTTAAAAGTGAAGTCAATCCATCACGATTAGATAGATTAAAGAAATGATGGATAGTTGGTTTTCTCATATCTGAATCAATCAGCACAACTTTTTTCCCTTGCATTGAAAATGTTATTGCAAGATTTGCTGCTACGGTTGACTTTCCAGCGCTCATCATATCAGAAGTGATAGCAATTGTTTTAATTTCTTTATCAAAAATTGAAAATTGAATATTGGTTCGAATGGTTTTGAATTGCTCAGATATAACTGAACTTGGTTTAGTTAATGTTACTAAATTAGATGGCGAACTTTTTGTATCTGTCAGTTTCTTTTTAAACATTACTTTTCCCCCTTATTCTTTACTGTTTACCCTTTGTAAGTTTAGATTCATTTCCTTTGTCTTCATTTCAGGATTCGTTTCTTCAAGAGTCATCTCATATACACTTCCTAATATAGTCCACTCTACCTTATCCGTAATGTAACTATCTGATTGAATCGTTTTATCTGCTAATTCAATTAAGAAAGTTATACCTATTCCCATCATTAAGCCTATTATTAAACCTGCAACTGCATTCATAGGGATGTTCGGCGAAATAGGGGTGCTTTTAGGTACTGCTTTAGAAATAATTGTAACGTTATCCACTTTCATGATCGTGCCAATTTCATTTCTGAACGTTGCTGCTACTTTATTTGCTAGCCGAGCTGAAGCATATGGATCCTCATCTGTTACGTTTATTGAAAAAACCTGTGAGTTTTCTTCTGTTTGTATCACGATTTTTCCAGCAAGTTGGTCTGGTGTTAAAGGTATATTTAATTCTTTACGAACCTGATCTAAGATAACCGGTCCTTTAATAATGTCTTTATAAGTATTTATCATCTTAATGTCTTTATCGATATCATTTACCTCAACTCCGGTGATTTCCGAAGTTGTTCGATTAACTAATAGCTGTGTGCTAGCAGTAAATTGTGGAGTAACAAAAATCATTGTATAGGCCATCATCAAACCTAATCCTAGTAAGCTTAATACGATAATTAAACCCGCTCTTTTTTTTAGAGTGGTAAAAATATTGGTCAAAACAAGTGTATCTTCCATTATAACGTCCTCCTGTTAATATAATTAAAATCATTAAACTATCAACTAATTGCAAAAAAGAGTACATAAAATAAACATAAGCACATTTTTTTTAAAACGAACAAACTTTAAGTAATAAAAATATGACTTTTGTTTAAGAATTAAACTAGATAAAAAAAGGAAAAAATAGGGTAGATTATATTGAAATGTATCTGGGGGTAGTATTATTTAATATAGCAAATACTCTTTAGAAGATTGTGTGTGAGGGTGTATTTCCGGGTTCAACAGAAACATTTTTTTAAGGGGGGATAACTTTGTGAGAGGTGTAGAGAATCTTCTAGCTTATTTTCTAAAGAGTATTTACTAATGGGGTAAACTAAATAAAGGTAGAAACTTTTCATTAAAACAGGATAATTTATTGCCACTAAATAAACATGCTCTATTATCAGTCTGTCTTTTTTTTGATGGGTTAAGTTAATCGAATGATTAATTTAGGAAGGAAATTTTCGAAACGGAGAAGGATTTTAGAAGTAAATCTTAGGAAACTTTGCTATCAGATTTAAGATAGGGAGCCTACCAACTGATGTGAGTGCAATGCTTGACCTGAATTTAGTATAACACCAACATTTTTTATTTGATAACTTCAACATTTCATTCTATTTGAATTCTATTCAATTGTGACAAAAAAATGTACACAAGCTTTCACTTCATTGATAAATCAAGCTTTTGATTCATTAATCACACTATTCCCACTCATTATTATTCTAAAATTCGAACATAAAAAGCTAGTGCTACTTAAATCAATCAATAAAAAAAGTATTCTCACAAAAGTGAGAATACTTTTTCCAGTTACATTAGCTCGTTACTTTGTCGTACTAAGATGATGCGGTTGTTTTCAAAACAGCATTTAATGCTTCACTGTTCTGTTTGCCGATTGGTTTCCAACCATTCAAGATCTTTTTCTTCTCCTGTTATTACATAAGGAGTAACACCTTCTGACCAAATGGCACGAACACATAAAACGCCATTAAATGTTGATCCTGCTTCTTTTGCAAACCTTAATGTGTCTTGGAATAATTTAGCTGAAATGCCAACGCTTAAAAAGATAAGCGGCAACTCTCTCCCTTCGCTTTGTTCCTTAGAGTAAGCAGTTGTTTCATACTTCATAATTTCTAAGAAGAAAGGACTATCTTCTGCTAAACATTCTAAACCTATGCGTTCCATTATACGATAGACTAAGCTAACCGTTAACGAGCACAAAAAACAGTCTAAGCTTTTTAGAGGCTCATACTGTTTTTTGTTCATTTTTTGTCTAGATTACTCATTAATCGTTAGTTTCTCTATACGTACATTCGATTTTTTTATTTGTCACTTTTGATTAATTCTAGTGGTGAAGCAATTGATTTTTCAACTTCTTTACCAGCAAAATGATCAAATGCTGCTTGCATAGCTAATTTACCCATTTCTTCAGGTTGTTGTGCTACCGTTGCACTCAATTTTCCAGTTTCAAGTGCAGCTAATCCATCATCTGTTCCATCAAAACCAACAACTTGAATTTCACCTGTTTTGCCTGCTGCCTGGATTGCTTGGATTGCACCTAAGGCCATTTCGTCATTTTGAGCAAATACAGCTTCAATTTCTGGGTTTGCTTGAAGCATATTCTCCATAACCGTTAACCCTTTAGCACGATCAAAGCTAGCAGTTTGTTTGTCTACAACATCTAGTTTATCTTTAGCGTAATCATCGAACCCTTTACCACGTTCATTTGTAGCAGAAGCGCCGGGGATTCCCTCAAGTTCAGCAACTTTTGCATTTTCTCCAGAAATTTCTTCAATATATTGTGCAGCCAATTTGCCACCTTCTACATTATCTGAAGCAACTAATGTTATCACGTCTCCACCTTCACTTGAGCGGTCGATTGTTATAACTGGAATACCCGCACCATTTGCCGCCTCAACAGCTGGAGCAATAGCAGCTGAATCAACTGGGTTAATCAATAAGATATCAACTCCTTGTTGAATTAAATCATCGATATCATTACTTTGTTTAGAAGTATCATCTTGAGCATCTAAAACTTTTACTTCTGATTCTTTTTCTTCAGCCAAATTTACAATACCTTCTTTTACTGAGATAAAGAATGGATTATTCAATGTTGATAAAGACACACCGACTACCAAATCTTTGGCTTCTTTTTCTTCAACAACACCTGAACCCTGGTTGTCTCCCTCTAAAGTAGCACTGCCACATCCACCTAAAAATAATACCGCCGCTGCTGCAAATCCAATAATTTTTTTCATGATCTTTTCCTCCTACAATTTTTTATTTTTTCTATCCAATAATACTGCGATGATAATGACGATTCCTTTAACGATTTGTTGATAAAAGCTAGATACACCTAGCAAATTTAACCCATTATTTAATGTCCCCATAATCAATGCCCCGATTAAGGTTCCAACAATTCTGCCACGTCCTCCTGAAAGACTTGTTCCGCCTAATACAACGGAAGCAATGGCGTCCATTTCATAAGATTGACCAGCAGTTGGTTGAGCTGAATTCAATCTTGAAGTAATAATGATACCTGCTACAGCTGCCATCATTCCTGAAATAGCATAGATAGCTATTTTAATACGGTCACTCTTTATACCAGCGATAAAGGCTGCTTTTTCATTTCCACCTATTGCAAATACTTTTCTACCAAATGTCATTTTGTGTAATAGGATATACAACACGGCAAAACAAATGAGCATTAACACAACCGGGAAAGGAATACCAAATAGGTAACCACGTCCGATAAATTTAAAGATAAAGCTGTCACCAATTCCAGTAATCGGATTTCCGTTTGTAAAGACTAACGTCGCTCCCCTGAAGATTGTCATCGTTGCTAATGTAGCAATGAATGGTGCCATCTTTCCTTTTGTGATTAATAATCCGTTAAATCCTCCCAGCATACCACCAGCGATAACAGCTAATACCATTGCGAATAAGGGATCTAAACCTGCTACAATCCCTCCTGCCATTAAGGCACTACTTAAAGCTAAAGTTGAACCTACAGATAAATCTATACCACCAGTCAAAATGACAAAAGTCATCCCAAAAGCAATTAAGGCATTAGTTGAAACTTGTCTTAATAAGTTCAGCAAATTATTTGGTGCTACAAAACCCGGATTTAGTATGGTTACAAAAATAACCAATACTACCAAAGCTAATAAGGGACCTAACTTTTCTATCAATTCTTTTCTCGATTTTTTTTGTTCAGCTAATTTCAATTTTTTCGTATCTGATTCCATATTAATATCCTCCAGTAGCAAGACTCATAATTTTTTCTTCGGTTGCTTCAGTTCTATCAAATTCACCAGCAATGGTGCCTTCATGGACCACAATGACTCGATCACTGACACCCAAAATTTCAGGTAAGTCACTCGAAACCATTATGATAGCCACACCTCGATCGGTTAATTCGTTCATCAATTGATAAATCTCACGTTTCGCTCCAACGTCTACTCCTCTGGTAGGTTCGTCTAGAATGAGAACTTTTGATCCAATCCCAATCCATTTTGCAAGAACGACTTTTTGTTGATTCCCACCCGATAGATTTGAAACAGCTAATTCAGCAGATTGCGCTTTAACATTTAATCGTTTCATTAATAATTCAACAAAATCTTTTTCAGCCACTTCATCAATGATACCTTTCTTTTTAAAACCATCTATTGAAGGCAATGAAATGTTTTCTCTGATAGAGTAATCTAAAATTAATCCTTCATCTTTCCGGTTTTCTGTTAAAAATCCAATTCCTTCATGAATAGCATCACTTGGGGTTTTGATTTTAAGCAGTTTGTTTTCTAAATAAACTTCTCCTTCTTCCAATTCATCAATTCCAAATATTGCCCGCATCATTTCGGTCCGACCTGATCCCATCAGTCCTGAGAATCCAATAATTTCACCCTGATGAACGCTGAATGAAACATTTTTAAATACCCCTTTATTTGATAGTTGCCTTCCTTCAAAAATAATATCTCCTATTTTTGAATTCTTTTCAGGATAATAATCAGCTAAGTCGCGTCCAACCATTTTGCGAACAACTTCATCAACAGTCGTTTCTTTTGTTTTTGTCGTATCGATTGATACACCATCTCGCATCACCGTGATTGAGTCGCTTATTTTAAAAATTTCTTCCATTCTGTGAGAGATATAAATAATGGCTACGCCTTTTTTCTTTAAGGTTAAAATAATTTTAAATAACACTTCAATTTCTCTTTCTGTCAATGCGGCTGTTGGTTCATCCATAATCAATACTTTTGCATTCGTCATCAGTGCTTTTGCGATTTCAATCATTTGCTGTTGTCCTACCGATAACGATTGAACTTCTAAATTTAAATCAATCGTAATGCCTAGATCATCAAAAATATCTTTCGCTCTTTTTTCCATTTCTTTTTTGTTTAACCAACCAACTTTATTCTTCACTTCTTTTCCAATAAACAAGTTTTCTACGACGGTCATTTGAGGCCACGTGTTCATTTCTTGATGGATAAAACTAACACCGTGTTCTTCAGCTTCTTTAGGGTTATCATATAACGTTTCTTTTCCATCTATTAGGATCTCACCAGCATCATATTTGTGCATACCGGTTAAAATATTCATTAAGGTCGATTTTCCAGCTCCGTTTTCTCCCATTAATGCATGGATTTTCCCCCCATTTAATTGGATATTAACGCCTTTAAGAACGGAGTTAGTACCGAAACTTTTTGTAATTCCTTTCATTGTAACATCCATTTTTTTACCTCCTAGAATAGCACTCCCGATTGTAAGATAATATTGGAATAGGGTGTCGCTTCGCCTGTTCTAATAATAGCTTGCGTATGAGTTGTTTTTTTCTTGAATTGTTCATGACTAATATAATGTATCCTTTCTTTTGGTAATTTATCTTCAATCAATTTCAACTGTTCTGGGTTTGCTAACTTGATTTCACTTGCTAAAATGACTTCTTCAATGACCATTTCTTCGATTAAGATATCTAATAGTTTTTGGAAAGGAGGGTCATTTAACGTTAAAGCTAAATCAATTTTCTTCACTCCTGCCGGTATTGGCAATCCTGCATCCGCAATCACAATTTGATCTGTATGACCTAAATCAGCTAATATTTTAGCAATCTCGCTATTTAATGTGCCATTCTTTTTCATAATATTCACTCTCTTTCATTTCTGATAGTGTCGGCATGCCACTTTGAGCACCAAATTTTTGAATGGACATCGCTGCAGCTAAATTACCAAATCGTATACTAGCTATCATATCCAACCCTGATGTCAACGCTACGCCAAAAGCTCCGTTAAATGTATCGCCTGCTCCTGTTGTATCTAGCGGTTTGACTTTATACGATGAAACGTGAACTTCTTTTTCACCATCATTAAAGTAAACTCCTTTAGATCCCATCGTTACGATTAATTTGTTTGGGTATTTCTTCATTCCTTCAGATAAACTCAATTCTGGAAAAAGCAACTTGTATTCTGATTCATTTGGCGTGAAATAGCTTACCTTTTCTATTAATTCTCGCTCAATCTTTTTGGCAGGTGCTGGATTATAAATGGTTTTAATCCCTTTTTCAAAACAAGTTTGGATAACAGTTTCAATGATTTCTAAAGGTGTTTCATTTTGTATAATCACAACATCACTAGAATGAATAACCGGGAAAGCTTTTTTTATTTGATTTTTAGTTATCTCGTCATTAGCTCCTGGAATATAGATGATACTGTTATCTCCATTGACAACCGTAATGTGAGCTGAGCCAGAAGGCAAATGTGTAACCGATTCCACATTGCTCGTATTGATTCCATTATTTTTTAAGTTAATCAACATTTCTTTTCCAAATCTATCTGAACCAACTGTTCCAATCATATTTACTTGCCCACCTAATCGGGCAGTAGCGACTGCTTGGTTAGCGCCCTTTCCACCAAATGTTGTAGTAAAACCATCTCCAACGATTGTTTCACCCACCTCAGGTCTTTTAGTTGCACTAACAACAAAGTCTGTTGAAAGACTACCAACAACGGTTATTTTGCTCATTATTTTTCCTTCTTTCTTAAAGATTCTCTTATTGCAAGTTCTACTGGTAATTGAATATTTTTTTCTTTTATTTTCAATCCTGCTATGCGGTTACACAATATTTCAGCACCTTTATAACCAATTTGATAAGCTGGTTGTGCAATAGTTGATAAACTAGGATACATCAGTTTGCTATAAGGATTATCATCGTATCCAACAACTTGCACATCTGTTGGGATAGTTAGACCTCTACGAATAGCTTCACGCATAACAGACAAAGCATGGATATCATTTGATGCAATAATGCTAGCCACATCAGGAAATGTTTCAAATAGTTGATAAGCCGCCTTTTGAGCTGAATCAAATTGAAAAGACTCTGTCTCAAACAACTGATACGACAGTTGATTTTCTTCTAATACTTTCACACTTCCTGCTAAACGAACCAGTGAATTTGAAATCGATCTTGGTCCAACCATTACAACAACTTGACCGGGACTTCTTTCACTTACTGCTGTTGCAGCTAACATACCACCTTGGTAATCATCAGAATGAACCGAATATTCTTTATCTGAAGTTACTCTATCCAACATAACAAAAGGCATATTTTTTAAATCATTGGAACTACTTTCAACAGCAGACAATACCCCAGCTACATTATTTTGGGCAAAAGCGCGTATGTACTCTGTTTCTTTTGATCGATTTTCTTGAACATTGCCTAAAATTAAATTGTAACCCATTTCATTTATTTTGTCTTCCACACCTTTAGCAACTAGTGGGAAAAATGGATTAGAAATGTCAGGTAAGAGTAAGCCAATTAATTTAGATTTTTTTTGGAAAAGTGAACGGGCTACTTCATTAGGATAGAAATCCAATTCTTTGATAGCTGCTTCAACTTTTTGGCTACTTTTTTCACTAACATACCCGCTTTTATTTAAAGCTCTTGAAACAGTAGCGACCGATACACCTGCTAAGTGAGCAACGTCTTTAATTGTTTTCATGCCATTCACCTCATCCTTCTTTTAATGTGTAACCGATTACATATATTATAGTAGCATCTTATTTATTTTTATGCAAGCGTTATCTTCAAAAAAATAAAGTCCTTGCAATTCATTTTAAAGCCAAAAAAAACAACTATATTTTAACAGAAAATTTATTCCATCAAAATACACTTGTTCTCGAAAGTATACCTTCTTTACTTCATTTTTATTTGCAATCATTCTTTCCTTAATGATTCGTTCATTATCTTTTCAATCCTCTCAAAAATCTGAGTCATTTCATCTTCATTTACTGAACGAATATCACATTCAATAATACCATTATTAACCTGGTGTTCTCTTGTATAGATTGCTTGCTTACCTTCCTTCAACTTTTCTATTAACTGTTTAGCACTCAAAGGTGACTCTGAATGGACTATTATTTTTGCTCGAAAAATATCTCTTCCAGCGCTGTCTTGTACTATTGTGCAAGATAACCCATAAATTCCATCTAATTGTTTTACAAAGGGCGTTAATCTTCTTTTCATACTTTCACCTGTTTCATTACCCTGCTTTAGATAATGTTCAATAGCTATAGTCAAACCTAAAATATTTTCTTTCCCAATTTTCATTGCTCTCCCAATTCCTTTACTTTGTAAACGGGACCAATCAACCAAATTTTCTTTTCCAATAATTAAACCAGAACTAGTTCCTTCTAATGCTTTCGCTCCACTATAAATAACTAAATCTGCCCCTGCTTCAATATACTTAAAAAGATCCTCTTCAGCTGCAGCATCTAGAATAAGAGGTAAATTATTTTTATGTGCAACTTCTACGGCTTCTGGAATTGACAACATACTTTTTTGTACTGTATGATGGCTTTTAATATATAAGATAGCAGCTGTTTCAGGAGTAATCATTAGTTCAATTTGCTCTTTAGTACACACATTTGCATACCCGGCTTCAATCGCCTTTCCACCACCTAGTTCAATCATTACTTCTACCGGAGTTCCATAATCGACATTATGACCTTTAGGAATAATAATTTCTCGTTTAGTAATTTTTTCAGTATAAGGATGATATAAGTGATAATGGCTACCCTCGCCAATTATTCCAGCAATAGATTGCGCTAGTCCTGCCGAGGCAGATGATACGATAACCCCATCTTCTGCATTAAGTAAATCTGCAATATGCTTGCCTGTTTTTTTTACTAATTCATCCATTACAAAAAAATGCTGGCCTCCAAATTTTTGTGCATCGACAACTTCCTCAGAATATTTTGAAACTCCCAGTGCTGTCATCTTCCCACTAGCATTTATTACCTTTTTTAAGTTGTATTTTTCATAAAAATCCATATTATTCATCCTCATTCACCTATTTTCCCCATTTATTATTTGTACAAATAAGACCAATTATTTTTATTTAGATCTGTTAATAGTTTATTGCCATTCTCAATAATAAACATAATTGTTTCTGCATCGTACTCATTCTCAATTTTTCCTTATCTAATAACATCTTAATTACTTTTATTTCACTTTTCGTTAATTACAGCATATTCTCCTCTTTCTTGCAAACACTTACATATATTTTATAACTAACTTTGTCTAAAAACAAGACAACTTCATCACACTTGTCTTGTAAACGTGTACTACAGTTGCCATTATAAACTATCGATTGAAGATGAGCCATTACATTAAGTCAACATAAAAAACCATATCTCACCCGTCTAGTATCATCATACAGATAAAGAAATGAAAGGTTTTTAAAATTAAATGCTGTGGTCAAACGATAAGTGATTTAAACGTATTTTTAGATTCTATTAATAAAAGTCCACCAATCTTCTGAAGAAAATTTTTCGTTGTGGGATCTCGGAACCTTTAAATCCAAGCTCTCTATATACTTTATTAATTTTCTTTACTATTAACCATTTAGTTAACTGACATATTTTTCTGAACGACATCATTTACCACTTTGATATCGTTGTTCATTTTTATTCTTTGATTTTATAAAAAAACTACCAAGAGAATATTTTAGCTAGATTTTCTTTTACTGAATTTTCAATTATACTTGGAATTTCTTTCGTTTCCAATGTAAAATATATTTGGGTCATATGATTGCCTCCTAATATATTTTTAACTATAAAAATACAATTGATTATATTAAAAAGGCTGAAAAAATTCTTCAGCCTTTTTCTTTCTTTATTTATATTTGTTTACCATTCTGCTATGGTACCATCATAGTGTTTCCACTGAGGATTTGTCCAAATTAGACCTTCTTGAGAAATATCTTCAATTAAATCTTCATTTAATTCTAAACCAAGACCTGGTTTAGACGGAAGATCAACGAAGCCATCTTTATATTGAAAAACTTCTTTGTTATGAACGAAATCTAATAAATCAAATCCTTTATTATAATGAATTCCTAAACTTTGCTCTTGAATAAAAACATTTGGCGTACAAGCATCAACTTGAAGTGTTGCAGCTAATGCAATCGGCCCATATGGTGCATGTGGTGCAACAGCTACATCGTAAGCTTCAGCCATTGCTGCTATTTTCTTAGTTTCTAAAATACCACCAACTAAAGCAACATCTGGTTGAATAATATCTATACTTCCTTGTTTGAAGATATTTTTAAATGCCCATCTAGTATATAAACGTTCTCCAGTTGCTAATGGTGTAGCTACATGGCGTGCAATCTCAGAGAAAGCTTCCTCGTTTTCTGGCAAAACAACCTCTTCTAAAAACATAGGTTTCAATGGTTCAAGTTCTTTAGCTAATACTTTTGCCATTCCTTTATGGACTCTGCCATGAAAATCCACAGCAACTTCCATTTCATATCCTAATTTTTCGCGTATTGAAGCAACCCTATCTACTACTTTTTGTACTTCTTTAAATGAATCGATGTAATGTAATTCTTGAGTTGCGTTCATTTTCACAGCTCTAAATCCTCTGTCGTAACGATCCATTGCTTCAGTAACTACATCTTCAGGTCTATCGCCACCGATCCAAGAATACACTTTAATGTTGTCACGTGCAGCCCCACCTAATAACTCGTAAACGGGAACATTAAAATACTTACCCTTGATATCCCATAAAGCCATCTCTATACCAGATACAATCGTTCCATTTATTGGTCCGCCTCTAAAAAATGAGCGGTGAAGTTCTTGCCACAATCTTTCAATCTCAAACGGATTACGACCAATAATTCTTTTACCCATTTCATATGCTCCAGAGACAACTGTTTCTGTTTTTGTACCAGAAATCATTTCTCCCCAACCTTCGATACCTTCATCTGTACTTATCTTTATAAAAATCCAGCGTGGCTTAATTTTGTAGACTTTAACATCTGTAATTTTCATTGTTCACCCTCCATTTAATAATCATATAGCTTGTTCTTCTATTTCCATTTCATTTTTTTCTCTCTGTTCTCTAGCTTGTCTCGCTTTAGGCTTCATAACTTCAAAGTAATACCAGAAAATTGCTATGATAAAAATCATGGCAGGCAATGTTACTAGTAATGGACCAACAAAAGCAAAGAATACTAAGAAACTATGAGTTAAGCTAGTTGCTGAAAATGATGAGATTAATAGAGCGCCACCTGCAACCGCTACCTCAATACCCACTGAACCTGCAAGTTCTGTAAGAATAGGGGCTGTAATTGTACCTGCATATAAAATAGCTGCACTAGTTGTTAATCCAATAATGATATTTTTGAAGAAATTTCCTCTTGTAAGAGCAACGACTAATGCAATTCTAAAAGGAATAATCGCTAAGTCAGCAAAAGGTAACATTCTATTCCCTGGTAGAATAAATGCAAGTCCAATAGTTAAAGGAATTAAAATTAATGCAGTAGTAATTACATCTTGATTTCCTACTACAACCGCTGCATCTAAACCGATAAATAATTTTCTATCTTTAAATTTCTTCTGAGACCAGTCTTGCGCCGCTTCTGAAATGGGCATTAATCCTTCAACGAATAAAGAAGTCATTTTAGGAATAATAACCAATACAGCAGCCATACTTACACCTAATTGCAATGATGTGGTAATATCGTACCCACCTAATAATCCAATAGCCGAACCTAATATTAAACCTAAAACCATCTGATCTCCGAAAAACCCAAGATATTTTTGAACATCTTTAAGAGTGACATTAATTTTATTTATGCCAGGAATTCTATCTAACAACCAATTTAAAGGCCAAGCAAGCACTAATGTTGAAGTTGCTGATACTGTTGGTAATGAAACTCCAGGTATACCAAAGAATTTTTCAATCATTGGTTGAGACCAATCTGCTATCTTAAAGGTTGTAATTGCCATTACAACTGAGGCTCCAATACCAAGCCAAATGTTTTTTGTAACATAATGAACCATTATTCCAACAATTGCCATATGATGATAATTCCAGATATCAACATCTAATGTATTGGTTGTTTTAGTCAACAGCATAATGATATTAACTGCAAATATTGAAAGTACAAGAAACACAATGATAGGAGAAGACCAAGTAACAGCCGCAATAGAGCCCCAACCTACATCTAATACATCTAAGTTTATTCCAATATTATCTACCATCGCTTGAGAAGCAGGGCCTAAGTTTGCGGCCATGTAATCTAGCAGTAATCTGATCCCAGCAAAACCAATTCCTAATGTCAAACCAGATTTAAATGCTTTTCCTAATTTTAAACCAAAAAATAACCCAATAACGGTAATAATAACGGGTAACATTACTGTTGGCCCAGCTCCAATAAGCCAATCAAATCCTGACATTACTGCATTCCACATAGTATTTCCTCCTGAATCAATTTTTTATTTTAAATAACTTATAATTTCTTTTAAAGTCTCTTCTTTACCAATCCCAGTTAATAAAGATAAACCGGCTACAACAGGTGTATTAACCTGTCCGCCAAATTGACCAGTTGTTACAACTAAATCATAATTATCTCCTTTCCCAGGAACCTCCATCAATTTACATTGTTCAGTTTTAATATCTACTCCTTCTTTTTCAGCATAATCTCTTATTTTTGAAGCTACCACAGTTGATGTTGCAATTCCGTTTCCACAAGCTACTAATACTCTTTTCATAATAAATTCCTCCTGCTATTTTTAATTTAAGTATGGTTCTAACATAGTTAATACTTTATTTTTATCTGTCATTTTCGTAATTTCTCTTGTTAATGTATCATTTTGAATAATTGAGACAACTTTTTGCAACATTTCTATCTGACCATGTGCTTCTTTTATGGCTAACATCATAACAATCTGTACATCTAACTCTTTTTCAATATTTTCCATTGAACAAAACTTCGCAGAATTTTTTAGCATACCGATAGCAATAGTTGTTTTATGAACTAACTCATTATCTGCATGAGGAATAGCAATATTTACACCTAAGGAAGGCAAGCCAGTAGGGTATATTTTTTCTCTCTCTATAATGGCTTTTGGATATTCTGGTTTAACATAATCATGTTCAAGTAACTTATTCGACAAAAAATTCAAGATGTCTTCTTTTTTTTCAAAGTCTAAATCAATAAAGACTAAATTTTTATCGAGCTTCAATTTCATCTGTGCCTCCACTCCTTTCCTTTAATTCTAAAAATTTGCTGTTATTTAAAAACTTTATTTTCAAATAACAATAAAGATTCTTTTAGTCCTTTACTGTTTTGAGTTAAAATATCTCCTTTATTAAAAATCCCTGAAGCTATACCTACATAATCAGCACCATTTTCAAAGAAGCTAACCGTATTATCTAAAGTAACTCCTCCAACAGCCATTAAAGGAAGTTTTCCCAACGGAGCTTGAATATCGTTGAAAAATTTTTCCCCAACAGTGTTAACTGGAAATATTTTTATAATATCTGCACCATTCATTTTAAGTTCCATTACTTCTGTTGGCGTCATAGCTGCTGGGATACTTAAAACACTTTTTTGTTTACATATTTCTAAGATTTCTCTACTTAACTTAATAGGAGATAATATAAATTTAGCTCCTGCATCTATAGCATTATTTGCATCTTCTAAAGATAATATGGTACCAGCACCTATATAAAAATTATTTCCATACTCTTTCGATATCTTATTTATAGTTGTAAAAACATCTGGAGAATTTAATGTAATTTCAAGCGCATAGTGATCATGCTTACCTTTTAAAACATCCATAACCGTTTTAACCTGTTCGTATTCATAGCCGCGTAAGATAATAGTAACTTTTGGAAAGATGTTTTTCATTTTTCCACCTCCTCTGTTACTTTTATATAAGCAAGTACCATGCCAACTTTTGGCTTATAATGTTATATCGGTTAAAATAGAATGAATCACTTCTTTTGTAGTAGCCTCTTCAAGCAGCTGGAAAATGTTGCCTTTGTAAAGGATTTTATATAAATCTTCTATTTCTTTCCCATTATCTTCAGTCAATGCAAGAAGAAAAACAAACCTCACGTACTGATTACTTTCCCATAATATAGGTGTGGCTAATTTCGTGATTGAGATGGCTGGTTTTGTGATATACTTACTCTCACCATGTGGAATTGCTATTCCTCCTTCTAAAAAAGTATTGCCCATCGTTTCTCTTTTATAGACACTTAAGATATAATCACTCGTTACTTTTCCTTCTTTTATTAATTTGTTTGTCATCTTATCAAGAACATCATTCTTTGTAACAAATTCATTTTCAATATCAATTAAATCCATATCTATATAATTTCCTAGGGTGTTTTCTCTATAAATTTTCCCTTTATCACTTAAAAGTTTTAGTAATTTATTGCTTTTATTTAAAAGTTCTTCAGCTGATATAAAAGATACGTTATTATACTTAGGATTGATTGTTCCTACTATTGCAACAATTTCATTTGAATGACTGATTTTATCTAAGGTCACAGAAGTTTCTTCTTTAGTGAAAAAGCCAATAGGTATTATCTTAATTTCATCAGTATAATTAATAATTGAAGTTTCAATATAATTTTTCAATACTTTAGCTGCACCTTCTCCTGTTAAACACAATGTCACAATTACTTTTTCTCTTTCTATCGGAGAAATAAAAGTACTTCCAGTTAAAAATTGTTTTGAATCAATCTCATCAGCAAGTTTATCCAATGTGTCTTCAGGCAATAGAGAACGTCTAACAGATTCTATCACCATTAATGTATCGACTCTTCCAACTACTCGAACGGGGACACCTGTTCTTGCTGCAATAATATCTCCAAATAAGATTAATGATCCCATATCAGCTAATATAAGAACTCCTTTTCCTTGATCAGCATTTTTTACTATTGGAATTGTTTTTTCTAGCATTAAGTTTGGAGAATCTGTCAAATCCATTTCTAATCCAACTGCATGATTTACACCTAATAATTTATTCGCTACATCTACCATTCCTTTTGCTACATTCCCATGAGAAAGTACAACAATCCCTATTTTCACATTTTCACTTTGTATTAGACCTTTAAAATTTTTAAGATACATAGCTATAAATCCAATTTCATCTTGAGGTAAACTAATACTGTATTCTATATCAATAAGTTCTTTAATAAGGATGCCCACTTTAAATTCTTCTTTGTAGTCTTTTTTTATCTTTTCTAAATTTGGATTTATCGTTTCTTTATTGGAAAGAAATCTATTAATAGCAGAATTTAAGTGAATAGAAAGCGGGAAAATTAACTTACTATCTAAATTCCCAAAATAATTCGTCGCTATTTTAAAACCTGTTTTCGTCGTTTCTAAAAGTCTAGAACCGATGATGTTTTTTAAAATTTCATAATCTATTTCTTCTTTGTAGTTCATTGTGGAAAGACGTTGCATTTCTCCTTCAATTCTTTTGCTTAAAATTGAACTAATTTTAGATTCCTTATAATTCTCCAATTTCATTGTCTGATAAGTATTTTCAATAAAATCATAAATTGTCTCTGTTTGTATAGGCGTTGAGATTACTTTCATTTCTTCGCTTTTTTTACTGTCACTCTCATTAATAATCAAATCTTTTTGGCTAAATAAATAAACCTCTTCATTAAAATCATTTTTTTCAATTATTTCTTCAATTATCTGCTTGGGTAAATCTTGAAAGTTTATATTAATTTTTTTTTGTTGATTTATTGTGGCATGAAGAAATCCTTTTGCAGATGTTGCCTGTATATCACTTTTTAGTTGTCCTATGTTTCCTTTACACGAATATGATAAAAGCGATTTTATTACATCTCTTTTTATTTTAAATGATTTATTTACACGTTTACTTTCATTTTCAAAAAACATTTTTATGAAATCAAATTTTTCACTGATTGTTCTTTCATGATAGCTAGGCATTTCTATGTTTATAGGAATTCTTCTTCTAAAAGTTAGTAACAATGTTTTTGAAGGATCTTCTGTAGTTGCTCCTATTAAAAGCAACTTACTTTTTCTTGTTAACTCGGTTTCTCCTAATCTTCTATATAAATTTTGATCTAAAAGGTAAAATAGAATTTCTTGTCCTTCGGGTGGCAAACGATGAATTTCATCTAAGAATAAAATCCCTCCATTACATATTTCTACAAGGCCTTTTTTATCTTCTATTGCTCCTGTAAATGCACCCTTTACATATCCAAAAAGTTGAGAAAGCAATAACTGGGGGTTTTCTGCATAATCTGCACAGTTAAATATTTCAAAACGAACAGTATCTTTGAAATTTTTTGTCGTTTTACTATATTCATACATCTTTTGTGCAACAAAACTTTTTCCGGAACCAGATGGTCCAACAATAAGAGTGTGCAATCCCCTTGGAGGATAAAGAATAGATGCTTTGGCTTGATTAATTTGTGTTTTCAAACTATCATTTGATCCAATCAGACCTTCAAATGGATCAACTTCTACTTTGGGTTTAAGTACTTCAGGAACAAGTAATTTCTTTTGCACATCTTTTCGGTATTTGCTTACCGAAGACCTTGTGATACTGAAACCGCATGCATTTAGTTTTTCGGTTAATTTTCTTTCAGATATCTTTGGTTGTTCTGTTAAAACACTAATAATTTCAAATTCTAATAATTCTTTTCGTCGAGTTCTCGAATCTGGAATATTTTCTTCAGTTCTCAAATTTGTTATATTTTCTCTAAAAGTATTTAATAATTTAGCAAGTTCGATATCAGTATAAGGTTGATGAGAATCTTCATTTTCTATAATATTTTTTAATTTATTCATCATTGTTATGAGCTCCTTTTATTTACATAAATTATTTAATTATACAATAATGAGGTATAAATATAATTACGTATAATTACTTTTGAACAATAAGTAGAATTATAATTTAATTCGTAGTAAATTTATTCCCTATTGTTTTTTCTTTGCATCATTATCTTTTAAGAACGCTTTCATTCGTTGTCATTTTAATCGCTTAGCAGCTAAAAAGATAGAAATAAAACATCACATTACCTACACAAATTAAATGCCAAAATATAACGTGATCAAAAAAGCTCACCTATTTCGAGGGAATAAGTGACTAAAGTTTTGTGCAATCTCCATTCCTTTTACATTCGCAGATTTAAGATAGATCAAATGAAAAGGGTGTTCAATAACAAAGTCTATTATCTTAATTTCTTTTAATGACCCATTTCCAAGTTCTTCTTCAACAGCATTCCGGTATAAAAAAGTAATCCCTAAATCCTTTTTTACTAGCTCCTTAATAGAAGAGATGTTGCCGATCATCATTGTTTTAATAAAACTATCTATATGGATACTTTTATTTTTCAGAGCTGTTTCTAAAATCAAACGTGATCCAGATCCAACTTCTCTTATCAATAATTGATGTGAAAACAATTCATTCATGGGTTGTTTTTTTTTCCATAACGGATTACTTTTAGCACAAACTGCAATAAATGATTCATCTGAAATTTTACGGAAACCAAATAAGTGTTGATTAAATTCTCCTTCTACAAAAGCAAAATCAATTTTCCCGTGTTCTAGATATTCAACCAAAGAAGTCGTATTATCAACTAACATCGAAAGGTTGTGAGTTGGATAAGCATGTATATACTTTTCAATCAATTCAGGCATCACATATTCACCAATGGTTAGAGTAGCACCAAATGTAAAAGAAGGAGCTTCTTCTTTTGGAGCCAATTTACTTTGAATTTGAAGAATTTCTTTTTGTAGCAGTAATAGGTCTTTTTGTAATTGTTGCCCTTTTTTAGTTAGGGTTAATTGCCTGTTTTCATAATGAACCAATTCGACTTTCAATTCATTTTGTAAGTATTGAATGTGTTGGGTTACCGCTGGTTGTGTAATATGTAATTTTTTTGCAGTATGAGTGTAGTTCATTTCTTCTGCAAGTGTTAGAAATGTTTGGTAGCGATAATCTAACATAACTCTCTTCCTTTCTATAAATATATCTTATACATAGATAATATATGATTATTTTAACTTATGCAATTTTAAGTGTAAACTAATAACTATAGGAAATGGGACAAAAGGAGATCGGTTATGATTCAAAAAGTAATGGAAAAAGCAAAATTTATTTTACCAGGTTTAATGATAAGTGTCATCATATCCATTATTAGTCAAGGGTTAGCGCTCTTTATACCCACATTAGGAGCGGCTCTTATTGCTATTTTTTTAGGTATCCTACTTGGCAATACTCTTTTAAACCACCCTCTATTAAGTACTGGGACGAAATTTTCTGAAAAAAGTTTATTAGAATTTTCCATTGTCTTGAACGGACTGATTCTTAATTTTCAGATTATCAAGCAAGTTGGTTTTACAGGATTTACTTTTATCCTATTTCAAATGGTTGTTACTATCATTGCCGCTTACTGGATTGGACGGTATTTGAAATTCGGCAAGAAATTCTCCTTATTAATGGGAGCTGGTAATGCGGTCTGTGGTTCTTCTGCTATTGGGACAATATCGCCTGTTATCGATGCTGATGAAAAAGATAAAGGATTATCAATTACCATTGTTAATGTAACCGGTACTCTTTTAATGGTTACTTTACCTATTCTTTCAGCTATCCTCTACAAAGATGAAACTGTTCAAACGTCTGCGCTAATTGGTGGAACAGTTCAGTCCATAGGCCAAGTTATTGCTTCAGCAAAAATAGTTAGTGACGATGTAGCTAATCTAGCGATTGTTTTTAAACTGATGCGTGTCTTACTGCTTATTGGTGTCGCTTTGCTTTTCGGAAAAATGAATTTTGAAAAAGATAAGTCTTTATTTTCCAAATCAACGAACGTACATAAGAACACTAAAAGTTCTGCTGGTGTTCCTTGGTTTATTATTGGATTCTTTTGTTTATTCTTATTAAGAAGTTTTGTATCGCTACCAGATTTTATGGTTACGAGTGCTCAAACCATCAGCAATCAATTTGAAATAGCTGCTTTAGCTGCTATTGGGTTACGTGTTAAGTTTTCTGATATTGTTAAAGAAGGACCAAAAACGCTACTTTATGGATTATTAGTCGGGCTGACACAAGTCCTATTAGCTATTTCTTTAATTTTCTGGTTATTTTAAACGACTAGTTGGTTAACATAAACAAGCGTTTCGCCAGTTAACATTCACTGACGAAACGCTTATTTTTAGTTTAATGCCCATTGATAGATAGCATGGGCAACGCCATCTTCTTCGTTAGACTTAGTTTCATATTTGGCCGCTATTTTAATGGTTTTAGTGGCATTCCCCATCGCAACACTTTCAACAACAGCATTCATCAGATCAATATCATTTTCGCCATCGCCAATGGCCATAACCTCTTCCATTGGAATACCTAGTAGTTCAGCCAATCCAATTAACGCATCACCTTTATTGGCTTTTTTAGGCAATACTTCAAAAACATAGGGTAAACTTCTAATAGGATAGAATTTTTGATACAGTTCATCAGGTACCACTTGAACAAACCGATCAAGTTCTGCAGGTTCTCCTACAAACATTGCCTTATAGATGACCATGTCTTTAGGAATATCTTTTACATCTAAATGGATAGGTTCCATTCCTAAAATGGTTGCATCAAACATTAATCTGTCGGTTTTTTCTCCCGTATAAAAATAATGTGATTTATCAAAAAAAGTTAAATTTAATGCATAATCTTTGCGGATGCATTCAATTTCACTTAGTTCAGCATGTTCCAATATATGACTGTAAACAATTTCTTGTGTATTGGTTTTTTGAACCAATGTCCCATTTAAAGAAATCACATAATCTTCTTTATCCGGTAAATCCAATTGTTCAATATAGGGGTATACTGCCTTTGATGGTCTCCCAGTGCACAAAACAATTTTTATTCCTGATTCAATAGCATCAAAAATAGCTTTTTGCACATTCTTTGTAATTTGGTGGGCATTATTTAGTAAAGTTCCATCCATATCAATGGCAATTAATTTAATCAACTCTATCTACTCCTTTATTTCCTCAATCATCTTTATTTAATATACCATACTTCTATTTATTACCCTCCTAAAATTTATTTAGTTAAATCAAAAAAAGCCAACTGCAAAGTTGTCTTTTCATTGATCAAACCACTTAATTTTTTCCTAAACGGTTAGGTTGATAGATAAATTTCCCATCATTCGATTCGATCAGAATGCTTAGTTTGAACTTAGACATCATGAATCCTCCAATAGCCTCTTTTGTATAAAAAACATCAGTTGGAAACATTTCTGTTGGGGATTTAACTTTAATTTCAAAAAAACCACTTATATCGGTTTCTACAAAAATTAAATCTGAACTGGTCTGCAATTCTTTGATCTCATCTTCAGTTAAGTCTTCAATATTTCCTTGATTCATTTTGTTTTTCTCCCATCACTAAGAGTCTTTAGGAACAAGTTTTATTAACTTAGATTAAATGAAATTGTGTTCATTGTCAAGAGCGCTTGAAGTTAGCTAATAGCGGTTAATGCTCCTTGTTCTTTTCTCTAGTCGTCCGTTTTAAATCTGAATTATTCATAGTGTATTTTTACAGAATTTTTTTATTGCTACCAAAAAAGATAGTTTTAATATCGTGGATTGTAAGATTAAGCTATACAAATAAAAAAGCCATTCGTGATACACTCTAATTGTATTTCCAACCATAGAAAACAAGGAGTGATCACAAATGACCTATACCCATATTACCATGGATGAACTAGTGATGATAGAAGCTTATTACCATCAAGGTATTCCAGTTGCTAAAATAGCTGCTTACTTGAATCGTACTCGAACACCGATTAATAATGTTATCAGGTTCTTCAGAGCAGGACATACAGCTTTCGAGTATTACCTACGGTATAAGAAAAACAAGAAGCAGTGTGGACGCGAAAAAGTTGTTTTACCAGAAGAACAACATCTTTATATCAAGGAAAAAGTAGCTGAAGGCTGGACGCCTGATGTCATTATTGGCCGTAAAGAAATGACAATAGACTGTTCCGTACGAACACTTTATAGACAATTTAAAGAAAAAACATTCGATGAAGCTACCCTTCCAATGAAAGGGAAAAGAAAGCCTAACGGACATCAAGAACGTAGAGGTAGACAAGCTTATAAACGAAATATCTCTGAAAGAATAATAGATTATCCAACATTTAAAGAAGAATTTGGTCATATCGAAGGAGATACCATTGTAGGTGTCCGCCACAAAAGTGCGGTCATTACTCTAGTAGAGATTTTATCGAAAGCTATCATTACCTTAAAGCCCAAAGGGCGTAAAGCCTGCGACATTGAGAGTGCTATGAATCAATGGTTCCAATCCATACCAAAAAAATTATTCAAATCAATTACTTTTGATTGCGGTAAGGAGTTCTCCAACTGGAAATCTTTGTGCAACCAGCATGATGTCGCTATCTACTTCGCTGACCCTGGAACGCCTTTACAACGAGCTTTAAACGAGAATTCTAATGGGCTTCTTCGAAAAGATGGATTGCCAAAAGAAATGGATTTCAACGAAGTTGATCAGGCTTTCGTATCGTCTGTTGCACACAAACGGAATATAATTCCAAGAAAGTCATTAAATTACCAAACACCGCTGGAAGTTTTTATGAGTTACATGGATGAAGATATTTTGTATAGCTTAATTTGACAAATCAGATATACTAATTCTTATAATGTACTTTTAGCTTATCATTCATTATTTGTGAACATAAACAAGTTTTTAAACCGTTTTTCCCAACTTATCCATCTGAAAGAAAGAAATACTTTTCAATAAAAATGTGGTTTGTTCGCTATCAATAGCTTCTTTTAACAACACACTATTTCCTCCTATTGGATCAGTTTCAACCATTTTTTGTAGTGCTTACTCATTTGCTTTCGACTTTTGTTACTAGCCTCTTTTTTATATTAGGCTAGTAAATTTGAAAGGGTTCCGTATAATCCCAACATTCCAATAGCCAATGTAACAACAACAGCTATTAATCCTAGTATATTTTGTAAGAGAGTATTTGTATATTTGCCCATGATGATCTTACTATTTGAAACAACCAACAATAATACTGCAAAGAATGGTAAAAAAAACCCACTAGTTGCTTGAGCAAAAATTATAATTTGTGTGGGTTTGACATCAGCTATCGCAAAAGCAGTACCAAAGATAACAACAATAGCCCCCATTGTTTTAGCTTTGTTGTCTTCTATTCCTTTTTCCCAGTTAAAAACGCTAGCCAAAATTGTTTTTAATATGAAAGGGATAGCAATAGCTGAAGATAGTCCAGCTGCGAAAATGCCTAAATCTCCGACAACTCTTGCCCAATCGCCCAGAATAGGTTCAAGTTGAGTAGAAAATACAAGTGGGCTTGTTACTTCAGTTCCAGTTTCAAATAAAAGAGCCGCACTTGTTGTCAACATTGAAAAGGTGATTAATCCACCGATTAAAATATTCACTTTAATATCAAATCGCGCTTCTACTAATCCCTCAGGTGTGTTCCATTTATTCTTTGATGTAATTGAGTGAAGCACCAAATTGATAGCAATCAAACTCGTTCCGATAAGTGCCATCGTCGTTACTACACCACCATCTGGCATAGTCGGTAAAAATAATCCTTTCACCATTGCTGGTATGTCTGGTTTCACTAAAATCATCGTGATCACAAAGATAAAGCCCATTGCACTTACAAATAATAGCATAATTTTTTCTAAGATTTTAGTTGTTCCCATCAATGCTGTCGTCATAACAATGGCTCCTACAATTAGAGCAGCACTACTTTTTGAAATACCAAATGCATCTCCAAGACCTAATGATGCTCCAATTTCATTGCCACTCTGGAAACCAAAACAAGTAATGACTACTGCCAATAAAACTAATCCTTTAATGAAGATGCCCCAACCTTTACTTTCAGTATGCATCTCTTCTGCTGCACGAATAGCATCTCTTCCAGAAATAATACCGATACGAGAACTCATCTCCATTAATACCATTAAAGCAATGATTGAAAATAATACCGCCCAGAGAAGTTGATACCCGTAATTTGCTCCTGCAATGGTCGTTGTTGTAATGGTTCCAGGTCCTATAAAAGCACTTGTTATGATTGCTGCAGGACCCATATTTTTCAATTTATTGCTGAATGATTGTTTAGTCATATTATCCCTCCATTTTAGATTTCCACATATTAGAACTAATTATTTTACATCACCTGTTTCATTATTACTTTATAAACCAGTTTTTTCTGCAAATGCGATAAGTACCTTTTCAAACATGTTCATCAGAGCTCTGTAGCTATCGCAAAAACCTCCAACATCTCCTATTTCCATAATGACACTATCACCACTATCACCATTGATATGTTCTTTCATAGGCTTTGACTTACTCTAATGACGATAGGGTTAGCGCTTCCCTTTTTAGCCTATTCAGATAATACAGTAGAATTTTTCATTGTTTCTTTATTGTGATCTGTTTCAGTCTTAGCGGCTGCATACTTCACACTCTTTATAAGAGAATGTTTAATTGAACTCACCATAAGAATAACTGAGCCCTACTAGCTATTTTTATTTGCTTTGTTATAGCTAACCATACCTGTTGAAACCTCAAACATTTTTAGTATTTACATCAGCTAGTTCTATCGGAAATCGCTTATATAAAGTGAGATGTGAAAAAACAATCATAGTCCTAATATTCCTATGTAAAAATTCGTCGGTCGCTGTATTAAATAAATAGCTCATGAATAAATCAAGGATGACTTATTCATGAACTAATATTATTTTATAGAACCATTTTTATCACTGTTAAAGAAATAGTGTCTCAAAAATACAAACTCATAAAATGGCTGTTCCCCTATCTTTTCTTCTTTGCTATAACTTCACTTTAATCATACCGGTTGGGTTAGCCTATCTGATTTACGAAACCGGACAAGTTCTCAAATTTTTCTTTCTGGTTCATCCATTTTAGTATGGCCGTAAAGAGATTGACAAGTTTCTCCATTGATACGCTGAAAAGGAGCATCAGAAATGATTGGTAGTAGCTATCGCTACAATTTATGAATCATTCAGGTTAACGGTGAATAATGGTTTCTTTTGTGTTTTCAACCGTTACTTTCCCATTTTTAATTACAAATAGTCTTGTAGGAATATCAATGATCGCATTCTCTTTAACTTTAGTATCTAGTAAGACAACATCTGCTTTGTTGCCAACTGCAATACCATAATCCGTTAAACCGATTGCTTTTGCAGGGTTGTCTGTGATCATTGGTAAGACGGTTTTCAAATCATTTGCTCCACCTAAATGAGCTACTGGAATAGCCAACATAGCTGTTTGTAAAATATCGCCATTGCCATAAGGTGTAAAGGCATTACGAATGTTATTTGTTGCGATACACATGTTTACTCCGCCATCTCTTAACTTACGAATAGGGGTAACGGCTCTTCTAACATTGTATTCATCATTACGAGCACCTAAATGTAAATCTGTTGCAGGCAATGCCATAATGCTAATACCGGCTTCAGCTATCATCGCAATAATAGGGTCTAATTCTGCTTTTGGTAAAGCGTGAAGGGCTGTCATGTGACCAGTAGATACTCTCCCTTGGTAACCTTCTGCGATTGTTTTTTTACACAAGTATTCAATAGACATATTAGTTGCTTCATCACTAAACTCAGCGTGTAAGTCAATGGGCTTATTGTATTTTTTAGCAATTTCAAAGACGATATCAATGTGCTCTTTAGCTGGTGCATCGTTGTAAGGAATTCCCCCTACAACATCTGCTCCCATTTCCATCGCTTCATACATCATCTCTTCTGTACCTGGCATTTTAATGATCCCTTCTTGTGGGAATGCCACAACTTGGATATCCACTAAATTTTTGTATTCTTCTTTTAATTTCAAAATTGTTTCAAATCCTGTAAAACCTTGTGCTGGATCGAATTCTGAATGCGTTCTAATAGTTGTTACACCATAAGGGATAATCATTTCTAGCGTTCTCTTAGCACGATCGTAGATATCTTTTTTTGTAAAAGTTGGTTTCAGTTCTGCAGTTACACTGATGGCTTCTTTTAATGTTCCAGAGTTATTTGGTTTACGATCAGCAATTAGCGCTTTATCTAGATGAAGATGACTTTCGACAAAACCTGGTAATAAAACTCTTCCTTTTGCATCGATAACACGCTTGGCTGATTCTGTAATTGCTTCTTCAATAGCAGTGATCTTTCCATCTTGAATGGCTACATCTTTCAAACTTTCACCATCGTTTAAAAGTACGTTCTTTAATAAAATATCCATAATCAAATCTCTCCTTTATTATTTTATTATGCAAACACTAATGAGATAATTAATAGCATTACAGAAGCTAACGAAATCCATTTAACATTTCCTTTAACAACTTCTAGAATTGGAATGCTAAATCCTGAAGATAAAGCTTGCATAGTAATGTTAACAAAACTCATTTGACTACCAAAACCAACACCAATCGTAACGAAACCTAATGCCAATGGTGTGAAACCTAATGAAACGGCAACGGGTAATACCAATGTTAGAATTGATCCGACATACGCACCAGCTGGAATACCGATTAAAATACCGGTTAAAACGGCAACAGGTACAACGAGTGCTGCAGGAGCTGATTCAGCTACACCCGCGATAACAGCAAATGTTCCTGTCTGACCAATCACGTTAATAAATCCTAAGAAAATACCAACTTGGAACAAACGAGTTAAGATATAAGTAGATCCATCAATCATTGCTTCAACTGTTTCATTCATACTGAATTTAGAGAAGAAGAAAATTAAAGCAAGCGTGACAACCATATAAACTAGAGGTGTGAAAATAGGGTAGCCGACTAAGTTATTAACAACTGGTCCTAAGATAACAGCAAATAATAAGAAGATTGCTGGTAGAGTTAGTTTAAATAATTGACCATTTGATAAACTTGAATAATCATCATTTGCTTCTTCTTTGAAGCCTAAGTTGCGACGTTTTGTACCAAAAAATGCTAATAAGATAGCAACGGCAACAAAGAATAACCAATAAGGACGCATAGTAGCAACGTATTCACTTACAGGGAAATCACCTAATTTTGAAACGATACTAGACTCTAGTGAAGCTGGTGATGTTGTAAAAGAGACAGCTGCTGCTAATGACATAGCGGCAATCAATTCTGGAACAACTCCGACTGCAGCGAAGGCTAACGGTGCGATAACCATGGCACTTCCTCCACCAATACCGGACATATAAGTTGCAGCAGCTGTCAATATAACAATAAAGGCTGAAACGTATTCTACTTTCCCTTTTGTACCTCTTTTAGCTAATGTTAAAGCGGCAGTATACCCACCTGATTTAAACACAGCCATCGCAATAGCAGAGTTAACAATCGGAACAGTGATGGTAAGCATAGTAGGAATAGCTGCCAAGAATTGGGCATTGACTTCTGCTAGACCAATTCCGCCAATAACCATGGCCAATGCTCCACCTGCTAAACCAGCGATAATCATATCTACTTTTAAGAATAATAACGTTAAAACGACGATTAAAGGAACAAGAGTAACAATGGCCATAAATCCAGTGGGTGCTGTAACTGCATCAATTCCTGCAGCAAACACGGTTAATGGTGTTATGATAGCTACTGCTGCGTACATGATTAAAAGAACGAGTTTTTTTGTCAGTTTCATATTTTTCCACTCCCTAATATAATTCTTGTTCCTGAAAAACCAGCTAAAGCATCAACAGCGTTTTCTAAAGAACAAATAATAGCTTCTTTACCATTTGATGCAAATGCAATGGCAGCTTCCATTTTTGGTCCCATACTTCCAGCTGCAAAATGTCCTTCTGAGACGTATTGATTGGCTTCTTCTACAGTAACCCTTTCTAATTTTTTTTGGTTCGGCTTGCCGTAATTTAAATAAACATTGTTCACGTCTGTCAAGATCATGAATACATCAGCAGCTACTTGTTCTGCTAATCTTAAACCAGATAAATCTTTATCGATAACAGCTTCTATACCTGATAGCATGCCTTTTTCATCGGAAACTACTGGAATACCACCGCCACCTGTAGAAATAACAACGGTATTATTCTCGATTAACGTTTTAATCGATTCAACACCATGAATTTTTTTAGGTTGTGGAGAAGCAACGACTCTACGGTAACCGCGGCCTGCATCTTCTACCATGTCCCATCCTTTTTCAACGGTTAGTTGCTTTGCTTCTTCTTCAGTATAAAATACACCAATTGGTTTTGTTGGATTTTGGAAAGCCACATCTGAAGCATCAACTTCTGTTTCTGTTAAGACAGTCACAACCTTTCCTGAGATATTTTTTTGAAGCAACGCATTTTTCAATGATTGTTCCATCATGTATCCGATAAACCCTTGAGATTGTGCACTTAACACATGCAAAGGCAATTGTGGTACCACATCTTTTGCTTCCTCATTTTGTCTCAAAATATTTCCGACTTGAGGACCATTTCCATGAGTAATAATGACTTGATATCCTGCTTTCTTAACATCTGAAATAGAATCTGTACTAATGTCTACGTTTTCCATTTGGTTTTCAAATGTTGCTTTTTGATTCGGTCTTAAAATGGCATTTCCACCAAGAGCGATAACGACACGTTTTCCCATTATAATCTTAAACCCCTTTTTTTTGTTAGTATTCCGAAAAGCATTCCGGTCATGGTATCCAAACCTGACGTACTCCCATTTGTCAGGATATTTTTAAAATCTACTTTAATTTGATTTCCACTATGCTGTTCACCCAGTTCTCCAACAAAAGATACAATCCTTGTACTGTATTTGTGTTGAGCGGCATAACGTAAATACGTTTCTGCAACAATAGTCGTTAGGCTTTTTGTCTCCAACAGTTCTAGAAGAATGCTACGAAAACGTTTATCTAATAGCGGATAAGCTGAATCAATACTCAACAAGCCTACTAATAAATCATCTCCTGAAGGTGTTAGTCCCATGCCACGTCCTATGAAGTAAAGCATACTACTTTTTAGGACCTTTTCTTCATTTGAAAAAAGGCCAGCACAATTTTTTATAAATAGTTCATCATAATCCAATGCATTTAAAAATAATGGCAATGGCTGTTTGAACCCATTTTGTTCTTTATTCTTTTCCGCTTCATTTAAGACCAATTCAATTTGATCTAAACTGATGTTTTGCTGCAAAGGTAAAACTGAATCATAAAAACGAATGTAATCGAATGATAATACGATACGATTGGTTTTCAATTGTTTCTTTTTGGAATCATAATAAAATAGGTCTGCTACTTTAATCTCTTTTAATACCGTTTTCGTATCCTTAGCAGAAAGATGTAAAGAAAATGGCAGTTCTCCATTTTTATCCGTACCAATAAAAAGTAGCTGCTTACCAGTCATTAAGTTAAAACCATTCTTAAAGATACTGTGAACTTGCCAAAAAGAAGTTGTTTCTTGGTTTGTTTGCACTTGTTCTTTTAATTGTTTTGACATCTTTTGAATAAAAATCATAGTAACCCTCTTTAAAAAAACAAGATAAAAAATGAACCAGTGAGCGACTAAGAATTTTACTTATTCTATTCACTCACTAGTCATCATTTTACAAATTTTTGTTCAGTTTTAACTATTCATACCTAATTTTCTTGCGTAAGCTGTAACTGCTTTTTCAAAAGCTTCAATTGGAGGGTTAACTGTTCCAGCACCAATTTGACCTCTGCCAGCAACTTTGTTAGCAATACCTGTGTTGATTACTGGTAAAATACCTGTTGCTACAACTTTTCTTGCATCAATCCCTAACACAATTCCTTTAAAGTCCCAGGTTGGAATTGGGAAGTTCGTATTGTGGCTAACTGTGATTTCAGTCATGTCATTGCTTGTTTTCAATGCATCATTAAAACCACCAGTACCAACAAAGCGAGTAACAGCTGGAGCAGCAACCATTGCCATTCCACCAACACCAAATGTTTCTGTTATTGAGCTATCCCCAATATCTGGATTTGCATCATCTTCAGAGAAACCAGAGAAGTAAAGTCCTTTTGGTGTGTTAACAGGTCCAGTGAACCACTCGTCTCCCATACCACTGATACGGATACCAAAGTTTTCACCATTTCTTGTCATAGCTGTTACGATTGTTCCTTCTTCAATCATTCTTGCTCCATCCATAACAACTTTAGCAGCTGCCATCATTGGGTTTAAGAAGAATTGATCGGTATCTGCTAAGAAGACTAAAACATCTTGGCGATCTTTTTCGTTCATATCGATCTCAGACATAACTGGAACAACTTCTTTTAAGAAGTTTAGTGAAGCAGCGATATTACGTTGGTGGAACTCATCTCCCATTGCAATTGATTTTGCAATGATAACGTTCAAGTTCATACCTTCGTCCATTTTGTTTAATACTTTGCTTAATGCAGGTCCTAAGATATCACGCATCCAACGTAGACGAGTAACAACTTCTTCGCTATAAGCACCGAAGCGTAAAACAGCGCCAATCCCTTCATTTAACGTACAGTAAGCACGATTGCCATCTGTTCTGTTTTCTACAACTAAAACAGGCATGTTGCCAGACGTGATACCACCCATTGGTCCAACAGCATCTACGTGATGACAAGGAATAAAGGATACTTCGCCCCTATCAAGCATTTCTCTAGCTTCTTCTTCAGTTGTAGCCCACTCTTCGAACAGTGAAGCTCCAACACATGAGCCCTTCATTGGATCAGTCATATTTTCATATTTAATTGGCGGTCCAGCATGTAATAATACTTTTCCATTCAATTCTTTGATAACCGTTTTTGCCGGTACAACATCTAATAAAAATGGAGCACCTGCTACAATTTTGTCAATGACAGCTTGGTTTGCTTCGTCAATTGTTTTATAATTCATTTTTTAAAACCCCTCCTATATTGTTCTACAATTTATTCGTTTTATTCAGCTACGTAGTGATCTAAGAAGTACAAGATTTTTTGAAGTTGTACATCTCCACCAGCACTTGGTCTCCAGTCAAATTGGACCGCTTTGCCTTGGTTTTCTTCAATTGCTTCTGCAAAGCTTTTCAAACCAACGTTTATAACATAAGGTTTTGTGCTTAACAAGTCTAAAACAGCTTGAGAGGCTTTTGGTAATTCAATGTCTTTTGATTCTTCAACTTCTTTGAAGCCTTTTTCTTCATCTTTAACGGTATGACCTAGAAGGCCTAAAGCAGTACGGACAGCTTTATTGTTGCTTGAACAAACAATAACGCCAGCTTCTTCAAGGATTTCTTGTTGACGAGCTAAGTTTTGTGGATCAGCTGTTGTTCCAACGACTGTTCCTAAAACCACTAGTTCTCGTCCGTCTCCTTTAGCACTATTTTTAGCTTTTTTAATAGCAGGAGCTAATTCAGTAGCCATATCATCGTGAGCGCCATAGCCTAAAACAACATCTAATAAAATGACTGCTATTTCTGGATTGTCGCCAGCACGTTGAATCATTTCAATTCTTTTCTCAGGGTCAATCATTGGATGTGGTTTACCTTGAGTGTACATATCATCACCTAAGTCAATGATTTCGTGTCCTGCAGAATTTAAAATAAATCCATCATCATGTGTTAATCCTTCTTCAAGGTTTAAGCCATCAGCAATTAACATCCCTGCTTCATTAGCTAGTGTTCCACCTGAATAATAGCCTTTAATCAAGGTTTGTTCTGGTTTCAATGAAACGGATGGAATTTCTACTGTTTCATCAAATACTTTGATTTCTTCACCGTTTAAAAGAGCGACAGCCAATTTAGCTGTTTCTTCTAATGTATAAGCGTGGTAAAGGTCTTTTTCATGGTATGCTGGTTTTTCACCTAAGAAAATGGTCACAACTGGTTTAGATCCTTTTCTTAATAAACCAAGTACTTTATCTCTAACAGATTTTGCAGGTGGTTTAGAAATAACAACCATTACATCTGTATCAGGATCTTCTTCTAATGCTACGATTGTATCTAGCATTGTAATCCCGCCAACTTCTTCTGATAAATCACGGCCACCTGTACCAATAGCATTGGTCACACCAGCACCTAATTTGTCAATAATCGTTGAAACTTCTTGAATCCCAGTTCCTGAAGCACCAACAATGCTGATTCTTCCTGGTCTAACAATATTCGTAAAGGCCATTGGAACACCATTGATAATACCTGTTCCACAGTCAGGTCCCATCATGATTAAGCCTTTTTCGTGAGCTTTTTTCTTCAAACGAGCTTCATCTTCAATTGATACGTTATCACTAAAGATAAAAGGATTTAATCCTTCATCTAACGCTTTTTCCGTTTCAAGAGCAGCATACGTACCAGGAACTGAGATCAACGCAATGTTTGCATCTTTTCCTAATTTCATAGCTGTTTCCCACGTGCGTGCAGTTTCATTTGTGTCTTCTGAATCAGTAGTAGCTTGAGAAGCCAAGAAATCATCTACTTCAGTTAAAACAGCATCCATTACGCCATCGTTTTCTGCGTCTACAACCAGTGCCATATCATTTGCAGAAGCTTCTGCAAGTTCTGGTGTTTTCAAGCCGCTTCCTTCAAATAAATCTTTGTTAGCAGGTGTTCCCATCATAATGGATACTTTTTTAACACCTGCAATTGTGTTTAGTTTGTTCGTTAGCAACATCAGCACAATTGAATCTTGATAAGAATTTTCTTTAATTATTGTGTGCAACATTTTGATTCCTCGCAATCTATTTAGTTTAATTGAACGGTCCACGTTTCCCTTTAGGAACATCATAAGTTGAAAATTTAGTGTCATTGTTCGTTTTCCTGACTCTCATAATAAATAGAGTTTCATAATTTTTGATGTTCGTTTTTTTCAATACGTATCTGCTATTATTTTATGAAACCAGTTCATTCTCTCCCACTAATGAACTAAATTAACCCCCTTTTCCAAAAAAATGATTTGTTTACCTAGTCAAAACAATGCAAAATGAATGGAGAATAAACCATTTTTTGATAAAGTAATGCTAAGACATTTATTTATTTCGCTAATAAAGGAAAGGCTTACAATATATAGTATAACTTTTTTTTTTTGCAATTACATTGTACTGTAGAGCTAAGAAATACACCCTTTTATTATCCCTAGTGTATAATTCGGACTAAAAAATGAAAAAAGCGACCTGCTTTTACGATTCTTTTGTTATACTTTTGCTTTACATACACCCGTTTAAATTATTTTTTAGGAGGTTTAACAAAATGGAACCAGAATTTTTTTCCTTTGCTAGGCATTCTTCTCTCACATTATCTGCATCTTTTTATCGAGCAACGGACAACTTAAAAAATCAAACCATCATTTACTTTCACGGTGGTGGATTGATCTGGGGAGACCGTGATGACTTGCCAAAGACTTACATTGACTTATTCTTAAGAGCAGGTTATCATCTTTTAACTGTCGATTATCCTTTAGCACCAGAAACGGCTCTACCAGAAATTTATAACTGTGCAGTTGAGGCTGTTGAATGGTTTACCCATCATTCCGATACGGTCTTACACTTACCAACTAATGATTATAATTTATTTGGACGTTCCGCTGGAGCTTACTTGGCTTTACTAGTTGGGAGCGATTTGAAGATAGAGAAGAAACCCCATAAGATTATTAGTTTTTATGGGTATTCGTCTATCCAAGAAGCCTTTTATCTCTTACCAAGTAACCATTACCAGACCTATCCAATTATCCCTAGGTCATTAGTTAACCAACTCATCCAACCTAACCCTCTTGCTAAAGGGACATTAGAAACTCGTTACGCTATTTATCTTTATGCCAGACAAACAGGACGATGGTTAGATTTGCTTCTGCCGGATAAAAAAAAGCAAAGTCAATTTTCATTAACAGATAACCAACTTGCAGCACTTCCTCCAGTTTTTATTGCTCAAAGTAAAACCGATCAAGACGTTCCTTTCCAACAAGGTGAAAACTTAAGTGGAAAAATTTCTTCAACTAAATTTGTTGTGATTGAAAAAGCCACTCACGACTTTGATAGTGACTCGACGAATGAAAAAGCTCTAAGTGTCTACCAAGAAGTTATCGAATGGTTAAATAACTAATTGAGTCAACACGTATGTAGAAAAAGCCTTATCTATCCGTTTTGTACAAACAAAGCGCCTAGATAAGGCTTTTTTTAGTTACTCTTATTTAAAATCTAACTAAATCATTCCTCTTTTTTTACGCTCTTTTTTATTTGTTCCTTCCTTCTACATTAGTGATAAAAGCGAATTTTTTTACTTTATCTATCCTTATTTTGATTTCATTTTTTTACCTGCTCTTTTACAGATAGATTATTAATGGTTTGAGTTCTTTCTTTCTGTTATAGTAGGTGTACTGCTTTTTAGCTTATCCAGTTTATTTTATCATTCGACTTCTTATTAGATTACCTATTAAAGCGTTTTCTATTTCAATCAGCTAAACATTTTGTATTTTGTTACATAATGAAAAATAAGGAAGTGAAAGTATGAATTTAACAGTAAAAGAATTGCTTGATTTCGATTCTCTCAAAGAGGCATCTGTCTTAACTAAACACGCTAGTTTAGAAAATAACGTAACCGGTATTATGGTTGTTGAAGGTCCAGACATTGAAAATTGGGGCCGTGAAGGTGAATTATTGCTAAGCAGCTATTATGCTCTAAAGGACCTTTCTTCTGATGAGCTCAAGGAATTTTTCACTAAGGTTCATCAACTTAAAATAAGTGGATTGATTATTAAAATTGATCGGGTAGTCGTATCCATTCCAACTTACATTATTGAATTGTGCGAAAAAAATGATATCCCTTTAATTCAGATACCCAAACAGGCACTCTACGAACCTATCTTATTAGATGTAACCGGAAAAATAATTAACAACAACATTCACCTATTAGAAAAATATTACTCTTTACAAAATCATTTCACAAAAATGGCTCTAAACGAACCTGAATTAATCGACATTTTGAATGTTCTAAAAGATTTAATAAAAAAACCTATTAGTTTAAAAAATACATTAAAAAATGACTGCATTAGCACAGATCCACTTTATAACGATGTCTTGTTTATCCAATCTATTTCATTAAACAAACAAAAATATATGAATTATGATTATACTCGTCGCAAAGTTGCCTCGCCAATGCTAACAAAAAAAAAGACCTATACTCAATTAGTCATACCTATTCCTAACTTAAAAATTAATTCCTACGAATTAATCGTCCATGAAATTGATTCCCTTACTCCACATGAAGATTTCTTAGCTATTGAAAATACCATTAGTTTTCTCCAAATGGAGTTGCTGAAAAAATACGCTGTTTCTCAAACTACTTTGCATTATAAAAATAGCATCATTTCAGACTTATTGAACAATCGAATCGAAGATAAAGAAGAATTAAACGAAAAAATAAATAATCTGAAATTACTAGATGATTCAAACTTCCGTATCTTTATTTGTCATTTGCCTAACATCTCATTAACAGCCGAACTTCCAGACGAACAGCATAAAAAGGAACGTCAATTTGCTTATACGTTTGTCGAAGATATAAAAAAACAATGGCCACAACGAGTTTATCTTATTCGCAATCATAAAATTGTTTTTATTATGAATACTCAGGAAGACGCAGAGGAAACCGTTAAAAAGAAACTACTTTCTAGTACTGAAGTGAGCAAAAAAATACTTAACCTTGAAGAGTTAGCTATGACGATTAGTTTCAGTTACAAAGGGGACTTATCTCATTTGCCTTCTTTATACAAACAGGCACAAAACGCCCAAAAAATTATTACTTTGTTCGGCGAAGAAAATGCTATCTCTAGTTACCATGATATTGGTATCTACCAATTGTTTGCTGATATGAATCAATTAGAACAATTTGAAAAATTCATCCCGGAATCATTACTCACCTTAAGCACAAACCATCCTGACTTGGTAGAAACCTTAAAAGCGTTTTTAGATAAAAATCAAAACTATAAAGATACAGCAGATACTCTGTTTCTTCATCCAAAAACTGTTCGTTACCGCTTGGACAAGATTAAAAAACTGACGGGTATTCAATTTGATAATGCTGAGGAATTGTTACAAATTAATATAGGCTTGCGCTTATTAAAAATGATGAAAAAATAAATAAATCAAAAAAAGAACTCTCCCTATGTACGGTGTGAGCTCTTTTTTCTATGATAGATTATTCTGAATAGGATTTGAAATAAGAAGGATGTAAAAAAATAAACTGTTTATGCTTATACTCTAATTGCTGATCTTCTTTTAACTGTTTTATCACACTGCCTACTGTCTCTCTTGAGCACCCACTTATATCTGCTATCTCATTGATTGTAATAGGAAAAGGAATTTCTATTGTTTTAGGTGAGATATGTCTGCCTAGATTTTCCATCAAATACAACAATGTATTGATAATACGACTCGTAGCGCTAGAAACGGCCAAATATTGAATTCTTTTTTCTTGTTGTTGCAAAATGACGGATACCTTTTTATAAAGATATAATAGCTGTTCAGAATTATAAATAGCTTGTTGCTCAAAAACATCCGCTGGCAAATAATACAATTCTACATCTGTTGCTGCATAAGCAGAATAATGATAAGTATCATCGGAGAACATACCTCCATATGGGAACAATGTATCGGGGTTATTGTAATCGATGTATAAAAATGAAGCACTCTTATCATACCGTTCAATCCTAACAAGGCCTTTTTTTAAATAAAATAACTTTTCGCGTTTATCGCCTTCATCAAATAAAACTTGTCCTTTTTTATAATTTCTAAGATACAACTGTTTTTTAAGACAATTGAATTCTGATTCAGTAAAGTTTGCAAATACCGGTTTATAGCGCAATTCATACATCTGGTTGGGTTTCATCTGTTGGGTTGGCATTTGATTCGCTCCTATCGTGTGGATTGAAATAAACGAATAAATAATAACAGCTAAGCTATGAGTGTACCGTTGAACTTGGTTAAACACGTATAAGTGTATTATAACACAAAAGTCGTTATCTTTCTTATCTTTTGTAGCAGAGTGGTATGCATACGACTCTTTTTTAGAAGCGCTTTTTTAATTAAAAACGCACCTTAAAATGGTCCATTTTTTTACAATCTGGCTCATTTCAAAGTGCTTTTTTAATTCATTATTTTGTTATGATTGTTCCTCCGGTTCCTTCTAAAACCTTTGCTACATTTTCTAATGATGTGATCATTGCTTTGCCTTCTGGATGGTTTTCAACAAATGCAATAGCTGCTTCTACTTTTGGCAACATACTGCCCGGTGCGAACTGGTCTTCTTTGATATATTGCTTCATCTCAGAAACCGTTACATGTTCTAATTTCTTTTGGTCGGGTTTATTGAAGTTTACAAAAACATTATCTACACCTGTCAAAACAACTAATAAGTCAGCTTTTACTAGTTCTGCCAATTTTTGAGAAGCAAAATCTTTATCGATAACGGCTTCAACACCCGTTAATTGGCCATCTTTAGCAACTACTGGAATACCGCCGCCTCCAACTGAAATGGTTACTACACCACTTTCAACAAGTTGATTGACTACATGGTATTCTTGAATACTAACTGGTTTTGGTGAAGGTACTACTTTGCGCCAACCTCTGCCAGCATCTTCTTTAAATATTGAACCGGTTCTATCCATTTCTTTTTGTGCCTCTTCTTTTGTTAGGAAAGGACCAATTGGTTTGGTTGGATTTTTAAAAGCTTGATCGTTTTCATCTACAACTACTTGGGTAACAATAGACACAATTTGTTTATCTATCTTTCTTTTTGCTAACTCATTGCCTAATGCATTTTGCATCCAATAGCCGATACTGCCTTGCGTCATAGCAACACAAGTGTCTAAAGGCATTGCTGGATTTTTTTCGCTATCTGCCGCAGCTTGTTGCAATAATAAGTTCCCTACTTGAGGGCCATTTCCGTGTGAAATAATTAAGTCATCACCGTTTTCAATAAATTTAACCAAATATTCTGCTGTATGAGCGAGTGCTTCTTGTTGTGCAGCTGCACTTGCTTTGTCTGATAAAATTGCATTGCCACCTAATGCGATTACAATTTTTCTTTTTGTCATATTTATTCATCCTATCTTTGATATTATTTTCACATTGTTTTTTCTCTCATTCATTATATGAGAAATTTTCTTATTTACTAGTTTTTATCTTTTAAGATAAAGATAGAGCATAAGGACAATATCCTTCCTTATGCTCTGAAGTCTTCACTTTACATTTTTAACTTTAAGCTTTTGGAATAAACAAGTTTCCTAGTGTTGCTGCCATGATAGCCTTGATTGAATGCATTCTATTTTCAGCTTGATCAAATTGACGAGCATGTTTACTACGGAAAGCCTCATCTGTTACTTCCATTTCAGTGATACCAAATCTTTCTTTAACCATTTGGCCATACTCTGTTTCAGCATCATGGAAAGCTGGTAAGCAGTGTAGTAAGATAACATCATCATTTCCAGTTGCTTTAATCATATCCATATTAATTTGGTAAGGTTTCAATAAGTTGACACGTTCTTCGAACTTGTCTTCTTCACCCATTGATACCCAAACGTCAGTATAAAGAGCATCAGCGTCTTTAACGCCTTTTTTAACATCATCTGTAATCATTATCTTGCCGCCGGATTTCTTAGCAAATTTTTCAGCCATGTCAACAATTTCTTGTTCTGGGAATAATTCTTTAGGTGTTACAATATGAATATTTGCACCTAAGATAGCACCAGTAACCAATAAGCTGTTTGCCATATTATTACGGCCATCTCCAGCATATGCAAGAGTAATGCCTTCTACTTTTCCAAAGTTTTCTTTGATTGTTAAGAAGTCAGCTATCATTTGTGTTGGATGCCATTCGTCTGTTAAGCCATTCCAAACTGGAACGCCTGCAAACTCAGCTAATTTCTCCACATTTGATTGTTTGAATCCACGAAACTCGATTCCATCAAACATGCCGCCCAATACTTTAGCAGTATCTTCAACTGATTCTTTTTTACCCAGTTGAATGTCATCTTTACCAAGGAATTCAGGATGAGCACCTAAATCAATGGAAGCTGTTGTAAACGCTGAGCGTGTACGTGTAGAAGATTTTTCAAATAACAAAGCGATATTTTTACCTTCTAGATAATGATGTGGAATACCTTTTTTCTTCATTTCTTTTAAATGTAGTGAAAAATCAATTAGATACATTAATTCTTCTTTTGTAAAATCCTTTTCAGCTAGTAAGCTACGACCTTGAAAAATGTTATTCATATTGTGTTCCTCCAATTTTTTTGTTTTATTTTGTTTGATTAAAAGTGACCTCTATTTCTTCAAATCTTCACGAACAAAAGGCATGGTCATACATCTTGGGCCCCCACGACCACGGACTAATTCACTTCCTGGAATTTTAATTAATCGTAACCCTGCTTTTTCTAATAAATTATTAGTAATTGGGTTACGGTCATACACGACAACGACACCTGGTGCAATTGCTAAGGTGTTTGATCCATCATTCCATTGTTCACGCGCTGCGTCTACAAGATTTCCACCTCCGCATGGAAGCAATGTCACTTTTTCTAAACCTAAAGCTTCTGCTAATACTTCAGCTAAGTTATGGCTTTCTTTTTCTTCAAGGATAACTTCTCCATCATTACCTGGTTTGATTGATATGACACGTAATCCTGCTTGAATTTCTGGATGAATGGTAAATTTATCGTAATCAACCATAGTAAATACCGTATCTAAGTGCATGAATTTACGATGCTGACCGATATCAAATCCTACTATTTCTTTAAAAGCACCAGCTTCGAATATGCGTTTTGCTAATTTTTCAATCGCACGAGAGTCTGTCCGTTGTGAAATACCGATAGCAAGAATATCTTTAGAAAGGACTAACTCATCTCCACCTTCAATACGGTCTTCTTCATCACGTGAGTAGAATTTATCTACGTTTTCTTTATATGCTGGGTGATACCTGAAAATAAAGTCTCCGTAAATCGTTTCGCGATTACGTGTTTCTGAAAACATTTTATTAATCGTTACGCCATTAGCCATTGTTGCAAATGGATCACGTGTAAAGTATAGGTTTGGCATTGGGTCAACCAAAAATGGGTAGTCACTTTCTAATAGGTCAGCTAAAGAACTGTCAAAGTTTGTTGCTTTAACTTCAGTTTTTCTAAAACCTTCCATTGTTTTAAGAACCATGTCGAAAGTATCTAATTTCAACAACTGTTCTTTTACAATGTTTTTAACATTTTCTGAAACCATACCTGTTTCTAACATCCACTGATTAATAAACTCTTCTTTTACGTCTCCTGCATCAATTGCATCTGCAGCTAACTTTTCTAAATAAACAACTTCGACTCCTTCGTTTTCTAGTACTTTAACAAAATTATCGTGTTCTGCTTGTGCTCCTTTAAGATAAGGGATATCATCAAATAGTAATCTGTCTAGATAGTCAGGTATTAAATTTTCTAACTCTTTGCCTGGACGGTGCACCATAACTTTTTCTAGTTTACCAATTTCTGAATTAACATGAATCGGATTTTTCAATTTCATTTCCTCCTCTTATTTCTTATTTACATTCTTATGATAACGCTGACAATCAGAAAAGAAAACTATTATGTCTCATACATAATGTCGGTTTCGTCACATTTCTTCACTCCTATTCCATATATATTCTTTATACAGTATATACAATCGATATTGAGTGTTTATGCTGTATAATTATTTTTTTTATACAGTTTTTATAACCAAAAAAACTTTTTAAAAAAATCGTTTTTCTGGTATAAAATTAAAAAATGATGAGATTTACTCTGTTCTATAAGGCATTTCAGTCAAACCGTTCAGCTTCTTTTTTGGAGAAGAAGCTGAACGGTTTATTATTATGACACTCCATGAAATCTTTTTTTTGTGACCGCTTCAATCTTTCACGTTACTAATTTGAATACTCGTTTGTTTAGGAATACTTTTCCACGTAAATTAACTTGCATGTGGACGAGTTGATAAAGTTGATAGCCAAACTTATCCAATCACCCTTTTCTTCCATTCAACTTTTTCGTTTCTTTTTTCGTTTCAGAAACAACATTCCAAGCCATTAATAGCGAGATAATCCTGTATCCTAAAAGCAACTAATGTAACACTCTTCTTTTTTCCTTTTTTTAAATTACTCATTCCATCCTTAACACGGCTAAGTAATGTACTTTAGGTAAAACCGTTATACTACCTCTAATAGTTATGCTAGCATGACACCTTATTTTCTACCCTATTTCTATTGTTAGTTGAACTACTGTTTTTTAGAATTCAAAACAAAAAAAGAAGCAATCAGCCCACTACAAAATCGGGCTATCTCACTTCTTCTTTGTAACCTAGACGAATGATTATTTTACTTCGAATGCACTCTTGCCATCTGTTAAGATGTCTTGAGTTGCACCTAATGATCCTTCCACTAAGTTCTCAACAGCAGTCTCTGTGTAGAATGCAATGTGAGGTGTGTAAAATACATCATCTCTTGCCATTAAAGCATTAAATATATCATCCTCAATTGTTGCACCTGTTAAATTTTTGTTAACCAGTGTGTGTTCATTCTCATACGTATCTAAGACTGCTCCAGCTAATTTGTTGCTTTCTAAAGCTTCAAGTAGATCATCTGTTTTAACAATTGTTCCTCTAGCAGTGTTTACTAAGAATGCGCCATCTTTCATTTGAGCAAATAATTCTTTGTTGAACAAGTGGAAATTGTCATCTGTTGCAGGCATGTGAATAGAAATCAAGTCTACTTCTTTCACTAATTCTTCAAGAGTATCTGTGTATCTCATGAATTTGCGCGCTTCATCATTTGGATATAAATCAAAACCAAGAATCTCAGCACCGAAACCAGCAAATAATTCACCAGTAATGCGACCAATACGGCCAGTTCCAACAATTCCAATTTTCATTGAACGAACTTCTTTGCTAAGAATAGATTTGTTCCAACTGAAATCATGTTTTTCAACATTTCTTCTAATTAAATCCATGTGGCGGATCATGCTCAATGATGCTGTTACAGCGAATTCAGCAATAGCATTGGGAGAATAAGCAGGCACATTTGTAATAGCTAATCCATTTTCTTTAGCCAAATTCAAATCAAACATATCATAGCCAGCTGAACGTGTAGCTAATTGCTTGATACCCATTTCAGCTAATGCTGGATAGATTTTTTCGTCTAATTTACCTGTTTGTTGGATTAATACGCCATCTTTACCTTTTACTTTATCAAGAGTCTCCATTGTTAAGATTTCAGTTACTGTCTCAACGTTCACACCTGTTTTTTCGCTCCATACTATTGCTGCATCTCTTTCATCTTCACGTGTTCCAAACATAATTAAGTTCATTTAAAATTCCTCCATCATGGTTTACATATTTTTTTAAAAATAGTGCTACTTATAAAAGTCGTTGCTTATTATGCAGTGAAAAACTTAAAGATATCTTTATCGTATACTTTCAATACTTTACATAAAACAAAATCTGCAAGGTATGCACTAGCAAACGGAACTACAAAGAATACTAACACAGCTACTCCTAGGTTTGAAACGGCACTGCCTTCCATAAATTTAATCGCGTTAATCGGTCCAACCAAACCTGAGAAACCAAAACCAGCTGAAAATGGTGTACCTTGAATATTGAATAGAGCGGCAAATATAGCACTGATTGTTGCACTAAATGCAAGTGGTAAAATAATAATTGGGTGTTTGAATAAGTTTGGCATCATCATTTTCATTGCGCCTAAACCAACTGAAGAAGTTACGCCAATACTGTTTACTTTTAAAGATCCAACAACTAAGGTAGCTGCCGCTGCACTAACTCCAATATTTGCTGCTCCTGATGCAAGGCCTGAAAGACCAATAGCCGTAGCAATCGCAACTGTTGAGACAGGAGAAATAATAATGATTGAGAACGAAACAGCAATTAAAATACTCATTAAGATGGGTTGTAACTCAGTAAAGCTGTTGATTAAAGCTCCGATAGTTGAGGTAATCATTTTTACATATGGAAGTGTAAATGAACCAACTGCACCGGCTCCGGCTCCAGCAATAATAGGCAACAACAGAATCGTCATTGAGCCTAGTTTTTCTCCAATAGCTCTGACAATAATAACAGCTAACGCTGCAGTTAACATCGTGTTAATTAAATCGCCAATCCCAACGAGCATAAAAGCCCCATCATTAACTGCATATGCACCTGAACCAACTAAGGCTGCAGCACCAACGATAACAGTTTGCATTGGGTTTAATTTAAATTGCATCGCAATTAAAACACCAACAATAATAGGAACTGAATATTGGAATCCTTGGACAACTTGTAATAGTGAAATAAAGATATCCATTTTTGTTCCTAAAAACTTAAATAGTTCACCTAAAATAGCATTTGGAATCAGACCAACTACAATTCCTACTGCTGTACCGGCTAAAACACGGTTTAAAAAATCTTTTCCTGATAATTTCGTTTCATTCGCTGACATATTAATTCCTCCTAGGTTCTCTTATTCATATTGGAATAAGAAATTAAATCATTTAATCATAAGTATGGCTATTTGTGTACATTTCCTCAAATAAATAACAATCAACTTTTTATCTATTCTATTCCTATTCCCCTTTTCAGCTCTTTTAAAGTTGGTTATTTCTTTTAGGATCAGATATAAGTGCAACGCATTGTGTAACTATTCACTAACGCTTACATAGTATCTAATAAAAGCAAATTTATGTCAAGACGTTTTTGTCTTTTTTTTCACAAAAAATAAGAAAACACTTAATAGTTTTCCACATTCACTCTTATCAATAAAAAAATGTCTGATCAACTAAAATGAAGAACGATTTTCCGTGCTATTTTATATGATAAAAAGAACAAAAAAATGGCTCCCAACTTAATAAGTCAGCAGACATTTTTCTTATAAAGATGACTATATAAAAGAACTACTGTTTATTCATTAAATCGTTAGAGTAATTTCACCTTTTTATTTTCTTCAACAACTAAATTTTTTATATAAACAACGATTGTTTTTATCACTGCAAATCCAGGTACGCCAAAAATAATTCCTACGATTCCTGCCATTTTACCAGCAACCAATAGAACAACAATAATTGTTAATGGATGAATATCTAAGTTCTTACCAACAAATTTTGGCGTCAAGAAATTTATATCTACTTGTTGAATAATCACAATCAATAAAACCACTAAAATTGCTTTGCCTGGAGAAATGGTTAGCCCGATAATGAAAGCCGGAGCCGCACCAATAAAAGGACCAATATAAGGAATCATATTCGTCGCTCCACAGATAATCGCTAACAATAAACTATAGGGCAACCCGATGAAGAGCATTCCAATATAAACCAATATCCCCACAATTATACTGGCTAGACCTTTCCCACTTACATAGCCAGAAACCACAACATTCATTTGGCTTAACAGCTCGATAACGTGTTTTTTGTATTTAGTTGGGAATAAACCAGCAACGGCTGGCGTAAATTTTTGCCCATCATGAAATAGGTAGAACAAGATGATTGGGACCGTGATTAAAACGACCGCTAATCCAGTAATTGTTGAAATAATTGAACTGATGCTAGTCGTAATAGACGACAAAACAGTATTTGAAATCGTGTCTAGCGATAGATTCAGACGCGTCAACACTTCTTCAAAGTCTACTTGTTCAAGGCCAGGAATTCTCTTGATATCATCTGCTTGGATTTCAATATTAGCAATAATGTTTGGAATATTTATAATTAATTCACTCAATTGCTCTAATAGAATAGGGACAATTTTTATTCCAAAAGAAATGGTTCCACTAATCGCTAAAATCATAACAATAATAATGCCATAACTTCTTTTCACTTTTACCTTTTCAATCAGTTTGATAAAAGGATTCATTAAGTAATATAAAAAACCTGCTATCAACACAGGAACAAATAATGTAGAAAACAATGCATATAGCGGCTGGAAAACGAAACTAATTTTGGTTGAAATGTAAATCGTTAGCACTGCCGCTAATGACCATAATGTCCAAAACAATAATTTTGAACTTTTAAATAAATTCATTTGTCTTCTCCTTTTTGAAACGAGTTTCTACCTTTTAAAAAAACTCTCTATTCTTCTATTTTTTATTTGTCTTATTGTTTTATCGTTCGTTTATTTTTATCTCATTTAAAAATAAATTCATTATAAAAATAATAAACTGAGAATTGCTCTCATGGGCCACTTTACAGTAGAAAGACGGAAACTTCAACTGAATTTTTAGGTAAAAAGATAATTTTAAAAGTGACTAAATGGATTCCCTTGTCTTCTTCATTCTATGTGGCTATACCTGAACTTGATTTCCCAGTGATTGAAACGAATGCACTCTTTTCAACTGTAAAATTTTATGTTTATTCGTGTTCCTGTTTGTTTGCTAGAAACACAATCCTACAGTTTTGTAAGGCCGCTTATTGTTAATCTAAGCTGTTAAATGATCCTCTAGTTCATTCGTTAGATACTTTGATTGCTCCCTCTTTGATAACTTATTCGTCAGGTCGTGTTTAGAATTTAACGACCTATCGCTCTTAGCAATTCAAGTCCTATACACTTATAATGTTAAACACGCGATCTCCTCTTAATGAAGCTTTTCTCTTTTTATAGTCCTATTTGTTCTTTAAATTCTTTCATATAAAAACGGCTAACAGGAATTTTCAATTGGTTCTCCATTGTCACTTGAAAGGTGTGGTTAAACCAGGGTTGAATTTCTTTTATATAGCTCAATTGCACAATATAAGAACGATGAACGCGCATAAAATTTGGACTACTCAACTTTTTCTCCAATGCACTTAGCGGTTCACGTGTCTGGTATTTCTTTTGAGCTGTATAAATTGTGGTTATGCCATTTTCAACTTCTACGGCTATAATATCTTGTTGTTTCAAGATGTAGATATATTCTTCTACTTGAATAGGCAATGTCATTGAAACCGGCAGACTCATTTCTTTTGGCTTTTCTTTATCAGCAGCAAACGATTGAGAGGCTTTGCTTACAGCTTGTTGGATACGTGCTAATTCAAACGGCTTTAAGACATAATCCTGCGCATTTAATTCAAATGCTTTCACTGCATATTCATCATAAGCCGTTGCAAAAATAATGAGTGGTGGATTTTTCAATTGATTGACTTTATTGGCTAACGTTAGCCCACTTTCATTCGTTAGATGAATGTCTAAAAAAATTAAATCTACTGATTGTTGCAGCATATTTTCTAACGCTTCTTCGATTGATTCAGCTTCAGCGATTGACGTTATTTCATTGCATTGTTCTAATAAGTAAATCAATTCGTTTCTAGATAAAGGTTCATCGTCAACAATTAGTGTGTGCATGCTCTTCTTTCCTTTCTTTGAAGGGAACCGTACAAGAAACAACGGTGCCTTTATCAGAGGTAGCCATTTGTAAGGCAGCCGATTCTCCAAATAAACTTAATAAGCGTTTATTCAAGTTTTCTAAAGCAGAACCTGTTCCTTTTTCAGATTGAACAATTTCTCTGCCTAATTTTTCTAGGCGATCTGCTTTTATACCAACCCCATTGTCGCTAACCTCTAACACGAGACTCTCTTTGACTGTACGAACAGAAACAAAAACGTGATTGTCCATTTTGCGACCTTCAAAAGCATGCCGAATCGCATTCTCGACTAACAATTGAATGATAAAAGGCGGCAGCAAAACATTACTTAGTCCCGGTTCAATCGTAATTTCAACTTGGTAGCGTTCAGGGAAACGAGCTTGTTCAATCGATAAGTAGGCTTCAACGTGTTCCAATTCCTTTGCTAACGGAATGAGATTGGTTCTAGCTCCTTGGAGATTGGCTCGGAAATAATGACTTAATTGAATCAATAAGGTACGAGCTTTCTCACTATCTACGCGAATCAGTGCTGAGATTGTATTGATGGCATTAAAAAAGAAATGCGGATTTACTTGTGCTTGCAGTGACTTGATTTCAGCATCTTTTAACAACTTACCTTGCAATTCGGCTTCCCCTAGTTCAATTTGACTCGAGATAATATTTCCCAACCCTTCTGCTAGTTGCCTCACTACATAGGTTAGTTGATTTTTATCTGTAAAATACATTTTCAGTACGCCCACTGTTTTGCCTTTAGACGTTAAAGGGATAACAATCGCCGCTTCCAATGGACAACCACTGTGGTGACAGCCGATTTCTTCATGGGTGAATGCTTCTTTTATCTTGCCTTCTCGCAATACTTCTTTTGATAAGTCGGTCAAAATGGCATTGGCTGGAACATGATGGTCACTTCCAGCACCAACATGCGCCAAGATTCTTTCTTGATTCGTGATACTAACGGCCGATACCTTAATAAAACGTTTGATACTTTCAGCTGCGGCCGTACATGATTCTTCATGCATCCCTGACCGAAAGAAAGGCAGCGTTTCATTAGCCAACTGCAAAACATCATGCGTTTGAACGGCTTTTGTTTGTTCTTCTTGGTAGAGTGTCGTTCTGATAATAGACAAGAAAATGGCCGTCCCTAAACTATTGATTAAAACCATTGGCAGCGAGATAAAACGAACAAGTTCAATTGAATCTTGAAAATTGCTGCTCAAAATGAGGATACACACCATCTGAATCCCTTCTGCTAACGCACCAATGATGATGCCTTCTATAACAGTTGGGTACTGATTTTTTTCATTGTTTTCATCCCGTATAACCCAGAGAACACCCCGATTAAAATAGAAGACACAACATAAATAAAAGCTGCCTCTCCTCCTTGAGTATAGCGGTTAATTCCAGAAATAATCCCGACACTAACCCCGACAAAAGGTCCTCCTATTAAACCCGAAACACCAATTGTTAACACACGTGTATTTGCTAGAGAAGCATTATCAGCTAATGTCGTAAACAACTGATCGGAAATCACTTGATTTTCGCCAATTTCTACACCTGTAAAATTAGAGATGATAGCAAAAATACCAAAAACAACGATTAACTGTAGTTTGGTGGATAATTGATCTCGTTTGGTTAACATCGCTTTAAAATAGCGAATATTCATTAACATATAGGCCACAATAATAATTAGCCCGACACGTTCAATCATTAAGATAACTAAATTCAACATATGCGCATCTCCTATTTTCTATTAAGAATAGTTTAACATGAATGCTATGCCCATTATCGAAAAAAAAGCAGAAAAAAAAAGCAGTGCTAGAATAGTTATTCCGACACCACTAGGTTATAAACTTAGTTTAAAAATAACCTTGTTCTTCAAATAGTGAGATTAACTCAACAGGATGCTGAATGGTCTCGTCTGGTTCGATGCTTCCTTTTTTCATGTTGTTTTTTCTGGTATTCAACCAAATAACAGTCCAGCCAGCTCTTTTTCCACCAACTATGTCATTTTGAAAGGAATCTCCAATAAAAATAGGTTTCTTATTTTTAATCGTTAAAGACGACTCTACAAATTTAAACGCTGCTATATCGGGTTTCATCCTACCCATTTGACCAGAAATAAATACATGATCTTGGTCAATCCATTTTGCTAAACCAAGTTGGTCTATTTTCTTTTGTTGGTGTGCAGCTGCCCCGTTTGTCATTACTCCTAGTGTATGATCGTTTTGCGTTAATTTAGTCAATAATTCTCTCATTTCTGGGTACAACTCTATTTTTTTCTGTTCTTCTTCATAGGCTTTTTGAAAGGCTAGCGCTTTTTCGCGACTAATGGGGATATTAGCTTGTTGGCATGCATGTTGGATACGCATCACTTGCATCTCTATCTTAGGTAGCAATCCGGATTCACTTTGTTCAAATAAGGCATCACTTTTTTCACGGTTAAAACGATAAAGACTGTTAATCTCAGCGAGTGAAACTTCACGAATAGTTTGGTAAAATGCCTGTTTAAATGGAATCAATTGATCGTACAGTGTATCGTCTATATCAAAGATAATCGTTGCCATAGTTAGTTCTCATTCCTTTACATTTTTTTCAATACACTAATTTTACCACAGATAAGATTAAGTTAGCGTTTTTTCAACAACATTCTCTAGTCATTCTAATGATCAGCTTGATGCCAGCAGCAGTCCATCTTTCCCACCTTCATTCGTTAATCCTTGATAGGAAAAGTTGCCTATCTTAGTCCTCCTCACTTTCAAATAGACAACTTATAGCAAAACGCTAGTCCTCTTGTCCATTATTAAGTCAGATACGACCAGTTGACTATTAATAAACCCTAACACGTCCACTCATAGGATTTTTCGGACGAGTTGGGTGAGCTATATCCTTGACTCGTCTATTTTTCACTACGATAGACAAGTTAGAGAGGGATTTTTAAAAGCTTGTCCACTTTTAGTGAATAAGCTAGTCGCTACCCTTCAAATGAGCTTAAGAAGTCTAGCTCATTTGAGGTTAACAAACACCTCATTTCTTTAATAAGAGTCGTTTTTTTCTTTCTGTCTATGTTAAAATAAAGTTAAAATAAAGGAGGCTAACGATGGTACCTATTTTAGAAATTAAAAACCTTAGGAAATCATTTGGTTCAAACGAAGTCTTAAAAGGGGTAGATTTTGCCGTTTATCCTGGTGAAATTATAGGCTATATCGGGACTAACGGTGCTGGTAAAAGTACAACTGTCAAAATGATATTGGGGTTACTGAAACCTGATGCTGGCGAAATCACTATTTTTGGAAATGCCCTAAATGAAAATGAAACAACTTATAAAACGCGTATTGGCTATGTACCGGAAAATGCAGATTTATACGAAACCTTAACCGCTGAAGAATATTTCTTATTCGTTGGACAATTATATGGGTTGAATGAAAAGACTATCCGTCAAAAAAGCTTTGCTATGATGACGGCTATGAAAATTGAATCCGCTTTTCGGACTAGACTCTCAGCATTTTCCAAGGGAATGCGTCAAAAAGTACTGATTATCTCTAGTTTGTTACATAATCCAACGATTCTTTTTTGGGATGAGCCATTGAACGGTTTAGATGCTAATAGTGTTCTTATCATCAAAGAAATTTTAGCTCAATTAAAGGCCGAAGGAAAAACCATTTTTTACTCTTCGCATATTATGGATACGGTTGAAAAAATTAGCGATCGTATTTTAATTCTCAATCATGGGCAAATCGTTGCGGATGGTCCTTTTAATGAGATTCGACATGAAGCGGAAGGAACTTTAGAAGATTTATTTAACGAGTTAACTGGCTTTGATGAACAACAACAACTAGCTCAAGATTTTTTACAGGCTATGAAGGGAGCAGATAGCGATGCTTAAACCACTTCCGCTTGATTCAAAAGAGCCGATTTATTTAAGAATACTAGATCTCTTTTCTTCCCTTTATGAAAAAAATGGAGTGGATTACCGACAACTACGATTAATCGTCCAGACAAAAATCTTAATGGATGGTCGTGAGCCCAATCCTATGATGCGAAATGGTACAAACAAAAAGGAAAAAAATTCGTTTTTTGCTTCTCTGATTTGGTATTTTATTATTAGTATTTTTATAGTCGGGACATTATTTATCGGTGAAAGCTTAATTTTGCAGTACACCATCTATTTTAGTTATTTATTTGTTATGTTGCTATCCACTACAATTACCAGTTTTTCTTCTATTTTACTCGATACAAAAGATCACATTTTAATCGGTACAAAGCCTTTAACTAGTCAAACACTTAGCGCAGCTAAAGCAACCCATGTTTTTATCTACTTATTTTCTTTAACTTTAGCCTTAGGAGGTCCAGTAACCATCGCAACGTATTTTGTTCACGGACTCCTCACAGGATTGATGGTTACTACACTAACCTTTATTTTTAGTTTCTGGACACTGCTGTTTACATTAGTTGTCTATGCCACTATTCTTAAACGCTTCAATGGTGAGAAGTTAAAGAATATCATAGCTTACAGTCAAATTGGTTTATCTATCTTTACCATTCTAGGTTACCAAATGGTTGGTCGGATATTTGATTTGGTAGATGTTTCTATATCGTATCGGCCAAAAATCTGGCACTTGCCATTGTTTCCATTGTGGTTCGCTGCTCCATTAGGTCTGCTGCAAGAAGGCTTAAATCGCTATTATATTTTGTACACGCTGTTACTGATAAGTGCCACAATACTATTCTTTTTCTACTATAAAAAGAACAGCGCTCAGTTAGAACAAAACATTCAAAAGTTGTCTGATCAAAATAACCCAGTTAAAGAGCACAACTATTGGATGAACCAAACTAAAAGAATTTTATGTTTCAATAACGTTGAACGGGCATATTATCAATTTACCTGGAAAATTATTAAGAATGAACGCGAATTTAAAACCAGAATCTACCCGTCATTAGCCGTTTCTTTTATCCTTCCATTGTTTTTTATCTTTAACAGCTTCAGTAGCGGCATGACGCTTAACGATATTCGAAATAATAGTTTTCCTTACTCCGTTTACATTACATTGTTCATGGTCCCACAACTGGTTACTTCTCTAAATTACTCTTCTTCTTATAAAGGTGCTTGGATTTTCCAGATGAGTCCAATCACTAATGATGGCTTATTTGTGAGAGGTGCTGGGAAATCGATTTGGATGAGGCTAGTCGTACCTTTTTATGCGGTATTGGGCATGCTGTTAGTATTTTTATTTGGTTGGGATGATCTGTCGATTATTGTCAACGGTTTCCTAGCTACGACAGTTGTTTTCTTCGGTTATTTAAAAGCAACGATAAAAACCTATCCTTTTTCAAAAAAATTTACAGCAGCTGATAGTGCCAAAGAATTCATTCCAATTATCCTCGTCTTTATTGTTATTGGCTTATTGGGTTTACTGAACTTCTGGATCAATTCTTTTATTCCTTTAGGCAGCTGGTTGCTGACACTTATCTTAGCCATCAGCACCTTATATTATTTGTTTGTCCCTTATAAAAACATCCGATTCAACCAAACCTAACTCGTAGCAATCTCTTTTCTTTGACGAATACTCTAATGAAAAAAACGATAAGGACATCTAAGACTAATGCTTAGTTCCTTATCGTTTTTTTGATTGGAATTGGATAACTGCTAATTGAGTGATTGGTTACTTCTACTAACGTTGTATTGCTCGTTTATTTAGTCATTTATTTTCAAGACCCATTTATCGAACTAGTCTTTCTTTATTCAGCTACCACTTTAAAGTTGTTGTTTGTTTCAGCTTTGATGACGGGGTGTTCAACTAAATAATCCGCAATCAACTCGCTCATGTCTTTTTGATTTTCACGAATAATCTTATCAGCTGAATACATGGGATAATTCCCTCCACCTACTGCACGGTATTGATTTAACGTGATGTCCAATTGATCTTCTGGTTGAATAGTTTTTCCGTGGTACTCTAATTGGACGATGCGTTCACCGAAAGGTTTTTTGGCATTAATGGTGTAGTCAATGCCTTCGTACATATCGTAATTATAATACTGTGGTTTGGGATGAATGAAATCTGGATTGATGCCCACTGAACCATCTTTTTCAGCTTTGAAATAAGTAGCCGAATGTTCTAAGGCTGCTTTCAAATCGGCACCTGAAACACGCAATACCGCCAACGTATTAGGGTAAACATAATTCGTTACGACATCTCGCATCGTAATTATCTCGCCAAATCCTTTGCCTTCGTTTACAAATAATGCTGTACCCGAAATATCTGTACCGGTAGCCTCCATTTGAACTTTATGAATAAGTTCCACATAGGGGTGCTCTACTGCACGAACGCGATGCGCATCTTGAATGCGCATATCTCCCTCTACTCTTCCAAGCGGTTGGTCCAGCCACTCGTCAACTTCTTTAAATAGATCAGCGAGTTTTGTTGCAATCGCCGCATCAGGGATAGCTGTAGCCGTTTCTATCAAACTAGCTTCACTTTGTGTGACCACATAAGCTCCATTGTCATTTTTTTCAATGGTTAAGGTTATTTTTCCAACCGCTTCGCCGCGATACCCTGGTTGAATGACCGGGATATTATTTATTTTTGTTGCAATTAAGCGGTGTTGGTGTCCCGTGATAAGTGCGTCAATGCCAGGCACTTCTGTCATTAACTGATAGGCTTCATTTTCGCCGGTTAACGGTTCTGTTATTTCACCAGTCTTTAAGTCTCTTTCAAATCCACCATGGTAACTAACCACTACTACATCAGCTAATTCTCTTAGTTGAGGAACGAGCTCTTTTGCTGTTTCGACACCATCTTTAAAGGTCATTCCTTTAATATGGTCAGGGTGTTCCCAATTTGGAATGTACGTTGTTGTTAATCCCAAAACAGCTATTTTAAGGCCTTCTTTTTCAACTATTTCATAAGCTTGCCCAAATGCTGGTTCGCCAGCTTCATTGAGTATATTAGCCACAAGAACAGGGTAATTCATCGCCGAAATAGCTTGTTTCAAATAGTCTTCACCATAGTTAAACTCATGGTTGCCAATTACCCCTACATCGTACTCCATCATATTTAAAACCGTTACTAAATCTTCTGGATTCGTACTTTTTCGTCGTCTGGCAATGTAATAACTCAACGGGGATCCTTGGATAAAATCACCATTTTCAATTGTCACTACTGGTCCTGTTGCTTGCTCTTTTTCTTTTTTTAAAACGGTTGCTGCTTTTACTGCACCGTAAGGCATATCTTGCCTTTTTGAACTGAAGTTGGTTGGTCCGATGTAGCCATGTATATCGCTTGTTGCTAAGATGGTCAATTTCATTCTACCAAATCCTTTCAATCAATCGATTTTATGTAGACTAGTTAACTCGTTTACTAAAAAAGGCCGTTTATTGATTCCTAAAAAGATTGTGTCACTACTCTTTCAAAAAGATTAAACGTCTTTTATTGATTGTATCGGAACTGGCGTAGATTTAAAAGAATAACCATCATCCTAAAAAAAATTGTTTCAAATTTATCAATCCCAAAAATTTTTCATTCAACTATTCTATAGTGACTGGTTTTTTTGACTGTTAAGACTATAGTTGAGCCTGCAGAATCCTTCTTTGCTTCTAAAGGATGTCAATTACTCAAAAAAGCAACTCTTTCTTGGTCTTATTCGATTCATTAGATAGACTATAAAGTGTTATTCATTCATCTTGTGGGCTATAATTAAGGTAAAATATTTTACAAAAGGAGACGATTGCATTGACCATTTATCAATTTGGAATGCTTAGTAAAAAAACAGTCACACTAGATGGAAATATTCTTTCCATCAAAGGGGTCATAACCAATAAAATTGACTTAAATATAAAAAACATCCACGTAGCTTATATCGTAACGCCCTCTTTGAGTAGAAACGGCACGGTTTACTTTAGTACAGATGGCAAAGACACACCAAACGCCATTATCACTAAAAATGGCTTTATGTATACAAAAAAACAGCTAAAAGAAGTCCAGTCATTAATAAAGGAAGCCGGTATTAAAGCTATCTACTCTGATTCACAATAAAAATTACTTAACCAGCAAGCACCAAAAGAGTTCGGGTAAGTATTAACAGCTTGCGTAGAAAAGAACAGCTGGGAGAAAAAATTGATTGCAGTTTTTATTGCTGCAGCATTTCTGTTTGAATACGGCGCAGTAAAGTTCGCAAGCAGTTAGTAGTAGCAAAGAGATAAATAAAGAGGAAGCGACCTTACTTTATTCTAGGACTATAATTGACTGTGGGGAGACACCTAATCGAACAGGCATCTACCACGATATCCTTACTGTCTCAACTTCAGGCATGGGAATTGTGAAAAGTGAAAGAGTACCGGATCAACAGTCATCAGCTCCTCCTGTCTAGCAACTATAAATACCCCTGTTACAATATGATTTCCATATTGTAACAGGGGTATTCGTGTTGCAATATATATTTGATTCATTGACACTCAGGAGAATAATTATCCTTTACTAAGATTATTCAGAGGATGCGACATGATAAAACAACTCAACTGTGAATGTCCCACTGTAAGAAGCTTCATCAAGCTTTTCAAACCCAAAAGAATAGATGTTCCAGATGCGCTCCGTTGCTTCTAGTTTTTTGACCAGGGTCTGCATACTTCCCGCAGTCGCACTTGTCAATTCCACTTCGTAGCTGCTTTTTCTGTAACTTTCATCAAGTCCTTCAAGCGACTGAGGTTCTTCTACACGTACTATTTGCTGCACAGTAACCTTCTCTTGGGCAGCGAGCCTTTCCAGCACAATCAGCTCTTGATTGACCTTTTCGCCTTCAGGTAAAAATCCCCAAGTTTCTTCATATCCTTGTCTATACTCTTTCAGTAAGGTTGCTTCTGGCGGGTACTCGGTCTTCAAGTTCATTTCTTCCTCCACTTGTTGAGCTACAAGATTAGCTCGCTCTTTAATGGGATTGAGATAATAGACCTGTCCAAAAATAAGCACCCCTAGAATGACCAGTACGATTATCAATACTAGTATGATTGACAAACGATTCCATTTTAACTTCATAACGGAATCTCCCCTCTCAAAGCTGCTTCATCAATATCTAGCCACAGTTCAACCGTCGAGTCCACTCCATCTGGTTGATTCTCCATACGGATAAACTGAACATCAGAAACATAGGTTAACGTTTTAAATTTTTCGACCGTATCGGAGACCTCTGTAGCTGTCAAACCTTCCAAGACTAATGTGATTTGATTCGTCTCATTTTTATTGAAAATGGTTACTTGCTGTTCCCCGTTTGGAACTTTTTCAAGGATTTCTTTTGTTACATAGGCCATTGGATATTGCATTGCTTCAAAAGTAGCTTTATCCGCTGCCACTTGTTTTGTCAATTGAGCATATTCTTGCATTTGCTGTGAAACAATTAGCTGCTCTTGTTCTTCTTGAAGCCAATCTTGATTGTTTGTTTCTGTGTTTGAGTAATATGCTTGCATGGAGAAAAGATAGATACCTACCAAAATAAGCAAGAAAAGGAAGACACCACTAAGCAAATAAGGAAGAAGGTTTTTCTGCTTTTTTTCAAAAAAATTAACTTCAAACATGTTCAGTTTCCTCCTGTACTTTTTCCCTGGTGTGCTTCACTTTTTTCTTAGCGATTTTATTCGGAATAGCTGTCTGCTTTTCTTTTAACGCAAGCCCATATAATGGCAGAAACTTAGTGTTAATCTCTTCAGGGACCGCTAGCATGTGAATCGATTGAGGAAAACGTTTGGACAACTGTTCTCTTACTGTTTCCAAATCAGGAAAGTCACCTGTTAAAAATATATCTGTCACACCAGCTTCTCCGTTTACCACAGAATAGCGGTAAAACTCTAATAACCTTTCCAAAACATTCAAGGTTTCTACAATGGCCTCTTCATAAGATTCGGTATCGTCTTTCCAGATCCACTCACCATCCGGAGTAACATCCCACAAATCAACCAAACGCACTAAGCGCGACTGGCGGGAAAATTTAGGCAGATTCTGGTTGAAAACCATAATGGCATTATTGACCGTACTCCATTGCAACACCATCACATGTTTATCAGGATCTAGTTGAAATGCCTTTTGCTGTCGGATAATCCGGTAGAGACAGAGCGAAGAAATATCCGCTACAACCGGATTTAAGGAAACATTTTGTAAGATTGATTCATATTGCAAGATAACATCTTGGGGATAAAGCATTAAAAGGATGGTCTGCTCCGTATCACCTTCTTCAAGCATTTCGAAATGAAAACGCGTTTCTTTGAAAGGAGAACGAATCTTTTGTCCGATATGTAAGGCAAGATAGGCTTTTATTTCTGAAGCGGCTAACTGTGCGGGTATTTTTTCTTCACGCACAATGACAAAATTATCTGGCAACAGAATGGATGCTTGCACATTTTTCCATTTTTTTTCAGTAACTAGAGCGCTTAAGCGATTTTCAAGCAAAGAAGTATCAATAATTTTCTCTTCATGAAGAATTTCCATATCAAACAGGATTTCGCTTTTTTCCAGTACCGCACCGGAATGCCCATCCATGACCAAATAACGGATTCTTCTTTCCGTAAACTCAAAGTAAAGTAAGGGCTTTTTATTAAATAACATCATATACCTCCTTATGTATCAGAAACACAAACAATGCTCTTCCTTAACTAAGAAAGGATAAATACCACTGTAGGATCGTTTCTCCGAAATAAAAAACAGTTAGTGCAGCTAGACCGATGTACGGTCCAAATGGAATGGTCATTTTTCGATTACCCTTTTTTAACCTCATTAAAATCATACCCATAATGGCTCCGTAAAGCGTCGCTAAAAAAAAGAGCAACAAAAAAAGAGCGGGTCCGAAAATAAAGCCCAATAAAGTAAAGTATTTCAAATCCCCAGCGCCCATCCCGCCATTAGATAAGAGAATAATCACGAATACCAAACTAAATGCCAGCACTGTTCCTAATAAAGATGCCCAAAAAGAAGGCTGTGGATTAAACAAGCGTAGCACTACAAACAAAGGAGTGAAAAATAACAGCATCTTATTTGGTATTTTTCGATAAGCGATATCGGATACCGTAAGTGGAATGATGAGTGCAATTAATAAGATACCTAGCAGCGTTTGTTCACTAAAACCATAACGATAATAAGTAAACGCTGCTAATAGTCCCGTCGTTAGCTCCATAATCGGGTACAACAAAGAAATTTTTTCTTTGCATTGCCGGCATCGACCTCTTTGGCGCAAAAAAGACCAGACTGGAATCAATTCTTTCCAAGTCAAAGTCCGCTGGCATGTGTCACAATAAGATCGCGTTTGAGCAAACAACGTCCCATTTGGCACTCGTAACCCTACTACATTAAAAAATGAACCAAATACTAAACCATAAATGAAAAAGATAACCGTTACGATTGTGTTCATAAAAAAACTCCTAGTAAACAAGAAAGACTCCCTGAAGGAGTCTTTCTATGTGTTTTAGTAGATATGATATTTTGCTATTAGCCCGGTATATCTTCTGTAGTTGCTCCAACTGATACTGTATAGTCAACTTTATTACCAGTCTTTGTTTTTGTTACAGTATAACTACCTTCAAAATCAGACTCAAGATAGCCTGCTGTTTTTAATTGATCTGTAGTAATTGTTGTACCTGTTATTGTATTTTGTAATTCATACATTTTCGCTGCATCAATAACCAATTCTTCTTGAGCCTTTGCTGTTTTAGTTTTAGAATCAGCAACCACATTCCCAACCAAAGGAACCGAGATAGCAACGATTAAAGCTAAAATGGCAATAACTGCTAGTAACTCCACTAATGTAAAGCCGCCTTCTTTTTTCAACACTTGTTTGATTTTATTTCTCATTTTCTTTCCCTCCAGTTTCTTTGTTTTGTTTCTGAATGGTTGCTTACTAAAGACTCACTTCACTTTCTAACAGAAGTTTATGCCCAAATTTATTATATAACAATAGTTTTACTTTTGCAATAAGTTTTCTCAGAAATTAGCCAAAAGTTTCAAACATACTAAACATGGGTACAACAATCGAGAGAACGATTACACCCACAATAACCGAAAGGAAGATGATCATAATCGGTTCAATCAATACTTGTAGTTTATCGGATGATTCTTGTACTTCTTGATCGTAGATTTCTGAAACTTTCTTTAGCATCTCATCCAACTCACCACTTGATTCTCCAACTTGAATCATTTGAATAATGAGTGGTGGAAAAAACCAATGACCCACCATCGGCTTCGCTAATGATTCGCCTTGTTCAACATCTTTTTGTGCTTGCAATAGGACATTCTCGACGACTCGATTGCCCACAACTTGGCTCGTGATTTCAATGGCTTGGAGAATGGGGACCGAACTACTAATTAAAGAACTCAGCGTTTGTGTCATTCGCGCTAGCAAGGTTTTTTGTACAAAGGTTCCTAGAATAGGAATCTTTAATTGCACCACATCAAATAGGTAAGCGACTTGGTCTTTTTTCAAAAGCTGAAGAACAACGCCAGCTAAGAGACCGACTAGTAAGATGATCAGCCACCAGTAATGTTGGAAAAAACCACTTAACTTTAAAACAACTTGCGTAATCATAGGCAACTCACTTCCCATAGAAGCAAACATGTCGGCAAATATCGGCACGATAAATACCAACAAGAAAACGGTGATAAAGAATGCTAACACTCCTACAACTAGCGGATAAGTCATCGCAGTTGAGAGTTTTTGCTTGATTCGGTACTGTTTTTCATAATAGTCAGCCATTTCTTGCAGAACTTCTTCTAAGCGTCCGCTAACTTCAGCTGAATGAATCATATGTACCAATAAATCAGGAAACATTCTCGGCTTTTTTGCCATTGCTTCCGACAAAGCAACCCCTTCCCTTATTTCTTCCGCTAACTCGTCCAGTGCCTCTTTTAGCGACAAACTCGTCGATTGAGCAGCGAGAAGGTCTAACGCATCCACCAACAAAATTCCTGCACTCATCAGAGAAGAAAACTGTCTCAAAAAGATAATGAAATCCTTTGATTTTAAAGAAGTGCGCAAGGTGATATCCTTATTTAATACGGCATTCAACTTATCTACTTCAAAAACAACCAGATCCATGTGTCCCAGTTTACTGAGTGCTTCTTTTTTACTGATACTTTCTATTTTCCCTTTCATGAGTTTTCCATCTTTTGTTTTGGCTTTATAAGCAAAAACGGCCATTATTATCCCCCCTTTCTTATTGTTTGATTTGGTGTCTATGACACTAAATGAGACCTTCCAATTTTTTTATCTTCGACGAGTTTCTTCATGCTCATCTCCATCGTATGCATGCCTTGATCAGCGGATGTCTGTAGTACATTGGAGATTTGATGCATTTTTTCGGCTCGGATTAAATTTTTGATGGCGGTGTTATTGACCAACATTTCGGTTGCTGCCACGCGACCATCGCCTTTCTTAGTCGGCACGAGTCGTTGCGATAGAATACCTAAGAGAACATTCGCTAGCATCAAGCGGATCTGATCGCGTTGCCCACCTGGAAAAACATCAATCATTCGCTCAATACTACCTGCCGCATCTGAGGTATGCAACGTTCCTAAAACCAAATGTCCGGTTTCCGATGCTGTGATAGCGGTAGAGATAGTGTCCATATCGCGCAACTCTCCCACGAAAATGATATCGGGATCTTGGCGCAAACTTGCACGGAGACCATTCTTGAAGGATACGGTATCGGATCCGACTTCTCTTTGTTCAATGATAGATTGTTTATGTTCATGCAAGTACTCGATAGGATCTTCTAAGGTAATAATGTGTCGATTCAGCGTTTGGTTTACATAATCGATTAGCGCCGCTAGCGAGGTGGTTTTCCCGCTTCCGGTAGGACCCGTTACCAAAAATAAGCCATACGGTTGTTGCACTAATTTTTTAGCGATATCCGGTAGACCTAAACTTGCTACACTGGGAATTTCCTTTGAAATGATTCTAAAAGCAAGTGAGAGTGCGCCACGTTGGTAGAACACATTCACACGAAAACGAACAATCTCAGCGATGCTATAAGAAAAATCAATGTCTCGTTTTTGTTCTAGTGTCTCCCACATCTCTTGGTTAATAATTGTTTTTACAAACTGTTTTGTATCTTGTGGCATAAGAGAAGTTTGTGTTTGCGGGATCAACTTTCCATCAATCCGAAAGACTGGTGCTGAGCCTACCACAAGGTGTACATCGGAAGCTTTTTTTTCATAAGCAGCTGTTAAGATCGTATCCAATGGTTCCATTATTTTGCCTCCTTATTCATTAATAGAAGCAACTCGTAAAATTTCTTCTAGTGTTGTCTTTCCTGCTTTCACTTTCAGCAAGCCATCGTCAATCAAAAAGCGAACACCTTGTTCTTTGATGTGCTGTTTGATTTCTTGAATGGACGTTTGATTCATCATCAGTTGCTTTATTTCTTCTGTAATCACAATCAATTCATGAATAGCCATTCGTCCACGATATCCGGTATGACGGCAAGCGTCACAGCCCTTGGCGAACGTAATTGTGTCGATTGTTTGATCGCGTCTTGCAAAGATTTCTTTCTCAATCGGTGTTGCCTTTCGTGTTTCAGCACAATCTTTGCAAATGGTTTTAACGAGACGTTGCGCTACGACACCACTTATAGCCGAGACAATTAAATAGGACTCGATTCCCATATCCAGTAAGCGAGGAATAGTTTCAATGGCACTGTTGGTATGCAACGTACTGAATACCAAGTGACCGGTCAGCGCCGCACGCACACTGTTTTCAGCCGTTTCTCTATCTCTTATTTCTCCCACCATAATAATATTCGGGTCTTGACGCAAGACGGAACGCAAGCCTGCTGCAAAGGTCAGCCCAATTTGTGTATTGACTTGAACTTGGTTAATCCCTTCAATTTGGTATTCAACCGGGTCTTCAATTGTGATGATATTGCTTTCTGGATGGTTCAGTTCATTGATAGAGCCATAGAGAGTCGACGTTTTCCCCGAACCTGTCGGACCGGTCAATAAAATCAGTCCCGACGGCTGGGCAATCAGTTCCTGATAAGCTGCTAATATATCTTTTTCTAAGCCAATGTCTTCTACTTTTCTGAACATATTGGAGATATCTAAAATCCGCAAGACAATTTTTTCACCAAAAATAGTTGGTAAGGTTGATACCCGTAAATTCACTCGTTTCCCCAAAACATTTGTGCTAATTCGGCCATCTTGTGGGAGACGGGTCTCTGTTACATCCAGTCCGGCTATAATTTTAATCCGAGCAACTAAAGAGTTCATTAGCGTTTTCGGTAAAGGACGTTCATTACGAAGTAAACCATCTACCCGGTACCGAACCGAAACGTGACGTTCCGTTTGATCCAAATGAATATCTGATGCACGTAACGATACACCCGTTTCTAATAATTGGTTGAAAATTCTTACTGCAGGAGCATCTTCCCCTTCAATGTAGTCAATATTCACTTCTTTTGAGTCGTACAAGCGATTGATTGTCTGCAATAAGTCATCTTGTGTTGCTATTACTGGCTGGACCACATACCCGGTAGAAAATTCTATCTCTTCTATCGCATAAAAGTCTAATGGGTCATTCATCGCTACAATTAAACGCGTATTCTCTTTTTTAATTGGAAGCAATAATTTAGAACGCGCAAAATCTTTTGTTACCAATTCCAATACAGAAAGATCAATCGGATATTGATATAAAGAGACACTTTCTAGTTTCAACTTAATCTCTAACGCATCCAATAATTGCTTCTCGGTAATGTATCCTTGATCAACTAATAAATCTCCTAATTTTTGATCCTGCTTTTTCAAGCTGAGTGCTTCTACAATCTGCAGTTCCGTTACAAGTCCCGCTTCTTTTAATAAATCTCCTAATTTTTTCTTCTCGAAATCTGCCATATTCTCTCACCTTTCTGCTAATCTTCAATGATTGTTCCTGAGGTTATAATGTCTTCCGATGATGGAGCAGTAACAGTAACTGATGAGCCGAATGGGAAACCGGTCGTGACAATTTTTGTATAAGTTAGTTTTGCATCACCAAGCATTTTGAATTTTTCTGCAATAACCGTACCGTTCATAAGATAACTTCCAGTTAAAGTGACAGCTGATTTTGGTGCAATAAGTATTACGTTGGAAGGTCTATTCCAGTTGCCACCTGACAAAATAATTTCTTTGTTATCCGTCAGAAATACGCCATTTATAGTGGTATTATTGAGATCTACTGGTTTCTCATTTCCGATGGATATCACATTAGCGTTCATCTTGTTAATATTCGTAAAATTTGGATTAGGACCTGTAAATATCAATAAGAATTGTTTGCTTATTCCAGAGGCATTGATGTATGAATTCTGATTAAAATTGATTGTATTTGCTACAACCAATCTAATTATTCCTTCACCAATAATATCGAGATTACTTGAAGTAAATATTAAATTATTCACTAAAAATGTAATTTTGCCTTCTTCTACAACATTAAGACTCCCTGAACTAATTGATAAATTGTTCACTAAAAATGTGATTGTCCCTTTTCCAACAATATCAATATCACCTGAACTAATTGATAAATCGTTCACTAAAATCGTGTGGTTTCCTCCCATAGGGTCAATAGTTAACTTTTTTCCAGACTCAACTATTATCTTATTAAAAGAAATATTGTCATAAACCTCAAGCTTATAGGTATTAAGTAAATAATTGTTTAGAAACAAATTCCCATTATCTTGAACCTTATACTGTTCATTCTCATTTTTTTTAATTATTTTATCCGGTAATTTTTTAAAGTCTATCGTATTATCAGTGGGTACTTTAACTTGTTTCAACAAGTTTTCATAAACTTTAAAATCAATATTTTTTTCTCTAGCTACATAATTTTTAATCCACTTCCAATCGTATTCTCTATTGATTAAGTTTTCAGCAGTCGTACTACTAGGATAATACAAAGTATCCCCTTTAGAATTCTTACCTCCTGAAATTTTGACGGAATCCTTTAATACTGAATTGGTATGTAAATCCCCTACCAAAGTACCGTTTCTCAATTCCATGCCACCTTGCGTTAACAAAGCTGCATTTTCAGGAAGTTTTGGCATTCCTCCCCCACCAGTACTTTTATTAACCCAATTCACCGTGACTTTTTTCATAACGGTCCGCTCTTTTCCGTCTATTTCTCCGGTAGACTGAATGTTATAGTTTTGTGAGTCTTCCTTTTCAGTCCGGATTGTTGCAGTAGGTTCGCTGCCTAATTGCTGATCAAATTTTATACTCGACTGACCATTTTTTGAGCTAAGGATAGTTGATACCTGATTATAAAAAGCACCTTCTGTTTCATTGTTTTTATAAGCACTTAATACTTCTCTCTGAATCTGTTCATAAGCGGCAACGGCTCCAGCTTCTGCCACATAATAAGCGGATGTATCATCACGAGTAGCATCACTCAATCGATAACTACCGATCGTAAGAGTTCCAATGGCAATACCTAAGACAGACAACACCAAAAGCACCATTAATGTTAAAACTAAACCACTGCCTTTTTCTTCCTCTCGGAGTTGCTTGATTCCCATCCTATCCACTCACTCTCTTAAATAAATCGTCGTTTGGTATTCTTTAGATTGATTATTTTTTTCTGACATACTTTTTAATACTATCTCTATGCTTTCCGTTTCAGGATCTGAAGAAACCATAAAACTCTCCACATCTTCTGCTAGAATCTGCGTATTATTTTTTAAAAGTTTTGATCCTTTTTTACTAAAAGTTTCCACCTTGTCAATAAAAAGCGCGTCATCATTTTCTGACACGGTTATGGAATCATAGGAATTTTTGCGAATTTCTCTGGAGATGACAGAAAGTGTATAAGCATAATCATTTGACTGGTTAGCAGAATAAGATTGAGTCATATACTGTTTTTGGCCAAACATATGTACTGCTCCCGCTAATGCAAGTACCACTGAAAGTAAAGCAATACTAGCCAATAGTTCTATGAGTGTCATCCCTGATTCGCTTTTTAAATTAATATTTGATCTCTTTTGCTGTTTCAAATGACAGCCGCGTTTCCATTTGAGCATAAGCTTTCCCTTCCTTAGACACATTCACCGTTCCCGTATAGAGTGTTTCATCAGACTTTTTGAAAATGTTTGATTCAACCTTAAATCCAGATTTCTCTTTAGCGTTTTCAGTCTCAATCATTTTCAGCGCTTCTTCCACACTCTTTGTCTTCGAGTAGTAGGTAAGTAACTCGATAGATTCTTGTGCGATAAACGTTGCTTCATTTACAGTATCAGTCTGATTATTTGTTTTAGCAGCTTGGATAAAAAAAGACAAAAAAGTTGTGACAACAAGGGATAGGATTAGAATAGAAGCCAATATCTCCACGAGAGTCATTCCTTTTTCTTCTGATAATAGATCTTTCACATGTTTTTTATACCAACTTTTCATAGTCTTCTTCCTTTTTTTAAAATGTAGTTATGAGTATCATTTATTTTTTGTTTTCCGATAATCTTCTCATTAAAAGATAGTTTGCTAACGAGTGACTATCCATTGTTTTAAAATCAGAATGACACTAGTTATCTTTCACCAACACTTAATACATAGACCAACTGTTGGAAAATAAAAAAAAGAGTCAACTATTTTTCCCAATTATTTATAACAATTAATAGCCTAAAACAGGCGTTATCCCTTAATAGCTACTATACAGTACTCAGCCAAAAAAAACAGTTAAATAATAAAAAAAATAACTCTTACGAAAAAACAAAAAAAGGCCTTGATTAATGTTGTTCCTAACACTAAAAATTTTACCTGGAATTGGTAGATTGTTAATACTAACTAAGGGATCCTTGAAACAAACAAAGAGGGATCCTAAAAAATTCATACAAAAAAGAGAGTTAGTTTTCACTAGCTCTCTAAATCTTTTTTCGTTTATTTAACCATGGCCAATGAGCCCATTGGATCCCAAGGCTCCAATTCAATTACTGGCTCATCTAAAGCTTTCAACCATTTTTCTGCAACGTATTTCTTGTCTACCGCTACTTGATAAGTAAACTCATCAAACCACTTGTCACTCATAGAGAAAACGCCTTTTCTACCAGGCTTATCGCCCCAGCTGTTTTCGACTTTCCAAGTTAATGGTTTTCCATCGTTGTCTAAGTTGACCCCAACTAGAACCATCGCATGCGTTAATAAGCTTTCACCATAATCCAAGCGCTGAGCTTTGGTCATCTTCAAGCCTTCGCCAAGAGTTAAGTCGTACTGGTAGGTATTTTCGTCCATAATGCCTGCTTCGCGTTCAGACATCTGTCCAACATCACAACCAAACCAGACGGGTTCACCGGCTTTGATAGAAGCGATTGCTGCATCTTTTAAGACGTCAATCGGTGTATTGATGTAGCGAATCGGTTGGCCTTCTTTAACGGTTCCCAAGTATTTAACCGTATACGCTTTGCCATAAGGTTTATCTTCAGTTGGAGCATTCAATAGGCTAACTAAACTCGTTAAGTCCCAACCAACGTATGTTTTAAAGAATTCTTGTGGTGTGCTATTCGCGATACGATGAAATTCATTGTCTTTATCGCGGTAATCATAAGTAAATTTTTCAGGAACTTCTCCGAGCGCTTTTACCAATACATTGTAAATAAAGTACAGCATATCATCTTTTTTAGCTGTCAGTTCTTCTGTTGTTTCACCATTTCTATGGCCTTCACGTAAGACACTCGCAAATTCACGTAATTTTGCGGTTAAGATTTTATTTAAAATAGCTGTATGAGAAGAATGGAACGTTTCTGGCATCACTGATTTAGGTACTGCACCGTATTTTTCTAAAATACCTGAGAACATATCCCATTGTCCGCCATCTTGAACTGGATCCATCAATAAATGAGCAATAATCCTTGAATTTTGAGCTTCCTCTACTGTATCTAAAATACTATCTAAGAAATAATTGGCTTTTTCTAACTTATCCCAAAATAAGGTATAGTTTTGCGAAAACTCAAAGGTTTCCATATTTAAGCGTTCCATTGTTCCAACACGCGCGGTATTTAAGGCTGCAAACATCCAGCAGCGACCACTTGATTGTTGGTTGGTCATCTCACCACGTTTTGTTTCTTGTGAAAAAGAAAAAGGATGGCGTCTAAGCAAGTCATTGTCTAAAGAAGCTATGTTGATTCCAACTTTAGCAATCGCTCCTTTAATTACTTGGTTTTCACGATTTCCTTCAAATCGAGTTTTAAATTGCGTTAATAGGTCTGTATTGATTGTCAAAAAATCTCCTCCTCATCTTTTACTAATCCCTATGTTACTCTTCTTTAATCTGATTTACAATTCGTTTTGGCAAGTAAGAGTATTTTTTTAAGTCTGGACTAGTTTTTTATGGTCTACAACTTTTTTTATTTTGTTCCAAAGACTCTGGGCAACAATTCCGATGCTCGCTCCAGCACTATCAATAACAACGTCACTTAACATCCCACCTCTACCAGGAACAATTGTCTGGTGCAATTCATCGGAAAGAGCATATAAAACACACCCGGTAACAGCCATAATAGAAGATTTCCAACCCGTGTATCCGTTGCTTTTTAAGGCCGTTTTACTCAAAAATCCTAAAACCAAGTAAATAAAGAAATGAGCATTTTTTCGAACAAAATGATGCAAATCAACCGGAGCGAAATAACGAAGCAAGATGCCTGATACACTGTAGAGTAAGATGAGGACCACTATAAGGAGAATCAACTCTTTTAAACCAATTTTTATCTGTTTGTGCTTCAGTAGTTTTATCGCTGCATAGGCTAATACGACAACCATCAGTAGTTGAGAAACTTTAACGACTTGGATGGTCACATAAATCATATCCTGGCTCAAGTTAAAAGACTGGCTAGCTGGTTGTGAAGACAGGTAAAAGATGGTTGCCATCATCACTATAACGGCTGACCACGAAATTAGTTGTTTGATTGGTTTATTCGGCATTGTTTCACACCCTTTTTTTTATATTCTTCCTATTCTACAGGATTTGTTCTATAAAAACACCTATTTCAACTAACAAACACAAAAAAATCCTTCGACACGGACCAGAGTCCTGTCGAAGGAAAAGTTTATTTTTTTATCTGTTTGATTATTCTACTTCAAAGATGTCTTCTACTACTCGCTCAGTGTAGCGGGCGCCGACGACTGTTGCAAACGAGTCGACTCCTTCACTTTGGAACAGTTTCAAAGCGCTGATGTCTTCCATAGCCAACTTAGCATTTTCGGGTGTTAGGTTAAGAATTGGGTCTTTCACACTCATTGTTTTTGCTTTCCCTAAACTTGTATTGAATCTTAATTCTAGTGATTTTGCCATTATTTTTTCCTCCTTTGATTTTTAGGTTATTAGATTAACCGTCTTGCTTTTAAGATTAGCGGGTGTAGCGGTATTCTTCAGCAACCACTGTGTATGAAGCTGGCAATGTGCTGACTGCTTCTAGCGCTGCGGTAAAACCTTCAACTTGTTCTGGTGTCACGCCTTGAATCGTATCTGCGTAGTTGCGTTTGATAATTTTTTCGTTCACTGCATCTTCGAAGTGAACTGCGATTGACCCTTTATTCCATTCTTTTGCCATAATGTGTAGCCTCCTGTGTTTTATTTTTGTAAGGTTTGTCATGACTGCTTACACCCCTAATAACGTTTTGAATCTTTTATGTGTTACCCTACTGCTTTTAAATGGACAAGAAAAGGCTGCAATTTCGTGATGACGCTTTTCCGCCATTGGTAAATCGTCTTGCGACTGACTTGATTATTTTGTGCAATCTCTGTAACAGTAAGCCGGTAAATGACGGCATCTATTAAATAAAGTTGTTCTTTCTTCGTCAAAACCACCAACATCTTTTGGAACAAGTCCATTGCTAAGCACTCATTTTCAAAGTGGGATTGTCTATCTGGGTAGTTTTCCTCCATTAACGCTGGCCAAGCGGATTCGTTTAACGACATGCGCTGTTCTTTCCTGCGTAAATCCCTTACGTGCCATTGAATTTTTTTGAATGCAAAGCCACCAAAAGGATAGATAAACGCCTCTTCTTCTGGATCTTCTGGGAAAGTTTCATACGCTTCTACTAGCTTTAATAAACCTTGTTGCACAAAATCATCGTAATCTGGATGCGTCCGCTGAATTCCCTCTCTTTTTAACACACCAAATACAATCCGGCTATGACGTTCAAAAAAAGCCGTTTCCTTTTCAATAGACAATTTTCTTATCATCTCGATCATTCCTTCATAGAGTGTTACAAGGCCTTGTACACTGATAGCATAATCTCTTACACTCTATTGTGACAACGTCTTAAAATGATCAAAACCAGCTGAATAAAAGAAAAAATGCAGAGTTCATACGCAAAATGAGTCTGTTTAATTTATTTTTTCACAAGCACACTAAAAATAATGGCTTTAAATGTGTCAAATAATCTAAAAATGCGATTATTTCTTGGTAAATAGTTTGAAAAGTTCAGCACTTTATTTCATGAAAAAGTTCTTCTTATCCACTAATTGTAGCTCTATGGCCATATTTACGAGGATACATTACTAAAATTTGATTAAAAAACAATAAAAATTTTATCATAATGTAAAAAAGCGAGATTTCTCTCGTGAAATCGGTTACAATGCATCTGTAATTATATTTTTTTGACACTAATTAGGAATGGGGAATGCTATATGGTAAAGGATTTCGATCAGTTTCAAGCGATGACTACTTATAAGACGTGGGAAAAGGAATTTAATCACTCATCGTATCATCAAGTTAATCAACGATTGACTCAAGATGCCACACTATTGCGTGAAGAACTCCTATCAACAACTGAATACTCTCAGAAAGGTCAGCAAAAATCGCTTCATTTTACCCAAACAGCTCTGCAAGACATCGCTGATAACTGTCTTGAATTCAACCATATCGTCCTAACCAATAAAGTCATCTATGTCAAAGACATTAGTAAGGTAAAATCAACACCATTTAATACGCTTATCTTTTATTTGAACCAACATCCTATCAAATCAATGGAAACGACAACTGAGATCATGAACCGTTATTTTGAATCCAATCTCGTGTCGTACCAATACATCAAGTTAATCGGACGCAGCATTGGTATCAAGAAATGTTGTCCTTATGTCTACAATGATATCGTCTACGTCCCTGAAAAAGGACCGACTAATGCGGCAGTCAGCTGGTACGCGATGCACCATGTTCTCTTTGCGATAAAAAGCAACCAATCCAAGCTCACATTTTTACATTTTCGCAATCAGGATGAATTATCTTTCGATCTAGGCAAAAAAGGCTATGAGAATCAGTTAGAACGCGTGATCAATCTTTATTCTCTTCAGCAATTGTTCAAAAAAAGAGTGATGTCTGATTTTAATTTAATAGAAGTAGCTCCGCTGGATAAAGAATTAAATGTGATCCAAAAAAGATTGCAGACTGCTACACCTGTTTATTTAGAACCCCACTCCCTGCAACGGTTTCTAAATTATTTGCTTTATTTTAAAGTGCAAGAGTTGCTGACAAAAGTTCTGGGTGAAGAAAATCCTTTCATCGAAGAGATTATGTCTACTTTTAAAAAGCCGCCGTTTCGCTTCCGATTTCAAAAATGAAATTGCTCATCCTCTAGACAACAAAAAAAATCCGAATACAGCACTCATAAGAAGTGTCGTTCGGATTTTTTCAGTCTGAATACGTTAAATAATGTTAATAAGTAGTGGCTTTATAGTTTACATTCTTTAAGCTTTCATTAATGAAAACTTGGTGTGCTGATGCGCGTTTGTTTTCAGGTACTTCCTCTACCATTTCGCCAACTCTTAAACAAAGTTGGTAAAACGTGTTTGCTTCTTCTTCCATTTCAAATTCATAAGTATGAGCTAATTCTCTAGTATCTGCATAATACAATACGACTTCTTGATCTTCTATATATCCACTGAAATACTCTGAAAATTGTTCTAAAGCTTTCATCCATTTCCCTCCTGATACTTTTTTATTCCTTCAGTTAGCAATAAAGGTCCAACGCATTTTTAAGCGGTTACATTATATAAAAATTCAGACCTTCATCGATTTTATCATACCTTTTATTTTCTGAATATACTAGTGATTTATTTCATTTGTTGGTAATCTCTAAGGTGATTTTAACTCGCTTTTTATATTTCTTTCCCTTTGTTTGTTCTCTCTAATACTATCTATTTCAAAGCTTTTTCTTGGGAAAAATAGTTAATCTCATTGCCCACACCACGTGATAGGCGCTCATAGTTTCTAATCTAATTTTCGTTCCTATTCGTTATTACTATTTAGATAATTACTATTTAGATATGCTCGATATTCTGGTTTGCCTTTCTCTGGACGAAAAAAATCCAAATTTATCCAAATTACACCGAATAAACTATGAAGCTGATTTTTGATAAATCAAAAAAAGCCCCTTTTTATAAAATAAGAGGCTTTCCTACCTTGTTTCATTTTATTTTTCTTCTAATCTGTACAACTTTCCACTGTAATCAATTATTACTAATTCTCCATCTTGAGTTACACCAAATGATGAAATCATTAAGTCAGTATCCACTAGTTCAACATTTTCAGCCGCTGTTGTTGCATCAGGTTTTGTTAATGCCCAAATCTTGCCAGAAATAAAATCACCATAAATATAGCTGCCTGTTAGGTCTGGGTTTTCATTTCCGTAATAGACAAACCCACCGGTGATAGACTCTCCTTCTGAATGCAGATACTCAAAAATGGGATTGATGAGTTCAGTGGAATCTACTGAACTATCTGAATTAAACTCACTTGTGCCTTCTTTTATGTTCCAGCCGTAGTTCTGACCGCTCTCAATCCAATTGATTTCTTCTATTTTATTTTGACCAACATCAGCTAACCAAAGTCGCTCATTTTTTGGATCAAAGCTAAAGCGCCAAGGATTACGCAAACCGTAGGCATAAATTTCTTCTCGATTGCCTTCTTTATTGTCCGCAAACGGATTATCTGCTGGTATTCCATAGGCCTTTCCATTGCTCGCTTGATCAACATCGATGCGCAACAATTTGCCATAAAGTTCGGTTAAGTCTTGTGCATTAAAGTCTGGATCTCCGCTTCCTCCACCATCGCCAACACCAATATACAAATAACCATCTGGACCAAAGACTAGCTGTCCGCCATTATGATTAGCATACGGTTGAGGAAAAGTTAGCACAATCGATTCTGTTTCCATTTTTACTTCAAGCGTTTCTGGATCAGCCTCAAATCTTGCAATGACGGTTCCGTCCTCTGAAGTGTAATTCACAAAAAAATAACCATTTTGTTCAAATTCGGGATGAAATGCCAATCCTAAGAGTCCCATCTCATTTCCTTCTGCACTGATTTTACTACTTAAATCAATAAAAAGAGTCTTTTCTTTCACCTCTGCTTGATCTTCAAAATAGTAAATGAACCCAGTTTGTTCCACTACAAACGCAATGTTGCCTTGACTATTCAAGGTCGTATAATCTAATGGTTTCTCAAATACTAAATTTGGATAAGCCTCTACTACTGCTAGTTTCATTGTCTCTATTGCTTTTTGAGAGGAGGTGCTTTCTGAACTGGTTGCTTCTGATTGAGATGTCATTGACTCATTTTGAGGAACGTCTTGTGTTTCATCCATCTGAGAACAAGCCATTAAAAATAATGGAAAAATCAGTAACCATTTCTTCATCTTTTTTCATAGAGCTATTCATCAAACTAACTCTATGCACTCCTTTCTTTTTTAAGGAAATAGGATAGGGAATTTTCATAAAGGACCTTCTTATCGTTGAAAAAGAATGGCATTCTAATATACTTTGAGGGTTGTTTTCTGTTAAATTCACTATACCAAATGTTGTTTTTCTATTCAACAAAATAGCTTAGACAAGACGAGATTATTCTGTTCTATTTTCATGCTTTTAATTTTTGATAGCCCAGATTACGATTACTGTTCAAAACAACTAGCTGCTGAATTCGTAATACCTCCATCTACCTGTCCCTTTAGCTATTAGCTGCTGATTAAAAATATACCTAATTCGACTAGGCGCTACCTGATGATCACACCATTTAGCAATAGCTGAGGTCGTAATTCTTTGCTCTGGAAATAATCGCTTGTATTCTTGCGCATGACGGATAACGGTTTTTGAAATCAATTCTTTTTTATTGCAGGACTTACAAAAACACGTTCTATTGTTGATAAAACAGTCTATGAAGGAACCACAATAAAAACAAATGATGCCTTTCTTTAACAATTTATCTTCATAAAAAGGCACATTATGCAGAGTAAAATCTTCCATATGCATTGGTTTAATTTCTTTTGCAAAACGGAAATGGGTCTGATTTAGCCTATCAGAGATGTCATTAATCATTGAAAAGTGTGAGGTTAACATTCCTGGTAACACCATCCCGCTATTTAGTGGTGCTTGAAATAAAGTAAAGTTGCGGTTCACAAAAACAATAAACTTTTTGATGCCCAAATTGTATCCCATTTGGTCTAATAGTTGTCGCAATGCCGACTCCGCATGATTGATTTGATAGAGTGGATCGAACACCTCTTTTTTAGTTCTTCCAAAATACATTTTTTCATTTTCGTAATAATATTCACCTGCAAAATTTTTCACTTCATAGATATAAAGATTCTTTGCAGTAATTAACAATGTGTCAATTTGAAACCTTTTCCCTCTCACATTCAAATACAAATCATTTAAAACTAAATTCTCGCATTTCAATTGTTCCATTATAGAATCAAACTCAACTTCTCCATTATACCCTTTGACCCAGCTCGCATACTTACTACGATCTTCTCTCGATAAGTCCATTCTATGTGCTAAAGACTCCATCATCAGCAGCCTAAAAGGTTTATCCCTCTCTTTAAAAGCCATTCTCTCACTCCCTTTTTATTTTCTTTCTTATTCAGTAATATACGCAATCCTTATTGTTTTTCTATTCAAATAAAAGCAGTGAATTTTTCGAATTCGAAAAATATCCAATAAACTAACAAACTACTTCATAATGCAAACCCATTCCTAGGTATCAATACTAGTTAGAGCGCTGCTAGCGACTAATTGGTTGAGGACTCTTTCAATAATCATTAGCTAGTGCCGTTCTGGCTAACGATTCTATTTTGTATTCTTATGGAAGTGTGAACTAGAACGCTGCTAGCGACTAATTGATTGAGGATTCTTTCAGTATTCGTTAGCTAGTGCCGCTCTAGCTAACGATTCTATTTTGTATTCTTATGGAAGTGTGAACTAGAGCACTGCTAGCTCTTAGTTCACCCCGGTTTCTTTGTCGAATGGTTAAGTAGAGCGCCGCTAGTTCACCATTCAAATGCGTTTTTCCAGCCTTTTATGAGGTAGAACGCTGCTAGCGACTAATTGATTGAGGACTCGTTCAGTATTCGTTAGCTAGTGCCGTTCTAGCTAACGATTCTTTTTTGTATTCTTATGGAAGTGTGAACTATGACGCTGCTAGCTCTTAGTTTGCCCCGGTTTCTTTGTCGAATGGTTAAGTAGAGCACCGCTACTCAAGAATTCAAACGCGTTTTTCCAGCCTTTTATGAGGTACAGCGCTGCTAGCGACTAATTGATTGAGGACTCTTTCAGTATTCGTTAGCTAGTGCCGTTCTAGCTAACGATTCTTTTTTGTATTCTTATGGAAGTGTGAGGTAGAGCGCTGCTAGCGACTAGTTGATTGAGGATTCTTTCAGTATTCGTTAGCTAGTGCCGTTCTAGCTAACGATTCTTTTTTGTATTCTTATGGTAGTGTGAACTAGAGCGCTGCTAGCGACTAGTTGATTGAGGATTCTTTCAGTATTCGTTAGCTAGTGCCGCTCTGGCTAACGATTCTTTTTTGTATTCTTATGGAAATGTGAGGTAGAGCGCTGCTAGCGACTAGTTGATTGAGGATTCTTTCAGTATTCGTTAGCTAGTGCCGTTCTAGCTAACGATTCTTTTTTGTATTCTTATGGTAGTGTGAACTAGAGCGCTGCTAGCGACTAGTTGATTGAGGATTCTTTCAGTATTCGTTAGCTAGTGCCGCTCTGGCTAACGATTCTTTTTTGTATTCCTATGGAAGTGTGAACTAGAGCGCTGCTAGCTCCTATCCCGCTCCGGTTTCTTTGTCGTATGGTTAAGTAGAGCACCGCTACTCAAGAATTCAAACGCGCTTTTTCAGGCTTTTATGAGGTAGAGCGCTGCTAGCGACTAATTGATTGAGGATTCTTTCAGTATTCGTTAGCTAGTGCCGTTCTAGCTAACGATTCTATTTCATATTCCTATGAAAATGTGAACTAGAGCGCTGCTAGCTCTTAGTTTGCCCCGGTTTCTTTGTCGAATGGTTAAGTAGAGCACCGCTACTCAAGAATTCAAACTATTCTCCTTACTCATATACAATTCCAAAATAATAATTGGTAGAATCTGATTTAATAAAAGAAAAAACCTAACCCTTTACTAGAATTACAGCCATCTTGTGGTATTTTACTAGAATAATAATTGGTTTTAGTTGGTTACGCAATCGTTCATTAGGTGTTCCTTCTTCATTTTCCTAGATAGTCATTTTAGCTTGTTCAGATATCAACTTTTTTTATCTTGCTGCTTGTAAATTTCACCAACTTGATCCAAATGGACTACATCATATAATTGGTTTGATGCACTAGTATAAGCAATGATTCTGTTCATTCTAATACGCCTTTTTAAGACACCTTATTTTGACATCCATTTAGTCGTCCTTTACTACTTATGCTTATAAATTTAGTTTAGCAAAAAAAGTTTTTTCTCAATCAATAAAACAATTCTGCTACATTAAAAGAAAGTCTAATTCAATTTTCCTCTTACCATTAGACGTTACTATAATTGAGTTTACGACTGTTATATGATAAACTTCAAGCAACGGAGTAAGCGCTTACTTTGAGCGGTTTATTTTGTCAACAAAATTATTTTGAGGAGGAAGTTAGGATGACTAGTTTTGTAGAATGGGAATTTTTGACCGAATTTGTAGAAAAAGCTTTTATGGCTTATGGGGTACCTGAAGCAGATGCTAAAATTTGTACAGATGTTTTATTGCAATCTGATAAAAAAGGGATCGAGAGTCACGGGGTCAATCGCTTTAAACCAATTTATGTTGATCGGATTAAAGCGGGTATCCAAAGCCCAGTAACGGAATTTGAAATCGTACGGGAAACAGCTACGACTGCTGTTGTTGATGGACACGATGGGATGGGACAAGTCATTGCACACCGTTCCATGCAAATGGCGATTGATAAAGCCAAGCAATACGGCATGGGCATGGTTGCTGTACGAAATTCCAGCCATTATGGCATTGCTGGTTACTATACCGATATGGCTGCTGCCGCCGGATGCATCGGCATGAGTGGCACGAATGCTCGCCCCTCTATCGCTCCGACATTTAGCGTACAAAATAAACTAGGCACGAATCCCTTAACCGTTAGTTTCCCAACAGATGAAGAATTCCCATTCTCACTAGACTGTGCTACTTCCATTATTCAACGAGGACGTATCGAACTATATGAACGCGAAGGAAAAGATACCCCTGCTGGCACAGTCATCAGCCATGACGGCTCTGCAATGACTGATTCTTCAGAAATTTTAAAAGCGCTCCAATCTGGCCAAGCCGCTTTAGCTCCACTGGGTGGCATTGGAGAAGAGCTTTCTGGGTATAAAGGTTACGGCTACGCCACAATCGTCGAAGTTCTTTCTTCTGCTTTACAGCAAGGCAATTTTTTAAGTTTATTATCCGGTATTGGAGAACAAGGTGAAAAAATAAAATTTCATTTAGGTCATTTCTTCATTGCAATTGATACGGAAGCCTTTATGGGATTAGAAAGCTTTAAGAAAACGACTGGTGACATCATGCGTGAACTAAGAGCAGCTGAAAAAGCTCCTGGTGCTGAACGCATCTATACAGCCGGTGAAAAAGAATATTTAATTTGGCAAAAACGCAAAAAAACGGGTCTGCCAGTCAATGAACCTGTTCAAAAGGAACTGATTGCGATTCGTGATGATGCTGGATTAACGGATTATCGCTTCTCATTTGAAGAGTAAAGGGGATTTATCATGGATAATAAAAAAGAAGCTCTAAGAAAGCACTATGAGTGGAACGGTAAAATCGAAGTCATCAGTCGAGTCTCAATCAACACTCGTGAAGATTTGGCCTTGGCTTATACTCCCGGGGTAGCTGAGGCTTGCTTGGTGATTGAACAAGAACCGGATAAAGCTTATGAATTGACCCGCAAAAACAATTTAGTGGCGGTCATTACCAATGGAACCGCCGTACTTGGTTTGGGAGCTATTGGGCCAGCAGCTGCGATGCCGGTGATGGAAGGCAAGTGTATTTTATTTAAAGAATTCGCCGGTATAGATGCTTTCCCAATTTCGATTCAATCAAAAGATAGCAATGTCATTGTTCAGACCATCGAACAGATCAGCGGCAGTTTTGGTGGCATCAATCTAGAAGACATTGCCGCTCCTGAATGTTTTGAGATTGAACGCCGTTTAAAAGCTTCGCTAGATATTCCGGTTTTCCACGATGATCAACACGGAACGGCCATAGTTGTTGTAGCTGGTTTAATCAACGCACTAAAATTGGTGAATAAAACCTTTGAAACGAGTAAAGTAGTCGTCAATGGAGCCGGTTCTGCGGGGATTGCTGTCGCAAAGCATCTTTTAAACTTCGGAGTGCAGGATCTGATCTTAACCGATAAAAGTGGGATTTTAACCAGTGACACGCCTAATTTGAGCGCTGAACAACAACACATGACAACGGTCACTAATTTAACCAATCAACAGGGTGACTTAACCGCGGCTTTAAAAGATGCTGATATTTTTGTTGGTGTCTCTGCAGCCAATATTCTAACTAGTGAAATGATTCAGATGATGAATCCAGATCCGGTTGTCTTTGCGATGGCTAATCCCGTCCCTGAGATTATGCCAGACTTAGCTATTAAAGCTGGAGTGGCTGTCATTGGAACTGGGCGCAGTGATTTCCCTAATCAAGTTAATAACGTCCTTGCGTTTCCTGGCGTTTTCAAAGGAGCATTAAGTGTCAGAGCTTCTGATATCAATGAAGACATGAAAGTCGCTGCCTCTAATGCGATTGCTGCTCTTGTCTCTACGGAGGAATTGAAGGCCGACTATGTGATTCCTGACGCCTTAGACCCACGAGTCTGCCCAGCTGTTGCTGAAGCCGTAAAAGAAGCTGCTATTAAGACTGGAGTCAATCGGATCTAGCTCTACTTCTTGAATGCGTAATGATCATCAGACTAATTACAATAGAACAGGATTAATGACGGTGTCAGTGATAGAAAATTCACTGACACCTATTTTTTGCGTAAATCGATTGCCTAAAAAGCTGATTACGTCCGAGTCATTGATAAACAACATACAACTGGTCTGTTTCAAACTAAAAACCTCCCAGTCGATGAAATAAAATCATCGACTGGGAGGTTTCAGTATTTTTATAGATAAGTTAAAAAAAAAACAGGCTCAACTGGTCGATATGCACGCTTAAAATCAAAGAATATCAGAAACTCATTTTGGGACAAAATGGTCAAAAACAGGTTAATCTATGTGTTTTAAACAACTTAAGTGCTAAGCAATCCCTTAAAACATGCACTTGCTGCTCTAACCACGATTGTCTTTACCTTATTTCTTTTTTTATTTCTGTTATTAGCGTTTAAGTCTTTTTTATCCTGCTATGGGTCACGATTATTGCTAGAAATAGCGTGTAATGGACGAGTTGACGGCGAAAACTACTCTACTCATCCATTTTAACTTAAAACCCAATGAGTTGCTGGAAGTTCATCGGCAACTCATTGGGTTTTTTACTATTTTGAATGAGTGAACCTAAAAAAACTAGCTACTCATCCATTTTGGGACAAAATGAACAAAAACATCCTACCGTCCATTTAATATACCTTATCTTGAGCCGACCCCCTAAGTTTAGATTTTTTAGGTCTAACTTTCGGGGGGCGGCTCAAGGCTCTTCTACCTTTTAGTATTTTTAAACCATTAGAGAATCAAAGTGGTTTTTAATATTATAAAAAGGCCTTAATCGATGAGTATACGGCAAAAACTAGTTCACTCATTGATTTTAACTTAGAAATCAATGAGTTGCTAAGCTATAAGTCTGTACTCATCGACTTCTGTGCAATTTTGGATGAGTACCACTAAAATAGCTTACTACTCATCCAAATTTGCTTGAAATCTTACGATTATTCCCGTTTTTATTGTCTACAAAGTGAATTAAGTGCTGTCTTAATACGATTTTTCGAAGCTGTTTCGTTGCACCAACGATAGATTATTCGTGTTGAAAGCTTGCTATCCGGAAAAAGTTGTTGATACTCTTTGATCGTATTTAAAATTGCAGAATGAAATGTATTTTTGTAACTACAGTCGTAGCATTGGTAATTTTGGCGATAATTGACTAAATCAAATGAACCACAAGACTCACAGCGAACGCCTTTTTTAAGGGTATTAAAATCATATTTTGGGATATCCTCGACAAAGGGTGTTGATTCTATTTTATACAACATGAGGGTTTCGACAAAGCGATGAGCTGATTCTGCTAGCAATTCAGTCTCTTTATTTAATTTGGCAAAGTGACTTTTTAACTGTGTCGGCAGCAAGATAGCCTCATTTTCTGGCGCATGAAATAAAGTGAATTCTGGATGAACGTATACTACGTATGCCTTAACTTTTAAAGTATAGCCCAGCTCTCTCAAGAATATTTTGAGCTTATTTTTAGAGCTTTGCATTTGAATCAATGGGTTACTTACCTCAAAATCAGGTTTTTTCAAAAGCATTTCTGGACCATAACAATACTCGCCGCTATAATTTTTTATTTCATACAAATAAACAGTCTGTCCTATTAATACCAGTGAATCAATTTGGAAAGCATTTGACATTTTTGGTTGCAGCAACAAATCATTTATGACCGTACAGCCTGCCCCCAACTTCGCTGCCATACGGTCGAATGCCAATTCACCTTCAAACCCCTTTTGCAAACTATTCAGGTAATGCGTATCTTTTTTGGATAATGTTGTTCTTCGCGCTAAAGACTCCATAATCACCAACGAAATAGGTTTAGATCGTTTATTATATATCATGACATACCTCCTATAAACTAACATACCGTTATAAGATAAATACGCATTTAAATAAAAACTAGTTATTTTATTAGCCAAAAAAACGATTAACAAAAAAGCTTAAAATCGACGAGTGGGCAGTAAAAACTTAGCAACTCATCGATTCCCCAACAGAAAGCGAGCAGTTAGCGGAGTGAAATCTCCAACTCATTCATTTTGATTTGATTTTGAATGAGTTGCAGTAAAAACTGTCTCTACTCATCGATTTAGCAGGTAAGCCATAGGTAGAACCTGATTAAACATTTAAAACAGGTGAACAATCCATACTATAGTAGCTAATTATGACTTATTCCAATATGTTTGAACTGCTAGACCTAGCAGTTCTTCCTTATTGCACTCAAAAACAATGAATCGTTAACAAAAAAGCTTAAAATCGACGAGTGGGCAGTAAAAACTTAGCAACTCATCGATTCCCCAACAGAAAGCGAGCAGTTAGCGGAGTGAAATCTCCAACTCATTCATTTTGATTTGATTTTGAATGAGTTGCAGTAAAAACTGTCTCTACTCATCGATTTAGCAGGTAAGCCATAGGTAGAACCTGATTAAACATTTAAAACAGGTGAACAATCCATACTATAGTAGCTAATTATGCCTTATTCCAATATGTTTGAACTGCTAGATCTAGCAGTTCTTCCTTATTGCACTCCAAAAACAATGAATCATTAACAAAAAAGCTTGAAATCGACGAGTGGGCAGTAAAAACTTAGCAACTCATCGATTCCCCAACAGAAAGCGAGCAGTTAGCGGAGTGAAGCCCTCAACTCATTCATTTTGATTTGATTTTGAATGAGTTGCAGTAAAATCTGTCTCTACTCATCGATTTAGCAGGTAAGCCATAGGTAGAACCTGATTAAACGTTTAAAACAGGTGAACAATCCATACTATAGTAGCTAATTATGCCTTATTCTAATAAAAAGAACTGCTAGACCTAGCAGTTCTTCCTTATTGCACTTCAAAAACAATGAATCGTTAACAAAAAAATTTGAAATCGACGAGTGGGCAGTAAAACCTTAGCAACTCATCGATTCCCCAACAGAAAGCGAGCAGTTAGCGGAGTGAAGCCCTCAACTCATTCATTTTGATTTGATTTTGAATGAGTTGCAGTAAAATCTGTCTCTACTCATCGATTTAGCAGGTAAGCCATAGGTAGAACCTGATTAAACGTTTAAAACAGGTGAACAATCCATACTATAGTAGCTAATTATGCCTTATTCTAATAAAAAGAACTGCTAGACCTAGCAGTTCTTCCTTATTGCACTTCAAAAACAATGAATCGTTAACAAAAAAGCTTGAAATCGACGAGTGGGCAGTAAAAACTTAGCAACTCATCGATTCCCCAACAGAAAGCGAGCAGTTAGCGGAGTGAAGCCCTCAACTCATTCATTTTGATTTGATTTTGAATGAGTTGCAGTAAAAACTGTCTCTACTCATCGATTTAGCAGGCAAGCCATAGGTAGAACCTGATTAAACATTTAAAACAGGTGAACAATCCATACTAACTCAGCTAATTATGCCTTATTCCAATAAAAAGAACTGCTAGACCTAGCAGTTCTTCCTTATCGTACTTCAAAAACAATGAATCATTAACAAAAAAGCTTAAAATCGACGAGTGGGCAGTAAAACCTTAGCAACTCATCGATTTCCCAACAGAAAGCGAGCAGTTAGCGGAGTGAAGCCCTCAACTCATTCATTTTGATTTGATTTTGAATGAGTTGCAGTAAAATCTGTCTCTACTCATCGATTTAGCAGGTAAGCCATAGGTAGAACCTGATTAAACGTTCAAAACAGGTGAACAATCCATACTATAGTAGCTAATTATGCCTTATTCCAATATGTTTGAACTGCTAGACCTAGCAGTTCTTCCTTATTGCACTCAAAAACAATGAATCGTTAACAAAAAAATTTGAAATCGACGAGTGGGCAGTAAAACCTTAGCAACTCATCGATTCCCCAACAGAAAGCGAGCAGTTAGCGGAGTGAAGCCCTCAACTCATTCATTTTGATTTGATTTTGAATGAGTTGCAGTAAAAACTGTCTCTACTCATCGATTTAGCAGGTAAGTCATAGGTAGAACCTGATTAAACGTTTAAAACAGGTGAACAATCCATACTAACTCAGCTAATTATGCCTTATTCCAATAAAAAGAACTGCTAGACCTAGCAGTTCTTCCTTATCGTACCTTAAAATTAGTTAGCATAAGCCACATAAACAAAGTTTTATTGCTTAAATGTATTCAAAGGCAGTTGGGTTGGTTGTTGCTTTTCAAAAATCGTAACCGATGAAACACCTTGCTCTTCTAATAACGTAATCGCGTCTTCAAAATGATAACCATAATAATCAGTAGAATGGGCATCTGAGCCTAGTGAGAAAGATTTCCCGCCTAATTCCAGATACCATTTGATCATTTGTTCATACAACGCTACATTGCCGTATTGATACATGCTGCGCGTATTTAATTCGAAGGCCATCTCTTTATCGATAACTTTTCGCAAAACATTTTTCAAGATCGCTTGGTGTTCTTGTAATTCATCTACAGAAACGTCAGACAACCGAATGCCATAATCAAAGTGTGTTAAGACATTCGCCGTTTGGAATTGTTCCAATGCTTCCAATAACAAAGGAAAATACTCGTTCATCACGTCTTGAACATTCTTTTCTTTGACAATCGGTTGTAAAAAGTCGTATTCGCCATTTTGATGCACACTCAATAGTTGCACATCAAACTCTTTATCTTTTAGGTAGTCTAGAATTTGAGCATGAGAATCTTTGGTGTAGCCAATTTCAATGCCTTTACGAATGCGGTGATTGTAGTTTGTATTCAGCTGGTCAATTGTTTTACGATACTTTTCATAATCCAAAATAGTATCTTCCCCGCCCATAAAAAGGTCGTTAAAATCCAAGTGTTCAGTCGTCACGATTGGACCCGTTGTTTGATCTAGATACGCTTCCAAGGTTTCAGATGAATCGGGTGAAAAATACGTGTGCATATGTTGATCGTACCTAATCATAAAACCCTCACCTCCACTTTTTCATTCATAGCGCTCTTTAAACTCTACTTTACCTGCAATCTTATTAAACTTCAAGACAATTGCGTTTTTCAAAACTCAGATGAACGTCCTCGCCAATTTTAAATAAGTTAAACGAACGATACAGTTCATCTACTCGCAGTTTTATGCCTGCACAATCGACATAATAACTTAAAATATTGCCACTAGTTGATTGATCAACTATCTTTCCTTGAAGACTGTAGCGTTCTTCATCGAATTCAAATGGCATACGAGATGAATCAATCACTTCTGGCCGGATAGCTATGCTAGCGCCGATGCGTTGACTTGAAAATTGGTGAAATTGTTCAGGCGATAAGATATTGTAGTTGCCCATAAAAGAAGCGACGAAATGAGTTTTAGGGTGCGTGTAAACCTCAGTAGGTTTGCCAGACTGTTCCACTTTGCCATCATTCATCACATGGACCACATCGGATAGGATCATGGCTTCATCCTGATCATGCGTCACAAAAATCGTGGTAATATTCAGTTCTTTTTGAATCCGCTGAATTTGCTTTTGCAAACTTTTACGCAATTGGGCATCGATAGCCGATAAAGGTTCATCCAGCAACAATACTTTTGGTTCATTAACAATGGCTCGTGCTAGCGCCACTCGTTGTTTTTGCCCACCCGATAATTCTTTAGGGTACTTTTTTTCTTTGCCGCTTAAATTGACAATCTCAATCATCTGAGCGACTTTTTCTTTAATGATCGCTTTATTTTGTTTTTGCATTTTTAAGCCAAACGCAATATTTTCTTCAACTGTCATATTAGGAAATAGGGAGTATTGTTGAAAAACCATGCCAATCTCACGCTTACCCGGTGGCAAATTGGTGATGTCTTTGCCATTGATGCTTATCGTACCCCCGTCTAATCGTTCAAAGCCAGCTAATGAACGAAGCAGCGTTGACTTTCCACAGCCAGAAGGACCCAACAACGTAACGAGGTGTCCTTCTTCAACAGACAAAGATAAGTCTTTTAAAATCATATTTTCTCCATCATATGATTTTTGAATGTTCTTAAACTCGATATAACTCATTTCCAACTCGCTCCTTTTCCACTAGCTGTTTCGTTTTAGAGACTTTCACTTGTTTTTTTCGTTTGGGTTTAGGTTCTTTGTTTAAGTGATTGACGCCAAAAGACAACACCAGCATTACAAGGAACATTACCACTGAAACGGCACTAGCTGCATGTCCAGACGAGCCTCTTATTTCATTCAAATAAATGCCCATTGTTTTGTAATAGCTACCGGCTAAAATATTGACCAAGACAAAATCGCCAAATAGAATCCCCGTTGACAACAACATCGTTGCAAACAATCCCTTCATCATACTCGGCACCACAATTCTAAAATAAGCATACACTTTGTTAGCCCCTAGAATTTCAGCAGCTTCCAAAATAGGAATGACCTCAATGGTTAACAAGGCATTCTTAATTCCTTGATACATATAAGGCAAAATGATGATGCTGTAGGCACAAATCAACAGCAGAATCCGGTTAGATAAGATGCCTCCACCACTTGTATACAACGAAAGAATACTAACCGCTAAAATGACACCCTGGATCCCATAAGGAATTTTGGATAAAATATCTAAGTATTTGTCTAATTTCGGAAAATAAACTTGCACGGCGTACATCGCTAAAAGCAAGAGAACAAGTAAGATAACCGTTGGCACTATTGCAATCACTAACGTCCGCAACAACACGGGTAACAGTTGATTGTCGCCTGTAAACAATTGCGTATAAAAGGATAACGTAAAGCCTTTTGGTACGATGCTCGTAAAGTCTCTGAAAATCGAATTTACTAGTGTTCCAATCAGTGGCAACAGTAAAATAAATGAGAGAATAAAAAGAATGGCATTGCTGAACCATGGATGATTTTTCTGCATATTACCCTTCCTTCTTCATTTTTTTTAATACATTCGTACTGATGACCGTCATCACGCTCATTAACAACAACAAGATGACGGATAAAGCACTCCCTAATTCAACTTGCTGCACAACATCTCCCGTAAACATAGCTGAAATCCGAATCGGTAAGAGTGCATAATTGTTGCCCATTAAAGCGTACGGTGTCGCGTAAGCCGCTAATGCATTGGAAAAGAGCACTGAAAAAGTACCAAATAGACTTGGCAAAACAATGGGAATACCGACACGCATCCAAAAACTAAACTTAGAAGCATTTAATAGCATCGCCGCTTCTTTGTATTCTTGGTGAATCGCATCAAATGACGGATACAGCAATAATGTTGCTAACGGTATCTGGAAATAAATGAACGTCATCAGTATGCCTGTACTGGAATAGACATCAAAGTTTGCCAGAAAATTAATGTTCATTTGTTGACCAATTAGTACCAACACCCCTGCATTTCCCAACAAAATAATAAAGGCAAAAGCCAACTGGATGCCTTGGAAATTTGAAGCCATATTGATCAAATTGATAAAAAATCGTTTCACTTTAGGTGTCGCGTGATGGATAGCGTATGCCCCCAAAACAGCAACCGATAAGCCAATCACAGAAGACCAGACAGCAATCATCAGACTATTGAAAATGGACATCCGATAATAGTCGCTGGCAAAAATACTTGTAAAATGAGTGAGTGTAAAGCCGCTTGTTCCAATTGGCGAAACGCTATTGATCAAAATGCTCAGCAAGGGGAAAATTTCGAATAAGATAATTAATACCATAAACGGTAGTAAAAATAATAAATAAATGCCATTCTTTTTTTTGATGGTCATAACTTTGTTCCCCCTTAGATAAACGTCAATTCCTGCATGGCGGCACTTTTTTCAATTTCCAACAAGTGACACATTAAAGGAGCCAGTTGCAATTGCGGCACAAGCGTTTCTCGGTAATCGCCAGTAGTGACTTTATCTGAAAAGATGTACAAAGGAACCTGTCGTTCATCATCTGTTACGCCATTATGTGTGCAGTAGTCATTCATGCCATGATCGGCAGTCACGACAACTTGATAGCCTTTCACTAGCCAATCCATCAGATAATTGGCTAAGATAGCATCTATTTTGACCGTTGCTTGAACGTACTCTTTACTTTGTGAACCAAACTTATGGCCACTATCATCAATATTCATCGAGTGGATTAAGGTATAATCGGTTTGCTTTTCGTTAATTAAATAGGCCCCATCCGCTATCAAATGATTGTCCGGGTAATGATCTTCAAAATAAAACAACCCATTTTGAATCGTATGCGCTGTATCCAATTGAATGCGGTCGGTCATGAAATCGAAGGGGGCTTTATTGTACAACTCGCTCACCCAATGGTAACTAGCCGCCCCGGTTTTTAAACCGGCAGACTTAGCTAGTTGAAACACACTGGTTTCTTTCGAGCGTTTGACCGTGGCATTAGAAACAATGCCATTCAAATAACTGGGTACCCCTGTTTGGATGACCTCGTAAAGCGGTCTAGATTGTGCTGGTAATTCTGATTTTACGGTATATGATGCACATTGGTTGTTTTCGATTAAATGTTCTAGAAATCCCATATACGTATGAGCGGTTTTAGCGTTCAAGCCATCTAGTACGACTAAAATGACTTTATTCATGTCTCGACACCCCCATCTTGTTCGATTATTTTACTTGTGTTAAGACTTCTTCTTGCCATATTTGACCTAATCCAGCTGCAGCTTTGTCCCAGGCGGCTGTGTCTTTGATTGGTTGAGCTGCTTCGTATTGATCAGTAGCAATCAACTTTTCTTGCACATCTGCTGGTAGTTTTACGGATTCGCGAATTGGACGCGCATAGCCTTTTGCTAAATTAATTTGGCCTTCATCCGATAAAATGTATTCTCTTGCTAATGCTGCAGCATGAGGATTTGGCGCATACGCATTGATAATGGTCGCATAACCACTTTGAACGGTGCCATCTTGTGGAATGGTGACGGAAAAAGCCGCATCTGGATTGTTTGCTTCAATTGAATCTGCATAGTTTAAGGCATTAAAATCCCAGAAAATCCCTACTTCAATTTCACCTGCTTCTAATCGAGCTAAATCCGTATCGCCCATATCCAATCTGCCTTGACTAGCTAATTCTGCGAAAAAGGCCATTCCTGGTTCAAGATTGGTTTCATCGCCACCATTCGCAATTGCTGCTGCCAATACCCCATTTTGTGCTTGAGTCGCAGCGTTGACATCTCCTATGCTCACTTTGTAATCACCTTTTAGAATATCAGCAAAGGACGTTGGTGCTTCTTTTACCGCATTCGTATTGGTGATAAAAGAAATTGTCCCTGTATACCCCACAATCCAATCCCCATCATCGTCTTTTGCCCATTCTGGAATTTCTTCCCAATAAGACGTCTTGTAAGGAAGGGTTACGCCTTTATCTTCTGCAATTGGACCAAATGACTGACCAACATCCCCAATATCTTTTGTGGCATTTTCTTTTTCAGCTTCGAATAACGCAATTTCTTCGGCCGAACTCATATCCGTATCGGCTTGAGTAAGTCCATGCTTCTTTTCAATTTCAGCCCATGTTTCACCCCAGTTCGCCCAGGTATCTGGCATGCCGACCGATTGGATTTTGCCTTCTTCTTTGGCTTTCGTTTCAATTTCTTCAGTCGTCAACGCATTTAAGTCAACCTGTGTTGGTTGGACTGCTTCGCCTTTTGCGCCACAACCGGCTAGCAAGACTCCAGCTAATAAAGTTGATACTAATCCTTTTTTTAAATGATTCATGTTTTATTCCTCCTCAGTTATATGTAGATAGTTGTAAAAAAAGCATCCTTTTTTTCATAAAGGTTGTTTTCTTTCAACAACCAAATCTTACCAAGCAGATATGGTTTTTAAGCCAACTTCTTGTTAAGTCTTTGTAAATGACAGATTAGATTTGTAAATTTTTGGACAACAAAAAACCGTTTCTCATAGTGAGAACGGCTTGTAAGGTACCCTTTTTAATTAGTAACTTTCGAGAAAAACTAGGAATGATTCAGCATTTCATCTCTTTATTACACCATCTGTCGACCATTCATTCATTTTGTAGTCAGTTCATGAATGAAGATAAAGTGAATTTTCTCTTGTCTTGCTAGGTTTCTAAAAGTCAAAAGAGGTCTTTTACTTTTTTATCGGTTTGTTTTCCAGTCCCTGACTTCAAAAAACTTTTCACTTCGGAAATACTCAATTGGTTACAGTCTTCGTAAATGGTGTGTTTCAAGACAGCTGCAGCTGTTGCAAAGTTTGTGATTGTTTGAAAGTCATCTTGGCATAGCAGTCCATGTGAAATTCCACCAGAAAAAGCATCTCCTCTTCCAATACGATCTACAATCGGATCTATTTTATGGCAATCAGACGCATAATACTTTTTGTCCAGCCATAAATTTCCAGTTAAATCATTTACAGTTACTGAATGTCTGTCCCTTTTGGTTGAATAAAAAACGGTGCTGTTGGGAAATAGTTTTTGCATCTCTTGATAGTAGTACGTCATTTCAGCTTTGCCATTATTTTCCCCATTGTATTTAGAAATAGTAAGAAGATACTGAGCATCCATGTCTCCTGACGAACAATAAACTACATACGGTAAAATCATTTTGATAGCTTCTCCCGCCTCTTTCTGACTCCACAACTTAGCACGATAGTTGATGTCAAACCTAATTTTAACCTATCCACCCTATTCAACTCTTTGCTTTTTGTCCTGCTTGTAGGCCTTTATAGTAAAGCAAAAAAACAGAAATCGTCATTTCTAATTCAACTCTTATATTTTAATCGCCACTCACTGCAACTAGTTTTATATGCTCAACTTATCACTTGACTTGGATAATTAATTATTTGAATTTTTTCAAACACCTATCTAGGCCTTTCAAGAAAAGAATAGGTTCGAATCTATAAAGGCCTATCAAACTGGATAAAAATCTCTTAACAATCTCCTAGTAGCTAACGCTAGCTTGTTAGGAAGTCTCCACCAAAAAAAACGAACCTCTATCTATCAGTCGACAGCACATTTAAGTCAATTGAGTCAATTCTTTGATAAAGGCGCTTTTTCTAGCATAGGTCTTTTTATAGTACTCCATCATTGCCACTTTTTTATGACTCTTCCCATTTGACTCCAGAACTTCACCTAACAATACAATTAAATCAGCTACTTTATAATACACTTTGCGGTAACCGCCACCTACTATGGCATCGGCGCGTTTCTCTATTTCTTGCTCTAACCATCCAAGATAAGCGTCTATTTGTTCAGGTGTTAACTCAATCGTGTTTTCCCATCGTTTCATATCATCCGTTACACTCATTTTTTCAGACTCCTGAATTCTTAAGTCTCTCTATAATTTTTTACTGGCTAATTCTTTCGCCTTACTCGCTTCTTCACTTTTATTCAGTATCAAAAGAAATAATGGAACCATTCTACCTTTGATACTCTTTTCCCAATCTAGGTCATTATCGTCTCTTTTACACACGCTTTGAACAAATACAAATTCATGATTAAAAAACGAATCAGTTGTTTGTTTTCAGCACTCAGTCCGTTCTCATTTAATTGACTAGCGGCGTTGGAAACTTTTATGGCAACTAGATTTGGAACACTTTTTGCATAGTTTGCTGCTCTTTTAGTTACTACTTCGTAGTCAGGCAGTCTAAATAAGCGTAAGTAAGTTGGCACAGTAGAATGAGAATGAAAAGCCGCTTCGTATAACTTCGCTATCTGATCCTTGTGGTCGAGTTGCAGGGCTACTTTTATGGTTAACTCTGCTATTCTATTGCGCACCACTAAATTTTCAGCCAACTTATCGATAGCTTTCAACCCAATTCGTTCACATTCGAGAAAAAGATCATTGTCATAATAAAACTTACTAGCATTTTCAAACAAAATTGGGTGCATAGCCGCATTCTTTTCAGCTTCTTCACACAGGCGGTTAATTCCGCCAGAAAATAGACAAGCCTCCGTCAGTAACTCTCCTGCTCTATCGCCTGATGTTTTTCTTAAGAAAACAATCCATTTTTCAATAAACAAGGGTACATCTTTTAATTCCAAAGAAAAAACATTCTCTATTTTGATCTCTCCAAACATCTCCCACGATAAGTAGCGAAAAAAACATGCTGGCCTTTTTTCCATAGGCAGTGCCTGGTAGTGAGCGTACAGCAGTTGAACGCCGATTTGTTTTAACTCTACTTGAACGACTTGTTCTTCTACCAGTCGTTCCAGATCCAATTCTTCATCTAGCCATTCTTTTCTTTCGCTATCAAAGCCGCCGAAAGGAATGGTACAAAGCCAATCATACAAATCTGCCGCTTTCTGGTATTGTTTAGCTGCTGCCCATTCTTTAGCCGTCTGTAGGGCTTTAAGAATGCTTAGATTGATACCAAAAGGATCGTTGTATTCATAACCTTCTTCTCTATCCCAGTAGTCTTCATCATATAGTTCATAGTAAACACATTCATAATAGATTTCTCTTTTCTCTATCTTTGATTGCCAACTTTTTAATTCACTCGTTGAGAAACTAACTTCTGAAATCTTTTGATCGAGTGAGAGTTGAGTTTTTAATGAATCTAAAAAGTCTCCGTGTTGATTGTCTTTTTGCGTTAATGTTTTGTTATAAATCCAAGTAGACTTTTCTTGATCTGTCATATCTAATAATTGATTATAAACTCTTTGTCATCCATGTGTTAAACCTTTCCTTCACTCGTTATTTTATCCTTTGTTAAGACAGCATTTCTTATACTTTTTCCCACTGCCACATGGACAAGGATCATTGCGCCCTACTTTTTTGATTTTGGGTTGTCCAATTGTTGGAAATTTTGTCTTTGAAAAATGTTCGTATAATTCAGTTGGAGTAAACCCATTGTTTTCTCGCAATCTCGTATTGTTAGCTAAGTCTACTATCAATTGCATTATGTTGTCTTCTTGTTTCTGATTTTTAAATATTACTTCTCTCATTTCAAATAATCTTAAAGCATTTTTTAAAGAATAATCGAACTGGCAATACCCTTGAATATCTTCACTGAACATCTCAGCTTTATAAACGTCTCCCTTAAAAATAGCAGTCAACAAGTATTGCTTTAATTCATCGTATTCTTTCGTTTCTTCTACATAGTACTCATCAGTATAGTTCATCAATTCTTCTTGTTCAGGAATATAAAATGGCTTCGACTGTTGATTTAAGACTAATTCTTCGAAATTACCTTCTTCAACAACCACATCATGAATAACATATCCTTTATGCAGATAAACAAAGTTAGTTTCCAATAAGTCTTCATTTTCATGGATAGTCGTTACTGCCTTTTGAAGACTCCACTGTGTTTTATTTTGACTATTATAGATTTCAACAATTTTTTCCAACTGCACGATACCGTATAAGTGAGTCAGAGCATTGGCGTATTTTACGATTCTTTTCATTCGTTTCACTCCTTTTTATTGTACTCTATTTTTTGACTTATTTTATTAGGGCGTGTCTGAAAACTGACTGCCATCCTGATTTTCGGTATAATAAAAGAAAACAGGAGTGATCATGATGAGTATTGAACGTTATGAGCTGACTGATGTGCAGTGGAATCAAATCAAAAATCTGTTTCCCAAATATCACACAGGTAGACCACCTAAAAGCAATCGTATAATGTTCAATGCTGTTTTATGGATTGCTAGAAGCGGTGCTGCTTGGCGAGATCTGCCAAAAGAACGTTACGGATCATGGAAAACGGTCTATAGCCGCTTTTGTTTATGGCGTGATACTGGTTTACTTGAATCCCTTTTTATTACGTTGAATTATGAAGCAGATTACGAAAAATTGAGTATCGATTCAACCGTTGTAACGGCGCATCAGCAGAGTGCCGGTGCAAAAAAAGGGGGCTAAATTCTGTCATCTCGCAACATATCGGTAAAAGCAGTGGTGGGCACACAACAAAAATACATGTCATCGTAGACGGATTAGGAAATCCATTATATTTTCAGCTATCAGGTGGAAATCTCCATGATAGTGTTCTCGCTATTGAAGTTCTTCAACACGTTGAAATACAAGGCAGTAATGTTATTGGCGATCGTGCATACGGTTCTTTAGACATTCGGACTTATGTGACGAATCACGATGCGACTTATACCATTCCACCAAAGAAAAATACAAAAGAACCTTGGACTGTTGATTGGTGGCTATATAAAGAACGTCATTTGGTGGAGTGTTTCTTTAATAAGTTAAAGCATTTCCGTCATATCGCGATTTGTGACTGCTAAACTAAATAGTGCAGATATTGCTAAATAAGAATGTGCACTTTTCCCCAATTACTTCCTTCGATTTGATAAACTAGAAAAGTTAATCTATTGAATTGAAGGAGCAGGAAAAGGTGAATTTTGAAAAATTGAATACTATAGCGAAAGTACATCATTACAAAAAGAAAGGCTATCCAAACACAAAAATTAGTCGGTTGTTGGGTCTTCATAGAAACACAGTATCGGCATATTTAAAGAAAGAACCAGAAGACAGCATCTCTTGGCTTGAAGCTCAAGAAACTCGTTCTAAAAAGCTTGATCCCTATAAAGAAACGATTGTAGGCTGGCTGAGTGATGAACCTGACTTATCCGCTGCACAAGTAGAGGATTGGTTAAAAGAACAGTTTAATTTTCATGAGGCCGCATCGAGTACGATTCGATCATATGTTAAAGAAGTACGCGAAACCTACGGTATCCCCAAGGTGCTTATTTACCGGAATTACGAAGCTGTGCCTGAATTACCTAAGGGAAAACAAATGCAGGTCGACTTTGGAGAAATAATAGTAAAGCGTGCGTTATCGGAAAAACCTATTAAACTTTATTGCGTTGGTTTTGTGTTATCGCATTCTCGATATAAATATATTGAATGGCAGGATAGACCGTTCACAACCCATGATGTGATTCGAACACATGAGAATGCATTTGACTATTTTGGTGGGCGAACAGAAGAAATAGTCTATGATCAGGATAAGTTGATGATTGTAAGTGAAAATCATGGAGATATCCTTTTCACCAAGAAATTCCAAGCATACAGACAAGAAAGAAAATTCATTGCTTATGTCTGTCGAGCAGCTGATCCGGAATCTAAAGGAAAAATTGAAGCAGTTATCAAATTTGTTAAATACAACTTTGCTCGTGGAAGACGATTCCATTCGATAGACACTTGGCAAGAGCAATGTGAATCCTGGTTGAACAGAACCGGAAATCATAAGATTCATGAAAAAACAAAAAAGAGACCGAAAGACGTGTTTACCCTGGAAAAGTCACACCTCATCTCGATCTCAAATTATAAAATTCCTTCGAATAATGAAAGTATAACAAAGACAGTTTTGAAAGACAACACGATTCAATACAAGTCTAATTACTATTCCGTTCCATTAGGAACGTATCAATCAGGAAAAGCTATTAAAGCCCGATTGATTATACAAGACAGTCAGCTGGTAATCTATGAAATGAAAAAAGATAAAAAATTGGGTTCTCATTCGCTTATCAAAGGAAAAGGTAACCTGGTAAAAGATCCCCTTCATGGTCGTGCGCAAGAGAAAATCCGAAAAATAGAGCAGCATATTCATGAAGTTCTTCAATTGTTTGAAGATAAAGAAAAGACAGCTCACTTCATTAACCAATTAAAAGAACGTTATCCGCGGCACATTCGTGACCAATTGCGTGTTATAGAAGAAGTTACCACATTACATGGTGAGTTTGCCGAAGAAGCTTTAAATGAGTGTCTCCTACTGAAATTGGTTAGTGCTGTTGAGTTTCGGGACGTGACAAATGAAATTAAGCGACGTCATTCAGAGACAGAAATGACTTCTTCAGAGCGGTCTTCCTTACCAGATAAGTACAAAAAAATAACCGCTGTAGAACGACCATTTGATTCGTATCTACAAGTACTAGGAGGAGAAAAATTATAGGAACGACAGAAGTTCTTCAACGTCAGTTTAAGCAATTCCGTATGACGGAAACTGCGAATATTCTTCCTCATTTATTAAGAGAAGCTGAGCAACATTCCTGGACGTACCAGGAATTACTTGTGGCATTATGTAGTCATGAAGAAAATCGTAGAGACGAAAAAATCACTCGGAAACATCTCAATTGGGCACAATTCCCTTTTGAGAAGTCCCTAGAGGACTTTAATACACTTGGCGATACTGCACTGAGCAATCGTCAAATTAATCAACTGAAAGAATTTGATTGGTTGAAACAAGCCTTTAATCTTATTTTTTTAGGACCACCAGGTGTAGGTAAAACCCATATTGTTTATGGCATTATAGTATTGTAAGTTTCGGCAGTTAATTTATGTAGGTCTCTTGAGATAAAAAAAAGAGGCCACTTGCCAACATTCTCATAAATACCGTACCATCTTAGTTGGATAGACTAATCAACGGGAGGTACTTATAGGAGATGTTAACAGTGACCGAAATTAATTATATCAGAGAACAAGTAAACCTAAAAGATGAAACTTACGCAACTATAGGACGAAAGATGGGTATTGACGCTAGGACAATCAAAAAATATGCAGATATGGAAGACTTCAATCTACCTAAACCACATAAACAAACCCGCACAGCTCGAGTAATGGATTCAGTGAAGCCAGTGATTGATAAATGGCTAATAGAAGACTTCAAAAAGAAGAAAAAGTACCGCAGAACAGCTAAACGAATCCACCAGCTCCTCCTGGAGCAATATGAGTTTACAGGATCAGATCGAAGCATTCGTGATTATGTATCTAAAAGGAAAAAAGAATTACTGAATATAGGACAATCTTCTGCCATTCCTTTAACTGCCAAACCTGGTATGGCACAAATCGATTTTGGAGAAGCTCCTTTTTATTATAAAAATACCTATACAACTCTTTCCTATTTAGTTCTTTCTTTTCCTTATAGTAACACCTTTTGGTTTCAGGTTTTGGAAGCTCAGAACAAAGAAGCTTTTTTAGAAGGAATGAAGCGTATTTTCCACCATATGGGTGGTGTACCAAAAGCCATTCGCTTTGATAACCTTTCGCCAGCTGTAAAGAAAATTAGACCTCATGGTAAACGAGATTTAACGGAGGAATTCGAACGTTTCACTGCGCACTATGGATTTCAGCTAGAGTTCTGTAATCCTGCAAGAGGGAACGAAAAAGGACACGTCGAAGCTATGGTAAAGTATGTACGGAATAATTTTCTTCTTCCAGAAGTGCATACTCATGATTTAAGAAGTTTGAACCAAGACTGTTGGGTATTAGCTGAAAATGACCGGAAACGGATCCATTATCAGAAACAACTGCCCATTTCCGAATTGTATTCGGCAGATAAAGAAGCCTTTCTCTTATTACCAGAAAAAGAGTTTGACTGCGTTCGTTACGAAGAAGTAAAAGCAGATAAATATGGTTATGTTCATTTTGATACAAATCTGTACTCTAGTTCACCACGATTCGCTCTTGAAAAAGTTCTATTAAAAATTTCTTACGAACACATGACTGTTTTTAGCTTGGACTATAAAGAAATTGTTCAACATAATCGGCTATATGGTTACAAAGAGAAATCGATGGATTGGCAACCGTATCTTTCACTTGTCTCAAAACGGCCTACGGCTCTTAAATACACAAGCTTTTATGATCAACTCCCAGATGCGTGGCAGTCTTATTTTTCTCAATGTACGGTGGAAGAAAAGAAAGAAAGCTTACAACTGCTTTCGACTATTCTAAAGGATAATCATATGGAAATTGCCATTCAAGCTCTTCTGCAAGCTTCTGAAAATGGTCATCCAAGTGCAGAATCCATTAAACAAGTTTTTTATCAATTGGTAAATGGGCGCGGCGTTCGAGTGATTGCCCAATTACCTCAACACACACCGTCCATGCCTACTATAACTAGAGGACTTGGTCAATACGATAAACTCTTTAAACCAATGGAGGATGAGAACCATGCATGATGACATTTTAAACTATGCGAAGCGATTGAAGTTGAGTTGGATTCCGCAGCACTATCAGGAGGTAGAGGCACAGTCACAACAAGAGTTTCTCCTAAAGTTAGTTGAAGCAGAAGTCACTCAACGGGAAGAAAAGAAACTGAATCAATTATTAAAACAATCTACCTTACCTACGGTGAACGGAGAATCGTTTATATGGAATGATATCCAGCTTCCATCTGGAATGACGAAGGATTTTCTTCTTCAAGGAGACTTCTTAGAACATAAAACGAACTTAATCTTTTATGGAGGTGTTGGAACAGGAAAAACCTTCTTATCTACTTTGATTGGGCTAACAATTATCCGAACACAAGCAAAGAAGGTGAAATTTTATACGGTAGCTTCTTTAGTCAATGCACTTTTAGAAGCAAATAATAATGGCAATTTAGGAAAATTAATGAAACATCTCAGTAAACTAGATTTACTCATTTTGGATGAATTGGGATATATCCCTTTGCATAAACAAGGTGGAGAATTACTTTTTCAAGTTATTTCAATGTGTTATGAAACAAGAAGCATTATTATCACCACGAATCTTCAGTTTGGACAATGGAATCACGTTTTTGGCGATCAGATTCTAACTGAAGCAGTTGTCGATCGGTTAATTCATCATTCTCATTTACTCATTTTTAATGGTGAAAGCCACAGATACAAGCAATCTATATTAAATAGCAAGTAAAAAAGAAAGAATGTCGGCATACATTTTTAACTGCCGTTTCTTACATTTCCTACTTGCCAAAAACACCAATTAAGTGTAGCCTATCCATAGATGTTAATCTTAGTATCTATAATTTAGAAACACATCGCATAACATTTTTGCTATATTAGATAAAATAATTTATTTAATATATCTTTTTTGAAATGCAGAAAATAGAAATTCATATAAATTTTTAAATATAAATTTGTTATTATTAATAACTAACATAATAAATACTATCTTAAAGAATAATGAAGTTATATTATTATCAAAATAGAAAACAAACGCAATTCCTAGTAAAGATATAATATCAAAAATATGATTCAAAATATTAAAATTAAGCTTTAATATTTTTCTGGTATTAATCAAGCGAACAATCCAGATAACCATATAACTTACTGATGTAGCAATAGCTGCTCCATAACCACCATAATTTGGAATCAATATTAAATTTAATATTATATTAATTACCGCACCAAACATAGTAGAGATAAATAGCATATTAGTTTTTTTAGAAGAAGTATAAATCGATCCTAAATAAGCAGACATTCCATTAAAAAAATATGCTACCAATAATATTGGTACAAAATTAACAGCTAAATAAAATTCACTGGAAAACATAATTCGAGCAATAGTTTTTGAAAAAATAATCAGTAGGACACATACTAAAATATTAATTCCAAATAAAAATGTATAAGCATTTGAAAAATTATCATTTTCCTGAGATTCAAACTCTTCAACAGCAGAAATTTGCCAAGCCTGCATAAAAATACTTGTAATTGTATTTAACAACGAGGGTATCTTATAAGCAATAGCATATAATCCAGTCAAACTAGCACCATAAAAATAATTGATTAAAATTTTATCTGAACTGTTGCTTATCCACCAACTTAAAGAATTAGGAATCATAGGAAGAGAATAAAGCAACATCTCTTTTTTTAAAATAATATTACTTCTTTTAAATAGTGTATTAGGTTTTATATCTAAAACAATATAATAAATAACTGATATAAGTAATCCAGTGATAATTAAACTATAATAATATCCATTTATACCCTTATCTAAATATAATAAGAATATGAGGTTTAGTACTATTGTTAATACTGTATCAATAATACCCATAATAACAACTAACCTAATTTTTTCTGTCCCTCTAGCGAAAAATGAAAATACCTGCTTTAAAGCAGTAAAAATATACGCTGCAAGAAAGTACCAAATCAGATTTTCTAAATTCAAAAATTTTAATAAGGGTGGCATAATAATTAATAATGGTATCATACCTATAAATATTGTTTGTAAGCCTATCGATAAAATTTGGCTTTTATCAGTATTTTTTTCTAAACAAAATCTTATTATAGCTTCATGAATTGTCAGCGTAAATACTGGTAAGATTAAACTAATTAAAGTTGTTATTAAATCTATCTTTCCATACTCAGAAGTTGATAACGTTCTACTATACAAAGGTACCAAAAAAAATACTAATATTCTTGATGAAAATGATCCTATTGCAAAAATCAATGTATTAGAAACTAATTTATTCAAACTTTTTTTTTTACTCATTATTAAGCCCTCACTAAAATCACTATTTAGATAATCTGATTTGTCAAATTAAGCTATACAAAATATCTTCATCCATGTAACTCATAAAAACTTCCAGCGGTGTTTGGTAATTTAATGACTTTCTTGGAATTATATTCCGTTTGTGTGCAACAGACGATACGAAAGCCTGATCAACTTCGTTGAAATCCATTTCTTTTGGCAATCCATCTTTTCGAAGAAGCCCATTAGAATTCTCGTTTAAAGCTCGTTGTGAAGGCGTTCCAGGGTCAGCGAAGTAGATAGCGACATCATGCTGGTTGCACAAAGATTTCCAGTTGGAGAACTCCTTACCGCAATCAAAAGTAATTGATTTGAATAATTTTTTTGGTATGGATTGGAACCATTGATTCATAGCACTCTCAATGTCGCAGGCTTTACGCCCTTTGGGCTTTAAGGTAATGATAGCTTTCGATAAAATCTCTACTAGAGTAATGACCGCACTTTTGTGGCGGACACCTACAATGGTATCTCCTTCGATATGACCAAATTCTTCTTTAAATGTTGGATAATCTATTATTCTTTCAGAGATATTTCGTTTATAAGCTTGTCTACCTCTACGTTCTTGATGTCCGTTAGGCTTTCTTTTCCCTTTCATTGGAAGGGTAGCTTCATCGAATGTTTTTTCTTTAAATTGTCTATAAAGTGTTCGTACGGAACAGTCTATTGTCATTTCTTTACGGCCAATAATGACATCAGGCGTCCAGCCTTCAGCTACTTTTCCCTTGATATAAAGATGTTGTTCTTCTGGTAAAACAACTTTTTCGCGTCCACACTGCTTCTTGTTTTTCTTATACCGTAGGTAATACTCGAAAGCTGTATGTCCTGCTCTGAAGAACCTGATAACATTATTAATCGGTGTTCGAGTACGATTCAAGTAAGCAGCTATTTTAGCAACTGGAATACCTTGATGGTAATAAGCTTCTATCATCACTAGTTCATCCATGGTAATATGGGTATAGGTCATTTGTGATCACTCCTTGTTTTCTATGGTTGGAAATACAATTAGAGTGTATCACGAATGGCTTTTTTATTTGTATAGCTTAATCTTACAATCCACGTAATGTATTTCGAATATATTTTTTTGACTGAATTCGATTTTTCTCCAGTATTTCGTTCACTTTTAAATAATCAATTTTATCCAGATTTTTTTTTAAATTATTTTTTATCAATCTATCTTCTAAATTAAACAATTTTATTATGTTATCTAATCGTGAATTGACTCCAAATTTTTCATCTAACAATTCCACAAAAAATTCTTTATTTAAATTTATAGAAAAAGCTACTCCATGAAAAGAGTTAGTAACTATATATTTTGCATTATTCATTAGACTCAACCATTCCTCTGGGCCAGCATCAATTATATTTTTACCATTTACTTTTTGTCTAGGATTCCCATTAATTGTAATTATTTTACATTCATTTTCTTCAGAGATTCTTTTTGCAAAATCAATTAAAGTTTTTGAATAAGCACGTTGATAAATTAATATATAATCGTATTTCAATTTACTCTTATCAGATACTGAAATCCATTCCTCCTTATTTAATAACAAGCTAGGATCTAAAACTACCTCTGGTTTGTATTGCTTATATTTTTCTACAATTATTGCCCCTGTATCTTCACGAACAGATATACAATTAAAATTATTTAAGCCTTTCTGATAATATTCATTTTTATCTTTTGGAATTTTACTTATACCAAAACTAGCAGCATAACTATTTTTTTTAATATTATTAGTTATTTTATTTAAAAAAAAGTTTTCATCAGAATTTGTGATTTTATAGTTCCATACCTGATCGCTTCCAACCATAAAAGAATCATAATCCCTATCTGCTTCAGATCCTATTTCTGTATATCTTTTACCTGATACTATGTTTGATAAGAAAGCATCAAATTTATTCCTTCTAATAATCCAAAAAGGCAAATCTAAATACTGATATATTATTCTAAACAAACCTTTTGTTTTAAAGAATCTTTTATAAGAATCTCTATTTTCAAGTTGGTCATTTCTGTAATCAACTACATTTACCTCATAACCCTCACTTTCTATTGCTTTAACTAATCCATATGTCTGTAACACAGCTCCATAATTTAATGATCTGTGAAATGTTACAACTCCAATTATTTTTTTCATTAAACTTTCTCCTTTGTTTTAAAATTATGTTCATTCAACATTGTCATTGGTATACTGGATACTATCATATACATACCTAACATAAAATAATCGTATAAAGGATTGCCCACGATACCATAAAATATGAAGAATATTTGAATATATATAGAAAATAATAAATATTCAGTATTTATTCCATTCATACTACTTATCTTTAAATATATTTTAAAAGAAATATATAAATTTAAAATAAATCCTATTGCAAAAAGTACTAGGCCAATCAACCCGATTTCTGCCCATAGTTGTAAGTATATATTATGAGCATTTATTCCTATAATTTGCTTAACATAGAATAAACCTTTCCCAAAAAATGGATTATCAATTATCATATTCCAAACATCTGAATAAATTTTAGGTCTTCCTGAACTAATTTCGTCTATATCTATATTCGATATTCCATGCAAAAAACCTAAATTAAAAAGAAGAAGAGATATAATAAATGTGAATAAGAAAGCTAAAATAATCATTACTGCAAAAATAATTTTGTTATTATTTTTTAATATTATAAATCCTAAAAATAAAACAAATATTATTAATGAATTAATAATGAGAAATCCTTCTTTTTGAGTTAGTAATAATGGAAAATAAGCTAAGATAAGTAGTATAAAAAGATATATCTTTTTTCTAAATGTTTTTTCTATTAGTATCAATGAAATTATTATAGCTATAAATATAGTAATATAAAAAGCATTGGTCCCTGTTTGACTAGTTATACCCGGAAATTTTCCTCGTGCTAATAATGACTGGCTTATTCTCAATGAACTACTATCCAATATTTTTTTACTTATTATAGTAGTTATAGCTGGATAAAGAAACTGGATCCATGTTGCAAATACATGAACACCCGAAAATATTAAAGCTGTAATTAAAAATAGTTTTTTCCAATTTATAATATTTGAAAAAACTATCTTCAAAAGGGTAAATATAAAAAAAATGCTCACAAACGTTATTGACTCTGTTAGTTCTTTTGTTTTAATAACCCCAATTAAACTATATACTGAAGCACAAAGAAATATAGAATCCACTTTATTTATGGTAATCTTCTCTCTATAATTTTTAATAGTATAACCCAATAATATAATAATTATAAAACTTATAAATAAAATTTGTAGTGATGATAAAGCATAAGAAAAAAATAGAAAAAAAACAATTAAAATAAAAAATATATTAAATATCAGAATTCACCACCTAATGATTATTTATAAAATCAAAATTAAATTATCTGAATTAGATTGTATAAAATGTAAAGATTTGTATTATAAAGTATAATAAACTTTTGTTCCCATACTCTCCATATATTTGAAATTTAATGATCTAATAAATAAAATTATTTAATTCAAATAAAAAGTATGAACATCGGTAAGTTTTCCATTAGAAGACGCTAGTTTTTTTACACAACTGAATCAATACTTTTCTAGAGTCGGTTATCCTTTTCACTAATGAACAAGGGTTAAATTTTTTAATTTATTCATTGAAGGAAAAAGATGATAAGTTATATTACTGAATAAATACATTTCTTGACTCTCTACTTTCATTTAACTTCAAAATTAGTTTTTATCTTTTTTGTATAAAAACAACATAATACTCTTGTAATTATAGTAGATTTTTTTATTCAATGACTTCTATAAGAACTCAATTATACTGTTCAACGTAGTTTAGTCCGTCCATGATATTATTACCACAAGATAAGTTTTTAAAAGCTTATATTTTGCTTGACGTAGTTGGAAAAATTCAAGTATATTATGGATAAAATTTTATTTATCTAATTTAGCTTTATAATAGATTTTAATGTAAAGTTTTTATAAATTTAACTAATTTCTTTAACAAACATTTCTACAACTTTTCTCCAAGAAAATTTATCAACTTTTTTATAGGTTGATTCTGATAACTTCTGATAATTGTCCTTGATGTATTCTATACCCTTTACTACATCTCGAACTGAATTTGAGTCAACAGAGACACCAATCTCTTTTTCTTCAAATTGTTTATCGAAACCTTGATTTCTTGTATATATAACAGGCAAACCTTGACTCATTGCTTCAGCATATACTAATCCAAAGGATTCTACTTTTGAAGGCATTATAAATATATCATTTAATCTATAGATTTCTATTAAGTTTTCAAATTTAGTGTGAGATACATAATTAACAAAATCGTTATTCAAGATATTTTGTTTTAACTTCTCATCCTTTTGTTTAACTATATCTCCTACGATAGTTAATTCAATTCTAGTACCCTTTGAGATTAATATTTTGCATGCCTCTATAGTCAATTCTATATTTTTATTCTTATTAATTTTGCCAACATAAAGAAGCTTTAATGATTCTGAGGATATTTTTTTTGGTGTTTTAACCTTATTTTCAATCCAGAAATTGTCTATCCCAAATGGTATTACTATACTTTTTTTTAGGATTTCAGCTTTTAAGTTATCATCAATATATTTATTTATTAACTCATCTCTATATGTAACTGAAGAGAAAATTATTTTTTTTGAATTTAATAGAATTTTAATTCCTTTACTTCTTAAGTGTTTCATTTTTTTGAAATATATATTCATATCAGTATTAGTTACAATTACTGAATAGGGTATTCCTTTTTTTTTCATAAGTGTATATGCTAAATATCCGTTAGAAAAGAGTGAGTGTGCTAGTGTAGTTGAAAAGGATTCAAGTACTAAATTTTTTTTAATAACGTTTAGTAAATGTTCATTTCTGATCGAAAAGAAAAAGTTTTCAAATTTTATTAAACATTTTTTATGTACAAGAAAATTAATTTCATTTCCTCTATATGTACTGTTTAATTTATCTGGATAAAATAAACTTCCACTCACACCAGGATAATTATTTAATTCATTGACTATATTATAATGTATTGTCGAGTTTTCAAAATTTGAATTTAAATGTAAAATGTTCATTACTTAGTCCCTTCGTTTATAAAATTATTTTTACTAATCTTATTATCTGATTTGTCAAATTAAGCTATACAAACTATCTTCATCCATATAACTCATAAAAACTTCCAACGGTGTTTGGTAATTTAGTGACTTCCTTGGAATGTTATTTCGTTTGTGTGCAACAGATGATACGAAAGTCTGGTCAACTTCGTTGAAATCCATTTTTTTTGGCAATCCATCTTTTCGAAGAAGTCCATTAGAATTCTCATTTAAAGCTCGTTGTGAAGGCGTTCCAGGATCAGCGAAGTAAATAGCGACATCATGTTGGTTGCACAAAGATTTCCAGTTGGAAAACTCCTTTCCGCAATCAAACGTAATGGATTTGAATAAATTTTTTGGTATGGCTTGGAACCATTGATTCATGGCATTCTCAATGTCGCAGGCTTTACGCCCTTTGGGCTTTAAGGTAATGATAGCTTTTGATAAAATCTCTACTAGAGTAATAACCGCACTTTTGTGGTGAACACCTACAATGGTATCTCCTTCGATATGACCAAACTCTTCTTTAAATGTGGGATAGTCTATTATTCTTTCAGAGATATTTCGTTTATAAGCTTGTCTACCTCTACGTTCTTGATGTCCGTTAGGTTTTCTTTTCCCTTTCATCGGGAGTGTAACTTCATCGAATATTCTTTCTTTAAACTGCCTATAAAGTGTTCGTACGGAACAGTCTATTGTCATTTCTTTACGGCCAATAATGACATCCGGCGTCCAGCCCTCAGCTACTTTTCCCTTGATATAAAGCTGTTGTTCTTTTGGTAAATCAATTTTTTTGCGTCCACACTGTTTCTTGTTTTTTTTATACCGTAGGTAATGGTCGAAAGCTGTGTGTCCTGCTTTGAAGAACCTGATAACATTATTAATCGGTGTACGAGTACGATTCAAGTAAGTAGCTATTTTAGCAACTGGAACACCTTGGTGGTAATAAGCTTCTATCATCACTAGTTCATCCATGGTAATATGGGTATAGGTCATTCGTGATCACTCCTTGTTTTCTGTGGTTGGAAATACAATTAGAGTGTATCACGAATGGCTTTTTTATTTGTATAGCTTAATCTTACAATCGACGTTATCATTAATACAAACTATTTTCATAAAAATATCTATAATAAAAAAATTTAGTTTCTTGATAACATGAGAGATATTTTATTCTACTTCTAATGAATCTTTTTTTATTTTTTTGTATAAAGTTAGATGTTTTTTTATATTATTTTCTAATGAATATTTTTGCTTTGTTCGAATTAAATTTTGTTTTTTCTCATTATACATTTTTTGCGGATTATTATAGAACTCTAGAATTCTGCTTACGAATTCATCAGAAGAACTACACACATTTTCTTTATTATCTACAACTTCAACTGATCCACCCGCATCTGTTGTCAATACTATCGTTTTTCTACTCATAGCCTCAACAAGGGTTCTACCAAAGGATTCAGTATTTTTATTCGAAGTTAAAATAAACACATCTACATCATAATAAAATTTATCCATCTCTTCGATATCAACATTAATTTTCCCAATGAATCTATCTCCAAATATTTCATATAATTTTTCAAACATCTGTTTTGTTGATTCTAATGACTTTTCATCTAAGCAACCAACTGTCATTTTCACCCATAACTTATTACCAATAACATTATTAAGATTCTCTGATATTTCCACTGCTAATGGCCAATTCTTCCATTCGGTATATCTACCTGCAAAGCCAATAACAATTCTTTCTTCGTCTTTGTTCTCTAGTGTCTGATCAAATTTTTCAAATATTTCTCCAGCAGTATTTTCAATAATTGTATAATTTAAATGTAACCCTTTTTCCTCTAAAGATTCTCTCCAATGTTTCATATTGAGTTTTGTTGTTGTTACAAGCATATTTAGATCTTTCATAAAATAATAAAAAATATACTTAAAGACACGACTATACTTTGTAAAAAACCCACGCTCAGTATGAATTAAATAAATATTCTTAGATATCAATCTAAATTTTTTGAGTAATGCAACTATAAAAAAGCTTACTTGTGCTTGAGTATGGATAATTGTTGGTTTATGAGTATTAATAATATTTTTTACATCCAATATATATCTAATAAAAGCCAATGGAGTCTTAACTAAATGTTTTATCCTTGTTTGCTTAGTTAAATCAAAATAGATAACATCAGATTTAGGCTTGTTAATTCTTCCGGGTTGAATAACACCTAAAGAATATTTATCCTTTATTCCATTAATAATAATTTTTGTTGATTCTTGCTCTCCCCCAACAGTATCGAGATTATTGTCACCCATAAGTAATATATCTAATTTTTTTCCACTCATTCTAAATTCTCCAATTCAGTTAGTTCAATCGAGTCGTTAAAGTCTCTAATTTGATAATTTGATTTTTCATAATTACTAATAGAATGCTCATATACTAAATTACCTAAAATTTTATTAATAATTTTAAAATGAAATATTAATCTGATTAAAGGATTAAAACATCTTGTTAATTTTAGTTTCTTGTCATGAACTTCTGAAATTTTTTTAACCAATTCACTTGTTTGTACATATTCTTTATTTTGTGGAAAAAAAAGACCCGATTCTTCTTTATCAATCATTACTTTTAAGAATTCACACAAATTATCTATATGAATCATACTACGTTCATTATAAAAGTCAGGGAATATTGGTGTTAACTTTGCTAATTTAGCTAGTTTTGGATAATTTCCCTTAGAACCTTTACCATAAATCATCGGTGGTCTAAGTACAACAATTTTAAAATCATCTGATTCTAAAATTTTTATACCTTCTTCTGCTTGTAGTTTACTATTACCATAAAAATTACTAGGCATTGGATTTGTATCTTTACCAATAATTCTTTTGCTACTACTACCATCACCATAGACAATGATACTACTCATAAATATAAATTGATTTACACCTTCTACTTTAGCTTTTCTTGCTATTTCTATAGTTAAATCTCTATTTATTTTAAAATAAAGTTCTTCCATTTTAGGATCAGATGACACATGAGCAATCCCCGCTACATGAAAGACTACATCATATTGACTAAAATCGTTACTTTTCCATGAATCCCCTTTTACACTTATGGAATCAACTTTATACTTATCAGAGTCCTTCATTAGCCACTTATCTAAAGAAGTTCCAATGTAACTGTTTTTACCAGTGATCAATATCTTTTTCATTATATAATTTTCTCCTCAGTCCTATTACTAGTTTCAGAATTCGATTCAGTTGTTCTACCTTCAACTACACCTCCAGATTTTAATACACTGGATATTGTTCCAAAAAAACATTTTATGTCCATTGATATTCCAATTTTCTTTACATATTCACCATCTAATCTGGCTTTATCTTCTATCTCTAATTCATCTCTACCATTTATTTGTGCCCAACCTGTTAGTCCAGGATAAATATTATTAGCACCATACTTATCTCTTGCTATAATTAGATCATCTTGGTTCCAAAGAGCTGGTCGAGGCCCGATGATACTCATCTCACCTTTTAGAATATTAATAATTTGTGGTAACTCATCTAAGCTTGTTTTCCTCAGAAATTTTCCTATCTTTGTAATAAAGAAATCAGGATTATCTAACAAATGAGTTGGTGCATCATCAGGTGCATCTATTTTCATTGTTCTGAATTTATAAATATTAAAAAGATTTTTATTTTCCCCAACTCTTTTCTGTTTAAAAAAAACTGGACCTTTTGAATCAACTTTTATGAGTAAACTTAAGATTAGTAATATTGGTGAAAGAATAATCAATCCTATTAGAGCCAACACAAAGTCAATCAATCGTTTAAAGACTCGAATATACATTAGTTACCTCCCGTAATATTTTTTTGTATTCTAATTATTATGAAATAAATCTCTTGTATAAATTTTTTCTATCACATCATTTAGTTCCTCTTCATAACGATTTGAAACAATGACATCTGAAACAAGCTTAAATTCATTCAAATCTTCAATTACTTTTGAATTATAGAATGTTGTTTCTGTTAATACGGGTTCATAGACAACTACTTCAATTCCTTTTGCTTTAATCCGTTTCATAATACCTTGGATAGAAGAAGATCTAAAGTTATCTGAATCAGATTTCATGGTTAAACGATAAATTCCAACGACTTTAGGTTGTTTTTTTATGATCATTGCTGCTATATGATCTTTTCTAGTTCGGTTGGCATCAACAATGGCTCCAATAATATTATTGGGTACATCCTCATAGTTTGCTAATAATTGTTTAGTATCTTTTGGTAAACAATAACCACCGTAGCCAAATGATGGATTATTGTAGTGTGCCCCTATTCTAGGATCTAAACTGACTCCATCAATAATTGATTTCGTATCTAACTCACGCATCTCAGCATAAGTATCGAGTTCGTTAATGTAGGCCACCCTTAATGCTAAGTAAGTATTCGAAAATAACTTAACAGCTTCTGCTTCAGTTGACTCCATTAATAAGACATCAATGTTTTCTTTTATGGCACCTTCAACTAATAGTTCTGAAAATCTCTGGGCTTTCTCAGACTTTCCTCCAACGATAATACGAGAAGGATATAAATTATCATATAAAGCTTTGCCTTCTCGTAAAAACTCTGGTGAAAAGATAATATTATCAACAGCATATTTTTCATTCATTTCTTTTGTGTAACCTACTGGCACGGTTGATTTTATGATCATTGTTGCTTTTGGATTGTACTCTAGTACATCTTCTATCACACTTTCTACTGTTGAAGTGTCAAAGAAGTTTTTCTTTGAATCGTAATTCGTCGGGGTTGCAATGACTACATATTCTGCATCTTTGTATGCTTCTTCTTTATTTGTAGTAGCTAGTAAGTTTAATTGTTTTGTTGCTAGATATTCTTCAATTTCTTTATCTACGATTGGTGATTTTTTTTGATTAATTAAATCAACTTTTTCTTCAACAATTTCTAAAGCTTTTACTTCATTATTTTGCGCAAATAAAATAGCATTTGATAAACCTACGTATCCTGTTCCAACAACTGTGATTTTCATTCTTGTACCCCCACTAATTGATTTTCTTCATAATCATAACTTCCATCAACTTCAGGTTCATTTATTATTTTTTCATTCGCGAATGCTATTATTTCTATTCTCAATTCCTCAATCGTACAGTCAGCTAAATGCTCCACAAATTCCATCACTTTATCGACTGGCATATCCGTTACTTTTCCGACGAATATCTTTTCAAAAACCTTTTCTTCTGTTTGTTCACTATCAACCATTAGTTCTTCATAGAGTTTTTCACCCGGACGGATACCAGACTCTGTAATTGGAATTTCTTTTTCAGTAAAGCCACTTAGTTTCACAACTTTTTTTGCCAAATCAACAATTTTTACGGGTTCTCCCATATCTAAGATAAAGATTTCGCCACCTTGGGCTAAAGCTCCAGCTTGAATCACTAATCGACTCGCTTCTGGAATGGTCATAAAGTAACGCGTCATCCGAAAATCGGTCACCGTAACGGGTCCACCATTTTTTATTTGCTCTTTGAATAATGGTACGACACTGCCTCGACTACCTAAGACATTGCCAAAACGCACTGCTGCGAATTTTGTTTTACCTAGTTCGTTTAAACCAGTCACAATCATTTCGGCAATCCGTTTGGTTGCGCCCATCACATTTGGCGGGTTGACGGCTTTATCGGTTGAGATCATCACAAAACTATTGACCCCAGCAGCTTTTGCGGCTTCAGCCATGTTTTTAGTCCCGTAAACATTATTTTTGACCGCTTCACGTGGGTTGTATTCCATCATCGGTACATGTTTATGCGCGGCTGCGTGATACACTCTGTCGGGTTTGTAGTCTGCCATAATATGGAAGATACGTTTACGGTCGCGGATATCTGCAATCACAGGAATGATTTCAATCGAATTACCATATGCGTTTTTTAATTCTTTATCAATTAAATAAATGGAATTTTCACCATGACCTACTAAGATTATCCGTTTTGGTGAAAAGCGCGCAATTTGACGACAAATTTCGGAACCAATCGACCCACCGGCCCCACTAACTAAAATTGTTTTACCCGCTAATTTAGCCGAGATTTGATGCATATCTAGTTTCACTTCTGCTCGGCCTAACAGATCGACCACATCGATTTCTCTAAATTGGCTAACCGATAATTTTCCTCGCAAGACATCTTCAATAGAAGGCATTTGGTTGACGGCTACAGCTGCTTGGTTACATAAATCTAAGATACGCTCGTATTCTTTTGGGTCTAATGACGGGATAGCGATTGTTACTTGTTCAATACGATACTGTTTTACTAATAACGGAATATCAGCTATTCGGCCTAAAACCTGTACATTATACAACAGCATGTTTTGCTTGGATGTATCATCGTCTAACACACCAACTACTTTTATATCATTGCTATCACTTTTTAAACTCCGAAGAAAAATACTGCCTCCTTGACCCGCACCAATGACTAAAGTAGGAATTTGTCGCTCAATGGTATGTAAATTCATCTTTCGATAATGGTGCTCATGGTAAATACGCCAACCTATTCTACTTCCTATAATTAAAGCAGCTGAAAATAGATACCCTAAGACAGTAAATCGAAAACTGACCGGTTGCTTGATTATTAAAAAGATACCGGCGGATATAACATATGCAACTGTTATGCATCCTCCGAGAGCAACTGATTCCTTGATACTCGTGTAGCGATTAATTTTTGAAAACAATTTGGAATAAACGGCCAATGTTAAGTACACAAAAAGGATTAAACTCACTGTGATAAAAAGATTCTTAAAAGATAACATTATGTACGGATTCAAAAAGATATACGCTGCGATACTCGAGATAATAATTGAAAGACTATCATAGCTGACTAAAATACTTTTTTTAAACGTTCGGCTCACTGATTTCACTTCTCTCGTTTTTAAAATAGTCCTAAGAACTTTGATTGTTTAATTTGTTTTGGTGAATGAATCGTTGGTACCTCGCCATTAATTAAGTCTTTCGTTACCTGTTTGAATGCTGAAACTTTCTCTTTGCCAAATTCTTTTTCTAATTTCTGATAAGCATCTTTCATATAAAAAGAGCGTGTTGAAATATTATGCGCATCTGAAGCGATAAAATGAACTAAATTGGCTTCAATTAATTGTTTACTTAACTTTTGAGTTTTTTTACCGAAACTACCTATATAGCTTCCAGCTGTTAGCTGGGCTAGAGCTCCTTTTTCGACCAAGTTCAGTAGCTTAGTTGGATCATTTAGGATGGCGTGATTTCGCTCTGGATGAACAACGATTGGAGTTACACCCGTTTTTTGTAGTTCAAAAAATAAAGAGTCCGTGAATGCGGGAATTGTCGCAGTCGGGAACTCGATCAGAAGGTATTGATTCGCTTCGTCAATGAATTGAATTTTATTTGCTAAGATATCTTCCATTAATTCGCCGACAATGCGTACTTCTTGTCCAGGGAATAAGGTTAATGGAATGTCTCTGTTATCTAATTCTTGTTGAACAGCCGCAATGCCTTGTAAGACAGTCTCTTTTTCGTTTGTCCAGCGACCATTTTTATAATGTGGTGTGACTAAGATGTGAGTAATGCCTTCAGCAACCGCTACACGAGCCATTGCTAAAGAATCGTCCATTGTTTTTGCACCGTCGTCGATGCCTGGTAAAATATGACAATGCAAATCAATCATTCGACTTCTCCCCTATTCTCCGTAATAGTAGTAAGCATTATCATTTGATAGCTCTACTCGGTTAAAGATAGCGCCAATCACATTGGCATTCACCATATCTAATAACTCTTTTGATTTTTTAACCATTTCTTTATCGGCTCCACCTTTGTTAATCACAAAAATGGTTCCATCAACTTTGCTAGCCATCACTTGTGCATCGGTAACAGCGACAATAGGGGGCATATCAAAGATGATTAAATCAAAGACTTCTTCCAACTCTTTTATTAAGTGGCCCATTTTTTTTGAGGCTAACAACTCTGAAGGGTTTGGTGGAATAACGCCACTTGTAATAACGAACAATCCTTCTGTTTGCATCCGATGAGCAATGTCGCCGATTTGTACATCTTTTTCAGTCAAAAGAGTTGTCAAGCCATCATTGTTAGGTAATTTAAACGTTTTATGAACAGTTGGTTTACGCATATCTGCATCTACTATTAATACTCGCTTCCCTTGCATCGCAAAGGTCACAGCTAAGTTGGCCGAAACCGTTGATTTCCCCGCTCCTGGACCAGCAGATGTGACCAGTATCGTTTTTAAATCACTATCCACCATTGAAAATTGAATGTTTGTCCGTATCGTTCTAAACTGTTCGGCAATAACGGAACTTGGTCGAGTCAATGTAATTAAGCTAGGGCGTTCGCTAATTCTTTTAGTTTGTTTCTTTTCAAACATCTTTTTCACCTCTATACTCTACTATGAGCTCTTCTTGTATTATTTTGTTGTTTGACTGGCTCTACTTTTGAAGCTAATTCAGATTCAGACATTTCAGAAACATTGCCTAAACTTGTCCAACCTAACTCTTCGGTGATAAAGCGATCATCACGAACGGACTTATCCATAAACTCTAATAAGAATGCCGCTCCAACACCTAGCATCAACCCAACTAATAAACCAATGACTAAGTTAAGAGGGTTATTTGGCGAAATTTGATTGCCTTCTGGAATAGCCTCAGAAATAATGGTCACATTTTCGACATTCATAATATTGCCAATTTCATTTTGGAAAGTCGTTGTCACTTCATTCGCCATTTCAGCTGCGTCAAAAGGACTTTCATCTGTGACCGTCAATGAGAAAACTTGCGAATTATCTTGTGTTGTAATCTCAATTTTTTCTGATAGTTGTGCTGTTGTCAGATCTGATGCTAGCTTTCCACTGACTTGTTTTAAAATGACTGGACCTTTGATAATGTCTTTATATGTATTGATCATTTGAACATTTGTATTGATGTCCGTCAATTGGATACCTTCCGTTGACTCTGATTTGCGATTGACTAATAGTTGCGCAGTCGAACTATACTTTGGCGTTGCAATAAAAAACGTGAATCCAGCTGCTAAGATAAGCATCACTAACCCTACGCTGATAATCATGGTCATTCTTTTCTTTAAAATAGCAAATAACTCCGCTAAACTGATCTCTTCTTCCATGGTTTCCTCCTACATAACTCTTTTAATCGTTCATTTTCATGGTTGTAAAATAAACACTTTTACAGTATAACATACTGTAAATTAAAATTGGTATATTATTTAATTGTTTATTGTAAAGTTGGTACCGTTTTTAAGGTGAATTCAAACTATTCATCCATGAATCGTTAACAAAAAAGTTTAAAATCGACGAGTGGGCAGTAAAAACTTACCAACTCATCGATTCCCCAATAAAAAGCGAGCAGTTAGCGGAGTGAAATCCTCAACTCATTCATTTTAATTTGATTTTGAATGAGTTGCAGTAAAAACTGTCCCTACTCATCGATTTCGCAGGTAAGTCATAGGTAGGACCTGATTAAACGTTTAAAACAGGCGAACAATCTATACTAACTTAACTAATTATGCCTTATTCCAATAAAAAGAACTGCTAGGTCTAGCAGTTCTTCCTTTTAACTTTTGAATTCATCGGGTTTTGTGTTAATTTGACCAAACTCATAAGCTAACCCATCTAAAATGCGCTTAGCAGCAGTACCATCTCCATAAGGATTCGTTGCTTCTGCCATTTTTTGATGCGCTTTTGGAACGTCTATTAACTCGGTCATTGCTTGTAATACATCCTTTGTTTTTGTGCCAATTAATCTTAAAGTCCCAGCGGCTACTCCTTCTGGACGTTCAGTTGTGTCTCTTAGCACCAAAACTGGTATACCTAATGAAGGTGCTTCTTCTTGCACGCCACCCGAATCACTCATAATAAAGTAGCTTTTAGCGGCTATATTATGGAAATCAATGACATCTAATGGCTGGATTAGATGAATCCGGTTGTGTCCGCCTAGTTCTTTATGGGCTATTTCTTGAACAACAGGATTTAAATGAACGGGGTAAACAACTTCGACATCCAGATGAGCATCCACAACTTTTCGAACGGCTCGAAAGACACGTTCCATTGGTTCTCCTTGATTCTCTCTTCGATGCATGGTCATTAAAATTAAGCGGTGCCCATCCTTTATGTTAGTTAATACATCATGGTGGTAATCCGTTTGAATCGTTTCTTTTAACGCATCGATCGCAGTGTTGCCAGTGATATAAATGTGTTCATTGGGGTGATTTTCTTTTAACAGGTTTGCTGCGCTTTCTTTGGTTGGAGCAAAATAAAGATCCGATAAGACGTCTGTCACTTGACGGTTCATTTCTTCTGGAAAAGGAGAATATTTATTCCAAGTCCTTAGCCCTGCTTCTACATGACCCACTTTCACTTGGTTATAAAAAGCTGAAAGTCCGGCTGCAAATGTTGTTGTGGTATCGCCGTGTACTAGCACGATATCTGGCTTTTCTTTTTTCATGACTTCTTCCATTCCCGTCAAGACACTAGCGGTAATTTGCGCCAACGTCTGACGGTCTTTCATAACGTCTAAGTCATAATCCGGTTGAATCGTAAAAATCTCCAGTACTTGATCCAACATTTGACGGTGTTGAGCCGTCACAACGACTATTGATTCAAATTGTTCTGAACGACGGTTTAGTTCTAAAACTAATGGCGCCATCTTAATCGCTTCGGGTCTTGTACCAAAAACCGTCATTACTTTTATTTTTTTCATCAGGATTACTTCCTTTCTTTGGTTATTTCTCTTGCCGGATTACCAACCATTACACAATTGGCTTCAACATTTTTTGTGACGACTGACCCTGCACCAATTGTTACATTGTCTTTAATTAGGATACCTGGCAAAATGGTGGCATTAGCCCCAATATGAACCATTTTTCCTATTTGTACAGCTCCTGTCAAGACGGCGCCCGGAGAGATATGAGAATAATCTCCTATCAGGCAATCGTGTTCAACAATTGCACCTGTATTAATAATACAGTGTTTCCCTATTCTAGTAGCAGGATGGACTACACTCATCGGCATCACGACCGTGCCTGCTCCAATAGTCGTATCGCTAGCTACTACTGCTGTCGGATCAATAACCGTTGCAAAATTATCTTGCTGACAACTTTCAACAACTTTTTTTCTTACCCTATTCGTTCCAATAGCAATAACCACACTATCAAATTCTGAGCGGTACTCTTCTATTTGTTGGGCTTGAATCATTTTGATAGCGGCTGATGGATTAACTTTTTTATTATCATCGTCTGCTATCAAACTAACTTCTTGGCCGACACTAGTAGCAATCATCATCTGAATCACTTTACTGTGTCCACCTTGACCATATACTAAAATCTGTTCCATTCATTTCACTCCTTGTTGGAGATTATGTACTCAAACATAAAGAAAGCATAGTCGATTTTCCTTTGACCACACTTTCTTTTGCATTCTTACTCCGTTTCGCGTAATTCTTTGCTTAATTGAATCAAATACTTTTTTAAATTTTCTTTTACTTCAGGGTGTTCTAGTCCATATTCAATACTGGTTGTCATGTAGCCAAATTTATCCCCTACATCATAGCGGATGCCTTTGTATTCATGGGCTAACACTTTTTGTGTCTTGTTAAGAGCTTCAATGGCGTCGGTCAATTGAACTTCGTTGCCAGCTCCTGGTTCTTGTTTTTCTAACAGCTCAAAAATTTCAGGAGTTAAGAGATAACGTCCAATAATAGCCAAATCACTTGGCGCATCTTCCACGTTCGGCTTTTCAACAAACTGCTTAACCTCATACAATCCTTCTGCTAGTTTTTTAGCTGGATCAACAATCCCATATTTTGACGTATCTTCATACGGTACTCTCATCGTAGCTAAGACAGACGAGCCCGTCTCTTCATAGCGGTTCATCAGTTGTTTCGTTAAGGGCACTTCATCTTTCATTATATCATCACCTAATAAAACAATAAACGGTTCGTTTCCGACAAAACTTTTCGCGTGAAGAACGGCATCTCCTAAGCCTTTAGGATGCGATTGACGAATAAAATGCAATTTAATTTTAGTGGTGCTTTCAATTAACTTCAACAAATCCCATTTTTCTTTACTGACTAAATTTTGTTCTAATTCGAAATTTGAATCAAAATGGTCTTCAATCGAACGCTTGCTTCTGCCAGTCACAACTAATATCTCTTCAATCCCTGACTCGATCGCTTCTTCTACAATGAATTGGATGGTTGGTTTATCAACGATTGGCAACATTTCTTTGGCCATCGCTTTTGTTGCTGGTAAAAAACGCGTACCTAATCCTGCAGCAGGAATAACAGCTTTTCTAACTTTTTGCATGTGAGCTCCTCCAGTAATTATTTATGTAAAAAAGAAGGTCAACAAAAAGCCAACGTTCTTTTTTCATTTTATTCGTTTTTTATTTACTCATAACCGTTAGGATTTTCTGATTGCCACTTCCATGAATCACGACACATTTCTTCTAGGTTCAAGGTCGCTTTCCAATTTAACTCTTCGGCAGCTTTTGTTGCATCTGCATAACACGTTCCAATATCACCAGGCCGCCTTTCCATCATCGCGTAAGGGACTTTTTGATTGGTCGCTTTTTCAAAGTTATTGACGACATCTAAAACACTATAACCTGTACCCGTTCCTAGATTATATGCTTGGATTTGTTCCGTTTCTAATACCTTCTCAACAGCTTTTAAGTGGCCTTTAGCTAAATCAACGACATGAATGTAGTCACGTACCCCAGTTCCATCTGGTGTATCATAGTCATCGCCAAAGACGCTTAATTTTTCACGCTTACCGACAGCTACTTGCGTAATGAATGGCATCAAATTATTGGGAATGCCATTAGGATCTTCTCCGATCCGGCCACTCTCGTGTGCACCAATGGGGTTGAAGTAACGCAATAGAGCCATACTCCACGTATTATCGGCTTTATACACATCCTGCAAGATTTGTTCAATCATCATTTTCGTCGTCCCATAAGGGTTCGTTGTGCTCAGTGGGAGGTCTTCTGTTAACGGCGACGTGTTATTCATGCCATAAACCGTTGCTGAAGAGCTAAAGACCATCTTCTTCACATTGTACTGCTCCATCAACTCAGCTAAGACAAACGTACCGGTTAAGTTATTGTGGTAATATTTTAATGGTTTAGCGACTGACTCGCCAACGGCTTTATAACCTGCAAAGTGAATCACTGCTTCTAAATCGTGTGTTTGGAACACTTTTTCAAGAGCAGGTTTATCTAAAATATTTACTTCATGAAAACTGAACTCTTTTCCAGTAATTTCTTTGATGCGATTTAACACTTCTGGTTTACTATTTGAATAGTCATCTACAATGACAACTTCATAGCCTGCATTTAATAATTCTACGGTTGTGTGACTTCCGATATATCCGGCACCACCTGTAACGAGTATAGCCATTTAAACGCTCCTTTGATTTGTATTTACTGTTTTATTGCTTACTTGCCAATCATAATATACAACTAGCTAAATAACAATCTTAATCATTTCAAATTAGTTACCTATCCTGACCCAACTTTAGTTCTAGCAAAAAAAATGACAATTCTTACATTGTCATTTTTTCAAATCTTAGTCTATTTCAAGGTGTTCTTTTAACAATGTAGAAACGCGATTTAATTCTTGATCAGAAATTTGTTGATAAGATATATTATTCAACATAACACCTGAACCTGCTAGCTGAATTTGTTCAATATTGCTAGCAGCGGAACGGTATTTGCTAAAAATGTCTACCATGTCCTCAAACGCTAAGTTCGTTTGCATATTATTTTCCATTGTACCTAATACATCCTTATAGTTTGTGATCGTTGAGAATGTAGCGGCTTTTTTTACGATTGCTTCAAGAACTTGACGCTGTCTTTTTTGGCGACCATAATCTCCTTCAGGATCATCATATCGCATTCTAGAAAACGCTAAAGCTTTGGATCCATCAAAAATTTTAGTCTCTCCTTTAGTAAATGAGTACTCCTCATAATCAAAAGTTAACGGACTAGTGATTTCAACACCACCTACTGCATCCACGATATCTTGAATCCCTTGCATATTGACTTCCACATAATAATCAATTGGGATGTCTAATAATTTTTGGACGGTATTCATCGACATAGCTGTCCCACCAAATGCATAGGCATGGTTGATTTTATCCATCGTTCCTTTGCCAACAATTTCAGTGTATGTGTCACGAGGAATACTAACAATCTTAGACGTATTTGTTTTAGGATTGATTGTCATGACCATGATTGTATCCGAACGCCCTTGTTCGGTCCGACCTAAGTCTCCTGTATCAACACCTAACATTAAAACTGAGAATGATTCACTTTTATCGATGCTAACTGGTTTATTTCTGACCTCTTCTTTATCATCAACATTTTTATAGATTTTTTCAGTTGTCCCAGTAACATCACTGTACACTTTCCAGATGAACAATCCGAAAATAGCTAATAAAACAACTAGTATTAATAACCCAATTTTTAGTCCTTTTTTCTTTTTTTGGGGACTTTTATTTGAATTCTTTCTCGCTCTTGAGCGTGACTCAGCCATGAATCTTTCCTCCTAGTTTTTCCTTCTTTATTTCTTGCGAATCGTTATCACTTTATTGTACCAGTAGTTTTTCTAATTGCAATTTATTTCTTTAGTGTACTTTGCAATTGTATAAAATTTTTTTACGCACAAAGTAGTTCAAGTCTATTAAGTATTGTGAAGAATAATACCCTCAAAAAAATAATTAATTTTCTTTGAGGGAAATCTTATTTACTTAGTTTTAACTCTTTTATTATTTTAAGAGTATTAGACCTGCTTTGTCTATCCAACCTAGCTCTTTACCGTCTATTGAAATCAATAACCACGTTGCACGACTGGTAATAGCTTCTTTTTTAACAATTACTTGTTTACCGTAATATTTTTTAGAATTTAAAATATACTGATAGCCTTCTGTTCCATAAGGTTTAGTGTTAATCGTATCTGTTTTTCTGTTGATTATTGCACTATAAGAAACCGTTTTTTTTGATTTTATTTGTTCAATTAGTAATCCCTTTTTATCTACCCATCCTAGCTCTTTGCCGTTTACAGAGATCAAAGACCAAGTAGCGCGATTTGTCACTCGTTCTTTTATTACTTTTACAGTTTTATTCATGTAGCTCGATGTTTTTCCCAGAATTTTATTATTTATTGCTCCCCATGCTATTGAGTTAATCGTATCTGTTGACCGATTGATTTCAGCTGAGTAAGAAATGTTTTTTGTATTCTTGATTTGGTCATACGTATCCAGCCCAGCTTTATCTATCCAGCCTAACTCTTTGCCATCGATTGAAATTAATGACCAAGTTGCACGATTTGTTTTGGCTTCTTTAGTCACCATAACTTGTTTACCATAATACGTGTCAGATTTTGAAATATATTGATAGCCTTCCGTCCCGTAAGGTTTGTTGTTAATTGTGTCTGTTTTTCGTTTAATTATTGCATCATAAGAAACTGATTTTTGTGAAATAATCGTTTCAATTAGTAAGGATTTCTTATCTACCCATCCTAATTCTTTTCCACCGATTGAAATCATTGACCAAGTAGCGCGATCTGTAACTCTTTCTTTTGTCACTTTTATAGTTTGATTCATATAAGGCAATGTTTTGCCTAATATTTTATTATCAATTATTCCCCAAGCTATCGAGTTAATCGTATCTGTTGAACGATTAATTTTAGCTGAGTAAGAAATATTTTTTGTATCCTTGATTTGGTCATAGGTATTTAATCCGGCTTTATCTATCCAACCTAACTCTTTGCCATCGATTGAAATTAATGACCAAATTGCACGATCAGTATCTCTTTCTTTTGTCACTTTTATGGTTTGATTCATATAAGGCAATGTTTTGCCTAATATTTTGTTATTAATCGCTCCCCAGGCTATTGAGTTAATTGTATCTGTTGAACGATTGATTTTAGCTGAGTAAGAAATGTTTTTTGTATTCTTGATTTGGTCATACGTATCCAGCCCAGCTTTATCTATCCAACCTAACTCTTTGCCGTCAATTGAAATTAATGACCAAGTTGCACGATTTGTTTTGGCTTCTTTAGTTACCATAACTTGTTTACTATAATACGTGTCAGATTTTGAAATGTACTGATAGCCTTCAGTCCCGTATGGTTTGGTGTTAATTGTGTCTGTTTCCCGGTTAATAATCGCGTCATAAGAAATATTCATAGTAGACTGTATGTTTTCATAGTAATTAGAATCAAGTTTATACAATTCATTCATCTTAATAACATCTAATACTTTAGAAAAGTATTCTGAATCAGTTGCATAACTAGAAGTTCCGCTACTCAATCCTTTTATAGATTCTTCATAAGTCTTCGCATTTCTCATCCAGGTTCCTGAATAGTTTAAAGTATCATAAGATAACCCATTCCTCATCTTAGCTGCATAATCTTGCAATGACTGTTCGTAAGAGGGATATTTTCTAAAGTTAGCTAGAATATAGACTTTTTCATCTTCTATTTCTTCCCAAGTCCACATCTTAACATATTCTCCATTATAACTACCTTTCACTCCAGATAAATTGTAATAAGGTGGAGAAGCTAATCCACTTTTTCCATAATTACTCTCATGAGCTGCTTGCCCCATCATAAGTGAAACATATAATTTTTCTTGTCCTTTTGCAACTGAAATTTTGTCAGCATAAGGTTTTATGTAATCCAAAAATTGCTGATTAGTTGAAAATAAACTCGTAGTGGCAACAGATAGTTTTAACTTTTCAGCATTACTTAGCGTACTTTCATATCCTTTTCTTGATACTACTATATTTTGATTTATTTCGATTTTACTAGTATCTTTTATTTTCTCATTCCATATTTTTAATTGAACATTGGATAAATTAAAATCTTTGGCGATGGCATTAAAATTATCGCCTTTCATTACAGTATAAATACCATTTTCAGAGACTCTTTTAATCTCTTCTTTCATTAATAAAGCTGAAGAAAATGTGCTTTTTTCTTTAATTCCGAGTAGTTTTTTTTTATTTATGCTTATTTCTTTTTGTTTTGGCTCTTCTTGTTTTGGCTCTTCTTGTTTTGACTCTTCTTGTTTTGGTTCTTCTTGTTTTGGCTCTTCTTGTTTTGGTTCTATTTCTGCTTCTTTAGATTCTTTTTGTTGTTCTTTCAATTTTATTAATAGTGGTTTAAATTGACTAACCTCTATACTAAATTGTTCTAGATCATTTTCACTATCAGAATTTATTTTTACCAATTTAATTTTTTCATATTTTATTAACTCGCTGTATTCTATTTCAAAATGACCTTCATCATTGATATCGATACTCCTGGTTTCATTATTATTCTCATTAATGAGTGAAATGTTTTCTCCTACTGGTAACGTTCCAGATAAAAAAACTTTTCCATCAGTCCTTTGCTCTAAATTTGTCTGATAAAAAAACGCTTCTGTTAATTTTGAATATTCACTATTAGCTATATTGTTATCTATGTATAGTTTATCTATAGGTATAGTACTTCCAATATCTCCAGCCTCATTATGTGTTATATCAGTTTTTATTCCTTCTACAGCCATTACAACATCAGTTGATACTAATGTTGATAATAACAATACACTAGATAACGTAAATAAAATATTCTTTAGTTTCAAAAATGTAACCTCCTTATTATTTTAGTATAAACTTTTTAATATATTTCTATAAAAAATATCAATCATAATCTTATAATAGATATTTATCAAAAAGACAGTGACAAAGGGAAACTATCACTGTCTTTTCAACATCTCTTATTTAACTGAGCTAAAATATGTTTGTATACCTTGAATAATTCCTGTAGCAAGTTTTTCTTGATAGAAATTTGATACTAACTTCCTTCGTTCGGTAGCATTATCTACAAACCCAATTTCAACTAAAACTGCTGGCATTCCAGTTTCTCTGACAACATGGAAATTTGCCTTTTTAGCTTTTCGATCAAATGCTTTAGTCTCTTTTATTAGGGCATTTTGAATACTTTGAGATAATATTGAACTATTTAATAATCGCTTAGGATTGTTAGCCATTAAAATATTATTTGGTTTACCAGCTTTATTGTATGAAAAAGTTTCAATTCCATTGGCTGATCTATTAAAGGAGTTTGTATGAACACTAACAAAAATATCCGGATTTACTTTATTTGCAATTTTGGCTATTTCTGATAGTTCTAAAAACTTATCAGTTGTTCTTGTCATAATTACTTCATAACCAGAATTCACAAGTTTTAATTGTATTTTTTTGGCTACTTTTAAATTTAAATCTGACTCTTTAACACCTCCAGCTTGTGCTCCTGGATCTTTACCTCCATGCCCTGGATCGATGACAACAACTTTTTTAGATGGATATATTTTCTTTATTGCATTGATATCAATCCATCCTAGTTCTTTGCCTTTGAAAGAAATTAATACCCATGCAGCTCGTCTAGTCTTAGCTTCTTTGATGACCGTTATTTCACTATTAAAATAACTTTTTGAATAGGCTATAGTTTTATACCCTTCGATTCCCCAAGGAGTTGTATTAAGGGTATCCGTTGAACGTATAATCCGTGCTTTATAATTTATATTTTTCTGAGAAATGATCGTTTCAACATCTAAACCAGCTTTATCAATCCAACCTAAACCTGATATATAAGACCAAGTTGCTCGATCGGTTACTGCTTCTTTAGTGATATTAACTTCTTTAGCGTAATAGTTTGCTGAAGTAGAAATCATTGAATAGCCACTTGTTCCATATGGTTTAGTATTAATGGTATCTGTTTTTCGATTAATTTTTGCTTTATAATTTATTATTTTTTCAGATAATATTATGTCTTGATTTAATAAACCCTTTTTGTCAATCCATCCTAGTTCTTTGCCATTTAAAGTTATCAATGACCATGTTGCGCGACGAGTTTTGGCTTCTTTAACCACTTTGACTTGCTTATTTAAATAGTCTGAAGATATTGCTGAAACCTTGTAACCTTCTGTACCCCAAGGCACAGTTGATATACTATCTGTTTTGCGAATTATTTTTCTATAATAATTCGTGTTTGTTGTTGTTGTAACCTTTTCTATATCTAGACCTGCTTTATCTATCCAACCTAAGCCTGATATATAAGACCAGGTTGCACGATCAGTTACTGCTTCTTTAGAAATACTTACTTTTTTACCATAGTATTTTCCTGATTTAGAAAGAGTTTTGTAATCACTTGTTCCATATGGCTTAGTATTAATGGTATCTGTCTTACGATTAATTTTTGCTTTATAACTTATTGTTTTTTCAGATAATATCACATCTTGATTAGTTAATCCGCTTTTGTCAATCCATCCTAGTTCTTTGCCATTTAAAGTTATCAACGACCATGTAGCACGACGAGTTTTGGCTTCTTTAACCACTTTGACCTGCTTATTTAAATAGTTTGAAGATATTGTTAAAACCTTGTAACCTTCTGTACCCCAAGGTACGGTTGATATACTATCTGTTTTACGGCTTATTTTTTTATAATGACTGGTGTCTGTTATAGACGTAATTTTTTCTACATCTAGACCTGCTTTATCTATCCAACCTAAACCTGATATATAAGACCAAGTTGCTCGATTGGTTACTGCTTCTTTAGTGATATTAACTTCTTTACCGTAATAGTTTGCTGAAGTGGATATCATCGTATAACCACTTGTTCCATATGGTTTAGTATTAATGGTATCTGTTTTTCGATTAATTTTTGCTTTATAACTCATTATTTTTTCAGATAATATCATATCTTGATCAGTCAATCCACTCTTATCAATCCATCCTAGTTCTTTGCCATTTAAAGTTATCAACGACCATGTAGCACGACGAGTTTTGGCTTCTTTAACCACTTTGACCTGCTTATTTAAATAGTTTGAAGATATTGCTAAAACCTTGTAACCTTCTGTACCCCAAGGTACGGTTGATATACTATCTGTTTTGCGAATTATTTTTCTATAATGACTGGTATCTGTTATAGACGTAATTTTTTCTACATCTAGACCTGCTTTATCTATCCAACCTAAACCTGATATATAAGACCAAGTTGCTCGATGAGTTACTGCTTCTTTAGTAATATTAACTTCTTTACCATAATAGTTTGCTGAAGTGGATATCATCGTATAGCCACTTGTTCCATATGGTTTAGTATTAATGGTATCTGTTTTTCGATTGATTTTTGCTTTATAACTTATTATTTTTTCGGAATTAATACTTTCTATATTTTTCATATTCATTAAAAAAACAGATTTTTCTTGCATATCACCTATTCTTTTTGTTTCTAAAGTTGCTTTAACATTGTTATCTAAGTATTGTTCATCAAAAATTGTCAAATTATATGTATCTATAATATTATTTAGCATAATTTTGTATTCTGCATTATCAGTATATTGATTTGAAATTAGATTCGTGGTATTTTCAAAAATATTTTTATTTTCCCTGTTAGAATTAACTTGTACTTCCTTTACATAATCTAGAAATGATTCTTCAAACGATATATATTTTTTGAAATTAACATTTTCAAAAAATATATCATTTTCTTTATTTTCTTTTTTCACATATTGTTGTACAAATTCATCTGTTTCATTTGCTTTTATGCCAAATAAATTAAAGCTTTTTGAGTCTTCTATTAGGCTACTTGTACCCCATATACTTTCCAATGCTGCATTAGCAATAATTACTGATGCTGACAAGTTATATTCAATAGCAGCATTTGAAGCTTCTGGTGAAACTCTAGCAATAAATTTATTCATTATAGAATCTTTAGAAGATACGGTCTCATTCTCCATCATAACAATAGCCAAATTTCTATTCTCTTTTAATGAAAAAAATTTTTTTGGGTTATTGTTACTACTTTCTTCCTGAGCATCTAGTACAGAACTAGGCTCATTTGATGTCTCTACCTCTATTGTTTTATCATTTGAATCCTTATTATGTAAATCTTTTTCATTAATACCGTTATTACTTTCTTCTATATTTAAATCTAATTCTCTTTTAGTACTTGCCTCCAATTTTAAATCTTGGTTTACTTTATCTTTCTCAATATTTTCACCAATTATTGCTTGACTTGTTGCAGCTGAAACACCTGTTGCTAAAAAAATTGGGCTTATCATACTTAAAATAAGTATTGCCTGAATGACCTTTTGTATCTTTTTCTTCCAGTTTTCCAAAAAAATCCTCCTTGTATTTATTAATTTTCACATAACTTTATTATATCTTTGTTTAATAAAAATTACCATCGTTTTCCATCACACAATTTTAATTTATTTAAACGATTCAAACATTTGTCACATATTTAAATATTATATATTTCCTTGGATAATTCACAGATTTTCTTGAAACTTGTTTGCTTTCTATTATGATTCTATATCTTATTCGTTATTTTGAACTCCTTAGTTTTTTCTCAAATGAGAGCCTTGAAACCGAATGAAAAGTGATAAGCTAACCGATACTATCACATCAGTATTATAGCAAAGATGAAAAGAAACACTAAACATACATTAAAGGAGTTTACAGTCTAAAACAAAATCTCTTCACTAGTTATAAGTATCGCTCTTTATAAAGCGCTGTGATTGATCCAGAATTATTCATTCATGTTACGTATTCTAATAAGTTATCTAGCTTCATAAACTCTAATAGTTTCTAAATAAGCAGACTTTAATGAAAATTTCTTTGAAGCTAATTCAAATAATTTCTCCCCTTTTGCTGATAATGTGCCTGTTTGCCAAAACACATATGCTTCTTTTAATGCAGCAGAAAGTGCATTAGGGTTTAGAGAAGGGATTAGCCAACCGTATGATGAATCTGGTACTAATTTTGCGATGTCTCCAACATTTGTACTAATAAAAGGTATCTTTTGTTCTGCAGATTCTAATAATACCAAAGGAAATCCTTCACTTAATGAAGTTAGAACAGTTACATCCGTTTGTTGTAAGATTTTTTCTATTTCTAATTTATCTAAAGAGCCGTGAAATTGTATTTGCTTTTCTAGTTTCAATTCTGAGACTTTTAGTTCTAATTTATGGCGCAATTCACCATCTCCAACAACATTTAAATGAAAGTTCGTTAACCCACTAGACTTTAAGACTTCAAATAGAAAATCATGTGCTTTAACTGGATGTAGTCTGGCAACACACGTTAATGTGAATATTGTATGAGTTTTCTTCACAACTGGATTTTCACCAAAAATGATTCCATTATATACCACAAAAATTTTTTCTTTTGAAACATCTTTTTTAATTAAATCAGATTTTAGTCTTTCCGTAACTGCAATCAATTTATCAACCTTCTTCAAACTTTTCAAATTTAAATAAGAGAATATCTTTCCTTTTAATCCATTACCCATAAAGTCTAAGACCGGATCGCTATGTACCGTCGCTACCCAAGTCAAATTTAATCGCTTTCTGATTAATGCTAGCAAAAGATTAGATCTAGCACCGTGTGTATGGACTACATCATAATGATTCACTTTAATAAAATCTATTAATCTCTTTAGTATAGTCAAATCATAACGAGAGCGTTGTTTTATAACATGAACTTTAATCCCTAATAAACGAGCTTCTTGAGAAATAGAACCTTCTTCTAATAATAGTAATTCAGCCATTCCAGAAGGAAATTGACTCAATAAGGATAAAATGTGAGTCTTTGCCCCACCTTCTTCTAGTCCGGCATTAATATGTAATATTTTCACTGTTGTTTCCCTCTTTTTTATTGTTATTTTTTTTAGTTTCAATAGCTATTAAAAAAATATAAATAAACTACTATCTAAAATATTAGCCTCAAATCTAACATTTAGAAAGCAGTTTACATTATGAAACGAACTCATTTTAATTGAGTCTAGTAGATTCCTTTAAAGGACGCCACCAATCTTCATTTTGTTGATACCATTCAATTGTTTCTCGGATGCCACTATCAAAAGTATATTTTGGTTTCCATCCTAATTCCTTTTCCAGCTTAGTTGGATCAATAGCATACCTTTTATCATGACCCAAGCGGTCCGCAACATATACAATCAACTCACGAGACAACCCTAGTTTGTCAACAATCAAGTCAACAATTTCATTATTGGTATGTTCGTTATGACCACCAATATTGTACACCTCTCCTTTAAGTCCCTTATGTAATACTAAGTCGATTGCTTGACAATGGTCTTGTACATGTAACCAGTCACGCACATTAAAACCATCACCGTAAATTGGTAAGGGTTTACCATCTATCCCATTTGTAATCATTAAAGGAATTAATTTTTCTGGAAAATGATTTGGACCATAATTATTCGAACACCGAGTAATATTAACATTCATACCATATGTTTTATAATACGAGCGCACTAATAAATCTGCCCCTGTTTTACTGGCAGAATAAGGATTATTTGGAGCTAAAGGAGTTTTTTCAGTAAAGCAACCTTTTGATCCTAGTTCTCCGTATACTTCATCAGTTGAAACTTGCACGTATTTTTTAATTCCCATTTCTTTGGCCACTGTTAACAAGACTAAAGTTTTTTGAATATTCGTTCCCACAAATATTTCAGGATTTATAATACTACGATCAACATTCGATTCAGCTGCAAAATTCACAAAATGTGTAATATTATGTGAATTTACTAAATGACGCACTAATTCTTTATTTATAATATTTCCTTGTACAAAAAAATGTTTTGGATTATCCTTTATATCATCTAAATTGTGGATATTTCCAGCATAGGTTAATAGATCTAAATTAATAATTTTATATTTAGGATAGTTTTCTAACATGTAATGAACAAAATTACTGCCAATAAAACCTGCTCCACCAGTTACTAAAATATTCATTATTTTTCCCACCTAAAATAGAAATATAACTATCAGTTAAACTTTTTTATAAATAATGTACTGCTATTTATTTAGTCTTTATTAAACAAGTCTCTAGTATAAACTTTCTTTTTCACATCATATAATTCTTCTTCTAAACGATTGGATACAATAACATCTGATAGTTGTTTAAACTCTTCTAAGTCTTGAATAACTTTTGAATTATAAAAAGTTTTTTCTTTTAAGACAGGTTCATAAACGACAACTTCAATTCCTTTTGACTTAATCCGTTTCATGATTCCCTGAATAGAGGAAGCTCTAAAGTTGTCTGAATCTTTTTTCATTGTTAAACGATATATTCCTACAATATTAGGATTCATTTCAACTATTTGTTTCGCAACAAAATCCTTGCGCGTGCTATTAGCATCTACAATAGCCCCAATAATATTGTTAGGTACATCTTCATAATTTGCCAATAGCTGTTTTGTATCTTTTGGTAAACAGTACCCCCCATAACCAAACGAAGGATTATTGTAGTGAGAGCCTATTCTGGGATCTAAGCTAACACCTTCAATAATTGATTTAGTATTTAAACCTCTTACTTCTGCATAAGTATCGAGTTCATTAAAATAAGCTACTCGCAATGCTAAATAAGTATTTGAAAACAATTTTACTGCTTCAGCTTCAGTTGAGGCCATAAAGAGAACAGAGATATCTTTTTTGATAGCTCCTTCAACCAGTAATTCAGCAAAAACTCTTGCTTTTGCTGATTCTGAACCTACAATAATTCTTGAAGGATACAGATTATCGTACAATGCTTTACCTTCTCTTAAGAATTCTGGAGCAAATATAATGTTTTCTGTTCCATACTTTTCTTTTGTTTCTTCTGTATATCCTACAGGTACAGTAGACTTTATAATCATCATTGCAGAGGGATTATATATTAAAACATCTTCAATAACACTTTCTACTGTAGAAGTATCAAAGTAATTTTTTTTATCATCATAATTCGTTGGAGTGGATATAATGACAAAGTCAGCTTGTTTATAGGCGGTTACTTTATCTGTTGTTGCAATTAAATTTAATTCTTTTGTTTTTAGATATTCTTCAATTTCTTTATCAGCAATTGGAGATCTTTTTTGATTAATTAATTCTACTTTCTCTTCAATAATCTCTAGTGCAGTCACATCATTGTGTTGAGCCAATAATACTGCATTAGATAAACCTACATAACCCGTACCTACTACTGTTATTTTCATACATATGCTCCTTTATAACTGTTAAATTTTTCAAAAATAAGTTTATTTATCAGAACATTATTTCTAAAAACTTTAAAGTCCATTGTTAAAAAAAGTACATTTACTTATTTTCCGCCATTTTTATCTTGTATATTATTTTAACATACATAATTCCACTACTAAAAGTACTATTAAAAAATATTATCGACTTTTCTTTTAATAATTATTTATTAAGCACTCTTTAATATTTCATAGAAGTCTGCGTAAAGTAACTCTTACTAATACATATTACATGGATTCATTAAATAGATATAATTTCTAAGTCTAGTTAAAAGAATAACCCTCACAAAAAATCATAAGGAAATCCACACACATCAATTTTAAAATTCTATACATTTAACTTCATTTTTTTGCTAGTTTTTTTTCTTTCCTGACCGCTATTAAAAATTTTGGTAAAACTAGCATACGTTTAAATCTAAAAGGTTGTCTTATTAAGCGATAAAACCATTCTAAATTTAATTCAATAAAAACAGCTGGTGCTCTTTTTACTTTGCCGGTAAAGGCATCAAATGATCCCCCTACACCCATAACCAAACCTTTATCAGCTTTTTCAAGGTACTGTTCAATCCATTTTTCTTGTCTTGGAAAACCTATACCGACAAAAACCATATCTGCATTTGAATCTAAAACATTTTTTATAATCTGGTCGTCTGATAAATTAAAGTAACCATTATGATAACCTACTACAGTAATATCAGGAAATTCTTTTTCTATTTTTTTTACAGCTAGTTCAATCACTTCTTGCCTAGATCCCAATAAGTAAACTTTCTTTTTAAGTGTGTGTGCTTCGTGGAACAAACCAAGCATTAAGTCGTATCCAGTTACTCTCTCAGTAATAGGGTTACCTAATATTTTTGAACCTTTTATTATACCGATTCCATCAGCTGTAATAAAATTAGCACGTTTTAACAATTTCATATAATCATCGTTACAATTTGCATACATAACTATTTCTGGGTTAGCTGTAATTACAAATGTTTTTTCTCCATTCTCAACTTTTTTTATTAACTGAGACACAAAATTTTTATGTGTTAAATTATCGAATGGTACGTTTAAAATTTCTATTTTTTTTGTTTTCATTCAACCACCTATTTTTTAATTTATATTAATCCTCTAAATTTATTGTAATAGAGAATTTTTTTACATTAATTTTTTTCCGTCTCTAATAACTTTAAAGACACCGATATTAAAATGATAATTTAGTAGTCTGTTTTTCGTAATAAACTAATCAGTTTCTCGTTTAGAGCCATCAAGAGCTGTTTCTTCTTAATGAAGGAAAGAAATAATTTTGTAAATAGTTTCATCAAAACTTATCTTATTAAATTTTTTTCAAAGTGAGATAGACAAAACTTACTTGTAATTACTCCTATTTTCACTTCAGTTCTAAATAGGCATAAAGTTTATTACGAAAGGTTTCGTGTCTGTCTTAATCAATTTTAAAACACATGCTTTATTTGTTAATACTTTTATTTAAGTAAATAGAATATCCATTATCATCATATATTAAATCATAACTTTTTAAAATAAAGTTATAAAATTCCAGTTCTATTCCTACCTTTCTTTTGCTATTAAAACTAGAATCTATTGCTATAAGAGCTGTATTCGAATGAGTGATGTCATATATAAAATCATCTCCAATAAGAGGATCCTGATTTAAATCTATAGCCGGTAAGTTAAAGTATTTAATAGATGATAATCTATCACTTAATAGATATAAATAACCAGATTTTCTATGAACATATATTTCATCTGTTATTTCCGTATTATTCTTAATAACGTCTGCGACCTCTAAAAGATTGGCTTTTTTATTTTTGTTATTTAATATTATTTGTTCTTTTACATCTATACCATCTGATTCGTTGACTTCTACTATATTAGTAACATATATTTTTTCATAAATATCAATTAACTGAATATTATAAGTTAGTCCGATAACTAGACTAACTACGCAAATAAGTTTAATCTGTGATATTTTTTTTGGAATTTCATTTAATAATATCGCTAAAGGCAATGTAACTGTTGGAATCATTGGCATCAAGTAGTGTTTGTAGGTTCTTCCCGACATTACACTTGTATAATATGATAATATTGCAAATAAAATGCTAGCAACAATGATTTTTTTTTCACTACTATCAAATTTTTCCCATTTAAAAGCTATTTGTGCTAGAAAAGCCGAAAAAATCATGACTAAATAATAGTTAGATAACATAGAGTAAAGTACTCTGACTGCATCATTTCTCTCACCAGAAGTATCTAAATAAATAAAATTAAAAATAAGTGATTGAAAAATACCGTCTTTCAGTGCATTGTTCATATACAAATATGAACAGATTGGTATAAGGATGATGCTTACACCAAATAAAAATAAGCCAAGAACTTTTAGTAATTTAACGTACTCTTTGTTTCGTATAAAATCAATTAATATGACTAAACAAAATATTAGCCATAAAGATACCATATTTGCTCTTAATAAAAAAACAATTGAAAAAGAAATTCCTATCAATATAATTTCATATGAAATTATTTTTTTATTATTCTTAAAAAACTTCACAAAACTATATAGACTATAAGCAATGAATGGCAGAGCGTACTCTTCTGTTAAATTTCCACCTTCTAAAAAAAAGGTTAATGTAATAGCTTCAATTATTAAAGGTATAAAAGAAACTAAATTAGTATTCCATAACTTCCCAGTTTTAAAGGTGAAAACAAAGAAAGTGAAAAGACTAATAAATTCAATTATATAGATTCCATCAAAATTTGCTGTTGACATTAATATGCCTAAATAATTAAATATAAATATAATTGGACCTTTGTGATCAAATATATCTGTATACATTATTTTCCCATTTTCCATAGCATATCCAAAATATGTAAACATACTTGAATCGTGTTTCGCTAAAGCTTCTGAAAATGGATTGGAATGTAGAACTAACGAAGTGATAAATGTTAATAGCACTATTGCGATAAAAGGTAACATAGTATTTAGTTCAAAATTCTTTAGTTTTTTCAAAAGCTCATATTCCCCTCTACAAATTTAAAAACCTTGATAATCGATTTTAAAGGAATTTGTCATTTATTATCTTTTCTAAATATCAGTAAGCTTAACCCGTATTTTTAATTTAATTCTTCATATAATGAAACCAATCGATTTTTCATTTCTTCCCATGAATATTTTTTGTATGCACGTGCTGCATTTAAACTTTTTTCATAAAGTTCTTCGCGATTTTTTGAAATATGTGTCAATAATTCAGAGAAATTCTGTTGATTGAAGTCTATAATGTATCCCATGTTTTCTTCTTTAACAATTTTATCCATTCCAGTATTCGCAGCTACAATAATTGCTTTTCCCATAAGCATAGCTTCATACACCTTATTTGCAGCTGAATATTGATGATTCGGATGATTCGGATCATATATGGCGAACATAATATCTGTATTTTCATATAATTCTAAGGCTTTTTCATAGGGCAACTTCCCTAAATAAGTGACATTTTCTATCTCATCAATATCGTTGAAAGATTCTCGAGCATCTCCTAGTGATCCAGCTAAAAACAACTTATAATTTGTATCTTCTTTGACAGCTGGTATCACTTTATCAATAAATCTTTTTTTCTCTAACCCTCCAACATAGGTCAACAATAGATTGTCTTTTTCATTTAATTTAATATCTTTTTTTGTAACTGTTTGTTTTCTTGCCGGCGTATTATGAACAACTATAATTTTTTTAGGTTGGCTTCCTTCTATTTGTTTTAATCTATCCTCAGAACAAATAATAGTAACACTAGCACGGTTAATAATGTTATATTCTTTTTTCCGAAGAATTTTTTTAGCTAATATAGGAATACTCAAACGACTATCCGCATAGAAATCTGCAATATGATAAACTAGCTTTTTATTATATTTTTCACATATGTTGATAGCCACCGAACCAACATCATAATCTATGGCATGAATGACATCATATTTATTCACATTTTCTTTAAGCCACTTTGAAAGAATTCGTTTGTATTCTAACATTGGTACAATATTTTTAAATCCACCACCAATTATTGCAGGAAGCTGGATCTCATAATTTTTAATGTTCTTACCATTTATAGTTAGTTCTTTTTCAATAATATTGCCTTTTTTTACTGCATCACGATTTCGTGTAACGAAGAAATATTCATTTTTTGTTTCAGATAAAGAATTCCCTACACGTTCTAATTGAGCATTCATTTTACCTTCTGCGTTCCTTATGATGCATATACGCATACTTTTCAACAACCTTTCATTAAATTAGCGATTAATTAAAAGAAGTACAAAAGTTTTAACACTCTTGTACCTCAATAATTATAAGAAGTAACGATTGTCTATAGTCAATATGTTTTGGGTATCTAGTACAATTTTCCCTGTTAAAGCCGCTTCATTTTCTATGATATGATTATGTCCGACCATAACAATAATAAAGTCTACATCATTAAGAAATGTATTAAAATTATCATATTGATTTTCAACTATATTTTTTTTTACTAATGGATCATAGACCTTTAAGCCAGCTGATAAATGTTCTTCCATTTTTTCAAGTAATTGAAAAGTTGGACTTTCGCGAACATCGTCTACATTTGCCTTATATGTTAAGCCATACAATCCTATCCTAGAAAAATCTGTTAATCCATTCTCTTTCATAATTGTATACGCACGATTTAATACAAATTCTGGCATCGAATCATTTGTATGACGTGCTGTCAAAATTAAGTTAGTTAACCCTGGATAATCTCCCACTAAAAACCAAGGGTCTACAGAAATACAATGTCCCCCAACCCCTGGGCCTGGATTAAGAATATCAACACGAGGGTGTTTATTTGCAATTCTAATAATTTCATAAACATCTAAGTCATCGGAACGGCAAATTTTAGCTAATTCATTCGCAAATGCGATATTAATATCTCGAAATGTATTCTCGACAACTTTTGTCATTTCTGCAGTACGAATATCTGTAATAGCTATCTCTGATTCGCAAAAAGTTTGATACACTTTTTTAATTCGTTCGCCAACTTCAACATTATCTGTTCCTATAGTTCTCGAATTGTGTTTTAATTCATGAATCATATTACCAGGTAATATGCGCTCAGGAGTGTGTACTAAGTGAATATCCTCGCCTAATTTAAAGCCTTTCTCTTCAATTAAAGGTTTTACAAATTTATCCATCGTTCCTGGAGAAACCGTTGATTCAATAGCAATAACTGCTCCCTTTTCAGCAACATTTAATACTGAGGTAACTGCTGAAATAATATATTTGGGATCAATTTTTTTACTTGATTTAATGTATGGGGTAGGAACAGTAATTATATACATATCCGTTTTTTGATATTCAGTTGTAAATTTTATTCCTTTATCTACTGCATCAGCGTATAGTTCTACTATTCCGTTTTCTTCAAAAGGAACGCTACCCATGTTTAACTGGTTAACAATTTCTTCACTATAATCCGTTCCTATTACTTCATTTCCAACAGAAGCCATCATTAGCGCAGTAGGAAGTCCTATATATCCTAAACCTATTACATTAATCATTTTTACATCTCCACATCTATTAAGATTCTTTTATTAGTATAGCACAATTTAACACTATTTTTTATAATTTTCAATTAAAGCATCCGCGATTCTCTTACTAGCAAAACCATCACCATATGGATTAGATGCATGACTCATTTCTTTGTAAAGCTCTTTATCTTCTAAAAGGTTTTTGAAATTAGTATATATAGATTCTTGATTCGTACCAACTAACTTCAATGTTTTAGCGGCTATTCCTTCAGGTCTTTCTGTAGTATTCCTCATAACCAGCACCGGAATTCCAAGACTCGGAGCTTCCTCTTGTATGCCTCCACTATCTGTTAAGATTAAATATGAGTTGGCCAAAAAGTTATGGAAATCTAATACATCTAACGGATCTATAATTCTGACTCTATCAGAATCACCTAATTCTTGTGCAGCAGCTTTTCGTACTATTGGATTCATATGAATCGGATAAATCACTTTAATATCGGTTTCTTCCTCAACGATTCTTCGGATAGCTCGAAACATATTATGCATAGGTTCCCCTTGATTTTCTCTTCTATGTGCTGTTAAAAGAATTAGCCTACTATCTGAAGCCCAATCTAAATCCGGATGAGTGTAGTTTTCTGAAATAGTTGTATTTAATGCATCAATGGCTGTATTTCCTGTTACAAATATATCTGTTTCTGCCTTACCTTCTCTTAGTAATGCTTTTTTTGCATTTTCTGTTGGAGCAAAATGGTATTTTGCTACCAAACCAACAGCTTGTCGATTAAATTCTTCAGGATACGGTGAATTTATATCATAGGTTCTAAGCCCAGCTTCGACATGTCCAATCGGAATTTGAAGATAGAAACAAGCTAATGAAGTAACGAATGTTGTCGATGTATCTCCATGTACTAGGACGATATCGGGTTTCACTTCATCTAATATTTGTTTTATACCATTTAATATATTAGTAGTTACATCAAATAAAGTTTGATTATCTTTCATTATCTCTAAATCAAAATCTGGTTTTACATCGAATGCTTTCAATACTTGATTTAACATTTCTTTATGTTGACCTGTCACACAGACTGTCACATCTAATTCTTTTCTACTTTTTAATTCTTTTACTAGCGGGCACATTTTTATAGCTTCAGGTCTAGTACCAAATACAACCATAACTTTTCTTTTCATAACATCCCTTACTTTCTTTTATATTTTCATATTTTTTATAAGTTACTATATTCTTTTATTATTTTGCATAGTTACTTTTATATCTTTTTCTGTTTCTTTTAAAATATATATTGGTCTATTTTTTGATTCTAAAAATGTTTTCCCTAAATACTTTCCTACTATACCTAAACAAAATAATTGTAATCCACCTATCCCCATAACAATGACTACTAATGAAGTCCACCCAGACGTAGGATTATCAAATATTAACGTTCTTACAGAAATAGCTAGTGCTGTCATAATCGCTACTATAAAAGAAAGTAATCCTACTAAAGAAGCAAATGATAATGGAGCATCAGAAAAGGATACGATACCATCTAAAGAATATTTCAATAAATCCCAAAATGACCATGATGTTTCTCCTGCAGCTCTATTCTTATTTTCATATTCAATATATTTAGTTTTGAAACCTACCCAACTAAAAATCCCTTTTGAAAAACGATTATATTCTCTTACCTCCAAAACCGCATCGACCATTTGTTTTGTCATAAAGCGATAGTCTCTAGCGCCATCTACAATTTCAGTATCAGAAATTTTATTGATAATACGATAAAATTGCTTGGCAAAGAAAGAACGTATGGGTGGTTCTCCTACTCTATCAGTTCTTCTTGTTCCAATGCAATCATAATCATCTTTTTTGATTGCTTGATACATAACAGGTAAAAGATCAGGAGGATCTTGTAAATCAGCATCCATTATGACAATGTAATCTCCACTTGCATGCTCTAATCCAGCAAATATAGCGGCTTCTTTCCCAAAGTTTCTAGAAAACGAAAGGTACCTCACATTGTTATTTTTTAAAGATAGATTACGAAGAATTTCTAACGTCCCATCTTTTGAACCATCATTTATAAAAACGTATTCAATTTCTGCATCTTTTATCTTCTTTATCACACTTTCTACTTCATTGAAAAATAACATTAAAACATCTTTTTCGTTATAGCAAGGAACAACGATTGATATTAAATCTCTTGTCAATTGAATCATTTCCATTCTATTTATTATTTTCTAGCGTATAGTATAATTTTTTTAAAATCATTTCTAAACATAATTGAAACAATTATTATATATATTAAATAAAGAAATGCTCCCCATATGTTACTAACATAATTTGCTGTTAAATAAAAAACAATAAAGTGGCTGATTAGTAGAAGATACTCTCTTTTTGTGCTTTTCAAATATTTATATTCTTTATTTGTTGAATACAGATACCAAAAAATATAAGCGAATGTTGTTGCTAAAGCTATACTTGTCATATTGTCTGTTATTAAATAAACAGATCCAACGAGTATTAAGGAACTTGTAGCAAATGCTATGACATCTCTAAAATATTTTTTTTCATTTTTTCTTGATTTATATAAATTTGTAATGATTACATTAGCTACCATGATATATGGTATAGAAATAAATGTTATCGATAACAAAGAAAGTGCTGGAGTATATTTGCTTAAGAACACTTCAATGATTACTTTAAAAACGAAAAATAATAAGCCGCCAATTATGCCAAGTAGTAATAAAATTCTTTTAGTGAATTTAAGCATTTCTTCATTTTCATTTTTTGAAATAATATTATAAAAAATCAAACCAACAGCATTAACAATTAACAAAATTAAATTTAGCATAGACGTTGAAAATGAATATTGCGAGAAGTCTTCTATAGGAAATCCGAAGTTAACAACCCAAGAACCAATATTGCCAACAAAAGTCATTGACATATTGGCTATCAATACAAATATACCTATCTTAAATATACTAACTTTATTTTTAAAGCTAATTCTAAAATTCAACCCATATTCTTTCAAAAAAACGACTTCATATAATAAGAAGATGAATATGTTTGTTACAATATTCATTATTATATATATTACATAATCGCTACTATTCAAAATAAATATTGCAAATAAAATAGTAGAAATATTAATAATTGTCTTAAAAATATTTGCATTTGAATATACTTTAAAATTCCCAGTAGCTTGAGCGAAATTCTGATGATAAGTTATTATTGACATGAACAGAGTGACTATTGAAAATAAAATTAATATTAAATCCTTTATTATAAAAGAAAAAGCCAACATACATAAAAATACAATAAACTGAAATAAAGTTATAAATGTATGTTCTTCATGAAGTTCTTTTTTGTTTATTTCCCCATAATCTTTTCCGCCATATTTAATATAAATACCATCATTAAATCCAAAATTAAAGATATATACAAAACTCAAATATAACGTATATTCTTTGTACATTCCGTATTCTGCTACACTTAAATACGCTGGCAATATAAAACCAACTATAAAACTACTTCCAAAATTCATAACATTAGCGATAGAAACCCTTATAATATTCTTAATCAATTGCATTCTTAACGCTCCTAATTTCTAATCAACATTTTTAAAATTACTCATAATCTTTTTTTGATTGCATTAAATATATACCAAGAAAAGTAATATAAAGCTTTAAGAAATGATAGCTTTTCTATATGGTAGTAAGTATTCCAAGTACGTTTCAATGCGCTAAATTTATCATCTGAAATTGACCCTTTCACATTTCTATAGGAAGACAAAACTTCATTTAAGCCATAAGCGTAAGTGGTATTATTTTTTAATAACATAAGCCAAGTGGCCGTATCTTGCCCTTTTCTTACCAGTGGCATACTAAAATTTCCAACCGCTGTCCTATTGATAATTACCGTAGAACAAGCTATTGCGGTATTTTTTAACAAATCTGAATAATTTAGTTTTGTTGGTACATTAACTTTGTTTTTTAACACTTTGCCTTCTTCTGAGATTGTTTCAAATGCTGTATATGTAAATACAGCATTATTTTTTTTCATAAATAGAATTTGTTTTTCTAGCTTTTCTTTTTTCCAACTATCATCACTATCTATAAAAGCTACATATTCACCCCTAGCTGCTTGTAAACCAGTATTCCTTGCAACAGCAGCTCCTGAATTTTTTTTTAATCGTATATAACGAATCCGCTGATCAATGTTTGAAATTTTCTGTATAATTTCTTCACTATTGTCTTGGGAACAATCATCTATTAAAATCATTTCAAAGTCTTCAAAAGTTTGATTTCTGACAGATTTAATAGTATTTGCAATGAATTTTTCAGCATTGTAAACAGGCGTTATGATAGATACTTTAGGATTTCCCAATATATTCACCCTTACTTTTTATAATTGTATAATTTTAATTGTCGTATTAGGATAGTTTTTTAATTGCTTTCTTTGATTTTGATACCATTTTTTCAAAGTCTCATTTCTATAAATAACAATAATTACTTCATCAATTTCTAATTTTGGATCAATGGTTGATAGCTCTGACACAAATAAAATATTTTCGCCTTGTTGAACTTTATTGATAGTTTCAATAATTTCTTCGCTTATGGGTTGCTCACTGATTACTACTTTTTTCTCAAGATAAGGATGTAAGATACTTTGTACAATTTTTGTAGCATTATACTCATCTGTATAGTTCAAGAAAACGTCTTTTTCATCCCAACTGTAAGTGAAGGCATAGTTAATTTTTTTGTTAAACAACGTTTTTATCAAAGAAAGTGCAATTCCCAAGATTATACCTCCAAAAACAACTAGAACTAGATTTATAATTAACCGTATAATTGAAGGAGAGTTCTCTTGTTCATTGATAAAATCCTCAGTAGATTCTGGTGATGAAATATAATAGATAATTTTATCGTCAAAAAATTGAAAATCATTCTCTTGTAGCCAACTGTAATATGCTTCTGCTGTCTCCAAGTCTTCCTCTTCAGTACCAATACCAAATGAAACAGTTAGAATATTTGTAGATGTATTTCTAAATACATTAATAGGATCTTCATCAGTTGTAGTGATAACTGTGTGAGTCTCTTCATATTCATTCAGTATTGGTAGAATAGCTAAGTTTGTTGATTTCTCTATTTTTTTCACAACATTTTCTTGCTTTAGATATTCTTCAATTAAATAAGAGTTAGTAAATGCTCCAATATTATTTTGCTCTATATAAATTTCAAATGACGCAGTATGAACCGGGGTAATACCATTTTTTGTATTATCTTGTGATTGGCTATCTAAAAAGTACAAACTAACTTGAAGAATTATACCTATAGTGACAATAACTCCCGTCAATACTATAATTTTTTTCATGTATTCTTTTAAAAATAATCTTACTTCTTTTATAAGCGTTTGAATTTCCATTTTCTTCCCCCTTTATAAAATTTATCCTTTATTTTTAATTCAATGTCACTTTTTAATATACTTCTTGTCGCATACATTTCTTTCATCGAAGTTCCTTCACTAAATCTAATAAAAGTTACGATTACACCCCAAAATACCCATTGCCATTCAATCAATATGTTAGAAGCGGAAGATATAGAGGACATAAAGAAAGAGAACATATATGCTAAAAAAACTGCCGATGTTTTACTGATAAACTGGTTATCAGCAAATTTGTAATTAACGTACAACTGTCTCAGCATTAATACATATACAAACATATAAAGGATAAATACTACAACACCGTATCCTGTTAAGATTTCCATCCACCAATTATGAATGTTATAAATTGTACCGGTTGCGAAAGAAGGATAATGTTGCATCCAATATTCTACATTTCCTGCTCCAGTTCCAAATCCAAATGATTTAACTAAAAAATAAAAACCATTTCGTATCAAATTAACTCTAGTCATATTAGAATTACCCTCAACGAAGACACTCGTTTGAAGGTTAACCATTATCGAAGTTACTTTATCTTGCAAAAATGGGGAAAATAAATAGGCTAGAATAAAGGTAATCATTCCTATAGTTAACAGTTTGATAAACGTTCTTACATTAAACAATGAAAAGTACTTAAGAAATAATAAAACTATAATTCCTAATATTAATCCTAACAGGTTAGCTCTAGAATCTGTCTTATACAACAAAAATATTGATGAAAAAATAATCATTAAGTACAAAAATTTAAAAGAATACTTTTTACTAGTTATATATAAGATATAAATCACCGTAATACCTGCTAGCAACATCGTTGCAAAATCATTTTGGTTAGCGTATATCGAAATTGGTATTCTCGTATTTGGTTGACTAGAAAAAGTGTTGTACCTATCTAGTTTATCTAAATTCGCAAAGAGATATTTCCCAGTTATTATCTCTGCCCAACCTATAAAGTTATGCATCGTAATCATGACAGCAATTGTTTGGAAAATTCTATTCATATCCTTTTCTGTACGTATAAAGATACCCATGTAATACATAGACAAGCATCCACTTCCAAGGAAAAAGATAGCATTTACCCAGGCTGTTATATCTTTAATCCAAATAACTGAAATTAGAGCATATAATAGCCAAAAAAAATAAAATCTAGTATAATTTTTACTCATTAAGTTAGAGGTAAAATTCAGTCTCGAATCATTTTTAAATATCATTATCACTATGAGAGATGTCATTAATAATAATATCAATCTATACATTGAAAGTTTAGCAATTCCAACATCTATTGCCAGTATTTGAGCTCCCAGAAAAACTGAACCAACCAATAAATATGTTAGTTTTCTCAATTAAGCACTCCTTTCTTTTAAAAGGGTTTTGTAATTCTTAGATTTCATAATGAGAAATCTTTTTAAGTATGAATTCTTCATAAAGTAAGGCAGAATTTTTATTAGAAAAACACTTAGAGTCAATGATCATTTTTCTTTTTTCTTTTGAAAGTATTTCTTTATTTTTAGCTTGAACAATTTTTTCAACCCATTTTTTCACACCTGCATCAATAGGTTCAAACTCAATTAATCCCATCTCCAAGTCAACCTCTTTTGTAATTCTATTTGAAAGTATGGTTGGTATCCCGGCTGCTTGAGTTTCAACAGCTACTGTTGGAAAGCCTTCATAGAAAGATGGCAATACAAATACATCCATCATGCTATAAAACTTGGAAACATCATTTCTCCTGCCTACGAACTTTACAAAACGTTCCAATCCTTGTTTTTCAATCTTAGCTTCTATATCTCCCCTTAAATCTCCCTCACCAATAAATAACCAAACAAAATCGACATTCAACTTTTGCAATTGAGTCATGATTTGGATCATAAAATTATGGTTCTTCACTTCATGAAATCTTCCTACATGACCAATAATAATTGTGTCAGGAGAAGTTTCTCCTAAAATATCTTTTTTAAATTCTTTTATATTAATTTCGTCTTCAAAATATAACGAATCGTTTATGCTATTTGGAATATGCATAATTTTTTTTTGCTCTACATACTTAGACCCAAAAACAAATTCTGAAGACTTAGCTCCACAAGATACTCTTTGTTTTGCTAAAATATTGTTAATTTTTCTATTAATATTTTCTATATTTTTTTCAGGTTTTGTCTCATCCGAAGAAGTGTGGGCATGAATAACAAAACGATTTATTTTATTTTTTTTTGCTATTAAATAAAAAGGTATTGCCCGATAACCGGTTATGTGTGAATGAACCATAGAATATTTATTATTCTTAAAAAGATTATTTACCGTTTTGTAAAAACTTATCCATCCTTTTATCTTAGGGTTAGGCATAACTTGCACATGTCCACCCATATTCTCAACATCGTTTATAAATTCTGTACTACACTCATCATAGGTAAGGACATCAAACGTAACTTTATTTTTATCAACTGATTTTATCTTGTTCCACACAAAAGCTGATATTCCACCACCAAAACCGCTCATAATGTGTAATACCTTAATAGTCATTTTTTCACTTCCATATATATATTTTATGAATTATCTACAGCATAATATATTGAATGCTGTAGATAATAGTAGTTTAACCAAGTATTTCACTAAAAACTCTTCTATAAGATAATTATTCTATTTCTCATCGACTTAGCAATAGAATGAAACTCATTTTTTCATTCCATATCTATATAAAATCTATTTATTTATTTTAAAACAGTCACATTTTCAGGTATCTTTTTATTTCCATTTTGTTGTTCTTCTAACCCTTGCGAAGAAACCTTATCGAACAATATTTTTATTGTCTGTAACATTATTTTTATATCTAATAGAATTGAATATTTTTTTATATACAGTAAGTCAAAATTCAACTTACTATTAAAGTCTGTTGCATATTTACCATATACCTGAGCATAACCAGTAATACCCGCACGAACATTGTGCCGTAAATAATAATATTTATTTTCTTTTTGAAACTGATTTACAAAAAAAGGACGTTCGGGGCGAGGACCTACTACTGACATATCTCCTTTTATGACATTAAATAGTTGCGGTAATTCGTCTATTCTCAATGCTCTAATATATTTTCCAACTGTCGTCACCCTAGTGTCATTTGAGGCTGCCAGTACTGGACCTGTATCACTTTCAGCCGTAGCACTCATACTTCTAAATTTTAAAACGTTAAATTCAGCACTATCTTTAGTAATGCGAACTTGTTTATAAAAAATCGGTCCTTTAGAAGTTGTTTTGACTAATATGGCAGTTATTATCATTAATGGTGAACTTAAAATAATTAAAAGTAACGAAAATAATATATCCGTAATTCTTTTAATAAAACTATCTTCATCTGAAATCCTAAAATTTGAAGCCTCTATGATACTTTCGTCTTCAATATTCATAATATTCGGATTAACTAAAATTAAATTCTCGAAACTAGTAGTTAAAAATATTTTCTTATCATACTTAATCATTAAATCATAAATCGCAATTTTTTCTTCTTCTTTTATTTGACTAGCCAAATAAACAATATCGAAAGCATTCATATTTTCTTTGATATTTTTATAAAAATTATCTACTGCTACTAACGTTATCTTGTGACGTCCATTTTTAGCTTGATCAAAATTAAAAATAGTTGATGCTACTTTCATCTCATTTCCAACAACCATTACTTTTTTTGTACCGCTATATCTGAGATATACTTTAAATATTATTATTCTCCAAATTATCAACACTAATGAGCTGGTAAATAAACTAATAACTAAAACTGATCTTGGAAATGCGAACCATCTTCCTGCAAAGGTTACCGCCATTATAGCAATCGTCATGAGTATTTGAATAATAATAGTCAAATAAATAAAATCTGTTAATGATTTATTATATAAAACATATGCTCCAAACAGTAAATTTAATATTATAAATGGAACCATGATATAAATAACAGCACTGGTATACGTACTTAAATTTCTTTCAGGTATGTTTTGGCCAAATTGTAAATAAAAAGAAAGTAGAATTGAGAAATGAAATAGAGCTATATCAATTGCACCTATCAAAATTTTCTTTGTTTTACTAAATTTTTCTCCTTGATTCATTTACTTTTTCCTCCAATAATCTTCTTCTAGAATGTACATTAATTTATATTACCATATTCTAATTCTAAATCCCATTAATGCTTATATATCTTTTTATTTTTCTGGGTATTTTGAGAACTCATAAAAAGAAATATCAATAGTAAAAATATCCAAAAAGAATTAGATAAGTATCCCCCTTTTTGAAAGTTTAGCAATAAAAATAACATACCTATTCTAAAGTTTTTCATCATAATATATCCTGTAAAAATAACCGAACAAGCAAATGCAATTATCCCAAAATCTGATAACATATAGGCATAGATATTCCAGATGGACGGGGTATGTCCGATACCATTTCCTAAAAATAAATGTTCTTTATTAGTATACTGCCAACTGTTTGTAATTCTATTAATTGCTGATGTATCTTCTCCCGACAATATGTCTAGTGTACGCTTAAGCAAAGTCTCACTAAACGTTTCCCAAAAAACAAAAATAACCATAACTACTATAAAAATATAAAAATAATAAAAGTTGTTCCATTTGAAGTCTTTATTTTTAACAAAGTCAAAACTTTTTAACATCTGAATAATTATCATTATAGCAATAGAACTGTATGAAAAGGTTAGGATAATCATCACTGTTAAAAACATATTTACCCATTTAGATATATTCATTCCCACTTTATTAAAGTAGTTTATTCCCAAAATTATATTTAAATAGTAACCAAAATATGAGGGTTCTGAAAAAATGCTTCTTGACCGAATGAATTGATCGTTCCAATTAAATGAATAACTTAAACGATCGCTCCTTGTAAATTCCCAAAAAAAATCAAAAGGTAATGCACCGTCTGAATATATTGCTATCGTAATATATATACCTATCAACGAAACAATAACGGCTACAACATTTATAGCAATTAAAGCTTTGTTTTCTAATTCTCTTTTCTTTATAAAGTTGTATAACCCCATTATAGTAACCAAGTAAAATGTTATTTTCACCAAACCTGCTATTCCAACAGAAATTTGGAAACTTTCGTTATACATATCACTAAAGAGAACATTTAAAAATACTACAGCTATAAGCGCCATAGACAATATGACTTGTTCTTTCTTAAAAATAAAATTACCAGTAATCAACATTAAAAATAATATTATTAAAAAAACAAAATCAGATAATGTAAATATTCCTATCATCCAATCTGTAACAACAAATGAAAATGATAATAAGTATAAGAATATGTGTGCCCATATATTATCGACTTTTTTATTGATACTTAGCCACTTATCGCCCAGGTAACTATAATTCATCTTAACTATTCTCCTTTTAAATAAAATACTTTATCTTTAAATACTATTTTTTTTATGACTATATTATTTTTCCCCTGAATATTCTGCTTATTATATCACAAACTGAATTGTTGAAATATAAAGTTTCTTTAATATTTATTCACATGAAACTCAGTTAATATGACTGCTAAGACTTGATACTTCAGAGTTAAAAAATACAAGTCCCCTCAATTTATCTATTAAAAGAAAAATTGAAGAGACTTATAGAACGTATCATCTTTCAATATATCTAACGGTTTTTAAATTTCAATAATTTCAAGTAACTTTTATCTTTTAACGTAATAGACTTTGTCTGGTTATTAATTTTCTGCTTCCCTTCTTTTTTTGATTTTTTTTCTTTCAAACCACTATATATGGATAACATTTGACGTTTGATTAATTTTTTTTGTTTCTTATTATAAATATCACTTTGATACAATAATTCTAATTCTTCAAAAATTTTAAAGTAAGAATCAAACGACCGTTGTCGTTGTTCCGGTGTCTGTATCGTCATAATAGAGTTTTGTCTGTATCTTCTATAATAATAAAAGGCATTAACGTACATCATCGTTTTTATATGAATAAAAACCTGTGGAGTAAAGAGTTCATCTTCATGGATGATATCTTCTCTGAATGTTAAGTTGTTTTCTGTCAGTACGCCTTTCCTAGTTAAATATAAATACACTGGTGAAACAAACGTCTTGCTATTCGCTTTAAAGCTATCTTCTTCATAAATATGATTTTCTACTAAACGATGGCTGAAGTCATAATATTTTTGATTGATCTCTTTTTCCATACCATCTGTGAAGGCCATTCCATTAAAACGAATTAAATCAAGTTTTTTTCCTTCCATTAATGGAACGAGTTCAGACAATAAGTTAGTATCAATGTAGTCATCTGAATCGACAAACAAGATGTATTTACCTGTGGCTTTAGCCATCCCAGTATTACGAGCACCTGACAATCCTTTATTTTTCTGTTCAATAAAAATAATCCGATCATCACTTAAATAGTTCTGTATTCTTTGCGGGCTTTCATCGGTACTTCCATCTTCTATTACAAGAATTTCAAGTTCTTGATAAGTTTGATTTATAATCGATTCCAGACATTCTTCTATATATTCTTCAACATTGTATACTGGTACAATCACTGAAACAAGTGGTTTATTCTTCATTCGTATACTCCTTTAGAAATGTGTACTATTTTCTTTTTGCTATCATTTCTTTGATTACCTTCATCTCACCTGTAAGGATCAATCCTATCCCAAATACAAAAACAAAAATCATTCCCTTTATCACTAAATTGATAAAATTTGAAAATGGTAGTGTAGGAAGCAATAAAAATATAATCGCTTGAGAAGCTGCCATTAAAGCCGGTTTAAATAAGATTTTGAAAAACTCTGCATAATTTGACTCAAACATTTTATACATCAATAAATAATTCGTTTGCAAAAAATTGATTGTAAACGCAAAGACTAATAATAAAGCTACATATTCAATTTTCCCTGTAGAGATTCCAACAACCATTGCAGTAATATTCGTCACTGCTGTTAAAACACCCGAGACAAGCAACAAATCTGTCCGGTTAGCTGATTGAAAAATAGCTCCGGTAATCGTTAATATTAGTTGAATCCAAACTGAAAATGCCAGAATTTGGAATGTTGCTATACTTCCATCCCACTGTCCACCGAATAAAAATAAAATGATTTCTTTTGCTGAAAAAAATAAAAAAATCGAAAGCGACAATCCAATCGTCCCTAGAAATCGTGTTAACAATAAATAGACATTTTTAATTTTATCCATTTTCGTTTCATAGTCGGACATAATAGGTTGAATAACGGGATAGATTACATTAGTCAAAATCTGATTAGGGTAAAGGGATAATTGATAAGATTTATCATAATAAGCCAATGAACTGGTTGAAAAATAACGTCCAATCAAAATCTTATCTAAATTTCCTGAAAAATAATTGATAAAGTTAAAAATAAATTGATTTTTTGAAAAAGAAAAGATTTTTTTTATGGGGCCTAAATCTAGTTTGAAGCTCACTTTTAGTTTTGTTTTAAAATAAAAAACAAAAAATAAAAAAGCGGCTTTTATTGTGTTGCTTATGATCAATGAATAATAGCTGAAACCTGCCATCGCTAAAACTATCGAGATAATACCTGAAAGAACATTTGCTATCACTGTGACAATATTGACAGCCATGAAGTTTTTTTCTCTTAAAAGCATGTTTTGCGGTACAACTAATATCCCATAAAAGAAGACACAAACGCCAAGAACTAAACTAATGGGTATGTATATCGCATCACTATAAAACAAACTAATTGGGTAACCGAGAGACATGAAAACTAAGCCTAATACTACTGCTAAATAGCAAGAAAAAACAAAGATACTATTGATTTCTTTTTTCGTCAGCTTTTTATTTTGAATAATGGCAGGTCCAATCCCAAAATCAGCTAACATCTGGAAGAAGACTAAAAATACATTTACTACTGCAACAACGCCGTATTCTTTGGGTGTTAATAGTCTAGAAAGAATAGCTTGAACAAGGAGTTGCACAATAACATTAGAATACTTTCCTATAGCACTATACAGTACACCCTTTTTAAATTCATCAATCAGGTTCACTGTATTTCCACTCCCTTTTTATAACCAACTCGCTTAATTATATTTAATAAGTTTTGGGATTTTTTGCCCATATTGGTTCGTAATCTCATTAAACTAAGTGCTAAAGAATAGTTCTTATTCTTAACTAAAAATAACAATGCTTTTACAAATCTGTTTTTCTCGGATCGTCTATTTAATTCTGTTACTGCATGTTCAAGCTTTTCATTGTTCATCATTATTTCTATCAAGCTAATTTTTTCTTTCTTTTTCAAAGTACATTCTTTAGATGAAAGATTCTTTAATTCTAAATAAATCGCATTCCAATATTCTTTGTTCATCAATTCTTGGAATTTTAAACTTTCATCCCACTCTTCCATCAATTTCCCAAAACTGTTAGCTACTCTATACTCTTGGTTGAAGCGATCTTTTGTATAGTGATTTACAGCTGAATCTGGTCTAAAGACATAATGGTAGTACGCATTCGGATTGATTTCAACTTTCTCTATGTGACGATATACTTGTAAATTAAATAAAGCATCTTCACCAATTTTTTGATTCGAAAACTGAACGTTATTCTCTTTCAAATACTGACTTTTATACAATTTATTCCATAATGCATACGGTGTAAAAGAATAATACTCGCTAAAATTTTCTCTGAACTGAAATATGCTTTCTGATGATGCCAATTTAGGTGTACTGAGACTATTAGTTGAACTTCCATCTTTGCTGCTTATTTCTTCAAAAAAACCAAACATTACTAAATCAGCACCTGTTTCTTTTGCAATTTTCAAATTATCTTCAATTAAATTAGTTTCGATGTAATCATCTGGATCTATAAAATAGATATAAGTCCCACTAGCTTTAGCTAAACCTGCGTTACGAGCATAACCTGCACCCGTATTTTCTTGGTTCAGCACATAAACTCGCTCATCTACTTTTGCATAATGCCGACATATTTGTATTGAATGATCAGGTGAACCATCATTTACTAAGATTAATTCAATATTTTTATGCGTTTGGTTCAATACGCTTTTAATCGCTTTTTCTAAATATTTTTCAACGTTATAGATGGGCATAATGATAGACACATCAATCATTGCTTTAACTCCTTTATCCATAATCTTATTCATCTTACAGAATCAAACAACGTAGTCATTGTATCATAATTATAATCTATTCTTCGTTTCATTCTGATTAAGTTTTCTCTAAAAAGAAGAGATTTGCTGATCCCTGTTACTTTCTTTTCATTTTCCCCTCAACGTAATTACCTATCCGGCTACTTGATTGCTCAATTGTTCCTTGTTGATATTCCACAATTGTTGCATTAACCAGTGCTCCTACCGTTAGCAATGCTCCCAGCAGGTTTAGCCACAACATAAATACAATCAATGTCCCAATTGCACCATAACTCAACGTACCTACAGCAAAGTAAGAAACGTACACCGTAAAAGCTTGAGTGATTAAAATCCAGCCAATGGTTGAGAAAATCGCTCCTGGTAGAACTAATTTTAAATTCAACTTTGCATTGGGTACAAAATAATACAACAATGAAAACGAGAAAAACAACGTAAACATGGTTACCGGCCATCGGATACTTAGAAACATATCAATTAAATCAGGCGGCAATTTTAATAAGGGTGTGAGTCCTTCCAGAATCAATTGACCGAAACTAAAAACTACTACTAATAAAATCAAACCTGTTATCAAAGCAACCGTAAAAGTAATCGAAGCTAAACGGATAAAAATGATGTTTTTACGCGGCTCTACACCGTAAGCTTTGTTCATGCTAATTTGCATCGCATTCATCCCTCGGCTTGCAGACCATAAAGTTCCAATTGCAGCGATAGATAAAACCCCGTTGCTTCCCGATGTTAAGATTTTATCCATAGTGGGTTTTAGATTTTCTACTAGGTATGCTGGTACAGCTCTATCTAAATAAGGATAAACCGTTTCAGGCGATAGATTTAATAATGGCAATAAGTTCCCTATTACAATCAGTAATGGAAACAATGATAATAAAAAATAATACGCAATCACTGCGCCTGAATTTGTCACCTCTGCTACTTTATATTTCGTCCATAGAATACCGATAAACTGTTTGACGGCTTTTTTTTTAGTACGTTGAATCATTTTTAAACCCCTTTTTAGTTATTGTTCCTTATTATACTGATTTTTTCATAAAAAAACTAGTGAAGGTCCAGCGTATAAAGGATAATTTTTTAACTTTCAGCTTAAGAACATAATGTTGTAAGACTTTACCGTTAATTTTTTATCTCACAATTTATTTCATCTCTTTTTTAAGTTAGCCTATTCAGCAAAAAATCTAAAATTAACGCTATCTAGCTACGCTGATTTCAGATTTTCTATTGTATTATTTTTTATTGTTTTGATAAATAATCCATGATTGACTCGCCACTTCTAACAAACATTGGCGTAGCGCCTGTCCATACGCATTAGTCCAACCATCACTCATAACCACAACTACATGTCTTTCTCCATTTTGATCTATTATAATCCCTGCATCATGAGACACATCATCCAAGATACCTGTTTTATGAGCAAAGTTGACCTCGCTAGATAACCCAGTATTTAAGGCATAAACTAATTGTTGAGCATCTAGTAAGCCCATAAAATAATCAGTTGACTCTTTCGATAGCAATGTTCCCTCCATTTCTTCTTTTTCTATAACTTTTTTAGATTCTATACCTTTTTCCAGAATTTTTTTTACTTTTACACTAGTTTCAGTTACTTCAGGCAAGCTATCCTCCTTTTTAGAGAGACTATTCCATACTACAACTAGTAACAATGCAAACATAATGACAAGTATCATTTTCACTTTATTGTTTAACCTTCTTTTTCTTTTCTTCTTAATATTGGTCACTCCATTTAACTTATTTTTTTATTATAGATTATTCTTTAGGATTAATTATTATCATTAAAAACGTTGTTTATTGATAGGTATAATAAATTTTTAAAGATAAATATAAAAAAAGTTCAAAAGACATTCTATTAAAATGTCTTTTGAACTTTCAGCTATAGTCATTAGTCTAACTATTTTGAAACTGCGAAGATTTTAATCAGTTTCTGTTTTCTTTCATAATTAGGCAGAGTTCTCAGCATCTTGTCTTAATTGAGCTTTGAACTCTAGGTATTCGGAAAAAAGATAAATGGCTGTGAGGATAAAAGGCATCCTCTTTGCCATTTCCTATTTTTCTTTCATGCCTGATCAGAGTTCTCAGCATCTTATCTAATTGAGCTTTGAACTCTAGGTATTCGGAAAAAAGATAAATGGCTGTGAGGATAAAAGGCATCCTCTTTGCCATTTCCTATTTTTCTTTCATGCCTGATCAGAGTTCTCAGCATCTTATCTAATTGAGCTTTGAACTCTAGGCATTCGGAAAAAAGATAAATGGCTGTGAGGATAAAAGGCATCCTCTTTGCCATTTCCTATTTTTCTTTCATGCCTGAACAGAGTTCTCAGCATCTTATCTAATTGAGCTTTGAACTCTAGGCATTCGGAAAAAAGATAAATGGCTGTGAGGATAAAAGGCATCCTCTTTGCCATTTCCTATTTTTCTTTCATGCCTGAACAGAGTTCTCAGCATCTTTTATTTTTGCTTTGTGAGGATTCTTGGGCCTTCTTTTGTGATGGCTAGTGTGTGTTCGAATTGGCAGCTTAGGCCGGCGTCTTTTGTGCGGGCTGTCCAGCCATTATCGTCCATTTTTGATTTCCATGTGCCTGTATTGACCATGGGCTCAATGGTGATGACCATTCCTTCTTTAAGGCGTAATCCTTTGCCGGCATCGCCGTAATGGGGTACAGCTGGTGCTTCATGCATGGTAGGTCCGATACCGTGGCCGATAAATTCACGGACGACTGAAAGACCTTCTCCTTCTACATATGTTTGGATAGCATACCCAATGTCGCCAATTCGGTTGCCAACTTGTGCTTGTTCAATTCCTTTGTATAAAGCATTTTTTGTTACTTTCATTAGGTGATCGATTGCTGGTGTTGATTCACCTACGACATAACTCCAGCATGAGTCAGACATAGCGCCTTTTAGATTAACGACCGTATCAACTTTAATCAAATCATTGTCTTTTAAAGGTTTGTCTGTTGGGAAACCATGACAAATTTCATCATTCACACTAACACAAGTAGCGAATTCGTATCCTTCGAAACCAATTTGTTCTGGGATTCCGCCTGCTGCTTCGATTTGGTCATGGAAAAATTGGTTAATTTCTGTGCCTGTTACACCTGGTTTAATAAAATCACGTAGTTTTTCGTGAATGCTAGCTAATAGAGCACCTGATTCTGCCATTGCCTCTATTTCTCGTGTTGATTTTAATGTAATCACTTCTTATTCCTCTTTTCTTTTCGTTTTGCCTTTTAAGCCAATTCTATTATAAGCTTAAAATCTTAAAAAGTGAACCTTTCTTCTTTTTTTTACTTGTGAGGTTTCTTAGAAGACTTCACTTACTCTTATTCAACTTAATTAGCGTTGCGAAAAGGGCTTAGTTTTTGGTATACTTTATAAAGAATAGAGTGCGTTTTCAGAAAGGAAGTGAATCAGTAATGGCTACTGCAATGATTGTATTTGCGAGTTTAACTGGCAATACAGAAGAATGTACCGGTGTGATTGAAGAGGCCTTAGAAGATTTAGGCGTCGATGTTGAAGTTGTTGACTGCATGCAAGCTGATCCGGAAGACTTTTTAGCTGTTGATATTTGCTTAGTTGGAACCTATACGTATGGCAATGATGCTAATCTACCAGATGAAATTGTGGATTTTTACGAAGAACTTGCTGAGATTGATTTGACTGGAAAAGTATTTGGGACGTATGGTTCAGGCGATACATTTTATGAAAAATTTTGCAAATCAGTTGATGACTTTACAGAGCAATTTAAACGTGTTGGAGCAATTGAAGGTGCCCAAAGTGTTAAAGTAGACTTGGATCCCAACAAAGAGGATGTTGAAAAGTTAAAAACTTTCGCAAAAGCATTAGTAGATAAGGTCCATTCATTATAAAGGCAAACAAATAACCGAAACCCTAATAATAGGAATTTCGGTTATTTTTATGTTTATGTTTATGTTTATTTAACTATTTATTTAACTGTTTCTTTAATCATTTTTTCTACATCATCAACCAAAGTGGTTTCATCTAGTGTTATCAGGTCTTGTGCTGCGAGAGCTGCTGTCCCATAGACGCTAATCCAGATTTTTTCGAACGTTTTTCTTTTTTCAGTTTTATTTAACGCTTTGGTCTTTGCTTCTTGTTCGAAAGCAGTTAACATCGCTTCATAGGGTAAATCATGCATCCGTTCTGGACCTAAGTGATCTTCTAAAAATAATGCCCGGAAAAAGATGGGTTCATCTTTGGCAAAGTGAATGAAGTTAAGACATGTATTTAAAATAGGCTCTTCTGAACGAGTATTTTTGAAAACTGTCTCAGTCAAATACTCTTTTATTCTTGAATACAGCTCGTTTTTTAAATCGTCCATATTTTTAAATTCTAAATAAATTGGCTGAGTTGAGCAATTCATTGTTTTGGCAATATTTCTAGCTGTAAATCCTTCAAAGCCTTCTGTTTTCACGACATCATATGCTGTATCAAGGATATGTGATTTTAAAATCGTTTTTTTTCTGGCCATTTTGGCTCACCTCTTTTTTATTTCTTTTTGTTATCATTGGCCCTAGTTCTATTAGCGATTGCTTATAGTTGGACTTCGTTTCTTTAGACCTATCTTATATAAAGAATTATTATATAAAGAAAGCATGACACGCCAATTAGTGAGTGACCTAGAAATCATTAGTTTCACTGTGCATTATCCGATTGTCTGACTCGAATGTCCTGATGGTTTATTGCCTCTTTATAAGGCAGGAACTTGTATATACAATATTGTTTTTTTGACTGAACAGCTTCCCCTTCTGTTCAACCTTAACCTATTTTATCACTAATGTCATAAAAAAAAAAGTATTTTACTTCATCTGTTATTTAGTGTACTCTAAATTCTTTTTTCTTTAGACCGGTAGCCATTCAATTCTGCGTTAATTCGTTCAATTTGTACATAGCGGCTTTTAATGAGATAATAGGGTATTATGTCAGACAATTTTTATTCATGATAATCACACATAGGAGGTTAGGAACATGCTAAAAGGACAATTGAAAACTATCGGATTTGTCAATAGTCATAAAACTGGTGAAAAGCGGATCGCCTTACTACCTAAGGATATTGCACCATTGCGACACCGTGAGCTTTTATTTTTTGAGGAAAATTATGGAAGCGATTTAAACATCTCTGATATTGAATATGCAGCTTTAGGTTGTCAGATTGTTTCAAGAGACATTGCTTTGGAGCAAGATATCATCTGCGATCCTAAAATTGGAGACGCTACCTTTTTAAAAAACTTACAGCCTGGTCAAACTCTATTTGGTTGGGTCCACGCTGTCCAGAGTAAAGAAGTAACCGATATATTAGTGGCGAATAAACTATCTGCGTATGCTTGGGAAGACATGTATGAAGACAATCGACATTCTTATTGGCGCAGCAATGAATTAGCCGGTGAAGCAGCCGTCATGCATGCTTATCAATTAAATGGCGTTATGCCTTACGATACCAAAGTTGCGCTTATCGGACGTGGCAATACCGCACGAGGAGCACTACGCATTTTGATTGGCTTAGGAGCAGACGTGAAAGTCTATGACCGCCGTCAAGAAAAACTATTCCGAAAAGAAATGCCCGGATTTGATGTCATCGTCAATGCGATTTTGTGGGATACTGCCCGTCAAGACCATCTTATTTATCGCACGGATCTAAAACAGCTTAAACCTGGTACGATGATTATTGATGTTAGTTGTGACGAAAACGGTGCCATTGAATCAACTATTCCCACATCTCTAGCAAAACCGATTTATGAAGTAAACGATGTGGTTCACTATGCAGTCGATCACACTCCGACTATTTTTTATCGTTCTTCTTCAAGCGCAATTTCCAATGAAACAGCAAAGTACATTGATGACTTGGTTGAAGATCGTCCTAACACCATTTTAGAAGCCGCTTTAATTATTGAAAATGGCTGCATCATTGACCAACGTATCAATCATTTTCAAGATAGACCTATGTTGGATTCATTAATAGAATCCACTAGCCAAGATTCTACTTCAATCCTTTAAATAAAAATTTTTTCCATCACTTCTTTTTATCTTTATTGGGCTCTCAGTCGGCGTGCTAACAACACACGTAGATTACCTTGATTAGAACGAATCTATTCTAAAATCCCTCCTTATTTTTCATTTTTATTTACTGGACTCGTCAAACTATAACGGCATAAGCACTACTTAAAACTACAATCATTTATATTATAACCGTCTGCTGTCCTTTTCTGTTTTGGTATACTGATTATTCATAGTATTTTTATCTCTATTAAATAAATAGCATTTTAGAGTACAAACCCTTATTAATGCGTTTGTACTCTTTCTTTTTTGGTAGAACACCGATTTGATTAAAAGTTCCAAGACCGTTATTTCCGACTGGCCCATTTTAGAATGACTATGAACCAGCCAAGGGTATGTCTTATCCCGTATCACAATAAACAGGTAGTAGGTTTTGAGAAGAGCTCTAACTGATTCAGGATTTTTTTTATTTTTTAAGAATCAGGAAATTGTTTCAAAACGCTTCTTATGCTATGATTATCAGGTCCACTTGTTTAAAACAAGTGAAAAGAAACATCATAGGAGGAAATAATTATATGGTATTAACTAATTTTGATGAACATTTAACTAAATACGCTGAAGCTATTGTTAGAACAGGGATCAATGTTCAAAAAGGACATACGGTTGTTCTTCAAGCTGCTGTTGACCAAGCTCCATTGGCACGTTTAATCACTAAAAAAGCCTATGCTTTAGGTGCAGATGAAGTGGTCGTAAAATGGGCTGATGATGTGGTAAACCGCGAGCACATGGCACACACACCAGAAGAAATCTTAACCGATATTCCACAATATAAAATTGACGAATCTTTAGCGATGATTGCTAAAGGCGCTAGTCGTATCAGCTTAGTTTCTTCTGATCCTGATGCTTTAGCTGGTCTAGATAGTAAAAAAATCGCTGCTTTCCAATCTGCTAATGGTAAAGCGTTAAGCGAACAACGCAAAGCGACGCAATCCAACAAAGTTAGCTGGGTTGTTGCTGCAGCTGCTAGTGAAAAATGGGCAGCGAAAGTCTTTCCTAATCTAGAAACATCCAGTGAACAAGTAGATGCATTATGGGACGCTATTTTTAAAGCCGTTCATGTTTACGATGCTGATCCTATTGCAACATGGGAGAAAAAAGATGTCACATTAAATGACAAAGCAGAGGAGTTAAACAAAGAACAATTTACTGCTTTACACTATCTTGCTCCTGGAACAGATTTAACAGTCGGTTTACCTGCTAACCACCGTTGGGAAGGTGCCGGTAGTGATAATACTCGTGGCGAGCGTTTCATGGCTAACATGCCTACAGAAGAGGTCTTCACTGCTCCTGACGCTAATCGTGTCGATGGTGTGGTCAGAAGTACAAAACCTTTAAGCTATGCTGGAAATACTCTTATGGATATGGCATTCACTTTCAAAGACGGTAAAGTTGTTGACGTTACTGCTGGAGAAGGCGAAGATGTCTTAAAACAGTTAATCCAAACGGATGAAGGCGCTGCTCGTTTAGGTGAAGTAGCTTTAGTACCCGATCCTTCCCCTATTTCTCAATCAGGCATCACTTTCTTCAACACGTTATTTGACGAAAATGCTTCTAACCACTTAGCATTAGGGTCCGCTTATGCCTTTAATTTAGTTGGCGGAACTGACATGTCTGAAGACGAGTTAAAAGAAGCTGGCTTGAACCGTTCTAATGTTCATGTGGACTTTATGATTGGTTCAAATAAAATGGATGTCGATGGCATCCGTGCTGATGGCAGCACTGTTCCTATTTTCCGTAATGGTGACTGGGCCTAATAGAGTATCCGAAATAAAGTGCTAAACTCTTTTTATTCCTATATCATATAAAGAAGACTCAGAGGGTTTAATCCTCTGAGTCTTCTTTGTTTTTAAATAGTACTAGACAAATACCTGGAAGCGTGAGAAGATAAATAGCGTATTGAATCGATCCTATAGCTCAGCTGGATAGAGCAAACGTTTCCTAAACGTTAGGTCGGGAGTTCGAACCTCTCTAGGATCATACCTATTAATCAGACTTTGTACTTAAACTCCCGCATTTAATTGTAGGAGTTTTTATTGTTTGGCGAATCATTTTCTATATGTATTCTCGGACTAAATGGACAAGATAAAGCTAAATGATTGTCTACTTATCCATTTTTGACTTGAATTCGACCAGTTGACTGTCATTTGACATCCAGTTATTCATTTTAGTTTTGTTTTGGACAAGTTGGATAAAAAAGATCATTAACTCGTCGATTTTTATAAAAGAATAGACAATTGAAACGGTAAAGAAGTAAAAGGCAAAATTAAGAAAGCTTTTTATAAAAAATGGTGGTTTTGGTTAGTAATCATCTTATTTTTGTCTGCAATTTTTAGTAGTAGTGAAGAAAAAGCAATCACTAGCGAACCAAACGAAAAAAACCCATTCGCTTATTCTAAAGCAAAAAGGTTTCTAGTTTTCCAACTCATTCTTCTTTGTGTTCTGCGCGGTTGTACAAAATAAATCCAATAGTCGTCAAAATAATGCCAATAACTAAAGTAATCGGTTGGTAACTATCTGTGTTGGTTAATCCAAGAATAAGAGCAATAAATCCTACTACCATAATAAACAAACCATTTTTAAGCATGATGCTCATCCTCACCTGTTTAGTTAACCTCTTACTCTATTGTGCTGGAAAACGCTTACTTAGTCAATTGTTTGCCTTCTTATTTCATTTTATTCTAATATTTATTTCATAAAAAACCCTTCAAAAGTTAACGTTAACTTTTAAAGGGTTCTATCTTTATTTACTTTTTAACCGACCGTTACGCCAGCCATTTTTTTGTATACATCTACTACTTCTGCTGCCATGTCACGGAATGTGATGGCATTCATCAAGTGGTCTTGTCCATGAACAAGCAATAGACTGATATCCATTTTTTCGCCTGATGCTTCTGATGTTAGCATAGCTGTTTGTGAGTGATGCGCTTCAATAAGTGCCTTATCGGAATCTTTTAATTTTTGATCTGCTAATTCAAAGTCGTCTTTTTTAGCGGCATGAATGGCTTCCATGGCATCGCTTTTAGCATTTCCGCCATTAATAATAAGCCCCATAATTACTTGTATATTCCCTTGGTCTTCCAAATGATAACTTCCTTCCACTACTTGTTCTTTTAAGTTTATTTGATTAATTTTAAGGCTTGATCCAATACATTTTCGCCGTTCATCATGCCATAATCTTGCATGTTAATCACTTCTAACGGAATATCTTTGCCAGCCAATTTCTTCTCAAATTGAGCCTTCATAAAGCGGACTTGGGGTCCTAATAATAGAACATCAAGATTTTTTGTTTCGATGTTTGTGTCAGCTTCTGCTGCGGATACTGCAAAAATTTCTGCGTCGATTCCTCTTGCTATGGCTGCTTTTTCCATTTTAGTTACCAATAAACTCGTACTCATTCCTGCTGAACACACTAACATAATTGTTTTTTCTGCCATCTTGAATCACTCCATCTCATTTATTTGTTCCTACACTTTATATAATGCAAATAGCGTGCCAACTTTTAATGCGATAAAAGCGTTATCTGCCAACGCTTTCTTATAATCCGACACCATACACACTAGTCAAAAAAACTACACAGTATCATTAACTGTGTAGTTTTTTTGATTCCACTCTCTAAATTATTCAGTTAGTTGATTTTCTACAATCATTTGAACAAGGTAGGCCTGTTCATCTTGTGGTACGACCAAATTATAGTCTTCTTCTAACGGCTTAAGTAACTGTTGAACGGTTTTTACGACAAGTGGGTATGTGTTTAGATAGTTTTCTCTATTTCGAAAAGATACTCCTTCTTTGCCACTTTTAATGCTTTCAAACAAAAAGGCCATATGCAAGACGATTCCTACTTTGACTTCCACTGGTAAAACTAATTGAAGCTCTACTTCTATTTGCTGAATAGTTTGTTGCAACTTTGCGACTAGTTCACTGACAGAGCCCACTTGTTTCAACGTTCCAGTTAACGTCTGGCTTATTTTATCCAAAGGCCATTCTTCTACTTGGCTTTTTATTTCTACCATTTTTTTAGTGTCAAAGGCTTCATAAGCCGTAAAATAAGGAATATTTTGATAATGAATTGGGACGGTTCCAATAATAGCTTTGATCGCATAATGGGGATTCAGTTGATTAATTTGTTGTTTAATGGATTCCATATTCAGGAATTGCAACGGAATAACGTCAATTTTAGTCGTATCCATTACTTTTTTCAACTGTGCTTCTAGTCTCTTGGCTACTCCTTCTCCAGTAAAACAAGACACAATAATTACTGGTATCTTGTCTTCTTGAAGGGGTTCACTGGTTGGTATCTCACTATTCATCGCCATCCGACAATTTTGATAAATATCGTCTAATTGTCTGCCAATACTTGCCATCCGAATCGCTTCTAACACAATCAACGTGCTGGTCATTGAGAGCGTTCGAACTTCTAACTCCAACTCTTGAGCAAGCATGCCACCAAAAGCGTTTAAAGAGCCCATATCGGTCAATAACAACAAACCATGTTGGTACATTTCTTTATTGGCTACGATTGTTTGGCTGACTGTTTCGTACATCTCTTTCACTTTTACAGTTAGCGGCATATTGAGTGCCACCCCCACTTTTGTATCCAATAATTCTTGCACCGTTTCAAGCATACTGCTCGCAGTGGATTTGCCATGCATGATGACCATCACACCCACTTGATTCGCTGTTGCTTTTTCAGGCTCTTGGGCTTCCATGGTTAAGAACATGGTGATAAAGCCAATCTCATCAAATGGAATATCAATAGAGAATTGTTGTTCTATAATAGCCGATAAATCGATGGCCACTTGAAATTCTTTAGAATAGTTTTTACGAACACTATTTAAATCTGGGTGTACAATGGGCCGTTTTTCTTTGATGCGTTCAATCGCACTTTGCAAATGCAATGAAAAAGCAAACCTTGATTTTGAATGATACGTTCTGCCCAGTTGTTTTTCTGCAAAATCGTATAGCCGCTCTGTTACTTTACGAATATCCAAGGGAACCAACTCTTGATGGATGTCGGATAACGATAACTTTTCTAGGTAGTCGTTAAAATAATGCGGCAAATTATTTTGAATAAATCCTTCTAACTCAACTTCTTTTAATAAGCCCATTTTTAACGCTTCTTCGACACGTTCTTCAATGGCATTGTAGACACTCATGTCTGAGACCACATCTTCATTAATCGTTGTTTTCTGACTCGTAGGCACATAAGAAAAATGTGTTTTGTGACGATCAACTAACTGGTTCAGTCGCTCAGGTGCTTCCTTTACTAACAGCAGTCCTTTTTGAACAGACAATGGCAAATCTTGTTGCGTGCTCTTTAAACAGTCGGTTTGATGCGTGCGATAATGCAAAAATGCTTTAGCACAGACCAGTTTCAGATCTCTTTGTACTTGCCCGATATTGGCTTTGGCTGGATAAAGCATAAAAGCTAGCAAAACTTCGCGTTCGATGATAATTTTTTGATTCAGTCTTTGGGCTTCTTGTTGCAAAAAAGCCGCCACTAATTCGTAACGTTCTTCAATGCTTCGTTCTGCTAAAGGTGGCAACGTAATCGTCATCGGGATGCGGCGATTAAACGTGTCCAATAACACTTCAGAGTTTTCTGTGGTTGCGCCGATAATTTGTACACTTGCTGTGCGTGTCTCACTGCTCTCCCCTAAAGGTCGGTAAACGCCTTTGTCGATAAACGTAAACAACATTTCTTGGCCTTCTGGCGGCAGTCTGTGAATCTCATCAAGAAATAAAATACCGCCATCTGCTTGATGCATCAAACCCGTCCGGTCTTCGGTTGCCCCTGTATAAGACCCTTTTTTCACACCAAAAATATGGCCAAACAACAATTGCGGATTTTGTGCATAGTCTGCACAGTTAAAAGAAACAAAAGGCGCATCTTCAGATAGCACTTGAGATTCCAAAGCAAATTGATACATGCATTCAGCAAATAACGTTTTACCTGTACCAGTTTCTCCAAAAATAATCGTATGCAGTCCCCTAGGTGGGTATAAAATAGCCGCTTTGGCTTGTTGGATCATGACTTTTAAAGACGCGTTGTGACCAACTAATTTATCAAAAGCTTCTTGACTGTCTTTTATTTCTGGCAAAGCAGGATTTACAGCTTTAGCTTGGTATAAAACGGGTCGGCCGGTTTTTTTTTCAATGTATGCTTCCTTATACAATTCATTTAAATAACGGCTGACGTTAGCACGGTCGAGTTCTAATGCCTCAGCAATCTCTTTTGCTGCCAACGGTGACGTTTGTTTCACTAAATACGTTAGGATATCTTTTTTTCGCGACAGCATCCTACTCCTCCTCTTTTGAAACCGGATACGTTAAACTTGTTTAAAAGTAGCGGATGAACTTCAACCCGCTACTTCTATTTGCTTCTATTTCTATAGTCATTTTTTCATTGCTATTAAATTAAAAGGTAAATACCGTTTAATCTTTTTTAGGTTTACGTGCACCTTTATTTTTGTTTGGCTTCTTTCGATGTTTTTTCTTTTTATTCGGTACTGCTGATTGTTCTCCTCTGTTATCTTGTGAAGCAGCTGAAGAGTTTGTTGGTTCTGAGGATTTATGCGTTTCTTTTTTTGCTTTTATTTTTACTTTCTTCACTTTGCTTTTTTCTTTTGTTCTTGCTTCATGTCCAGGTGTTTCTTCTACTTCTGGGCGTTCTTTGACTAATTCTCCACCATAAAGATACAAAGGCGTAATCGTGATTTCTAATAATTGAATAATTTTCTTGAATTCACGACGTTCACGGTCATTTACTAGGGTTAATACCGTTCCAGCTTGACCCATCCGCGCGGTTCTACCTGAGCGGTGAATGTAGCTTTCTTTGTTCATGGGTAAATCGTATTGAATCACATAAGGCAAACCTCTGATATCTAGGCCTCGTGAAGCCACATCAGTTGTTAACAGCAAATCAACTTTTCCATCTCGAAATTGTTGCAACGCATGTTGTCTTTCTGTTTTGTACTTTTCTGCATGCAAAACAGCCACTGAAATGCCTTCGTATTGCAACTTTTCAAAAGCTAAAGTTAAATTGGCTACATTGTTAACAAAAACTAAGGCTTTGAACCCTTCCATCCGGGTCAAACGGCGGATAATTTCCACGCGTTTTCGTGTTGGTGTTTCAATATAGGCATGCAAAACCGTGCCTTTGGATTCGTCTTCGTCGGTTACATCAATCCATTCCGGATCAACATTGAACCACTTAGACAAGTCTTCCATCAACTCGTTACTTGTCGCTGAGAAAAAGCCCATTTGGCGTTCTCCTGGAATTTTACTCATTAATTGACGAACGGTCTTTAATTGGTCTTGCTGCAACAATTGATCTGCTTCATCTAAAATAACGGTTTTAACTTGGTGCAGTTTCAATTTTTTTGTTTCTGCAATTTCAAGTATCCGTCCTGTCGTTCCCACGATAATTTCAGGCTTCTTTTTCAAACGATCGATTTGTCGTACTTTATTGGCTCCACCGATAATGGTTTGTACTTCTAAACCTAGCTGGCTACTCCATTCTTTTACAACGGATGCCACTTGTACTGCTAATTCTTGTGAGGGGGTCAATATGATCAATTGAACACCCGCCTTAGGTTCAATTTGTTCTAGAGCTGGCAAGGTGTACGCCACAGTCTTCCCCGTTCCAGTAGGGGATATCCCGACGACATCACGACCGGCTTTCATTGGTTCATATACTTTATTTTGAATGGCTGATGGTATCGTGTACTCCAATTTTTCCCAATAGTTTTGCAACTCTGGTGCTATTTTTTCATTCATCACTATAATTTCCTCGTTTCCTTATTCCCGCTCTTTATCCTCGCGTCACTACCTATCATACCAAAAAACAATCCAAAGCTAAAGCCGCCCAACATTTTTTTGCAAAATAAAAAAGACCGGACTTAGCTATTTACAAAAACAAGGTCTTGTTTCTTATAAACGGCTTTTCTCGATCTTCTTTAGTCTCTTTATTTTTCTTGGTCAGCCTCATAAACAATGCCTGCATCTTTACGCAAAGATGTCATTAAAAGATTCACTTGGCGACTTAATTCTTGCCAGTCGGAGTAATCTTTTAAAGCTCGTTTATCAGTAGGCTGATTAATGACTCTAGCAAAAGCTTGTGCTTCTTCCATCATTGGTGCTTCGGTTACAGATTGTGAAACGGTCTCTTTCAAACTAGTTTTACGATCAATCACATCAATTGCAGCTATGCCTGCAATGCCATCTATTGAAATCGTTTGGTCTAAACCATAGATTTCAGAAGGCAAATAAGAATTAGCTATTTTTCCAGTTTGGATGGTTACATCAAAATCGTTGTAACGTAAGAGAATCATTCCTTTGCCATCTACTCCAGTAGCTATTTTCGTACAAAAGTATTTGCTTGTATTTGGCACGCCAAACCAAGATAATGCAGCATAAATAGGGTATACCCCTAAATCTGCTAAAGCTCCACCTGAATATTTTAATGAAAAGATATTTGGCTCGTTGCCTGCTAATACTTGATCGTAACGAGAAGAAAACTTCATGTACGTTAAGTTAGCTCCTTGAACGTGTGCTATTTTTTTAATTTCTTCTTTAACAATTTTAAAATTCTCTTCATGAATATGACGAGCAGCTTCAAATAAGAAAACGTTATTTTCTTTTGCTACTTTTATGGCAGCTTCCCATTCTTTAGGGTTTGAAAACATTGGCTTTTCAACAATCACGTGCTTTCCTGCTTTCATAATCGTTAAAGCTTGTTCAAAATGCAAACTATTCGGTGATGCAACATAAATAACATCTAGTTCTGGGTGGTTAGCATACGTATCTAAGTCCGTTTCAAAAACAGTCGCTTGGTATGGATCTCCAAACGCTTTAGCTTTTTCAACCGTTCTCGAATAGACTCCAGTCATTTGATACAATCCTGTTTTAATGGCTGCATCAACAAATTGGTTCGTAATCCAGCTGGTTCCAATAATTCCTAAACGTAACTCCATAGTTATTCTCCTCCAAGTAGATTAAATAATCTCTCTATTTTTTATTTGATTTCAATTTTAGACAACCGAATGTCTCATTTTATCATAACAAATTTTAATCGATTTAGAAAGAATGTTCCTCTTGAGGGTTATTACCGATCTGTTTAGTTTGATTTAATCATTTTTTAATTCATTTGAATTTATCTATCATCTCTTCAATCCGTTTCCAATCTCTTTTCGTCGGGATAGTTTCTATGCCAATGACTTTTTTTGTGAAATCCATTTTTTGTTTCATCCACTTTACATTATGATCCGTCAAGACTATCTGAATATCTTTATGATAAGAGGCTATTTCAGTGGCTGCATAACACGTTACCAATGTTGGAAACCGGGCTTGCAGCATATCGCTTATAAATAATTCTTGGTGTATTCCTATATAAGAAATAACTAAAATTTGTATTTTTTCTTTTTTCGAAATAATTTGAGGCACTAAGCTTTTCCAAAAAAGGATTAAAATAAAGATAAACTCATCTAATTGTACCTCACGTACCCAGGAACCTTGCGGATACTGTTTTACCGTTTTACTTACTATTTCTATAAACTCTTTAAACATTTTTAATGATGGGCCATATAATCTTCTTTCAGGACTAAATAACAAGTTACTTGGTCCTTTAAAAAAATCATGGTAAAAACAATAGCCAATTAAATTGGTTATCAAAAGAGCTTGGTTCTCTATTTCATAGCCGGTTTCTTTTTTTATCTTTTCTATAAAAGAAGAAACGTCTTTGTGTGCGGATTGCAATACTGGATCGCTAGCTAGATTTTCTATATTAAATTCTCGATGATTATTCCAAAAGATGTACATCATAAAAGTCTTTTCTCTGTTGGGTACTTCAAAAGGTAGCTGCTTTACCAACCTACTCAGTACCTGTTCTATACTCGCATTAATTACTTCGGGTATTGCATAGTTATCTTCTATAAAGTGACCTTTGCTGACTCGATCTGAACAAACGGTCATCCAAATTAATGTTCTATGATGCGTCAAAAAAGAATAAGGATAAGCCTCTCTTTCTCTTTCAAGTTGTTCAAGAAAATGATTTGCGGTGTTTTTTAATGGATGCTGGAAATCATTCATGTTCGAAGAGTAATATTCACTAAGAAAAATACTATAAAAATACCGAATTTGTTTCTCCATTCCTGTGATTTTGATTGGATTTGAATGGATGATCAGATCATATTCAGCTAAAAATAGATTGATTTGTTTCAAATTTCGATTAATGGATGATTGGCTCGTATACAATAATTCGGATAAATCCTCGCAAGTTGTTACGTCTAATTCAATTACTTTTTTTATGATTTGGAAATTCAAACTACTTTCCACTAAATCTTTATAAATTTCCTCCATATGAAATAAATCTGAAGTAAATAATTTGACGCCTCTTTGCTTAGATGTTTTGATAAAAAAATTATCTTCAGAATGGCTGTTTATCATCTGAATATCCGCAATCAGTGTTCGTCTTGAGCATTTCAAATTATCGGATAACTTTTCAATTGTCCGCCAAGTATCATCAGAAATCAAAATTTCAATTAACTGAAGCCTTCTAAAACTAGCAGCATCTAGTAATTTGCTCAATGCCATATCATTATTCCCCTCCCAAAAATAACAAATTATCTCATTGTCTTATAATTAAAGTATACCAGTTTTTTAATAAAGTAACTATTATTTAGTTTTATTTAATTTAATGAAAAAGAAAAAAACCGTAGCGTACCCGCAGACGGTTTTTTAGAGGGCCTATATCATTGAATTGTTTGATACGAGGACAAGCTGTTCTATCCGACAAGTGTTTGGCTTGGTTTAAACTTGACTGATAAAGGGGAAGTTTTATTTAATCTCTTGCTATTTTTCCCTTTGACATTGTGATTAAAAAGCAAAGAACAATCGTCATGTTTTTTTGTTTGCCAAACTAAACGGTGCATAAGTACCAACTGTTCGGAGAGTTTGCTTTTTATTTCCAAGATCGTGCTGAGTCAGTTTCTCTTTATCAAACTGAGCAAAAAAATGGTGATTTAATCTAAGAGTTTTAATCTAGCAAGAGGATTAAAACCTTTTCCTTCAACCTTAAGCTAAGGCCTTTGTCCAGCTTTTTTGTTAACGCCACTGAACAACTAACAGTACTCTTAACTTCGGCTTGAAGATTGAATAGGTGTTCCGGGTGTCCCAGCTGCTCACGGCATCACTCCTCCTGTTATTTATCTATGTAAAATATACCATTTATTCGTTAATTAGTCATTTCAATCCTTTCACATGGATAGGTAAAATGTGAATGAGAAAACAATGAGAAAACATAGGTATTTTATGAAAAAATCACATAAAAAAAGAAAGAAGCTAAGAGCAAAAAGCTCTTCTTCTTTCTTTAATTAAAATATGCTGAGCATACTGGTTTTTAGCCATTAAACTTTCTGCGTTTCTTACGTTCTAGTGTACCCGGTATGTTGTCTCTTAATCTTTTCTTATCATTTTTATCCATATCTAAATCATTTAAAAAGTCCATATCTTCATTATCTAAAAAGAAATCAAATATATCTGCATTTTCTCTAATCCGATCTTTATGACTAGATTTTGGAATTGGCACAGTTCCTCTTTGAACTGCCCAACGCAAGGCGATTTGTTCAGGTGTCTTATTGTGTTTTTTTGCTAAAGTCATTGATCTATTTTCTTTGCTAATGTTTCCTTTTTTTATTGGACTATAAGCCATCGAAACAATGTTTTCGCTATCACAAAAATCATTTGTATCCTGGCCACTTTTACCTGGGTACATTTCAAATTGATTGACTGCTGGTCGTACTTTAACTTCTTCTAACAAAGGCACTAAATCAGCTCGTTTAAAGTTTGATACACCAATTGAACGTGCACGTCCTGATTCATAAATAGATTCTAACGCACGCCACGTGTCTAAATTCACTGCATCATCTTTGTCTGGCCAATGAATCAATAATAAATCAACATACTGTTGATTCAATCGGTTTAAACTTTCATCAAAAGATTGGATTGCTTGATCAAAACCCATATCTGTTTTCCATACTTTTGTTGTTAAAAATATGTCCCCACGCGAAATACCCGCGTTAATAGCTCGATTGATTCCTTTTCCAATATCTTCTTCATTATCATAAACAGAAGCTGTATCAATTAAACGATAACCATGAGTAATAGCATAAAACACAGCATCTTCTGCTTCCTTACCCATCATACCACTTGTTCCCAGTCCAATTCCTGGAATGGTATAACCATTGTTTAAGGGTGTTCTGTCTAGTAAGCTTTCAACCATAATGATCACTCTCCTCTTTGTGCTACCTTTAGTTTAACGAAGTCTAGATAAAAACTCAAAAGAAAACACTTACAAAATCCAAAAAAATAAACATGCCTTCTCATTCTTATGAGATAGGCAATTTTGCTGAATTATTTATATTGCAATCAATCTAATGTAACAATAACCACTTCAGGACGGTTATTGAAACGGAAGGGAAAGGTTGAATTTCCGATACCTCTACTAACAATCATCCTATTACCAGGCATTTCTGAATCATAATAGACACCATCAGTGTATTTAGGCCATTTGCCTTGTCCTGGAGAAAAAAGGCCACCTACAAATGGTAGTCTAATTTGACCGCCATGAGCATGTCCGCTCAAAATTAAATCTGGTGCTTTGGTCAAATCCATCAAATAATCCTCAAATAGTTCTGGATGATGAGCTAATAATATTTTGGGTTGTTGCTGCATCCCTTCTGTTAACGAAATACCTCTGAGAATCGGTCTTGGAGCCCTATCAAAATCCTCTTTTTCAGATAAGCCCATCAGAACAAACCCATCTTCTTCAAATTCAATCCATTCTGCTTCATCAATTAAGACTCTAACCCCAGCTGTCGTTAAGATATCTTCCCATTCTTGGAGATAACCCCCGTTTGCATCGTGGTTTCCAGTTACCGCATACGTTGGAGCAATAGAAATCAATGACTGCGCTAAGTTTTGCAATTTCGTTTCTGGCAAATTGCCTCTAACGTCGACTACATCCCCAGTTAAGACAATCACATCCGGTTTTTCTAACGCTACTTTTTTTACTAGTTGCAACATCGACACGCCTTGTCTAGGCAAATGTAAATCTGATAATTGAACGATTTTCTTGCCTTTTAACCCTTTACCTGAACTCGGTAATTTGATATGAAAATGTTTCACTTGTATCCATTTATTTTGTACCACAAGATAGATTCCTAGTGATATAAGTAACCCTATAATAATAAAAAAACTATTCCATTCTGACATAAAAATTCCTCCAAATAATAAAACATTTCACTGTTTCTATCTTCTATAAGTCTACTTTTAACACTCTTTTCACGTTGACTTATTGCTGTATTTTTATTTTACCACAGATTCAAATGGAAAGCGTTTTTATCTGCACTATGTTATACTAAAAAAGAAAGAGGTGATCACAAATGGATAATTTAGGGACCGGTAAAGGACATGAAAACACTGTTCGTGATGCAGCTGCATTAAGAACGTATATAAATGATGAAAATCTAAACGAGTTACCTGAAGAGGAGCTTGATAGAGAAACTAAAGAAGAGCCTAAACCAGAAGACTTCGAACCTTTCAAAGACCCAGAAAAACTAAAAAAACTAAAAAAAGAAACACCTTCTGAAGATAAAGAAAGCAAATAAATAAAAATAAAATTCGCACTTTTTTAAATTAAAAAGTGCGAATTTTTTCTATTCTTTTATATAATCTGTCTCATCTTTTTTAACAGCGGGATTGTCAGCAAGTGGTTGCTCTTGTTCACTGTCAATTGGATTATCTTCTACTTGCTCTTCTTGTTTTATTTCAGGCAAATCTGTTTCAGAAGGAGATTGTTCTATCGGTTTTGATTCTTTGGAGTTTGGCTCATTTTTATTTTGAGGTGGAGTTTCTTTTACACTCTCATTTTCCAGTGTATTAGACAAGTCTTTTTGGCTATCTGATAACTTTTCTTCATCAAGTGGAACAGATAATAATTTGATTTTCAATTTGCTTTCACTGGCTATCTTTAAATCTCGAGTTATTACCAATTTGTAGCCGCTATCACCTTCTATGGTAAACTCAAGTTTTGCTTCAGATTCTGCTAAGTTATTTGTTGTAATATCTATATAACTATTATTATCTGTATCTGTATTTTTATGAACAGATAGATTAAATTGTTCCCCATTTCCAATAATTTTAGCTATTAGATCTTTATAAACTAACTGTACTTTAGCTAAAGGAAAATTACTATTGTCACCAAATTTTAGTGACTTATCTCCACTGATAGAAGTAAACCAAATTTTATTTGTCTCTATAGGTGACATGTTACGATTTTTCGAAAAATCTTGATCCGTATTTAAAAGTAATCGTTTAACCATTAATGGTAAGTCGCCTTCATCAAATTCAAATTCTTTGTTATCTCCATATTTAATAGACACTTTATATTCAATTTTTTCTGATAGTAAATGCTTAAATTTAGGGTTCCCATCAAACGAAAAAGTTAACTTAATAAATTGGTTGTTGTCACTTATTTCTTCTTTTATATTTAGTCCCTTTGATTCAGCAATGTCCATTCTGATTTTCACATAATCTTTTTCTTTTACATATTTTTTAGGTAGTTCTATATATAAAATATTATCATTTAAGTTGTGAACCCAATTGCTGGATTCTGTTTCACTGACATACATAGTTCTTTCAAACTGACTATCGTTGTATCGGATTTCTTCCTTAGTTTCCCAATTTTTATCATCAGAAGCTGGCCAATAATAATTTGGAATTTCTGGTCCAGTTATATCATCTTTTTCATTAATCCATTTAATATTATGTCGTGGATTGTAAGATTAAGCTATACAAATAAAAAAGCCATTCGTGATACACTCTAATTGTATTTCCAACCATAGAAAACAAGGAGTGATCACAAATGACCTATACCCATATTACCATGGATGAACTAGTGATGATAGAAGCTTATTACCATCAAGGTATTCCAGTTGCTAAAATAGCTGCTTACTTGAATCGTACTCGAACACCGATTAATAATGTTATCAGGTTCTTCAGAGCAGGACATACAGCTTTCGAGTATTACCTACGGTATAAGAAAAACAAGAAGCAGTGTGGACGCGAAAAAGTTGTTTTACCAGAAGAACAACATCTTTATATCAAGGAAAAAGTAGCTGAAGGCTGGACGCCTGATGTCATTATTGGCCGTAAAGAAATGACAATAGACTGTTCCGTACGAACACTTTATAGACAATTTAAAGAAAAAACATTCGATGAAGCTACCCTTCCAATGAAAGGGAAAAGAAAGCCTAACGGACATCAAGAACGTAGAGGTAGACAAGCTTATAAACGAAATATCTCTGAAAGAATAATAGATTATCCAACATTTAAAGAAGAATTTGGTCATATCGAAGGAGATACCATTGTAGGTGTCCGCCACAAAAGTGCGGTCATTACTCTAGTAGAGATTTTATCGAAAGCTATCATTACCTTAAAGCCCAAAGGGCGTAAAGCCTGCGACATTGAGAGTGCTATGAATCAATGGTTCCAATCCATACCAAAAAAATTATTCAAATCAATTACTTTTGATTGCGGTAAGGAGTTCTCCAACTGGAAATCTTTGTGCAACCAGCATGATGTCGCTATCTACTTCGCTGACCCTGGAACGCCTTCACAACGAGCTTTAAACGAGAATTCTAATGGGCTTCTTCGAAAAGATGGATTGCCAAAAGAAATGGATTTCAACGAAGTTGATCAGGCTTTCGTATCGTCTGTTGCACACAAACGGAATATAATTCCAAGAAAGTCATTAAATTACCAAACACCGCTGGAAGTTTTTATGAGTTACATGGATGAAGATATTTTGTATAGCTTAATTTGACAAATCAGATGTTTAAAAGAAACTGTATCATGAAACCCCGTATTAGTAGGTTCAGCTGCGTTAGCTAAAACTAACAAAAAAGTTACGGTCACTTCTAGTTCAAGGTCTTTTTCTGGTTTAGCATCGCTTTGAATGGCTATTGAAATAGGTAGTTCTTTATTTTGATCTGGTACAAGAATATAATCATCACCATTAGTATTTTTCAAAAAGGTATATTCTCCAGTTTTACTTGTTGTGACAGATTGAATCATATCTTTTTTATTAGAATCAGCTTCCAAGATAACTTTTACATTATCGGTATCTTTAGCTGGTTCAGCTGAATCTTTTTCTGATACCGTAATCTTATAGGCTACTTTCCCATTCAATGTGCCGCTATTCTTTAAAACATGCGAAGAAAGATTAAGCGGAGTGTTACCTGAATAAGCTATGCCATTAACGGTCTCGTCATTCGCTGGCAACAAAGCTAGATTCCCTAGTTTTAATTGAATACCTATCTCTGTACTAACAGAATCTTTGAAATGAGCACTTGCAGATAACGAAGGAGTAAACAAAAATAAAACCAAAATGATACTTAAAATAAGCATTAATTTACTATTCTGTTTTACTTTTATCATTTCATTTCCTCCTTCAGTTAAATAAAATCCCAAATAGACTGAGTCTACTTAAGGATTTATTGATTATTATTTATTCAGTTACTTGTGTAGCTTCAACTACAATATTTTTTTCCATATATTTTAGAATAGCTCCATCCTCATTCTCTTTTTCTTTTCCAGTAATATTGTATTCGTTACCTAAATCTTCAGGTACCTTAACCACCATTTTGAACTCGGTGGTAGCATCCTTAAAAAGTTTTGTACCATTTGAATCAAAATTATCACTTATTGACTCAATAGCAATTTTATAAGCACTTTTTTCAGGTGAATATTCATTATTGTTGGAAACCTTTATCGTTGTTGGCAGACTACCAGTATTCTCTACTTTATACTTTTTTGTAAATGTATCTCCAGGGCTAATGTTATTCAGATTAATTTGTTTGCTATTCTCTTTATTACCTTCAGCTGTACTACTACTATAAACCCATTCGTTTTCTATACTTGTAATTTCAAGATTACCTAATTTAAGATCTATCCCTACATTCGCTTCTTTAGTATCTCCGAATAATGCCCATGTTCCATAAGCCGTTCCAGCCATCAGTAAGATGACTCCCAATAACAACGATAATTTCTTTTTCATTTTTTTATTTCCCCCTTGACATTATTTAATTTCTATTTATTTATTAGTCAACTCAATATATCTCATATGTTATTTTTTATCAAACGTTGGCAATTAACACCTTTCAGATTAATATACATGTTGATTTCCAAACTAAAGTTTATTTAAATGCTCAAAATAATTAATTTTACATCGCCATTATTAGTTTTTATATCCGTATTAATCATTTTTCTAGTTTTTTTTTTACTAATTGATTACTTATCAAAAATCATAATAGTAAACTATTGTCTTTCTAAATAGAAATAATTGTATACACTCCTTGTATTATTTTTTATTTTATAATTATTGTTTTTTATTTTTAATTTATACGCATCTAAACTCACTAAAAAAACTTTTTATTTTAGACTTAACTTTTTTAAAAAATAGCCGATTAAAAGAAAATCAAAAAAAATAACGATAAAATGAATTTTTATTCATTTATCGCTATAAAGAGTGATTTTAGTGTATAAATATTTTTTTGTTGTTTTTCTTTTCTTTTTTCATATTTTAGACACATTCTAGTGGCGTACTTTCTATTTCTTCTTTTTATCGAAAGAGCTAAAGATAAAATAACTCCCTATTAATACAATGTATATCGCTATCATATAAGGTTTTTGTAGCAAAAGGATGATGCGACCGATATACGGTAAAGCCAGTTTTAACGTCCCTATATAGTCTCTTTTTGTTACTTGGCTGTTATCTTCTACTGTATTGGCATCACCCTTAGTGGTTAAACCAGCAGTGGATAATTTGATCACTCTATGGGTAATAACCCTATTCTCCATTTCAAATGTCACGACATCATTTTCTCTAATGGTTTGATAAGGATGGTCTTTGACGATAATAAAGTCACCCGGTGTCAAAACAGATTCCATACTGCCACTTAAAATAATATAGCCTTTGTATCCAAACAACCCTTTTGAATCTGGAGCAGATAAAAAATTAAGTAGCATAATAAAGGTAAACAAAGCTAGTAATACTATCCCAATTCCTTGTATAGCTTTTTGAAAAATTTTCATCCCTTATCCTCCACTTGCTTGCGTTATCTTTTCATTTTTTAAACATGGTAGTCATTTTCAACTTCAGAAAATAAATTAACGTCTCGCTCTAATTGACTGGCTGATAGATTTGGACGAATAAGATGAAGTGTTTTAGAGGTATGATAGGCATTTATTATACCAGTCAATACTCTTTCTTTTGCCGATTTTCTTTTTTTGTAGGCATAAATAATTCCTGCACAGCCAGCTTCGTTTAAACCCCAATTGTAACTTTTATTTGCATCATGTGTATTTTCGTATTGATAAATTTTCTTTTTATCTGTAATATACGTTACCATTTCATCATTTTTAGTTACAGCTACACTTTTTAAGCCGAAAGTTAACCATTTTAAAGCGGCTTGCTTCATTTCTTCTGCTGTATTTACAGGCATGTCAAGATAAGCTTCTGTTTCATCGTATTTTACAATTAGTAAATCTACTCCGTTTAAACAAGTTGGTAAATTTTTCATTCTGGAAACAGAAACAGAGATTAAAATTAATGGAATCTGGTATTTTATTTTAAATGAAATCAATAGTTCGAGCGTTTCTTTAGGTAAATTCAAGTCTGCCACCAAGTATTCGGCTTCTTTTAGAAGAGAGAAGTTTTTGCTTAACCATTCAGGTGTCATATATTTGTAGATATTCATATCTGTCAAGCCAAATTCAACAGCCCCATTTGTATCTAATACTTCAACAAAGACACCCGTTGATTCGTTTTCAATCATATCTACTTGTGAAACATCCATAAAGTGTTCTGAATGTTCTTTAATTTGTTGCCAACATGCATCATTGCCTGCAATGGAGAGGAGAGTCGGTTCAATACCTAAGCGACCTAAATTTTCTGCGACATTTCGAGCACATCCACCAAATATAAACCGTTCTTTCGCATCAGTTATTGTTCCCGTAGTAAAGGGTTCTTCTAAGCTATAGCGTCTGTCAATATTAGCCGCACCAATACAAATTACTGGTTTTTTCTCAACAAGAATATACGCTTTTCCTACAAGATAGTCTTTTTTTACTAAACCAGAAATGAGATTTGCGATAGTTGAGCGTGATAAACCAATTTGATCAGCTAAGTCTTGTTGACTGATATAAGGGTCTTTTCGAATAGCAGCTAAAATTTTCTTTTCTCTTTCATTTAGTATCATTACCTGGCCCCCTGTTTTCGATAAAAAACTTTATTTATTTAATTATTAGTTTATAGTGTTATCCTATCTTGTGTCAATAGTACTCGTTATTAAAAGAGTTATCTGATGCCTAAATAAGTCAAAAAAAAGTCCTCCTGCACAATTGTGTAGCGAACTTTTTTTAACCCTCTTTTTAAAATAGGCCTTTCGTATTATTTACATCTAACGTAAATAGTACTCCGTTACCTGGCTTTTCTATTTCCATCGCATAACTAATTGATGCGACAATCGCGTCTGTCGTTTGTGCCTCGGTTAAGATTAGGACAATTTCTTTTTCTGGTTCGATATCCATTGAAAAGAGTTTGCTCATTTCGTGGCTACCCGCTCCTCGACCATTAATGACGGTTCCACCTTGAGCGCCAGCCGCAACTGCTGCTGCAATAACTTCTTCCGATCTTCCAGAATCCACAATAGTAAAAATGGCTTGGTACATAACTTGATCAACCTTTCTGCTGATTGCATTTTGTGAATAAACACACTGTTTGTTGCCTAAAAGATTGGCAATCGGAACGGTAAAAATAATGCCTTGATTGCGCTTATCTAAATTTAATTTTTTAGTGAAATCTTCGAGTGCTTCTTTTACTACTTTTTTGTCAGCTGCTAAAATCACAATTTCTTTTCGAACATCCTCTAGTCCTAACAACTTAAGAACATGATTCTTAATGGTTCCTTGTCCATAAAAAATAGTTCCTCCAGAAATACCATTTTGCTTCCCGATTTTTAATACTCTACTGCCTTTTCCATCATTAACAATAACGCAAATTATTTCATAGTCTATTCTAAGAATGACATCATTTTTTATTTCCATTTTTTTGAAGTCCACCCTTTCTAGATTTCAACTTAAAGATCAACCCGAGTAATTGCAACGTAATGATTGGCATCATAGCGACCATCGCAATCATTCCAAAACCGTCCATTAATACATCTGCTCCTTCAATCGCTTGAGCCGCTCCTTGGACAAATGCCAAAATAAACGTTGCTGTCATTGGACCTGAAGCAACACCACCGGCATCAAAAGCCATTCCCACAAACATTCTTGGTATAACGTACATTAAACCAATAGCCAGCATATAGCCTGGCAGCAACATATGCCAAAGCAGTAAATTAGGGATTAATATCCGTACCATCGACAACAGTACAGCTGTCCCAACACCAAGTGATAAGGCTAATAAAATAATTTTCCGTTTCACATAACCTTGCGTTACTTCTTCAATTTGATGCGTTAAAACGTACACTGCTGGCTCTGCTAATATCGTCACCAATCCTAACACAAAAGAAATTAAGAGTAAATAAACCGGGTTATCCCGTGAGGCAATGGTGTAGCCAATGACACTACCGACTTCCATAAAACCAGCATTGACTCCTACTAAGAATAAAACTAACCCGATAAAAACATAGACAACACCTTTTAAAATTTTTATTAGCTTCTTTTTAGATAATTTTAAAAAGAACAATTGATAGCCTATAAAAATAGCTAAGATTGGAAACAAGGCTATAAAGATCTCTTTTGAAATCGTTGGAATTGTTGTGATAAACGATTGAAGGATCGAGATGGTTTCATTTGGATTCACGTCTAAGGCACCTTGGACTTCTCTTTCTCCTCCCAAGATATTCATTAGCATCACAGCAATAATCGCACCGGATGAAGCGATACCTACCAATCCAAAACTATCTTCTTTAGATTTTTTCCCTACTTTTTTTAATGAGGAAACACCTAAAGCCAGTGCCAACATAAATGGAACCGTTAAAGCGCCTGTTGTTGCACCTGATGCATCAAATGCTATCGACAAGAACTCGTTGGATGTGAATAAAGATAAAATAAAAATTACGAGATAAATCCCTGTCAACATTTTGTACAGAGGAAAACTAAATACTATTCTAAGTAACCCAATTGTTATCATTACTGCAATTCCCAGTGATACATTTAACAAAATACTGTTACTCGATATAACGCCACCTGTTACCGCAGCAATTTGTTTGCCTAAAATATGCAAATCAGGTTCTGCTATGGATATAAAGAATCCCAACGCTAATCCAGCGACAATAACAACCCAGATTTTATTGCTTTTAGCTACTCCTTTACCTAACTGAGATCCTATTGGAGTGATTCCAATATCTGTTCCCAATAAAAAAATAGCCAAACCAACAACAATACATAAAGCCCCCAATAAAAACTTTATCAATAAGTTTGTTTCCAAAGGTGCAATCGTCAGGTGTAAGATAATAACAATGGCTACAATCGGTAACACGGCTAATAAAACTTCTTTAAACTTCTCTGTTAAACTATTCAAATGAAACACAATCCCTCTCTTTTTACTTTTCAAAAATTACTTTTCTAACTTTAACTAACTTATTTCGCTATTGAACTTTGATTGCTTACCTAATGTCCACCTACATTAGAGGCAGTGTTTTAGAATACCTACGCATGCAGCACATCTTTCACCTGATTTTTCTTCTCTACTATAAAACATGTACCGATTTCATAGTGCTAATTAGCTTATCATTTCCTGTTGGTGTACAAAAATAGCCCAGTGAAAGATATTCCTTCTCCGACACTGGTCAAAGATCAACCAACCTGTATCAGCTAGGTTCAACTAACTCCTCACTGGTACATTTAGATTTAAAAATAGCTCAGTTGCCTTACTTCGTGCTCTAACTTGTCGATCTGATAGAGTACAGTAACTAAATTTTTATATTTTTCAACTGTTTGCTAAATAATAAAATATGAACTGTCGCTTAATGCTAGTAGTAAGGGACTTTTTATCTATTTCATCAAAAATATGGATTATGGTGCTTTTTCCAAGGTGAGTTACTTTTTTCTTCTTATTATATTATATAGTGTAGCATATTAAGTTGTTTGTGAATCATAAAATGCCTTTTGTATAGGGATTTCGTGTTTTTCAATAAAAAAAATAAGCTTGATTTTCAGTTACGAAAATCAAGCTGACTCATTTATTCAATCGGTTAAAACTTGCAATAGGGATACCTTCCTATTTATCTTGCTCTTTTTCTACTTTTGCTTCTATTTTTTCTAGTTGACGTTTGGCAAACTCGCGACCGCCAATACCGAATGAAATAGCAAAGGCTACGGATAGTCCTCCAAGAATCAATAAGAAAGCATAATTAACAATACTTGTAGCAAACTTCAGTTGATCAAGTCCCATGAAGACTGCCATTACGATTAGAATATACTTAATAATGTTCCCTGACATACGACTACCAGTTGTTTGAGTAATAAAGTTTCCTAATAATGTTCCACCCATTAGACCAATGCCTAGAATGATCAAGGCACTAAGCACAAGTGGCAAGTAAGCAATAACTGCTGTCCCGATAGTATTTAAGACTTCTAAGTTTAAAACATTCAACGCTTCAACAACAAAGAATACAATTAGAATAGCTTGAATAATTTGTCCAATAACTTTAGCTAGGTTAAAGGTTGTCGTCATTGTTCCAGAAGTTTTCATGTATTTATTTAACTTATTAATACCCGTTCCTTCTAGCAAACCTGAAATTAAATCTCCAACAAACTTAGCTAACACAACGCCTACGCCAATTAAAATAACGGCTACAATCACGTTAGGGATAGCTGCTAAGACTTGATTTAACACCATAATAATTGGTTCTGAGATACTTCTTATTTGCAATGTTTCAAGTGCTACTGTAACAATTGGCACAAGTATAATGATATAAACCACGTTTGCTAATACTTTAGCAATTGTCATTTTTTGTTCTACAGAAGGAGTTGCATCATCAGCAACCTCTTGAGAACTTGTGATTTTAGTAATCCACTTATCAATATTTAAAGTAATGAGTAAATTGTACACTAAATTTTTAACAAAACGTCCGATGAAAATTCCAAGTGCTAGGATAACTGCTGCTGCGAATAATTTTGGTATAAATGATAACACTGAATCAAACATATTTGTAATCGGTGATGCAATAGCGTTTAAGCCCAACATACTTAGCACGCCAGGTATGAAAATTAACCAGACCAAGTAATAAAGTACTTTACTAATCGAATCAATGGTATTGTTTGCTTGTTCGTCTGAACTTGCTAACCCCCATTTTGTTAATAGGCGATTAAAACCAGCTGCCTTCAAGCCTTTTTGAGAGCCCTTACGTACTAAAATGGCTATAATCCAAGCTAGTATTAATAGTGCAATGGCTCCTAATAATGTGGGTAAAAAGCCCATAAACGAATTGAATCCTGTACTAATCGAATTTGTAAAGTCGTTCATACATAACCTCTCCTTTTTTTATATTTTGTGAACTCTTTATGACATTTAGTATAACCTATGTGTGTCCATTTATAAAACAATACCCCTTTTTTTCACCAATTACTTTTATATTTGACAAAAATGAGGAAGGGCCATTTTTTTTCTACCTATTACAGGTTTCCCTATAACCAACCAGTTGACTTACTATCAAGAGATTGATATCTTTGATAAGATACTTTTTTTCAGAAAAAACTATCTTATGGTATTACTTAAGAAGAAATTAGATTAGAAAGAAGGAAAGATATGACTCAAACAAATAAACTCGAAACTGAAAAAATTTCTTCTTTGTTACTTGAATTTTCTATCCCAGCAGTCATTGGGATGTTTGTTAATGCCGTTTACAACATCGTAGATCGAATCTTTATTGGTAATGCTCCTGGACTTGGCTCTTTGGGTTTAGCGGCTGCTTCGATAACATATCCCATTACTTTAGTGATGATTGCGTTTGGTTTGTTAGTTGGAGTAGGTGGAGCAACTCGTTTTTCTATCAGTCTGGGTAGAAAAGAAACCACCAAAGCACAACATTATTTAGGAAACGGTGTTGCTTTAGCCATCATTGCAGGTTTATTGTTTACTATATTAGGAAATATTTTCTTAGAACCAATCTTAAGAAACATTGGGGCTAGTCAAGCTGTTTTGCCTTATGCCACTGAATACCTTAGTATTATTTTATTTGGAGCTGTTTTCCAGTGTCTGGCAATGACTATGAATAACTTTGCTAGAGCAGATGGCAATCCTCGTATCTCAATGATTAGTATGATGATTGGGGCTGGTTTTAACATCATCTTTGATTATATCCTGATTATTCAATTAGGCTGGGGTATGAAGGGTGCTGCTTATGCTACTATCGGAGGACAATTTTTATCGGTTATTTGGCAATTGTCTTATTTTACTAGTAAACGCAGTAATGTCCATTTAACTTTACGGAATATGAAACTGAAACTAACTTATGTAAAAGACATTTTAACAACCGGTATCCCGGCTTTTTTGCTTCAGATTGCGAATAGTATTTTAAATGTTATCATTAATGCAACCTTAGTTAAATATGGCGGTGACGTGGCTATTTCAGTCGCTGGTATTGTTACAAGTGCTGTCACACTGATTATTATGATGGTTTCTGGATTGACTCAAGGTTTACAGCCAATCATTGGTTTCAATACCGGAGCAGGTCACATTGATCGTGTAAAACAAGCTCTAAAACTAGCAAGTATTGCTGCATTCATTATTACCACTACCGGATTTTTAGTTATTCAATTTTTCCCAGAGTTTGTTGTTAGTCTTTTTAATCAGGAAACGGCTGTCGTTTCTTTAGGAGTCAAGGCCATCCGTATTTGGACTCTTGGTTTCCCACTAGTCGGGCTTCAAATTGTCTGGTCTAACTACTTTCAAGCTGTTGGAGAAGTTCGTTTAGCGAGTTTCCTAAATCTTGCTCGTCAGTTGATATTCCTTGTTCCGCTGGTCTTAATCTTATCTTCAATATTTGGTCTATACGGTGTCTATGCCGCTGTTCCCATTGCTGATTTACTTGCATTTTTTGTTACATCCTACTTTATCAGCAAAAAATTGCCACGTTCAGGGAAAAAACTGCTTTAATTTCTTGTAACATTTCATTGAAATAAATCAAGGCTTTATTGAAAGTTTAGCTTGTGTGTATTATCATTAAGATGCTAACTAATTGGACTATTTAAAAAAATTGAAGATGATGCGAGGGGAAAAATAATGTATAAAATGATTGCTCTTGATGTCAACGGTACATTGCTGACAGATCAAAAAGAATTAACCAACGAAGTGATTGAAGCTATTAAGAAGGCCCATCGAGCTGGTGTAAAAATTGTTCTTTGTACTGAACGTTCTTACGATGGTATCGTTAAAGTTGTTCACGATCTTGGAAATCAATTTATTGACTATGCGATTTGTTTTAACGGTGCTTTAGTAAAAGATGCTAAAACACATACGATTCTTTCTCGGGTAAATCTTACAAGAGAGGATTTGTCTTATCTTTATCTGCTAAGCGAGCGTGCGGGTTGTTCTGTTCATTTTAATGATGAGCATTCTATTTGCACACCTAACCAACACATTGGGAAATATACCATACAAGAAGCCTACTATAACAATGTTGCCTTGTATTACCGTAATATTTATGATCTTCCTGAAAAATTTGTGCCTTCCAAGGCCATTTTTAGTGAAGAAAAATTAAAATTAGATACCTTCATTAATCAACTTCCAAAAGAATTTTTCTCCAGATTTCATGCGCTTAAAAGTGGTCCGAATTTTTTTGAAATTTTAAATAGTACGGCAAGTAAAGGTAACGCACTTAAAGCTTTATGTGAACGTCTTGATATTGATCAACAAGATGTCTTAGCTATTGGAAATCAGGATAATGACTTATCTATGCTAGCTTTTGCAGGAAAAAGCGTCGCTATGGGAAATGCTGATAAAATAGTCCTTGACATTGCTGATGATGTAACGGGAACGAACAACCAAAATGGTGTCGCAACAGCTATAGAAAAATATATTTTAAATTAAAAAAACAAGAAAACAGGTTCTACTTCAACTAAAGTAGAACCTGCTTTCTTATTATCATTACACAAAAAATGACCGTGCTGAGTAAAAAAACTCAACACGGTCATTTTTATACAGTCGGAATTAACTACTTAAAAAAATGATACCTTTTAGTCTTTATACGATTAACCTATTATTTTTGTTTGTATTAAGCTTCTGCTGCTTCTCTTTTTAATGCTTGTACCTCAGATATTTTAACAAATGGAGCATAAATCACTACCGAAATAGCCAAGTTTACTGCTGCTAATACCCCTCCAGCAATACTTTGTGTAGCCAATACTCCACCGATAATTGGCGGTGTTACCCATGGTGGCATCGTAACTGCTGCAGGTACTAAACCAAGAGAGGTTGCAAAGTAAGCTACAATTACTAAAACAACAGGTGTCGAAATAAACGGAATAAACATAATTGGATTCAATACAATCGGTAAACCAAACAACATTGGTTCATTTATATTGAATAATCCTGGTGCTGTACTCAATCCAGTAACAATTTTATAGGCTTTATTGCGACGTCCAAAGATAAAAATAGCGATAATTAAACCTAATGTTGCTCCTGTACCACCTAAGTTTACAAAAGAATCAAAGAATGGTTTGTTTACAATAAATGGTGCAATTTCTCCATTTGCTAATGCCTCAGCATTTGCGGTAATAGCTGGTGCATTTATTGACTGCATCAATGGTTCAATCATATTAGCGCCATGCAAACCGAAAAACCATAAGAATGGTGTTATGAAAGCTAATAAAATAGCTGACGGTAATGTGTTTGCTAATCCAAGAAACGGTTTTTGAACAAGATCGTAGAATGATGTCACAATATCCGTAACACCGAAAGCTCTGAAAATCGTGTAAATTAAGCCAAAAATACTAATAGTAATAATAGCCGGCAATAAAGCTGCGAACGAACGAGCAACAGCTGGCGGTACTCCTTCAGGCATTTCGATAACAAGTTTTTCGTTTCCAACTAAACGAGAAAATATTTCAGCTGATACCATAGCAATAATCAAGGCGATAAATAGTCCATTTGAAGACATACCCGTTGCTCCGCCGATTGTAAAGAAAGACGCAAGTGAAACAACCCCTGCTGAAATACCGTCTTTACCGTAGTGATGAGCTAAGTTTCGCGCAACTAAGAATGCAATGAATACAGACAAAATACCGAACGTACCATTCCAAATGGCTCCACCAAAACTTTTCCATAGTTCTTCTCCGAATGTATTGTTCATAAAGTCTTGGAAAAACGGAATGGGTAGATTGTTTAATAATACCGCTAACGATCCTAAAATTAATAATGGCATGGTAACTACAAAAGCATCTCGAATAGCTACCAGGTGTCGTTGTGCTCCTATTTTAGCTGCGTGAGGGATAAAGTATTTTTCCATAAATGCTATAAAGCGATCCATTATATTTGCTCCTCCAAAGGTTTCCCTTTAATTATTTCGACTTATTTCTTTAAGTGAAACTTAAATTTTTGCCATGGTTTAATTAAGTCCAGTAAAAATACTTCTTCTTGAACAACTCGCCCGACTACATTGGTTTTACCAGAATTTCCCATCGGTAAAAGAGCTATTTGTAGCTCACCAGCGTACCGAATGTAAAGAGAACTCTCAATCAAAATATCGCCTTTATTTATATCTGGCGTATTAAATGCTGGGAATTCATGTCCGTTGTATTTCACACGACTTTGAGTTGAACGGATGGCATAATCCGAAACATCGCCTCGATTAAAATGAGGTTCTTCTAAAACAATTTTTTGTTCTGTTTCAGGTATCTCTTTAACCAGTTTACAATTAAGGCTTAACTGGTAAGGGTCTATTTCACTTAAAGCTCTTAGCTCTTCTTCAGATGCAAAGGCGTTTCCGATGATAACGTCATCAATTAATTCCGTTGCCCACAAATGTTTGGCTTGTGTCACAATTGGAAGCTCGCGGTGCATTTCTAAAGTGCATAACCCTTCACTAACTAGCCACGGACCAATTGTAGCTGTTGCTGAACTAATAAAAGCAGCCGTCTTGACTCCTTGTTCTTTGTATTGTTTGCTTGTTTTAATAAAGTGATCATAGCCTAAACCCGTAAAACGATGAGGATAAAAATTATGACACCCATATAGATTAGACGGATTTGCTTGATAACTTAAAATGTTCTCTAAGTATTTGGTTCCATTACTGATATTCAGTTCTATTTTTAACCCTTGTGGATTAAATGTCATGACTGATTCTTCATTTCCAGTAAAACCATTATCTAAACGAATACCATCTGCTCCAATGTCTTTGAAAAAGGATAAATCCGCATAGCTAATCTCTAATTCTTCAAAAAGTTGCGGACTAACATCTGCAATGACTTCCATGCTATTTTCTTTAGCAACCGCTATAATATCTTTAAATTCTTTAATGACTTTTTCTTTATTACCTTCCACCGATAATAGACAAGTAAAGATTCGTTTAAAGTTATACTTTGAAGCAAGTTCAATGTACTGTTTTACTTCTTCTACTTTGCTGTGATTTGGATAAACTGAAATTCCCAATCTTTTCAATTCATTTGCTCCTCTCTTTTTTAACTAAACTAACATAGAAAGCGGATTCATTTTTTTTAAACTAAACTGCAAAATCGTTCTGTTTCCCTACTAAGGGTTCCGTCTTAATAACATTCAGACAAACGATCTTTTAGCCTTTTTCCTTTCTGTACTCCTCTCTCTAGACTAAACAGCTTGTTTCTTATTCGGTATCTTAATTAAATTAATTAACTAAGATGTTAATTAGTATTTTATAGCCTGTTATCTCATTTGTCAACCTAATAATCATCTCCTGTTGAAAAAACTAAACCAAAGAAACTACTTTTTTTAAAGCTTCTCTATCTGAATTATTCATAGACTATTTTTATGCCTATTAAAAATAGTGATTGCTAACGTACAATCTCTTACTCTATCTGTTTAACCTATTATTTTTTCTTTGCTAGGATTCCGATTTAATGAAATCTGTTAGGATATCGCCTGATATTCACAAAAATGGACAAGTTTCAGAAAATTTCTTTCCGACTTGACCATTTGAAAGAAGTGCCGTACCAAAATTTACAAAATTATCGATTAATCCCCACATAATGGAAAAGAGATAGGCTAGCAGTAAGCATTTTTAATCGGTTCCGCTTGTTATTCTTAAAAGATTTCTGCTAATAACAATGCAGCTGCGCCTAATATTGTAGCGTCTTTTCCTAACACGGAAACTTCGATGATGGTATTCTTTCTAACTTTTTCAGTCAAGGCTCGTTCTTGAATTGTCTGACGGATAGTAGGCATGAGAAATTCTGCACTATTTAAGACGCCACCTCCTAAGACAATTTTGTTGGGATTCAACATGTGAATCAAATTGACCACTCCAATCCCAATCAGCTGACCAGTCTCTTCCAAAATCTTTAGGTAGTTCTTGTTATTTTCTTTCGCATACGTATAAATGTCTTCAGCAGTTAAATTATCTGGTGCGTCTTTAATTTGTTCTTTAGCTCTTTTAACAATCGCTTCACCGGTGACAAATGTTTCAAAACAACCCCTATTGCCGCAACTACAAACTCTGCCATTTAAATCTATGACCATGTGTCCCATTTCTCCAGCAATACCTTGGGCGCCATAATAGAGTCTCCCCTTATCTACTATGCCCGCTCCCACACCTCTTCCAATATTTATCGCCACAAAACTATCTACCTCGTCATGATCTCCAAACCAATATTCCCCTAGCGCCATTGCACGAGAATTGTTTTCGACCATCACCCTAACTTTAAATTCTTTTTCGAGTTCTTCTTTAATAGGGACATCTCGTAAACCTGAATTTGAAGAATACAACGAAATACCTGATGAAACATCAACTACCCCATGCATAGCAACACCAATACCAAGAATCTTGTTCTTGTCATCAATTCCCATAAAAATAGTCCGAACAACCTCTTTTAGTGTTTGCAAAAAATATTCTTTACTAATATGAGGCACTATTTTAATTTCTGTTTCTGACAAAATGGTTCCTACTAAGTCAGTCGCGACTCCTTTAATGGCATTGGAGCCAGCATCTATTCCGATAACATAATGACCGCTACGTTTGATTAAGAGCATGGTTGGCTTTCTGCCGCCTCTAGACTCGCCAAGTATACTTTCTTCAACTAAATTTTCATCAATCAGTTCTTTAACAATGCTACTGACCGTTGGAGGTGTAATACCTGTTTCTTGTGCAATTTGAGCGCGTGACAAAGGCTCTGATAGACGTATTTTATTTAAAACAGTAGATTTATTAACGGATTTCATTAATTGAAATGTCCCACGCTTCATAAGGTAGCTCCTTTCTATTTTTGTATGCTCATTTTTAATATATCATTATTAATTAAATGAATTAAGTTTTCTTTTTACTTTGCGCCTTTATTTTTAGACAGCCCGAAATAGAGCTTTATATTAGCTCTATTCCCAACCTTTATATTCTATTTTCCTCCAATTTTCATTCAGCGAGTTATTGGCCGTGACATTTTTTGTATTTTTTTCCACTGCCACATGGGCAAGGTTCATTGCGACCTATTTTATTAACCGTTACAGGCTCTTTTTTAGTAGGCTCTTTTTCCTTAAGCCCCTCCACTTCATCTGGAGTCCAACCACGGTAACTCCATTTTCTCGTTTGATTGGATAATTCTTGAAACAATTGGACAAATGTGATGACCTCATCTTCTGCTGTAAATGTTAACCCAATCTTGGATAATGTTTCATAAACCTTATGTGGTTGAATACCCAAAATAACAGATTTGTTTATTTCAGACATGATTTGTTCTTCTGTTTGATCAGCGTAAACTTTTGAATGGATAAAATTATGGATATTTAAATAATAAGGCGACTGTCTATTGATGGAGAAATCCAGATACCATTCTAAGTCCTTTTGTGAGGGCATAAAATACGGTATATTACGAGATTGTAAGGTGTCATAAAAGGAACATGCCTCTTTTTCATTTAAAAAAGATTGATCATAAATGACTGTTCCATTCCATTTAACAGTAGTTTGTTTGGTTCCTATATGATTCATTTTCTCAGCAATGCTTTCATCATCTAACGGCTTTGTTTGATAGGTATTCCAAACCTTTATTAGTTGTTTAACATGATAAACGCCATACATATGCGTTAGTGCTAAAGTGTAGTCCACGAGTTTCTGATTGGTCTTAATTGTATTTTGTTTTGATTGATCCATTCTGATTTCATTTGTTAGCTCTATTAATTCTAGCGCTAATGCGATGGAGATTGCATCGTCATTTTCTTTATGAATATAAAGGTAGCCTTCACTTTCTAACTCACTTAATTCTGTCAGTTGTTCTTGTGATAAGTTAATGACGCTTGATTCTGTTTGTGCGGTTAGTGTTTCAATGACGGCCATCGTGCTAGAACGTAGATAACCTAATTGCTCTAAGAATGTTTCTTGTATTTGATTGGCTAGAGCAACTGCTATTTTAGCTTTTGTATGGCTTTTTTTTACTTGCGCACCCTGTTTTTCGGCAATTGCTAACATCTCGTCTTTTTTATTTAACTGCAACAATTCTATCAGACTTATTTCATTTAATTCTACTTTTTTTAACGCATGGTGATTCATTTTAAGTCTCCTAACTGTATGATTTATTATTGTGTTTAACGTCCTTTTTCTTTTAAAAACTGCTCTGCTTCTTCATTTGTTATTGGTTTTGCAGCATGTCTATTCCAAGCTGTTGTTAGATGGGACACTTGGCAATAATCATACATCCTTTCCACAGCTTGTTGGTTTATTAAAAACCAATACTCTACGAAAGATGAATCTCCAACTTTAGTCTTCTTCACTGGGATGCAGGCTAGCTTTTCAGCTACTTCTATTGGTACAACCGGTTTAATACCTTTATTTTCACTAAAGAAGTAAACAAACCCTTTTAAGAGTAAATTTAATTGAGTTGCTTCTTGATTGGTTTCGTTGCTACATTGCTCTTTTTTACAAAGTTAATCAATCTATTTTTTTCGTCGTCTTCAAGAGACTGATACAGCTCATCAAAATGATACATGATGTATTTAGCTAATTCAGTGGCTCTCACTTTTTTTTATGGCTTTTCCTGATAAGAACAGCATGATTTCTTGCTATTTCAAGCAATACATCTTTTTATGAGCTATTAGACAATCCATTAAGTAACGTTTGGGTGTATCTTTAATTGCATATGGTTTTGCTATTTGATTCAACTGACTTCCTCCTATTGGTCTATCCCAACTGTTCTCTATCATACTTTATTTTCATCTTTTAGTAAAATAAGGCTAGGACTTTTGTCCTAGCCTTATTCACGTATTCGGATTGTTATTCTAGAACGTGCTTCAAAAAGCAAAGCCGAGGTTCCCTTCACGGCTTATTCAAAAGAAAGTGTTGCCTGATCGTAATACAATAACTCCCACAAATGCCCATCTAAATCCATAAAACGACGGCCATATACCCCATCTATTTCATTTTCAACTTCTACTTCGATTGCACCTAGTATTAGTGCCTTATCTATAAAATCACTCAGTTTCTCTTTACTTGATGTGACGAGTGTTAGCATCATTTCTGTTTGCGTGTGTTTATTTGGCACGTCATTATGGGTCATACTTTTAAAGCAGTCTTCCTCTATTAAATTGACATACATTCCTTCCTTAAGAATCAGACAACTGACGTGTTGATCAGCGAGTAAAGGATGAAAGTCAAAGCCTAAGTTAGTAAAAAAAACGACACTCTTATCTAGATTTCCAACAGATAGATTGATAAATATATTTTTAACTTTTAGCGACATTTTTATTGCCTCCCTGTAATTTTTTTTGCTATTCGAAAAAACAACAACTGCTTAGCAACGAACGTTTCCTTTGCTAATGGTGCTTAATTTATATATGCTATTAGCAAGGCAGTACCCATCAATAAAATCATCTATTTTATAAGAAGGAGATTTTAAATTATGTTTGATCAATCTGAAGTAACCATTATATCGGCTGCAAATGAAGAATTTGTCCCTCATTTAGCAACGTTATTTTTATCTCTCTTGCAAACAAAAAAAAGTGAAACCATTATAAACTTCTATGTGATTGATGACCATATCTCATTAGTTTCGAAAGAAAAATTAAACCGAATGGTAAATGAGTATACGGCTAGTATTAGCTATTTGCAAATTGATACAGTAGAATTTGATGATATGGTTGAAAGCAATCGTATTCCTACAACTGCCTATTTCCGGATTGCTATTCCTAACTTTTTAAAAAGTACAGCTATCAAAAGAGCCATTTATTTAGACTGCGATATTGTAGCTTTACAACCTATTGAAGATATTTGGTCGATTGATTTAGGTGATAAGTTAGCAGCAGCCGTAGAAGATGCTGGTTTTCATCAGCGATTGGATGCCATGGAGATAGATGCAAAAAGCAACACTTATTTTAATTCAGGCGTTATGATCATTGATTTAGATGGATGGCGTGCTGAAAAAATATCTGAACAAGTGATTGAATTTGCCTTAACGAATCAAGAAGAATTGAAATTTCATGACCAAGATGCACTGAATGCTATCTTACATGATCGCTGGTTAATTTTGCATCCTAAATGGAACGCTCAAACTTATATTTTATTAGATGAAAAAGATCATCCAACAAAGATTGGCCAAACAGAGTATGCTGAAGCTCGCCAAAATCCAGCATTGATTCATTATAGTGGGCATGTTAAACCTTGGCATAAAGAGTCGAATCACCCTTATAAAAAGAATTATTTAGCTATTAGAGAGCAGACACCTTTTCCTATTGAAGAACCTGAATCAACAGAACAATAATTATCATTACAACAAAGCTTAAACTCGGTATGAATCATACCCGTTTGAGCTTTGTTATTTTTTACTCAATATTTTTGTATATCGTGTACATCAATTTCATAATTCTCTTCTATTTCATTTAGCACTTGATCAAATATTTTTTGACAAAAAACTGAATCATTTCCTACAATTGCGATACCAATCATTCCGTGATTTATTTTATCTAACTTCCCCACTTCGGCAATGCTGATATTGTATTTATTGTGCATTTTTTTTTTGATACTTTTCACGACATTTCTTTTATCTTTTAAAGAATAAGAATTATATAAAATAAACGTTATCTGGTAACCCTTTATAATCATATATTCCACCTCACTTTCTTATCAATACTCTTTTCTTTTATTAATAACTAGCAGATTAAACTGATAGCGCCTTCTTTTTTGGATTTAAAAATTGTTTTTATTTTTTTTTCATGTTATTCTTAAAAAAATACGAACTATTTTCTGGAACTCAATTGACTCAGCCGTAAAGGACAGTGAAATTAGAGTTTGACACCGATCTGCATTTGAAAAAGACTCAACACATTGCTGAATGTGCTAACGCCTTAACTCAAATAGTCGACGCCAAACCCCTATTCACTGTCTTTTTTTCTTTTTTCACATTGGTTTTTCAGTTGTATTTTGTACATAACTTTTATATAAAGGAGATGACAAATGGATAGGTATAGGTACCCTTATAGAAAGACAAGACCGATAGCACTTGACTCAAATGAAGCTGTATCAGAACGCCTTAAATATAGTGTGTTTTTAACCTTTGCTTCATTCTTGATGGTTTTAGCCTTTGTTTTTAATAGCCCTAAGGAACTGTGGGTAGGAAGTTTGATTATTCTTACCTCTCCAGCAAAATTGGTGACCGATTATTTTGAATTAGCCAATATTGGGTCGGCTCTTTTAAATGCTTCCTTGATGATGTTTAAAACCTTAGCGCTTGTTCGGCTTAATAAAGCAAAAATAACGGGTCCGATCATTGCAGCTCTCTTCACAGTTGCTGGCTTTTCACTATTCGGTAAAAACCTTTATAACTCGATTCCTATTATTTTAGGAGTTTATGTTTATGCAAAAATCATACGGAGCCCCTTTTCGAACCATTTATTACCTGCTTTTTTCGGTACAGCTTTAGGACCAATTGTCAGTGAAATTACGTTTAATCTTGGTTTGCCTTTAACTTGGGGAATTGTGCTTGGAATAGTAGCTGGTCTATTAACTGGTTTTGTCTTACCTCCGTTAGCAAAGCATTTTGTTTTTTTCCATAAAGGATTTAGCTTATACAACATCGGTTTTACCGCAGGGATCGTTGGAACATTCTTTATCTCTATCCTTCGAACTTTTGGTATACAGATAGATGCTATTGAGCTGGTTTCTACAGGAAATAACGGTATTTTTAGTCTTGTTCTATCTAGCTTATTCTCAACTCTTTTTATCATTGGCTTTATTCTAAATAAATGGACCTTAAGTGGCTACCGTCAATTATTAAACCAATCTGGGCAATCGATGCCTGACTTTACTAAATTTTTTCATTTTGGATTGGTTTTAATGAATATGTCCTTATTGGGAATGTTGTCTACTAGTTATGTTTTAGCAGTAGGTGGCGAATTGAACGGACCCATCATAGGTGGGATATTTACCATTGTTGGTTTTGGGGCTTCAGGAAAACACATTAAAAATGTTCTGCCGATTTTTGTAGGGGTATTTGTTGTTGGTCTTTTCAATGTATCAGAGATTCATTCAACTTCCGCTTTATTGGCCGCTTTGTTTGGAACGACACTGGCTCCTATTAGCGGATATTATGGTTCGCTTGCTGGTTTTACTGCTGGGGCTTTTCATATGGCAATGGTGTCGAATATTAATTATTTACATGCTGGTATGAATCTTTACAATAACGGCTTTTCAGGTGGTTTTACCGCAGCACTGCTCGTGCCAATTTTTGATTTATTCAAAACAATTAAGAATGATTGGAAACCCAAAGATTCTAAAGAAAATTCAGATAGCCTTCCATTAAATTCCATTGATTGATGAATCAGAGCAGCTAAGAATGACTTAGTTGCTCTATTTTTATTTTTTAAAATAGGTTAGCCTTCTGTATGATCTACTATTTCGATACCTGCAGAAGTCGTCTCATCTTTATAAAGAGTCTTTTCTTTTTTTAAATACAATTCTATTTTCACATTACCGCCAAGCTCTTCTTTTATCACCTTTTGCATACCCGATACGGTCGGTGCCACTAGTTCCCCTGGATCTGTTATTTCGGCTTCTATTATTAGTTTTGCTGTCTTATTCTCCAAATAAATTTTAACGGACTGCTCGCTTACTTTTTCAAGTTTGCAGCTGTCTCGATGGTAAGTAGCAAAGCGGTATTCTTTTTTGCCAACAACTAGGTTACATATAAATCCTTGAAAGGCTGTCTTAAGAAAAGGGATATGAGCTTCTGAAAAAAATAAACTCGTTTCATTATTTTCAAAATGATTCGACTGAATCCAGACATATTCACGTGGAAATGTTTTCCCCCAATCTCGTTCGATATATCCTTTACCATCTGAAAAATCAATCTTTGCTCCATTAACATTAAACGATCCTGTCAAAGAATGATTCATGCTCACAATGCCGTGAACACACTCCATCATTGGAAAATAGGCAAATATCCCCATGATATTAGGTGTTAACAGACTATGTTTTATCGGAGTAAATTCTCCAAATTCAACGGTCCCCTGTATCGTTACTTCTTCATTCGTTAGACGAACAACTGCTTTTGATTCTGTAAATACGTTAGGACCAATTTTTAGTTGAAATGGCTCTTGTTGGTAATCAAAAGAATTTATCGGATAGCTTATGTAGCCTGTCTCCGTTCTTTTTTTGTTGTCATTCCCATGAATGGTCATAATGTATTGTACAAAACTATGTGAGTCTGTTTCGCTAAGGCTAATACCTGGAATTAAACTAATAATTTGTTTTCCATCATTAGATACCTGTTTGTAATACCACCCTTCAAAATAGGGTTTCTTTTCTAAATTCCCTTGAAATAAAATAGCCTTTGCTAATTTTTTAGTCATAGATGCGTCAACCCCTTTCATTTGACTACTTTTAGTAGCAAAAAGAATTAACTGTCTACGTTGAAAGAAAAATTAGCTCTTTCAGTAAACAGTTAATTTTATTTTACCTGTTTATTGGTCATTTTGGAATCGTTAACACTTGACCAATACTAATCATATTCGCATTCAGTAATTTATTAACGGATACTAGTTGTTGAACGGTTACGCCATACTTTTTAGCAATCGCATATAACGTGTCGCCTTTTTTAACGGTATATTTCACTGTCGTTGGGACAGTCGGCTTAGTGGGCGTTGTTGTGCTGCTTTTTGCGGGTATTTTTAGAATTTGTCCAATTTTTATCAGATTGGGATTAGAAATAGTATTGACTGATAAGAGTTGCTGAAGTGTAATGCCATGAGCCCCAGCAATTTTCGTTAGTGTGTCACCAGATTTGACTGTATACGTTGTAGTTGGAATGGTTAATACTTGACCAATCATTATTAGGTTTGCATTCGTCAATTTATTGGCCGTCATTATCTGCTGAGCAGTCAGACCATAAGATTTAGCGATGCTATATAAGGTATCGCCTTTTTTAACAACATACTGATTAGCATGAGTTGTTGGTCCTGATGTAGTCGTATTATTTAGCATTTGACTAATGGTCACAAATTGATAGCCTTTTGCTTTCAATTGGGTAATCATAGATTGTAAAGATCCTGGTGTACCAGTAGCACCTTCCCCTACGTGCATCAAAATAATCATACCTGGTGTAGCATTATTAACCACTTTTGTCGTGATTGCACTTGAAGAAACACCTTTCCAGTCAACCGTGTCAATCGTCCAGCCAATTGTTTTAGAATATCCTGCATTTCCTACTGCTTGCAGCATCGTGTTATTAACTGCACCAAAAGGGGCACGGAAGTAGGGTTTAGTTGTTTTCCCGGAAGCTTTTTTGATAGCTGCTTCTGCTTTATCTAGTTCTATCTTAATTTGTGTAGCTGATATTTTTGTGAAATCTGGATGAGAATAAGAATGATTTCCTACATCATGACCGTTGGTTACAATCGATTTGATCCACAGAGGATGGTTTTCTGCAGCTTTCCCTGTGATGAAAAAAGTCGCTTTAATATTATTTGATTTTAACGTCTGAAGAATCTTAGTGATATTTTTCCCATCTGAACCATCATCAAATGTCAACGCAACTGTTTTAGCTGACGTGTTTCCTTTAGTGATATAGCTTGAGCTAGCCGCTGTAACCGGCAAAGTGAAAAGTAAAAAAGACAACAGAACCAATGAAAGCACGACATTGAATTTAGATAATTTCGTATTCATTTCTCTCACCCTTTCTTATTTTAAGTACGGGGTGACACTTTATTATTCTATGTTTTTCACTCTCTTTCTTCGCTTTTATTGTACCACGTTATCCACTATTTCTATCTGTTGGATAACGTTATTAAAAAACTTTTTTTTCTTCGATGGATACTTAGCAAGGGTTAGTCATATAAAAGATTGCTTTAGACTGCTTTTTCCTTAGTTTTACATCAATGAATTAACTTGCTTACATTGTAATCCATCTCATAAATTAAAACGCGAAAAAAATCTTTCTGTACTCTAGAATTGTATTATTTTTAAGAAGGTTCGTTTCCTTCATATTGACCGTAACATAAGAAAAAGCGATGATTAAAACGAAAAAAGAAGCTGGTATAATTATACCCACTTCTTTTGCTCATTTATACTGTGCTAAAAAAAAGAACCTTTGCCCATTTTACTTTTACCATTCTCCATTTTTCACTCTAAGGATTAACTCTTTTACTTTTTCTTCTATTAATTTACTTGTTTCTCTAAAATCTTCAATCGGTCCTCCTGAAGGATCATCAAGTCCCCAGTCTTCTCTCTGTTTATTGGGAACAAATGGACACTCGACATTACACCCCATCGTTATTAGAATATCCAACTCTGCTGGAATATCTGATAACAACTTTGGTTTATGACCGCTCATATCTACTCCTGCTTCTTCCATCACTTCTACTGCCAATGGTTTTACTTCCGGATAATTTTCTGTCCCTGCAGAGTACACTTCTAAAATGTCACTTCCTAGTTTTTTTGCCCATCCTTCTGCCATTTGTGATCGACATGAATTATGAACACAGACAAATGCGACTGTTGTTTTCATCTAATCTTCCTCTCTTATTATGATGGTCTTCCATTACACTTAATTCTACTGTTCCTTTACAGGGTTGGGGAACCAACCTCTTGTATTATTGACTATCTTAACCAATTGAAGCATGACTGGAACTTCAACTAAAACACCTACTACTGTTGCAAGTGCTGCTCCAGATCCCAATCCGAAAATGGAGATGGCCACTGCTACTGCTAATTCAAAGAAATTCGATGCTCCTATCATTCCTGCTGGCGCAGCAATATCATGTGGCAACTTCCAAGCTCTTGCCCACAAATAAGCAATGAAAAAAATTAAGAAAGTCTGGATAATTAGTGGTATTGCAATCAGGATAATATTAAGTGGATTCTCGACAATCGTTTTCCCTTGAAAAGAGAAGATAATGATTAACGTTAATAACAATCCAACAATCGTTACATTATTAAATTTTGGAATAAACGTTTTTTCAAAGTACTCTAATCCTTTATTTTTCGTTATCATTGTTCTTGAAATAACGCCTGCTGCCAGAGGGATAACCACAAATAAAAAGACAGAAAGGAACAACGTCCCCCAAGGTATGGATATATTGCTCATTCCTAATAAAAAGCCAACTATCGGAACGAAGCCAACTAAGATAATTAAATCGTTAGTTGCTACTTGGACAAGAGTATAAGCCGGATTTCCTTTGGTTAAATGACTCCAAACAAATACCATAGCGGTACAAGGTGCTGCACCTAAAAGAACAGCTCCTGCTAGATATTCTTTTGCTAAATCTGGCGAGATAAAGTCTTTAAATACCACATTGAAGAAAAATAGCGCTATTGCATACATCGTAAAAGGTTTAATCAACCAGTTTGATACCCATGTCACTATCAGTCCTCTAGGATTTTCTCCTACCTTTTTGATACTATTAAAATCTACCTTTAACATCATCGGGTAAATCATCAGCCATATTAGAATGGCTACCGGTATCGAAACACTTGCATATTCAAAATTACTTAAAAAGTTCGGTATGGCTGGAAGATAAACACCAATTAAAATACCGACTATCATACATATACCTACCCATATTGTCAGATATTTTTCAAAAAAACCAATACCCCTTGGGCTTTCTTGTTCTTTCACACTTATTCCAACTTTCTTTTATCGGTTTGACTCTTATCTATTTCATTTTATTTTATTTATTTCAGCTATATTGTCACATGTTAAATCGCTCTTTGTATAACTTGATAATTTTTCTTGATCTCTTATAAATGTATCATTTGTTTCCATTTTTTCTATTAAATAGTCATAGAGTAATTTGTTGTATTTAATAAATGCTGGATCAATCTGATAATATGTCCATTGGGATTTTTTTTCAAAAATGACAATTTTTTCGTTCCTAAGTCTAGTCAAATGTCTTGATACATTGGATTGAGTTGTATCTAAAATAACTTCAATCTCACAAACACATAACGCTTCTTTTCTAAGTAAATTGATTATTCTTAGTCTGTTTTGGTCTCCAAGTACCTTGAATACGTTCTCCACTACTTTTTCTCCTTTCAATATCATTATATTCGATTACACTCATATACTATAACTGAATAGTCTTTCTGTCAACCATTATTATGGATAGATCAAATTAAATGAATCCCCTAAAATTATCACCATCAGTCCATTCAGGAATGACCATAGCGGATGAAATAACACTATGTCATTCAAGATAAATGGCAGCTTGAATGACATATTCATTGGCAACCACATCATATAGCGCCTCTCTATCTCCAATTTTTTCACGTATTCTTGATAGGTTTCAATTGTTTTATTAATTATCATTCCCACCTTGATTTATACCTTCCTGGACTGATATGTCTAGGAATTATTCATCCTCTCACGAAACTGATCCCATTGAAAAGGGTGTTCATTGCTGCCATTCTTATACAAGTTTCGTCCTTCTCTTACAATTTTCAAATTCCATTGAGTGCCATCGAGAATACGTGGATTCACGTAATTAGATTTCTAATTTAGCAATTCAATTCGTTTCAAGTCTTCAATAAATTTCATTATCGTCGCTGAATCGATTGTTTTTTCAGTTCCATTTGATTCGCCACCCAATCCTTCACTACAGAAAACGTTTAAGCTAGTGAGGTTTATTGCACCCTTGTGATAGCTACTTGAAAATCCGCTAACAGAAGCTTTCAACACTTTCATTTTATCATAAGCTGCATCAATCACATCTTTTTCCCCACTCCTATTCGTACTCTTTGCAAGAATACTCTGGGGCACCCGTCATCACAATACATCCACCAAACTTAATCTTTCCTTCGCTCTCTTTTTGCATTAATTCTAAAGCATATACTGGTTCGCCATATAAAATAGTCATTGTTTTTTTGGACCCGCACTTTGGACATTGTTTATACTTTATCACCCTAGCTAAATCCCCACTTTCTTTACTCTATTCCTAATGTTAACAAATTTAGTTTATGATTCCTTAAAATTTAATAGGAAGGAATACCCATAATATCTTTATTAAACCCTGTCTGAGTTTTGAATTAGTCACTTATTCTTATGTATATAAGATTGTATGGCTGTTTTTGTTTTTCTTGTTTATCCTTAATAGCAAACGTTCTCAAATAAAAGGGGATTTCTTATGGATATTAAACAACTTCACTATTATTGTAGAATCCAAATTTAATATTTCTGCTGCCTCGAAAATCATACATGTTTCTCAACCCGCTTTAAGTCAAATGATTGCGACTTTTGAAAAAGAACAAAAAGTCTCTTTATTTGAACGAGCTCATGGAAGGTTACAAGGACTTAGTTTAGCTGGGGAGCTTTTATATACTTATGCTAAAGAAATTACAGAAAAACATAATCAGTTGATGGAAGAAATTCAAAGCCAAAGCAATCAATTACGTGGCCATATAAACGTTTGGTATGCGTCAAATAAATCTAATCCTCCCGTTAATGCAACCACTCCGGCTGCTAACGGAGCAACCCATATAATTGAAAAACCTAAATAGGCAAGACCCATTAATAAGACTAGTCCTAATATTATTCCGAATACGTCCAAGTTTCCCACTCCTTCTTACTGCACGAAATCTGTTAATAAAACGTTGGAAGGACGTTTCTTTTAAAAACATCCTTCATAACTTTCTATTTTACAATTTATTATGAAAATGTGAACTAGAGCGCTGCTAGCTCCTAGTCCGCTCCAGTTTCTTTGTCGAATGGTTAAGTAGAGCACCGCTACTCAAGAATTCAAACGCGTTTTTTTAGTTTTTTATGAGGTAGAGCACTGCTAGCGACTAATTGATTGAGGATTCTTTCAGTATGTCTTAGCTAGTACCGTTCTAGCTAACGATTCTATTTTGTATTCCTATGAAAATGTGAACTAGAGCGCTGCTAGCTCCTAGTCCGCTCCAGTTTCTTTGTCGAATGGTTAAGTAGAGCACCGCTACTCAAGAATTCAAACGCGTTTTTTTAGTTTTTTATGAGGTAGAGCACTGCTAGCGACTAATTGATTGAGGATTCTTTCAGTATGTGTTAGCTAGTACCGTTCTAGCTAACGATTCTATTTTGTATTCCTATGAAAATGTGAACTAGAGCGCTGCTAGCTCCTAGTCCGCTCCAGTTTCTTTGTCGAATGGTTAAGTAGAGCACCGCTACTCAAGAATTCAAACGCGTTTTTCCAGCCTTTTATGAGGTAGAGCACTGCTAGCGACTAATTGATTGAGGATTCTTTCAGTATGTGTTAGCTAGTACCTTCTAGCTAACGATTCTATTTCATATTCCTATGAAAATGTGAACTAGAGCGCTGCTAGCTCCTAGTCCGCTCCAGTTTCTTTGTCGAATGGTTAAGTAGAGCACCGCTACTCAAGAATTCAAACGCGTTTTTTTAGTTTTTTATGAGGTAGAGCACTGCTAGCGACTAATTGATTGAGGATTCTTTCAGTATGTGTTAGCTAGTACCGTTCTAGCTAACGATTCTATTTTGTATTCCTATGAAAATGTGAACTAGAGCGCTGCTAGCTCCTAGTCCGCTCCAGTTTCTTTGTCGAATGGTTAAGTAGAGCACCGCTACTCAAGAATTCAAACGCGTTTTTTTAGTTTTTTATGAGGTAGAGCACTGCTAGCGACTAATTGATTGAGGATTCTTTCAGGAGGAATTTAAGTAATTTTTAAATATAGAAGAAAAAACTGAATTTCATCTGATTAGGCAAGGATAGTATTTCATATAAGATCCTATAAATGATTTTGGGTTAGATAGTCTTCTAAAGTTATTTTTCTACACAGTTCTCCAATTAAATCATAGGGTATTGTATTCATATTTTTAAACCGAATGCAGCTCTTTCCCATATCAAGTTTAGTTTTAACATGCTTTGGATACTCTTTTTGAAACCATTCTAAAATCTCTGGAAATAAGTATATCCCAGAATGATAGAGTGAAATATTATTTTTTTGTGAAGCTAAATGAATAAAACTAAGAGGCAATTTTGGATCCACATGATAGCCAGCTGGATAAATACTGTGAGGGACAACATAACCTATCATGCCATATATAATGGTTTCCTCAAATCCTTCAGGAAGATTGTCTATAATCGTTTGCCTAAGTTTTTCTATCGGATCTTTTCTATCTTCTGGTAATTGGCGGATATAATCCTCTACATCTTTTGCTTCATATTGCATATTCCTTCACCTCTTGATCTTAGATTCTACTGATAGATTATTTATTGATAATGCTGGTTAGCTTATCGGTACTTATTTACCCAAATAGGATTGTAGTACTCCTTTTTACATGCCTCTCCAATGTTCCCCATATGCTGATAACGCTAATCATTTGGAAATAAGCTGGCTTAGCAAAGAAATAGTATCTGGAGTCCAATAAAACTTAATACCTGTTGCTACAGGTATTAAGTTCACTTGTTAACAGGTCATTTCAATTCTATTTCCATCTGGATCTGCAACGACACTTTCAAAGTAACCATCCCCTGTCGTTCTAGGTTCTCCAAGGATGCGATAACCGTCTTTTCCTAATTGTTTTGTCAATCTTATCACTTCAACCTCTGTTCCAACACTCATAGCTAAATGACAATAACCCATATACTGTTGGTTTGATGGTTCAACTGACAAAATACCATTCTTATTCATGATTTCAAGTCTTGTTCCTTCTTTAAATGTTAAGAAATAGGAAGTAAAACCGGTTGTCGTATTTTGGTAAATTGAATTGGATACCGCACCAAAGTAGGTACTATAAAAATCTTTCAGCCTTTCAATATCTGGTGACCAAATGGCTATATGTTCTATCTTCATGACCATTTTCCTTTCTTTATTTATACTCTATTTGATTGCATCACAATGATGTCGTTGTACCTATTCTACTATTAGGAGCTTTTATATAAAGCAATGACCGAGTGTTTTACCTATTATGCAAACGGTAAAGACTTCTTATTCGTATCTACAACAAGATAAATTGATTTAACTACACAAAATCAATCCTTCATACTTTAGCTTTTACTTATTTTACTAAACAATTCCTTAAATCGTTTCACAGCAAACTTAATGATGTCCCGAAGCCATTTCCACAAAAAATCAAACAGATTCTTTTTCGCTAGATAAATCTTGAGGATTACGGAAATTAGAAGTAACACAAGTCCTGCTATTATAAAAATAACTGTGACTGGATTTTCTTCATACATTGCATTAGCAAATAGCTGTATCGTCGCTCCATACCTAGCGAGATAATTGCTTGCAGGTGATGGAAGTTCCACAATAGTTGCCGTATTAGCATCACTCATTTTTGCAATCATATAGTGGTAATAGCTGTTTTTTGTTAAAAGCTCTACACCGGCTCCACCAGTAATTAAATACCGAACATCATCCTTTGTATATTCAAGGTAGCTATGAATATGGGAAAGATATACCGTATCAACATGATACGTACTCATTAATTTTTCAAACTTATCCGCTTCTTGTGAGTTTTGGAATCCGTAATCCATACTTTTGCTTTCACTATAATTATTTAACTTCTGTTCCAACCAATTGCTGTCACTTGTCGCTTCGTTTATATAGTTTGGAATTTCATTGTTTGTCACACTAGTTCTTGGGTCTCGTGGCGGTATATGAGTAATAACAAAAATACGTTTATCTTGCACATTCTTTAAATCTTTTTTCAACCCTATCTATTGTTCGTCAGAAATCGCCTTTTTCCCAGCCCATCCTGGAGATAAATCTAAAAACACAAAATGATTCTTCTCATAATTAAAGGAATAATAGGATGGTCCATGCAGCATTGTATAGGTTTCTCGACCATTGCCACAACTATCGCGATTCCATGGAACGGTCAGCAAAGTTGAAGACATTTTTGATGCCATTTGATCAAATAATCGGTATTGGTTAGGCTTCCCGCTAAATACAAGATCTCCGTTATCAATGATAAATAAAGGATTTTCTCCATTTATTTGCTGAATGATCTGTTCAAAAGTATCCTATCCATCTCGATTATCACTGAGGATAATGTATTTGGATGTATCCCCGCTGTTTTGTATCCATTGGTTTTAAGGGTTCCATTTTTTTCATTTCACTTGTGTCCAATGCAATAGTTATTTTCAAGGCATTTACCGCTACTTTAGTCTTAGATAATGTATTATCACTAATACTCTTTGGATAAAGATCAGGATTTATATTTTCAATCAATAATGAAACACTTCCACTATCTTCACCTTTTACTGTGACTGTTGGTAGCAGCGAAAGTGCTCTGATAACTACTGTCTTTCTGCCAGAATTATCACTTTGAATGGCTTTTATAAATCCACCGTAACCAGTAATCTCAGTATTTTGTATTTGATATGTTGAATAGGAATCATCTGGATTAAATGGGAGAGGGAGACTTCTGAAATGATTGCTAATTTTATAACTATTATTACCACCATAGATAAATACACTAATGCTTGCTACAAGACATAAGCACAAGATAACTATAGAAATATTTATTATTTTATTAATCTTCAAAGTCGCATCTCCTCTTTTCATTTCAATTGTCTTTATACAATTAAAGAGATTATCGCTATTTTTTAAAGACAATAAGATAATAATTTGTTAGCATCCGATTGAATTATTTTCTCAAAGCATTGCGTAGCAAAAGGTTAAAAGGTTTTTACTATTAAATTTAACTCTACTGGCATATTATCATTATATAGCCTATTTTTTGGTTTATCTATCTATCTGTTTGTGTTTATATGCTTGATTTCCCCTAAACTAAACTGATTTTTTCTCCATGATTGGGTTGATTCATCTAGACTACCATTTTAAAGCTTTCCTATTTGTCAGGTATTTTCCGCACTAATAGCGATAACTCCCGTTACTTTGTTAAAAAAATCCCTCAAACTAAGTTTGAAGGATTTTTTATCAATAAGTTTTATTTATTTAATGATCCGCCTTTTTTCGTGTTTTTGAAGCCTTTACTTGAAGACCCGTTCACTTTATTTGGTGTACTATCAGTTGAACTTTGTTGTAAACCTTTTTTCTTTTTAGCTTCAATAAGCTTTTTCATTTTTTCCATGTTTGCATTAGTCATTCGATAACTCTCCTTCAATTTAAATCAGAATATAGACATCTAAAATTATATCATAATATAGCTGAATATACAGCTATATCCTTCATATCCGTATCAAATCTGTTCTCAACTACTACTATACGTTCTGTTTCTTTCTCTATAATTGGTTTTACGACTTTTTATTTTCCATGTTTAGTCAGAAATAGAATCCTGCTATTTTCACCTATTTCCATTTCTAATCATGCTTTACAAATTTAATTTTCGTTGCTAATTAGTTTCATAGTTATCACAATTCCCAGGATACTTAACGCAATGACATAATAGAACACAGAATAATAATTGTTTAGACTATCTAGTAATAATCCTGACGAAGAAACCCCTGTAATTGCTCCAATACCATATGCTGTAAATACCAACCCATAATTTTGACTGTAATTTTTTATACCATACAATCTAAGTGTTGAAACTGGAGCAATTGCAAGCCATCCGCCCATATTGAACCAAAAAATCGAAAATGATAGGATGTAAATCATTTGATTATTTTGACCTGCTATTATTAATAAAGCTGCTGATAAAATAATCAATGAATAGGAAAATAGCATCGCTTTTTTAGAAGTAAATCTATCTGTAAGCCATCCAAATATAGGCCTTCCCAAACCGTTAAAAATTGCAAAAATAGCTACCAATTGAACAACTTTATGAGGCTCTATTCCAATAAATTCAACCCCCACATTAGTAGTTATTCCTATTAGCATAAGACCAATCATTGTTCCTATAATGAAGTTTAAATATAAGCCTTTAAAACTTTTTGATTGCATCATTTCCTTTGTCGCGAAATTTTCCGGACTATAGTGAACTATCGAACTATTCTTCTTGTTCTGATGTTCTATCTTTGATGGGTATTTAAAAGGGTAAGATAGAAAAGGTAAAATGATCCCAAATCCTACACCCAAAATAAGAAATGCAGTCAATACATCGTATTGTTCCACTAATGCGCTAGCAAGCGGGGCAGTAATAAGAGGGGATAGCCCAAATCCAATTAATACCATCCCTACCGCCAAACCTTTTTTCTCTGGAAACCACTTCGCTACAACTGTCATTGGAACCCCGTATGCAATTCCAACACCGGCCCCACCAATACACCCATATGTAATTGTTAATAGGACAATATTATTTGCAAATGACGACAGAATCCAGCCTAATGAAACAAGAGATCCACCTACTAAAATAATCGTTCGAGGATTATACCGCTCCAAATATTTACCGGTCAGAAACATAAAAAGTGCGTAGAAAGCCAATGCTGTCATATATGGTATTCCACTTTCAGCTGATCCAATGTTATAAATTTCCTCTAATGAAAGCCTAAATACACTGTAAGAATAAACCGTTCCTAAAAACATCATGATAATAATACCTAGAACTACATAGATCCACCTACCCTGCTCTTTCTCTCCTTTATTTATCCTCTTTATACTTTGTATCATCTATATTCCAACTCTCATCTAGTTTTTTTCATTCATTAGTAAGTTAATTCTTTGTAAATCGTGAATTCTTTACTATTTTAAAATTGGTTACCTGATACTTAATTCCAATAATTCTTGTTATTAAAAATCCTACATTAGTTGATTTTCTTACTGATAGATGTAAAGTTGATCTATCCTCATAATTAGCAACTATTTATTCATCTGATTTTTGGCTTGTAGGAGAACAAGGTTTTAAATCTATTGCGCCACTATAAAGCTCCCCTGTTTGATTTATAATAAAAAAACCCAATAATAAAAATTCTTTAACAGAACTTTTATTATTGGGTTACTTTTGACTGGTCAAAGACCTTTCAAAAAGTCTTCCAAAGACTTAATCGATTAAATTTTCTTCAATATTCTGATCAACAACGATGCCAATAATCTTTTCACCTGTTTTGGTGCTCACATCTGAATACGTGCTTATTATATTAACATCTATAACGGACTTAACAGCCTCTTCCAATTCGTTACGTGCATTTTCAAACAAGGCCGTTCTTACTTTTTTTATTAATTCAATACCGTCCTTATTTTGAGCGAGTCTTTTCTCTGATACACTAAGAAATCCTTTTAGTCTGATAATAATCAAATCCTGAAAGATAGTCGTTCTGATTTTCTCTGGTCCTCTTCCCATCTGTTCAATTTCAAACTTACTAATTGCTTCGCTTAACTTCGATTCAATTTGTCCTTTTGTCATGAAAAAACCCCCTAAACCTATCACATTTGATAGTAGCGGGCACCAATAAAACCCGAACTTTATCTAATAATATCTAAAATTATATCATAACTAATTTACAATAGCTAGTTGTGCTAATACATAGAAATTATACTAATATAGAACGTCTTGCTATATAGAATTTCTCTTAATTAATCTTCACTTGCTTCATCTAATGCTAAATTATGCTAAATTTCAAAAAAATTCTAAATGCAGTATCTTTTTACAAATGAATAGCAGTTTTCCAACAAATTCTTTTATCCATGGTTACTTTTTCAAGATCATGTGCTAGCATAGAATCTCTTGCTTAATGTTTCTTGTCTATACCTAGATTCAATATTTTTTTGTGCTTTTTCTATTGCGAATTTAGTTTCTAAGAGATTATTCACTTGCTAAATAGATGCTTCACCAAAAAATACGCCCTAAAACGAAAAATTGCCATTATAGAGAATCACCACTTTTTCAAGTAATTCTCTATAATAGCAATACTCTTAAATGTGCCTTTAAATTAAGATTTTAGGTGTCTATTTAGCAGTTGTACGTGACAACAATGTCACACTCTCTACATGACTTGTTTGTGGGAATAAGTCTACTGGCTGAATTTTTTCAGCTATATAGCCGCCATCTGCTAATAAAGCGACGTCACGTGCTAATGTTGCTGGGTTACAACTCACATAAATCATTTTAGCTGGTTGCATTTCTATGACCGCATTAATAAACGCTTCCTCTAGCCCTTTACGTGGTGGATCTACTACGACTAAATCAGCTTTACGGCCTTCTTTACTCCACTCAACCATCACTTCTTCAGCTAATCCTGCTTCAAATGTAACATTTTCAACATTATTTAATTTAGCGTTTGTTCTTGCATTTTCAACAGCTTGTTCAACAGATTCAATTCCATAAACGTGTTTTGCGTTGTCTGCTAGAGTTAAAGTAATGGTTCCGATACCACTGTAGGCATCAATAACCGTTTCTTCACCTGTTAATGCAGCAAAATCTAACACAACGTTGTATAATTTTTCTGTTTGTGTTGGGTTTACTTGGTAGAATGAACGATGTGAAATTTCATATTTTTTCCCAAGTAACGTATCTGTGTATTTATCTTCGCCAAACATTACAATGGCTTCCTCACCAAGAATAGTATTTGTACGAGTTGGGTTCACATTTTGAACGACACTGACTACTTCAGGCAATGCCTCTGTGATATCTGGAATAATTTTACTTGCAGGGAATAATTTAGCTGTTCTTGTTACAAGAACGATCATCATCTCACCTGTGTAATAGCCACGACGCACAATAATATGGCGTAAGTTACCCGTGTTGTCTTTTTCATTGTAAGGTTTGACATTGTACGTACGCATAATGTCACGAACTTTAACAATTGCTTCATCAATTTTAGGATCTTGAATGTAAAAATTCTCCATTGCAATTAAATCATGGCTATTTTTACGGAAAAATCCTGTCATTAACTTGTCGCCAATTTTTCTTACTGGAACAGACGCTTTATTGCGGTATCCCCAAGGCTCAGTCATGCCTTTTGTATCAAGAATTTTTACATCAGAGACTTTAGCGATACGTTTCATGACATTTTTAATTTGTTGTTTTTTGAAAGCTAATTGAGCTGGGTAATGGATGTGTTGCAATGGTGTAATTCCAGCACGTGTAAAGTTTTCGTCTTTTATCTCAACGCGGTTTTGACTAGAAGTCAAACGTTTCATACTTTTTGCATAACCAAAAGATTTACCGGTTTTGTGAATTTTAACTTCCATCTCTTCACCAGGTAAAGCATCTTCAATAAATAGTGGGTAGCCATCTATTTTCGCTACTCCCATACCTTCATGTGTTAAATCTTCAATCTTAACTGTGTGTTTTTCGTTTTTTTGAACGGGTATTGTCTTGTTATTTTTCATTTTATAAAAAACTCCCTTCGTTTTTCAACGAGTATTTTTAATTCATAGTTGGTGTAGTCGATTGATTTTATTTTCTGTCAGCGTGTTCTTTTGGATATCCTTTACTTTTTGTCATCCTTATTGAACTGGGAGTGTTCCTGACTCGACCGGTTTAGTTGGATGATGGATAAAATAATCCTATCTATCTCATGAGACTGAAATTCAAATGACAGCTGTATCAGAATGTTTAACTAAGTTTTTACTTTTTTTGCAAGAACTAAGCTTTATTATTTTAATTATCAGACTGTTTAATTATTGGTTCCATTTAAAAAAAGTTCGCTACTCTTCATTATGACACAAAAGAGTAGCAAACTCAAAGTTTACTTATTTTTATTTTCAAGAAACGATTCGGTCTCCACTAATATCTAATTCAGTCAGTCCTTCTACTTCCTTAATGAAGGCTTCTTCTTCAGATTCTTCAATAGGATCAATGGTATAGCCAGTCGCACTGATATCATCACTGTTTGCAATGATTTCGATGTGTTGATATAAGTTAATAAACGTAACTGGAGCATCTCCACCATATTCGCCATCTAAATTAATCATCATCCTGGAATCATCTGCTGGTCTGGCATGAATTTTACTCGTTTTTGCGTATAAAATACTTGGGTGGTCAATATGCTTTCCACCATTCAATAGCAACGCAACTAAATGGAGAATTTCAATTTGACTGGCTGTTTTCACGACAATCATCGTGAACTTTCCATCATCTAATAAAGCATCAGGAGCAATTTGTTCAAAACCGCCCACTGAATTGGTTAGCGCTATAAAAAACATTGAAGCTGTGCCTTCATAAGTGCCTTCATCGTATTCGATATGCATAGGAATCGGTTTAATCCGTGGCAGCATTTCTGCTCCTTTAACAAAATAAGCTAATGAACCAAAAACAGATTTTAGCGTTGATGGAACATCATAGGTTAATTCTGTTAAAAGTCCTCCTCCACCAATATTGATAAAGTAGCTTTCTTTTTCAGCCATGACGGCTTTTCCAATATCCATTTTAACTGTTTCTTTCTTTTGTATCAACTTAGCTGCCTCTATCAAGTTGTTTCTCGGAATATGCAAAGCCCTTGCGTAGTCATTCGTTGTCCCAGCAGGTATAATGGCTATTTTCGGTCTTTTTTCTAATTCAGCAATTCCATTTACGACTTCATTGATTGTCCCATCTCCACCAGCAGCTACGATTAATTCAAAACCTGCCTTAGCTGCTCTGGTTGCTTCATGAAGTGCTGAATATTTTTTTGCTGTTGTTTCAAAAGCGCTGGTTTCATATCCGGCGTTTTCATATATTTGAAGAATATCCACTAAGTTACGTTTGACTAGCTCCCGTCCCGAAGTTGGATTATAAATAATTCTGGCACGCATAGAAACTCTCCTTTACTATTAACCAATCATTAACGCTTTGCTAACTCTTCATTCAATAGCTTGTTTACAATCCCTGGATTGGCTTGTCCTTTAGTAGCTTTCATAATTTGTCCAACCAAGAAACCGATTGCTCGATCTTTTCCGTTTTTGAAATCTTCAATAGATTGAGGATTTTTATCCAGTACTTCGTTAACCATTGGAATTAATTTTGAAGGATCGCTTAGTTGAATCCAACCATTTTTTTCCACAACTTCTTGAGCGCTACCGCCTTTTTGAATGAGTTCTTGGAAGACTTTTTTAGCTATTTTTGAACTAATTGTGCCATCGGCAATCAAATTAATCATGCCGGCTAAGTTTTCTGGTGTTAATTTCGTATCATGTAATTCTATTTTTTCACTGTTTACATATGCTGAAACTTCACCCATTAACCAGTTGGAAGCTTGTTTGGCATCAACTTTCTTAGCTAGTGTTTCTTCAAAGAAATCTGACATTTCTTTTGTTGCCGTCATAACCATGGCATCATAATCGGATAATCCGAAGTCTTTTACATAGCGAATACGGCGTTCTGATGGCATTTCTGGGATGCTATTTTTCACTTTTTCAATCCACGTATCATCGATAACTAAATTAGGCAGATCTGGTTCCGGGAAATAACGGTAATCGTCTGATCCTTCTTTAATTCTCATCAAAATCGTTGCACCTGTTGTTTCATCGTAACGACGTGTTTCTTGTTCAATGATTCCACCAGATAATAAGACTTTTTCTTGACGGACTTCTTCAAAGGCTAATCCACGACGAACAAAGTTGAATGAATTCAAGTTTTTTAATTCAGCTTTTGTTCCAAAAGTTTCTTGCCCAATTGGACGCAATGAAACGTTCGCATCACAACGCATCGAGCCTTCTTCCATCTTCACATCACTGACTCCAGTGTATTGTACAATTTGTTTAAGAGCTTCTAAATAAGCGTAAGCTTCTTCTGGTGAACGCATATCTGCTTCAGATACGATTTCAATCAATGGTGTGCCTTGACGGTTTAAATCGACATAGGAATAACCATCTGTTCCGTGGTTGTTTTTACCAGCATCTTCTTCTAAATGAACACGCTCAATGCGAATACGTTTTTGTTTGCCTTCGACTTCAATGTCAATCCAACCATCGTGCCCAATAGGCTTATCAAATTGTGAAATTTGGTAGGCTTTTGGATTATCTGGATAGAAATAGTTTTTACGGTCGAATTTAGTATCTGTTGAAATTTCGCAATTTAAGGCCATAGCAGCCTTCATTGCGTACTCTACAGCTTGTTCATTGATTACAGGCAATACTCCAGGGTAACCCCAGTCTATTACGTTTGTATTGGTATTGGGTTCTGCACCAAAATGTGCTGGAGATGGTGAGAACATTTTTGATTCTGTTTTTAATTCTACGTGTACTTCAAGTCCGATGACTGTTTCAAAATTCATTTTTATTCTCGCCCCCTACAAATTTGGTTTTTCTTTATGGAATTCAGTGGCTTGTTCAAATGCATAAGCTGCTTGATAAATCGTCTGTTCATCAAAGTGTTTTGCAATCAATTGTAAGCCCACTGGCATGCCATTTGAAAAACCTGCAGGAATCGAAATTGCAGGAACACCAGCTAAGTTCACTGGAACAGTTAAGATATCACTTAAATACATTGCTACTGGGTCATGTACTTGACCACCAATATTAAATGCGGTTGTTGTTGTTGTTGGTCCTAAGATTAAATCGTAGTCTTCAAAAACTTTTTCAAAATCACGACGAATTAACGTCCGCGTTTGTCCAGCTTTTTTAAAGTGAGCATCATAAAAACCAGAACTCAATGAGAATGTTCCTAGCATGATACGACGTTTCACTTCCATGCCAAAGCCTTCCGAGCGTGATTGCACGTAAACTTCTTCTAATGTCTTAGCTTCTGGTGAACGGTAGCCGTAACGAATGCCGTCAAACCGTTGTAAATTCGAAGATGCTTCAGATGAAGCAATAATATAATAAGCAGGAACGCCGTATTTTGAATGCGGCAAACTAACTTCTTCTACAATTGCACCTAGTTCTTTAAAGGTTTCAATTGCTTTAAGTACAGCTTCTCTTACTCCAGTTTCTAGTCCTTCTTGTAAGTACTCTTTCGGCACACCAATTCTCATGTCTTTTACGCCATCTTCAATTCCAGCTGTAAAATCAGGCGTTGCTTCATTGTAGCTCATTGAATCTTTTTCATCGTATCCGCTGATGGTATTTAAAACGATTGCATTGTCTTTAACGGTGCGAGTTAATGGTCCAATTTGATCTAAACTTGATGCGAAGGCAATCAAACCAAAACGTGACACGCGGCCATAAGTTGGCTTCATTCCAACAATTCCAGTGAATGCAGCCGGTTGGCGGATAGATCCGCCTGTGTCTGATCCTAATGTCATTGGAACTTGTCCAGCAGCCACTGCTGCAGCTGATCCACCTGAAGAACCACCAGGAACTTTAGCTAAATCCCAGGGATTATGTGTGATTTTGAAAGCCGATCTTTCTGTACTTCCACCCATAGCAAATTCATCCATATTTAGTTTTCCAACTGAAATCATTCCTGAATCCGTGACTTTCCCCATAACCGTTGCATCATAAATAGGCATGAAGTCTTCTAACATTTTACTAGCTGCTGTTGTTAAGACACCTTTTGTTACGATATTGTCTTTAATACCAATCGGTAGTCCAGATAGAATATTATTAGGGTCAATTCCTGCGGCATCCATTTCGCGAGCTTTTTCTAACGCCTCTTCTTCTGTCAACGTAATAAATGCACCGATTTTATCTTCCGTTTCAGCAATTCGTGCATAAACAGCTTTCATAATTGCTTCAGCTGTTGTTTCTTTATTTACTAATAATTGGTGTAATTCTTCTAAAGTGTGATCTAATACAGTCATTTTATGCTCCAGCCTCCCCATTATCTATCATAGCAGGAACTTTAATTAACCCATCTTGTTGTGTTTTAACGTTTTTGAATAGTTCATTGCGGTCCATTCCTGGTGTTACTTTATCTTTACGCATTACACTGGATACTTCTAATCCATGAGTTGTTACAGGCACGTCTTTTGTATCTAGTTCGTCCAACTGTTCAACCATCGTAATAATAGCATCTAATTGTTTTGTAAAGCCTGAAATTTCTTCTTCTTGAAATTCTAGTTTTGATAGTAACGCAACGTGTTTAACTTCTTTTACATCAATATTAGTCATTTGGGTTTCAACTCTCTTTCTATCTGTCATCTTGTCTAAAACTTCTTTTCTATTCTACCACAAAGACCGTTCAGCCTCTATATCAAAGAAAAAAGTGGCTTGGCTTTTATAAAGGCAGAGTTCTCCGCATCTTGTCTTAATTGAGTTGCGATCAACAACTTCTCGAGAAAAAGATAAAAGTTCTTGAAATCAAAGATTTCTGTGAACTTTTCCTATTTTCTTGTCGAAGCTAATCGTTGCTCTCCACATCTTGGCTAATTGAGTTGTGTGCTCTAGGTATTCGGAAAAAAGATAACTAGCTTTGAGGATAAAAAACATCCTCTTTGCTAGTTCCTATTTTTCTTTCATACCTAAACAGAGCACTCCACATCTTGGTTAATTGAGTTGTGTGCTCTAGGTATTCGGAAAAAAGATAACTAGCTTTGAGGATAAAAAACATCCTCTTTGCTAGTTCCTATTTTTCTTTCATACCTAAACAGAGCACTCCACATCTTGGTTAATTGAGTTGTGTGCTCTAGGTATTCGGAAAAAAGATAACTAGCTTTGAGGATAAAAAACATCCTCTTTGCTAGTTCCTATTTTTCTTTCATACCTAAACAGAGCACTCCACATCTTGGTTAATTGAGTTGCGATCAACAACTTCTCGAGAAAAAGATAAAAGTTCTTGAAATCAAAGATTTCTGTGAACTTTTCCTATTTTCTTGTCGAAGCTAATCGTTGCTCTCCACATCTTGGTTAATTGAGTTGCGATCAACAACTTCTCGAGAAAAAGATAAAAGTTCTTGAAATCAAAGATTTCTGTGAACTTTTCCTATTTTCTTGTCGAAGCTAATCGTTGCTCTCCACATCTTAATTAAATATGTGTGTGTAGAATTTTGTTTCGCCTATTTTTCTTGACATGAATGATTCAGTTCCGTTTATGGATTCGATTGTGATTTCTATTGGTATGTTTGGTGGTAAAAATGTTGCGGCTTTGTCTGCCACGTATTGGGTGAAGCCGATAATTTCACTTTCTCCGTAAAATTGTGTAATGATACTTACTTTCATTTTTACGAGTTGGTCATCTGTGTAACTGGCTTCAGCTGTTACTCCGCTCAAATTAGGGAAAAAGTTCTCTACTTCTGATTTAAAGTTTTCAAAGTTAGATAATTCATTACTCGTTTCATCTACTAAAGGAAAAACAACTTTTTTCTGGTTTAACGCTCTCCAATTTCCAACTTTTGTGCTACCGTTTTCGCTAACAGCTTCTACTATAAAACTTCCGCCAGCTAAACTGTCTTTAGGGGATTGTTCAAAAATACCTACTACAATCGGGATTTTTCCGACGCCTTCCGTTTTGCGTAACCGCTGGACAATTTTATTGGCCATTTCTTTGCCTTGTTTTAACAACTCATCACGGCTGATTTTTGTTTTATATTCATCTCCGAATTCAACTTTTTGATAATAATCAATTGCGTTCATTGATAGACCGATACTAATACCGCCTAATGTAAATTTATCGTCTTTTTTAATCATATAATCTTGTTCTAAAACAGAATTCAAGTAGTAAGGATTGCGTTCATTTGATTCTTTTTTTCCATTGTCTTCTGGATTCAAACCATCTGGGTTTTTTTCACTAACTCGTTTCAACCAATTGTTAGCTGTTGTACTATCAATATATTGTCCTTCTTGGAAATAATAGTTACCTGTGTCAAAGTGTACTTGAGATAGACTCATTAAACCTGTTTCAAATGCTTTAAGGTTAAAATTTGAATTCAATCCTAATGTAGATCCCCGTGTTTTACTTATTTGATAGCCACCATCGGTTACGATTGTTTTGTAATAATCATTTGATAATTGATTGCTGGTTGTTGTTTTATCCGTTTCTCCTTTAGTATCTACAGGATTGTTACTTGTATTTCCACCTGTAGGGTCACTGCAGGCGCTCAGCAAAAAAACAGCAGTAGCCAGTGTTGCAATGATTTTTTTATTCATTTTCTTCTCCTTCTAATGCCTTCAATAGTTGGTCTTCATCCCAAACAGTCATTTCGAGTTTTTGAGCTTTAGCTAATTTACTACCTGCTTCTTCGCCAGCAACGACGAGATCTGTTTTTTTAGAAACACTCCCAGTTACTTTCCCACCAAGATTTTCGATACGGTCTTTCGCTTCTTCGCGAGTGAAATGCGTAAGCTTTCCAGTTAGAACAATTGTTTTACCATTAAAGTATGAATCACTTTTAGCCAATTCTTCTTTTTTCTTACCTAAATAAACCAAATTAACTTGGCTTATGCGTAATTCATTTATCAATTCATCCACTTCTGGTAATGAAAAATAAGTCGCAACACTTTCAGCAATAATCTCACCGATTCCTTCGATGGCAATAATATCCTCTTGTTTGGCTGTTTGAACATTTTCAATCGTTTCGAACTGTTCGGCAATTTGCTTAGCTGCTTTTGTGCCAACGTGTCGGATACCCAAACCAAATAATAACCGTTCTAGTGAATTACTGCGACTAGCATTAATAGCTGTTAACAGCTTATTAGCAGCTTTGTCTTTAATTTTATCTAATGTTAATAATTTGTCATAGGTTACTTTGTATAAATCAGCTACATCATGAACTAACCCTTTTTCAAATAATTGACTAATCACTTTTGGACCCATTCCATCAATATTCATTGCATTGCGTGAAGCAAAGTGAGCCAATCCTTCCGTTATTTGAGCTGGACACTTAGGATTAATACATCGTAAAGCCACTTCTTCTTCTAGATGGACCAATTCACTTTCACATGCTGGACAGTGTGTTGGAACTAGATAACTTTCACTATCCGTTGATCTCTCTTCTAAAACGACGCGTGTTACTTCAGGAATAATATCGCCAGCTTTATGGACCACTACTGTGTCTAATAAACGAATGTCCCGTTCTTTTATCAAGTCAACATTATGCAGGCTAGCACGTCTAACCGTCGTACCTGCTAATAGGATGGGATCCATAATGGCCGTTGGTGTCACAACTCCTGTTCTGCCGACACTCCATTCAATTTCGCGTATTACGGTCGTTCCTTCTTCAGCTTTAAATTTATAGGCAATAGCCCATCGAGGAGCTTTTACAGTGTAGCCAATTTCTTCTTGTACATCAAATTCATTTACTTTGATTACGATACCATCAATGTCATATGGCAATTGAGTTCGTTTATCATGAAAGGTTTGAACATATGTCCAAACTTCTTCGATGGTTTCAAAAACTTTTCGTTCAGGATTGGTACGGATACCTAACTCATCTAATTGTTTTAATGCAGCTTCTTGACTGTCTGCTGTCATTTCGCCAAAGTCTGCGACAGTATAAATGAAAATACTGAGATTACGCTTCGCCGTTTCTTTAGCATCTAAGTTGCGCAATCCGCCCGCTGCAGCATTTCTAGGATTAGCAAAAACAGCTTCGCCATTTTCTTCTCGTTCTTCATTCAAGGCTACAAATGATGATTTTGGCATGTAACATTCCCCACGAACCTCAATATTATAAGGTTTTTTTAATCGTAATGGAACAGATTTCACAGTTCGGATATTTTGAGTGACATTTTCCCCAATTTCTCCATTACCACGAGTAGCTGCCAAAACTAACTTCCCGGCTTTGTATTTTAAGGAAATAGCTAAACCATCAATTTTCAGTTCACAAATGTAATGGATTTTTTTGTCTGTCAACTTTTGAATACGTTTATCAAATTCAAGCAAATCATTTTCGTCAAACGCGTTACCTAAACTAAGCATCGGAATCTCATGAGTGACTTTTTCAAAGCCTGGTAAAATCGTACCACCGATTCGTTGTGTTGGTGAATCGTTGGAAATCAAATCCGGAAAATTTTCTTCTAACCCAACAAGTTCTTTGTACAATTTATCGTAGTCTGTATCTGAAATGACAGGTTTATCTTGAACATAATATTGGTAGCTATATTTATCAAGTAAGTCTCTCAATTCACTGACCTTATTTTTTGCTTCTTCAAAAGTTTGATCTATGGCCATTTGAAAGCTCCTTTCTACTTTGGGGCTTTTTTAATTGAGTTGTGAGCTCTAGGTATTCGGAAAAAAGATAACTAGCTTTGAGGATGAAAAGCATCCTCTTTGCTAGTTCCTATTTTTCTTTCATACCTAAACAGAGCTCTCCACATCTTGCGTAATTGAGTTGTGAGCTCTAGGTATTCGGAAAAAAGATAACTAGCTTTGAGGATGAAAAGCATCCTCTTTGCTAGTTCCTATTTTTCTTTCATACCTAAACAGAGCTCTCCACATCTTGCGTAATTGAGTTGTGTGCTCTAGGTATTCGGAAAAAAGATAACTAGCTTTGAGGATGAAAAGCATCCTCTTTGCTAGTTCCTATTTTTCTTTCATACCTAAACAGAGCTCTCCACATCTTGCGTAATTGAGTTGTGAGCTCTAGGTATTCGGAAAAAAGATAACTAGCTTTGAGGATGAAAAGCATCCTCTTTGCTAGTTCCTATTTTTCTTTCATACCTAAACAGAGCTCTCCACATCTTGCGTAATTGAGTTGTGAGCTCTAGGTATTCGGAAAAAAGATAACTAGCTTTGAGGATGAAAAGCATCCTCTTTGCTAGTTCCTATTTTTCTTTCATACCTAAACAGAGCTCTCCACATCTTGCGTAATTGAGTTGTGATCAACAACTTCTCGAGAAAAAGATAAACGTTCTTGAAATCAAAGATTTCTGTGAACTTTTCCTTTTTTCTTGTCGAAACTAATCGTTGTTCTCAGCATCTTGTTTTTCTATTGGGGCGAATGCGGCTAGTAGGCGTTTGATTCCTTGTTCTTTAAATGCAATATCAAGTTGGAGGTTGTCGGCGTCGCCGGTTACTTTGACGACTGTTCCTATGCCCCATTTTTTGTGTATGGCTTTGTCGCCAGTACTCCATGTTAATTTATCTGCGCCGCTTTCTGTTTTATCGCTGACTGGTGATTGATAAGGTGTGCTAGCGGCTTTTTCTGCTTGATTGTTCCGATAAGGTGCTGAGCTGGTTGAACGACTAAAGGGTGTTGCATGTGTGTTCCCTGCTTGATTGTTGCCTGACTCGATGACTTCATCCGTAATTTCTCTAATAAATCGCGAAGCCTGATTGCTTTGTATTTTTCCATATAACACACGTGAATAAGCATTGGTGATGTAGAGTTTTTTCTCAGCGCGAGTGATCCCTACGTAAGCTAAGCGACGTTCTTCTTCTAGGTCGTCTTCTTCCATCATAGAGCGAGAAAGTGGGAAGATCCCTTCTTCTAATCCAATTAAGAATACGACTGGAAATTCTAATCCTTTAGCCGCATGCAAGGTCATCAACGTCACTTCACTTTGTGGTTCTTCTTCAACGTTGTCTAAATCTGAGATTAAAGCTAAATCCGTTAAGAAAGTAAGCAAGCTTTTATCTTCGTTGTTGTCTTTTTCAAATTGTTGGGTAACAGATAGGAACTCCTTAATATTTTCAACACGCGTTTCAGACTCCAGTGTCCGTTCCAATTCTAAACTTTTGAGATAACCACTGCGTTCAAGCGTTTCTTCTACTAACTTAGTCACTGGAAGGTACTCTTGTTTTTGTTGTAAGTCACGCATCATGAAAGCAAATCCTTCAAGTTCACCCGCTGCTTTACCTTTGATAGTTGTGATTGAAACGTTCAATGCCGCTTCTAATAGAGACCACTCGTATTCATTGGCAAAACTTCTTAATTTTTCAATTGTACCAGGTCCGATTCCTCTTTTTGGTGTATTGACTACTCTTTCAAAACTCATATTGTCTTCAGGATTAGCAATCAAACGTAAATAAGCTAAGACATCACGAATTTCTTTGCGGTCATAGAACTTATGTCCACCGACCATTTTATAAGGAATATTGGATTTCAATAGATTTTCTTCCATCACTCGTGATTGAGCATTTGTCCGGTATAAAACAGCGAAATCGCCATAGTTATAATTAGCTGTCTTCATTTCTTCTAGCATTTTCGAGACAACGTATCTTGATTCATCGCCTTCAGATTGACCACGGTAATAAGTAATTTTATCCCCTTCATCATTGTCAGTCCAAAGTTTTTTCACTTTACGCTTGTTGTTGTTTGCAATAACATCATTAGCTGCTTTCAAAATAAATTTGGTAGAACGGTAGTTTTGTTCAAGCATCACTACTTTTGCATCCGGGTAATCTTTTTCGAAATCTAAAATATTATCCATATTTGCGCCGCGCCAACCGTAGATACTTTGGTCTGCATCTCCAACAACACACAAGTTTTTAAAGCGTTTGGCCAGCATATTGACTAATGTGTATTGAGCCGTATTTGTATCTTGGTACTCATCTACATGAATGTAATGAAATTTATTTTGATAATAGTCTAACGTTTCGTGACTTTCTTCAAATAAACGAATCGTTAGCATAATTAAATCATCGAAATCAACTGATTGATTGCGGCGCAACTCACGTTGGTAGTCATCGTAGCAGTCCGCTACGATTTTTTCAAAAAAACTATTAGCTGTTTTGCGGTAATCCTCTGCGTTCATCAATTCATTTTTAGCATTGCTAATTTCAGATAGAATAGCTCTTGGATTGTATTTTTTAGGGTCAATATTGCGTTCTTTTAAAATTCGTTTCATTAAGGTTTGTTGATCACTAGGATCGCTAATGGTAAAGGCTTTATTGTATCCAATGCGGTCTATATCACGACGCAACATGCGCACACACATCGAGTGAAACGTTGAAACCCATACGCTTTCTCCACCCGTTTTCATCAAGCGACCAACCCGTTCTTTCATCTCTTTAGCAGCTTTATTTGTAAAAGTTATCGCTAATATATTCCATGGATTTACGCCTTTTTCATCAATTAAATAAGCAATGCGATGCGTTAACACACGCGTCTTCCCACTGCCTGCTCCTGCCATAATCAAAAGAGGACCTTCTGTATAGGCTACGGCTTCCTTTTGTCCTGGGTTCATACCCTCTAACAATTTGTTTTGTATTACCAAAATTTAACCATCCTCTCTTTGTATCAAACTCGTTCGTTCAATCAATTCATCTTTGTTTCACCATTTTATTTTATCAAATAAAAATAAATTATTGCATAAGTTTCCATTTTTCATTTTACCATAGATTGACTCCATTCGAGAAAAGAATAAAGAGATTTAAATGAAAAAAATGAGATAAAAACATAGAACATGTCTTTACCTCAGCTGTTATTATATGAAACATTCAGCGAAACGTTATTTTTGTTCGGCTAACTCTGTTAAATACTCAAAAAAAACTTCCGGATCAGCTTCATAAACCAAATTCACTGCTCGACCATCCGGCGATAGTTCTACTCTCCCTTGACTAACACCAGTCGAATGCACTATTGAGTGAACAACTTTTTGTTTCATACTGTCCATTATTCCAATAGTTGCTGTCGTTAAAACATCCCATAAGAAATAGGTAGCGTTAGTATGTAAATGGACTAATGGCGGTACAATGGCGTACGCTTGTCCTAAGAAATCAATACCGCTATTGGCTCTTTGACGTGCCCACTTTGTTCGAACTTCGATGGTCAAAGGAACCATGTTTGTGCTTTCTAATGCAACTAGATCAATCTCAATCGAACTGTTCCAGACTGTTTGAACAGCTTCAGGATCCCAAAAAGCATTCCACTCTGCAGTTCCATCATGTTCTGGTTCTTCAACATTGCCTTTTTCGAGGAATGTTCCACCCATCCAAGCCAGCTTTTTAATTTTTTCTTGAATGTCAGGGGCTTCTGTTAGAGCTCTTGCTAAATCCGTTAACGGTCCAACAAAAACGAGTGTAACTTTTTCTTCACTTGAACGGAGCTTCTCAATTAAATGCTGATGAGCTGGTATGGTCGTTTCTTTTGTTGAAGTTGGTTCAAATTCATTTAATAGCGGCAAGGCATCAATTGTAAAAGCATGCATGCGCCAATCTTTGGGAAAAGGATTCTTTCCTCTAGAATTTGATGCAGCTATCTCGATAGCTGCTCCATGACCAAAACGTTCAATGATTTTCCGACTCGCTGATACTGCTGGTTCTAAATAACAATCTGCAGGAATAACACCTACTCCAATTAGTTCCACGTCTTTCATTTGCAGCAACATAAATAAAGAGACTAGGTCATCTACTCCGCCATCATGATTCAAATACACTTTTTCCTTCATTTTATTCGCCTCTTCTTTTTTTACTGTTTAATCTGACATATTATGGATGATACTAAGAGTGAGTTGATTAATTAGAATGCGCATTTCTTTTCGCGCTAGGGGATAATCTCCTAATTTTAGGTAGTGGATTAATGTTTCGTAGTGTTTTATTTTAATGTCTCTATTTTTTCGCATTAAAGAAAGATAGTCTGGATTATTTTGCGTCTGTAATTCGCGGATAGTATCCATCACAATTCTTACGGAGTAGTCATTTTTACTGAAAGCTAGAATTTTATGCAGCAATTGTGTTTCTAAATCAAGAAATATTTTTTCTGATTCATTGCGGCATTTTTTTAGACTGGTTAATTTATCATCAACTTGCGTTCCATCAAATATGATCTCCTTTATTTGTAAATAATGAAAGTAATGAACGAAAATCATTTCGATAAATTCCATTCGTTCTTGTAAGCCGTGTGCTTCAATTTTTTTTTCTCTAACGCGGGCGCCTTTATAAACCTCGACGTCTAAATAACCTTCTTGTTGCAACTGTTGGAAGGCCTGGCGAATGGGTGTACGGCTGATGTTCAATTCTTTTGATAAGGCTAATTCTGTGATACGGGTTTGAGGTACCCATTGTCTTGTATGGATTTTTTCTTTTATGTATTGATAAGCTACTTCATCTAATTTTTTCGTTTTGGCCATTGCTGTTCCACTCACTTATCGTTAGATTCTTTGTTTAGTGTTCTATATTCCAATTGTAAAGCCTTTATCTTGTACATACAAGACCATTAAGTTCTTTTCACTGACCTATTGGTATTTCATTTTTTTAGTGAGCGACTTACTATTCCTTTTTCTATTACCCCACTTTCACTGAGAAAGGCTGCTGATAAAATAAAGAATCCTCCAATGAGTTGGACCATCGTCATCCGTTCACTTAAAAATAACGTTGACAGAAGAACAGCTGAAATGGGATCAATGTAACTTAAGATGGCTATTGTTTGCCCTTTCAAGACTTGGATGGCAGAAAAGTAAAGGGCATAGGCTATACCTGTATGAACGACACCTAAAAAAAGCAAGTAAACTAAAGACGTTCCAGAAATAGACAGTAAGTTAGAACCTTCTTTCAAAAAAACATAGGGTGCTAATACAATAGAAGCCGTCATTAATTGGATAATCGTCGTTTCTAGACTAGCACTATTCCGCAAAAACTTGGTTGCCAGGATAACACTAGCATACAACAACGCTGCTCCAATGCCATACATTATTCCCAATGAATGATTGTAGCCTAACCCATTCACTGTGCTTCTGTCGACAATAAAATACATCCCAATGAATGCTAAAAACACACAGCTAATTTTTACTCCGTTTAATTTTTCTTTTAAAATAAAAGGCGAAGCCAACACAACAAATAAAGGAGCCATATAATAACTTAATGTCGCGTTTGAAATTGTCGTATAGCGATAAGCTTCAAATAATAAAATCCAATTCAAACCAATGGCTGTTCCAGAATAAAATAGGATAGCGGCATTTTCTTTACTATTTCCCCAAGATAGGCGTTTCTTTTTGATAGCCAATACTAACAGTAAAAACATACTGCCAAAAAAACCACGATAGAGAGCTATTTCACTTGAAGTCAACTCAATATTTTTAACAAAAAGCCCAATTGTTCCAAAGATCAGCATTGCAGTAATCACTTTTGCTCTTGCTTTTGCCATCCTTTCCCCTCCTTTTTTTGACTGTATGGTACAAATAAAAATGACATAGGCGCCTTTTACTACGAGGTTCCCTATGCCATCTATTTAATCTTTCAAGCTTTTTTTAATCAGAATTTTTTAGAGACCGACTCTATTAAAGAGTTCGTCTACATTTTTTAAGTGGTAGTGGTAATCGAATGCATCATCTAGTTCTTCCATCGTTAAAAGAGACATGATTTTAGCATCTCCTTCTATTAAGTCACGGAATGGAATCTGACTTTCCCACGAAATTGCTGTTTTAGGTTGAACTAAGTCATATGCCTTTTCTCGGCTCATCCCTTTGTCAATCAATTTTAATAGGACACGTTGGCTATAGATTAATCCATAAGTAGCTCCCATATTACGCTTCATATTCTCTGGATAAACAGTCAAATTCTTCATAATATTCCCAAATCGATTGAGAATATAATCCAAAAGAATAGTTGAGTCTGGTAAAATAATTCGCTCAGCTGAAGAATGTGAGATATCCCGTTCATGCCATAAAACAACGTTGTCATAGGCTGTGACCATATGACCTCGGATAACCCGTGCTAAGCCTGTAACGTTCTCAGAACCAATTGGATTACGTTTATGAGGCATGGCTGAAGATCCTTTTTGACCTTTAGCAAAAAATTCTTCTACTTCCCGTGTTTCAGATTTTTGAAGTCCGCGTATCTCAGTAGCAAACTTTTCTATACTCGTTGCTATTAAAGCTAACGTTGCCATATATTCCGCATGCAAATCTCGTGGTAAAATCTGTGTAGAAATTTCTTGTGCTCGAATACCTAATTTTTCACAAACATATTTTTCGACAGCTGGAGGAGTATGGGCAAATGTTCCAACCGCTCCGCTAATTTTACCGGCTTCTATCCCTTCTGCAGCATGTTCGAAGCGTTCTATGTTGCGCTTCATTTCAGAATACCAAAGAGCTAATTTCAAACCAAAAGTCGTTGGCTCAGCATGCACTCCATGCGTTCGACCCATCATCACAGTGTATTTATATTTCCTTGCTTTTTCAGCTAATATGTCTAAAAAGCTGTTTAAATCTTTACGTAATAAATCATTTACTTGCTTCAATTGGTATCCGTAGGCTGTGTCAACAACATCTGTGCTTGTTAAACCATAATGAATCCATTTGCGTTCCTCGCCAAGTGATTCTGAAACAGCACGAGTAAATGCTACTACATCATGACGCGTTTCTTCTTCTATTTCTAGGATACGTTTCACTTCGAAAGCGGCTTTTTCGCGTATTTTTCTAGCCTCTTCTTCAGGAATATCTCCCCGTTCAGCCCAAGCTTCTACAGCTAGAATTTCTACTTCTAACCACGTATTGTAGCGATTCTCGTCTGTCCATAATTGTCCCATTTCAGGTCTTGTATACCGTTCAATCATTTGCCCTGTGCTCCTTTTTTTAAATCCATATTCCTGTGTCATAAATGTGTTCTATTGTTTTCTCGATGTCTTTTGTCAAAATGGTAATGTGCCCCATGACTCGACCTTTTCGTGCTTCTTTTTTTCCATAATAATGAAAGTGCCAGTTTGGTTTCAATTGGATTTGCTTTTCTGCCCCGTCCATTTGTTCTCCTAAAATTGTTACAGAAACGGTTTTAGAAAATAAGGTAATGTCAGGTAAAGGCCAACCACAAATGGCTCGAATATGCGTTTCATATTGAGAAGTCGAGCAAGCCTCTATACTGTAATTAGCTGAACAATGTGGACGTGATACCAATTCACTCACATATAGTGCACCAGAAGTGGTTAATGTCAATTCTATTCCCAATGTACCAACTAAATCTAATCCTTCAGCAATAGTTAGACTGATTCGTTCAACTTCTTGAGACACCTCATCCGAAACCCTTGCAGGCACAATTGTTTCTTTTAAAACATTTTGACGGTGTATAATTTCAGCTGTAGGAAAAATGGATGTCTCTCCTGCAGCATTCCTTGAAATCACTATCGACAATTCTCGTTCAAATGGAATCCAAGCTTCTAAAATGCAGGTTCCTTTTTTTAATAATGCTTCACATTTTGGTATATCTTCTTCTCCATAGAGAACCATTTGTCCCTTTTTTTCGTACTCGTCACGAATAGTTTTTAAAACGCAAGGAAAACCAATTGAACTAGTGGAAAATTCAATGTCTTCTAACGTTAAAATTGTTGCATAAGGTGCCAAGTTAATATTGTTCATTTCTAAGTAGGCTTTTTCTAATATCCGATCTTGAGCAATAGATAAAAGTTCGCTCCCTTGTGGAACAGCAACCGTTTTACTTAGCACTGCAATTTTATCGGCAGCAACATTTTCAAATTCATAGGTTAAAACATCACTTCCCATAGCCAAATCCATCAGTGCATCTTCATCATCACATTTAGCTACAATTTGCCAATCAGCTACTTGTGCAGCGGGACAATTTTCCTTGGGATACAAGATACCAACAGCATATCCCATTTCTTTAGCAGCCAATGCCATCATCCTTGCTAATTGACCTCCACCAATAATGCCAATCGTCTTTCCAGGAATAATTAAATTCGGCAACGGTCTCACTACTTTCTAGTTCATTTATTTTTTTCTTATTTTTACTAGTTTATCAGTTAACTCAAAAACTGTCATGAATTATAACCGAATGGCTGCTTATTTTTTTATAGTTCTCCGCGCTGTTTTAATGCATGTCTTCTCTTTTTAACTTTCTTTGTCCAAAAACCACCGCTTATATACTTTGGTTCATAAGAAATAACAAATGCTTTAGATTCTATTTCACTTATTTGTTTGTATAGTTTCCGTTCTGATTTACGAGTAGTCAGTATTTCTAAAACTAACCGATCGCCTTCCTTGCCAAGCGCATAACTGGTTGTTACGCCATAGCCCAATTCTCGTAAATTTTCAGCGATTCCACTTTTTATATCAGGAACAATTGCCGTTACCATGATGTGTCCAAGCGCCAAGTATTCTTCGATTTGAATCCCAACAGCAATCCCGACACCATAACCGAGTGCATAAGCCGCAATATTCCAAAAATTATCCAAACGATCGAGGACCAATCCTAACCCTACTACATAAATGGTGACTTCAACCATCGAAACGAATGGAGCAACCATTCGATAACCTTTCATCGTCAACATAAATCGAATCGTATTCAATGCTACATATGCTAAATTGATTATGAAAATAAGGCCTAAAAACTGTAAACTTGTATCCATTTATTAAAATCCCCGATCTGTTATTAATATGATTATTTATTTCCTTATAAGCCTATCAAATATTTATAAAATAGCAAGTAAAAATGATTGGTTTTTTTAATTTTTTTTGCTAAAAAAACCGCAACCTAATTGTTACTTGGGCTGAGGCTTTTTTTGTATAAAAATCTTATTGTTAGCACCAAAATCGGTTAAATGGTCTCCGGTAAATCTGTCAGTGCTTCTTCTTTTGTCATTGTTTCAGCGCTCTTTTTTTTGCGTCCGTGATGAGAAAGAATGTTTAAACCAATCGCTGTGATACTCGTTACAACTATGCCGTTTCCTGTAAAGGTTTGAACAGCTGCTGGTAATTTCGCAAATAGCTCTGGAACAACGGTTACTCCTAAACCAAGTCCAAGAGATAAAGCTACAATCATTAAGTTGCCGTCTTGGTTTAAGTCAACTCGACTAAGTATTTTAATTCCTTGAGTAGCAACCATTCCAAACAAGATCATCATTGCCCCACCTAAAACAGGTTCAGGAATGATCGTCGCAAATGCCCCAATTTTGGGTACTAGTCCTAATACCATTAAAAATCCTGCTGCAAAATAAATGGGTTTGCGTGTCCGGATTCCCGACATTTGAACTAAGCCAACATTTTGTGAAAAAGCCGTGTAAGGGAAGGTATTAAAAATACCACCTAAAATAATAGCCAATCCTTCTGCACGATACCCTTTTTTCAATTGTTCTTCTTCAATTGTTTGGCCGGTTACTTCCCCAAGAGCAAAATATACCCCTGTAGATTCAACCATACTAACAATTGAAATCAAAATCATTGTTAGAATAGAGGACCACTCAAAAATAGGTGCTCCAAAATAAAAAGGTTGCGGAACATGAAACCAAGTAGCTTCTGTTACAGGCGCTAAACTAACAAGTCCCATAAATGACCCAACAACTGTTCCAATAATTAAACCAATAATAATAGCTAATGAATGAATAAAGCCTTTAGCAAACAATTGGATGCCTAAAATAATAGCCACTGTTAAGAAAGCTAGAAATAAATACTTGCTAGAACCAAAATCAGCTGCGCTTTTCATGCCACCGCCCATCTTCTCAATCCCAACTGGTATAAGTGTCAGACCAATAACAGTGATAACAGTTCCCGTTACAACCGGTGGGAAAAATCGTTTGATTTTTGAAAACAGACCAGCAATTAGTAAAATAAAAATACCTGAAGCTATGATTGATCCGTACATAGCCCCAATACTTTTTGTTGTTCCAATTAAAATTAAGGGAGAAACAGCTTGCATAGCACAACCTAATACTACAGGCAAGCCAATTCCAAAATAGCGGTTAACAAACAATTGCAATAACGTAGCGACTCCACACATAAAAATATCGATTGATACAAGATACGTCATTTGTTCTGAGTTGAACCCAATAGCTCCACCAATCAATAAAGGGACCAAGATAGCTCCCGCGTACATAGCTAATACATGTTGTAATCCTAAAGCTGCTGCTTTTGAGTTTGTTAACATTTTATTTATTCCCCTCTTCTTCTACGAATTTAACTACGCCGTCTTCAAAAGCACGAATACGAGCTAGAGATAAGATATCAAATTCTAGTTTTTCTAAGTCTTTACGCCCAGATTGGAATGATTTTTCAATAACGATTCCAATACCTGCAATAGACGCTTCAGCTTGCTCGCAAATATCCACCAATCCTTTTGCCGCTTGTCCGTTAGCTAAAAAATCATCAATTAACAATACATGGTCATTTGAATCTAAATAATTTCTTGAAATCGCGATTTCATTTGTTGTATCCTTTGTGAATGAATAAACACTGGTCGTATACAAGTTGTCTGTTAACGTCAAACTTTTATGTTTACGAGCAAAGACAACTGGAACTCCTAAAGCTAGGCCAGCGAAAACAGACGGTGCTATACCAGAAGTTTCAACCGTTAAAATTTTTGTGATGCCTTTATCGGAAAAATAGCGGGCAAATTCATCCCCCATTGCTTGCATTAAAACAGGATCAATTTGATGGTTTAAAAAACTATCTACTTTTAAAACATCCTTACCTAAAACCACTCCATCTTTTAAAATACGTTCTTCCAATAATTTCATCTTCATTCTACCTTCCCTTTTGTAAGCTTTTTTTATAAAAATAGTTCTTTTCTTTTTACAAAGCAAAAAAGAGGTCTCTTTTACTCTGCTCGGTTTCTTACCTAAGCAAAGAAAAAAAGACCTCCAAATTCGATTGAATTCAGTTCGTTTTTTGATTTCTTTACTTATAGTCCAGAATTTACGGTACTGGGTAGAAACTTGCCAACCATATTTTGGCATTATATAAGTTAATGTAGTGTTGAATATACTTTTTTTAATCTCAAACGTCAATAGTTTTTTTGATTTTCTCATCAAACTATCAATAATGACGAATTTTTTTTAACTAAATCCTTTTTTCGTTCGCCTTTTACAAAAAACACTCGAAAAGAATAAGAAACCGTTCTTTTCGAGTATATCTACTATAGTTTAACAACCTTCTAAACTAATTATGCTGGTTTAATCATTCGTTGTTTCATGTTGAACAGTATCAACATATATGTTTACCAATCTTGAACCTTCTATTTTATTAGAAGTAAAGATATAGTCTGCATACTCCACTAAAGCTTCTTCTCCATGATGAGGAATACTTCCATATTCCATAATGAAAAAGCCGGCTATAGAGTCAACATCATTTGATTCTATATTTGTATTAAAAAATTCATTGAATTTAGAAAGCGGTGTTGAACCATCTACTAGGTAGCGATTTTCATTTATAGGTTCAATCATGCTATAGGTTTCATCATATTCATCATCAATGTCCCCAACAATCTCTTCTAGTAAATCTTCTAAAGTTGCTATTCCGACCACTCCACCATATTCGTCATTCAAAATAGCCATTTGGTTTCGGGTACGTTTTAGTTCATATAATAAATCATCCATAAAAATAGTTTCAGGCACATATAATGGAGGATTCAATAATTCTTTAATTTCAACATCGTCTAAATTAGTTTTTCTTGAAGCCTTCAACAAATTTTTTACATGAACAATGCCAATAATATTATCTTTATCTGACATATAAACGGGTACACGTGAAAATCTGCAGTCTAATAACAATGGAATATTTTCTTCATTCCCATCCTCATAGTCAATCATATAGGTATCTGTTCGAGGTACCATAATCTCTCTCGCCATTTTCGTATCCATTGATAAAACACCTTTTAACATGGTAAATTGTTCCACATCAATAGCTCCTTTTGCTTGGCTATTTTCTAAATAAGAACGAAATTCATCCCGTGTCATTTTTTCTTCTTTTTTAGAAAAATCTATTGGTGTCATTCGTTTCAATAAATCCGTTGATAACGAGAGTAATTTTACAAAAGGCGTGAAAACCATTTGTGCTATTCTAATGGGTCCAGCTGTAAAGCGAGCAACTTCTTCTGCTTTTTGTAAAGCAACTTGTTTAGGATACAACTCGCCAAAAACAAGCGTAATATAAGATAAAATTACTGTTACCACTACGATTGCCAGTTGTTTCCCACCTGGAATACTAATTAAAAAAGGTTCCAGACGTGAGGCAAAACTTGTTGCGGCTGAGGCACTCGAAATAAATCCTGCTAGTGTAATGACTACCTGAATTGTTGCAAGAAAGTTATCTGAATTAGCCAATAATTTTAATACTGCAGCTGATTTTTTATCACCTTGGGCAGCTTTCTCTCTTACTTTGCTTTGGTTTAAAGATACAAATGCCATTTCTGCTGAAGCAAAAAATGCGTTGATAGCTGTTAGAACAATAATAAGTAAAATTTGTCCTAACATCGACTGACTGTCGGGGTCTGGATTCATAAATCGTGATCTCCTTTTTAATAGTTACGTTTTTCGATTAGGCAAAACATACCACAATTTAAACCTCATAGCAACTTACTTTTAATTTCTTATTTCATAAAATGCATTTTAAACACTATTTCCTATTTTTCTTTCATGTCTGGACAGAGCGCTCAGCATCTTATTTTAATTGAGCTTTACGCTCTAGACATTCGGAAAAAAGATAACTGTCTTTGAGGATAAAAAGCCTCCTCTTTGACATTTCCTATTTTTCTTTCATGTCTGGGCAGAGCGCTCAGCATCTTATTTTAATTGAGCTTTACGCTCTAGACATTCGGAAAAAAGATAACTGTCTTTGAGGATAAAAAGCCTCCTCTTTGACATTTCCTATTTTTCTTTCATGTCTGGACAGAGCGCTCAGCATCTTATTTTATTAGTTCTTCGATATTTCCTAATAAGGGTTTCATTGTTGCTGTGACGTCTCCACTGGATTTGCCTTCTATCATCGCTACCATTAGATAACTGTTATTTTCTGCATCAAATGTTAGTAGGAAGCCATTTGTTTCTGCGTCTTCACCTTCTACTTTTGATTCTGTTGTTTCGGCTGTTCCTGTTTTTGCTGCAAGATTCTTTTTGTTTAGTGAAGCTAGACTGTGTGCTGTTCCTTCAGGTTTTTCTACCACTTTGATTAAGTTATCTTTTACTATATTCGCTGATTTAGCAGTCACGGCCATTTTAGGTTCAGTCGTCTTTTGGTCTGCCGTTAATTTGGGATAAATCAGTTTGCCTTCATTTGCAAAAACAGAAAACGAGACAGCCTGTTGAATGGGATTCATCAATAGTTGACCTTGTCCGTATGCTGTATCTGCTAATAACGTTTCTTTAGCTAATGTTCCTTCATTTGAAATTTGAGCTGGATTCATTGCAATGGGTAAGTTTAACTTTTCTCCAAAAATAAACTGAGATAGTCCTTCTTCATAAACTTTTCGCCCCATTTCCAAAGCTTCTTGAGCAAAGTAGATATTGTCAGAGTAGACTAAAGCTGACTCTAAATTTACTTGCGGTGTATCTGAAACACGCACGATAAAATGGTCTCCCCATGATGAATCTTTTTGCCATTTTAATCCATCAATTTTGTGGATTTTATCTGTTGTTGTTATACCTGAGTCTAATCCAATTGCTGCTGTAATAGTCTTAAAGGTCGAACCGGGAGCATATCCGGCTGCAAAACGAGCAAGAAAAGGGTTATTTACATCATCAGTATATTTTTGATACTCTTCTGTACTAATGCCCATTGTCATTAGGTTTGCATCATAAGAAGGTGTGCTGACTAAAGACAATAATCTGCCATCTTTCGGATCCATAAAAACTGCGGAACTATTTTCATCTATTAACTGTTCGTATGCAGCTTTTTGAAGTTTTGCATTGATTGTCAATGTAATGTCTTCCCCATTTTTAATTTCTGTTTCTTGAAGTACTTTCTTTAATCCATCTGTCTCATCATTAATGACGATTCTTCCGCCTTTTTGGCCGTTTAATCTTTCATTAAATGTTGCCTCCAAACCGGCTTTCCCAATAACGTCACCCGCTTGTAATGTTGGATTTTTTTTAATATCTTCGGCGGTCGCTTCTCCAACATATCCGATTAGGTGAGCAGCTGCTTCATTTAATGGGTAAGTTCGAATGGTTTTTTCTTGATAAAGGACCCCAGGTACCTCAGGGGTATCTCCATCTTTTACAATTTTAAAAGGAACAAAGCTTTCAGGCAAAACCCATTCAGCTGATAATTTATTTTCTAATTGTTCAACCGCAACATCAAATTCATTACCAATAACTTTTAGCTTGTTATCTTTATCTGTTCCATCTCCCAAAGCTTCAGGGTAAAGCCCAGCATCCCAAACTTTTCCTTCTGTTGCTAGTGGAGATCCATCAGTCGCAAGTATATCTCCTCGTTCTCCAATTGTAGTGGTTAAACTGATTTTGTCATTTGGTTCTAACTCTGGAAAGATAAGTTGGGTATTCCAATTTAATTTATACTCATCTTTTTCTTTAGTCATAGTTGTAACAAAAGATTGTTTATCTAATTTCCCTAAGGAAGTAGTCATCTGTACTGTGTATAAAACATCGTATTGTTTTTTTTCTTCATTTAATGAGACTTTTAAATCAGAAACGCTTAAATCAGAAGCACCAATTCCCCCATAGATTGTTTCATAGCGTTTTTCCATATCATCTTTAGTATAACCGATTTTTTCTAATGTACTTTCTGAAACTAATTTACTCATCGCTGAATAATCTTGTTTTTCTAAAGAATGGATAAAAGAATCGACCGTTTGCTGTGCTGCTTTTTCATCTTTTTGTTTTGACCAAAAATAATACCCTGTTCCTCCACCAATGATTAATGCACTAACCAAAATAATAGCAGTAATCATCATCCATAATGGCCGTTTGGTTTTTTGATTGCGTTTTGTGTCTTTCACTAGCAATTCCTCCTCAAATTGGATCAAATTCGTATTTACTTATCCAGCTAGGCAGAACGCTTCGGATTTTGTAAATGAACAAAGAACTAGACTGCTTGTACCCGAGCTGCATACTCTAGTCATTCTGAAAAATGATAAATGACTTTGAGGATAAGAAGTATCCTTTTTGTCATTTCCTATTTTTCTTTCATGACTGTTCAGAGTCCTCAGCATCTTGTTTTTCATGTTTACGGTATAGTTTCATTTTTTTGCTAAATAGTTCGCCGTTACTTGGTGGAGTGTAGGTAATAGCGTTGGCTCCGGCTTCTATAGTTGCTTTTATGCTTTCTATTGTTGGTCCGCCGGTAGCGATGATTGGTAGGTTTGGAAAATTTCGCCGGATTTCTCTAACTATGTTAGGTGTGTTCGCTGCTCCACTGATATTTACAATGTCCACTCCTGCATCTAATTTTTCTTGTATATCTGTAAATTCTGAAACGACTGTTGAAATAATTGGTACATCTACTACTTCATTTACTTCTTTAATTGTACTTAAAGGTGTTGGCGCATTTAAAACTACACCGATACAGCCGTGTGCTTCTGCAAATAAAGCAATATTAGCGGATCTGTGTCCGTGTGTTAAACCACCACCTACTCCTGCAACAACAGGCATACTTGCTGCTGTTGTGATACCGTTAACAATAGCTGGATGTGGGGTGAATGGGTAAACGGCTATTACAGCATCTGCATCGTTATTCATAATAATAGCGATATCCGTTGTAAAAATCAACGAACGAATTCGCTTACCATTTATGACAATCCCGCTAACTTTATGAATAATTTCTGGTACCTCAATATAATCTCTTCTTAAATCTGTTGTTATTTTGGGAGCCGTTTCTCCAACATATTCTTCCATTTAACTAACCTCCTAATGTTTTCAAACCTATCTCGTTATTTTACTTAAATCTTTAAACGTTAGCTAGAATTTATCGAACCTGAATCGTTCTAATATTTTTTACTGAACTAGGTTTATCGCTATTCAAGAATCGATATTTTAGAGTGAACAATCATAGATTTTATTTTCAACCTTTTTTCTTTTTTGCTATGATTCCGATTTGACCATACCGGTTAGCTTGTTGCACATACTCGCGAAAATAAACAAGTTTTAAAATTTTCTTTTCAAATGGGCCCCCTCAGTATAGAAATAAGCCAGTATAGGAGTGAAAAAAACAACTGAAAAGTAACCTCATAATAGACATTTAATAGCTTTTCAGAAAAAACAATACGATTAATTTAATCGTATTGATGCAAGTTGTATTGTTCAATTAAACGAATTAATTTCACGGGATAGTCTGGATCGGTTGCGTACCCACTCTTTTCCAAAGCATAGGCTGCTTCTTTATACTCAGTTGCTGCTAAAACAGTAGAATATTGATTCGCATTCCAAGTTGTACCATATACGATTAGTCTTGCGTGTTCGTCCATTGACTCTTGCCAACTATCGTATTTTCTAAAAGGTGCTTTTATTTCAATCCATTCTCCATTCACAAATTCTTTTGTATTCATCATAACTGTCTTATTTGGATTATCACCTTTAATGCCATAAAAGTTATTATTTTTTACTGATAGTTCACTTCTACCCCAATCAGATTCTAAGATTGCTTGAGCAATACTGATACTTGGGAGAATTCCATATGTTTCTTTTAAATTTTTAGCGTATTCAGCTGTTTGAACAATAAATTGTTGTTCGTTATTGTTGCTTTTATTGGTAAATATTCCAGTATTATTTGATGTATAATTTGAGCTTAACAAAGTGATTGCACTAAAAAAAATTAAACAAATAGCTAATAAACTAACCAAAATATAACTAGGTGATAAACAAAATATGCCCCGTTTTTTCTTTTTATATTTCGAAGATTTATATTTTTTTCGAGGTTTTTTTTTAACCAATTTGTCACGCCTTTCTTTTTAGTCCATTTACTTGTTATTATTTCTATTTTCCAGCTTCTTTTAATAATTGAATGTATTCTTCAAATGACAAATTATATTTTTCAATATACTTAGCATTTTCGACACCAACATAGCGGAAATGCCATGACTCATACTGAATACCCGTTTCTTTCTCTTTACCTTGTGGAAAACGTAAGATGAAGCCGTAATCTGTCATATTATCTAATAGCCACTGTTGTGAATCTTGGGTATCGTATTCAGGGATTAAGCCTTTTCCAGTTTTTAGCCAATCTGAATCGACCATATCAACGGCTAATCCTGTATGGTGTTCGCTGCCTCCTGGGATGGCGATATAATCTTTAGTCATTTTAACGGCTTCTTCTTGAGTATAGTTTTGATCGAGGTAACGTTGTATACTGTTATCATAATTTTTTTGTTGCAAATCCACTGAACGATAACTAGAGACTAATACCATTTCATAACCTGCTTGAGATGCTTTTGCTAACCAATTCTCATAGTCCTCTTTTATCCGTTCATCGATCAAATAACCATTTGGTAGAGTCGTTAACGGTAAGTCTAGAGTACGATCAATTTGTTGAGAATTATTAACTAAAAGCAAATTCCAATCAGAAACTGACACACCGGGCAGTTCATCCAACATAGCTTGATGTTCTTCTTTTTCTTTTATTTGTTGCTCTTCTTCAGGCGTCAATTGTTCAACAGAAGACGTTACTGTTGTTGACTTAGTCTCTGCAGCTTCTTGAGATTCGCTTAGTGAAGCTTGGTCCATAATCCCACAACCACTAATTAATCCCAACATTAATACACTTGCCAAAATCTTTTTATGCTTCATTTCATAAATGCCCCATTCTTTTTTATTCCCATTTTAAAAACCGTTCTTTTTCATTAAAACTCAGAAATTTTGATTCTCTTCCATAATAACACTTATTAACAAAATCGTCACAAAAAATAGTTGGTTAACTTCAGATTTATAGGCCAAAATTATTTAACAACTAAATACTCAGATAAGCAAAAAAAGGTTGGGACTTTTTGCCCCAGCCTCATAAAATCAGTTAGTTATTTTTTTGTTATATCGTATAGTGGTCTTCGATATTTTCTTTAAACCATTCTAACAAGTCTTGTTTTTCAGTCTCAATTTGCTGTTGAATAATGCCAGGTAAACTTAATTCAATTCGATCTTTGTAACTCCAAAAATCATAGTTCATATCAATTCTGAGAATAGTACTATTTTTCTTGTAGTGCTTTTCATTTGATTCCTTTTCGTTTTCCTGCTGAAAAGCTAATTCTGCAGATCCACTGTTTACCCATTTTTTTGCTACGTGAAATTTAATACCTAAATATTCTTCAACTGGATGAGCTTCTACTTCAGGAAAAAAAGTAGCGTTTCTGATGACTTTTTGGACTAGCATCCACTCATAATCCGTAAATAAATTGATAATGACCTGTTCATCCTTTGGTTTCAAGCTAATTTCACCATTTTTCCAACGGTCCCAATTGTCCTGATTAATAGATAATTGGCTTGAATAAAAATCTTTTTCTGCTCGATAGTTTTCCTTTATTGTGTATAAAACAATCTGAATAAGTGCTTCTTGCATAATAAATTCTCCTCTCACTTCATATCGTTCATTAATAAAATAAGCGCTACCCCTATTTTACATGTAAAAGCTTTAAAACAAAAGTGTAAGGCTTTTCATTAATTTTCGTTCTATGGCTTGCTATATAAAGGATGATAAAAAATATTAATCCTAAACAATTTATACAGCTATTACCAAGCTTGCTGCAATAGCATTTTCCGCTTATTCGATAAATACCCTTTGGGCGTACAAAAAGAACCCCAATCTAATAGGGCTATAGTCAGGATTTACAAAATTAAAGATCACTGGCTTACTATGAATGGGCTACATTTCCTAACATAAAAAGTTCTTCACTTAGATGGGTATTCTCAACTATAATTTCTGGATTTCGGAAGTGAAAAAAGCGCTCAAACCCTTTATGCCAGATTTTAATAGTAGGCTTGCGCTCATGCTGGGCGCAACTTAAAAAGCTTCTTCTTCACAAAAAGTGATAGAAGAAGCTAATCAATAGTTAGGTCTACTTATTTTCTGTATTCTTAATGAATAACCAAATCATCTGCATAATCAATTGCGGACTTAACTGAATCAAAAAAATTATCTTTACTTACACTTGCAAAAAATCCTGAAGCTTCCAGTAATTTTAAGGGCTGCTCATTGACGCAAGCAAACAATAAAATTATTTCTTGATCTCGGCACCTTTTTTCAATCCGCTTTAATGAGTTATATGCCGTTGCGTCCATATTAGGAACATTTTTCATTTTTAGGATTAATACATTTGTGTTATTCTCCACTTCATTCATAATATCAAGAAATGTATTGGCTGCTCCAAAAAATAAAGGTCCAGTAATCTCATATACCATAATTTTATTATTTAATCCAATGTGCGTTCCATCATTAAAACTTGTTGTTCCATCATAATCATCCTCATCATCTTCGCTGAATATAGTTAAATAATTATGATTAACATTTGATACTTGGGTACTTTCTGACATTCTTCGAACAAATAGAAACATCGCTATAACCATTCCGATTTCGATTGCAATGACTAAGTCAAATGCAATTGTCATAATAAATGTGACTAACAGAACAGCTGTATCACTTTTTGTGGATCTTAATAGTGCTTTGAATGAACGCCACTCGCTCATATTATAAGCAACAATTATTAATATTGCTGCTAATGTAGCCATCGGTATCAACTTTGCCAAAGGCATAAATACAAGCATAATCAATAATAATACAGATGCATGAACTATTCCTGCAATTGGTGTGCGGCCACCATTTTTAACATTGGCTGCTGTTCTTGCGATAGCTCCAGTTGCTGGAATTCCTCCAAAAAGAGCAGATACGATATTCGCAATGCCTAGTGCGACAAGTTCCATATTGGAGTTATGCTTTTTCCCTATCATTCCGTCGGCAACAACTGCTGATAATAACGATTCAATACTTGCTAAAAATGCAATGGTTAGTGCCGGTCTAAACAAATCTTTGATCAGTGGTAAGGATATATTAAGCTCTTTAATCCCCACAAATTTAATACTATTCGATATCTCACCAAATCGACTACCAATTGTTTCTACTGGTAAATTTAATAGTTTAACGCCCATTGTAACAACCAGTAGTGCTATTAGAGATCCCGGTATTTTTTTATTGATTTTTGGCCAAAAAACAATGATTAATAATGAAATTATTCCAACCAAAGTTGTGGATATATTTATAGTTGAAAAATGACTTATATATACTCTCCATTTTTCAAAGAATTCTGAAGGGACATCTTGTATGGATAATCCAAAAAAATCTTTGACCTGTGTGGACAAGAGAACAACAGCAATACCGCTTGTGAAACCAGTTGTTATTGGATAGGGAACATATTTAATCACACTACCAAACTTCATTAATCCAAAGAAAACCATAAAACTACCTGCCATTAATGTAGCTACGGTTAATCCACCAATACCATATTGTGCTACAATTCCATAGACAATAATAACAAATGCACCCGTTGGCCCACCAATCTGAACTCGACTCCCGCCTAAAAAAGAGATAAGAAAACCTGCTATTATAGCTGTAATTAATCCTTTTTCAGGTGCAACGCCTGATGCAATTGCAAGTGCAACCGATAATGGTAGTGCTATTACCGCCACAATAATACCAGCAGTAATGTCATTTACTACTTGATTTTTTGTGAGTTCTGTCTCACGATGTTTTAATATTGAAAATAATTTTGGTTTTAACATTTATGCCTCCTGCTTATTAACGTTTGGATTACTAATACCACGCCAAAAATGATTCCAAATCTTGTCATAGTGTTCTCTAATATCATACGGATGGTAAATCAGTTCACTAGATAGCAATCCGTGAATGAGCGAGAAAAACATAAGACAAATCGATTCTTCTGAATCTTTTATTAAAATTTCTTTTTCAATCTCAACTATAATCAACTTCTTTACTGTTTGAAACCTCTCTTCCGAAAGTTGATGGACTCTTTCAATAATTGAATTCTCAATGGAGTCTGGTGGCAATAAGAGCAATCTTTTCCAAAACAATAATTTAATATGTGAGTTGTTATAGTAATCTAAAACGCCAAAAAAAATTTTCTTCAGATCATCATTTTCCTGGTTTATTTCAAAAAAGTATTCCTTAAGCTCTTTTTCAATTATTTCTTTCAGCAGAATTTCCTTGCTTTCAAAATGTGCATAAATTGATGCTTTTTTAATACCAACCTCTTCAGCAACTTCTGTGAGCGTGAAACTTATCCCTTTTTTGGCAAATAACTCAAATGCTGAATCTGTAATTTTCATTTTTGTTTCCATTTTATATAACCCTCCACTTCCCTACCTTACGTTAGGTAGGTGATATAATCATAAACCTCTTTTAATTTTAAATCAAGTTATTTTAATATCCTTCGATTAGAACGTTGCTAAATAGTTAACACTATTATACACTCCTGTATAATGTATCTAGCTATTATCACCCTTGCTACAACCGTGTTTTTTCACTTATTCGATAAATACCCTTTACGTGTACAAAAAGAATCTCAATCTGTTATAGTTAAAGTGCCTAAACTAAACCATGAAAGAGGTTCTTTCAATGGCTACATTTCATGAGCTGGCTTGAATTTCCATTCTATTATCTCGCTTTAAAATAATAGTGGTGCTCTTTCAACTGACTCTGGTTTAATCTTAGCTAAAAAGTTTATGTGCACACTTAATTTTACAAAGGTACTGAAAGAAAATCATACTATCAAAGACCATCGTCTTTTTTACAAGCAGGAGAATCATTCAATCATTGAACACTTCTTATTCCAATTGATTGTAGGTTATAAAACAGATTCTTCATCGGACATATTATCTAACAATTCAATTTTTCAAAGTGTTTCAGATAAAGAACAGTTGCTTTTCAGCCCTCAATGTCTCGGTTATGGGATTGACTAAGCTAAGAAGACACAAATATTATAATGCCTAGTATTAAACGAATGGCTATCATCAAATGGTTGCCTGGGAAGGCTTAACAGAAGATTTTCTAAGAGTAGAACTGCGTTCTGGTAATATTTATAAACTTTAGGAGGAGTAAAATGAAAGAATTAAACTGGGGTATTTTAGGATTAGGTTCAATTGCAACAAGTTTTACTGTAGCCTTTACTGCAAAAGATGCAAAAATTTATGCCGTTGGTTCTCGTTCAATTGAAAAAGCTGAACAATTTGCAAAAGACCATGGAATCGAAAAAGCATATGGCAGCTATGATGACTTATTAAATGATCCTTCTATAAATGTGGTTTATATCGCTACGCCACACAGTCATCATGCAGACCTTATTATGAAAAGTTTAGCACATGGCAAGCATGTACTTTGCGAAAAAGCGATAGTGATGAACACCAAACAATTAGATGCTGCTATGAAACTTGCCAAAGAAAAAGAGTTAGTTTTGGCTGAAGCAATGACTATTTATCATATGCCACTTTATCAAGAACTTAAAAAAAGAACAGCTGATGGTGCACTTGGTAAATTAAAAATGATTCAAGTTTCTTTTGGTAGTTTAAAAGAAGCCGACCCATTGAACCGATTCTTTAATAAGGACATTGCTGGCGGTGCGTTATTAGACATTGGAACATATGCCTTATCTTTCGCTCGTTTCTTTTTATCCAGCCAGCCTAAAGAAGTTCTAACGACTGTTAACTTTTTTGAAACTGGAGTCGATGAAGAAGCTGGAATAATCTTAAAGAATGATGAGAATGAAATGGCTACAATCGCCATTACCTTTAGAGCAAAAATGCCTAAGCAAGGCGTGGTGGCTTTTGAAAAAGGGTATTTCACTGTAACTGATTTCCCAAGAGCTGATGAAGCGACGTTTACACATCCTGATGGGTCTGTTGAACGCATTCAAGCTGGAGATAAATCCCAAGCTTTGACTTACGAAATTTGTCACTTCAACGAAATCGTGCGGACTAAAAATGATACGAGTTCACTTAACTTAACCCATGATGTGATGGAAATAATGGATACTCTCAGAGAAAAATGGGACTTAAATTTCGACTTTGAATAGAAAAAAATCCGGTCTACTTATAAAAGTAGCCGGATTTCTTTCTATAGAATTTCTTGTAGCTCTCGGATACAATTTATTCTTATATCTGATTTTTGCATTTCTTCTTCTGTTCCGAATCCATAATTGCAACCTATGGTAACCAAATTATGATAGTGGCCAATCTCTAAATCATGGATGCGATCACCAACAATCAGACATTCTTCTTGGTACTGACTTTTAACTAAGGGAAATATCCTGTGTTTGGGAATAAAACCAACTTGTTCTGTACAGTACATTTCATCAAAGTAACGAGTCAATTGAAAAGTCTGCTGATGTGCTTTCATGTATGTCTGGCTACAATTACTTAAAAAGATAAGCTTATATCCCTTACCTTTTAAGTAAGTTAACGTTTTTAGTGCTTCTGGATAAAGTATCGCTTCTTTTGAGAGAACTTTTTCTAATAGTATTTTTCCTATTATTTTTGAAGCTGCAATCTGGTATTCTTTAGACAAATCTGGCATAAAGTTTTTCCACATCTCTTCACTGTTATAGCCTAACCACTTAGTGATTTCCTCATCTTGCCAGTCTTTTGGGACAGCTTTTTGATTTTCCATCAAATAATTATAAGCTTTTTTAAAGGCGGTAATATAATTTAGCGTACTATCATGTAAAGTGCCGTCGTAATCAAAAATAATAGTTCGACTATTCTTTAATCTTGATTTATCCATAACTAGACCTTACATGACTTTCAGTAGGTTAGCCATCTCAATGGCTGAAACTGCTGCTTCATATCCTTTATTCCCAGATTTGGTACCCGCGCGTTCAATTGCTTGCTCAATATTGTCTGTTGTTAAAACACCAAATATTATTGGTAAACCTGTATTCATTGATGCCGTAGCCACACCTTTTGAAACTTCTGAACACACATAATCGTAATGTGATGTAGCTCCTTTGATTACAGCACCTAACGTAATAATCGCATCATAATTCCCTGAATTCGCCATTTTTTGTGCAACTAACGGAATTTCATAAGCACCTGGTACCCACGCAATAGTAATTTCCTCTTCTAACATTCCGTGTCTTTTCAAGCCATCCACTGCTCCACTTAATAATTTTGATCCAATAAATTCATTAAAGCGTGCAATTACAATACCAACTTTTAAATCTTTTGCAATTAATTGTCCTTCGAATACGTTCATTTTAATTCCTCCATTTTCTTCTTTTTTGATAATAAACAGATTCTTGCCTTAGTAGTTTAAATAATGCTTCATTTCTTCTTGCTTAGTTTTTAGATAGGCCTTGTCTTCCATATAAGGCTCCATTTGAAGTGAAATTCTTTCCACGATATTTAAACCATATTTATTCATGCTTTCCACTTTCAGTGGATTATTGGTCATTAGACGTAGTTGAGAAACACCCAAATCATCAAAAATTTGTTTGCATTCATAGTACTCCCGTAAATCTGCTGGAAAGCCAAGTGCTAAATTAGCTTCAATGGTGTTGTGTCCTTGATCTTGAAGAGCGTAGGCTCTTATTTTATTAACTAGACCGATGCCACGACCTTCTTGACGCATGTACAATAAAATACCACGACCTTCGTCAGAAATCTGTTTCATTGCTGTATCCAGTTGTTGACCACAGTCGCATTTCTTAGAACCAAATACATCACCTGTCAAGCATTCAGAATGGATACGACACAATACTGGTTTTCCATCACTAATCTCTCCCATAATTAAAGCGACATGGTGTTCTCCAGTGATAGCATGTTCATAAGCATAAATCTCAAAATCGCCATATTTGGTTGGTAAGAATGCTTTAGATTGTCTAAAGATAACCTGTTCTTTGGTTTTACGGTATTCAATCAAATCAGCAATTGTCCCTATTTTCAACTTATGCTCTTTGGCCAAATCCAATAAATCATTTCTCCTGGCCATCGTTCCGTCCTCTTTTATGATTTCGCAACATAATCCAACCGGTTTTAAGCCTGCTAAACGCATTAAATCAACGGTAGCTTCTGTATGCCCATTTCTGGCTAAAACTCCTCCATCAACTGCTTCTAACGGGAACATATGACCCGGCCTTCTAAAGTCTGCTGGTTTTGCATCATCAGAAACTAATGTCATTGCCGTCAATGACCTTTCCGCCGCCGAAATCCCAGTTGTTGTATCTACATAATCCACCGAAACGGTAAAAGCTGTTTTGTGATTATCTGTATTGTCTTGAATCATTTGTGGCAATAGTAACTTCTTGGTATAGGCTTTAGTCATCGGCATACAAATTAAGCCTTTGGCATGGCTAGCCATAAAATTCACATTATCTGTAGTAGCGAATTCAGCAGCGCAAATAATATCTCCTTCGTTTTCTCTATCTTCATCATCTATTAATAAAATATTTTTTCCAGCTCTCAAATCAGTCAATAATTCTTCAATTGTATTAAACATGCTCTACCCCATTCTGGTCTAAAAGAACCCATTCTCTTTTAAAAATCCTTGCGTTACATGATTCTCTTGAGTCCGCTCTTTCGAATCGAGTCTTAATAGCTTCTCGACATATTTTCCAATCATATCGCATTCAAGATTTACAGTATCTCCGGGTTGCTTAGATAAAAGTCCCGTTTCTTCACCCGTGTGCGGAATAATTGAGACTTGGAAAGACTGGTCGTCCACAGTCACGACTGTCAAACTAACGCCATCAATAGCTATCGAACCTTTTTCAATAATGTACCTTAATAAATCAAGAGTTGTTTCAACCGTAATCCAAACGGCATTATCATCACGCCTGAATTCCTTTATCTTTCCTATTCCATCAATGTGACCATTGACAATATGCCCACCAAGACGTGTCTCAAGGCTTAGTGCCCGTTCTAAATTAACGTAGCTTCCAGAAATCAATTCCCCAATATTCGTCCTTTTCAAAGACTCCGACATAACGTCTGCTTCAAAAGAATCTTTTTCTATTTTCGTCACTGTCAAACAAATTCCATTAGTCGAGATACTATCTCCAATACGTGTTCCTTGCAACACTTTTTGACCTTTTATTTTAAGAACTGAACTCTTTTCACCTTTTTTGATTGATTTGATTGTTCCTATCTCTTCAATAATTCCAGTAAACATCTATTCCCTCCGATCGATTGCTTTTCTTTATTTATCAATATATCCTTCTACAAAAAGATCCTCACCTACCATCACCGTTTTTAGTCGCTTTATTTGAAAAGCACTTTTTAACGACAAAACGCCTTCTCCTTCAACAGCAGTTTTAGCATTTTTTCCTCCGATGATTTTTGGTGAAATATAGACTTGTACTTTGTCGACAATGCCTTCTTTTAAAGCTGAAAAATTCAAAGTAGCTCCACCTTCTAATAGAATACTATCGATACCCCTAGCGCCTAATCTCCTCATTAATTCACGCAAATTAACTCTTCCAAATTGCTCTTTGGTCACAATAACTTCAATACCCATTTTCTTTAACGTTTTCAGTTTTTCTCTACTAGCTCTTTTAGTCGTTGCGATAATTGTTTTAGCTTTATCCTGATAATGTAAAACAGTAGATACCATTGGAATTCTTAGTTGACTATCCACAACAATTCTAATAGGATTTTTGCTATTTGGCGTTCTAGAAGTTAATTGTGGGTTATCTCTGATGATGGTTTCAATGCCTACCATAATTCCAGCTAATTCATGTCGTAAGCCATGAACCTGTTCTCTAGCTGTTCTACTAGAAATCCACTGAGATTCACCCGTTACTGTCGCCGTTTTGCCGTCTAGTGACATCGCACTCTTCATCACCACAAAAGGTTCTTTAGTGACAATGTATTTTATAAAAACCTCATTCAATTGTTGGATTTCTACTTCTAACACACCGGTAATAACTTCAATGCCGTTGTTACGTAGCCTTTCAATTCCTTTTCCAGCAACTAATGGATTTGGATCGGTTATTCCAATAACGACTCGTTTGATGTTTTTTTCTATTAATAAGTCAGAACAGGGAGGGGTTTTACCAAAATGTGAACAGGGTTCTAATGTGACATATAAAGTTGCCCCTGAAACGCATTCGCTTGCTGATGCAATAGCCTTTACTTCTGCGTGTGGTTGACCATATTCCTCGTGGTATCCTTGTCCAATAACTCTTCCAGCTTTAACAATCACAGCACCCACTAAAGGATTTGGTGCCGTCCACCCTTTGCCTTTTCTTGCTAACTCTAATGCCATCCTCATATAAAATTCATCCACTGTTCTCACTCCATTCAAAAATAAAATCAAAAATAAAAAACCCAAGGAATTTTTCCTCAGGGTTTTGTCGTTTTTCGAATACAGAGATCAGCAAATAAGACCGCATACTATGTATTCGGTTGCTTTTGAACTCTTTAAACGCTGTCTTCTCTCATCCAGACTATAACTGTCGGCTTCGGAATCTAACCGAATCTGCCTTGCGGCTCGTGGGCTTTACCACCGGTAGGGATTTACGCCCTGCCCTGAAGACTATTCTATTTTTAAAACAGTACACAAAAAAGCCCTAGATTTTACATCCAGGGCTTTACTTACAGTCAAATAAGACTATTCTAACATTGCTTTATAAACTCATGATTTCTATTCACCCTAAATAAGATTAAAGTTATCGTAGTTTTTTTGCAATCACTTTGTCTTCTCTCATCCAGACTATAACTGTCGGCTTCGGAATCTAACCGAATCTGCCTTACGGCTCGTGGGCTTTACCACCGGTAGGGACTTGCACCCTGCCCTGAAGACTATTTTATTTTTATACTGTTTAGATTATACCGAAATACTGTAGATGTCAATCTATTTTGTAAACTTACCTTTCTATTGCGATTAAGATAAATAGACTGTCAACTTTATTTTTTAGTATTAAGCAGCTCTATCCTATTGCTAAGACTAATTTAGGCCATCATGTGTATTGCCCATCTAACCAAACTACTCTTCTTACTTTACTTCTTTAAAACAGCAACTACTTCAATTTCGCATAACCCTTTTAACGGAAGTTCTTGTACTGCAAAACAAGTCCGAGCTGGCTTATGTCCACCGAATTGTTCGCCATAAGCTTCATTAAATGCCTGGAAATGTTCCATTGTAGATAAATAACAAGTTGTCTTGACGACCTGTTGTAAAGACGAACCCGCAGTTTCCAAAACAGCGGAAAGATTCTTTATTGCTTGTTCTGTTTGTTCTTTGATATTATCTCCAATTAGCTTACCTGTTGTTGGGTCTACTCCTAGTTGACCCGCTGGGAAAATAAAGTCTCCAGCTTTAATAACCTGTGAATATGGGCCAATCGGTTCTGGTGCATTGTTTGTATGAATCGTCTCTAACATGTTCATTCCTCCTATGAATTCTTTACTCTAATAAGAGAAAGTTTTTTAAATTCCATCTTAAAAATGAGTCTATTGATTCATAACAACTCATTCCATTTTTTCTAATGTATTATTCTGCTTTTTTGCCTTTTTTATAGAAAATATCCATATCCTCTTTAGGAACCATACTTCCACCTGTTGCCCATGAAATATGTGTCGCATTTGTCATCTTATCGACTAAGTTGTTGACTTTCAAATATTCTTGCCCCGCTTGTGACTGCAACAAACGGATGGATCCGGGTAAACCAGCAATTGCAGCTGGCTCTAAATAGATCTCCTCTTGATCAATTAAAGCAGTCAGTAATTTATATGTTTCGTTATCATCTATCGTATATGATCCACTGAAGAAATTTTCTAATACTTTAGCAACAAAACCTGATGTACGTGGAACAGCTAAACCATCAGCAACTGTTAACCCATCTAAACCAATATCTTTAACGGATATTTCATTGTATTTACCAGTAATTAAGCCAACGAGCATCGAAGGAACATGTGTTGGTTCAGCAAAGAAACAATGAACGTTATCCCCATAAATCTGTTTCAAACCAAATGTAACGCCACCTGGAGATCCACCAATGCCACAAGGCAAGTACACAAATAACGGATGGTCTGCATCTACTAAAATATTTTTTTCGCTTAATTGTTTCTTCAATCTACTCCCAGCTACTGTATACCCTAAGAATAACTCACGAGAATGTTCGTCATCAACAAAATAACTAGTTGGATCTAAATCAGATTGCTGACGCCCTTCAGTTACCGCTTTCGTAAAATCAGATTCGTGTTCAATCACGACCACTCCTCGACTTCTTAAAAAGTTCTTTTTCCATTGTTTTGCTTCAACTGACATATGGACAATTACTTCAAAACCTAATTTTGCTCCAACTGTTCCAACACTAATACCCAAATTGCCTGTCGTTCCAACAGTTATTTTGTAGTTAGAAAAGAATGTTTTGAATTTATCACTTGCAAAAACAGCATAATCTTCCTCTATCGAAGTCAATAAACCCTGTTCCAACGCTAAATCTTCTGCATGCTTTAAGACCTCATAGATGGCTCCGCGTGCTTTTACTGTTCCAGCAATTGGTAGTAAATCATCCCGTTTCAACCATACTTTTCCTTCAATCGTTCCTTTACATTCTTCTTCAAGATAAGCTTTCATATGAGGTATTTCTGTAATAGGTGATTCTATAATTCCGTCAGTTGGAGCTGTATCTGGAAAAACTATTTTTAAATAAGAGGCAAATCGAGTTAATCGAGCATCTGCATCTGCAATATCCATTTTTGAAATACTAGACTTTTCTGCTGCTTTTTCAAATACCTCTTTATTAGGATTAATCCAAAATACTTCTTTTGCTGCTTTAATATCTTTAAATAAAGGTGTCCCTTCTAAATTCATGTTCGTTTCCTCCATTACTAAGCTGGTTCTCATTAATAAAAACTCCTCTTCTATTAGCTGATTTTTTTAATAGGCATTCCTATCTTAACGAGTAACTATTTGCTTCCTCTTTCTTAATAATCTGCTTTAATAGCAACTGATTTTTTAATTTCTTTAACGGTTTCTAAAACTGGTTCTTTTGCATTAATATTCCCAGATCTAATTTGATCGGCTGTTTTAATTTTGAAGTTTCTAAAGATATGCGCACCTATAAAACCACTAATTGTACTAACAATCATACAAGCTAAAGCTGCGATTAATACTTTCCCTGCAGGATTATAAGCGAACATAACTGCAAAGCCGGCTATGGGCGTTGCTGTTCCTGGGGTGTTATTAACTAATCCCATTATCGATACAATTATACCACTTGCTGCTCCACCGATAAAATTTGTAGCATAAACTGGTATCGGATTTGCTGAAATGATATCTGCTTGCGTTAAAGGCTCTATCGCTACTGAAATAGTATCTTTTTTGCTTCCAAATTTCATTTTACTAAATAACACATAATTTAGAAAGGATGAACCAAAAACGGCTAGTGCACCAATAGCCATTGGAACCCCTGTTAATCCTAACATCGCTGTTAAAGCCATTGAGCTTAGTGGAGCTGTGGCAACTACCGTCATAATCCCTCCTAAAATAATTCCCATCATAATCGGACTTGTATTAGCTGTAGCAGTTAGTATTTCTCCAATTTGCATCAATGTTGCATCTACCACTGGCGACGTTAGTGATCCTATTAAACGAGCAAGTGGTGCTGCAACAACAATGATAACAATTAAGTCTAATCCACCGGGTATTTTTTTCTCCATGTATATAATAATAAATGAAATTAAGTATCCTGCAATAAATCCTGGTAAAATTCCAAATCCTGATAAAGAAAGACCGACAAGTACCGCATACACAGGCGAAACTCCTAATGCCAAAGGCACTAAAATAGCTGCGGCTACTCCTCCAAGACTTCCATTTGCTCCTCCAACCTCTTTTAGAAATTCAATATTCAATATATTTCCGAAAAAAGCTAAGTGAAAAGCTTCAACCAAAAAACTAGCACAAGCAGCACTGGCTAATGCTCCCATAGCTTTAGATCCTTGAGGAGCTTTGTAATTGAATAAAGTGAAGAATACTAAAACCAATAGTAATAATAATGTTCCAAATAAAATGTCCATATTATCCTCCAGTATATTATTTAATTCATTCTTAATTTAACAACATCCTCATTGCCAGTAAGCGATTACAATTTCATTTAAAAAATAATTCTCTTCTAAAATCGACTCCTTTTTCAAATCATATTTATAATTTTTTATAACATAAATAATAATTTATTATCATAATTACACTTTATCTTATTATTTTGTCCTTGTCAATGGTTTTAATGATAATTTATTATTAATCTAAACTATTATTAAAATACCAGTTGTGTTTTCTTCTATCTTGGCTTAAAATCTAATTAAGTTATCTTTTACTTCATTATTTATTTCGATACATTTTACTATAGAAGGAGTTCGCTGCCAATTGGAAAAAGAGATTATGGAACAGTATAAAAAAATCGTCTATTACTTCGGTGAACTTTTGGGTCCTACATATGAAGTTATTTTACACGTTCTTACTTCTGAAAAAGATTCTTATATCGGAGCTATCGCTAACGGAGAATTAAGCGGTAGGAGTTTAAATGCTCCATTAACTGACTTTGCGTTAAATTTGATTGAAGATAAGGTTTACTTAGAAAAAGATTTCATTACTGGGTATAAAGGTACTATGTCTAATGGAAGAGAATTCCGCTCTTCAACTTTATTTATTAAAGATCCAGCTGGAAAACTGACTGGTTTATTGTGTATTAACTTTGATGTTGATCAATACAAATACATCGCTAAAGATATCTTAAGCCTTGCTCAAATCATCTTGCCTTTGAATGATCTAACCGCTAGTCATACAACCCCCTATATTGAAAATTTTTCAAATTCTGTTCGAGATATCATTTTAACCGTCATTGACTCTAAATTATTAAGTCCAGATATTAAATTATCTCAAAATCAAAAAATTGAGATTATCGAAATTTTAGAGGAAAAAGGTGTTTTTCAAATCAAGGGTGCTGTTGTTGAAGTCGCTGCTACTTTGAATATCTCAGAAGCAAGCGTCTACCGATACTTACAAACGGTCATGCGTAAAAAAGAAGCAAACTAGTTTTCTATTTCAAGGTTATTAATAAGCTAGCCTGTTTCAGACGAAAAAACCTCTATTGAAATGGACATCCATTTCAACAGAGGTTTTTCTGTTTGCTTATTTCACTATTTTTTAATTTTGATTTCCCCTACCATTAGCGCTGTGTTGAAATTAATTAAACAAACCAACGATTGCATCCCAAATTTGACTAAAGAAATTCCCAACTTTCTCTAGCATTCCGCTGTCTTTAGCTTCTTGAAGAGCATCACCAAATTTAGATTGAACTGAATCTGATAGTTTTAGCAATTGCTCTTTTACTTGTGCCGAATCAATAGCGCTTGTCTGTTGGTATTTTTCAAACAATGCCATCAATTGATTGATTTGATCTTGTGTTACCACATTCTCTAATTGGTTATTTTTTAAAGCATCGTTTATGATACGTTCAATATCTTCTTTCGTTGCTAATTCACCTTGTTTTTCTTTTAAATCTGCTAATTCTTGTTTTATTTCGATAATCGCTTGGTCGAATTTTGCAGAATCAAAACCAGATTTATCAGCATTTTCTTGTGCAATTTCATTTGTTGTTTCTAATTCATTTTGAGCAACTTCCATGCGATTCTGGTCAAGATCTTCTCCATTAACATCAAAAGCTTTGTAAATGCCTGTTAGTGCACTCTCTCCTGTGACTTTCCGGACACTCGCTACAACAATTTCAGCATCATTTACACCTGCTGTTATAGCGGCGTTAGCATACTGGTCTTGCGTAATCTGTGTGATGTTTTCTGGTGTTTCAATCGTTACTTTGACACCTTTGCCTGAGTCTTCTTTTTGGACTAAGACAGATGAAATCATATTAGCTGTATTGCCTGATCCTTCTTTTAGATAATTAACTAAATCAGAGCCGGTAACCGCCACACTTGCTACATTTTCAGGATTATCAATGCCTAGTAATTTTTCAGTTTCTTTAATTTGGTTATCAGATAGGCCTCCGCCATATACAAAAGTCGGTTTTCCCCATTTTTCGTCTGTCACGGTCGTATCAATATCGCCTGTTGCAGCCTGAGTGATTGCAGGGGCTACAGAAACTATTGCTCCTAAAAGACTGACTGATGCAATTAGTGTTATACTAATTTTTTTAAATTTATTCATGTTCATCCCAACCTCCACTTCATTGTTTTAATCTCTTTATTCGTTTCATTTTACACTATATCGTTTCCTTTTGTCTCCTACTTAAGTCTGAAATGTAAGTGAGAAACCCTAAAAAACCCGTAGAAAGGGGCTGAGATAAAAGTCCTAGCCCCATTCTACGGGTTTTTTTATAGTCTTTATTTTATTTTCCTTCTTTAAATGTTGCAGAACTAACCGTATATCCTTCAGTTGCTAAAATTTCTTTGATTTCATCGGTATTTGCGCTATCCATTTGGATAACAACTTGAGTATTTTCGTTTTGACGGTAAACCGCAATTTGATTGATACTAACTTGATCTTCAGCAAGGATAGTCGTAATATCTTCTAAAATACCAGAATGGTCTTTTGCGATATCAATGACGATTCGACTGCCCTTGTTATTGTAACCCATGACATCAATAAATGCTCTAAATAAATCTTTGTCTGTGATAATACCAATAACGTTATCCTTGTTTTCAACAACTGGCAGCACACCTACATTATTTTCTAACATAAGAGCTGCTGCTGTTTCTAATAAATCTTCTGCTTTAATCGTAATAACTTGTTTACGCATAATATCTCCAACTGTTGTCTTAGTCAACAAATAGTTCATTTCATGGATGCTTAAGCTCGTTGCGGTCGATGGCGAATTTTCTTGGATAATCTCTTCTGTAATCAACCCGACCATTTTCTCGTTTCGAATGACTGGTAAACGATGAAAGTCATGCTCTTTCATGATATCAAGAGCTTCTAGGACTTTCAAGTCTTCAGATACGGTGACAACAGTTGACGTCATATAATTTTTTACATTCATTGTATTTATCCTCCCAAATAGGCTTTTTGGACATCATCACTAGCCAATAATTCTTTTCCCGTTCCACTTTGCACAACTCTTCCAGTCTCTAATACATAGCCTTGTTGTGCAATTTCTAATGCTACTTTAGCATTTTGTTCAATTAGTAACACAGTTGTTCCTTGGTCATTGATCATTTTGATAATATTAAATATTTCTTTGATAAAAATAGGCGCTAGCCCCATCGAAGGCTCATCCAATAGTAATAATTTAGGTCGAGACATTAAAGCCCGCCCCATTGCCACCATTTGTTGTTCTCCACCGGATAATGTAGCGGTATCTTGTTTTTTACGTTCTTCTAAAATTGGAAATCTCTCGAAAACCATTTTCAAGTCTTTTTGAATACCTACTTTATCTTTACGTAAAAAAGCACCCATTTCTAGATTCTCTAGTACTGTCATGCCACCAAAAATATGGCGACCTTCGGGTACTTGAGAAATACCTAACTCAACAATTTTTTTAGTTGATTCTTTTTGAATCGGTTTTCCTTGGTAGATGATCTCTCCTGCTGTTGGCCGATGTAACCCAGATATCGCTTTTAAAATCGTTGATTTACCAGCCCCGTTTGCGCCTATTAACGATACAATCTCGCCTTCATTCACTTTAAAGTTTACCTCTTTAGTTGCTTTTATGACACCGTAATGAACGGTTAAATCTTTTACTACTAACATGACTAATCACCACCTAAATAAGCCTTAATAACGGCTTTATTATTTTTGATTTCAGCTGGCGTTCCATGAGCAATCATCCGGCCATATTCCAATACATAAATTCGTTCACAAACATTCATTACCAATGACATGTCATGTTCAATCAGTAAAACAGTTATTTTGAAGTCTCTTTGAATCTGACGAATTAAATCCGTTAAATCAGCTGTTTCTTGCGGATTCATTCCCGCTGCTGGCTCATCTAAAAATAAAATTTTAGGTTTAGTTGCTAGTGCGCGGACAATTTCTAATCGTCTTTGTTCTCCATAAGGCAAGTTTTTTGCTAACTCCGTTATTTTATTTTCTAAATTAAAAATTTTAAGTAATTCGATGGCTTCGTTTTTCATTCTTTCCTCAGAGGCGTAAAATCGAGGGGTTCGGAATAACCCAGCCAGTGTTCCAACTTTATTTTTAGCATGCATAGCAATCAATACGTTGTCTAAGACCGTTAGATCTTTGAATAAGCGAATATTTTGAAAGGTTCTGCCTAAACCCATATCCGTAATTTTATAGGTTTTCTTTCCAATTAACGACTGCTTTTTTCCCTCTGTTTTTAAATCTATCCTGCCTTCTGTTGGTTCGTATACTCCTGTTAATAAGTTAAATAAAGTCGTTTTACCGGCTCCGTTTGGTCCAATCAAACCAACCAATTCATTGGATTGGAGTTCCATAGTTACCATAGACACGGCTGCTAGCCCACCAAAGTTCTTTGTCAATTTTGTTACTTCTAATAAACTCATTTTATTTCCTCCTTTTTATTAGGAGTGGTTTTCTTCTTTTTTTTCATTAATCTTGAAATCGTAAATTCCTTCGTTCCAAATAATCCTGACGGTTTGAAAATCATGATGGCGATTAAGGCAAGCGAGTAAAGAATCATCCGTAATTGTCCAAACGGTTGTAAGAAAACATTAATGATACCTAAGACAATCGCTGCTATGACACTTCCTGTTATACTTCCTAATCCACCGAAAACCACAATAATTAAAATATCAATTGATTTCATAAATGTAAAGTCCGCTGGACGAATAACACTAAAGTAAGTAGCATGTAGTCCACCAGCTACTGCTGCTGTAGCTGCACCGATTACAAAGGCAATGGTTTTATATTTAGTTGTATTCACTCCCATAGCTTCAGCGGCAATCTCATCTTCACGAATCGCAATCGTTGCTCTTCCAGCACTACTCTTAATGTAATTAACAACAATTATCAACGTTAGCACAACAAAAATAAAGGCTAACTGCCAAGTCGTCAAATAAGGAATATCGCTTAAACCGGCTGCTCCATTCGTTAAACTTCCCATATTTAAAATAACGATTCTAATAATTTCAGCAACCCCTAATGTAGCTATGGCTAAATAATCGCCTTTTAAACGAAGAGTTGGAATTCCAACAATCAATGCAACGACTCCTGCAATTATAGCGCCAAGTATAATCCCTAAAAATAAGCCTAGTAACGTTGGGATTTTAATGGTCATGATGGCTGTACAATAAGCGCCAATAGCCATAAATCCAGCATGTCCTAAAGAAAATTGACCAGAAAACCCTATAATTAAATTTAATCCAACAGCTAAAATAATATTGATTAAGATTGTCATTAACGTGATTTCATAAAAAGCATCTATTATACCCGCAAAAACAAGAAGTTGAATGGCAAGAAAGGCAACTGCGATAAAAATGAGCCAGCCAAGATTGGTTTTATTCCATTGCTTCATTTTTAACACCTACACTTTCTCTTTTGTATTTTTACCTAGTAAGCCAGACGGTTTAACAATTAAAATAATGATCAAAATAAGATAAACGACCGCATCTTTAACTAATGAACTGCCATAACCGCTTATCAACGTTTCAATAATGCCAATGGCGAATCCTCCAATCAAGGCACCTGGGATAATCCCAATTCCACCTAGAACGGCTGCAATAAATGCTTTTAAGCCAGGTGCAACACCCATCAAAGGATCAATTGAATTGTAATACATCCCAACTAACACACCTGCCGCTCCAGCTAATGAAGAACCTAAGATGAACGTAAAGGAAATAACATTATCGACATTTATTCCCATCAATCTTGCAGCATCAGCATCCGTACTAACTGCTCTCATGGCTTTACCCATTTTAGTTTGCTTAACAATAAACTGTAATGCCAGCATCAAGATAATCGTTGTTAGAAAAATAGTAATTTGTGATTGGTTTATTTGAATGGTTCCAAATTGATACACTTTTTTTATAATCACTTGTGGGAACGCTCGAACTTGAGGCCCAACAATGTAAATCATACTATTTTGCAATAAAAACGAAACACCGATTGCTGTAATTAAAGCAGCTACACGAGTGGCTTTCCTCAATGGCTTGTAAGCTACACGCTCAATAAGCGCTCCTAATAACGCACAAAAGACCATAGAAATAATGAGCGATGGTATTAAACCTAACTGAAACGTATTGATTGTGGTATACCCGACAAAAGCACCAACCATATAAATTTCACCATGAGCAAAGTTAATTAATTTGATGATGCCGTACACCATAGTATAACCAAGAGCAATTAAAGCATAAATGCTGCCCAGTGAAAGCCCATTGATTAGTTGCTGAATAAAATTTTCCATATGGCTCCTCTTTTCTACTAAATTAAGAAAGATGCAAAGCTACATTCAGCCTGCACCTTTTTTTGGGTTATTCTATTTATTTAGGTTTTACTTCCGCTCCACCAATTTCTTTTCCATCTTGTAATTCAATAACAAAAACGGATTTTACTGGATTATGATTTTCATCAATAGAGAAATTACCTGTAATTCCTTTGAAGTCAGTTACTTTTTCAAGTGCCTTAGCAACGTCTTGAGGGTCTGCACTATCTGCTTCTTCAATTCCTTGTTTTGCTAAGTAGACAGAATCGTATCCCAAGGCAGAGAAAGCATCTGGTTCAGTCTTGTATTCTTCTTTATAAGCTTTGATAAAATCTTGAATTTTCTTTTCTTGATTATTTAAAGAAAAGTGGGCTGAGTAATAAACGTCTGAAACATTTTCTTCGCCAGCTAAGTCAAGCAAGGCTTGGTTACTAAAACCATCGGCTCCTAAAACAGGTTGTTCAATTCCCATTTCACGTGCTTGCTTGATGATTAGACCTGCTTGTTCATAATAGGCTGGCATATAAATAACATCGAACTCTTTGTCTTTAATCCGAGTCAGGATGGCATTAAAATCTGTATCATCAGCTGTGAAGTTTTCGTCAGCGACAATTTCACCTGTATAAGATTTTTTAAAAGATTTTGTTAATCCAATCGCATAATCACTTGAACTATCACCAATGATAACTGCTTTTTCAGAATCTAAACTTGTCTCTGCAAATTCAGCTAATGCTACTCCTTGAAAAGAATCTTGAAATCCAGTCCGAAAAACATACGGTTGAACTTTTCCTTTGCTATCTAATGTTAAGCCATCATCTGTTCCAGAAGGAGTGATCATTGCAACTTTCGCTCTTGTGATTGACGGAGTTGCTGATTTTGTTGCTCCACTTGTTGCAGGTCCTACAATAATAGAAACATTTTCTTGCGTTGCTAATTTTGTGGCTACACTGGCTGATTCTGTTGTGTCAGATTTATTATCTAATTCAACGTACGTTAATTGCTTATCTAAAACGCCACCAGCCTCATTAATTTCTTTAATTGCTAGTTTGACTCCTTTTGATTCTGCTGTCCCATATGCAGAAACAGGGCCGGTTAATTCAAAATTCCCACCGATTTTAATTGCATCTGCATCCTTCGAGTTTGCTTGTGTACCACATGCTGTGGTGAATAATGCCAATGCTGTAAGGCCGACAATTAATTTTTTCATTTAGTTTCCTCCCATATGGTTTTTTAGCTTCTTCTTACAAAATATTATAATTAGATAACATTATCATTAGAATTTAATAAGAAAGGCTAGTGATTAATAGTATAGAATATTCTGACAATTTAAGCAACTGTTAATTACTTTTTTTCTTATTTATTATTTACATTGTTTATTATTAAATAAAAAGACAGAATAGCTACTACATTACAGCTATTCTGTCTCTACTATTATTTTATTTTTGTAAATCATGGCTACTTTTAGTATCTACTATAAATGGTTCACCTTTTTTCATTTGGATATGTCCTGTACTATAAGGTTTGCCTTCCACAGTCAGGTAAACTTCATTTGTATAATAATAACCGCCAATTGTATTTACGAGACTTTGAATGATCAAGGTTTCAAAAGCTGAGCCCGCATTCATTTCAGAGGTCAGTTCTTTTGAAACATCCACATATACATGCCCGTCTTTATTTAAATACAAACTTAAAATCTTAGCATTTTTTGAAAGAACATTTCCAACCTTATCGTTTGGAACTTCTTTGTATGCTTCTTCTATTTTTTTCCTTGTGACATCATTTGTTTTAAAGGTTACTTTTTTATCAACGAAAGACATCGTTTCTCCGTCAGATTCAGGGTAATAAAAACGGATGATTTGGACCAAAGAAGCATCCTTTATTTCACTTAATGTTGAAGTTACGTTGTAACCTTCTGATGCAAACACACTTTTCACTAACCCAATATTAGGCGCATAGTACGCCATTTCTTTATCTTCAGTCCCTTCAGTTGTCACTTCTATTGTCTCAAACGTTCCAACTGGGGTAGTAACAGAAACGTTTATAGCAGTAATGCTCCGAGTACGTTCTCCAATTGTTTCCCAACTAGTTCCAGCTTTGATAGGTTTTTTTATTAAAATTTCTATTTCTTCATTTTCATTAGTCGTTTGTCGTTCAAGGCAGTTTTCTCTAGTATAAATTTCTCCTTGATTTAAAAGAACGATTAATTGATTTTCTTCTAGAGCTAATACCTTCACTACTTCTGTGCCACCATTGTTCGTTCTTGTTTGCTTACGATTGTTTGCTTCATAATCTGTAAAGACATTATAGCTAGCATACTCGTTGCCCTCACCTACGTATACGTATTGTTTATTAGCCGTTTCAGGAAAATAATCGGCTACTTGATTTTCAGTCGTTGTTTCTTTTGCTGTATCTGAACTAGCAGACCTTTCATCATTTGAAGAGCTGCTCATTTCGTTTGAACTCGTTGATTTTTTGGAACGACTATTCATTTCCTTTTGGCTAGATACGGATTCATTAACAGGTGGAGTATCTTCATTAAAAAAACGACAAGAAGATAAAATAAGTCCTAATAATAATAGACTAAATAAGATAGGTATTTTCTTCATTATTTTCCCTACTCTCTTTTTTATTATTTCTTCTAGATACCTTATTGTACCACTCCGTGTAAGCGTTATCTATTCGGAATTTCTAATTTTTACTTTTCAAACTTTTAATTTATGATAGAATAGTAAATTATATACATAGATTCATCCACTAAATAAGGAGGTTATCTGATGACTATTGGAGGTTATACAATTGGTATGCGCACTTTTAAAACTTCTATCGCTGTAGCTATTTGTATACTATTATTTCATTATACTAATCGTGGAGCACCTATGATAGCTAGTCTAGCAGCCATTTTTTCTTTGAGGGAAAATTGGAGAATGAGTTTCAAGTTTAGCAAAAACCGTATTTTAGGTAACTCTATTGGTGCGTTAACCGCAACATTAGTTGTACTCATTCAAAATATATTTGGCGCCCATTTTTTGATTGAAGTGATTGGTGTACCGCTAGCTATTATTTTGATTATTGTAATTTGCGATTTACTTAAAAATAATACGGGAATTATTGGTGGTACAGCTGCTTTTTTAATCATTTATTATACGATACCTGTTGATGATGCGCTTTTGTACACGATTCAGCGTATTTTTGATACATTTATCGGCGCCTTTATTGCTGTTCTTGTTAATTGGCTCATTCCGTACCGCTCGAAAAATAAAATACACTCTTAACTTTTTAGCTCGAGTTCTATTTCCGGTAACATCTAACCAAATCTCCATCTTTCCCGCCTAAAAGTTCTTGTGTTTTGGTAGTAAATCTCTGTATGATAGGAATTATCAGACCTTACTTCTCAAAAAGGTTAAATGAAAAGCGAGTGATTATTTTTGAAAAGTCATTATCGGGTAGGTATGCGTACGATTAAAACAGGAATTGCAGTAGCTCTTTGTATGATTTTCTTTCACTATACAAACAGAGGAACTCCAGCATTAGCTGCCTTGGCAGCTGTTTTTTCTTTAAGAGAAGATTGGAGAACTAGTTTTAATTTTGGGAAAACACGTATTTTTGGAAATTCAGTTGGAGCATTACTTGCAACTGCTTTAGTTTTATTCCAACAGCTACAGGTCATTCATTTCTTCTCGAAGTCATTGGCGTTTCTGTTGGACAAATGCTTGTTATCATTATCTGTGATAAGTTAGATTATCATGCTGGGATAATTGGTGGAACCGCTGCTTATATGATTACTTATTTTACTATTCCTATAAATGCCACATATATCTATGGTCTTAATCGAGTTCTTGATGCTTTGATCGGTAGTGTTATCGCTATTCTAGTGAATATTGTGTTTTCTGCTTATCTCATTCAGAAACTTAAGAAGTTTCGTATTTTTTCTACAAGTTCAATTGAATAAGATAAAAAAACTGGATTTCCTCTTCTGTAGTGACCCCAAATAGTTAGACTTTTAACGGAGTAGTTAATTCTACTCCTTTTTTTGTGCTCTTTTACCTTTACACTATAATTATTTCTAAAAATGGTTTAAACAAAGACTGCTTTTTTATTGTTTAGAGATTAGCTGTGACCTTAGAGACACTCAAGCAGAGTAATCATTAAGGAGTACAGTTTGTTGTTCTCTAAATTGAATAGGGCTCATCCAGTTTAATTTACTCTTCATCCGTTCGTTATTGTAATACTCGATATAACTTTCTATTGCTTGTTTTAATTCATTAAAGCTGCGGTAAACTTCGCCATAATAAATTTCTTGTTTGAGTATTCCAAAAAAATTCTCGATTGGTGAATTATCTAGACAGTTTCCCTTACGGGACATACTTTGAAAAATTTTGTGTTCTTTTAATTTATAGGAGTAGCTTTTCATTTGATAGGCCCAACCTTGATCAGAATGAAAGGTACGTCTATAATGGCAGTTACTTGTAGCTTCGATAGCCTCTTCAAGAGCCCCCATTATTGCTAATGCAGTAGGTCTTTTTGAAATACGATAAGAGATGATCTCACTATTATACATATCTAAGAAAGGGTCTAAATAGAGCTTTCCCTGACGGATAACACCGTTTTTATCCGTCTCAAAGTATTTGAATTCAGTCGTATCCGTTGTGATTTTTTGATGAACTACATTAGTATAGAACCGGCGGTGGATATTATTTTTCGCTATGCGACCAACAGTCCCCTTATACGAACTATACTTACGTGATTTACGAGTATAAGAGTGTACTTGGATTTTTAGCTTTTTAATTAATCGTTGAACTTTCTTTTTATTTACTTTGCGTCCTCGCTTTTCCATCTCTTTTTGTGCACGACGATACCCATAATCCTTATGATCTTTACGAATTTGAAGTAATAATTTTTCATCTTCTTCATCCTTATTAGGCCGATTGAATCTCTTTTGCCAATACATGTAAGTTGATTTTGGAAATTTAAGAACCTCAAGAATTTCTTTTAATTGGAAGTCTCTTCGGAGGTTGTGGATGATTCTTGAGATAACTTCATTTCTAGTCGAGTTTCCTCGCGACGCAACCTCCTCAATTCTTTTAAACAAGCAATCTCAATTTGTAAAGCGCGGTTTTGTCTTTCAAGTTCTTGGATTCGGGTTGTTTCTACTTTATTAGGCAGCTTTTCAGAGATAATGACTTTATCTTTTTTATCAGACACCTTCGGTGGCCTCCCTTGTTGTTTAGAGAGCCTTTGAATACCATAATGACGATATTCCTTTACCCAACGTGTAAGAATAGAAGGATTAGTGATTTCAAGGAAATTCGCTAATTCAAAGTAGGACATCTCTGTAGTTAAATATAATTCTACCGCATTTGTTTTGAATTGAATAGAATAAGAATTATTTTTCCTTTTTCTCATAAGTCCTTCTTCGCCAAACTGTTTATAACTATTAACCCACATACGAACCTGGTATGCGTGTAAAACCCCAAACCTAGTCGCTAGTGTTCCATATCCCCCTTCACCACGTAAATAGGCTTGAATGATTTCTAGTTTAAGTTCAAATGTATATTTTGCCATATGAAAAACCCCCAAAAGTTAGATTTTTTAGGTCTAACTTCTAGGGGTCGGTACATTCTGAGGTCCAGTTTTTTATTTTCCTATTTTTCTTTCATACCTAAACAGAGCGCTTCGCATCTTGGTTTAATTGAGCTTTGAACAACCGTTTCTCGAGAAAAAGATAACCAGTCAATAGGATAAAATGCATCCTATTTGACTGGTTCCTATTTTCTTATCGAAACTAAACGTTGTTCTCAGCATCTTGGTTTAATTGAGCTGTGCGCTCTAGGTATTCGGAAAAAAGATAACTGGCTGTGAGGATAAAAAGCATCCTCTTTGCCATTTCCTATTTTTCTTTCATACCTGAACAGAGCGCTTCGCATCTTGGTTTAATCTACTGATTTTAGGGCTTCTATCATATCTATATTTTTTAATTTGATATGCATGGCGTACATGACGATTCCTGAGAATAGTAATGTCAATAAGCCTGAATAAACAAAACTTAGTAGTTGGATATCGGGGCTAAACATTAACATATCTATTTCCGCAGTCGTTAAGACGAATCCGTGTAGAAGTGCTCCTAGCAAGGATCCTACGGCTATTCCCATGACTGTCAAAATAATGTTTTCTCGATAAATATAGGCTGTTACTTCTTTATCAAAAAATCCTAAAACTTTTATCGTTGATAGTTCTCTAATTCGTTCTGAGACATTTATATTTGTTAGATTGTATAATACTATAAACGCTAATAACCCTGCTGATATAATTAATACCAACGTAACGATTGCTAGACTAGCCATTGTGTCATCTACTGCACCGCTAACTTGTCGTACAAAACTAACCGCTGCAACATTTGGTTGAGCTGTTAGATCGCTACCTAGTTTATCTTCAAAAGATTTATCTTCTTGGTAAGTTAACAATTGTGTATTATATGCTGGCCTTTTTTCAAATAGGTCTTTATAGTATTCTTTTGTCATGAATACGTAATGCCCAGCATAGTTTTCTGCAATTTTTTTGACTTTCGTATCAACATTTTTATTATTTTCATCTTTCAAGGTTATCGTATCACCTGTTTTTAAATCAAATAATTTTGCTAACTTCTCGGTAATGATTACTCCTTCATCAGGTAGCGAATAAACCTCCCCTGATTTTCGATCATTTAGTACAATATATTCTGATAATTGTTCCGTATTTTCTGGAACAAAAACAGTTACATCTTGAGTATTCACGTCTTTTTCCGAAACAGTATAAGCCTCTTGTAATACGTCCATATTATTAGTAATTTTGGTTTGCGAATTGATTAATTCCTGGTATTCTTCTTGTTCTCCTTTAGTTGCATCTACATTAAAAGCAACAATTGCATCATATTGCATCACTTTCCCGTATTGTAAACTTGAAATGTCCGCAATAGAATCAGATAAGCCGAAGCCAGTTAAAATCAATGCTGTACAGCCAGCTACTCCTAAAACAGTCATCAACATCCGTTGTTTATAGCGGAATAAGTTACGAGCTGTAACTTTTTGAATGAAGCCCATCCGGTTCCATATGAATGGAATTCGTTCTAACAAAATGCGTTTCCCTATTTTCGGCGCTTTTGGTCGCATTAAAGTAGCCGCATTACTTTGTAAAGCCACTCTCGTAGCTGCATAGGCCGAAGCTACCGTACAAAGAATGGCAATTAAGAACGAAATTAAGCCATAACTGATATAGTAAGTAATTCGAATATCAGGTAAATTATACAATGAACCATATGCATTAAAAATAACACCTGGAAATACTTGATAACCTATTAATAAGCCAATAATTGTCCCAATTACACTAGCAAGTGACGCATAGACGAGGAATTTTTTAGAGATATCCCAATTGCTATACCCTAAAGCTTTTAATGTTCCAATTTGTAATCGTTGTTCATCTACCATTCTTGTCATCGTTGTAAGAGAAACTAATGCGGCAATCAAGAAGAAAAATACTGGGAACACCTGCGCAATAGCAGATATTCGTTCAGCATTATCGCTGTATTCTTTGTAGCCTGGATTAACCGTACGATCAAAGACAAAATATTCTGGTCTTGCAAGATCAGCTAATTTTTGTTTTGCATCAACTAAATCTGCTTCACCATCTGCAATTTTTTCTATAGCATCTTTCTTTTTCATTTCAAATTCTTTTGCTGCCTTGTCATAATCAACTTGGCCTTTATCCAATGTTTCTTTTGCTTCTGCTAATTCAGCTTCCCCTTTAGCTTGCTCTGTTTTTAATGTTTCTCGACCTTGAGCTACTTGGTTTTCACCTTCGACTAATTCTGTTTCTGCTTCTTGAATCGCTTGTTCACCTGCATTAATTTTTTGTTGATTTTCAGCAATTTCATTTTCACCAGCAGCTAAATTTTCTCTGGCACTTGCTTTTTGTTGTTCAAAAGTTTCTTTGGCTTGATTTAGTTGAACTTGAGCGGCCTCTAATTCAGCTAATTTACTCTTTACCTCAGGTTCGCCGGCTTGAACGGCTTTACTTTGTTCATTCAGTTCAGCTTGACTTTGTTTAATGGTCTCTTTGCCTTTGGCTAACTCATTCTCAGTTGCTTCTATTGTTGCCTTACCTTGATTAATCTCTGCTTGTTTGGCTATTAAAGCTTTTCCACTTTCAGTAATCGAGCCCGTAAGCTTGGCTAATGATGCTTTTATTACTTCTGCTGAACCAGCGTTACCAGTAAATAAATCTGTCAGTTGTTGTTGTAACGCAGTCCCAAACATCTTATCTGCTTCTTGAGCTCTTATAAGCGCCTCAGTTTGTTCATTCTCTGTAATAGAATCGACTGATTTTTGAATTAATTCTTCAAAGTAACCAACCAATGCATTCCCATTTTCAATTTCTAGTTTGGCTTGGTCCAGCTCTTTTTGATCTTGTTCAAGTTGTTGCTTTTGATTTGACATTTGTTTTTCGCTTTGATCGATTTCATTCAATTTAGCATTTATTGTTGTTTGTGCCTCTTGAATAGCTTGCTTGCCAGTTTCGATTTCTGCTTTAGCTTGATTAACTGCTTTAAAACCTTCATCTAGTTTTTGTTGATTAGTAGCTAATTCTTTTTCACCAGTAGCTAGTTCGGCTTCTGCTGATTTCCTTTGCTCATTGAATGATTGTTTAGCCTTATTTAATTCAGCTTGCCCAGCTGCTAGATTTTCTTTTTGATCAGCTAATTCTTTTTTGGCATCTTCAATTTTTTCACTATTTTTATTGATCTCAGCTTGTGCGTCGCTGATTTCTTTTTTGAAATTTTCAAGACCTTCTTCGTAATCTGCAAAACCTTGTTTTAATTCTGTTTGAGCTTCGTCTAATTTTATTTGTCCATCTGCTAATTTTTCTTTTGCTACATCGACTTCTTTTTGGCCTTTATCTATTTCAACTTGTGCTTCTTTTTGAATACTCTCTAGTCGATTTTGTGGTAATTCTTTTGTCATATTTTCAATTTCAGATTGGTACTCATCAACTTTGTCTTCATATTCTTCTGAATAAGCTTGTAGTGATTTTGTATCTGAAAAAGTTAAGTAAGCTTCTGTATAAACATCCAGATCAAAATTTTTCTCTGGTATAACTGCAAATCCATCTAACGACCCTTTTCCTACTGTGCTGTTTCCTCTAGTAAAATTTTCAATGTATTGTGGATTGTTTACAAATCCTACTACTTCATAACTTGTAGTCGTTAATTTTTTAGATAATGGATTTTCTTTATCATCTGTTGACAACTCAATTTGATCTCCAACAGAATAATTTGAAGTGTATTCTCCTGTTGCATCCAAAGCAATTTCGCCTGATTTACTAGGCAATCTTCCTGATACTATGGCGTACTGATTTGATTCTTCGGCACCATTTTCAGGATAACTAAAAACTTTTGTAACTAATCCACTGTCTTCTAGAATGACATCTTGACTGTACGCACCGCGCACATTAGCATTTTTCACTGATTTAAGCTGCTTTATATCGTAATCTTCCAAACCATAAGTAGACACTACTTTGAGATCCATCAAGTTTTTATCCCGATAGTAATGATCTGCTGTATCAATCATGTCAGGGCCGGTCGCTTTAATTCCAGCAAAAAAAGCGACTCCTAAAGTGATAATCGCGAATATAGAAAGGAAACGAGCTTTGGATTGCCATATCTCCTTAAAAATATCTTTCCATAATGCTTTCTTTTTCATATTATCTCCCCCCTACCATTCGATATCTGCTACAGCTGTAGGGTGAGGGTTCAATGTTGTTTTACGTACTTTAGCATTATTAATTTCAATTATTCGATCTGCCATTGGTGCTATAGCTTGATTATGTGTAATAACAATAACGGTCGTCCCTGTATCAACACAGGTATCTTGTAGTAATTTCAAAATTTGTTTACCCGTTTCATAGTCTAAGGCGCCTGTTGGTTCATCACAAAGCAATAATTTGGGTTGCTTTGCTAGCGCGCGAGCAATGGCAACCCGCTGTTGTTCGCCTCCCGATAATTGTGCCGGAAAATTATCTAAACGCGCACCTAATCCAACTTCACGCAAAACCTCTTCAGCATCTAATGCATTTTTTGATATTTCTGCTGCTAATTCAACATTTTCTTTGGCTGTTAAATTAGGAACTAGATTATAAAATTGAAAAACAAAACCTACATCATCACGTCTGTATTTCGTTAGCTGTTTTTTATTAAACTGAGCGATATCTACTCCGTCTACTTTAACTTGTCCTTCATCGGCTTGATCCATGCCGCCTAAAATATTCAATACGGTTGATTTTCCGGCTCCACTAGGACCAACAATAACAGCAAATTCACCTTGTTTAATTTCAAAAGAAATACCATCATTGGCAGATATAACTGTATCTCCCATTTTATAACGTTTATATTCTTCAATAATTTCTACAAAAGCCATCTCTACATCCCTACATTTCTATTGTTCATTTTTGTAATGAAGGCAATTATAGCATAAAACCAGTTAGAAAAATCACTATTGTGACTTTTCTAACTGGCTTCGCTATTTCTTTATTATTTCTTAATTATTTTTTTATCAAAACCGATAAATTCTCCTATTTAGTATTCATTTGTATATTCGACGAGTTATTTATTTTTCATCTCGAACTTGTCCATTATGAAAGACTACTTTACAAGCTCTTCACTGTCTCACCAACTGATGAATTCACGAAATTAGTGTTAACGCTGCCATTAAGGCGATTCTAATAAATTTTGTTAAAAGTATCGTCACAATAGACATTTAGCAGCTTGCAAGAAAAGCTACACCTAATTCAGGAGCTGATTAAAAAATAAAATAGGCAGAATATCTGAATCACTCGTTTTTCTTATCGAAACCAATCGTTGATCTTCGCATCTTGGTTTAATTGAGCTGTGCGCTCTAGGTATTCGGAAAAAAGATAACTGGCTGTGAGGATAAAAAGCATCCTCTTTGCCATTTTCTATTTTTCTTTCCTACCTAAACAGAGCGCTTCGCATCTTGGTTTAATTGAGCTGTGCGCTCTAGGTATTCGGAAAAAAGATAACTGGCTGTGAGGATAAAAGGCATCCTCTTTGCCATTTCCTATTTTTCTTTCATACCTAAACAGAGCGCTTCGCATCTTGGTTTAATTGAGCTTTGAACAACCGTTTCTCGAGAAAAAGATAACCAGTCTATAGGATAAAAGGCATCCTATTTGACTGATTCCTATTTTCTTATCGAAACTAAACGTTGTTCTCAGCATCTTGGTTTAATTGAGCTGTGCGCTCTAGGTATTCGGAAAAAAGATAACTGGCTGTGAGGATAAAAAGCATCCTCTTTGCCATTTCCTATTTTTCTTTCATACCTGAACAGAGCGCTTCGCATCTTGGTTTAATTGAGCTTTGAACAACCGTTTCTCGAGAAAAAGATAACCAGTCAATAGGATAAAAAGCATCCTCTTTGACTGATTCCTATTTTCTTATCGAAACTAAACGTTGTTCTCAGCATCTTGGTTTAATTGAGCTGTGCGCTCTAGGTATTCGGAAAAAAGATAACTGGCTGTGAGGATAAAAAGCATCCTCTTTGCCATTTTCTATTTTTCTTTCATACCTAAACAGAGCGCTTCGCATCTTGGTTTAATTGAGCTGTGCGCTCTAGGTATTCGGAAAAAAGATAACTGGCTGTGAGGATAAAAGGCATCCTCTTTGCCATTTCCTATTTTTCTTTCATACCTAAACAGAGCGCTTCGCATCTTGGTTTAATTGAGCTGTGCGCTCTAGGTATTCGGAAAAAAGATAACTGGCTGTGAGGATAAAAAGCATCCTCTTTGCCATTTTCTATTTTTCTTTCATACCTAAACAGAGCGCTTCGCATCTTGGTTTAATTGAGCTTGCTGTGTTTGTGGCCGTATAAGAAATAGATTGCTAGTCCTAATGTGACCCAGATGATAAACATAAGCCAAACGGATAGGGATAATTGAGTCATCAGATACACACAGACTACGATGGATAAGATTGGGAAGAATGGAACCCATGGAACTTTGAATTCTCCTGGTTTTGGTTGTCCATATTCTTTTCTTAATTTCAGAATACCTGCTGCTATAATAACAAACACCATTAAAGTAACAATATTGGTTACTGCTGCTAACTGCTCTAAAGGAATGATCCCTGCTAGTATTGCTGAAAAAACCCCTACTACTATCGTTGCTTTATAGGGTGTTTTAGTTTTTTCATTTACATGACTAAGGCTAATAGGCAACAAACCATCTCGACTAATAACATAAATTAAGCGTGCTAGCCCATATGTCATAGATATTAAAACCGTTAACAATGTTAAAATAGCTCCTACTGAAATCATACCGGCAATTAAGTCTTGTCCAATAAATCTCATTGCAAAGGCTACTGGATCTTTCACATTTAATTGCGTATAAGGGACTAAGCCAGTTAACACAAGTGTCACTCCAATATATAAAATAGTGGCAATGCCGAGTGACCCAATTATTCCTCTTGGTACATCTTTTTGTGGATTCTTCACTTCTTCAGCGGCTGTACTGACTGCATCAAACCCTAAAAAGGCAAAAAAGACAATTGCTGCACCTGAAGTCACACCTTTTAATCCGAATGGCATAAACGGTATCCAGTTAACTGGCTTTACGTAAAACATCCCAATTAAAATGAATAAGGCAATTAAACTAAACTTTACAATGACCATCACATTATTTAATTGCAAAGCTTTTTTTGCTCCTTGTGCTACTAAGTAGGTCACCAGTAATGTAATAACTATAGCAATAATATCAACGTAAGTTCCGTTAGCTTGGTTATAAGATGCTCGTAAAGCTTGTGGGAAATTGATACCTAAGCCTTCTAAAAATCCATGAACATATCCTGACCAGCCAGAAGCAACCGATGCATTGGCTAATAGGTATTCACAAATGAGTAGCCAACCGACTAACCAACCAACTATTTCGCCAAATATTGTATAAATATACCCATAAGCTCCACCACCAATTGGTACCCTGGAAGCAAATTCCGCATAACATAAAGCTGATAATGTACACGAAAATGCTGCAATGACAAACGAAATAATCAAGGCTGGACCTGCTGTATTTGCAGCTGCTGTACCTGTGATTACAAATATTCCTGTTCCAACAATTGCTCCTAATCCTAATAAAATTAAATCAAATGTTTTCAATTCTTTTCTTAATAATGACTTTGCAAGTGATGCTGTATTCAATGGTTTTTTACGAAAAAGCTTCATTCTTCAACCTACCTGTCTTTTATGATTTCAAATAACCTAAAACAATTCCACCACTGATGACTAATAAACAACCTAAAATGATGTATTTAAATTCGCGTTTTGATTTAGTTTCTCCAAGAAACCATATTCCACCTAATGTAGAAATAATGATGCCCATTTGTGACAGAGAAAAACTAACAGCTAATCCGATTGCTTTCATAGAAATGAGCATAAAGATATTTCCAACACCCCAGATAAGACCTGTAAGAATGTTTCGTGCAGTGTAGTGATTCCAAATTTTTTCTTTTCTAGAAAATAGCAAGGCACCTATTACCATCCCTATCGATTGTGGCAAAATAACCGCTAAGGCATCTACTCCTGAAGCATTAATAATAATCGTATACGTAGCGTACCCTAGTGTGGATAAGGCTAAAGTTTTCATCCAAGCTTTTTTTACTGAAATGGCTTCATTACCTGAATCTTTTTGATCTGTTATTGTCGTAAGTCGAACGCCTATAATCAACAATGCCAATGCAAGGACTCCTAAAAAAAGGTCTCGACTACTTGTCCATTCGCGAAACAATAAGACTCCTGCTAAGGTATTTGCCATCAGTTGCAGCCCAGTAGAAACTGGCAATGTATTCGATACACCCATCAATTTCATTGATTTAAATTGTTTATTTTGACCAAGTGTCCAAAATAAACCTGATATTAATCCAACAATCATAATTTGCACTTCAAAAGCAGGTTGATATACTATATAAGCACCTATTGCAAAGACGAAGGATCCAATTGTCATTCCTAAAGTTTGCTGCTGTGCCGTTCCGCCTAACTTCCCACTTACTAACCCAATGCTGCCCCAAGCAAAAGCTGGAATTAGCGCAATTAAGACCTCCATGATAATCCTCTTTTCTATTCTTTTTTCTTTCAACTGCTCTATCATAACAAGGATACACGGTATTCTACAACATATAAATGCTTTCACTACTTTTTTTTACTAGATACATGGAATTGATTGTCAAAATGTGCTAAGCTAAACAAATCAATTTGTCCAATAGAAAAGAGGAATAGTCATGACAGATTACGATGTAATCGTAGTTGGCGGTGGCACGAGTGGTATGATGGCAGCTATTTCAGCGGCCGAAAATGGTGCTAAAGTTGCCGTCGTCGAAAAAAATAAAACCCTTGGTCGTAAGTTGCTTGTTACTGGCGGAGGTCGGTGCAACGTCACCAATAACCGTGATAAAGAAGAAATTGTTGCACACATCCCTGGAAATGGTCGTTTCCTTTACAGCGCTTTTCATCAATACGATAATTACGATATTATAGACTTCTTTCGCTCAAATGGCGTTAAACTAAAAGAAGAAGATCATGGTCGAATGTTTCCCACTACTGATAAGTCTCGAACGGTTTTAGAAGCTTTGATTGTCATAATGGATAGATTGTCTATTGCTATTTATACAGATGCACCAGTTGAAACTATCTTGTTTGAGGATAAAAAAGTAACGGGATTGATTCTTAAAGACAACCGTGAATTATCTGCTAAAAAAATCATTCTTTCAACTGGTGGACGAGCTATGCCTAGAACTGGTTCAACAGGTGATGGGTACAAGTGGGCTAAGAAAGCTGGTCACAGTATCAAACCTCTTTACCCAACAGAAGTCCCTGTCTTATCAGATGAACCTTTTATTGAAGATAAAACCTTACAAGGACTTTCTCTGCGAGATGTGACTTTAAGTGTGATGAATAAAAAAGGAAAAAAAGTCATCAGCCATCAAATGGATATGATTTTCACTCACTTTGGTATTTCCGGAC